>CAWJEV010000006.1:0-168239 GCA_963842005.1 uncultured Solirubrobacterales bacterium | reverse complement strand
CCGGGCGGGGTTTGGTGCGTGTGCGCCGCCCGCTCGCGGACCCCCCAAAGAGGTTGGAGAGGATGTCGCCCATCGAGGAGGCGTCGAAGTCGAAATTGCCGAAGCCCCCGAAACCGCCGCCGCCGGCGTTGGCGTAGGGCCCCGTGCCGCTGTCGTACTGCTTGCGCTTCTCGGGGTCCGACAGCACGTCGTGGACGTGGGAGATCTCCTTGAAGCGCGCCTCCGCCTGCTTGTCGTCGGGGTTGCGGTCGGGGTGGTACTTACGCGCGAGCTTGCGGTACGCCTTCTTGAGCTCCTCCGGGGTGGCCTTCTTGTCGACGCCCAGCGTCGCGTACAGGTCCTGTTTGGCCGCCGCCGCCATGGCCGCCCTCCTACGCCGCCACCACGACGCGCGCGGGGCGGATCACGGTCCCGTTCAGCCGGTACCCGGGCTGGTAGACCTCGACGACGGTGCCGCTCTCGGCGCCCTCCACGGGCAGTTGAGCCATGGCCTCGTGGTGGGCGGGGTCGAACGGTTCGCCCGCGGGATCGTACGACTCGACGCCCACGCGCGCGAGCGCCGCGGCGAGCTCCGCCCGCACGAGCCGCACGCCCTCCAGCAGCGGGTCCTGCGCCTCGGCGGCCTCGAGCGCGCGGTCGAGGTTGTCCAGGGCGGGCAGCAGCTCCTTGGCGAGCTTTGCCACGCCGCGCTCGGCGGCCGCCGCAGACTCGCGCGCGACGCGCTTGCGGTAGTTCTCGAAGTCCGCCTGCGTGCGCTGCGCGAGCGCGAGGTACTCGTCGCGCTGCGCCGCCGTCGCCACGAGCTCATCGAGGTCGCCCTCGACCTCGCGGGCCTCATCGTCGGGCTGCGCGGCCTCGGGCTCCTCGACCTGCTCCTCGGGCTCCTCGATCACCTGCTCGGTGTCGCTCATCGCGCTCAGGCCTTCGTCTCGTCCACGACCTCCGCGTCGACGACGTCCTCCTCCTCCGAGGCCGCGCCGGCTCCGTCGGTCGCGCCGCCGCCGTTGGGCGAGCTGGCCGCGGCCTCCTGGGCGCGCTGGTACATCGCCTCGGAGACGGCGTGGAAGGCGCTCTGCAGCACGTCGGTCTTGGCGTTGATCGAGGCGGGGTCCTCGTCCTCGGACTCCAGGGATGCGCGGACCTCCTTGATGGCCTCCTCGATGCGGGCCTTGGAGTCGCCGTCCACCTGGTCGCCGAGGTCGGCGAGCTGGCGCTCGGCCTGGTAGGCGGCGTTCTCGCCGTTGTTGCGGGCCTCCGCGAGCTCGCGCGCGCGGCGGTCCTCCTCGGCGTGGGACTCCGCGTCGGAGACCATGTTCTTGATCTCCTCCTCGGAGAGCCCCGAGCCGGCCTTGATCTCGATCTTCTGCTCCTTGCCGGTGCCGAGGTCCTTCGCGGAGACGTTGAGGATGCCGTTGGCGTCGATGTCGAACGCGACCTCGATCTGCGGGATGCCCCGCGGCGCCGGCGGGATGCCGGTGAGCTGGAACTTGCCCAGCGACTTGTTGTAGGTCGCCATCTCGCGCTCGCCCTGCAGCACGTGGATCTCGACCGAGGGCTGGTTGTCCTCGGCGGTCGAGAACACCTCGCCCTTGCGCGTGGGGATCGTCGTGTTGCGCTCGATCAGCTTCGTCATCACGCCGCCCTTGGTCTCGATCCCGAGCGTCAGCGGGGTGACGTCGAGCAGCAGCACGTCCTTGACGTCGCCGGCGAGCACGCCCGCCTGGATCGCGGCGCCGACGGCGACGACCTCGTCGGGGTTCACGCCGCGGTGGGGCTCCTTGCCGGTGAGCTCCTTGACCTTCTCCTGCACCGCGGGCATGCGCGTCATGCCGCCGACGAGCACGACGTGGTCGATCTCCTTGACGCCCTTGTCTTTGGCGTCGTCGAGCGCCTGGCGCACCGGCGCCACGACGCGGTCGAGCAGCGCCGAGGTGAGCTCGGAGAGCTTGGCGCGCGTGAGGCGCGTGTCGAGGTGCTTGGGCCCGGAGGCGTCGGCGGTGATGAACGGCAGGTTGATCTGCGTCTCCTGCGTCGTGGAGAGCTCGATCTTGGCCTTCTCCGCGGCCTCGTAGAGTCGCTGCAGCGCCATCGGGTCCGCCGAGAGGTCGATCCCCTGGTCGCGCTTGAAGTCCGCGACGAGCCAGTCGACGATCGCCTTGTCGAAGTTGTCGCCGCCGAGGTGGTTGTCACCGGCGGTGGACTTGACCTCGAACACGCCGTCGCCGATCTCGAGCGCCGAGACGTCGAAGGTGCCGCCGCCGAGGTCGAACACGAGGATCGTCTGCTCGTTTTCCTTGTCCAAGCCGTACGCGAGCGACGCGGCGGTGGGCTCGTTGATGATGCGCTTGACGTCGAGCCCCGCGATCTTGCCCGCGTCCTTGGTCGCCTGGCGCTGGTCGTCGTTGAAGTACGCGGGGACGGTGATCACCGCGCCGTCGACCGATTCGCCCAGGTACGCTTCCGCGTCGGTCTTCAGCTTCTGCAGGATCATCGCGGAGATCTCGGGCGGGGAGTGCTGCTCGCCGCCGGCCTCCACGCGCGCGTCGCCGTTGGGGCCGGAGACGACCTTGTAGGGGACGATCGACTCCTCCTCGCGCACCTCGCCCTCCTTGCGGCCCATGAAGCGCTTGATCGAGAACACGGTGTTCTGCGGGTTGGTCACCGCCTGGCGCTTGGCGACGGTGCCGACAAGTCGCTCGCCGGAGGCCGTGAAGGCGACCACGGACGGGGTCGTCCGGCCTCCCTCGGCGTTCTCGATGACGGTCGGCTCGCCACCCTCGAGCACGGCCATGCACGAATTGGTCGTTCCGAGGTCAATGCCTATGGTCTTGCCCATGTTGGGGGGCTCCTTCTTGGTGGGGGTCTGTGGCGTGGCGCCGGATAGCGCCGGGCGCCCTTACGAAATCTGAGTGGGAGCTTAGCAGGTTTTCTGACGTGGTGCAAGTAGCCAGTCGTGTGGCGCCCGGTGGGTGCTTTGGGGGGATCGTCCGCGTGGGTGGGTGCGTGGGACCGGGCGTCGTGTGCGCGGTGCCTCCGTGCCCCGCGTCGGCGCGGCGTGCCAGCGCCCGGGCGCTAGGCGCAACGGCCGAGGCGAACGTGTTGCTCCGGAGAGCCTGGTCTTCGATCGCTTACTACGCGGACGGCTTATTAAGCGATGACGCTGGAACGTTTATCAGTCAACGTGCCGGTTGGCGGATCGCCGAGAGCACCTGCCATCATGGAGCCCTATGAGCAAGCAGGCACACGTCGTCCTCAGTGGCGCCGTCAACGGCCGCTACGTCATCACCGACCGCCGGCCAACCGGCGAGTCTGACCCTCGCACCGGACACCTCAGCGGACGCGATCCGCGAGCGCGCCGGGTTGCTTGATCCCACGCCCGAGCAGTCCGAGGCGTTCTGGCGCGAGCACGAACCGCACATGCTCCCGCCCGACGACGAGCCGTAACCCGTGGCAGACCGCAAGCGCGGCGCCAGGGCGCACTTCGACACTGACGCCTGGGAGGAAGACCTCGCTCGCACCACCCCGAACGGCAGAGCGGTCGCCGAGGCAGCCCGCCACGCCTACGAGCGCAGCGGCATCCCGATCGAGCAACTACGCCGCGTCGCCGAGCACGGGCACGACCACACAATTCTACCCGACTGCGCCAAGATCTATCTGCCGCCGCCCAACGGGCGCTTCGGGATGATCTTCATGCTCAAATTCGAGCCCAACGGACGGCCGGTCCTCGTATTCCTCGCCTTCGGCGTGCGTCACCACCCCCGAGGCTCGCAGCGCCCGACCGTCTACCAACTCGCGCACCAACGGATGCACCAGAAACCAACGGACTAGGAGGGGCTCGCCTGTCCAGACTCCGCAATCCTCCCGATGCGCGATGATGGGGGCGTGCGGTCACAAGCTCCACAGGGCTCGCTGGCGTCCGTCCTCGCATCGCTGCGAGAGTATATGCGGCGGGTTTGGCAGCGCGGTTGGGCAGTCATCGTGAGCTTTATCGGCGGTGTCCTTGGTTTGATCGCGGTTACTGTTCCCGCGCCCGCCCACTCCCAACCACTCATCGCTACATGGCTGTGGGTTCCGCTACTGGTGGGCGGTATCTTTGTCGCACAATTCCTCGCGTTCCATGATGTTCGTAAAGAGCGTGATCGGGCCCGGCAAGAGATAGCAGCGCGTTTCGACTCGATTCGATATCGGTTCCAAATGGAGGGCTTTTACGGCGATCCAGTGATGAGAGCCCGTGAGCTTGGGCAAGAACCGGAACCGGGGTATCGCTTTTGGCTTCGGTTTGGGAATGGTGGTGCCGAGGCTTTGATGTACGAGATTGAGTCTTTCTCGGTGAAGGTCGGGGGATATACGGCGGACTCGGCGGAGTCGTTTAGGGTCTGTAGATAATTAAGCTTTGGGTTTGATGCGGTAGTTCCACTCGGGATGGAACTCGTCGCCGTGGAGGTTGATGGTCTTGAGGTCGGTGTCTGGGACCTTGATCTTGTCGGGGTAGGCGCCTGGATCGAGGCGGGCGTAGACCTCCAGCCCGGTGCTGGTGGTGGTAGCGCCGATCAGGTTGATGATCGTCTCCAGCGAAACCAGCGGCTTGCCGCGCCAGTTCATCGTGATGAAGCTGAACAGGCGGTGCTCGATCCGGTTCCACTTCGATGTGCCAGGCGGGAGGTGACAGACCGCGATCTCCAGGCCGGTCTGATCGGCGAACTTCTGCAGCTCGACCTTCCATAGCCGAGTGCGGTTGCCGTTGGAGCCGCCGCAGTCCGCGGTGATCTGAAGCCTGGTGGCTTTCGGGTAGCGGTCCTGGCCGAGGTGCTCCCACCAGCTGCGGATCGAGTTCACGGCGAACTGGGCGGTGTCATGGTCGATCCCGACGTTCACCCATCCCTGATCGGAGCCGATGTCGTAGACCCCGTAAGGGATGGCCTTGCCGAGCTGCTTGTCCCTGAAGTCGTGCACGCGCACCAGCTCCGGCTGGCCCTTGGGTCGCCATTCACGCCCTGCGTTCTTGAAATCCCCAACTAGCTCCTTCTTCTTTGTATCGACCGAGATCACCGGCTCGTGCTGATCGACCGCGCGCTTAGCAACAGTGTTGATGTAGCGGAACTGCGCATCCCGATCGGGATGCTGCTTGCCCTCCCTGGTCTTGACGTTCGCCTGCAGGCTGTACCCCAGCCCCCGCAGAAGCTGAGCGACCGTCGTGAAATGCACCCGATGGCCCCGCTCCCGCAGACCCTCAGAGAGATGCCGGACGCTCTTTGACGTCCAACGCAGAAGCGACTCCGGATCGCCGCGACAGTCACTATCAACCAGCCGCTCGAGATCCTTCAGCAGTGACGGGTCAACCTCCGTCAGCGGCTTGCGCCCACCACCCGGCTTGCGTACTCGTCCCGGCTGGAGCCGCTCGCCAGCCCGCAGCTCGGCGATCCCCTTGCGGATCGTCTCTTGCGAGATCCCAGTCGCCCGCGCGGTCGCCACGATCCCACCCCGCCCGGCTGCTCGCGCCTCACTCGCCGCCCAAAGCCGCCGCTGACGCTCGTTCAGCTCACCAGCCAGCGCCCTGAACTTCTCGCCGATCCCAGCCTCATCAACCACACCCACACAGTTCTACCGAACAACACGAACCCCTACCTTATTTACCTACAAGCCCTTAGTTCAACCGGCGGTCTTATCCTTCCGGGTCGATCTATGGACTTTTATTACCACTGGATTGCGGCTCCCACTGATCCACTATTGATTGGCGAGGGTGAATACGTGGTCCTGTACGGCCATCCCTCCGGTGGTCCGCGGTTCCGGACACGTCATACCTTTACTATCGGTTGGGTAATTCAAGACGGTAAGTCGGCAGCTCATTGGGTTACTCGGGGAACGATCATCCATGATGTAGTAGACGGACGGCTTGAGGGAGAGGACGGCTCCATCACACGCGCCAGCCTCTCCACGAGCGCAGACAGCCCGATCAGGCGCTCCGCCCGCTCACCCGTGGGGTGACGTGTACCCGCCGTCGTTCCCGACTATGCGATCGGCGCCTGCCCTCGCCTCGGTGCTCATTTTCACCGCAGCTCCCTGACGATCGGAAAGGGGATGACCTCGCGCAAAGTGTCGCGTTCGGTGAGAATCATCACCAGGCGGTCGACGCCCATGCCGCCGCCGGCGGTTGGCGAGTAGCCGTACTCGATCGCGCGCGCGTACTCCTCGTCGTTGGGGTGCGGCACGTCGGCGTCGTCGATCATGCGCCGCTTGCGCTGGTCGACGAAGCGCTGCCACTGATCGACGGGGTCGTTGAGCTCGGTGTCGCCGCTGACGAGCTCGACGCCGCCGATCACAGCGTCGAAGTGCTCACCCAGCTCGGGGTGCACCGAGTGGCGCTTGGTGATCGGGAACGGCTCGAGCGGGAAGTCGAACACGTGCGTCGGCTGGTTGATCGTGTGCTCGATCTTCTCTGAGTAGATGTCGGCGACGACGTCGGCCCAGCTGGAGGCGGGGTCCAGCGGCCCGTCGAGTACCTCCGCGAGCTGCTCGCGCGTGGACTCCATGAAGTCGAGGCCCGTGCGCTCGAGGATCAGATCGCGCATCGTGATCCGCTTCCACGGCTTGGCGAGGTCGATCTCCTCGCCGCCCCGTTTGATCGTCGTGCGTCCGAGCACGGCCTGGGCGACGTCGCGGAACAGCTCTTCGGTGACGGTCGCCACGTCGTTGTAGTCGGAGTACGCGCACATGAACTCGATGATCGTGAACTCGGGGCTGTGCTTGGGGGAGATGCCCTCGTTGCGGAAGACCTTGCCCATGTCGTACACGTTCTCCATACCGCCGACGATGCAGCGGTTGAGGAACAGCTCGACGGAGATGCGCAGGTACAGGTCGCGGTCGAGTGCGTTGTGGTGGGTCGTGAACGGGCGCGAGCCGGCGCCGCCGGCGAGTGACTGCAGGGCCGGTGTTTCGACCTCGATGAAGTTGCGCTCGTTCAGCCACTTGCGAATCTCGAACACGATCCTGTGACGTTTGACGAACAGGTCGCGCGTGTCCTCGTTGGCGAGCAGGTCCAGCTCGCGGTAGCGGTAGCGCGTGCCGGTGTCGCCGAGGCCGTGGTGCTTGTCCGGCGGCGGGCGCAGCGCCTTGGTCAAGAGCGTGCACTCCGTCACCTCGAGCGCGAGCTGCCCGCGCTGTGTGACGTACACGCAGCCGTCGATCGCGACGATGTCGCCGACGTCGAGCGCCAAGATGCGCTCGTAGGTCTCCTGCCCGAGCGCGTACGCGCGCACGACCGCCTGGATCTGGCCGGAGAGGTCGCGCACGTCCAGGAACGAGTTCTTCGGGTGCGTGCGCCTGGAGATCAGCCGCCCGGCGATCTGGTAGCGCAGCGCGGGGTGCTCGCCCGCGTCCAACTCGGCGGGGTCGTGCGCGGCGAGCACGTCGGCGATGCGCGTTCGCGTGCTCCACAGCGTCACCGGTGGATACGGGTCGACGCCTTCGGCCCGCAGCCGCTCCATCTTCGCGTGGCGCTCGTCCGCGTTGTCGCGCTCCTCCTCGATCGCGCTCACGCCGCGGGCACGAGGTTGGAGGTGTCGCGCACGTCGAGAACGGGCACGTCGGGGATGGCCTCCTCGAGCAGGCCGCGCAGACGCAGCGAGTCGAAGGAGTGCGAGTGGGGCGCGACGGGGTTCACGGTGAGCGCGCGCAGGTCGATCGGAGCGAGCACCTCGACGGCGAGGCCCTGGCGGCGGTACCACTCGGGGCCGTGGTCGGTGAGAAACACCCGGGTGGCGTCAGCGACCACGAGCGTCAGCGAGTCGAGCCCGCCCGGGCGCAGCGCTTTCGCGCTCAGGAGCTCCGCGAGGAACGGCTCGCAGAGCGCGCCCTGCACGAGCAGGTGAGTCGCCCCGGGGCGCGCGCGCAAAAGCTGGCCGATGTCGGCGGCGGTGGAGGTGAGCGCGAAGCGGGGGTGCAGCGTGAGCGGCTCCTCCTCGGGCCCGCCGAGGAGCGAGGAGGCCGCGCCCGACTCCGCGAGCGCGCGCACGTGGGGCTCGCGCAGCGCGGGGAGGCGCACGAGCTCGACGGCGTCGCGGGTGTGTGCAACGACCTGCTCGATGTCCTCGTGCAGCGCGGCCCCGGTGGACAGCACGAGGCCGTCGGAGACCGCGGGGGAGGAGGCGGCGCGGCGGTCCAGCGCGCCGTCGATCAGCACCTGCTCGGCCCCGTGGGCGAGCATCGCGTCGCAGACCTCGCGCACGTCCGCGGCGGCGGAGGGGCCGGCGATCTCGATGATCCCTTGGGTGAGCAGGCGGGCGATGAGGACGCGGCCGAGGGGGGTGCGCACGCCGGTCTCCAGCACGAGCTCGTGCGCGATCGCGCCGGCGCGCAGCAGCGCGTCGGTGGTCGCGACGAGGCTCCCGGCGCAGAGCTCCACGCGGGGCTTCTCGATGCGGATGTCGATCACGTCGCGCTCCTCGCCGTCGCGCCCGACCGAGGTGACGCCGACGCGCCGCCCGCGCTCCTGCAGCTCGCGCAGGGCGACGGTGAGCGTCTCGGTCTTGCCGGTGTTCTTGGCAAGGCCGACGAACGCGAGGCGTCGCGCGGGCGCGATGAGCTCGGAAAGCTGCATGGGCTCGCTCAGCCTAGCTGCCCAGTCCCGCGGCGGCGGTCTGCGACGGGTCCTCGCCCCGCCCGAGCCGCGCGGCGAGCTCGCGCACGAGGAAGGTCGCGAGGTGGTGGGGGTAGGTGCCCTTGGAGAAGCCGGCGTCGTAGCCGAGCTCCTTGGCGAGCTCGCCCGAGACACGGGGCCCGCCGCAGGCGAGGATCAGCTCGACGGCGGCGGCCCTCGGCCTCGACGATCTCGACGAGCTCGGTGAGGTTGTGGATGTGGAGGTTCTGCTGGGTGACTGTCTGGGAGACGAGGATTGCGTCGGCGTCGAGCTCGATCGCCCGGGCGACGAGCGCGCTGTTGGGGACCTGGCTGCCGAGGTTGTGAGCGTGGAAGGCACGGTAGCCCTCGAGGCCCTTGTGGCCGTGGAAGCCCTTGAGGTTGAGCATCGCGTCGATGCCCACGGAGTGGGTGTCGGTGCCGGTGGAGGCACCGACGACCACGACGGGCCGCTGGATGTGCTCCTGGGCGTAGGCCTCGACCTCGTCCTCGGTCATGTACTGCGCGATGTCGCCGCCCTCGGCGGCGAGGGTGGCGTAGTCGACGGTGTGCACGCAGTGGCCGTACAGCACGAAGTAGGAGTAGCCGTCGGTGAGGCGCTGGTGGTGGACTACCTCGGGCTGCTGGAAGCCCATCTTGCCGGCTAGCTCCAGCGCGGCCTTGCGCGCGGCGAGCCCGTCGGGGACGGGCAGGGTAAAGCTGAGCTGCACGACCCCGTCGCCGTGGTGGTCGGCGTAGGGCCGGACGTGCTCGAGGTCGGCCTCGTCAGGCAACGGATAGCGCCCCCCGCATGAGGTCGGTGACGGGGTTGAAGTAGCCCTCCTCGGTGGCGACGATTCCCTCTGTCCCGCGGCCCCCGTCGCGGTGGCGCGAGACGTCCCCGAAGACGCCCCCCTCGATCGCGCGGAAGAGCCCGACGTCGGCGATGTGCTCGAGGATCGCGTGCGCCCCGCGCAGAACCTCGGCGGCGTGCGTCTGCACGAGCCCGCCGCGGCGGAACTCGATTTCCTCGCCGAGGTCGCGCGCGGCGTTGAAGACGTAGTTGACGTTCTGCAGCCCGAGCACGCGGTCGTGGATGTGGGGGGTGAAGATGCCCTCGGTTGGCACCCCGATCGTCTGGATGCCCTGCCCGGTGGCGACGGTGACGAGGTTGAAGAGCGTGTCGCAGGCGTGGGTGCGGAACAGGTTGCCGTCCATGTGGCGAGTAGGAGGCATGTACTTGACGGGGCAGTCGGGGAACAGCTCGCGAGTGAGCAGCGCCTGGGCCCACTCGTACAGCAGCCCGTTGGTGACGGGAGTGTCGATCTCGAAGGCGTCGCCGAGCGCGATCTGCTCGTCGGGCACGCCGGAGTCGCGGGCGAGGTGGAGGTTGATGAACTGCGAGGCGGTGACCGAGGGCGCGGCCTCCAGCGCGTCGGCGGTGCGCAGGTAGTTGTCCTCGCCGGTGTTGATGACGACCCCGAAGTAGCCGTTGACGGTGCGCGAGACGCGCTGGTCGAGCAGCCCGCGGACAGGGTTGATGTCGCGGTAGAGGATCCCGTAGAGGGCGTCGTTGACCATGTTGTCGAGGCCCTCGAAGGCCCCCATCGCGGCGATCTCGGACATGCAGAGGCCTGAGCAGAAGGACGAGAGGCGCACGTAGCGCCCGTTGCGCTCGGACCACTCGTCGAGCGCGGCGCGCATGATCGCGAAGTTGGCCTGGGTGGCGAACGTGCCGCCGTAGCCCTCGGTGGTGGGGCCGTAGGGGACGTAGTCGAGCAGGGACTGGGCGGTGGAGCGGATCACGGCGACGATGTCCCCGCCGGCCTCGGCGACGGCGAGGCCGTGGACGACGTCCTCGTAGACGTTGCCGGTCGCGGTCAGCACGTAGCGCAGGGGCGGGGGGCTCTCGCCGAGCCGCTCGCGCAGGGCGCGGCGCGCGTCCATGCGCCGGCTGACCTCCCCGAGACGCTGCCCGAGCCCCTCGCGGGCGCGCTCGCGGATCGTGCCCTCGGGCGCGAGCGGTAGTGCGCAGAGGTCCAAGTCGCCCTCCTCGACGGCGTCGGTGATCGCCTGAGCGTCCGTCTGTCCGGTGCCCTCGGAGGCGAGCAGCCCGTTGGCGATCCAAAAGGCGACGCCTTTGCCCAACCCCCCGCGGGAGCGGACGTGCTCGACGAGCACGTTGGGCAGAGGAGCGCCGAGGTCGTTGGCGCCGTCGACGCCGAACAGGCGCGCGACGGTGCGCTCGACGGAGACGGTGGTCAGGCCGGCGGTCTGCTCGGCGACGTCGGCGGCGATCCGCGCGGCGGCGGCACGGCAGGACTCGACGAGCCCAGGGTCGAGGGCGAGCTTGGAGGTCCCCATGTGTCCGAGGTTACCCGAAAAACCGGGGGATTCGGGCCTGTGAAAGCGCGTCTGACTGGGTGTGCGGTGGCCTCACGCGGTAGCCACAAGGCACCTGGGCACATAAGGAACCTGGACACACAAAAGAACCTGGGCGTGGTCGAGTGGGGGCGGGTTGACCTGCGCCGCCCCCGGTCAGGGCACGTGAGGGCTTGCCGGCCACGGTGTCTGGCCTCACGAGGAACCTGGGCGTGGTCGAGTGGGGCGGGTTGACCTGCGCCGCCCCGCGCAGGGATGGTCAGGGCACGTGAGGGCTTGCCGGCTACGGTGTCTGGCCTCACGAGGAACCTGGGCGTGGTCGAGTGGGGCGGGTTGACCTGCGCCGCCCCGCGCGGGGATGGTCAGGGCACGTGAGGGCTTGCCGGCTACGGTGTCTGGCCTCACGAGGAACCTGGGCGTGGTCGAGTGGGGCGGGTTGACCTGCGCCGCCCCGCGCGGGGATGGTCAGGGCACGTGAGGGCTTGCCGGCCACGGTGTCTGGCCTCATACACGCCAGGTCGAGTTAGCAGTGACGAGTGAGCGCGGCTCGGGGCCACCGTTGCGCGCGCTAGCCTCGCGGAGGTGTCTCTGTCGTTGTTCACGCCGCGGGTGCGCGAGTGGTTCGCGGCGGCCTTTGCGGAGCCGACCGCGGCGCAGTCGCAGGCGTGGCCGGCGATCGCGAGCGGGGAGCACGTGCTGGTGTCCGCGCCGACTGGCTCGGGCAAGACGCTGGCGGCGTTCCTGTGGGCGCTGGATCGGCTGGCGGCGCAGCCGGCGGCGGGTCCTGACCGCACGCGCCGCACGCGCGTGGTGTACGTGTCGCCGATGAAGGCGCTCTCGTACGACATCGAGCGCAACCTGCGGGCGCCGTTGCGCGGGATCGGCGCTGACGTCAGTGTGGGGACCCGCACCGGGGACACCCCTCAACGCGAGCGCCAGCGGATGCTCAAAGAGCCGCCGGACATCCTGATCACGACCCCGGAGTCGTTGTACCTGATGCTGACTTCGCGCGCGCGAGAGATCTTGGGGGGCGCGGAGTGGGTGATCGTGGACGAGATCCACGCGGTGGCGTCGAGCAAGCGGGGGGCGCACCTGGCGCTGACGCTGGAGCGCCTGGACGCGCTGGTCCGCGAGGCCGGCGGTGCCGAGCCGCAGCGGATCGGCCTCTCCGCGACGCAGACCCCGCTGGAGGAGGTGGCGCGCTTCATGGTGGGGCCGACGCGCAAGTGCCGGGTGGTGGACGCTAGTGCGCCGAAGCCGCTCGACGTGAAGGTCCACGTGCCGGTCGAGTCGATGGCGGAGCTGGGTGGCGTGGTCCACGGCGATTCCGATCAGCCGTTGCACGGGTCGATCTGGCCGGCGATCTACCCGGAGCTCCTGCGGCTGATCCGGGAGCACACCTCGACGATCGTGTTCGTCAACAACCGCCGCTCGGCGGAGCGGCTGGCGCTGAGGTTGAACGAGCTCGCGGCGGCCGCGGAGGAGGAGGCTGAGGACGGGGAGGAGGCGGGAAAGGAGGAGGAGGCCGCCCGAGGCGGCCTGCGCGGCGTTCGTGCGACGGAACCCGGGCCTGTTCAAGGACCGCGGCCACCACGCGAGATCGCGCGTGCCCACCACGGCTCGCTCGCGCGGGAGGAGCGCACGGTGGTGGAGGAGCTCCTGAAGGCGGGGGAGATCCCGTGCATCGTGGCCACCTCCAGCCTCGAGCTCGGGATCGACATGGGCGCGGTGGACCTCGTGCTGCAGGTCGAGTCGCCGAAGTCGGTGGCGGCGGGGCTGCAGCGGATCGGCCGCGCGGGCCACGGTGTGGGGGAGGTGTCGAAGGGACGGATCTTCCCGAAGTTCCGCGCGGACCTGCTGGAGTGCGCGGTGGTCGTGCGGCGGATGCGCGAAGGGGCGATCGAGCCGACGGTGGTGCCGCGCAACCCGCTGGACGTGCTCGCGCAGCAGGTCGTCGCGATGGCGGCCGCCGAGGAGGAGCTCGCCGTGGAGGAGCTGTGGGAGCGGGTGCGGCGCACGCACTCCTACGCGGAGCTGCCGCGCCGCCAGCTGGAGGGCGTGCTGGACATGCTTGACGGGCGCTACCCCTCCGCGGAGTTTGGGGAGCTGCGCCCACGAATCGTGTGGGACCGCGTGGCTGGCACGGTACGTCCGCGCAAGGGCGCGCGCGCGCTGGCGGTGGCGAACGCGGGTACGATCCCCGACCGGGGCCTGTACCTGGTGACGCTCCCGGACGGACGGCGGGTGGGAGAGCTCGACGAGGAGATGGTCTACGAGGCGCGGCCGGGGCAGGTCTTCCTGCTGGGGGCCTCTGCGTGGCGGATCGAGGAGATCGGCCGCGACCGCGTGGTGGTGACGCCGGCCCCGGGGGCGCCGGGGGCGGTGCCGTTCTGGAAGGGCGACGGGGTGGGGCGTCCCAAAGAGCTGGGGGAGGCCATCGGGGCGTTCGCGCGGTGGGCGGTTGAGCAGTCACCCGAAACGCTGGAGCGCGAGTACGACCTGGACGCCCGGGCGGCACGCAACCTGGTGGAGTACCTGCGCGAGCAGCAGGACGCCACGAGGGTGCTGCCGAGCGACCGCACGGTGGTGGTGGAGCGCTTCCGCGACGAGATCGGGGATTGGCGGCTGTGCGTACTCTCGCCGTACGGGGGGCGCGTGCACGCGGCGTGGGGCCTCGCGCTGGCGGCGCGCATCCGCGAGCGCCTGGGGCTGGAGGCCGACGCGATCTCCTCAGACGACGGGATCGTGGTGCACCTGCCCGAGACCGACGAGCTGGGCGGCCCCGAGGCGCTCGAGCTCGTGATGGTCGAGCCGGACGAGGTGGAGGACCTGGTCGTGGCGGAGCTTGGGAGCTCGGCGCTGTTCGGGGCGCGCTTCCGCGAGGCGGCGGGCCGGGCGCTGCTGATCCCCCGTGCGTACCCGGGCCGGCGCACGCCGCTGTGGCAGCAGCGGTTGAAGGCGCAGACGCTGCTGGAGGTGGCGCGCCGCTACGGCGACTTCCCGATCGTGCTGGAGGCCTACCGGGAGTGCCTGCGCGACGTGCTCGACCTGCCGGGGCTGACGGAGCTGCTCGGGCGGCTGCACCGGCGCGAGCTGAGCGTGGTGGAGGTGGAGACGGCGAGCGCCTCGCCGTTTGCGTCCTCGCTGCTGTTCGACTACGTGGCAACGTACATGTACGAGGGCGACGCCCCCAACGCGGAGCGCCGGGCGGCGGCGCTGTCGTTGGACCGCGACCTGCTGCGGGAGCTGCTGGGGCAGGAGGAGCTGCGCGAGCTGCTGGACCGCGGGGCGCTGGAGCAGCTGGAGGAGGACCTGCAGCGCCGCAGCGAGCGCAGGCGGGCGGCGAACCGCGACGAGCTGCACGACGCGCTGCGCACGCTCGGCGACCTGAGCGCCGCGGAGGCCGCTGAGCGCGTCCTGGAGGGGCTCGACGCGGGCGAGATGCTCGCGACTCTGGAGCGCGAGCGGCGCGCGGTGCGGGTGCGAGTCGGCGGTGAGGAGCGTTACCTCGACGCGGCCGACGCTGGTCTGTACCGAGACGCGCTCGGCACGGTCCCGCCGGGAGGCCTGCCGGACGCCTTCACGGCGGAGGTCCCGGACGCGCTGGAGCGGCTGCTGCGCCGCTACGCGGCGACGCGCGGGCCGTTCACTACCGAGCAGCCCCGCGCCCGCTGGGGCCTCGGCGCCGCGGTCCTCGAAGCGGGGCTGCGTGAGCTGGAGCGCGCGGGCGCGGTGGTGCGCGGGGAGCTGCACCCCGATCCGAGCTCCCTACGACAGGTTGCGTTCCCTTCCACCGTAGACCCTTCCTCTCTCACCCACTCCTCCGCGGCCCACTCCACTGGGGATGGGCGGGAGTGGTGCGATGTGGAGGTGCTGCGGCGCCTGCGGCGGGCCTCACTGGCGGCGCTGCGCCGCGAGATCGAGCCGGCGGAGCGGTGCGCGTACGCAACGTTCCTGCCGGCGTGGCACGGGATCGACCGCCACGCGGCGGCGGGCGCCGGCGTGGAGCGTCTGCGCGAGCAGCTCGTACCCCTGCAGGGCCTCGCGCTGACGCCGCGCACGTGGGAGCGGGAGGTGCTGCCGCGCCGGGTGGGGGCGTACTCGACGACGTGGATGGACGAGCTGTGCGCGAGCGGGGAGGTGGTGTGGGTGGGTGCGGGCGCGCTCGGACGGAGCGACGGGCGGGTGGCGCTGTACTTCCGCGAGGACGTGGCGCTGCTCGGCCCTCCCCCGCGCCGCGGAGAGCCCCTGCCCCACCGCGTGGAGCCCCCGAACGACCGCGGGGAGTCGCCAAGCGACGAACCAGACGAACTGCCATCAGTACACGCGCGTGTACGCGCGCGTCTTAAGCACAGCGGGTGTTTCTTCACCGACCTGCTCGCGGACGTGGAGTCTGTCCGCGCCGGCGCTCGCGGAGGCGCTGTGGGACCTGGTGTGGGCGGGGGAGGTGACGAACGACGCGTTCGCCCCGCTGCGCTCGCCGCGCCCGACGCTCGCCTCGGGGAGTGGTGGGAGGCCCTACGGTCCAGCGCGTCACGGGGGGCGCTTCTCGATGATTGGAGGCCCACCCACCCGCCGTGGTGGTGGACGGGGGGCCTCCTACCTCCCAGGCCGCTGGTCGCTGACGGCGCCGCTGTTCGCCGACGCCGAGGGTGCCGGCGATGGTCTGGGGGAGCGGGCTTCGGGTCCGCGCCTGCGGGCGCTGGCGGAGCTGCTGCTCGAGCGCCACGGGATCCTCACACGGGAGCTGGTGCTCGCGGAGGGCGTGCCGGGAGGCTTCGCGGCGCTCTACCCCGAGCTGTGCCGTCTGGAGACGCTGGGGATTGCACGGCGTGGCTACTTCGTGGAGGGGCTGGGAGGAGCGCAGTTCGCGTTGCCGGGCGCGGTCGAGCGCGTGCGCGCGCAGCGACTCTCCGAGCCGGAGCGCTCCCGGGCGCTGGTCCTCGCTGCGACCGACCCGGCTCAGCCATATGGTGCGGCGCTGCCGTGGAGGGCCTCGCCGGGAAGTCGGAGACAGGAGCTCTCGACTGCCGAGCCTCAGCCCGCCGGGGGAGGCTCCGCGGCAGTCGTCCGAGCCCGGAGCACCCGACCCTCTCCAGCCCGGGTTGCGGGGGCGAGCGTGGTGTTGGTGGGCGGGGAGCCGGTGCTCTACCTGGAGCGCGGCGGCAGGGGGCTGCGGGTGCTCCCAGACCCCGGTGAGGACTGTGTCCAGCAGGCGCTCGAGGCGCTTGCGGAGCACGCACGCACGGGTCGGTTGCCGGCACGGATCGCCCTCGAGCGGGTGGAGGGCGAACCGGTGCTCGGCTCCCGCTGGGAGGCGACTCTGGAGCGGGCCGGATTCCGCGTCGGGCCGCGTCGCGTGGAGCTCGGCGCTTAAAAGACCCGCTAATGCAGCTATTCGGACAAGTTGGCAGAATGCAGGCTGACACGTAGACCCACCTTGTTCGGACAAGTAGGCAGAGTGCATAGAAGGGGACGTTTTCAAGACGATCGGAAACGTCGATAGATCCCACGATTTTTAACTTGCAATCTTCAGGCAATGCTGTATGGTCGGACATGTGGGGCTGACTGGAACTGAGAGGGAGCTGAGCGCCATGTACCGGCGCCTGCCGCACGGCCCGCACGGCATGGGGCGCGATGCGGTGGCTCGTCACCAGCGGGCCCGGCTGTTCGGGGCGATGATCGAGGCGATCCACCGCCAGGGCTACAAGGGGACGACGGTGGCCCACGTGATCGCGCTGGCGGGCGTGTCGCGGCGAGCGTTCTACGAGCAGTTCGCCAACAAGGAAGACTGCTTCCTGGGCACCTACGACATCGCGGTGGCGCGCGCCAAGCGGCGGATGCTCGACGGGTGGATGAGCGAGCGCGGGTGGGCCAACCGGGTCCACAGAGCGTGCCAGGCGTTCGTGGAGGACGCGCAGCGGAATGTCAAGTCCTCGCGCCTGGTGCTGATCGAAGGGCTGGGTCTCGGAGCCAAGAGCCGCGAACGGCTGATGCGCTCGGGGCTCGCCTTCGAGCGGGTGCTGGCGAGTGGCTTCAGAGTGGCGCCCGACGGGGTGCAGCTCCCAGCGCTGGGGCCGAAAGCGATCGTGGGCGGCGGACGCCACCTGATCTTCGAGCGGCTGCGGACCGACCGTGTGGCGGAGCTGCCGATGTTGACCGACGAACTGCTCGACTGGGTCAGCGCCTACCGCTCGCCGGCAGGGCGGATCGGGGTGCCCCGCACCGCCGCGCCGCACAGGCCCGTGGAGCCGGCGCGCTTCCTGGAAAGCGAGGAGAAACGCGCCCGCGTGCTCGGCGCGGTGGTGCACCTCACGCTGGACGAGGGCTACAACGGGCTGACCGATCCCCAGATCGCACAGTTCGCGGGGATGTCGACGGAATCGTTCCACAAACACTTCCCCTCCAAGCAGGAGTGCTTCGTGGCGGTGGTGGACGAGTTCGTGGACGAAACGATCGCGGCGATCGCCGCGGCGGCCGCTCAGGCGGACAGCTGGCCGGAGGCGGCGTACCTCGCCGTGAGAGCGGGCATCGACCACTTCGTCGCGCATCCGGGGCTCACGAAAATGGCGTTTGTGGACCTCTTCGACGTCGGCCCGGTCGTGACCGATTGCCTCGGCCGTACGCTGGGCAAGCTCGCGAGCCTGCTGCAGGAGACCTCGCCCGAGCCGCGCAGAGCTCCGCTGCTCACGCACGAAGCCGTCGTGGGCGCGTTGTGGGCGATCGTCGGCAGCTACGCGACGCCCAAGCGGGTGAAGTACCTGCCGTCGCTGATCGACCACCTCGCGTTCATGGTGATCGCCCCGTACGTGGGCCCGAAGGCGGCGGGACAGACGATCGACGCCACCCGCCGCAGCCTCGCGCGCGACGAGCACTTCTGAGAGCCTTCCTCCAGGCTCGCACGCCCTTGACCCGACCAGCCGGGAGTGGGGCCGAGGTAAGCCCTATCCTGGGGCGGTGATGGGCGTCCCCGGCATAAGGGTCCACGACCAAGTATCTGACGGTCCGGTGTGGCCGCCTCGGGGCGGTCTGCGCCACCCGCGATGCTCGCCGTGCTACCAGCACGGCTGCGCTCGCGTGCGTCGCATCCCATCCCCGAATCGACCACCCCGATCCCGCCATCTACTTTGTCGCGAACCCTGAGCACCGCACCGCGCAGGGTGGGGCACAAGGGCGCCGCGCACCTCGCGCCGGGCAACACGCTCGCCAGCTTCGAGGCGGCGGTGCGTGCGGGGGTGGACATGATCGAGTTCGACGTCCTCAGCGAGCGCCCGGACGGGAGTGGACGGCTGCTGCTCGCCCACGACTACCGGGCGCTCCACACCGCGCAGGCGCCGCTGACGCTGCGAGAGGGTCTCGAGCACCTCGCGAGCGACGCGTACGCCGGGGTCGAGCTCGACGTCGACGTGAAGCTGCCGGGCTACGGGGCGCGTGTGGTGGCTGAACTGCGCGAGACGGGCCTGCTCGGGCGCTCGCTGGTGAGCAGCACGTTCCCGAACGAGCTCGACGCGATGCGCGCGATCGAGCCGTCGCTGCGCGTGGGCTGGTCTGTGCCGCGCGCGCGGCGCGACTACACCGAGGACAGCAAGCTCATCGCGATCCCGGCCCTCGCGCTGCTCGCGGGCTACCGCGCCCTGCTGCCGCGGCGCGTCCGTGCGGCGCTGCGGGCGGGCCGCTTCGACGCGGTGATGGCGCACTGGCGCGTGGTCACCCCGGCGTTGGTGCGGGCGGTCGCGGCCGGAGGCGGGGAGCTGTACGCGTGGACAGTGGACGACGCTGCGCAGGTGGCCCGCCTCACGGCGTTGGGGGTCCACGGGATCATCACCAACGACCCGCGCCTGTTCGCTACGTGAGCGCGCAGGTCGCGGCGCTGAAACCTTTGGGTTCGGCTCCCGCGACGTTCGTGTGCCCGGCGGTTGTGAAGCGGGTGGCGAGGTGCACCAGGTGGCCGGCGCGGCGCCACTGGAATTCGACAAGCCCGCGCATGGTGTAGGCGGTGGTGGAGGGCTTGAAGCCAAAGCTGTGCCCGTCCTGACGGGTGAGGGCGGCGGAGCCGACCTGCACGAAGCCCGATTCTGCGCTCTTGCCGAGGCCTGTCCACAGGTTGGTCGCGGGGTCGAGGGACTGGACGAGAAAGCGCATGTACATCGTGTCGTGGGGGTGCCCGTCACTGGGCATAGATCCACGAATCCCGATTTCGTTGGGGTGGTGGGTGGTGTTGCAGAGGTTCACGGTGGCCCACAGCTCGGGCGACTGCGCCAGCGGGCGAAACGGCTGGCGAGCTGCCGCGGGCGCCGAGGACAGGAGCGCCACAAGCAGCGCCCCGGCCGCGAGCAGAGCCGCCGCGGAGATCCTCGACGGGGTCATGTTGTGAAGATAGCGCGGGAGGTGCGACGGCCCCCGCGGGTGTGGCGTGTGCTATCCACTTGGCGGTGCGCGCACCGGGCTCAGCGGAGGTCGTCGAGCTGCTCGCGCGAGTGCCGGTCTTCTCGACGCTGGAGACCGGAGACCTCGAGCGCATCGCGCAACTGGCGGTTCCGCGCAGCTTCGAGGCCGGCCAGGCGGTGTTCCGCGAGGGGGACCGGAGCGATACCTGCTACGTCGTACACGAGGGCCGCGCACGTGCGGTACGCGAGCACGGCGGGCGCACGCTCACGCTGGCGACGTTCGGTCGGGGCGACATCTTTGGGGAGCTCGCGTTGTTCGAGGACGAACACCGCTCCGCCACCGTGGAGACCCTGGAGCCGATGAGCGCGGTGGCGGTGCTCGGCCCCGACATGCGCAGGCTGATGGTCGAGCACCCCCAGATCGCGATGCGCCTGCTGGTCGCGCTGGGCCGGCGCCTGCGGGAGACCAACGAGCGCCTCGCGCGCCGCTCCTTCCAGACGGTGCAGAGCCGCGTGGCCTCGGCGCTGAGCGAGATGGTCGCGCAGGCGCAGGCGCAGAGCCCACTCGCGCGCGCGGCGGACCAGGAGAGCCTGTCCAAGCCCGCGAAGGGCCGCGAGAGCCCACCTGCGCCCGCGGACGGCCACGATGTCCAGATCTCTGCCACCCAGGCCGACTTGGCGAAGCTCGCGGGCAGCTCCCGCGAGTCGGCGAGCCGCTTCTTGGCCGTGCTCGAGCGTGCGGGAGTGATCTCCCAGGGCAGAGGCAAGCTGGTGGTGCACGACCCGGAGGCGCTGCAGGCCTATGTCTTCTGAGCACATAACCGAGCGCTCGGCAGGCGGCGTGGTGGTGCGCGGGGAGCAGACAATCGTGATCGTGCCGCGTCGTCGCGCAGCCGACGGCTCGCGCGTGCTGGGGCTGCCCAAGGGGCACATCGACCCCGGCGAGACCCCGCTGCAGGCCGCGCTGCGGGAGGTGCGCGAGGAGACCGGCGTGGAGGCGGAGTCGGTACGGGGAGCTCGGCGAGGTGCGCTACTGGTACAGGCGCCACGGCCGCACCGTGCCCAAGTCGGTCGTTTTCTACCTGCTGCGCTACCGCTCGGGTGACACGGAGGACCACGACGAGGAGGTCGAGGAGGTGCGCTGGATGGCGCTCGCGGAGGCGTGCTCTGCGCTCACCTACGAGGGCGAGCGCGAGATGGTCAGGTGTGCGTTGCAGGCGACGGATCGATAGCCTGCACTGTCGTGCAGGTGCTCAACTTCTACTCCACCATCTTCGCCGACGAGCTCAAGCGGGGCCGCAAGACGGCCACGATCCGGCTCGGAGACAAGTCGGACAAGTACCGCAAGAACCAGCTGGTGCTGGTCACGATCGGCTACCAGTACTCCCCCCGAGAGCGAATCTTCGAGGCGGTCATCGACCAGGTCGAAGTCACACGGCTCGGGGACCTCTCGCCGCGGGACATCAAGCACGACAACCCCGAGTTCCGCCGCCACGAGGAGCTGATCCACTTCCTCGAACAGATCTACGGTCGGGGGGTCTCGGTCGACGACACCGTCACGGTGGTGCGCTTCTCGCGGATCATGGACACACCCTCGGGGATGACCGAGGCAATGAAGGGCTTCGGCGGCGCCCAGAACTGAGAGGCGGCCGAGGGCACTTCGCTGGCCGATCGACTGGTCGGCCAGCACATTTCGCGGGGTGGGCTTTCATTGCTTGCTCCGCTCGACCCTCGACCGCCTCTCCTGGCCCAAAAAGCTGGCACTTCGGCCTCGAAAGTGCCAAAAGGGCCTTGACTGACGCTCGCGGTCGTCTATAGTGGCCCCTACGCCGTTGGCACTCGGCCAAGAAGAGTGCCAGAACCCATTGGGGCACGTCTCTTTCCCGAGGCGCCGCCTCTCACCCACTCTCTCAACTACCTAGCAGCGGAGGTCTTACCAAGATGAAGCTCAAGCCCCTGGGCGATCGCCTGATCGTGCGGGCGATCGAGGAGGAGGAGACCACTGCCAGTGGCCTCGTGCTCCCCGACACAGCCAAGGAAAAGCCGCAGAAGGGCAAGGTTCTCGCCGTCGGCGACGGCAAGTTCGACGACGACGGAAAGCGGGTCCCGCTCGACGTGAAGGACGGCGACGAGGTCCTCTACAGCAAGTACGGCGGCACCGAGATCAAGGTCGATGGCGAGGACCTGCTCGTGTTGCGCGAGTCCGATGTCCTCGCAAAGGTCCTCTAAGGAGAAGAAATGGCACACAAGGAGATCAAGTACGCCTCTGAGGCGCGCAAGTCGCTGGAGGCGGGCGTGGACGCCGTCGCCAACGCGGTCAAGGTCACGCTCGGCCCGAAGGGCCGCTACGTGGTGCTGGACAAGAAGTTCGGCGCCCCCACAATCACCAACGACGGAGTGACGATCGCCCGCGAGATCGAGGTCGAGGACGTCTTCGAGAACCAGGGCGCCCAGCTGGTGCGCGAGGTGGCCACCGCCACCAACGACGTGGCCGGCGACGGAACCACCACCGCCACCGTGCTGGCCCAGGCGATCGTGCGCCAGGGCCTGAAGAACGTCGCGGCGGGCGCCAACCCGCTGGCGCTCAAGCGCGGCATCGAGCGCGCCGTGGACCAGGTGGTGGCCAGCATCAAGTCGCAGAGCAAGGAGGTCTCGGGCAAGGAGCAGATCGCCCGCGTGGCGACCATCTCGGCCGGCGACGAGGAGATCGGCGACGTGATCGCCGACGCAATCGAGAAGGTCGGCAAGGACGGCGTGGTCAACGTCGAGGAGGGCCAGACGTTCGGCATGGACCTCGAGTTCACCGAGGGCATGCAGTTCGACAAGGGCTACATCTCCCCCTACATGGTCACCGACCAGGACCGCATGGAGGCGACCCTGGAGGACCCCTACATCCTGATCGCCAACCAGAAGATCGGCTCCGTGCGCGACGTGCTGCCGGTGCTCGAGGCCGTGATCCAGAGCGGCAAGCCGCTGCTGATCATCGCCGAGGACGTCGAGGGCGAGTCGCTCGCGACGCTCGTGGTCAACAAGCTGCGCGGGACGTTCACCGGCGTGGCCGTGAAGGCGCCGGGCTTCGGGGACCGCCGCAAGCGGATGCTCGAGGACATCGCGATCCTCACGAACGCCGAGGTGATCACCGAGGAGATGGGGCTCAAGCTGGAGAACACCCAGCTCTCCCAGCTCGGGCGCGCGCGGCGCGTGGTGGTCGCCAAGGACACCACCACGGTCGTCGACGGCGCCGGTGACGCGGCGGCGATCAAGGGGCGCATCAACCAGATCAAAAACGAGATCGAGAACACCGACTCGGACTTCGATCGGGAGAAGCTCCAGGAGCGCCTGGCGAAGCTCTCCGGCGGCGTGGCCGTCGTGAAGGTCGGCGCGGCCACGGAGACGGAGATGAAGGAGAAGAAGCACCGCGTCGAGGACGCCCTGCAGGCCACCCGGGCGGCGCTGGAGGAGGGCATCGTGCCCGGCGGCGGCGTCGCGCTGCTGCAGGCCTCCACCGCAGTCAGCTCGAACGGCGGCGGAGCCGAGGACGATGACGAAAAAACCGGCGGGCGCATCGTGCTGCGCGCGCTCGAGGAGCCGCTGCGTCAGCTCGCCGAGAACGCGGGCCTGGAGGGCTCGGTGGTGGTCAACGACGTGCGCAAGGCCAAGAAAGGCCACGGCCTCAACGCGGCCACCAACGAGATCGTCGATCTCGTGGCCGCGGGCGTCATCGACCCCGCGATGGTCACCCGCTCGGCGCTGCAGAACGCGGCGTCGATCGCCAAGAACATCCTCACCACCGAGGCGATCGTCGCCGAGGTGCCCGAGAAGGAAGGCGGAGGCGGCGGTGGCGGGGGTATGCCGGACATGAGCGGGATGATGTAGCGAGCCACCCGGCTCCAGTCGTGTGCAGTAACGAACGAGGGCCCGGCAAGTGCCGGGCCCTCGTCGTTCTGCTAGCCCTGGGGGGCCGGGTCCGCCGCGCCGGGACGGCGCCTTGCGCAGAGAATCCTGCCACATGCGAAAGCGCGCATGTGGTGATGTTTCTGACTATTCCACCGCGCTGACGGGCCGCGAGGGCTCGCCGACGTACTTGGCGGTCGGCCGAATCAGCTTCGCTTCGCGCTTCTGCTCGAGGATGTGCGCCGACCACCCCGCCACGCGCGCGCAGGTGAACATCGGGGTGAAGAGCTCCGCGGGCACTTCCGCGAGGTCGAGCACCACGGCCGACCAGAACTCGACGTTGGTGGCGAGCACGCGGTCGGGCTTGCGCGCCTGCAGCTCCGCCAGGGCGGCCTGCTCGAGTGCCTCGGCGACCTCCAGACGCGGAGCGCCCAGTTCCCGGCAAGTACGGCGCAGCACCCGCGCGCGGGGGTCTTCGGCACGGTAGATGCGGTGGCCGAAGCCCATAAGCCGCTCTCCGCGGTCCATCGCCCCCTTCACCCACCGCTCGGCGTCCCCGGTGCTTTCCACTTCGTCGAGCATCTGGAGCACGCGCGAGGGCGCTCCGCCGTGCAGTGGGCCCGAGAGCGCTCCCACCGCGGCGGACAGCGCGGCGGCGACGTCTGCGCCGGTGGAGGCGGCGATGCGCGCGACGAACGTGGAGGCGTTGACCCCGTGCTCGGCGGCGGAGACCCAGTAGGCGTCGATCGCCTTCACGTGCCTGGGGTCGGCCTCGCCGCGCCAGCGGACCAGGAAGCGCCCGGGAATCGAGCCGGCGCGGTCGATCTCCTCCTGGGGCACCGGCGGCTGCCCGACCCCGCGCGCAGACTGGGCCACGAAGGAGAGCGCCATCACCGAGGCGCGCGCGAGGTTCTCGCGGGCCTGCTCGTCGGAGATGTCGATCAGCTGGTTGAAGCCCCACTCCGGCGCGAGCATCGCCAGCCCCACCTGCACGTCCACGCGGGGGTCGCCGGAGCGCACCGTCAGCGGGTGCGGTTCGGCGGGCGGCAGCCCCGGTTTGAAGCGGCCGTCGACCAGCAGTCCCCACACGTGCTCGTAGGGGACCGCCCCCACCAGATCCTCGATGTCGACGCCGCGGTAGCGCAGCGCGCCCCCCGCTTTGTCGGGCTCTGCGATCTCGGTTGCGAAGGCGACGACGCCTTCGAGGCCCGACTGGACCTCCGGTGCTGTCTGAACCGCGCTCATGGCACTCGCTTTCTGGGCTCGTTACTGACGGTGTGGGGGCCGGAACGCTCCGGGTTTCGTCGCGGTCGGCCGGGTTGCCTTCTGGGCAGCGCACATGGTCGCAGGAATGGGCCCGCTCACGAGCCCCACCCGGAGACGTTAGGCTCTGCCGGCGACGGGCGTACGCCCGTACCTTGCGCGACCGAGGAGGAGCCGGTGTCCGACGACGATCTGATGTTCCGCTCAGCGAGCGAGCTCGCGAGCATGGTGCGCGCAGGGGAGCTCTCCGCGCGCGAGCTGGTGCAGACCTCGCTCGACCGCATCGAGGAGCTCAACCCGACCCTGAACGCCTTCGTTGAGGTGGACGCCGAGCGGGCGCTCGCGGCCGCGGACGCCGTGCGTCCCGGCGATGAGCGTCCGTTCGCCGGTGTTCCGATCGCGATCAAGAACAACCGCCCGGTGAGTGGCCTGCGGGTGACGATCGGCTGCTCGCTGCTGGCCGACCACGTGGCTGACCATGACGCCAACATCACGCGCCGCCTGAGGGACGCGGGCTTCGTGATCGTGGGCACCACCACGCTGCCCGAGTACGGCATCCTGCCTGTCAGCGAGGCGCGCCTGTTCGGTCCGACCTGCAACCCCTGGGACGTGGAGCGCACGCCGGGTGGCTCCTCGGGAGGCTCGGCTGCGGCGGTCGCCGCGGGGATGGTGCCGGTCGCTCACGGCAACGACGGCGGCGGCTCGATCCGGATCCCCGCGGCGTGCTGCGGGCTCGTCGGCCTCAAGCCGGCGCGTGGACGCATCTCCGCCGCGCCGGAGCGCGGCGAGGCGCCGTTGGACGTCGACGGAGTGCTGACTCGCACGGTCGCCGACACGGCCGCGATCCTCGACGTGCTCGCCGGCTACGAGCTCGGCGATGCGACGTGGGCTCCGCCCCCGGACGAGCCGTTCGCGGCAGCCGCCGCGATGACCGGAGGCCCGCCCACCCGGCTGCGGATCGCCGCCACGACCCTGCCGCCGGTGCCCGACGCGACGGTCGATCCGCTCTGCGCGGGCGCGGTCGCCGACGCGGCCGAGCTGCTGCGCTCGCTCGGCCACGAGGTCGAGGAGGTCGATCCGCCGTGGCAGATCGAGGGCCTCTCCCAGCTGTTTGGCGCCGTCTTCTCGGTCCACATCGCGTTGCAGATCGTCTACTCGGGGATGGTCGCCGGCCGCGAGCCCACGGCGGAGGACATGGAGCCGATGAGCTGGGCGATCCACTCGATGACCCAGCAGTTCAACTCGGTGCAGGGCCTCGGCCTGGAAATCCAGCTGCAGGCGCTCACGCGCCAGCTCGTCGCGTTCCTGGCGCCGTACGACGCGCTGCTCACGCCGGCCCTGGCCGAGCGCCCGCTGCCGATCGGCACGCTCGACACCGCCGCGCCCGACCCGATGTCCACGTTCACCCGCTCCGGCCTGTTCACGCCCTTCACCCCCGTGTTCAACGCCAGCGGCCAGCCCGGTATCTCGCTGCCGCTCTTCCACGGGGAGGACGGCCTGCCGCTCGCGGTGCAGCTGGTGGGCCGCCCCGCGGACGAGGCGACCCTGCTCGCGCTCGCCGCCCAGCTGGAAGCCGCGCGCCCGTGGGCCGCGCGCCGGCCGGAGCTGGCCACGCAGACCTCGGCTTAACAGTCGACCCGCCATAGGGCGGGTCCGCACAAGAAGAAGCATCATCGTAGGAAGAAGAAGTGAAGGCGTTTGTGGGCGCCTTGGGTTTTCCTCGCTTGGGTTTGAACTACGCCAGCAGCGCGAGCAGGGGAGGGAAAGCTCGCGCTGCGGTCGCTGGGTCGCTCGCCAGTGCCGGCCGGAGGTCTCAGAGCTGCTGAACGGCTAGCACGCTGCCCATCGACTGGGGCTTCGCCCCCAAGCGCTCGGCGTCGGCGCTACCGCGGGCGGAGACCATCGAGACCTCCATCAGCTCCGCCTCGTCCCACGTCGCGAAGGCGCGCGTGCCCGCCGCCGCCTCCATCAGGCGCAGGGCGCGGGAGACCACCGGCGTTGGCACGTGCACCAGCGGGCGGCGGCGGTTCAGCGAACGCAGCACCAGGCGCACCACCTCCGTGTGGCTGAGCGTCTGCGGGCCCGCGAGCTCGAAGCGCTCGTGGCGGTTTGCGCCCGCGCCGTTCTCCGAGGCCCGCAACGCGCCCACCACGCACTCCGCGGCGTCCTCGGTCCACAGCGGCTGGTAGACCGCGCGTCCTGCCCCCGAGACCGGCATCGCGGGCAGCAGGGCGAGGCGCTCCAGCAGCGTCAGCCAGCGGTCCCCCGGGGCGTACACGAGCGAGGGGGCGAACACGATCGAGCGCACCCCTGCCTCGCGCACCGCCTGCTCCGCGAGTGCCTTGGCGCGCAGGAAACGCGCCCGGCTGTGGGTGTGGGCGCCCAGCGCGGAGAAGAACAGGAAGCGCTCCACCCCTGCGCGCTCGGCGGCCTGCACCATCCGCCACGTGGCGATCCCGACCAGCTCCTCGATCGACCCCCGCGGCTGGTCGCGCAGCGAGGCGGCCAGGTGCACCACCGTGTCCACCCCCCGCATCGCGTTGCGAAACGACGGGGGGTCGGCGAGGTCGCCGAGGGCGATCTGCACCCGCACCCGCCGTGCTCCGAGCCGGCGCGGCTCGCGCACAAGGCAGCGCACCGGGACGCCCTCCGCGAGCAGGCGGCCCAGGAGCACGGAGCCGACTTGGCCGGTGGCGCCGGTAAGGAGCAGCATCCTCCGTACAATATGCCCCTCCTAACGAGATCCTCTGCAACCAACCTGGAGAGCGAATGGCCTACGTGATCGCTGAGCCGTGCATCGGCACCAAGGACAACTCCTGTGTCGAGGTGTGCCCGGTGGACTGCATCCACCCCACGCCCGACGAGCCCGGCTACGACGCCGCGGAGATGCTCTACATCGACCCCGACGAGTGCATCGACTGCGATGCCTGCGTGGAGGCCTGCCCAGTGGACGCCTGCTTCGCCGAGGACCAGCTGCCCGACGAGTGGCAGAAGTACACCCAGATCAACGCCGAGTACTTCGCCAACACCCGCTAAGCGGCGCGCTGCTGCGTCCTCGATCGGTCGTGTACCGAAGCCGGGAGACACTCGCTTCGCTCGCATCCCCGTTTCGGCCAGCACACTTCCCTCACTGCGTCCTTGCCTCGCTTGCTTAGCGGGCGTTGGTCTTGGCTACCGATTGCGCGGCGTACCTGCCTCGCGTTGGCGCTCAGCCGTAGTAGCGGGAAACCACGATCAGCTGGCTGAAGATGTCGTGGCCGAAGATCAGCACGACCAGCAGCGTGCCCACCACCGGTCCCCACCGTCGGCCGGCCCCGCGGGCTGCTAGCGCGAACACCGCGCCGAAGAGGACTGCCAGGGGCAGCATGTAGCGGGGCTCGGCGTACCCGCCGGCGCGGCCGGGGAACTCCAGGTAGGAGTCCGCTCCCACGAGCGCCAGGAGGCCCACGCTCAGCACGAAGTAGACCGCCACCTCCCAGACGCGCCGGCGCAGCGCGGTGCGGCTCGCGACCAGTCCGCTTGCGCACAGCGCCACGATCGCCACGGCCGGGACCAGCGCTACGGAGTAGACCCAGCTGGGGAACGTGGTGTCCAGCCACCCGTACAGCCCCACCGACCGGTTGAACCACAGCCGGGTCGAGGACAGGCCCGGGAAGTCGTGGGCCATTCCCGGTAGCCGCGGCAGGTAGAACTGCCAGATGTAGCCGACCTCCTTGAAGATCGACCCCTGTTTGCCGGTCTGCTCGAGCCCGATCGAGGCCAGCCCCAGGCCGGGGTGGTTGGAGAAGAGGTTGACGAGCGCGTACAGCAGGACGGGACTTGCGCCGATTGCGGCGCTCAGCGCCAGCGAGCGGTAGGCCGCGCGACCCCGGCTCCGCGCGGCGCGGCGGGTGAGGACGACCAGGGCGAGCACCAGGCCCGGGACGAGCCCGAGGAAGTTGAGCTTGGTCAGGAAGCCGACAGCCGTTACGGCGCCGATCGCAACCCCCAGCCCCGGGGAGAGCCCGCGCCGGAACGCCCGTGCGAGGAGGTAGAAGAGCGCGGCTGACACCGCGGCGAGCCCCGAGTCGGGGTTCACCGCGCCCGACAGGAAGCCCAGCAGGGGGAACAGCGCGACCCCGAG
Source organism: uncultured Solirubrobacterales bacterium (assembly GCA_963842005.1). Lineage (GTDB taxonomy): Bacteria > Actinomycetota > Thermoleophilia > Solirubrobacterales > Solirubrobacteraceae > Palsa-744. Next base: position 139,576 of record CAWJEV010000006.1, on the reverse strand, counting down.
CGCTCCGACCGTCCACGTCCACGGGGCCGCGGGGAGCGCCTCGCGCAAGAACAGGAAGGCGAAGAACGCGGTCAGAGCCGCCATCACCGCGCTCAACAGCTTCATCAGCGCGAGGCGCTCCAGCAGGTTGCCCCCGGAGGCGGTGCCGTAGGGGATCGCCTGCAGCGCGTAGTACAGCGGCGGCTGCGTTGCCGCCACGCCGGCGCCCCCTGACCCCACCCGGGGGACGGGCTGGGCGAGGTAGTGTTCGAGGCGCTGCTGCTGCGCTGCGGTGGAGATAGTGCCGCGCAGCGCGTTGTAGCGGACTTCGTTGTGGTCGAGGTTCGTCAGCGTGACTATCTCCTCCGGGGCGTACTGCACCGAGCTCGACGTGGGCAGCCCGCCTGTCTCGGCCAGCCGCTGAGCGTAGGCAAAGTGGGCGGGTTCGTCGGGCACCTGAAACGGAGGCATAACGATCCCCCAGCTCGCGGCGCTCAGCCACGCGACGGCCCCGCACACCCACGCCGCCTTCGGCACGCGGGCCGCAGCGGCTCTCAGGCGTGGCACGAGTCCGCCGGTCTGTGCCCGAGCGCGGTCCGACCGAGCTCTGTCCGACTGGGCTCTGTCTGACCGGGGGCCGTCCTGCTTGGGTCTGGTCGGCCGGCGCGCCGGCGCTGGCCCCCGCCGCGCCGCCTGGGCTGCGCCGGCGATCCGCGGCGGGCCGGGCGGGCGGGTGCTACGACGAGAGCCCAGCTCGCGCAGGACCAGCCGCGCGGTGAGGACGAGGGCTCCGAGCATCAGCACGATCGGGACGAACGCGATCCACGTGCCGCTCGGAGAGCGCCCTAGGCCCAGGCGCCGCGCCACCCCGCCCGCCATCGACAGCCACGTCCGGTTGCCCGGGCGCAGGTATTCGACCCTGACTTTGCCGGGCGCTTCACCGGTCGGGTGCGGCGCCTTGACGCCGGTCAGGCCGATCGATTCGACCGCAGGGCCGATCGCGATACAGACGCTCGCGCCCGTTACGGCGGCGGGCACGGGCGCGACCGGAACCGTGACCTCTTCACCGGTCCACCCGGCGGCCCGGGTGCCCTTGGCGATGACCTGCGAGCCCGACAGGACCGTGACGGTCACCTTGGGGCCGACGTTCACTCCCACGCTGACGCGCATCGCGGAGGCGCCCGCCGGAACCGTTTCGCTGCTCTGGCAGAAGGTTGTGTTGCCCTGCGTGGTCGCGATCGATTCTGCGGCCTTGACCGAGTTCGTCGCAAACGCGGTGAGCGGTGGGCGCGACACTCTCACGGCGATGGCGACCGCCAGGAGCACGAGGCCGGCGGCGAGCGCTACCCGGACGCCCAGGTTGTCGCGGTTTGGTCGAATGTCCCCATCGTCCAGAGCGCCCGTCGCACCGTCAAGCGGCGACGGGGACGCGACGCCCGGCAGGCCCGCCGGGGTCAGGGCTCCGAGGTCAATTTACCTGCATTTCCGGGTATTCCTTCACCGGAGAGGCCAGCGCGGGGGGCCGGCGCAGTTGGAGACGCGTGGCTCTGACCGGCCCTCAGGCCATTGGCAGCGACATGCCCGCCGGCTGTGGGCTCGCCGGGGGCGGCGCCGGAGCCGAGGCCCCGTTGCCGGGTGCAGGCGGGGCGCTCAGCACCGGCAGCTCCACCGGTGCCTGCGCGATCAGGCCCCGTGCCGCGTGGCGGATCGCCTGCGAGGCGGGGTCGTCCGGGTCCTCGAGCACCAGCGGCGTCCCGCTGTCGGCGTGTTCGCGCAGCGGCACCGTGAGGGGGACCTTGCCGAGCAGCGGCACCTCGAGCTCGTCCGCAAGCTCCTGGCCGCCGCCCTCGCCGAAGATCGCGTACCGCTCGCCCGTCGGGGTCGTGAAGCCGGACATGTTCTCGATCACCCCCGCGACCTCCAGGGAGACCTTGTGCGCCATCTCCGCCGCCCTGCGCGCCACCCGCTGGGCGGTAGGCTGGGGGGTCGTGACAATCACGAAGCGCGCCTGCGGCAGCAACTGGGCGAGCGTCATCGAGACGTCCCCGGTGCCCGGAGGCAGGTCGATCAGCAGGTGGTCGAGCTCTCCCCACGCGACGTCCTGCAGGAACTGGGAGAGCGCCTTGTGCAGCATCGGTCCCCGCCACACCACAGCCGCGTCCTCCTCCACGAAGAAGCCGATCGACATCACCTTCACGCCGTACGCCTCCAGGGGGACGATCTTCCGCTCCGGGGAGACCGGCGGACGGGTGGCTCCGAGCCCGTACATGCGGGGGATCGAGTACCCCCACACGTCGGCGTCCAACACCCCCGCGCGCCTGCCTTCCGCGCTCAGCGCCGCCGCGAGGTTCGCCGTCAGCGTCGACTTGCCCACGCCCCCCTTGCCCGAGCCCACGCAGACCACGTTGCGCACCTGCGCCAGCGCGCCCTCCGGCAGGCTCGCGCGCCCCAGCCGCTCGCGCAGCGCCGCTTTCTCGGCGTCGTCGAGCACGTCGAAGAAGACGTTCACGTGGCTCACGCCCTCCAGCACCCCCACCGCCTGCGCGACGGAGGTCTGGAAGTGGCCGCGGATCGGGCAGCCCGCGGTGGTCAGCGAGACCGTCACGTCCACCACTCCGTTTGAGCCGACCTCCACCGAGCGCACCATCTGCAGCTCCACGATCGAGCGGCGCAGCTCCGGGTCGATCACCGCCTCCAGGGCCTTGTCGATCTGCTCGCGCGAGGGCACGCGCCCATTCTCGCAGACCGCCGCCGGCGCTCCGTCGTGCGCTCTGCCACAAGCCGCCCGTGACGGGCTGCGCCCGGTCCAGCGCCGAGCTGCGCGAGGCCTCCTCGTGACGCGGCCCGCGCAGGCCGGCCCTCAAAGCCGGCCCCCTCCACCTACCGCTCCGCTGCCGGGCACACGATGCGGTAGTCGCACAGCGCGCACACCGCGGGCGAGGGCGTTGGCTCGAAGTTCTGGGCCATGATCCCCGTACCCACCTCGAGTACCGCGCCCCGCACCCACTCCGCGTCCTCCTCGCCCTTGCGGGGTACGGGGACCTTGCGGTCGTCCAGCACGTAGTAGTAGGACTCCCGCGTGTCCTGCAGCCCCCACGCCTCCCGCGCCGCGATCGCGTACAGCGACAGCTGGATGTCCTCGCTCAGCTCCTCTGGCGTCTTGGGGTAGCCCGTCTTGTAGTCGATCAGCTCGTACCCTCCGCCCGGGAGTTGGTCCACCCTGTCGACCCGCCCCCGCACGTGGTGCGGCCCCAGGTCGAACGCAAACGAGCGCTCGAACCACAGCGGCTGCGCCGGCTCCTCCCGCAGGCGCTCGTGGTAGCGCGTGAGCGCTCTGAGCGCCTTCCCCCGCAGCTCGCGTTCCCGTGCGCCCTCTCCCATGCCTGCCCGCCGCCACGCCGTGTCGAGCAGGTCCAGCAGTTCGCTGAGGGTCCCCAGCTTTGCGTCCCCCTCCCGCTCCCCCTCGGCCGAGTGAAAGCGTTCCAGGACCTGGTGCACCACGATCCCGAAGCGTTGGCTCTGCGTCTGCTCGGTCGGGATCTTGAGCACCCGCGCGAACTTGTACCTCAGCGGGCAGCGGCGGTACGTCTCCACGTCTGAGGCCGACAGCACGAGGCCCTCCCCCTTGCGCGGCAGGAACGCCTCGAGCGTCGGCTCGTCCCGCGCCGCCGTCGCCTGCGCCGCGAGCGCCTGCGCGCGCCCGGGCCCGCTGCGCTGGGCGCCCTCTGTTCGGTCCCCCCGCAGCAGCTCGTCCAGCGGCGAGCTCTCGTAGATCTCCCGCTGCAGCGGTGTCATCGCGGTCTTCAGGCGGGCGTTGACGTCCTTCAGCGCCTCGGGCGCCGCTTCGCCCTCCGGGCGCTCCGCCAGCGCCGCCAGCTTGAGCAGCTCCAGGTACCTCACCACCCCGTGGGAGACGTCCACCTCCGTGTCGAGCCGTAGCTCCCCGAGGCGCCCGGCGATCCGCGCCACGTCTCTGAGGACCTCCTCGCGCATCGTCTGCAGCGTGGTCTGCAGCGTTCCGTCGGGGGCCTCTTCGAGCGTCTGCCGGCCGCCCTTCGATCGGTCGCCCTGCGCCCGGTCCTCTGCCGACTGCTCCCCTCCGGGTTGGCCGCTCGCCGGTCGGTCGCTCTCCGCCCGGGCCTCCTCCGGCGCCGCGGGCGTGTCCGCTTTCGTCGGCTTCTCCTCGGAGGCCGCCATCAGCTGGATCGCCAAGGCCCGCGCCGTCGGCCTGGGCGTCGACCCCACGAACTCCTCTGCCAGCTCGCACAGACCGGCCAGGCCCGCCAGGCGCTGTGCGTCCTCGTCGCCCGCCGCGAGCAGTTGCCGGCGGCGCATGCCCAGACGCTCGATCAGGCGTCCCACGAACAGGTCCGCACGCACCGTGTCCAGGCCACCCGCCGCCCACCGGTGCAGCTCCAGGAAGCGCGCGATCCGCTCCCGCGCCTCAGGCGGAAGCTGTGGCGACTCCATCGCGGCCGCCAGCGCTGCGACCACCTCCAGCTTGCCCCGCCGCGCGATCTGGATCACCCGCGCGAGGTCCACTTGGCGCAACTCGATCGGCGGCCGCGCCAGCGCGCGCACCGCGGCCGCCGCGTCCCTGGGGTCGATCAGCAGCCGCATCCACGCCACCACGTCCCGCACCTCGGCCCGCTCCAGCAGCTGCGCCTGCTGCGCCGCCCGCGCCGGTTCGCTGGTTCTCGTTGGGTCTTTGAGGGACGAGGGCACGCTCAGAGGATATGCGTGCTGGCTCCGTACTCCCCGCTCGCGCTTGGGCAGGTCAGTAAGGGCCCCCTGCCGGCTGGTGGGCGTACAGGTACAGCAGCGCCGCGACCGGCACCTCCAAGCGGGCTACCCTCAGAGGGTGGACGCCATCGACTGGAGCACCGCGCAGCGGGTGGGGGATCTGATCGCAGGGTCTCCTCCCTCCGGAGGGGTGCTCGGCGAGACCGTGCAGCCGCTTGCCCTCCAGTTCGCCCGCCGCGTGAGCGACTACTCGGGCCTCGCGTTCCCCGACGAGTCTGCCCCCGCTGGAGGCTGTGGACCGCTCCCGCTGGATCGCCGCGAACCTGCAGACGATGCGCCCCGTGCTCGAGTCGGTCGCCGAGCAGGGGGGTGGGCTCTCCCGCCCCGGCCGCCGTCCGCGGCCCAGCCGCAAACGTCCGGGGGGGCAGGATCTCCGGCCGCTGTACGACGCGCTCGGCGCTGCCGGTGGGCTGCTGTTGGGGGCGCAGGTCGGAGCGATGGCCGGTCTGCTCTCCCAGCGGGTGCTCGGCCAGTACGACCTCGCTCTGCTCGACCCCTCCGTCACCCCGCGCCTGCTGCTCGTGGCGCCCAACCTCGCGCAGGCCGCCCACACCATGCAGGTGGACCGCGAGCAGCTGCTGACCTGGGTGACGATCCACGAGATCACCCACGCCGTCCAGTTCTCTGGGACCCCCTGGTTGCGCGAGTACCTCGCGGGAATCCTGCGGGAGCTGATCGAGGGTCTGCAGGTGACTGTCTCCCTCGGGGCGCTCCTGCGGCTCCCGGGCGGGGGAGAGGTGCGGGCGCTCGCCGAGCGCCTGCGCCACGGGGAACTGGTGCGGCTGACCCTTGGCGAGGAGCGCTGGCAGTTGGTGGAGTGCCTACAGGTCACCATGTCGCTCGTCGAGGGCCACGCCGAGCACGTGATGGACGCCGTCGGCGCCGAGGTGCTCCCCTCGCTGCCGCGCCTGCGCGCCGCGATGACCCACCGCCGCGTCACCCGTGGGCTGCCCTGGCGGCTGCTCGAGCGGCTGCTCGGCCTCGAGCTGAAGCTGCGCCAGTACGAGGAGGGCCGGCGCTTCTGCGACGCCGTCGTCCTCGCCGGAGGGGACGAGGGACCGCGACTCCTCGCGCGGGCCTGGCGCTCCGTGGAGGACCTCCCCACCGCGGCCGAGCTGCAGGACCCCGAGGCGTGGCTCGCGCGCACCGGCTGAGCCCGCGTCGGCCACAGCAGGTGACGAACACATGTTCCGCTTGTTACAAGCTCCCTCGGCGTTATACCAGTTTTTACCGGGCCTTTACATCGTGCTAAGCTCTCGGTGTAACGATCTGCGAGTGGCCGTGTACAAACATACGTTCGGCAATGCCCCACTCGCCGAGACACGTAGAACAAACGTACTCACCCCCGTATACATCTAGGAGACCGACTCCACATGGCTGACACCCCCGCTTCCCCCCGCACCACCAAAACCCCCCGGTCCGCCGCGCCCAAACGCGCTGCCGGCCCCGCCAAATCCTCCAGGGCCCGCGCCGGGGCCGGCACAGGCCGCTCGCGTGCCGGCACCCGCGCCACCGCTTCCCGGGTCGGCTCCACGCGCCGGGGCGCCGGCGCCCGCACCACCTTCGCGCCCGGCCCCGTCGATCGCGTCGGCGACTACGCGGAACGCGCCGTCCTGATCCCCGTCGGGGCGGCCCTCGTCGCTCGCGAACGGGTCGTTTCGAGCGTGAGCGATGCGTTCTCCAGCTACTCGACCCCCACCAAGGCCCAGGCGCAGTTGCGCAAGTTCGAGCGTCGCGGCAGCACCGCCCGCACCCGGCTGGAGCGCGAGGTTCGCAAGACCCGCACCCGCGTCGAGCGCGAACTGCGCGAGCGCCGGCGCGAGCTCGAGGAGCGGCGAGAGAGCCTCACCAAGAGTCTCTCCGCCCAGGTGGAGCAGACCCAGACCCAGCTCGAGAAGGCTCAGGCCCAGATCGAAGACGCCGTGCGCGCGCGTTTCGAAGACGGCACCGACTTCGCGAGCCGCGTGCAGGAGCGCGTTCTGAACCTGGTCTGAACCAGCTTCCCCCGTCTCGGGCTCGGAGGAGACCGCGAGCGGGAGAGTCTGCCGGCCTCATATTCCGCCGGCAGGAGAAGGACCCTCTCCTCCCTCAGTCGGCGGGCGTCCCCCAGGGCGCCCGCCGACTGACTTAACTCCGCTCGGCTTGCCTTGTGCGACGTTGCGTGTCTGCTTGTTATCTGATATGTCGTGTCGTTTGTCAAGTGGGCAGGGTTGATCGCGTCCGCGTGGCGGGCGGTTTGGGGTGGTCGGGAGGCCGGGGCGCCGGGCTCGGTGTCGGCGTTGCCAGTCTGATGATGCGGGGGTTGGATACCCCAGGGCCCGGTTTCGTGCTGCCAGCTTGCGCTTTCTAGGAGCGGGCGTGGCACTCCTTTTGGGGTGCTGCCCATAGACAGATCGCGCGTGCCGGCCGCTGATGGCCCGGCGCCCCGGCCTCCCGACCGTGGGGCTGTCAGCCTGGGGTCAGTCGGCCGTTCTGCTGCCCAGAGGAAGCAAGACAGCTCGCGTGCGCACGCGACGACGATCACGTTATGCGCCTTGCCGCGGCCGCGCATGCGGTCGTGAACCCGGTGCAGCCTGTGCTGGGCGCGGTTAGCGATCTGCAGCACATGGTCGGGCTGGCCCTGCTGACCCGCAACCGAGTGGACGATCTTCAGGCCCACACCCAGCGGTTCGTTCACGTGCGCAGCCCAGTTGGGGGCGGTGGCGGGTCTCGGTAGGTGACGGGTGGTCGTACCGGGTCGGCCCCGGGTATGAGGATGCCCTCGCGAAACAGGCATAGCGCCTGGTGATCCGGCCGGGCGGCACTGGGGTAGAGCACGCCGCGGTACCCCATGCTGTGCAGCTTCTCCCCGGCGGCTTGGAATGGTGGCCATGTCCGTCGGCCGGGCGTGGGGATCGGGAGACCGACGCGGGCGAGCTTGGCGAGCGTTGAGAGGTCCGCGACGTCGCCCACCGCGATCGTCCAGCGCCAGAGGTCACGCGGCATCCCATGTGTGGGGGGCAGCGCGATCTCGGCGAGCACCCGATACCACTCCGCCCACGCCGTGGACTCCTCATCGGCGAGGTAAACTGCGGCGAGTGCTCCTCCGCGTTGCCAACGGCCGCTGGACGGTGGAGAGGCCAGCCACAATGGGTCGGCGCCGTGTGGGGTATGTCGCCACCATGAGCCCGCGGCCGACACGCGCTGGACAGCGGACGCCACAACGAGGGGCCTACGAGAAGGAAGCCTCTTCAAGGGCGGAGACCAGCTCGGCTACCCGCATATAGTCGCCGCTGGCGATGACATCGATCGGCTTGTGCTCTTCGAGCGCCGGGACCGGCTTGCGCAGCCACACCGCGATGTAGGAGGGCTCCATCACGCGCGCCAGTCGCTCCACGAGCGCGGAGAGCTCGATCAGACGCTCCGCCCTCTCCCCAGTAGGGGAGCGCGTATGCGCGAGCCACGCCCTGGCGGTGCTTCGAGCCACGCCCGTCGCACGGGCAATATCTGCGTCGGTCAACTTGGCGATCTCATGGAGGTAGGCGGCCTCTCGGATCAGCGGGTGCGGAGCTAGAGCGGGAACGGACACCTTGCAATAGTAGCAGGATTGCAGCAAGATTGAAGCGTTATAGGGTATTGGGAGTCTCCCCATCACCGCACGCTACGGCCAGGCGAGTCCGAGAGCGCGGGCTACCGTGCTGAGCTTCAGGACGAGACGATGGGGGTTCGTGGGCGAGGGCTGGAAGTCGTGTGCGCGGTAGAAGCTCGCCGTATCGTCGTCGATCGCGTCGACCACGACGATTCGTCCGCCGGCTGCGCGGGCCGCGGCGAGGATGGTCCTCAGTGCGTGAAGGAGCAGTTCGGCGCCGAGTCCCTGTCCTTGGGGGCGTTCGTGAAGGGCGAGCTTGGCAAGCAGGATCGCGGGGATTCGCTGTGGGGCGCCTCGGCCTACTCTCCGCGGCGCCTGCTCTCGCTCGATGAGATGGGGAGTGAGGGCGAAGTAGCCGGCGACGGCGCCCGAGGTCTCCTCGATCAGCAGGTAGGTGCGAGTGCCTTGGCGTGTGGCGCCGCGCGCGTGACGCGTCAACCATTCGTCGAGGTCACGGCGCCCGCAGGCAAATTCATCGAGGTCGTGGCCGTCGGCGAGCGACTCGACGCGGTAGCTCACGCCGTCTTGATCCGCCTACGTCGCTTGGCCTCACGAGCCGCGTGCGCAAGCCGGGGAGCGTCTGCCGGCTCATCCATGGAGGAGACGAGCTGGTCGAAATAGGTGGCGGGGACGACGGTGGATGCGCGCTCGGTGACCAGGACGTCTGCGCGGTCCAGGGCTGCGAGCACGACGAACGAGGACACCGACTCGCCGGCGAGCGCCGCGGCCTGCTCGATCTGCTTGCGCTGAGTTGGTGTAAGTCGTGCCTCGAGGCGGACTGCCCTGGCTGCCATCGTGATCTCCGATCGTTCCGTACAAGTGTACGGTATCTAGGCGATCGTTGCAAGTGTGACGGCAGGGCCTACGAGAAGGAAGCCTCGTGGCGGCCCTCCTCGGTGCGCAGGTGGTAGAGCCGTGGACGTGAGCTCGAAAGCGCCAGCTCGGGACGCAGTTGCGCGGCCACGAACGTGTCGAGTACCCGTCCCAGCATGTCGCCGTCCGTGATCACGGCCTGCTCGTCAAGCCCGAGTGTGGTGGTCATCAGGGCGGCGTCGACCAGATAGCGCTTCGGGCGACGCACCAGGCGCTTGAGTCGGTTCGAGGACCACGCCGGGACGCGCTCTGCGATCAGAAGTCCCGCCAGCAGATCCTCGTAGGCGGTTGCCGTCGCCTTGGCAAGACCACCGGGGACGGCGCCTGACGGCGGCCGGGGTCATCAGGCCGATCCCGGCACCCCGTCCGCGGCCGTCGGTGTGCCCTTCGTTTCGGCACCCCTACGCGAAGGCCGCCAAGCCGCTACACGCCGCTCGCTAGCATTGAGCCACTGCCACGAGCGACACCCGCTCACTTGCTCGCGTCACCGCCGTCGAGCCGCTCGAGGGCTTCCGGCTGCGGCTTACGTTTACCGACAGCCTCGTCCGCGAGGTCGATCTCTCGGACGATCTCTGGGGGCCGATGGCCGAGCCGCTGCAAGACCCCGCCTACTTCCGCCAGGTGAGCGTCGATCCCGAGCTGGGCACCGTCGTATGGCCCAACGGCTACGACCTCGATCCCGACGTTCTCCACGGCGACCACCAGCCGGTCGGTCGGCCCGCCGCGCAGGCATCGCGGTAGTGCGCAGCACGCCCCTCTCACCGAGGCGCAGCCGCTCGCGCCGGCGGCAGGCTGTCAAGTGCGGCATTCCACTCTTCAAGCTCCAACCAGCTCGGCGTCGGGAGCCTCGGCGTGTGCCAGCCGAGACGACTCCTCGGCAATCCGCTGCGCGGTCGCGTTGGCCCAGTCCGTCGTGGAGAGCAGCCCGAGCGCGAGCACCGCCACACCGCAGCCGGTGACGACCCACCACGCGGCGTGGCTGGAGGCGACGAAGCCGGGCCCGACCGCTCCCAATGCGGTCGCCGCGATCGCGCCCACGACCGCCACCCCCAGGGTCTGCCCCACCTGACGCGAGGTCGAGGCGACGGCGGCCGCGACGCCCGCCTGCGCGGGGGGCATGCCGAGCACGGCGGTCGTGGTGATCGGCGGGTTGACCATGCCGAAGCCGATCCCGAAGACGACGTAGGCGGGCAGCAGCGAGTCGAGCGGCGTGTGCGCGGTGAGCCCCGTCAGCAGTCCCCCGCCGAGCGCGATCCCGACCCCGCCGACGAGCAGCCCCGCGCGTGGCCCGCGCCGGCCGACCAGGCGTCCGGAGAGCGGCGCAAAGATCAGCGTCATCGCCGCGATCGGCAGCGTGTAGAGGCCGGCCGTGAAGGGCGAGAGGTGGCGGACCTCCTGCAGGTAGAGGGTGTTGAGGAACAGGAAGCCGCCGAGCGCCGCGAACGAGCAGACCGCGATCGCGCTCGCGCTGGAGAAGGGGACGCTGCGGAAGAAGCGCAGTTCCAGCAGCGGTTCGGTGCGCCGCGACTCATACGCGACCAGCCCCACCAGGGCCGCTGCCGCGAGCGCGAACAGGGCGATGCTCTGCGCGGAGAGCCAGCCCGCCGAAGGCGCCTCGATGATCGCGTAGGTGAGCGACGCCAGCAGCACGATCACCAACACCTGCCCGACGGGGTCAATGCGCCGCGGGCGCGGCGCGCGTGACTCTGGGACGAAGCGCATCGTCAGCGCCAGCGCGGCGAGACCGACGGGGATGTTGATCCAGAAGACCGACCGCCATCCCGCCGACTGCACGAGCGCGCCGCCGACCACCGGCCCCAACGCCAAGCTCAAGCCGACGGCGGCCCCCCACATCCCGATCGCCTGCGCCCGCTCACGCGGGTCGGTGAAGACGTTGCGGATGATCGACATCGCCACCGGGTTGAGCATCGAGCCCCCAACCGCCTGCAACATGCGAAAGACGATCAGCCACCCCAGGGTCGGAGCCGCGCTGCACAGCAGCGACCCCAGCGTGAACAGCACCAGCCCTGTCTCAAAGACCCGCCGACGGCCAAGGCGGTCGCCCATCGACCCGGACAGCATCAGCAGGCTGGCGAGCACCAGCGTGTAGGCGTCCACGGTCCACTGCAGGCCAGACACTCCCGTATGCAATTCGCGCCCGATCGACGGCAGCGCCACATTCACGATCGTGTTGTCCAGCCCGACGATCAGCAGGCTCATGCAGCAGATCGCAAGGATCAGCCGCCGCCGCGCGCGGGACGGCTCGGGGGTGGGGCTCTCGCCAGCGCGCGCAGCGCTCATGTCTGTTTGGTTTGCCCGTTCACGGGGTTAGCAATAGCAAGGCGCGTCCGGCAGAGCAGACATGCTGTCGCCGCTGTGGCCAGCTTCGAGGAGCGCATATATCAACTCGGCTCGGAGGCACTCGCCGAGCAGGAGCGCCAGGTCGCCGAGGTCCGGGGTCGTGGATCGACTCTCCTCGCCGCCGGCGCCGTGATTGCTTCTCTGCTGGCCAAGCCATAGGCGGCAGCAGATAGCGCGGAAAGGCACAGCGTTCTAAATATCGGTAGACTTTTGTGCTGTGAGACGCCTGGTTCGGGGACTGGCAGTAGCCTTCGCACTCATGTTCTGTGTTACTGGGTGCAGCCAGACCACCGAAGCCGGTTCCAGCACGAGTGAAGAACACTCCGCAGTGAGCACCGAAACGACTCCGACAGCGGCGAGCGAAGAAGTTTCGCACCTCCCCGTCGGCCCCGGAACGGGCGCGGGTGCACACTTCTGCGGAGAAGAAATCAGCGGGAGCGCTCACACGAGTTGCCCATTTGCCCGGGAAGTCGTCAGCGCGTTCCTCGCGCGCTATGGCGTGCTAAAAGTACCTCCCTCGGAAGTCACCGCAGCCAGTCCCACGACCCACAAGACTTACAACCTGCGATGCGCCGTCCTTCAGAACGAGATCGTTGAGTGCTCCGTTGGTGATGCCGACGTGCTCTTTCCACTCTCGAAGGCCGAAGGCTCTTCGAGCGGCGGTAGCGGCAGTCAGGGCGGCGGCGAATCCGAAGGCGAATCGGACAGCGTAGGCTCAAGCAGCCACGCCGGGGACGCCAAGTTCTGCGAAGAACACCAGTGCATCGGCAACTTCACCACCGAGGAAGGGACGGTGGTCGAATGCTCAGACGGAACCTTCAGCCATGCCGGGGGCATCTCTGGAGCCTGCTCGGATCACGGTGGCGAGAGTTCATCGGACTCCGGGGAAGCCGAAGGGCAGGGCAATGAACCCGAATAGTGCGTATCCGGTTGGCTCCGCCTGATGGAGAGCGTCCTCGAAACCGCACTTTTGGGAACTCCACGTCCCATCGAGCGGCTATCTGGGGCAGCCGGGGCTGGGCTCATCTCCCACCCGCGCGGCTTCGCGGAGTAAACCGGATACCCACCACCCGAATAGGGCTATCATCCTCTGGCTGGCCGACTGTCGATGCCCCCGCCAGGAGTCGAACCTGGATCCACCGCTTAGGAGGAGACCTTGCGGCGGGGGCGGGAGCCCCCGATCTGCCGATGATCGCAGGGGATTCGGGCCTTCCGGGCGCGGCGCGGATGGGGCCGGATTCGGGGGGATTCGGTCGGGTTTGGGCACTGGCTGGCCGCTGGTGCCCGAACGCCAGGCGACCATCGAGATCGACCCGACTTCGGCCCGGGAGATGATCACGCAGTCCTGTCGCTCAACTCCACTTGGAGCGATGCTGCTCAAGACGCGCACGATCGGGGCACACAGCCGGGTCAGACGGAAGCCGCAACTGATCGCGCATTCCTTCCTTGAGTCGTATGAGGTCACCGGGGTTGAGGCCTAACTCGACTGCGCGGTCGTCGTTGATGGCTATGCGATTGTCACTCTGCACGAGCAGCAAGCCGCGGTCGAACGCCTTGTGGTGGTTGGGACATGCGGCCACGCCGTTGGCGACTACATCGGGGCCATTGTCCGCGACGCTCTGGATGTGTGCTGCCTCTACGATCCCGAGCCCAAGCCCACAGAATGCACATCGCTCCCTGTACGCCCGAAGCACGGCGGTGCGAAAACGCCGATCTCGGACGAGCGCAGCAACTTCGCGAATCTCACGCCGTCGCTCGCCGTCGGTAGGGAGCGAGGCATCCGGGATTGGGGCGCCACTGGTCGCGGCCTCCACGGCCGGTGTTGCACTCTGCACCCCGGCGGCGTATAGGCGCTTGCTCACTTCAAGGTATGCGGCAGGCTGAGTCGGGGCCAAACGCTACTACCAACTCGCGTCCCGTCTTGGTCTCACGGGGCCGAGATGTAAAGCCCTTTTCACGAGCCTCTTGGAGGACATCGAGAGACACCTGCAGAGAGGACGAACTGCGAGGGTTGGGATGAACACGAACGTCCCACGCGGCGAAGACATCCAGGCTCTCGTGATAACCCAGCAGAAGTGTCTGCCTCTCATCCTCGGTCAAGAACGGCTGGTTCTGCGGCCGTGTGGTCTGAACTCGGTACTCGTCGGCGGCTCGAGACGCCCCGCCGTGCGTGATCCGCCAGACAAACACGCGAAGCGGGACTGTCGTGGTTCCCATGCGAACCTGGAGCAGGACGGGGCGGTCATGCAGCGCGGTCTCAACAGAGACCGCCGCATCCGAGGCGACGAACGCATCAACGAGTCGCTGACCAAGTTCTCTGCCAGATAGGACCATCGCGTTCTCGTGATTCCGTCTACGACCCACAAATCCTGCCTGATCACGAGCGAAACCGAGATCGCGCATCGGTATGAGAAGTACACGGCAGAGCCGCTGGAGCTACCTGCTGATGATGGCGGGCCGCTTGTCCTCTGGTAAGCACCAACGGCCGCTCTCGTCGGCGACAAATCGCTCTTCGCAGAGTCGGCGAACCAGCGCGTAGCGCCCGACCTCCAGTCCGAGGCCGCCGTTGAAGTGGGCCTGCACGAGCAGGGAATGGAGGAAAGGCAGTGTCCTGCGGCGGTCGGCCTCAGAATCGGCACCCACCGGAGGAAGAGCGGCGAGGTGCCGTGTGAGGAGCGCACCGGCGTCGTCAAAGCCACCGGGGGGCTTCGACGTGCGCCGCCTCCTGCCGGACTTGTGCAGGTTCAGAACGACATCGAACGACGACACGTCCTCGACTCCGGAGCGGCCCTTATACCCCTTGTGGCTCTGTTGGGTCTTGTCCAGATAACTGGCATTCGCCAAGTCAAAGCTCGCCTTCTCGACCGCCATGCGGAGGGCAGCCCAGACCTCGTCGTCGCTGGACTGAAAGACGACGGTTGCCCACGCATCGGGCTTGAGCACACGCTCGATCTCGCGGAAGGCGTCGTTCATCAACGCCGCGTAGTCATCGAGGCTCTTACCGCCGTTGGCCGCCTTCAGGGAGCGGTTGACGACCGCCTCATCCGCCAATGGCGTCGTCCCGCCGAGCCAAGACTCCCAGACGACTGCGCAGTCTCCGTAGAAGATGTTCGAGCCAAACGGTGGATCGGTGAAAACGTAGTCTACGCTCTTGTCTTCAAGCGGAAGCGTCGTGGCCGAGCCACGGATGACTCGCGTGGCGGGTCCCGAGCGCGGTGCCTCTGCGTAGAAGCGCTGAAGCTGGCGGATCTTGTGGGCGAATACCGGGGCCGGATTGACCTCGATCGAGAGCTGCGGAATGTAGAGCGTGCCAGTGAGCGGTCGCTGACCGCCGCGGGCGTTGTAACGACGCATCCGAGTCCCATGCCAGGCAGTGTTTGTGAAGGCGAGCGCGAGCGCTTGGCGCACGCGCTCGTCCGGCCACGCTGTGATCTCCGCCCACAGCCGCGCCAGGGCCCGCAGATTACGAGGCGTCCAGAAATCGGCGACCTCGCCGATGCCCTGAAGATGCAGCGCGCAACGCACGTACATCTCACGGTCGGGGCCGAGGGGTACGTGTGGAAACCAATCGTCGATCGGCTCGGCGCGGGTCGCGGCAATGCGGACGAGGTCTTCGCGGTTGGGCGGCCGCTCGAAGCGTCTGCGGCCTTCGTCCACCGCCACCCACACGGGCAAGGAACCGACGGACGCGGCGGAGCGCTTACGGATCTCCTCGCCGCAGAAAACGCACGCCCAGGCCTGTGCGACCGTGCCCCGCAATTGATCGGTTGCGTCGTGCCACAGTGACGAGGGATGTCCGCAGCCGGGACAGGCGACCGAGGTGGAGTAAAGGGTCCAGGCAAGACGCGCCTTGGCGTCGTCGCACGCGCTGGTTCCATACCAGCGTTCATAGGGTACCTCGACCGCCGCCAACACCGCAGCCGCGGCGCGGCCGAGCGCCTCCGGGTCACACGGCGTGGCCATGTTCCAGGCCAGGTGTGTCGCTCCGTAGGAAAGATCGTTGAGGACGGCTGCCCGCCCAAGGCGACGGGCGGCGAGCCCGGACATCCCCGAGACCGCAAAAGGGATCGAGGACCAGCGCGCCCGGCTTGGTGTGGTGCTCGATGAACGGCTCGATGGCCTCCGGCGGCACCTTCGTCGGATAGGAGTGGACGTTGTACGCGGCGGTGTTCTTGGCGCCCCTGTGAGGTCGATCGACGGAAGCACGGACCGCCTTCGGCTTTCCCGCGCTCGGCTCGGGGGTCTCGCCAATACGCGAATAGAGAGTCTCGAAGGGGATCATTGCGCCCCCTTCCAGCGACCGTCCCGCAAGACGAAGTGCTCGCGCAGCAGCGCGTGAAGCTCATCGTAGGTGACGATACGCTCGGCACCCGACGCCAATAGTCGCGCATTGACGGAGGCAAAAAGCTTTCCGATCGGAACTGAGCGCCCTCGCGCGCCGGTGCCGGCCATGGTCTTCCGAAGCGCTTGCAAGGGCGAGATTCGAGTGGGCTTGGCTCGGCGATCCTTGCCGCGCTTGGCGAACGTGAGAACAATGTCGGCAGCCGCCACCCGCTCACCGCCGCGCCCCTTGATTTGCTTGAAGCTGGGCTGGCCCTTGTCGAGTGTCGTGGCGTCGATCAGATCCAGTCCAGCATCCGCCGTACCTCGCTGGATGGCAGCCCACACCTCGGGGTCGGTGGCCTGGAAGACCACTGTAGCCTGAGCTTTCGGCTTCAGCACCCGGCGCACCTCGGCAAAGGCACCACGCAGCAAAGCCTCGTAGTCGGAGATCTTCTTGGGCGTGTCGCCGCCGGAAACGATTATCGCCTCTCGGCCACGATCGGTGTAATTGTCGAGCCAGGACTCCCAGAGCAGGGAGGAATCGGAGTAGACGATGTGGGCGCCGAACGGCGGGTCGGTGAAGACGTAATCGACGCTGGCGTCGGCGAGCGGCAGGTCCGTGGCCGATCCCTGCAAAACATCAACCGCGCCGGCGGGCATCGGATTCTCGCGGAAGAGGCGAGCAACCGCGGCGGTCTTGCGCTTCCAGAGCGAGAGGACGTTCCACTCGTAGCGCAGCGAAGAGATGTAGAGGGTTCCTCCCAATACGTTCGTGGGCCGCTTTGAGTTCCACTGATAGCGACGGCTGGCGCGGTTGGCGATTGCCGTGAGCGAGAAGCGCAGCGCCTCGCGCAGGCGCTCATCGGGCTCCGCGTTGGCCTCGCGCCAGAGCAGCGCGAACGCAGCCAGGTTGCGCCGCGAGTAGAAGTCGGCGAGCGTCTCGATCCCGAGTTCCCGATGACCGCGACGCCACATTGGCCGCTCGGAGGAGAACGGCGCCTCAGGCACCCACGGGAGGTCGCGGGGCAGTCGGTCGAGACCAAGATCTTCCTCGCGAACGGCGCGGACGATGCGAGGGCCGCAGGGGGCGCGGGAGTCGCGGGAGTCGCACACGACCGACAGGTTCGCCTCCACCGCCCGCTCCCCTACGACCTTGAAGTCGGTCTTCGCCGCCTCGTATGCGCACTCTGGACAACGCAGTCGCCGCAATCCCTCAGCCCGGGCGTCCCAGAGGAGCACATCGGCGGCGCAAGCCGGGCAACGTCGCACGTCGCTCCATACCACGTACTCGACTGTGGCGGGCGCTCCCGCCTCGCTCGTCAGATAGAAAGACTCGATCTCAGGGCCGACCTGGCGCAAGACACGCTGCACCGCCAAGAGGAAGCCGTCTGCGGAACAAGGGGCCGTGTAGTTGCGAGCAATATGCACCGCGGCCGGGCTGAGGTCGTTGAGTATCGCTCGTCGCCCGTGGAGGGCTGCTGCAACGCCGGTCATCCCGGAACCCGAGAACGGATCGAGGATCAACGCTCCCGGTGCCGAGTGTCGGAGGATGAAGGCGGTGATCGCCGACGGCGGAATCTTGGTATGGTAACTATGGACCCCGTACAGAGGACCGCTTCGCCGGGCCACGAGTTCGCGTGGCGCGATCTCAAGACCCTCGACTTGTAGCTGCATGGAGGGCACCTGCCGCAGTCTTTCAGGCGTGTCGGATGTGCGAAAACGGAGGCCAGCCGACGCCTCCGACGCACGTAGCGGCGGCCACCCGGCCGCCGAGGACTCCCGCCGTTTGGGCTGCCCGTAGGTCTCACGCACCCTCGACCGGCGACTCGCGCCGCCCCTCGGTGATGCTGTTCGCCCGCGTCGCGTCCACATCTCGACGAGCCCACCCGTCCGGCGGCGCTCCAGGTATCCATGCCCGCGTGACGCCGCCGCCTTCCTGGCGAAGCTCTCGGCTGAAGTCGGAGAGCTGTATGTGGAACGCCAGCTCGTCGCGGGGATCGTCGGCGGCCTCGTCGATCCAGTCGCGCCAGACCACGAGCGCGCACAGCCTCTCGACGTGCGCGGAGTTCTCCCACCAGCCGGTTTTCAGGTGCCCCAGCTCGCGCGGGTAGCGGCCGTACAGCGCGACGATCGAACCCCACATTTCAGCCCGCCACCGCGGGTCGCCGAAAAGCGGTTCGATCCAAGGAGCACGCCGGTCGGGGTCCGCGTCCGGGTCCTCCGCGGGCATGGACGCGGGGACCGGGCCGTGGGTCCGACGCGGGTCCTTTCGGTCCGCAACCTCGGCTCAGACCATCTGCGCCGCGATGCGCGACGCCGGTTCTCCGCGCTCCTCGGCGAGGGCCTGCAGCCGCGCCATCGTCGGGTTCGGCAGGGTGATCTTCATGCGGTGGCTCATGCGGGCTTCCTCCGTGGGGATTGGACGAGCGCGCGGGTTGCGCCTCTCTTGTTAAATGATCGTGAGGACGCGCAAACGGCCATCCATTCGGTCCCGCTTCCGGGCCCCGCTCGACCCTCGTGCATATAGTCTGTTCGGGCGTGGTGCCGTAGGCAGCGCGCGGGGCTGCACAAGGAGCGGCGACCGTCGTCGGATGGCCGGGAGGCGGCGGGCCACGGCGGCGGACGAGCGTCGGGCGGGCCTGCCGGGAACGTGCAGGGTCGGAGCGCACGGGGCGAATATCGCTTGATTGCAGGCCCTGCAACGTCCATGCCCCCGCCAGGAGTCGAACCTGGATCCACCGCTTAGGAGGACTCGGGCGGGCGGGTCCCAGATGACTGATCTGTAGGCGGTTACAGGGGATTCGGTCTCTTTATCCTGTCGCGGATGATCCGGGATCGAGCACGATTTGGCTGCGTTTGGGCACTGGATGGCCGCTGGTGCCCAAACTCAGGCGGCGGGGGTCGTGCCGTCGCAAGTAGGCCGTAGGCTGCGGCGATGAGCCCGAGACGAGCGATGCATTCGCAACCCGCCGCCGAGCCGCCGTTCTCCAAGGGCCAGGTCAATCGGGCTGGCCGAGTCCTTCTGGGTGTCGCGGAGGCGAGGTCGCGCCTCGGTGCTGATCGAGCGGCCGAGGCGATCGGTCCGGAGGAGATTGTCTTGGCTTTCCAGGCGGTGAGGTGGTGGCGAACCCTGCACGCCCGCCCGCTCTCCAACGTCGCCGCGAACCTCCGCTACCACGTGGACAAGGAGGAAGGCCGCGTCGGCGGCCGGGTCGAGGTAGCCCAGCGACTGAAGCGGTGGACCACGATCGTCGACAAGCTCGCGCGTGAGCCCAAGATGCAGGTCACGCAGATGCAGGACATCGGCGGCGTTCGTGCTCTGCTGCCGAGCCTGCACCACGTCTACGCGGTGAGCCGCCGCCTACGCAAGACGTGGACGATCCTCCGGGTCCGCGACTACATAGCCGAACCGAAGCCGTCGGGCTACCGCGCGTTGCACCTGATCGTCCGTCGCGGCGGCTACCCGGTAGAGGTGCAGCTGCGCACCGTCCTCCAGGATGTGTGGGCTAACCAGGTCGAGGAGGACGGCCGGCAGATCGGCGTCGGTCTCAAGTTCGGCGCCGGCGCCGCCGAGATCCATGCGTACTACGTCGCCGTCTCCGACGCCTTCGCGTTCCTCGACCGTGGCGAGGCGCTTCCCGAGGAGCTGGCGGCCACGCTCAACGAGCGGTATGCGAAGATCAGAGAGACCCTTCCCCGCGAGGAAGACACCACACCATGAGCCCAGCGGACATTAAGCACTTCCTAATCGTCTACGACATCCCGTCGGCTCACGCCGACGTCCGGCCCTACGGCACAGACTACGACGCGGCGCTGGAGGCGTACGAGCAGGCAGAGCAGGACGCCCAAGACCGCTCCGACGTGGAGGTCGTCCTGCTCAGCGCCGACTCATTGGAGACGATCAAGCGCACCCACTCCAGCTACTTCCAGACGCACGAGTCGTTCGAGCGGTTTCTCCCCGCTGGCGTCCTCCACGCCTTCGCCGGTTGAGAATTGACCCTCTTGGGCGGGCTCGCTGGTCACGGCGCTCGTGGCGTCCGTCGATGCCTTTGAAACAGATCGTCGCTCTGTTGCAAGCTCGCCAATGCACTCGAAGGGTGGATTCAATTGGTCGTCGCAACACCATTCGATTGAGAGGGGTTGCGATGAACGGGAAGCGGCGGAGGTCGGATCGGGCTGGGCGAGCGAAGATGCACTCGCCGGGTCGTCCGCCGGGGTGGCGTAGGGAGCACCGGCAGCGGTTCTGGGCGGCGATCGCGCGTGGCGTCTGGAGCGATGATGCGGCGGTCGAGGCGGGGGTGTCGGTGTCGGTTGGCGTCCGGTGGTTTCGTGAGGGTGGCGGGATGCCATCAGTCACTCAGGCCCCGCTGTCGGGGCGTTACCTGTCGTTCGCTGAGCGTGAGGAGATCGCGATCCTGCGTGCCCGTGGGTGTGGGGTGCGGGAGATCGCGCGTGTGCTCGGGCGTTCCCCCTCGACGATCTCCCGGGAGCTTCGTCGTAATGCCGCGACCCGCGGTGGCTATCTCGAGTACCGGGCGAGCACCGCGCAGTGGCACGCCGACCGTCGCGCCCAGCGTCCGAAGGCCGCGAAGCTTGCGGTCAGCCCCGAGCTGCGCCGCTACGTGCAGGACCGTCTCTCGGGTGCTGTGCAGCGTCCTGGCGGGGCCACTGTGGCTGGCCCGGATGTGCGGTGGGCCGGTCGGCGTCACGGCCCCCGCAAGGACCGGCGGTGGGCGAAGTCCTGGAGCCCCGAGCAGATCGCTCACCGGCTGCGTCTTGACTTCCCCCATGATGAGTCGATGCGGATCTCCCACGAGGCGATCTACCAGTCGCTGTATGTGCAGGGCCGCGGCGCGCTGCGGCGGGAACTCACCGCTTGCTTGCGGACCGGCAGGGCGCTCAGGGTCCCCAGAGCCCGCACGCGGGGACCAGGCAAGAGCTTCGTCACCGAGGAGATCCTGATCAGCGAGCGGCCCGCCGAGGCCGAGGACCGTGCTGTTCCCGGGCACTGGGAGGGCGATCTCATCCTCGGCTTGGGGCGCTCAGCGATCGGCACGCTGGTGGAGCGCAGCACCCGCTTCACGATGCTGCTGCACCTCCCCCCGATGGACGGCCACCCTCCGCGCGTGAAGAACGGTCCACCGCTCGCCGGTCATGGCGCCGAGGCGGTCCGCGACGCGATCACAGAAGCAATCACGACGCTCCCCGTGCAACTGCGCCGCTCACTGACGTGGGACCAGGGCGCTGAGATGGCCCAGCACGCGCAGCTACGCATCCACGCCGGCCTGCCGGTCTACTTCTGCGATCCGCGAAGCCCGTGGCAGCGCGGCACCAACGAGAACACCAACGGGCTGCTACGCCAGTACTTCCCCAAGGGCACCGACCTCACCAGACACAGCGCCGCCGATCTCGCCGCGGTCGCAGCAACGCTGAACAGCCGACCACGCAAGACACTCGGCTGGCGAACACCAGCAGAGACCCTCAACGAGCACCTACTCAGCTGCCCAACGACTGGTACGGCCCCTTCGGGTCGTCTCTGACCGACAGTGGAAGATCATCTCTCGCTCACGGATAACGAGAATGATCCTTCACTTTTTCACCTACACTGTCAAACACACTGTTGCGAGGACCGGTTGAGCCCGGGTGTGCCGGCCCGTTTGGAGCGGTGTACGACTACTACATCGAACGCCCACGGCTGGCGCGAGTGGTGCTCGGGTTGATGTGGGGGGTCGACCCGCAGCCTTTCTATCGCAGTCTCGCGGCGGTCGGGGAGATGCCAGACGGAGCGACGATCCTCGATGTTCCGTGTGGTGGCGGGGTCGCACTGCGCGGTCTGCGTCCGGGGCAGCGTGTGTCCTGGATCGGCGTGGATGTCGAGCCCGCGATGCTGCGTCGGGCGCGCCGCCGCGCCGCCCGCTTCCCGGCGGTGCAGGCGCGTCTCATCGAAGGTGACATGACCGCTCTGCCGCTGGAGGACTGCGCCTCTGACCTGTGCCTCAGCTATGGGGGTCTTCACTGTGTGCCCGATCCCGATGCAGCTCTCGCCGAGATGGCGCGTTGTCTACGCCCCGGTGGGCGTCTGGTGGGAAGCACCTTTCTGGCCGAAGGCAGTCGCCGCCAGCGCCGGCTGCTACGCGACGATGACTTCGGTCGCACCGGCACCGCCGATGATCTGAGGCGATGGCTGCGGGAGTGCGGACTGACCGACGTGTCAGTCGATCGGGACGACGGGCTCGCGGTCTTCAGCGCGGGACGACCGTGAACCGCCGCGAGTCCTTTGGAGGCGGTGATCTGCCCCTGATTCTGTGGAGTCGTCCGTGCGAAGCAGGTGGACAAAGCGGCGAAGCCGACACCTCCGGTGCACGTAGCAGCGACCACCCGGCCGCCATAACTCCCGTCGTCGGCGCTGCCACGTAGTCCTCGCGCGTCCTCAACCTGCGTCTCGCGCGGCCCCGGGTGCTGCTCTTCGTTCGTGTCGCGTTCAGGGGATCAGCGGATCCACCCGTCTGGTGCGGCACCGGGCATCCATGCGCTGGTGACGCTGCCTCCTTCTTGGCGGAGAATGTGGCTGTAGTCGTAGAGCTGTGCCTGGAAGGCCAGCTCTACGCGGGGGTCGCGTCCGGCGTCGTCGATCCACTGGCGCCATACGACCAGCGCGCACAGGGTCTCAACGTGCGTCTCGCTTTCCCACCAGCCATCCTTCAGGCTGGCGAGTGCTGTCGGGTAGCGGCCATGAAGCGCGACGATCCCGCCCCACATCCATGAGCGCCATTCGTGGTCTCCGCCGTAGGGCTCTAGCCACGGCGCGCGTCGGTCGGCCTCCTCCTCATCCTCCGGTGGGTCGAATGCCGCGGGGGCCGGCGTGGTGCGCGGCGGGCGTACTTGTCCGCTGGTGGTGGCTTCGGTGATGCCGTGGCGGACCATTTGGCCGGCGAGCCTTGCGGCGGGCTCGCCGGTGTTCGCTGCCAGCTCGTCCAGTTGAGACGCGATGGTCTCGGGCAGGGTGATCTTCAGGCGGCGACTCATCGGGTGTGCCCCCGTGTGTGCGGGCCGGCGGTTTTTGGGTTGGTGCTTCCGATTTGTGGTCATGTAGTTATTGACCGCGAGCACGCGAAAACGGCCAACGAGTTGGTCCCTCTTAAGGGTCCCGCTCGGGACCCGATGCTTCTATGTTTGTCAAGGTTCGCTATTTGCGGGTTTTGGGTGGCTGTTGAGGAGGCGGTAGAGGTGCCGGGCGGTGTAGCGCTTGAGGCAGCGCTTGATTTCTCGGGTGCTGCGGCCTTCGGCTTCGCGGCGGGCGGTGTAGGCGCGTGTGCGGGCGTCGTCGCGCATCCTGCAGAGCACGATCGTGTGCAGCGCACGGTTGAGCTGGCGGTCGCCTGGGCGGTTGAGGCGATGCCGGACGGTCTGTCCGGAGGACGCCGGGACTGGGGCGACGCCGCCGAGAGCCGCGAATGCTGCCTCAGAGCGGATGCGCCCAGGGTGGGAGTAGGCGCAGAGGATCTGGGCTGCGACGATCGAGCCGACCCCCATCTCGTCCAGGAGCCTGGGCGCGACGCGAGTGACGATCGGCTCGATCTCGCGCTGAAGCTCGCTCGCTTCGTCTTCGAGGGCGAGCGCGCGGCGGGCACTCGCGCGGATCGTGATGGTCGTTGCGCGATGCTCGCTGCTGAGTGTCGGGCTGATCCGCAGGCGTGCGGCCTTTGCGAGCTGCTCGCGGGTCGCCAGACCGCGCAATCCTTCGCGCAGCGACGGCGGGGCGGAGACGAGCAGCGCCTTGAGCAGCAGGATCGCTGCGCGCTTTGAACGCACAGCACTGTCACGGGTCGCGAGCAGCACGCGCAGCGCCTCGCGCTCACCACGCAACCGGGGTTGCGCGAGGTGCTCCCGGGAGAGTGCCTCGCGTGCCGCGCGGATCGCGTCCAGCTCATCAGACTTCGCGTGGTCACGGCGGGCCGGCCGGCGAGGACGGTCGACCTCGAGCACGAGCTCTCCCTGACCATGCAGGAACGCGGTGAGCCCGGCGCCGTAACTGCCGGTGCCCTCGACCGCCCACGCACGGCGTCCCGGCGCGCTCTCCCGCGCGAAGCGCAGCAGCCGCCGGTAGCCCCGCTCGTTCGCGGCGACGGTGGTCTGTCCCTGCACGACCGCGGTGTCCGCTGCGAGAACTGCGGCGCTCAGCGAGTCGCGGTGCGTATCGACGCCGAGCACATGGTCGGCTTGGTCTGCCAGCATGGAATACGACCTCCTGTTCTGGGGGTTTGACTGTCGGTACTCGGCCTGGGCAATAGGAACCGCGAAGGGCAAGACTGTGATGAGTCACGCCCCGAACCACCGGGGCGGACAGGCTTCTGATCAGGCCACCAGCGGCGGCCAGGCCGGGACCGGCAGCAACAGACGGACAAATCGGCTGTAAGGCACCCACGCCAAGACGCGAGGCCAGTGCATGTGGGAGTCACGTCCATCGCTACCGGGAGCCAGCCTGAACACCAGGCCCGACGTTCCCCCGCGGGGGAACGTCGACAACACAGCGACCACCGATCGCCAACACCTCACGACACAGCAATCACTGTGCCGAAGCATCACAGTGCATCTAGTCTGTGCAGCCGTGGATGCCGTGGGGCGGGCGAGCGAGTCGCGGGTCCAGGCGTCAGGCGGGCGGACGGCTCAGCGTGTAGGCCGACGCGATACGAGGAGCCGCAGCGATGCGGTGGACCGGCCTGCTGAGGGTGCGTGAGGTCGCGTCGAAAGCGAGGGCTGGGACCATGAGTCGGAAAGTTGTTGGCCGTTTCGGGCGGCTGGCGGTCATTAACACTGATGGCCCCACAAAACCGCCCACAGCTCGACCACCACCCCGAGCACCCCCACACCAACGCCACGCTCGACGCGGCGACCGTGGAGGCCGTCGCGCGGCGGGTAGTCGAGTTGATCCGTAGCGATGGCGGCTCCCCCATCGTCCGCGGACTGGTCGACGCGGCAACACTCGCCTCCGAGCTGGGCGTCGAGCGCTCGTGGGTCTACGCGCACCGCGTCGAACTCGGCGCGATCCAGCTCGGGACCGGCTCAAAGCCGCGCCTGCGCTTCGACGTGGAGGTGGCCCGGGAGGTGCTCGCCCGCTCCGCCGTGAGCGAGACCGCGCGAGCCGAAGACGCCCGCGTCTACTCGCGGCCTGAAGCGTCGGCGACGTAAGCGGATCGTCGGTGGCCCCGGATTGCTGCCCATTCGCGGCTCCGTGATCCCACTTGACGAACACGGGGAGCGCTCGTGATCGACCGTCAGCGCTTCGACGGCTGGTCCTGCTGGTCAATCGCCGCCCCGAGGTCCGCGAGCGTCACATCGAGAGCGCGCAACAGTCGCATGACGGTGTGCCAGCGGGCGCCGCGGTGGCCATTTTCGAGTCGTGAGAGATATGCGACGCCGATGCCGACGCGGGCGGATAGCTCCTCCTGCGTGAGTCCCGCTTGGCCGCGTAGCTTGCGCAGCGCTCGGCCGAAGGCGCGGTGGTCTTGGGTGTCGTCGGACTCGTGGCCGGGCATTGTAAATCTGGTCAGGGTGCGCTATTCTCGATGGCACCATACAAGTGGCGCCCGCGCGGGTAGGACCGCCGGGCGCCGTGGCACCGAGAGTCTGACCTCCCGGCACGCCAGCCAAGCTACCAACAGTCCGGCGGCGCGGCTTCCTTGCCAGAGCAGTACAGCTCCCGGGGCCTCCAACGACAAGGAGGAACCGAAGATGACCGATGAGCAGCGGTTGGGCGAGTGGACGGATGAGGAGCAGGCGGAGCGCGCGATCACGTTGCAGGTACTCCGCGACGACCACCCAGAGCAGTGGACGCGGACGGAGCTGGAGGCAGAGGTCTTTGACATCGACGCGCAGGTGGTCGGTGATGCGCTGACGCGGCTGGAGGCCGTGGGAGTCGTGATCCTCGAAGGCAAGCACGTCCAGGCGTCGGCGTGCGCACGGCGTATGGATGCGCTCGGGCTGGTGTCGATCTGATGCCCGGAGAGAGCATCGTCACCATCCCCGCCGATCTGGTCCGGCTGGTGCGCAGCGGCGCCTACGGCGACCTGCACGTCTCCCTCGGTGAGCTGCGCGCCTTGATTGAGGGCAGTCACAACCTTGGGACGCTCGGCAAGGGCTATACGCCGATCGAGAGTTGTCTCGCCCGCATGGACGGCACGCGGGCGCTGCTCGATCTGGTGGGCTGGACTCACTTCCCGGTTCGTGGGTCAGTTGAGGCCGATCTCGCCGTGCACCGGCAGGCGCTCCGGGGTGCGCTGGGCTTGCGGCCAGCTACCGACAGGGACCACCCGAAGGGTGGTCTTGTGAAGGAGCTTGGGACGCTGATGGCAGAGCTGGAGGGCAGTGCGTGATGCCGCGGCCGGCTACAGGGCAGGTGGTCCGGCGCGAGAGCGGGGTTTGGGCGCTCCGCTTCCGCGCCTGCGGCGCCCGGCAGTATCAGACGCTCGGCACGGCCGAGGAGGGCTGGACGCGCCAGAGGGCCGAGCAGGCGCTACGTCACGTGATGGCCGACGTGGAGCGTGGAACCTGGCGCCCGCCACACCCCGAGCCGGCGTCCGAGGCAAACCCCGACCCGAGCTTTCACGAGTTCGCGTCGGAATGGTTCGAGGCGACGAAGGGCGAGTGGCGGGAGAAGACCCTGCTTGACTATGAATGGCAGCTCGCCCACCATCTGCTGCCGTTCTTCCGCGATCACAGGTTGAGTCAGATCACCGCCCGAGAGATCGATCGCTACCGCCAGGGAAAGGTGGCGGAAGGCCAGACGATCACGGCTGCCGCCACACAAGGCAAGCCGCTGATCGAAGAGTGCGTGGACAAACATGGCCGCAAGCGCCGACGGCCACGACGCGCCCTCTCCGCCACCAGCATCAACAAGACCATCACGAGGCTGGGACAGATCCTCGAGGTCGCCGTTGAGTACGGGCTGATCGACGTGAACCCCGCCAAGAGCCGCCGACGGCGGCTGAAGGCGCAGAAGGTGATCCCCGTGTGGCTCGACCGGGCGGAGCACATCGAAGCGCTGCTCGATGCCGCGGGCGCACTCGACCGACACGCGAAGGCGAGGGGAGGCCACGATCAGAAGGGTGGCCCGGCGTACCGGCGGGCGCTCCTGGCGACCCTCGTGTTCGCCGGCCTGCGCATCGGGGAGCTCGACGGCGCTCCAATGGCGCGACGTTGACCTCACCGGGAACCGGATCACGGTTCGTATGTCGAAGACCGACGCGGGCGTCCGGCAGATTGACCTCCTGCCGGCGCTCCGCGACGAACTGGACGCGTACAAGGAGCAGGCACCGAGCACCGCTCCCAGCGGCTACGTGTTCGCCACGACCTCTGGCACCGAACCAAAACAGGGCAACATCCGCCGGCGCGTGCTCGACAAGGCCGTGGAACGAGCGAACGAGAAGCTGTCCGAGGCGGGAGACAGTCCGCTGCCGGAAGGGCTGACGCCCCATAAGCTGCGCCATACCTTCGCGTCGATCCTCGTCGCCTTGGGGATCGACCCGGGCAGCGTCATGGACCAGCTCGGACACACAGACCCCGGCTTCACCCTGCGCGTCTACCGCCACGGGATGCGCCGCGACCGCGCCGCCAGGGAGCGCCTGCGAGCACTCGTCGAAGGCGCTGATTGGGCACCATCGGGCACTGGGACTCAAAACGGAGCCCTCGCGCAGTTCGTCGCCGTCGGGCCGCCTGGGGCAAACACCGCTTGAATACAGGGCTTCCAGCTCGATGCCCCCGCCAGGAGTCGAACCTGGATCCACCGCTTAGGAGGCGGTTGTCTTATCCGTTGGACTACGAGGGCATATAGCCCCAACGTGCGCCGGGGCCTGCTCGAAGGCTATCGCCGCGGGTGCTCACTGGCGAGGCGATCCAGGCCCTCGCCGACGAGGCGGTGGGTGATCCACTCGGGCATTGTGCGCGCTCCGAGGACGCTGTAGAAGCTCAGCGCTGGCTCGTTCCAGTCGAGCGCGGCCCATTCGAGACGGGCTCCTCCGCGCTCGCGCAGGCGCGTGGCGACTGCGGCCAGCAGCGCGCGGCCGACGCCCGCGCGGCGGTGGGCTGGGCGTACGAAGAGGTCCTCGAGCCATATCCCGGTGCTGGCCAGGAAGCTCGAAAAGGTGGGGAAGTAGAGGGCGTATCCGATCGCTGTGTGCGAGTCCCGCTGTTCGGCGATCAGCGCCTCCGCGGCCGGGTTGGGGCCGAATAGAGCTTCGCTCAGCTGTTTCTCGGTGGCGCGCAGCTCGTGCGTCAGCTCCTCGAACTCCGCCAGTTCGGCGAACATCTCCAGCAGCGCCGGGACGTCGCTCGCTTGCGTGTCCCTGACGATCGTGGGGTCGGGGGGCCCCGGGGGGTCCTCCTCTGCCGGGACCATCACCGGTCCGGGCGGTCCGGGTAGACCTCGTCGATCGTACTCAGCGCCACGTATGGGGCCTGCTCGTCGTCGAGCGCCGCGCGGATCGCCTGCGCCCCGCCCGCGAGGCGGTCGAGCACGCTGACCACGCCCGCCACGGTCAGGCCCTCGCTGCGCACACGCTCCAGCGCCTCGATCGTGGAGCCTCCTGTGGTGACCACGTCCTCCACGATCAGGCAGCGCTCCCCCGCCGCGAGGTCGGGGCCCTCGATCCACCGCTGGAGGCCGTGTGCCTTGCGCTCCTTGCGCACGATGAACGCCTTCTCCACGCCCGCCGTGAGCGCTGCGCAGGCCACCGGGATCGCGCTCACCGGCACGCCACCCACCGCGCTAGCGCGACACGCTCGTGCCTGGTCGGCGATCAGCGCGCCGAGCGCGGCGAACGTGTTCGGTAGCAGGATCGCGCGCTTGGCGTCCACGTAGTACTGGGCCTTGCGGCCGCTTGTGAGCGTCACCTCGCCCCGTACCAGCGCGTGCTCCCGCAGGCCGGCCAGCAGCTGCGCGCGCGCGGCGGCGAGGCTGCTCGTAGATTCGGCCACGGTCTCCACTGCGGAACCTAATCTAGCCTGAAGGTCTGTCGTCCGGCTGCCGATGTATCCCTGTACCACGGTTTTTCAGCCCCACCACCCAACAGAGGACACTCGATGACAGCCACCCGCGTACTCTTCCCCCTTGCGGGAATCCTGCGTGTGGCCTCGCGGATCGTCTGCCTGGTCGTGATCGTCTCCTTCGTGATCTTCGCCGTCGGCCAGACCAGCGCCGCCTCCACCCATCAGGTGGACAAGGTGAGCGAAACTGCGACCACCACCCAGCCCGAACACAGGGGCACCGCGCACAAAGTGATCGACGAAGTCGCCGGTAAGCTCACCTCGCCGTTCTCGGGGATCACCGCGGGCTCCACCAGCCAGTGGGTGATCCGCGGTGTCGGCACCCTGCTGGCACTGCTCGTCTACGGGGTCGGCCTCGGCTACCTGGCCCGCCTGCTCCGCATCAGGGTATAACGGCTCAGTAGTACACATCCACCGGGGTCCCGAGCTGAGCCCACGCGTAGATCGCCGGGGCGTCTGGGATCGGCACCCGCAGGCAGCCGTGGCTGGCGGCGTACGTGGGCACTTCGGGGTACCCGTGGATCGCGTAGCCGCGGATGAAGTAGTTGGAGTCCACCATCCCCTCCGAGTTGACCCCGGGCGTCTTGAGGTAGACTCGGAAGCGGCC
Source organism: uncultured Solirubrobacterales bacterium (assembly GCA_963842005.1). GTDB lineage: Bacteria > Actinomycetota > Thermoleophilia > Solirubrobacterales > Solirubrobacteraceae > Palsa-744. The sequence continues at coordinate 109,961 of CAWJEV010000006.1, read as the reverse complement.
CAGCACCGTCGGGGTCGAGGGCTTGCCCGAGCTGACCGTGTAGATGCGCCGCACGCGCCCGCCCGGTTCGATCTCGGCGAGCACCTGCACGGCGAGATCGGCCTCCACGTGCCTGCCGTCCCGCGGGTAGCGCACGTGGAAGGCGCCCGCCCCCCGCTGCAGCAGGTGGAAGACCTGCGCGTCGGTGTCGGGTACGCGTTCGAGTCCCGTCAGCTTGCGGTAGGCCGTCACCGCCTGGCCCGTCCCTTCGTCGAAGACGCCGTTCAGCGGCACCGCGTAGTGCAGCGCGCTCAGCGCCGACTGCAGCACCCACACCCCCGGGCCGCGCGCGCCTTCGCTCATGTCCGGACTCACGTAACGCACGCTCCTCGTCTGCGCCGTGAACGCAGAGAGCTGCGGTGAGGCTGTGTGCGCCGCGACGACCTGGACCAGGCCCGGCCGACGGGGGGACCAGCCGAGGCGGAAGCGGCCGGTCCCGTCGCTCGCAGGCAGCACGCTCACCCTGCTCGTCTGCGCTCTGCGGCCATTCTCCTCGAAACGTACCGTCACACTCTGCCCCGCCGCGAACGGGCTCACCGTGCCCCTCACCACAAGGCGTTCGCCGGTTAGCAGGAGCGGCGGACGGCCGCGCAGGCGCTGGGTCGTGAGCGTCATATGGCCCGCGACCGGTGCCGTGGGGGGCGGAGGCGGAGGCGCGGTTGCGATCATCACAACGATCCTACGACGCCCACAAGACGGCGGCCGTCGGTCAGGCTGCCGCGCACGACCTACTCACAGCCGAAGCCGCCACGCGAGGCCCTACACCCCCGCTGAAACCACAGGCAACGCCGGAGCCGGCGGCGCAGTGATCACGCCGCCGCGGCGCAGCACCACGACGAGTAGCGCGATCGCCGCCAGCGCGCTCACCGCCAGCACCGGTATCTGCCACCCCCAGTTCTCTATGTCCCCGAAGGCGAGCGAGTTGTTCAGCGAGTGCGCCGCGATGCACGGGTACAGCGAGCCGGTGTAGCGGTAGAGCACGCACAGCCCGAACCCCAGGGCCGCCAGCGGCATCAGATCAACCGCCGGCGCCGAGCCCGCGTGGATACCGCCGAAGACCAGGCCGGTGATCGCCGCCGCCGGCCACATCCCCCACCAGTTGTACAGCGCCCGGAAGATGAAGCCGCGGAACAGGAACTCCTCGCAGATCGGCGCCACCACGCACGTGAGCCCCGCGCTCAGCAGCAGCAGCCCCGTGCCTTCGTTGGTCCCCAACTGTTCGAGCAGCTTCTCCTTCGTGTTCACGTTCAGGATCTCCGCCCACGCGACGCTGAACACGAGGAACGTGAACAGCGTCACGAGGACCATCCCCACCGCCCACAACCAGCCCACGCGCGGGCTCAGCCAGCCGATGCCCGGGCGCTGCAGCCCGAACTGCCAGGCGCGCACCGTGCGTGCGCCCACTTTGGCGAACAGCACCGCGGACAGCACGAACATCGCGTCCTGCACGACCGTGTCCAAGATCTCGAGGCCCCCCGGGAGATTCGAGGAGCTGATGCTCACCCCGAACAGCAGCGCCGCCGGGATGTCCACCGCCAATCCCCCCAGCGCCGCCAGCAGCAGCCCCCCCACGAGCGCCGCCGGGGCCGTCCACCACGGCCAGTCGACGGTCGGGAGCCGTGGGCCGGGGGGCGTCGGCGCTATCTCCAAAGACTCCATCGGCCGAGCTTATGCGGTGAGCAACTCCGCCAACGAGGAGATCGTCGGCAACCTTGTGGGCGGCTCCCCGGGCTCGGCATCCTCGCGGCGCAGCAGCACCGGGCGGATGCCTGCGGCGAGCGCGCCGCGAACATCGTGCTCGATCGAGTCCCCCACGTGCGCCGCCCGGTCCGGCGAGACCCCCGCTAGCGCGAGCGCCGCATCGAAGATCGCTCTGTCCGGCTTGGGGCTTCCCACTTGCGCGGAAGTCACCACAGAGTCCACCATTCCCTCGAGGCCCACCTCGCGCAGGACCGCGGGTAGCGAGATGTCCCAGTTGCTCACAACAATGAGCGCGATTCCCCGCGCGCGCAACCCCGCAAGCGCCGCTGGCACATCGGGGTATGCCGTGAACCGCAGCGCCTCAAGCATCGCGGTCGTCAGTTGGGTCGTGGAGAGCGCCTCCCTCACCTCCGTAGGCAGCCGAGCCCGCAGCACCTCCCCGCAACGGCGCCGCAGATCCTCGAGCGCCTCCGCGTCCCGCCCTTCGTGGTGGTGCGCCCGGTAGTAGGCCATCTCCGCGCGAAACGCGCGCTCCGCCGCCGCCGGCGCGAGCTCCACGCCGTGAGCCTCGCGCAGCTGCTCCACCAGCGCCGGCCAGGGCGGCGCTAGTGCCACCAGTGTTCCCAACCCGTCCAGCAGCACCGCCTCCACGTCTTCGGAGGTCAGCGGCCCCTCTCCGGCTGCATCGCGCGCGTGCAAAGCGAGAGCCGCCGGAGACGCAGGACCGTCGAAGGTGATCGGCCCCTCTCCCGCTACGCCACCCAGTGCCACGTCGCGAACTCGCCCACGAAGAACGCCATCAACAGTGCCGAGACGACAAGCGCCGGCAGGCGCGCCCGTGGCCTCTGCGCCAGCCACGCGCCCGCCCACATCGCCAGCGGGAACAGCACCACCTCGAAGCGCGGCAGCGACATCAGCGGCTCCGGGGCCACCGGGTAGGAGAGCGGCAGGGCGAGCGCCGCCAGCACGTACGCGCCGTAGGCCAGCGGCAGCCGGCGCAGCACGCCGACGATCATCGGCAGCGCCGCTGCCAGGAAGGCGAACAGCATCAGGTTGTGCCCCGCGTCCACGAACGGGCTGCCCCCCGCCGCCGTGAAGTAGATGTGCTCCCGCTGGAGCGAGAGCAGCTGGCGCGCACCGTCGAACGCGGCCCGCGCGCCGTCCCACACACCCACGAACGGCCCGGCGAACTGTCTGTTCCACACCTGCTGGGCGTGGAACGGCTCGAGCGCACTCCCCCCCGCGAGCCCCAGGTAGGCCATGTACGCGCCGACCCCTACCGGCAGCGCCGCGATCCAGAGGATGTTCGCGCGCACCCGGTAGCGCGGCCGCCACCAGCCGCGGGGCCAGCGGGGACGGCCGAGGTGGAGCGAGCTTTCCCGACCGACCGCCTCCGCCCCGGCGCTCCTGTGAGGCTCGCGAGCTCCACCGCGAGCGGGGAAGTCCGGCTCCCGGTCCTCCCGCGGCCCGTACAGGTAGAGCAGCAGCGCCGGCACCACCAGCACCACCCCCGCGCTGCGCGTCGCGCTCGCCAGCGTGCCCAGCACCCCCACCCACGCCCACCGCCCCTGGCGCGCGCACCAGAAGACCCCCACCGACAGCGCCAGGTACAGCGCCTCGGAGTACACCGAGGAGAAGAAGAACGCCATTGGCGCCAGCGCCGTGACGAGCACCGCCAGCCGCGCCACGTCCCCGCGCGGGTCGGCGGGGCCGAGCCCCCCCGCGAGACGGCCCAGCTCCAACGTACACAGGCGGTGGATGCCGTACAGCGCCACCGCAAACGCCACCAGCGAGAGCGCCACGCCCGCCGCGATCGGCGGTACGCCCAGCGTCGAGATCCCTCGCACCTCCAGCGGGTACAGCGGGAAGAACGCGGTCCGCGAAGCCGTGAAGGAGCCGAGGTCCGGGCTGTACCCGTAGTGCGCGATCACCAGGTACCACGCCGCGTCCCAGCGCGCCACCGGGGCCGCCAGCAGGTCGCCGAGCCACCCGAAGCCGCTCGTCACGCCGGGTGGGACGTACGCGCTGCGCGCCCGTCCCACTCCGAACGCCACGACCGCGCCCACACCCGCGAGCAGCACCACGACGCGTGAGACCCACAGCGCCCGCCAGCAGTCGCGCACCGCCACCCTTCGTACCGAACCCGCCGGGCCCGTCCAAAGCCGCGCCCACCACCCCGACGCAGCTGTGCTCGGGGTGTCCGCAGGCGTCGCACCCGCGAGCTCGCCCGCGGGTGCCGTGCTCGCCGCAAGGTCAACCGGCGGGTTTGCAACGGCCATCTCAGCGGTATCGGGGGTCATCTTGTTCTCAGACGATAATCTCTGAAGGAGTCTTCCACGCCCGCTGGTAGACCTACGAGTCCATGTCTCGACACGCACGACAGCGCCGCCGCCGCCGCAGCCGCGGTGGGCCCTCCCGCATCATCCTCACTGGCCTCGCCGTGCTGGCGGGCGCCCTCTGCCTCGGCGCCGTCGGCGCCGTCGCCTACGTGCTCTCCGTCGTCCAGTCCACCCCCGGGCTCGCCGCGCGCCACCCGGTCATCGACGGGGCCTCCTCACAGGTGTTCGCCGCCGACGGCACCCGCCTCGGGTTCATCCAGTCCGATGAGCTGCGCTCGCCGGTCCCCTGGTCGCAGATCCCCGCCAACCTCGCTGACGCCACCGTCGCGATCGAGGACCAGCGCTTCTACAAAGACGACGGCGTCGACCTCACCGGGATCTTCCGCGCCGCCGTGAAGGACATCTCACAAGGTCGGGTCGTGCAGGGCGGCTCCACGATCGCGATGCAGCTGATGCGCAACCTCTACCTCGGCGGCGACGAGCACACGCTCGAACAGAAGATCGTCGAGGCCAAGCTCGCGCTCGAATACGAGAAACACCACTCGAAGCACTCGATCCTCACCAGCTACCTCAACAGCGTCCCCTACGGCACAGTCGGCGGGCAGACCGCGATCGGGGTGCAGGCCGCCTCGCGTATCTTCTTCGACAAGCCCGCCTCCCAGCTCGACCTCGAGCAGGCCGCGCTGCTCGCCGGGCTGCCCCAGGCGCCCTCCGAATACAACCCCTTCCTCTACCCCTCCGCAGCCCGCCAGCGACGCAACGAGGTGCTCGCCAAGATGGCCGAACTGCACTACGTCTCTCGCGCCCAGGCCACCGCCGCCGAGCGCGCGCCGCTGGAGTTGCAGCACGGCAACTTCTACTCCGAACGCAGGGAAGGCTTCTTCTTCGAATACGTCCGCCAGCAGCTGATCGACCGCTACGGGCGCAGAACCGTGGAACGCGGCGGGCTGAAGGTCTACACCACGCTCGACCTGCACATGCAGGAACTCGCCCACAGGGCGATCGCCGAAGTGCTCAACGAGCCCGGGGACCCCGCCTCGGCGATCGTCACGATCGACCCCCACACCGGCTACATCGAGACGATGGCCGAGTCCGAGAGCTACGAGCAGTCCCAGTTCAACCTCGCCTCCGAAGGCCACCGCCAGCCCGGGTCCACCTTCAAGGCGATCGACCTCGCCGACGCGCTCTCTCGCGGAGTGGACCCCAACAGCACCTACTACCTCTCTCACACCCTGGAACCCGGTTGGCTGGCCGTGGAACCGAACTATAAAGTCGAGACCTTCGAGGGCACCTCGCTGAACCGCTCGCTCAACCTCGTGCAGGCGACGCTCGCCTCCGACAACACCGTCTACGCTCAGCTCGCCGCCGACCTCGGCGAGTCCACGATCACCGAAATGGCCTACAAGATGGGCGTCACGACCCACCTTTCGAGCTTCCCCGCAGAAGCGATCGGGGGACTGACCCTGGGCGTCACCCCGCTGGAAATGGCCGTCGTCTACGCCACCCTCGCCGACGGCGGCTACCGCAACACCCCGATCGCGATCACCAAGGTCGTGTTCCCCGAAGGTCGCGTGGACTCGAGCTGGGGCACGCCCCACCGCGTGAAGGTGCTCTCCAACGGGGTCACCGCGGAGGAGACCACGATCCTCCACGAGAACGTGCTCGGCGGGACCGCCGTGCGCTCCGCGATCGAATGCTCCACGGCGGCCAAGACCGGCACGACCACCGAACTCGTCGACGCCTGGCTCGACGGCTACACCCCCGAATACTCGACCGTGGTGTGGATGGGCTACCCCAAAGAACGCGTGCCGATGACCGACGTTCACGGTGAACCCCAGCAGGGGGGGGCGCTGCCCGCCGTGATCTGGCACGACTACATGGACCCGGTCGTCGGCACCCACTGCGTCCCCTTCCCCCAGCCCACCGAACCGCTCGTCTACCAGCCGTTCTTCGGCAAGTTCGCCACCACCGGCGCGGCCTCCGCGCCGCTTGGCGAATCGGCGGCGAGCCCCGCCCCCGCCGCCGCCAAACCCCGCCACGGCCACCACGCCGCCGCCCCCGGCGCGGGCCACGCCGAACCGGGCGGGCGCGCCGAACCGGGCGTGGGGGGGGCTCCCCGAGAAAGCGCCCCAGCCGAACCTGAAGCTGCCCCGAACCCCGCGCCCGCCGAACCCCACGGCGAACCGACCCCGGGCGGTGGAGGGGGTGGCGGCGGCCGAGGGGGTGCAAACGGCAACAGTCCCAAGACCGGCGGGACCGCCCCTCCTGGCTGACGCTGGTAGCTTGAGTATCGAAAATTCAAGATCAGGCCAGATAGGACGTACACACGTGGCAAAGGAAGACAAGGTCGAATTCGAGGGCGAGGTGATCGAGGCGCTGCCCAACGCGATGTTCCGCGTGAAGCTCGACAACGATCACGTGGTGCTCGGGCACGTCGCCGGCAAGATGCGCCGCTTCAGGATCCGCATCCTCCCCGGGGACCGCGTGCGCTGCGAGCTCTCCCCCTACGACCTGGACCGCGCGCGGATCGTCTACCGGCACCGCTAGCCATCCGTGGCTAATCGGGAGCTCTCCCTGATCGAGGCCATCGCGGCCGAGCTGAGTCCAGTTGGCGGCCGCGTGCTTCGCGGAATCGGCGACGACGCTGCCGTGGTCCGCGCCCGGCCGGTCTGCGTGACCTCGGTGGACGCGATGGTGGAAGGGGTCCACTTCCACCTGCGGGACGGATGGGCCACACCTGGTCAGGTGGGCTGGCGCGCGCTCGCCGCGGCGCTCTCCGACCTCGCCGCGATGGGCGCCGAGCCGGGGGAGGCGTACCTCGTGCTCGGCCTGCCGCCGGGGTTCACCGAGAAGCAGGCGCTCGAGCTGGTGCGCGGCGCCCGTGATCTGGCGGGCGCGACGGGTACCGCGATCCTCGGCGGAGACGTCGTCGCCGCGCCCGCGCTCACCGTATCGGTGACGGCCGTCGGCTGGGTGGACTCCGAGGATGAGCTTGTCGGCCGCGAGGGGGCGAAGCCGGGAGACCTGGTGGGGGTGACCGGGCGCCTTGGAGGTGCGGGCGCGGCTCTGGCGGCGCTCGAAGGAAGCCTCCCCACCGAGTGCGAGGCGGCGCTGCTCGACCGGCTGCGCAGGCCCACGCCTCGTCTCGCCGAGGGCATCGCGCTCGCAAGGGCCGGGGCGCACGCGATGATCGATCTCTCCGACGGCCTGGGCACCGACGCCGGTCACGTGGGGCGCGCGAGCGGAGCGGTCCTGGAAGTCGAGCTCGGCGCCCTCCCCTTGGAGCACGGGCTTCCTGAGATCGCCGCACAACTGGGGCTGTCCCCGTGGCGACTGGCCGCCGGGTCCGGCGAAGACTACGAGCTCTGCTTCTGCCTCGATCCCGCAGATCGCGGCCGGGCGGAGCGGATGCTCGCCGAGGCGGGCAGCGCGGGCGTGACCTGGATCGGGCGGGTCGTGAAGGCGGACCCGCACGACCCGCCGGGGGTGGTGCTGCTCGACGAGGAGGGACGCGCCCAGCGACTCGAGGGGTTCGAGCACCGCTGGTGAACGACCGGCAGCGCGGGATACATAGGACTACCCGAACATACCAACGGTAAAGGTATGGCCACCGCGTCCGATATTCCTGCCCATGGGCACGTCACTGCTGCCGCTCTCTTCGGGGCTACGGCCTACCGAGTGTCGGGTGTTGGCGGGCGCCACCGCCATTCTGATCGCGATCGTCGCGGCCACCGGCGCCCACGCCATCTTCGGGATCGGCGGGCGCGCCGTCGAACAGCCGATCCGCGACTGGCTGACCTCGGCGGTCTACATCCTCGTGGGGGTGATCGTGTGCTGGCGCGCCGTGCGCACGTTGGAGTCGCGGACGTCGTGGATGCTGTTCGCGTTCGGCATCTCCGTCTACGGCCTCGGCAACGTGCTGTGGGCGGCGTGGATCGAACACCTCGAACACCCCCCGATCCCCTCGATCTGCGACGGGATGTGGCTGACGCTGTACCCGTGCTGCTACCTCGGGATCGTGGGCCTCGCGCGGCTGAGCGAGCGGCGCGTACCGGCGCGGATGTGGCTCGACGGCATCATCGCCGGACTCGGGATCGCGGCGATCGGGGCGGCGATCGTGGTGCGCCCGGTGCTGGCGACGGTCTCGGGCGGGACGGCGGCCGTGATCACCGAGATGGCCTACCCGCTCTGCGACCTGCTGCTCGCCGCGCTGGTCGTGGGGGTGCTCGCGCTGCGCGGCTGGCGGCTGGACCGGATGTGGGCGATGCTCGGCATCGGCTTCATCGCGCTGACGGTGGCCGACTGCATGTACGCGCTGCAGGTGGCGGGGGGCGCGTCGGCTCCCAGCGCCCTGACGAACATGACCTACGACATCGGCGTGGCGCTGCTGGCGCTCGCCGCCTGGCAGCGCGGGACGGCGCCCGAGGCCGACACCGTCCCGAGCGGCGCGGTGCTCGCGATCCCCGCCGCGTTCACCGTGAGCGCGCTCGGGCTGCTCGTCTACGACCACTTCAGCCGCCTGGACCCGATCGCGCTGGCGCTCGCGATGGGGACGATGGTGTTCGCGTTCGCGCGCATCGCGCTCACGTTCCGCGACGTGCGCGCGCTCGCCGAAACGCGCCGCCAGGCGATGACCGACGACCTCACCTCGATGCCCAACCGCCGCCACTTCCTGCGGTGCGTGCGCGACGGGATCATCGCCTCCAGGGCGACCGGCGAGAGCGTGGCGCTGCTGATCGTCGACCTCGACCACTTCAAGGAGCTCAACGACACGCTCGGCCACGACGCCGGTGACCAGCTGCTGCGCCAGGTGGGCGAACGGCTGAACGGGGTACTGCGCGCCAGCGACACGGCCGCCCGTCTGGGCGGCGACGAGTTCGGGGTGCTGCTGTCGGACTCCAGCGACGGCGCGAGCGCAGAGCTGGTCGCGGAGAAGATCCTCAAGGCGATCGCCCAGCCGTTCCCGATCAAGACCGTGGGCCTGCGCGTGACGGCGAGCATCGGGATCGCGCTGTTCCCCGAGCACGCCGAGGACGACGAACAGCTGATGCAGCACGCCGACGTGGCGATGTACGAGGCCAAGGCCGCGCAGGCCGGGTACGCGTGCTACGCGCGTGAGCGCGACAAGCATTCGCTCGAGCGCCTGACGCTCGCCGGCGAACTCTCGCACGCCCTGGAAGCGGGGGAGATCGAAGCGCACTTCCAGCCCAAGGCCGACGCCGGCTCCCGCAGGATCGTCGGCGTGGAGGCGCTGGTGCGCTGGCAGCACCCCGCGCGGGGGCTGATCTCCCCGGCGGAGTTCGTGACGGTCGCCGAGCAGGCCGGCCTGGGGCGGGCGCTGACGCGCCGGATGCTCGACCTCGCGCTCACCCAGATTCGAATCTGGCGCGACGCCGGCTTCGACCTGCACGTCGCCGTGAACACGACGGTGGCCGACCTCCAGGACACGCAGTTCCCCGCCGAGGTCGCCGCGACGCTCGAGGCCCACGGGCTGCCCCCGGAGGCGCTCGTGCTCGAGGTCACCGAGAACATGGTGCTCGCCGACCCGGTGCGCGTCGGCGACGTCCTCGCGCAGCTCGGCGAGCTCGGCCTCGGCCTCTCGCTCGACGACTTCGGCACCGGTTTCTCCTCGCTCACCCACCTCAAGTCGCTGCCCGTCGGGGAGGTCAAGATCGACCGCTCGTTCGTCGGGCGGATGACCACCGACCCGGTCGACGCGGCGATCGTGCAGGCGACGATCCAGCTCGCGCACTCGATCGGCATCCGCGTCGTGGCCGAGGGCATCGAGGACCAGGTGACGTGGAGCTCGCTCGTGGCCAACCGCTGCGAGCTCGTCCAGGGCTACGCGCTCTCGCGGCCGCTGCCGGCGCTCGACCTCGAGACGCTGCTGCGCGCCCAGCCGCTGGTCGAGAGCACGGCCGAGCCGCTCGACACAGCGCCCGCCACGGCCGCGCAGCTCGAGACCCTGCCCGCCGCAGAGCCGTCGTCGAATGGGCAGAGCAGCAACGGGCACAAGCACGTCGAGAGCCCCCCCGCGGCGCTGCGCGACCTGACGGCGCTGACGCGCTCGCACCCGATGATGGACGCCGTGATCGAGGAGATCGACGGGCGCATGATCCGCGTCGGGTCGCAGTGGCTGGCGGACTTCGCCTCCTGCAACTACCTCGGGTTCGACCTCGACCGCGAGATCATCGAGGCGGTGCCGGCGTACCTGGACGCGTGGGGCACGCACCCGAGCTGGTCGCGCCTCTTGGGCAGCCCGGTGCTGTACGAGCAGATCGAGGAGCGCCTCACGGCGCTGCTGGGCTGCGCGGACTCGCTGGTGCTGCCGACGATCACCCACATCCACCTCTCGACGATCCCGGTGCTCGCGGGGTCGGGCACGATCCTGCTCGACTCGCGGGCGCACAAGACCGTCTACGACGGCTGCCAGATGGCGCGCGCACGGGGCGCCGCGGTGAAGCGCTTCCGCTTCGAAGACCCCCAGCACCTGCAGGAGCTGCTGCGCGGCGCGCCCGGCGGCACGCGGCTGGTGTGCATGGACGGGGTCAACTCGATGACCGGCAACCCGCCCGACATCCGCGCCTTTGCAAAGGTCGCCCGCGAACACGGCGCGCTGCTGTACGTGGACGACGCCCACGGCTTCGGCGTGATCGGTGAGCGCGGCCCCGGCGAGCGCTGCCCGTACGGTCAGCGCGGCAACAGCATCGTCCGTTACTACGGGGAGAGCTACGAGAGTCTCGTCCTCGTGGGCGGCTTCTCCAAGGCCTACTCCTCGCTGCTCGCGTTCATCGCGTGCCCGACCGAGACGAAGGAGCTACTGAAGGTCGCGGCGCCGCCCTACCTGTACTCGGGGCCCTCCCCGGTCGCCTCGCTGGCCACCACGCTCGCCGGCTTCGACGTCAACGAGCGCCGCGGGGAGGAGCTGCGCGAGCGGATCTGGACCCACACCCGGCGCGTGCTCGAGTGCCTGGCGCGGCTGGGAGTCGCCACCCCCAACCACTCGGGCCTGCCGATCGTCGAGGTTCCGTTGCGCGACCACGAGCGCATCGGGGAGGTGGGACAGCTGCTGTTCGACCGCGGGGTGTACGTCACGCTTGCGGCGTACCCACTGGTTCCTCGAGAGGAGGTCGGCTTCCGCGCCCAGATCACCGCGGCGAACACGGACATCGAGGTCGACGCGCTGATCGCGGTGCTGGAGGAGCTCGCCGGGCTGGGGGAGCTGCGTCCTGTCGAGCAGGAGCAGGCGAGCGCCCCGTCCGTCGAGCAGGCGAGCGCCCCGCAACGCGAGTCGGTGGCGTAGGTCCCGGCCGCGGGCCCGCACGGGCCGATGAAATGCGCTACTCGCGGGAATTTGGGACTGCCTTCCGGTCAGACCCTGAGATCGTGAGCCTGACGTGATCGCCCGCTACCGCGCACTGTTCTCCGCGCCGGGCGTCGGGCGGCTGCTGGTCAGCTCGATCCTGGGGCGCCTGCCTGTGGGCATGTTTTCGCTGGCGATCCTGCTGTTCGTCCACGGACGCACGGGCTCGTTCCTGGCGGCGGGCGTCGCGGTGGGAGCGTTCAGCTTGGCGGGCGCCCTCGTCGGCCCGCTGCTGGGGGCGCTGGTCGACCGGCACGGACAGACGCCGGTGCTGCTGCCCGCCGCGGCCGCCCAGGCGGGGCTGCTGGTGGCGCTCGTGCTCGTCGCGCAGGCCGGCGCGCCGGTGGCGGCGATCGTCGCAGTGGCCGCGCTGGCGGGTGCCGTGCTGCCGCCGATCGCGGGCTGCGTGCGCGCGCTGTGGTCCGAGGTCGCCCACGACGAGGAGCTCGAGACCGCCTACGCGCTCGACGCCACCACGCAGGAGACCATCTGGACGCTCGGCCCGCTGCTGGTGGGCCTGACGGCGGGGTTCGCCTCGCCGGCCGCGGCGGTGCTGCTGTGCGCCGCGCTCACGGTCTGTGGAACCCTCTACTTCGCCACCTCCACGCTCTCGCGCGGCTGGCGCGCGGGCACAGGGAAGCACGCGCGGGGTGGGGCACTGGCCGCGGGCCCCAACCTCCGTGTGCTGCTCTACACGGTCGTGCTCGCGGGCGCGGTGATCGGCGCGGTCGAGGTCGGGCTGCCCGCGCTCGCGATGCAGCAGGGCGCGCGCTGGTCCTCCGGCCCGCTGCTCGCGCTGTTCAGCCTCGGCAGCATGGCCGGCGGCCTGGTCTACTCCGCCCGGAGCTGGAGTCTGCCGATCGGCCGGCGCTACAGCGCGATGCTGGGGGCGATGGCGCTCGCGGTCGCGCCGCTGATTGCTGTGCACTCGCTCGCCCCGGCGTTCGGGCTCAGTGTGCTCGCCGGCCTCGCGCTGGCGCCGATGATCTCCTGCCAGTTCTCGCTCGTCGGAGCGCTCGCCCCGGAGGGGACCGTCACGGAGGCGTTCACGTGGCACCGAGCGGCGACCGTCGCCGGGATGGCGGGCGGGTCGGCGCTGGGGGGCTCGCTCGTCGACACCCGCAGCGCCGGTGCCGCGTTCGCGCTGGGCTGTGTGAGCGTGGCGGCGGCCGGGGGGCTGGCGGTGCTCGCACGGCGGCGCATCGAACCCGGGGCGGCGCTCGCCGTGAGTGCGCAGGCGCCGGCTCCGCTGGGAGCGCCCGCCGAGTTGCCCGTCGAGCAGTCGGTGGCGCTCGCGCCGGCGTCAGCGGGGGCGGCTCCAGTCGCGGTGGAGGTGCTGACGGCGCTCACGCCGGCGACCGAGGGTCCGGTGCCGTTCACGCTCGCGGCCGAGGCGGTGGCGCTGGCAGCCGAAGCGGTGGCGCTGGCAGCCGAGGAACCGCCCCTCTCCCCCGCGGAGCGACCGGCGCCGTTCACGCTCGCTGCCGCGGCGGTGGCGCTGGCCGCGGAGGCGGTGGCACAGACCGCCGCCGCGTGAGGGCGGGTGGCGCCGGTGCCAGCGCGGCCCCCGCGGGCACGGTGTGGGTGAGGCGCGCGTACACGAGCAGACGCTGGGCGGCGCTGAACAGCGGTGTGCAGGCGGACAGCACGAGGCGGCTGTAGCCGACGTTCCCGATCGCGGCGGCGACGTCGGAGGGGTCGACGACGCGGTGGCCGGTGACGGTGTACGTGAAGTGCGCGTAGGGCATGTCGAGCACGATCTCCTCGCCGCGGCGCAGCGTGTCGAGGTGACGGAAGGGCTCCAGGAACGTTGTGCGGTGGCCGGCGATAGCCGTGGTGGCACCCAGGCCGGGGAAGCGGGCCCCGGCGTAGTCGCTCTGGGTGTAGATCCCCGGCCCCTTCTCCAGTTCTTCCACGCCGGTGCCGTACACCACCACGAAGTCGGCGCCGAGGCGGGGGATGTGGATCGAGCCCACCGCGCTGCCGAGCGTCGCGTGGCGGGCGAGCTCCCGCGCCAGGAAGGCCACCCGCCGGCGCTCGTCGGCGAGGCGCGCGAGGTGGGCGCGCTCGGGCGCGGGCGGGCGGGCGCGTTCGAGGTCGCGCAGCGCCCCGCGGAGGTGGTCCTGCTGGAGCGTGGCGTACAGCGCCGAGAGCGGCTCCTGCCACACGAGCGTGACCCCCGCGTCGAGCAGCGCCAGCGCCCCCGTCGCGATCAGCACCGCCGAGAGCGCCCGCAGCGCACGGCCTGCCGGTGTGCGGCGTCCCGAGGAGAGGCGGCGCCCGAAGCGCCGTCGGCGACCACGTCGAGCGCCGGGTGAGGTGGTTGAGAGGATGTCGGACAAGGTCACCGCCGCAGGGCAGACTCCGTGCCACCCAGCGACCCGGGACCAGCGTAGGACAGCGGCCCCCGGACCGTGACCGCCTCGCGCTCGCCGATCCCCTCGTCCGGCCCGCCGATCCACGGCCGCTCGGCGGGCGGCGGGGCGAGCGCCACCAGCAGTACGGCGGCGAAGCAGCCGAACGCGACGCTCCACCCCACCGCCCCCGCGACCCCCACGCGCCCGCCCGCGAGCAGCAGCACGGCGGTGTGCGCCACCCCCCCGGGGCCCAGTTGCAGCTGCGCGGCGTAGAAGGCCACCAGCAGCGCGAGCGGGGCCGCGCCGAGCGCCACCAGGCCGAGCGCCCCCAGCGGCACGCGGCCCGGCGGGGGGCGCAGCGGGGAGGCCCACACGAGCCACAGGTGCAGGGGGAGCACGAGCAGCAGCGCGGTGAGGGGCGCGAGCACCCACACCGCGACGGCGAGCGCACCCAGTACGAGCAGCGGGGCCAGCACCGCGGCGTCGTCCGTGCTCGGGCGGCGCGGCAGGCCGAGGCGGCGCATCAGCGCCGGCCACCCCAGCCAGGCGAGCACGAGCACGAGCGCCGTTGCGAGCACCGCCTCCAGGGCAGGGCCGTCGAGAGGCAGCGCCGCAGGGGAGGCCGGCGGGCGGGGCGCCGGGATCGCGTGCAGGCGACCCAACCCGATCGCGAAGAGGGCGCCGGCGAGAAACGGGAGCGCGCACGCCAGTGCCCACGCCACCCAGCGCCCGACCGCCTCCCGTCGGCGGCGCAGACGGGCGAGGCCGTCCCCGAGCACGAGCAGGGCCGGCGCCAGCAGCGCGGCCACCACGAGGCGCAGCGCCCACTCGGGGATCGCCTTGTGCTGAATCGGCAGTCCCGCTTCGAAGCCGCCCCCGGGCTGGCTCCCGCTGACTTCGGGTCCGCCGTCCAGCGCGTACACCGCGGAGAGCGCCGCCCGCCCGAAGCCTTCCAGCCGCGCGGCGCTGACCGGTTCGTTCGCCGGCGCCGGCCGTTCGCCGCCGACGCCGAGCAGCACCGCGGGCAGCCCGTGGGCGTCGAGCGGGGCCTGTTCGCCGGCGGGGAGCGGGAAGACGAGGTGGGCGAGCTGCGCGAGCGTGCTCGGAGCGCCCGCTTCGACGCCGGCCTGCTGCGCGAGCGCCGCGGCCACGGTGCTTCCCAGCAGCGCGGGAGCGGAGCCGGGGTCGTCGGAGAGGGTGCCCACCAGGGGAGGGCGCAGGCTGGTGCCGGCGAGGTCGCCGAGCACGAGCACCGCATCGATTTGACTGCCCGCCCCCGCTTCGCCCGTCGCCCCGCCGAGCGCTTCGCCGGCGTGCGCCGCGAAGTCCGCCGCCCCCGCGTTGCCGCCCGAGCCTCCGCTGGTCGAGACGAGCACGATCGTGCGCCGGGTCTCCCCGGCGGCAAGCACCCGGGCGAGCTCCAGCAGCGCCGCGGTCCCGGAGAGCTCCGCGTCGGCTCCGCGGCCCGCGGCGTCGCGGTGGGCGAGCACCACGATCGGCGCCTCGCCGGTGGTGCCGGGCCGCTGTGCGACCACGCTGGTGAGGGTGCGCTCGCCGTCGACCGTCTGCGCGCGGAAGCTGTGGGCGCCGACCGAGAAGCCCCCCGCAGCGGGGTTGCCGAGCCCCCGCAGG
Organism: uncultured Solirubrobacterales bacterium; assembly: GCA_963842005.1. Lineage (GTDB taxonomy): Bacteria > Actinomycetota > Thermoleophilia > Solirubrobacterales > Solirubrobacteraceae > Palsa-744. Next base: position 94,530 of record CAWJEV010000006.1, on the reverse strand, counting down.
GTCCACGCCACGTAGGCGGCAAGCGCCTGGTCGTCCGCGCTGCCGGGGCCGCGGTCAGGGAACCGCTTGGCCAGGCCCTGCAGGAAGGCGAACGCACGCGTGCCTTCGAACGCCTGGGGCGTGAGGTCGGAGGTGAGCGGAGCCGTGCGGCCGGTCAGGGAGAACCCCGCGATCACCACCGCGGACAGCAGCGGCAGAAGGGCTGCGCGGTAGATGCGTCCGTTCAGCACTCCGAGACCATAACGTCGCGGCACGCGCCTCGGGCCTCCGGCCACCCGCCGCGGCACCGCGCTGCGAACGCAATCGGCGCCACCGTAACGGCGCACGCCACGCAGGTACACTCGCCGCGACCCCGCACTGCGAACGCCGCGCAGCGGAGCCCCCTTGGGGGGCGGAGCTCAATCCTCACCCCCACCCGCGCTCGGTGCGCCTCGCGTACCGGTATCGTGCGCGCGTGCTCCAGCCCGTCTCCGTCGCCTCCAAGACGCTCGCCGACTACACGCACATCTGCGGGCGGGACCTGATCGACGAGATCCGCGAGTTGGCCGAGCCGCTGAAGGGCCACCGGGTGGTACACGTCTCCGCGACGGCCTTCGGCGGGGGGGTCTCGGAGATCCTCTACACGCTCGTGCCGCTGATGCGCGACGTGGGCCTGGAGTGCGAGTGGCAGGTGATCTACGGGCGCGAGGAATTCTTCAACGCGACCAAGCTGATGCACAACGCGCTGCAGGGCGCCCCGCAGGACCTCGACGAGGACCAGTGGGAGACCTGGAGACGCTACAACGAGATGAACGCCCGCGAGCTCTCCGGCGGGTGGGACGTGTGCCTCGTGCACGACCCCCAGCCCGCGGGGCTCTACCGGCTGGTGCCGGGCAAGGCGCGGGGGTGGGTGTGGCGCTGCCACATCGACCTCTCCACGCCCAACCCCGACACGATCGCGCGGCTGCTGCCCTACATCGAGGACTACCCCCAGTCGCTGTTTCACATGCAGGAGTACGTGCCGCCGGGGATGAGCGGCCACGTCAACGTGGTGCCACCCGCGATCGACCCGCTGACCCCGAAGAACATGGCGCTGTCCCCCGAAGACGCCGCGTACGTGTGCGGGCAGTTCGGGATCGACGTGGACCGGCCGCTGATGTGCCAGGTCTCGCGCTTCGACCCCTGGAAGGACCCGCTGGGCGTGATCGACGCCTACCGCATCGTCAAGGAGCAGGTCCCCGCCGCGCAGCTCGCGCTGGTGGGGTCGATGGCCTCCGACGACCCGGAGGGGTGGGACTTCTTCAACGCCACCATCGCCCACGCCGACGGGGACCCCGACATACACATCCTCAACAACTTCAACAACGTCGGGTCGATCGAGGTCAACGCGTTCCAGTCGCACTCCGACGTGGTGATCCAGAAGTCCACACGCGAGGGCTTTGGTCTGACGGTCACGGAGGCGATCTGGAAGGCGCGGCCGTTCATCGGCGGCGACGTCGGCGGGATCCCGCTGCAGGTCGAAGACGGCGTCACTGGGTTCCTCGTCTCCTCGCCCGAGCAGTGCGCCGCGCGGACGCTCGAGGTCCTCGCCGACCCCGCACTGGGCAAGGCGCTGGGCCGCCGCGGCAAGGAGCACGTGCGCGCGCACTTCCTCACCCCGCGCTACCTTCGAGACTACTTGCGGATCTTCACCGAGCTCAAAGAGTCGTGACCGAGGCGCCGGCACAGCGGGCTCCGCTGGTGCTGGTGTCCAACCGGGGGCCGGTGACCTTCGGACCCGGCGGCGAGGTGCAGCGCGGCTCGGGGGGCCTCGTGACGGCGCTCACCGGGCTGGCGTCGCACCGCGAGGCGGTGTGGATCGCCTCGGCGATGAGCGAGCACGACGTGGAGGTCTCCCGCGCCCACGGCGGTCGCGCGTTCCCCGTGCGCTCCCCCGCGGGGGGGGAGTTCCAGGTGCGGCTCGTGGCGAGCGACCCCGAGGCGTACGACCGCTTCTACAACGTGTTCGCGAACCCCATGCTGTGGTTCATCCAGCACTACCTGTGGGACCTCTCCAACGCCCCGGACATCCGCCGCCACGAGATCGAGGCGTTCGAGTTCGGCTACAACGTCGTCAACGAGGATCTCGCGCGCGCGGTCGTGGAGGAGCTCCAGGGCAGCGAGGAGCCGGTGGTGATGGTGCACGACTACCACCTCTACACGCTGCCCGACCTCGTGCGCCGCGCGCGCCCCGACGTGTTCCTGCACCACTTCGTCCACATCCCCTGGACCCAGTCGGACGCGTGGCGCGTGTTGCCCTCGCGGATCCGCGAGGAGATCTTCGCGGGCCTGCTGGCGAACGACATCGTCGGCTTCCACACGCGCTCGTACCGACGCAACTTCCTGCAGTGCTGCGAGGACCTGCTGGAGCTGGAGGTCAACTACGAGCGGGGGACGGTGCGCTACGGGGAGCGCGAGGTGTGGGTGCGCGCGTACCCGCTGCCGATCGACCACCGCGCCACCAGGCGCCTCGCGCAGGGCGAGCGCGTGCGGGAGTTCGAGCGCGAGCTGCTGGCGCGCCGGCGTGACTTCCTGATCCTGCGGGTGGACCGCGCGGACCTCTCGAAGAACGTGCTGCGCGGCTTCTCCGCGTTCGACCTGTTCCTCGAGCAGCACCCCGAGTTCTCCGAGCGTGTGACGTTCATGGCGCAGCTGATGCCCTCCCGTACGGACGTCCCCGAGTACGCGGAGTACCTGGAGCGCATCGAGGCGCTGGTCGCGGTCGTCAACCACCGCCACGGCACGCCGGACTGGATGCCGATCCAGCTGAAGCTGCGCGACGACCTCGAGGAGGCGGTCGCGGCGTACCGCCACTACGACGTGCTGCTGGTCAACGCGATGTTCGACGGCATGAACCTCGTGGCGAAGGAGGGGCCGCTCGTCAACGAGCGCGAGGGGGTGTCGATCCTCTCGGAGAACACCGGCGCCCACGAGGAGCTCGGGGAGTACGCGCTGTCGGTCAACCCGTTCGACATCCAGGAGCTCGCCGACTCGATCTACGCGGCGCTGACGATGGCGCCCTCCGAGCGCCACCGCCGAGCGGAGGGCCTGCGAGAGATCGTCACGTCCCGCGACCCGGGGGACTGGGTCGACGAGCAGCTGGCGGACATCCGCGCGAAGGGGCGCTCGCGGTAGGTCTTTTTGATGAGGACCCTCCGGGTCCCAGCGGGTCGCGCAGCACGCTCCGGCGGCCGTCTCTCAAAGACCACGCCGAGACCACTCCGGTGTCCAGGGCGGGCGCAACTGAGGCCCTGGTATCATCCTCGCCCCTTCGCATGACCCTGCCCGCACCCACCTACGACCTCGTGCTGCTGCTCGACGCTGAGGCTGACGAACAGGCGCACACGAGGATCCTCGGGGAGGCCCGCGAGGCGATCAAGGCAGAAGGAGAGCTGCTGCGCGACGACACGTGGGGGGACCGGGCGCTGACGTACCCGATCGACCACAAAACGACCGCCCGCTACCACCTGCTCCAGTTCCACGCCACTACCCCGGGGCTGCTCGAGCGGCTCGACCGCTCGCTGCGGTTCGCCGACGAGGTGGTGCGCTTCCGGGTCGTCAAGCTGAAGCCGGGGACCCCGGCGGCGCCGGAGATGAGCGCCCCGGGCGCGCCGGCGAAGGTGGAGGAGCCCGCACCGACGCCCGTGGTGGAGGCCGCTCCGGTCCCCGCGGTGGAGGCCACGCCGGAGGCCGTGGCCGTACAGGAGCCCGAGGCAGCACCCACGCCGGAGTCCGCCCCGGTAGACGCGGCGGGGTAATACACTCGGTGTGGTGAGCGGGTTGGACCGAAGCGAACGGGCACCGGGCAGGACGGACGTGCTGAGAGCGTCTCCGCCGATGTTCGAGTCGCGGCTGCTGGACTTCTTCTCGCGGGTACACCCCGCGGTGCCGCTGCTCCTGTTCGTGCCAGTGGTCGTGGCGATGGCCGCGTGGAGCTTCGCGCAGGTGAGCGTCGCCGCGACGGCGGGCCTGGCGGTGGCGGGGTACGCGGGGTGGACGTTGTTCGAGTACTGGCTGCACCGAGTCGTGTTCCACTTCGAGCCCGACCACGGCGTGGGCGCGCGCCTGCACTGGATCATTCACGGGATCCACCACGAGCACCCCAACGACCCGATGCGCCTGGTGATGCCCCCCGCGGTGAGCGTGCCGCTGGCGGCGGTGGTGTTCGCGGCGCTGTACGTGATCTTCGGGGAGCGCTACGCCCCCGGCCTGGCGGTGGGCTTCTTCACGGGCTACGTGGTGTACGACATGCTGCACTACTACCTGCACCACTTCACCCCGCGCGGCCGCGTGGGCCAGATGCTGCGCGAACGCCACATGCGCCACCACTTCCAGGACGACACGCGGGGCTTCGGGATCAGCGCCCCCTACTGGGACGAGGTGTTCCGCACCTCCCCGCGCTCCCGCCGAGACTCCTAAAACCACGCAACGAGCGGGGTCGCAGCGCGGGCGGCCAAAGTCGCGCCCGCAGGCGGGTCTAGACTCGGGGCTCCTCCCACGAGAGATGAGGAGGGCCCCCGCGTGGGGTAAGAGACAGCCGAAAGGAAGAGAGCCGTGGCCGCAACGAACATCAACCGGATCGTGATGACCGGCAACCTGACCAAAGACCCCGAGCTGCGCTCGCTGCCCAGCGGCACCTCGGTGTGCGAGCTGCGGATCGCGTGCAACACGCGCCGCAAGGACCAGGCCAGCGGGGAGTGGACGGACAAGCCGAACTTCTTCAACGTCAAGGTGTGGGGCGCACAGGGCGAGAACGCCGCGCGCTACCTGTCCAAGGGACGCCCGGTGGCGATCGACGGACGCTTGGAGTGGCGCGAGTGGGAGGCCCAGGACGGGACAAAGCGCCAGGCAATCGATATCATTGCCGACTCGGTGCAGTTCCTGGGCTCGCGCGAGGACCCCTCAGGAGGGGGCGCCTTTGCGGGCAACGGAGCCTCACAGGGTGGCGAAACCCCCGTCAACGAGGCGGACTTCCAGCCCGCACCGGTCGGCGCCGCGGCAGGCGACGAGGACATTCCGTTCTAGTCTCTTTCCGGCCAAGCGACGGCAACTAACCGAAGAGGAAGACAGCGAGGTAGACAGTGGCGAAGGCACGTGGCCGCAGCAAGCCGGCCCGCAGACGAGAGAAGCGCGGCGGTGCAACCGGCGGGCGGCGCAAGCCCTGCCAGCACTGTCGCGACAAGATCGAGCAGGTCGACTACAAGGACGTGGCAACGCTGCGCCGGTTCGTCTCTGAGAAGGGCAAGATCCGCTCGCGGCGGATCACCGGCGCCTGCCGCCGCCACCAGGCTCAGGTGGCGCGCGCGGTCAAGCGCGCGCGAGAGCTCGCGCTGCTGCCCTACGTCAACGAGGGTGGGCGCGACGACAACCCGCGCCGTGAACGCGGCGACCGCGACCGGGGGCGTTGAGGCCGCGGTGCCCGAGGCGATCCTCCTCAAGGACGTCGAGTCGCTCGGCGAGCAGGGCAAGGTGGTGGAGGTCTCCAAGGGGTACCTGCGCAACTTCCTGCTCCCCCGCAAGCTCGCGCAGCCGGCCACCCGCGGGGCGGTCGAGGCCGTCCGCCGCCGCCAGGAGGCCGACGAGCGGGCGGAGCGGGAATTCGTCGAGCGGGCGGCGTCCAACGCAGCCCTGCTGAACAAGACCGTGCTGACGATCCCCCAGCAGGCGGGGGCCGACGGGCGCCTGTTCGGCTCGGTCTCCGCGCAGGACGTCGCCGACGCGATCCGCGAGGCGAGAGGGCTGAAACTGGACCGCCACAACGTGCACCTCCCGGAGCCGATCAAGAACGTCGGCACCTCCTTAGTGGTGGTCGACGTCGTCGAGAACGTGACGGCGACCGTCAAGGTCATGGTCGTGCCGAAGAAGTAGTACGGGAGGGGGTTTGAAGGCCCACCCTCCCGGGCCCGCCCTCCCCCGGCCAAGGGTTGGTCGTACCCAAGAAGTAGTCGTTCCGGCCGCCGCCGGCCCTGCGAACATCAGTTCGTGAAGAGTGATTTCCTCCGAGGTTGCGGCATCGCCCTGGTGGCCCTGACGAGTCCCGACCTAGACTCACCGATGCGATGAGCGCGGTCTCAGTCACCAACGGTCGGGGAGCTGCGGAGAGGCGGTCCTCGACCTCGACGGGGGGCGTGATAACCCCTCCGCACAACCTCGAGGCCGAGCAGTCGGTGCTCGGCGCGATCCTACTCTCGGACCGCTCACTGTACGCGCTCGTGATCGAGGAGGGGCTGCGCCCTGAGGACTTCTACCGCGAGCGCCACACGCTGATCTACGAGGCGATGCTCGCGCTCTACAACGAGAGTGAGCCCGTAGACGTGCTCACGGTGACTGACCGCCTGCGCCAGCTCGGCAAGCTCGAGGCGGTGGGGGGACCCGCAACGGTGGACGAGCTCACCGGCGTGGTGCCGGCGGCCGGCCACGCCCGCCGCTACGCGCAGATCGTGCGCGAGAACGCGCTGCTGCGCCGCCTGCTGGCGAGCACGTACGAGATCCAGGAGAGCGTGCTCGGCCACCAGGCCCCCCCGCGGGAGCTGGTGGAGCAGGCCGAGAAGGCGATGCTGGAGGTCGCGCGGGACGACCGCAAGCAGGACTTCCGCGCGATCGAGGACGTGCTGCACGAGGAGCTCGACAAGCTCCACCGCCTCTCGATCGAAGGCACCTCGCTGACGGGCACCCCCTCGGGGTTCAAAGACCTCGACGAGATCACGGGCGGCTTCCAGCCGGGGAACCTCGTGATCATCGCCGCGCGCCCCGCGATGGGCAAGAGCGCGCTGGTGTGCAACATCGCGGAGAACGCCGCGGTCGAGCACAAACGGCCGGTGGCGCTGTTCTCGCTGGAGATGGCGGAGGCGGAGCTCGCCCAGCGCTTCGTGGCCTCCCAGGCGCGGATCAAGGGGGACGAGCTGCGCAAGGGGCGCGTGGCGGAGCAGCGCTGGCCGAAGATCCTCGCCGCCAGCCAGCGCCTCGCCGCGGCGCCGCTGTGGGTCGACGACTCCTCCGACGTGGGGCTGCTCGAGATCCGCGCCAAGGCGCGGCGCCTGCACTCCCAGTGCGAGGGGGGGTTGGGGCTGATCGTGATCGACTACCTGCAGCTGATGCGCACCGACAGCCGCTACGACAGTCGCGTGACCGCCGTGGGCGAGCTCAGCCGCGGCCTGAAGATCCTCGCGCGCGAGCTGGGAGTCCCCGTGATCGCCCTCTCGCAGCTGAGCCGTGCGGTGGAGACGCGCCCGGACAAGAAACCACAGGCTCTCAGACCTGCGCGAGAGCGGGAACCTCGAGCAGGATTCCGACCTCGTGATGTTCATCTACCGCGACGAGTACTACGACGAAGACTCCGAGCGCCCCGGGGAGGCGGACCTGATCATCGCCAAGCACCGCAACGGGGCCGTGGGCAAAGTCACGCTGACTTTCCACAAGGAGTACCCGAAGTTTATGAACTACGCCAGCGAGCGCTACTCCCAATAAGCCCGCGCAGCGGAGCCCCCTAAACTCCACAGGACATGCCAGGGATAGTCATAGTGGGCGCCCAGTGGGGCGACGAGGGCAAGGGCAAGATCGTCGACCTGCTGGCCGAGCACTCCGACGCGGTGGTGCGCTTCCAGGGCGGCAACAACGCGGGCCACACGATCGTCCGGGGCGGAGAGGAGTGGAAGCTGCACCTGATCCCCTCCGGCATCCTGTACCCCGGCAAGCGCTGCGTGATCGGCAACGGCGTGGTGATCGACCCGCGGGTGCTGATCGAGGAGCTCGACGCCCTGCGCGCGCGGCGCATCGACGTGAGCGGCCTGCGGATCTCGGCCAACGCGCACCTGATCATGCCCTACCACCTGCTGCTGGACTCCGCCGGCGAGGCCAAGCTGGGGCGCCTGCAGATCGGCACCACGCGCCGGGGCATCGGTCCCTGCTACGCCGACAAGGCGGCCCGCCTGGGGATCCGCCTGCAGGACCTGCTCGACGAGAAGATCCTCAAGAAGAAGATCGTGGCGGCGATGGAGCCCAAGCGTCTGTCGCTGCGTCCCTTCGAGAAGGACCCCACGCTCGACCTGCGCACGATGACCGAGGAGTACCTGACGTACGGGCACCGCCTCGAGCAGCACATCGCCGACACCGCCAAGCTGATGTGGGAGCTGCTGGACAGCGGGCGGCGCGTGATCTTCGAGGGCGCGCAGGCGACGATGCTCGACATCGACCACGGCACCTACCCGTTCGTGACCTCCTCCAACCCCGTGGCCGGTGCGGCGTGCGTCGGAGCGGGCGTGGGTCCGCGGGACATCGACGAGGTGTGGGGGGTCGCAAAGGCCTACGCGACCCGCGTGGGTGCCGGGCCGTTCCCCACCGAGCTGGAGGACACGATGGGGGACTACCTGCGCACCCGCGGAGGGGAGTTCGGCACGACCACCGGGCGCCCCAGGCGCACGGGCTGGCTGGACCTCGTGGCACTGCGCTACGCGACGCGCCTGAACACGCTGACGGCGCTCGCGGTCACCAAGCTCGACGTGCTGTCGGGCTTGGAGCGCATCAAGGTCTGCACGAGCTACCGCGGCGCGGAGGGGGCGGAGTTCGACAGCTTCCCCTACCACCAGACCGTGCTGCACCACACCACCGCACAGTTGACGGAGCTCGAGGGCTGGAGCGAGGACATCAGTGAGTGCCAGACCCTCGCCGACCTGCCCACCGCGGCGCAGGAGTACCTGCGGTTCGTCGCCGAGCACGTCGGGGCACCCGTGGCGCTCGTCGGGGTGGGCCCGGGACGCGACCAGGTGATCTGGACCGACGAGGGCCGCGAGACGATCGCCGGCAGCGGGGGCTCAGCGGCCTGGGAACGGGTTTAAGGGCCCGATCCCGCCATTCTTTTGTCGTGAACCCTAACGCCGACGCCTGCGCCTCCTGGCGCGAGAGCGTACTCACGGGGCGGCGGCCAGCGTCACGTCCAACTCGCCGTCCTGCTCGAGCAGCGCGAAGCCCGTGACGCGGCCGTCGCGCTTGAACTCGAGTGTCACGGTGGCCTCGCCGACCCGCAGGCGCTCCAGGCGAATGCGGTCGAGCCAGTCGGGCAGCGCGGGACGCTCGATCCGCAGTGCGCGGGCGGGCGCGTCGGCGGAGATGCCGAGCATCGCCTGCAGCAGCAGGAACGGCGCTGCGGCGGCCCACGCCTGGGGGATGCACGCGACCGGGTAGGCGACGACCGCCGCGCGGTCGGAACGGTCGAAGCCGCAGTAGAGCTCCGGCAGGCGGAAGTCGCGCGCGCTCGTGGCGACGTCGAACAGCGCGCCGGCGATCCGCCGGACGGCGTCGTCGTGGCCGCAGCGCTTGAGGCCCGCGGCAAGGATCGCGTTGTCGTGCGGCCACACCGAGCCGTTGTGGTAGCTCATCGGGTTGAACGCGGGGCACTCGGAGGAGAGCGTCCGCACGCCCCACCCGCAGAACATGTCCGGCGCCATCAGCCGCTCAGCCACCGCGGCGACACGGTGCGGCGCGACGATCCCGCTGTACAGGCAGTGGCCGGGGTTCGAGGTGACGCTCGCCACCTGTCGCTTGCGCCCGTCGAGCGCCAGCGCGAACGTCCCCTCCGCCGGGTTCCAGAACGCCTCGTCGAACGCCTCCCGCAGGCGCTGCGCCTCCGCGCGCAGACGCACGGCGACGTCCGCCGCGCCGAGCGCCGCGTAGACGTCGGCGATCGACAGCTTGGCGCGGTAGACGTAGCCCTGCACCTCGACGAGCGCGATCGGGCCCTTGGCGAGCGAGCCGTCGGCGTGCACCACGGAGTCGTGGGAGTCCTTCCACCCCTGGTTGAGCAGACCGCCGGGCGAGCGGCGCTCGTACTCCACGAACCCGTCGCCGTCGCGGTCACCGAACTCGTCGATCCAGTGAAGCGCCGCGTCGAGCGCGGGGCGCAGCGCGCGCAGCGTCTCCAGGTCGCCCGTCCACGCGTAGTAGTCGGCCGCGCACGCCAGGAACAGCGGCGTCGCGTCGACGGTCCCGTAGTAGGGGGTGTGGGGCACGAGCCCCGCCCCCGCGAGCTCGCCGACGCGCAGCTCGTGCATGATCTTGCCCGGCTCGGCGTCACGCCAGGGGTCGTCGACGCGGGCCTGGAGCTTCGCCAGGACTCCGAGCGCGTCGCGCGCGAGGTCGGGGTTCAGCAGCAGCGCCTCGCTGGCCGTGACGAGCGCGTCGCGTCCGAACGGCGCGACGTACCACGGGATCCCCGCGGAGACGATCCGCCCGCCCGGCGCCGGCATCACGAGCGAGCGCAGGTCGCGTCGGGACTTCGCGGTCAGCCCCTCGAACAGCTCGTTGTCGCTTGTGATCTGAGTACAGCGCGACTCCCACTCCGAGCCCGCCTGCTCGAGCTCCGCCGCCGCCCGCTCCAGGCGGCGCCGCGGACGGCGGCGACCACCGATCGAGGGCTCGGCCGTCAGCAGCACGGTCACCGGGACACCCGGCTCGAGCACGACCTCCCAGCGCGCCCGCACCCGCTCGGCGCCCAGCTCGACGTGCGCCTGCTCGGCGCCCAGCTCGAGCAGGCCGGGGGGGGGGTCGAGCTCGACGACCGCCTCGCGGAACACGTCGTCCTCGCCGAGGTACGCGAGCACCACCCCGCGGGCGGTCCGCTTCGCGGCGAGCGCGCGCCCCCGCGCCTCGCGCCGCGGCCCACCGCGCACCTCGAAGATGTCGGCGAAGTCACCGGCGAGGGTCAGCGAGAAGCTCGTGTGCACCACCTCGCGCAGGAAGTTGCGCACGCGCACGCGGTAGTACAGCCGGCCGGCGGCGCACCACAGCTCGCGCGAGATGCTCAACGACTGCTGCGGCACCGGCGGCAGTCCCCGGCGTCGCAGGGCGGCGTTCGTCGAGTCGACGATCGCGTGGTCGTCCACCGCCGCGTAGGAGAGCGCAACCGGGGGCACGTCACCGACCTCGAAGCGGATCTCCGAGAGGTACCGCGTGTCGTGGGCGTAGAAGCCCTCGCCGGACGCCCGCCCGGCGGCGACGTCCCCGTCGGTGCGCGCACACAGGAACAGCTCGCCGTCCTTGATCACGAGCAGCTCCTCGCGCGCCTCGGCGCGAATCGCCGGGGCGCCCCGCAGCTCGACCGGGCCGGCGCGGCCGAGAACCTCGAAGTGGTCTCCGCGCGGACTGACGACCGACTGCTCGCTCGCGGGGCCACCAGGCCCACCGCTCCTCTTCGGCCGCCGACGAGCGCCCGTCGGTCCCGCCGCTCCCTCCTCGCTCGCTGTCATGCCGGTCTCACGGGTACACCGATCGTACTTCCCCGCGCCGTGCGACCCGCGCGGGCGCACCGCACAGCGCTTCTATACGATCGGCCACGTGGAGCGCACCCTGGTAGCCGGACTCCAAGCGAAGGTGGGCGAGACCGTGCGCCTGCGCGGGTGGGTGGCCGCAGTGCGCGACCAGAAGCGGATGCAGTTCGTGATCCTGCGCGACGAAACGGGGCTCGCGCAGGTGGTGCTGGAGAAGGCCGACCCGCCGAGTGAGCTCAACCGGCAGGTCTCGGAGCTGAGCGCGGAGTCCGCGGTCACGCTCACCGGGACGGTGGCCGCCGACGAGCGCGTGAAGCTCGGGGGGCTCGAGCTGCGCCTGCAGACCCTGGAGGTGGACTCAGCCGCGGAGCCCGAGCTGCCGGTCACGGCGGAGTCGGCGCTCGACAAGCGCATCGACTGGCGCTACCTCGACCTGCGCCGGCCCGACCGACGGCTGGTGTTCGAGGTGCAGACCACGGTGGAGCACGCGATGCGCGAGCACTGGCGAGGCGAGGGCTTCATCGAGCTGCACACCCCCAAGTTCATGGGCTCCGCGAGCGAGTCCGGGGCGGAGCTGTTCAAGGTGGAGTACTTCGAGCGCACCGCGTACCTCGCGCAGTCCCCCCAGTTCTACAAGCAGATGGCGATGGCCGCGGGCTTCGGGCGGGTGTTCGAGGTCGGCCCGGTGTTCCGCGCCAACCCCTCGTTCACCTCCCGCCACGACACCGAGTTCACGAGCGTGGACGTGGAGATCTCGTGGGTGGACTCCCACGAGGACGTGATGGCCTTCGAGGAGGCGTGGCTGGCGCACGTCTTCGGGGTCCTCGCCGCCGAGCACGGGGCCGCGATCCGCGAGACGTTCGGGGTCGAGGTGGTGGTGCCGGCGCTGCCGTTCCCCCGGGTGACGCTCGCCGAAGCCAAGGAGCTGCTGCGCGCACGCGGGCACGAGCACGTCCCCGGCCCCGACGACGACCTCGACCCGCCGAGCGAGCGGGCGCTCAGCGCCATCGTCGCCGAGGAGCACGGCCACGAGTTCGCGTTCCTCACCGACTACCCCACCGCGGTGCGGCCCTTCTACCACATGCGCCACCCCGACCAGCCGGGGCTCACCCGCAGCTTCGACCTGCTGTGGCGCGGCATCGAGATCACCACCGGCGCGCAGCGCGAGCACCGCCTCCCCGTGCTGCTGCAGCAGGCGCGCGAGAAGCGCGTGGAGACGGAGCCGATCCAGTACTACCTGGACTTCTTCCGCTACGGCGCCCCGCCCCACGGCGGCTTCGGCTTCGGGCTCACCCGGCTGCTGATGCAGATGTTGGGGCAGGAGAACGTGCGCGAGGTCACCTTCCTCTACCGCGGGCCCAACCGGCTGGAGCCGTAGGGCACGCGGCCGGTGTACTTAGGCACAATGGGACCTCGATGAAGAAGCGGCGCGCCGGCCCACTCCTCGCCGTCCCCCTGCTCGCCGTCGGCCTCGCGGCCTGCGGCAGCACGGTGTCCACCAGCACTTTCAAGGGCGAAAGCCACGCCGTGGCACAGCGCATCTCCAACTACCAGGCGGACATCGGAGCGGCGAGCGAGAAGAAGCTGTGCAGCGAAGACCTCTCGAGCGCCGTGCGCACACGGCTGAACGCCGCGAGCGGGGGTTGCCAGGAGGCGCTCAAACGCCAGCTCGGGTCGATCGACGACTACGAAGCGACAGTCGAGCAGATCACCGTGAGCGGCGCCACCGCGACGGCCATCGTGAGGAGCACGTGGTCGGGCAAGCTCCGAGACACGACGCTCGAGCTCGTCAAGGAAGGCGGCAGCTGGCGGATCGCCGGGGTCAGCCTCAAGTAACGGCTGGTACCGCGGCCGCCACAGAGTGTGGTCACATTGTAGGGACCGGTACCAGAGCCGGTTGGGCCGACGTCGCAGGCGTCACAGCCGGGCCGGGGCGCCGGCGTCTCAATACCACTGCCGGCCCGGGGCCGCGGTCGCTGGTGGTGCCGGGAGCGCGACCGCGGCCCCAGAGTCCCTCCCTCAAGCGGCGAGGAGCTCCCCCTGCGCACCAACGTCGAGCGCCTCACGCGCGTCGAGGCAGTGCGCGCAGGCACGCACGTCCTCGAGCTCCACGTCGAGGGGCGCGTGGTTGGAGGGGCGAAAGCCCCTGCGGTAGGTGTGGTTGACCTCGCAGGCGCCGACGTACGGCGCGAGGCTCTCGGAGGCGAGGACCAGGTCGATGCGCAGCCCGTAGTCGCGCCCGTAGTGGCCTTCGCGCTGCTCCCAACAGGTGTAGCCGTGCTCGGCGGGGTGCAGTGTGCGGTAGACGTCGACGAGTTCCCCCTCGTCGAGGATCGCGCGCAGATCCTCCCGCTCGGCGGCCCCGGTCTGGTAGGAGTCGGCGAACCACGCCGGCTCGTAGACGTCGGCGTCGGTGGGTGCGACGTTGAAGTCTCCCGCGATCAGCAGCGGGTGGGAGTACTCGTCGCAGGCGTGGCGGGCGACCGCCTCGAGGAACGCACGCTTGCCCACGTCGGAGCGCTCGCCGGGGGCGCAGCCCGCGGGCACGTACACCGAGCCGATCGTGATCCCCTCGGTGGTGAGCTCCGTCCAGTGGCCTTCGGCGACGGTGCGGTGGCCGAGCTCCATCGTGCGGTCGGTGATGCGGTGGTCTTCGCGCACCAGGATCGCGACGCCTCCCCCTTGTCGACGCCCGGGGCTGTGGCGGGACTGGTAGCCCATTTCCCGCAGCCGCTCGCGGGGAAAGTGCCACTCCGAGCAGCGGGTCTCCTGCAGGCACACCACGTCCGGCTGCTCACAGGTGAGCAGCTCGATCAGTCGCGGCCACCGTGCCCGGATCCCGTTGACGTTCCAGCTGACCACTCGCATGTCCTCGGTCGTCGTCATAGCTCATGCTCCCCTTGAGTAACGAAAAAACGGTGCCTTACACAGAGGAACGATAGACCTGACCTCTGGATACTTCCAGGTACACAGCGGCCGAACTCGTCGACCACAGTTGGACGTCTTGGCACACTTGTGGTTCTGCATCGCCAATGACAGCCGGGAGACTCTCGTGTGACAGGAGCGGACCCCTGCACTCAGCCCGAGTGCGCACTGCGAACGCCGCTGGACCCCGGAGGGGTCCCATCAAAATCGACGCCCCGTCCCGTCCGCAGCACCGGCGAGCCACCGCGCGAGCGTGCCGTCCGCAGAGGGCTCTACCTTCCGACACATGCTCATCAACGAGCTGACAGACGGCCAGGAGATCGACCAGGTGCTGCTCGTGCGTCAGCTCGAGCGCCGTCCGCGCCGCGACGGCGGAGACTACCTGCGCCTGCTGCTGGGCGACCGCACGGGAGCGGTGCCCACGATGGTGTGGGAGGGCCTGGAGCAGACCGAGTCGCTGGCGCGAGCGGGAGAGCCGGTGCACGTGCGCGGGCGCTACTCCGTGCACCCCCGCTTCGGGCCACAGATCAACCTGCGCGAGCTCGCCGCCGCGCAGGAGGGGAGCTTCACCCCGAGCGACCTGCTCGACGGGCCGGCGCGCGAGGCGGGCCAGATGGAGCGCGACCTGCGTGAGCTCGTCGGCACGGTCCAGGAGCCCCACCTGCGCGTGCTGCTGGAGCGCGTGCTGGGGGAGCGCTCGGAGCTGTGGGCCGGCTACCGGACGGCGCCCGCCGCGAAGTACTACCACCAGGCGTACCCCCACGGGCTGCTGGAGCACTGCCTCGGGGTGGCGCAGGCGGTCAGCGCAACCTCGGCGATCGGCCTGTTCAAGATCGACCGCGACGTGGCGGTCACGGGGGCGCTGCTGCACGACCTGGGCAAGCTCGAGGCCTACACGACCGATGAGGGCGGGCGGGACCGGATCGTCGACCTCACCGACACGGGCCGCCTGCACGGGGAGATCGCGCTCGGGTACTACCGCATCCGCCGTGAGATCGAGGAGATCGAGGGCTTCCCCGAGCAGGCTCGCGTGGGCGGTGCTGCACATCATCCTCTCCCACCACGGCTCGCTCGAGCACGGCAGTCCGGTGGTGCCGTGCACGCGGGAGGCGACGCTGGTCCACCAGATCGACAACCTCGGCGGGCGGCTGGGCAGCTTCGACCGCCTGGAGAAGGAGCTGCCCCCCGGTCGCCGCTGGTCGGAGCTCGACCGCGCGCTCGGCGCGGCCGCGTTCTTCCCCACCCGCCGGGAGCTCTCCTCGGACGTGCTCGAGGCCGCGTAGCGCGAAGGTCAATCTCCGCAAATAGCGGCGCGGCCGGCCGGGCGGGAGCATCGTCTCGCCGTGGCGTTCTATCTTTGGCGAGTGGCGAAGGACACCGAGAAGCTGATCCGCCAGCTGTCGCTGATCTCCTACCTGATGGCCGAGCGCCGGCCGGTCACGGCACTGGAGATCCGGCGCGACGTGGAGGGGTACAGCGCGATGAACGAGGACGCGTTCGCGCGGCGCTTCTACGCGGACCGAGCAGAGCTCGAATCGCTGGGGATCCAGCTCACGGTGGACCGCCCCGCGGACGCGGCGGCGGAGCAGGAGAGCTACTCGCTGCGCTCGGAGAGCTTCCACCTGCCGGCGATCGAGTTCACCGACGAGGAGCTCGCAGCGCTGCAGACCGCCCTGCACCTCCTGGACGGCGAGTTCGCCTACGCGGAGCCGCTGCGGCTGGCGCTGCAGCAGATCACCTGGGGGCGGCCCAGCCCACTGCGGGCGCCGGAGCAGCGCTCGGTGGCGCTCGGGATCACCGCCTCCGCCGGCGGCCACGAGCTCTCCGCCCGCCTTGCGAAGGTCGAGACTGCGATCTTCCGCCAGAAGACGATCACCTTCGCCTACTACACGATGGAGCGCGACGAGCAGGGAGCCAGGCGCGTGGACCCCTACCACCTGCTGTTCCAGGGCGGGGAGTTCTACCTGCTGGGCCACGCCCACGAGCGCAAGGCGGTCCGCGTCTTCCGCCTCTCGCGCATCCGCGGCAAAGTCGCGTACGCGACCAAGGCCGAGCACGACTTCCGCCGCCCCGCCGACTTCGATCCCCGCGCGTACGCCAACCGCGCGGAGTGGCAGCTCGGGGAGCAGCGGGGAGTCGCGGAGATCCTGCTGTCCGAGCGGATCGCGTGGCAGATCGAACGCCACTTCGGCCGCTACGGGGAGATCCGCGCGGCGGCCGAGGGAGAGCACCCGGCGGGGGAGGGAGACCGCGTCCTCGAGACCCCCTACGCGGTACCACGGATGATCGTCTCGTGGGTGCTGGGACTGGGCGAGCACGCCCGCCTGCTGGGCCCGCCCGAGCTGACCGAGGAGCTCGCCCGCCGCCTGGAGCTGCTGGAGCGCCGGCACACCGAGAGCCCGCTCGGCAAAGCCGAGCGCGAACCTGCCGCCCGCACGGCGGCGCAGACCCGGGCCACGAAGACCCGCCGGCCGCGAGGCACGAGCCGCGCGGAGGAGGAGTCCTCGCCCGAGGAGCCGCCCCGCGTGGAGGCGGCGATCAGGCCGGAGCGCTTCGCGCGCCTCGTGACACTCGCCGGCATCCTGATCCACGCGGGCCGCGCGGGCGAGCGGCTGGCAGCCACGGAGCTGCGGGAGCGGCTGCAGCTCAGCGAGGAGGAGTTGCGCGAGGACATCGACGTGCTGAACGTCGTCAACTTCGGCGGGGGCTCGTACGTGCTCTATGCGGAGATCCTCGACACCGAGGAGGGCGAAGTGATCGAGGTCGACCCGGAGCCCTACAGCGACAACTTCGACCGCCCCGCGCGCCTGCTGCCGGTCGAGGCGAAGGCGCTGATCGCGGCGATCGACCTGCTCGGGGAGCACATCCCCGAGGGCTCCCTGGCGTCGGCGCGCGAGAAGATCATCGCCGCCCTCGGGGCGGACCCGATGGAGCAGGGCCTGCAGGTCGCGCACGGCCGCCGCGACGACCCCGACGTGGCCCGTCGGATCTCCCGGGGGATCGTCGAGCACCGGTTGATCGAGCTCGACTACTACAAGGAGAACGAGGACGAGTTCTCCCACAGGCGCGTCGAGCCGTACGCACTGGTCAACGGGCAAGAGGGCTGGTACGTGGCCTCGTTCGACCCCGCGAGAGACGCCGTGCGTCACTTCCGGCTGGACCGCATCAAGTGGGCGGTGCTCACCGACGAGCACTTCGAGCCCCGCCCGGAGGTGGACCCGGCGGCTGAAGTGGACGGGTGGATGCGCACGGGCGAGGTGCAGGCCTCGCGCACGGCGCGCCTGTGGGTCTCCCCCGAGCGGGCCCGGTGGGCGCGGGAGAGCCGCCGCGTGGTGCAGGAGCGCCCCGACGGCTCGGTGGTGGTCGAGCTGAGCTTCGCGGGGGTGCAGTGGCTGGTACGAGAGGTTCTCAAGGAAGCGGGTGACGCGGCGGTGCTCGAGCCCGAGGACGCCCGCGAGGCGGTGCTGGCCGCGGCCGCGCGACTGCACGCGGTGCCCGCGGGGGTGAGCTGAGCCCGGTTCGCTAGCCTGCCCGTCGAGGATGAGCCGCCGGGAGCAGATCAGGATGGGCGGCGAGGAGGCCGCGGCTTTCCTGGCGCAGAAGCGCACGGTCGTGTGCGCGACGCTAGGGCCTGGGGGGTGGCCGCACCTGATGCCGCTGTGGTACGTGTTGCGCGAGCGCTCGGGGGGCAGGCCGGGTCCGCAGCTGTGGTCGTGGACGTACGCGGCCTCACAGAAGGTGCGCAACCTGGAGCGCGACCCGCGCGCGACGCTCGAGGTGGAGACGGGGGAGCTCTACCAGGAGTTGCGCGGGGTGATGCTGGAATGCGAGGTCGCCATCCACCGCGACGTGGAGATAGTGAAAGCCCTGGGACGCGAGATCTTCGCCCGCTACGCGGCCCCGCGCGGGGAGCCCCCCGTGGAGGAGCTGCCGGCTGAGGTGGGCGAAGTGGTCGACCGCCAGGCCACCAAGCGGGTGGCGCTGCAGTTCATCGAGCTAGACCGCGTCACGTGGGACCACCGCAAGCTCGACGGGGTCTACTAGCCTCCACGCGATGGAACCTTTGAAGGGGCTGATTCTCTCGGGGGGCAAGGGCACGCGACTGCGTCCGATCACGCACACCTCCGCCAAGCAACTGGTGCCGGTGGCGAACAAGCCGGTGCTCTTCTACGGAATCGAGGCGATGGCGCAGGCGGGGATCGAGGAGGTCGGAATCATCATCGCCCCGGACACGGGCCCCGAGATCGAAGCGGCCGCGGGCGACGGCTCGCGCTTCGGAGTGCGCATCACCTACGTGGTGCAGGACGAGCCGGCCGGCCTCGCACACGCGGTGCTGACCGCGGAGGAGTTCCTGGGGGGGAGCCCGTTCGTGATGTACCTCGGGGACAACCTGCTGCAGGGCGGGATCTCCGATCTCGTGGCGGCGTTCCGCGAGCACGGACCGGAGGCGCTGATCCTGCTGACGCCGGTGGCCGACCCCGAGAACTACGGAGTCGCGGTGCTCGCGCCCGCCCAGGCGGGGCAGACGACGCGCAGGGTGGTGCGGCTGGTGGAGAAGCCCGCACAGCCTGTGACCGACCTGGCGCTGGTGGGGGTGTACATGTTCACCGCCCGCATCCACGAGGCCGCGCGGGCGATTCGGCCCTCGGCGCGCGGGGAGCTCGAGATCACCGACGCGATCCAGCACCTCGTGGACTCGGGCCTGCGCGTGGAGCCGCACATCGTGCAGGGGTGGTGGAAGGACACGGGCCGCCTGGAGGACATGCTGGAGGCCAACCGGCTGATCCTCGACAACATCCTGCGCAGCGTCGAGGGAGAGCTCGTGGACTCGCAGGTGGAGGGGCGCGTGGTGGTCGAGCGCGGAGCCCGTCTGGAGCGCACGAAGGTGCGCGGCCCCGCGGTGATCGGGGCGGGGGCGCAGCTGCGCGACTGCTACATCGGCCCCTACACCGCGATCGGGGAGCGGTGCTCGATCACGGGCGCCGAGGTGGAGCACTCGATCCTGCTGGAGGGCTCCTCGGTGTGCGAACTGGACGGCCGCATGGAGTCCTCGCTGCTGGGGCGCAACGTGAGCGTGCGCCGCGGCGACCGCCAGCCGCGGGCGTACCGCTTCATGGTCGGCGACAACTCCGACATCTCAATCCCGTGAGGCTGCTCGTCGCCGGTGCGGAGGGGATGCTCGGCCACGACGTGCGCCGCGCGGGCGAACGCGCGGCGCACGAGTTGGTGCTGGTGGACCTTCCTGAGCTCGACATCACGGACGCCGCGGCCGTGCGCGCGTTCTTCGCGGAGCAGCGCCCGGAGGCCGCCGTCAACTGCGCGGCGTGGACCGACGTCGACGGGGCCGAGACGCACCGCGAGCAGGCCCGCGCGGTCAACGCGGAGGGAGCCGGCAACCTCGCCCGCGCGGCAGCCGAGCTCGACGTCCCGATGGTGCACCTCTCGACCGACTACGTCTTCGACGGCGAGGCCCCGCTCGATCCGCAGGGCCGCCCGCGGCCGTACCTGGAGTCCGACCCGACAGGCCCGCGCTCGGTGTACGGCCAGACCAAGCTCGAAGGGGAGCGCGAGGTGCTCGCGGCGTCGCCGCGCCACACGGTGGTGCGCACCGCGTGGCTCTACGGGGTAGACGGACGCAACTTCGTGGACACCATGCTGCGCCTGGCGAACGAGCGCGAGGCCGTGCAGGTCGTGGACGACCAGGTGGGCTCGCCGACCTGGTCGGGCCACCTCGCGCCGGCAGTGCTCGGGCTGGTGGAGCGCGAGGTGAGTGGGCTGGTACACCTGACCGGCGCGGGCGCGGTCTCGTGGAGCGGGTTCGCGCACGAGATCTTTCGCCAAGCGCAGCGCGCCTGCCGCGTGGAGCCCGCGACGAGCGAGCAGATGGCGCGCCCGGCGCCGCGGCCGGCGTACTCGGTGCTCGAGTCCGAACGCGACGACGTGCTGCCGATGCCGGACTGGCGCGACGGTCTCGCGGGCTACCTCGCGGCGAGAGCTGGGATGATGCGCACATGAGGCTCCTGGTCTGCGGTGGCGCGGGGTTCATCGGCTCGCACTTCGCGCGTGTGCGGGCACGCGAGCACGGGGACGCGGTGACCGTGCTCGACAAGCTCACCTACGCGGGGCGCGAGGAGAACCTGCAGGACGTCGCCGACGAGCCCGGCTACCGCTTCGTGCGGGGCGGGATCGAGGATCCGGAGGCGGTCGCACAAGCGCTCGACGGATCGCAGAGCCCCCAGGGAGCGCCGGAGGCGATCGTGAACTTCGCCGCGGAGACGCACGTGGACCGCTCGATCGCAGAACCGGACGCGTTCGTGCGCACGCACGCGCTCGGCACCTACGTGCTGCTGGAGGCGGCGCGGGCGCGGGGGCTGCGCTACGTGCAGGTCTCCACCGACGAGGTGTACGGGTCGATCGACGTGGGCACCTTCACCGAGGCCTCCCCCCTGCGGCCCTCCTCGCCGTACTCGGCGACCAAGACGGGGGCTGACCTGCTGGTGCAGAGCTACTTCCACACCTACGGCCTGCAGGCCACCATCTGCCGGGGGTCGAACAACTACGGCTCCCACCAGTACCCGGAGAAGTTGATCCCGCTGATGATCCTCAACGCGCTGCACGGAGACCCGCTGCCGGTGTACGGCGACGGTCGGCAGGTGCGCAACTGGATCCACGCCGACGACTTCGCGCGGGCCATCGGCTGCGTACTGGACCAGGGTGCCCCGGGCGAGGTCTACAACGCCGGCGGGCCCGACGAGCTTGCCAACATCGACGTGGTGCGGCGCATCCTAGAGTTGGCCGACGCGGAGGAGTCGTTGATCGAGCACGTCACCGACCGTCCCGGCCACGACCGCCGCTACTCGCTCTCCTCCGCCAAGGTGCGCGCGCTGGGCTGGGAGCCGCGGGTGCGCTTCGTGGAGGGCCTGGAGCAGACGGTCGCCTGGTACCGCGAGAACGCCTGGTGGTGGGAGCCGATCCGCTCAGGCGACTACCGTACGTACTACGAAAACCAGTACGGCCGCGCGCTGAGCTAGCCGCGCGGCCGCCCTGGATCAGTCTTTCTCGTCGTCGCGCCTATAACCGAGGCGCGCCGAGATGCGGTCTGCCGTTGAGACGAGGTGCGGCCCGAGGTGCTCTACTAGCTCCTCGAGTGAGATCATCGAGCTGTGCGCGGCCATGTTCACCGCGGCGATCACCTCGCGCGACTCCGAGCGCACGGGCGCGGAGATCGAGTGCAGGCCGGTGGCGAGCTCCTCGTCGTTGACCGCGAAGCTCTCCTCGCGCACGTGCTCGAGCTCCGAGCGCAGGCCCTTCTTGCTCGTGATCGTGTTCGGGCCGCGCTTGGAGAGCTTCATCTCTCCGAGCAGGTTGCGTTGCTCGTGCTCGGGTAGGTACGCGAGCAGCAGCTTGCCCATCGAGGTGCAGTACGCGGGCAGCCGCGAGCCGAGCGAGAGCCCGAGGTCGATCTTGCTCTGCCCGCGGCGGAAGCTGCGGGCACGGTCGACGTAGAGGATCTCCGGTCCGTCGAGCACCGCAAGGTTCACGGTGTAGGAGGTGCGCTGGCGCAGTTCCTCCAGGTACGGCCGCGAGTGCTCGCGCAGGCCGGTGGAGTTGAGCGCGGACATCCCGAGGTCGGTGACCCGCAGCCCCAACCGGTACTTGCGCGAGGCGCCCTGCTCGAGGTAGCCCAGCGCGACGAGCGTGATCACGTAGCGGTGGGTGGTGCTGCGGCTCATACCGAGCTCGTCGGCGATGTCGGCGATCCCGAGCACCGGCTTCTCAGGCGTGAAGCACCCGAGAATCGCGAGGCCGCGCTCGAGCGACTGCGAGTAACGCGGTTCGCGCAGGCTGGGAATCGAGCGGACCCATTCCCCGTCGGCGTTGAGTCTGTCAGTATGCGTGCTTGTTCTTGGCATTTGTCGTGGACCCCTGTCCTTAGTCCGGGTGAACTGGACCCCCTGCGGGGCCAAGCATGTCTAACCACCCATCATACTTCGAAGTTCGGATGTTCTCAATCATAAACACGGGTGTCGTCCGCGCTCTGGTGTGGTACTCCCCCGGGTCCCAGGCGATCTCCTCGCTCGCCCCCCGCTCGGCTCATCCGGTCACGGACCCGCGGGACATCCCCGAGCCCTCGCCGATCCCTCCGCTGCCGCCGCCGGTCCCACAGGCGGCGACGGGGCTCGCGGCCCCGACCGGCTCGCACACACCTGCCTCCACGGAGCTGCGCGAGTCCTCGCACACGCAGGAGTTTCCGCGGTGGGGCCGGCGTGGCAGGCGTCGCTTCTGAGCCTGGTTCAGTGAGTTGTCGGTCGAGTCTGGCAGCGGCGTCCGGCGCAGGGCGGCGGACTCGAAGACCTCACGCGAAGCGCCGCCGGCTCGGGCACCCGCGCGCCAGCGCGCACTCGCCGCAGGCGGGCCCGCGAGCGTGGCAGGTGCGGCGGCCGTGGCGCAGGAGGTTGACATGTAGCTCCAGCTCCTCCCCGGGGGGCGTCAGCGCGAGCATCTGGTCGTGCAGCTCTTCGAACGGCGCGCCGGGGCGCAGCAGTTCCAAGCGCGTCCCCACGCGCGAGACGTGCGTGTCGACGGGGACCTCGCGCCGGCCGTACGCGAACAGCAGCACGCACGCCGCCGTCTTGCGACCGACCCCGGGCAGGCCCGTCAGGTAGTCGCGCGCCTCGTCCAGCGGCGCCTCCGCCAGCCAGTCGAGCGAGAGCTCGCGCCCCCCGCGGCGAGTCGGCGAAGCGGCTTGGCCGGCGTTCGGCGCAGGGGAGCGCTGGCTCGGCGCAGGGGAGCTCGGGCGAGCCGGCGCGGGGGGGCCTTCTGAGATCGCCTCCAGGATGCGCTGGATGCGGCCGGACTTGACCTTCGAGATGCCCCCCGGCCGGATCGCCTCCTCCACCACCCCCTGCGGCGCGTCGCGCACCTGCACCCACGTCGGCAGGCGCGCGCGCAGGCGCAGGTAGGCGACGTCGCGGTTGCGGTCGTTGGTGCTCTGCGAGAGCACCGTCAACACCACCTCCGCCAGCGGGTCTCCGTGCGGGGCCATCCGCGGGACCCCGTACACCGCGCGCAGCCGGTCGCGGACCGTGCGCACGCGGCGGCGGGTCGGCGGTGTCCACACGGTGGAAGGCACCGCGCCACGGTAGCCTGGTTATGCTCGCCCCGGTGCCTCCCACCGAGCACACTGCCCACCTCGGGGAACTGCCGGTCTTCTGGCGCAGCGCGCCGACCCCTGGCGGCGATGGCCGGGCGCCCGTGCTGTACTTGCACGGGGTGCCCACCAACTCTGACGACTGGGTGGGCTTCCTGCAGCGCACCGGCGGGCTCGCACCTGACTTGCCCGGCTTCGGGCGCTCCGGCAAGCCGGGACACTTCGACTACTCGATCCCCGGCTACGTGCACTTCCTCGAGCAGTACCTCGACCTCGTGGAGGTACCGCGCGTGCGGCTCGTCGTCCACGACTGGGGCGTCGTGGGGCTCGCCTTCGCGCAGCTCCACCCCGAGCGGATCGAGCGGCTGGTGGTGATGAACGCCGTGCCGCTGCTCCCCGGCTATCGCTGGCACCGCATGGCGCGCCTATGGCGCACCCCGCTGCTCGGGGAGCTCGCGATGGGCGCCACCGTGCGCCCCGTGCTGCGCCGCGCCACGCGTGAGGCCAACGTTACGCCGGGGCCACTGCCCGAGGCGTGGCTCGACACCGTGCTCGACCACTTCGACCAGGGCACCCAGCGCGCAATCCTGCGGCTCTACCGCTCTGCCTCCCCCGAGGTGCTCGCGCAGGCGGGCGCCGAGCTTCGCCGGCTGGAGCTGCCCGCGCTCGTGGTGTGGGGCCTGCGCGACCCCTACTTCCCCGCGCGCTTCGCGGGGGAGTACGCGCGCGCCCTGCCCCGCGCCGATCTGCTCGAGCTGCCCGACGCCGGCCACTGGTGGTGGCTCGACCGGCCCGACGCCGTCGACCGGGTGGTCGGCTTCCTCGCGGCGTCGTGAGACGGCTGCGAGCGCCTTGGGCGATCGCGCTCGCGGTGTCGGTTCCGCTGGCGGTCCTCTATCTGATCCTCAACCCTCCCTCCGGAGACCTCGCGGCAGCCACCTACCGCAGCGACCTGTTCGCACGGGAGGGCCTCACGCTGTGGGACAACGGCTGGTACGGCGGGCACTACCTCCCGGGCTACTCGCTGCTCGCGCCGGCGCTCGGAGCGCTGGTGGGCAACCGCGTGCTGCTCGCGCTCTGCACGGTGGCCGCGGCAGGCCTGTTCGGGCTGATCGCCCAGCGAACCTTCTCGGTGGGGGGCGCCCGCCTCGCGGCGGGGTCGTTCGCGCTGGGCGCCTGCGTGACGATGCTCTCCGGGCGCGTCGCCTTCAGCCTCGGGCTCGCAGTGGGGCTGCTCGCGGTGGTGGCACTGCTGGCTGAAACGGGGACGCTGGCCGAACGGGGGATGCTGGCCGAAACGGGGATACGAGCCGAAGGCGAGTGTCTCCCGGCTTCGGTCGAAGGCGCGTGTCCCCCGGCTTCGGTCGGACGTACCTCAGCGGCGGTAGCGCTCGCGGTGCTCACGAGCCTCGCGAGTCCTGTCGCCGGCTCGTTCCTCGGCCTTGCCGGGCTTGCCTACGTACTTGCCGGCAGTACACGGCGCGGCCTCGCCATCGCAGGCTGCGGCGCTCGCGCCGATCCTGGTGCTCACGCTCGCCTTCCCCGAAGGCGGCTGGGAGCCGTTTGCGCCCTCGGTGTTCTGGCCTGGCCTCGCAGGGGTGGCGCTGATCGCGTTGACGCTGCCCCGCGTGGCGGCCGGCCTCTCGCCGTGCGCCGTGCGCCTGCTCGCCTGGGGGGCGTGGCTTTATGCGCTGGCGCTCGTCGGCGCCTTCGCGCTGCACACCCCTGTGGGCTCCAACGCGGCGCGTCTCGGCGCCCTGTTCGCGGCACCGCTCGTGGCGGGTGTGCTGTGGGAGTACCACCGCCTCGCACTGCTCCTACTGGCGCCGGCGTTGCTGTACTGGCAGCTGGAGACCCCCCTCAACGACGTGTCCGAACTGGTGGGGGACCCCTCGGTGAGCGCCTCGTACTACGCGCCCCTGCTCGGGGAGCTGGAGGAGCGCGCAGGCGGAGCGCCGCTGCGCGTGGAGGTACCGATGACGGGCACCCACTGGGAGTCCGTCTACCTGCCCGCCCACGGCTCGATCCTGCTGGCCCGCGGCTGGGAGCGCCAGCTGGACACGCGCTACGCGGCGCTCTTCTACGCGCCCACGCTCACCGCGGCGGCCTACAGGGCGTGGCTGTACGAAAACGCGGTCGCCTACGTAGCGCTGCCCGACGTGCGCCTGGACTTCGCGGGCGTTGCGGAGGGGCGGCTGATCGCGCGCGGGCTGCCCTACCTGCGCGAAGTGTGGCGCTCGGCGCACTGGCGCCTCTACGCCGTGGTGGGTGCGCCCCCGCCGGCAACCCCCTCAGCGGTCCTCACCAGCGTCGGCGCGGACTCCTTCACACTCACCGCCCCGCGCGCAGGCACCTACACGGTGCACGTGCGCTTCACCCCTTACTGGGCGCTCGAACGGGGGCACGGGTGCGTGCGCAGCGCTCCCGGGGGCTGGACCGAGGTTGACGCCCGCGCCGGGGGGCTGATCCGGGTCGGCATCGACTTCTCGCTCGCGCGCGTCTTCGACCACGGCCCGCGCTGCACCTGACGCCCTCTCGCCCGAGCCTCTCGCCCGAGCCTCTCGCCTGAGGCCCTCGCCTGAGGCACGAGCGGTGGAGGAGGCCCGCCGGCTGCCGGGGGGTCACCGACTTCGCTCAGGCCGGCTCCCACCGGAGAATCCCCGCCGCGCTGCGCCTGAGCATCCATTACCCTACCCCGATGAACCCTCGGCTCCGCCGCCTGCAGGCACGGATCCTTCCCAACGGCTACCTCGACGTGACGCGCCAGGTGCTGCTCTTCGGAGCCGTCTACCTGGGTTACCGCCTCGTGCGCGGGATGGTCGAGGGGCAGGGCACCGCGGCCTTCCGGCACGCGTACGACCTGATTCGCCTCGAGCAGGCCCTGCACCTCTTCGTCGAGCCCTCCGTGCAGGCGTGGGCGTCGAGCAGCCACCTGCTGATGGGCGTCTCGAGCTGGCTGTACGTGAACGCGCAGACGACGGTCACGGTCGGCGGGCTCGTCTACCTCTACCTGTGCCACAACCGCTCGTTCTACTTCGTGCGCAACATGCTGGTGATCTCGATGGCACTCGCGCTGGTGGCCTACGCCGTGTTCCCCACGGCCCCCCCGCGGTTCATGCCGGAGTGGGGCTTCTTCGACCCCGTGGGGGACGTCACCGGAATGCGCATCGAAACAGCACACGGCGGCGGCGGCGCAACCACTGCGCTCACCAACATCTACGCCGCGGTGCCCTCGATGCACGTCGCGTTCGCGCTGATGATCGGCTGGCCGCTCGCGCGGCTGGTGCGCTGGCGGGCGCTGCGCGTGCTGTGGGTCGTGTACCCGTTCCTGACCGCGTTTGTGATCGTGGCGACCGCCAACCACTTCATCCTCGACGCGCTGCTCGGCGCGCTGACCGCCGGCGTCTCCGCCTACGGCGCGCGCTGGCTGGCGCGTGCGCGGCCCGCGGTGTGGCGCTTCTCGCCGGCGCGCGTGGGGAGCGCGTAGCGGAGCGCGGTGACGCCCGGACCGATGCCCCCCCGACACGCTCCCCCAGCGAGAGGCCTGCGACGACGCGGCGGCGGCGCGCCGAGCGGTCGCGCGCGGCGGCGCGAGGGCCGCGGCGCGCGCGGCGGGCGCGCCTTCCTCACCACCGCGCAGCGGCGCGAACTGGTTCGCAACCGGCTGATCGAGTCGCGCCTGACCCCCAACGCGATCTCGCTGACGGGCCTCGCGCTGAACGTGCTCGCCGCGGCGCTAGTGTGGGAAAGCCTGTTCTTCCTCGGCGGACTCGCGTTCGTGGTGGGCTCCGTGATGGACACGCTCGACGGCCGCTACTCGCGCATGTCCGGCAAGGGCACCCCGTTCGGGGCGTTCCTCGACTCGACGCTCGACCGCATCGAGGAGGGCATCGTGCTGACCGCGGTGGCGGGGTACTTCGCGCTGCAGGGCAACCGCGCGGGGGCCGCGGCGGTGGTGGTCGCGGTGCTGGCCTCGCTGATGGTCTCCTACACCCGCGCCCGCGCCGAGGCGCTGGGGGTGGAGTGCAAGGTGGGCATCGCCACGCGCCCCGTGCGGGTGGTGATCCTCTCGATCGGGCTGCTCTTTGCGAAGGGCGCGTCGCTCGGGCACTTCGAGCTGCTGCAGCCCGCGGTGTACGTGCTCGCGGTGCTCAGCGTGGTCACCGTGGCCCAGCGCATCCTGCACGTGCGCCGCGAGCTCTCCCGCGCCTCGGTGTGACCGCGAGCGGCGCGCAGGGTAGTCTCCGGGGATGACCTCAACCACCGATAACGGCACGGCCTCCACCAACGGCAAGACCGAAGCGGGGAGACACTCGCCTCCGACCGAAGCCGGGGGACACGCGCCTTCGGCGCGAATCCCCGTTTCGGCCAGCATCCCCCGTTCGACCAGCATCCCCGTTTCGGCCAGCTACCAGCCCGACAAGGTCCGCGTGGCCGTCATCGGCGTGGGCAACTGCGCTTCGTCGTTCGTGCAGGGCGTGCACTACTACGCCGACGCCGACCCCTCCCACCGCGTCCCCGGCCTGATGCACGTGGACCTGGGCGGCTACCACGTGCGCGACATCGAGTTCACCGCGGCCTTCGACATCGACCGCGCGAAGGTCGGCAAAGACCTCGGCCAGGCGATCTGGGCGGGGCAGAACAACACGATCCGCTTCGCCACGGGGGCCCGAGCGGTTCCCAAAAAGCTCGGCGTGCCAGTGCACCGCGGCATGACCCACGACGGCCTCGGCAAGTACCTCAAAGAGAAGATCGTCAAGGCCCCCGGCGAGACCGCTGACATCGTGAAGATCCTCCGAGAGACCCACACCGACGTGGTGGTCTCCTACCTGCCCGTGGGCTCCGAGCAGGCGACCAAGTGGTACGTCGAGCAGGTACTCGAGGCGGGCTGCGCGTTCGTGAACTGCATCCCCGTGTTCATCGCCCGCGAGAACTACTGGGACCGGCGCTTCCGGCAGGCGGGCCTGCCGATCGTGGGGGACGACATCAAGTCGCAGGTGGGCGCGACGATCGTGCACCGTGCGCTCGCGCGCCTGTTCGGCGAGCGCGGCGTGCGGATCGTGCACACCTCGCAGCTCAACGTGGGCGGCAACATGGACTTCTACAACATGCTCGAGCGCGAGCGCCTGGAGTCCAAGAAGATCTCCAAGACCAACGCCGTGACCTCGATCATGGAGGACGCCCTGCCCGCCGAGGACGTCCACGTGGGACCCTCCGACTACGTGCCGTGGCTGACCGACCGCAAGTGGGCGCACATCCGCCTGGAGGGCCAGGCCTTCGGTGACGTGCCGCTGACCGCCGAGCTGAAGCTCGAGGTGTGGGACTCTCCGAACTCCGCGGGCATCGTGATCGACGCGGTGCGCTGCTGCAAGCTCGCGCTCAACCACGGTGTCGCCGGACAGCTCGACGGGCCCTCCTCCTACCTGATGAAGTCGCCCCACCGCCAGCGCCCCGACGACCAGGCGCGCACGGAGACGGAGCGGTTCATCGCCAGGTACGCCCGAAGGCCCGGTGCACCCGTGCAAAGACGCAAAGCGCCGCGGGCGGCCAAAGCCGCACGGGCCACCGGCGGCCGCGCCGCACGGTGAGGGCCGCTCACGCCTCCAGGCAGCCGCGCCGCGCTTTGCCAAGCCTGGTCGCGGCCACCGATCGAACGTGGGCCAGCACCCTCCTGCTGGGATAGGCCTTAACCTGGAGGCGATGCCCCCGAGGTTCTCGATCGCCCACGTCACCCCGTACCCGTGGGAGGCGGCGGAAAACGAGGTCAACGTCTACGTGCGCAGCGTGGCGGTCGAGCTCTCGCGTCGGGGGCACCGCGTGCTGATCCTCGCCCCGTCGCGCTCCCAGGAGCAGGTGCGGGCGTCGCGGCGCGCGCTGAGGGCGGCGCGCGAGCGTCCGCAGAGCCTGCTGGAGGGAACCGACGGCGGTGAGCCGGGGGTAATCGCGGTGGGGGAGGTGCTCGACGTCCCCACCGGCTCGAGCAGGCTGACACGGGCGCTGCCGATCGACGTGGCGCGCACGATCGAGGAGTTGCTGGGCGCGGTCACCCTCGACTTCGTGCACGTCCACGAGCCGTTCGCACCGAGCGCCGCGAACGCCGCGCTGCGCCACTCGCGCGCGCTCAACGTGGGCTCCTTCCACGCGCCCACCGAGCGGCTGCTCTCCACGATCCTGGGGCGCCGCTTCGTGACGACGTTCTTCGGCCGGCTCGACGCGCGCACCGCGAGCGCCCCGGACACCGCGGGGCTGATGGGCCGCCACTTCCCGGCCGACTACCGGCTCGTGGCGCCTGGAGGGTCGGAGCGCACGTGGAGCGTCGTGACAGACGAGCTGGAGCGGCTCTACAGTGAGCTCGCCGCGCGCCGGCGCGATCCAGACGGCGATCGGGCGCTGCGCCGGCACCTGGCCGGCAGGCCGCTGATCGACGTGGACCTGCACATGCACACCGACCACTCCCACGACTGCGCCACCCCCGTGGAGGTGCTGCTGGCGACGGCTCGCGAGCAGGGACTCGGGGCGATCGCGGTGACCGACCACAACGAGATCTCCGGAGCGCTGGAGGCCCGCACGCTGGCGGACAGATTCGGTCCCCACCCGCCCGTCAAGGTGGTGGTGGGCGAGGAGGTCAAGACCGCCTCCCAGGGCGAGGTGATCGGGCTGTTCATCGAGGAACGCATCCCGCGCGGGCTGACGCTCGCCGAGACGGTGGCGGAGATCAGGCGCCAGGGCGGGCTGGTGTACGTGCCGCACCCGTTCGACCGCATGCACGCGGTCCCGGACTACGAGCACCTGCTGGGCGTCCTCGAGGAGGTCGACGCGATCGAGGTCTTCAACCCGCGCGTGGCGATCGGGGCGTTCAACGAGGAGGCGGCGCGCTTCGCGGCCAAGTACCGGATCGCGGCGGGCGCGGGCTCGGACTCGCACGTCGCCCAGGGCCTCGGCTCGGTGCGGGTGCGGATGCGGGACTTCGAGGGGCCGCAGGAGTTCCTGCAGTCGCTGCGCGACGCCGAGATCGTGACGCGGCCCACGAGCCTGCTGTACGTGCAGGCGCTCAAGTTCCTGGAGACCAGGGCCACCCCGCCCTCCGCGCGGCGCGCCCGCGCGGCGCGCAGGGTGCGGCGGGCCACCGGCGGGGAGCGCCGGCTGTGAGGGCTGGAGCGCAACACACGGTGCAGCTTCAAGGACAAGCGACCGGGCCGTCAAAACCAACGGCGTCCATGCCCGCGACCGACGACGAGATCCGCGAGAAGTACCTGGAGCGCGCGATCCGTGAGCTGAACACGCTCACGCGCGAGCTGCAGTCGTGCCCGCACTGCCCGCGGGGGAACCTGATGCCGGTGCTCGGCTCCGGCCACCCGCAGGCGGACGTGATGCTGCTCAAGCACGCCCCACTGCCCTCGGAGATCGAGGAGGGCGTCGCCTTCTACGGCCGCGCGGGGAGCGCGCTGATGAAGTCGCTCAAGCGCCTCTCCATCGACCCGCTGGCGGTGTACGGCACGCTGTGCGTGAAGTGCCCGCTGGCCGACTCCTCGCTGGCGGAGCCGGAGTGCATCGCGCGAGTGGTCGAGGAGATCGCGATCGTGCAGCCGCGGATCGTGGTGGCGATGGGCGAGGAGGCGCTCGCGACGCTGAACGAGCTGCAGATCCCGCTCGCGCGTCCGCTCGCGCCGCGGCTGGGCGAGATCCAGCGGCTGACCCCCACCGTCGACGCGCTGTACGTCCCCAACATCGACGAGTCCCTGGACGAGCAGGACGCCAAGCGCGCCTTCTGGGAGGCGTTCAGGGCGCTCGGCGAGTGGTGGGTCGCCCAACCTCCGTACTGAGCTTTTGTTGGCAGTGACCTGGGATTGACGTACGGGAGGGGGTTTGGAGTCCCGCCCGCCCTGGGCCTGCCCTCCCCCCGCTCAGTAGTGGGCGGCGCAGCCGCCTTACTGAGTGGTGAGCACGATCTTGCCGAGCTTGCCACCGGCCGCGAAGCGCTCGTAGGCAGCGGCGGCCTCGTCCAGAGGGAACGCCTCGGCCACCAGCACCCCGCTCAGTGCGCCGTTCTCGAACAGCGGGCAGCACCTCGCGCTCGAGCGCGCGCGCCGCCAGTGCCTTCTCCTCGAGCGGCCGGGCGCGCAGGGTCGAGCCGTGGATGCGCGCCCGCTTGCCCATCAGCGCGAGCAGGTTCAGCTCGGACTTCGCCCCGGCGACACCCCGATCACGACGATGCGCCCGCCGGTCGCGAGCGCGTCCAGGTTCTCGACCATGTTGGGCGCGCCGACGAGCTCGAGGATCACGTCGAAGGGACCGTGCTCGGAGAAGCCCTCGGGCGGCGATCGCCTCGGCGCCGAGTGCGGCGACGGCCTCGCGCAGCTCCTCGCGGCGCACGGTGGCGGTCACACGCGCGCCGGCAGCGCGGGCGAGCTGAATCGCCGCGGTACCCACCCCGCCGGCGCCACCGTGCACGAGCAGCCGCTCGCCGGGGCGCAGCTGCGCCTGCGTGAAGAGCGCGTCGTGCGCGGTCGTGAACACCTCCGGCAGCCCACCCGCGGCGGGCCAATCCATAATCGGCGGCACCGTCATCAGCTGACGCTCGTGGACGACGGCCAGCTCGGCCTGGCCGCCGCCGCCGACGATCGCCATCACGCGGTCGCCGGACGCGAAGCGCTCGGCGCCCGGCCCGAGCGCAGCCACCTCGCCGGCGAGCTCCAGGCCAGGGATGTCCTGCGGGGAGCCGGGCGGCGCAGGGTAGCAGCCCCCGCCGCTGCATCATGTCCGCGCCGTTGAGCCCCGCGGCGCGTACCCGCACGAGCACCTCACCCGCCCCTGGCACGGGGTCAGGGTGCTCCTCGATAACGATGTCCTGCTCGCGGATGGTGACGGCGCGCATCGAGTGGGAGCCTATCCGTCGCCGGTCTGGGACTTCCCGGCGGCGCCCGCTTCGACGTTCACTCCCGCTCCTGCGTTCGCCCCAGCGTCGTTCGCCCCGGGGGCCGCCGTCGCGCCCTGACGCTCCAGCAGAGCTACGCACTCCACGTGGTGCGTCTGCGGGAACATGTCCACAGGCACCACCCGGCGCAGGGCCCAACCGGCCTCGACGAGCTGCGCGGCGTTGGGGGCGAGCGTGGTGGGGTTGCAGGAGATGTAGACGATCCGCCGGGGGCCGGCCTCGATGATGCGGCGCACCACTTTCGCGGAGAGCCCGGCGCGGGGAGGGTCGACGACGAGGACGTCGGGGCGCCCGGCGCGCGCGAGCAGCTCTGGCAGCGCGAGGCGCGCGTCGCCGGCGAAGAAGTGGACGTTTGCAATCTCGTTGCGCCGCGCGGCGGCGATCGCGTCGGCGACGGCCTGCTCGACCAGCTCGATCCCCCACACCTCGCCGGCGCGGGGGGCGAGCGCGAGCGCGATGGTGCCGATCCCGCAGTAGAGGTCGTACACCCGCTCCCACCCCTCCAGCGCGGCGAAGTCGGCGGCGAGGCCGTAGAGCACCTCGGCCATCTCGGTGTTGGTCTGGAAGAACGCCTCGGGGGAGATGCGCAGCTCGAGCTCACCGAGACGCTCGGGCAGCTCGGCGTCCCCCCACACGAGCTCGGTCTCACCCCCGGCGGTCGTCTCGGCGAGCTGGCGCGAGCGCGTCCACAGCACCCCCGAGAGGTGCTCCCCCAGCTCCGCGGCGAGCGCCGCGGCGAAGGAGGAGACGTCGAGCGTGCCGTCGGTGGTGACGAGGCGCACCTGCAGCCGGTCGGTGCGCCGGCCCTCGCGGACGACTAGATTGCGCAGCAGCGCGCGGCCGTCGGGCCCCGGTCCGGCCCTGTCCCGCGCGGTCCCGTCCTGGGGCGCACCCGGTGCCTCGGTGCCAGGTGGAGGAGCGCCGTCGGCGAGGCCGCCCCCCTCCTCCCCGCCGCGGCTCCACGCGCGCAGGCCCTGCTCGCGGCACCACCGCGCAGCGACACGGCGGGCGAGGTTGCCGCGGGCAGAGGCGAGCAGGCAGTCCTCGATCGCCAGCACCCGGTTCCAGCCGGCGGGGGCGTGAAAGCCGCACACGAGCTCTCCCGTGTGGAGGTCGTGGCCGAAGGAGTACTCGAGCTTGTTGCGGTAGCGCCAGGGTTCCAGCGCGGGCACGATCGGCTCGACGTCGAAGCCCGCGAACCCGCCGAGCCGCCGCAGCGCGTCCTGGGCCTGCCCCTGCTTGATCTCGAGCTGGCGCTCGTAGGGAAGCACCTGCCACGGCACGCCGGGGTGGTCGGCGAGCGGGGCGATCCGCTCGGGGCTCGGCTCGAGCACTTCGAGCGTGCGGGCGTGGGCGTAGGTTCGCTTGCGCTTGTACACGAGCGCGCGTACGCGGTCGCCGGGGACGGCGCCCGCGACGAACACGACGTAGCCGTGCTCGCCGAGGCGCGCAACGCCCTCGCCCCCGTAGGCGAGCGAGTCGATGGTCAGCTCGAGCTCCTGGCCGCGCTCGGGCCGCCCGCTCATGCCGAGGGTCCGCCCGCCGCGTCCAGGCCCACCAGGAACTCCAACAGCGCCTTCTGCGCGTGGCGGCGGTTCTCGGCCTGCTCCCAGATGCGCTGGCGCGGGCCGTACATCACCTCGGGCGTGATCTCCTCGCCGGGGTGGGCGGGCAGGTCGTGCATTGCAAACGCGCCCGGCGCCGCCGCGTCCAGCAGCGCATCGTCCACGCGGTAGTCGCCCAGAGCGCTCCTGCGCTGCTCGGCGGTGGCCTCGTCGCCCATGCTCACCCACACGTCCGTGTACACCGCGCAGGCCCCCCGCACCGCTTCGTAGGGGTCGGAGTGCAGCGTCACCGTGCCCGTCGCGCCCGCGGGGAGCGGGAGGGGGTCCTCCAACGCGTAGCCCGCCGGCGAGGCCACCGCCACGTGCAGGCCCGCAAGCGCCCCCAGCAGCGCCAGCGAGCGCGCCACGTTGTTGCCGTCGCCCACGTACGCCACGCGCAGACCCTCGAGCGAACCGCACGCCTCGCGCAGCGTCAGCAGGTCGGCGAGCGCCTGGCAGGGGTGGTGGCGGGCGCTCAGCATGTTGACGACGGGCACCGAGCTGTGGGCCGCCAGCTCCTCCAGAAGCGTGTCCGCTCCGGTGCGCAGGCCAACGGCCGCGACGTGCCGTGAGAGCACCAGCGCCGTGTCGCGCGGCGACTCCCCGCGCGAGAGCTGCAGCTCGTCGCTGCGCAGCACGACCGCGTGGCCGCCCAGCTCGTGGACACCCACCTCGAACGACACGCGCGTGCGGGTCGAGGGCTTCTCGAAGATCAGCGCCACGGAGCGCCCGGCGAGCGCGCGCGAGGAGTGCGGCGCGGCCTTCAGCTCGGCGGCGCGGGCGAGCAGCCCGTCGAGCTCGGCGGCGCTCAGCTCCGCCCCGGTGAGAAAGTGGCGCGTCATGGGAGCGCCAGTCTAGGCTAGGCTGACGCCGTGCAGAGAGGCGAGGGTCAACGGTGAGAAGGGGGCTGTCCGTCGCGGCGGCGTGCGCGGCACTCGTGCTGGCCGCGGGCTGCGGGTCGAGCGGCTCGAGCTCGACGGGCACCACCGCGACCACTGCCAAGAGCAGCTCCAGCGGAGGGCTGAAACCCGACACGACTCCGAAGTACGCAACCCCCTCCTCCTCGGAACCGGTGCAGAGCGGGGTGGTGCAGATCGCCTACCGCAACATCGCGATCGATCCGGACACGGTGAGGGTCAAGGTGGGCAGCACCGTCAGGTGGACGAACTACGACCCGGTCGAACACAACGTGACCAGCAAGAGCGGCCCGGACTCGTTCGCCGCGAAAGACTTCAGCGAAGGCCACACGGTCGAATTCAAGATGACCAAGCCGGGCATCGTCCACTACCTGTGCACGATCCACCCAGCGACGATGAACGGCACGATCGAAGTCGTCAAGTAGCACCCGGCGCGGCGCCTGCCCCCGACAGTCACACCGGGAGGGGGCCCTGGGGGAGGGCCTGCCCTCCACCAGCCCATTGCGGCACGATCGAAGTCGTCAAGTAGGGAACTCCGCCAGGCCCTCCTCAGGCGTAGAGGCAGTGGCGTACAGCCGCCGCGGGATGCGCCCGGCGCCGTGGGCGAGGCGCCCGGCCTCGACGGCGTGACGCATCGCGCGGGCCATGCGCACGGGGTCCTGGGCGCGGGAGATCGCGGAGGCGGCCATCACGGCGTCGCAGCCGAGCTCCATCGCCAGGGCGGCGTCGGAGGCGGTGCCGATGCCGGCGTCGAGCACGACGGGCACGTGCACGGCGTCGCGCAGGAGGGCGAGGTTGTAGGGGTTGCGGATGCCCATCCCGGAGCCGATGGGGGCGCCGAGCGGCATCACCGCGGCGCAGCCGACGTCCTGCAGGCGCCGCGCGAGCACGGGGTCGTCGGTGGTGTAGGGGAGCACGACGAAGCCCTCGTCGACGAGCTCCTCGGCGGCGCGCAGCAGCTCGGGGGCGTCGGGCAGGAGGGTGTCCTCGTCGCCGATCACCTCGAGCTTGATCCAGTCGGTGGCGAACGCCTCGCGAGCGAGCCGGGCGGTGAGCACGGCGTCGCGGGCGGTGTGGCAGCCGGCGGTGTTCGGCAGTAGCTCCACGCCGGCCGCGGCGAGCACGTCGATCAGCGAACCGCGCGCGGCCGCGTCGACGCGTCGCAGCGCGACGGTCACGAGCTCGGAGCCGCCGGCGCGGATTGCAGCGTCCATCAGCTCCAGCGAGGGGAACCCGCCGGTGCCGAGCAGCAGGCGCGAGCGCAGCGTGCGCCCGGCGATCACAAGCGGATCGGTGTCGGCCTGGGTGGGAGCGGAGGACGCCACTGACAGATCATCCTCCCTGCATCGCGGTGAGCACCTCCACGCGGGCGTTCGGGGAGAGCGCGAAGGTCTCCCACGCGGCGCGGGGAACGACCTCACCATCGACGGCCACCGCCACACCGCGCGCGTCGACGGACAGTCCCAGCCGCGCAAGCGCGCCGACCACGGTTTCGCCGGCCCGCAGGTCGGAGCCGCACCCGTTCAAGAAGATCACGAGAGGACCCCCACAGGGGGTCCGAGCGGCGTTCGCATGGCGTGAGGAGGGTCAGATCCGAAGCGCGAGGGGTCGCAGGCGGAAAGGAGCGCGCGATGCTCGGCGTCCCCGGGCGTGGAGCGCTCGAGCACGGCGGCGAGCAACTCCGCGGTGAGGGGAGTCAACAGGATGCCGTTGCGGTGGTGCCCGGTGGCCCACACGAGCCCGTCCACCGCGCCAAGGCCGAGCGCAGGGGCGTTGTCAGGCGTGGAGGGTCGGAACCCGACGGAGAGCTCCTCGATCTGGAGCTCCAGGACGCCGGGCACGAGCTCGCGGGCGTCGCGCAGCAACTCGTAGACGCCGCCGACGGTCGGCTGTGCCTCGAAGCCGCGCTCCTCGACGGTGGCCCCGAGCACGTAGCACCCGTCGCCGCGAGGCACGAGGTAGCCGCCCTCAAAGCGCACGACGCGCTGCAGCAGACCCGGGCCGGCGGGATCGCGCAGCCGCAGGATCTGACCCTTGACGGGCCGCACGGGCGGGCGCGCGTCCTCTGGCAGCCCGGTGATCTCGGCAGTCCACGCGCCGGCGGCGAGCACGACCTGTCCGGCGGACACCCGCTCACCGTCAGCGAGGGTGACCCCCGTGACAACGCCCGCCGACCCGGGCTGCACGGCGGAGCCACTGCCTCGACCGCGGACGGGCGACCCATCGCTCGCTCCGGACCCGCCTACCCCGCCCGCACTCGACCCCTCCAGCTCGACGCGGGCCACGGAGGCGTGCTCGTGCACCTGCACCCCACTGAGCTCGCAGGCGCGCCGCAGCGCGGCGAGCACAAGCCGGGGGTCGACGCTGTGGTCCTCGGGTGCCTCCAACGCCAGCCGCACGGTCGGCGCAAGCGCGGGCTCGAGCTCGCGGGCGGCGCTGGGCCGCAGCCGCGTGGTGCGCAGTCCAAGCGACTCGCGGAGGGCAAACTGGCGCTCCAGCTCGCGTGCCCCGTCCTCGTCGCGCGCGAGGAGCAGCGTGCCTGACTGCCGCAGCCCGACCTCGATGCCGGCGTCCTGCACCAGTTCGGCGGCAAAGCCGGGCCACATGCGCGCAGAGCGCAGCCCGAGCTCGAGCAGCCGCCGACCGGCCTCCCCGAACTCGACCTCGGAGACGGGTGCGAGCATCCCGGCGGCCACGCCCGAAGCGCACTCCCCCCCGATCACGCCCCGCTCGAGCACGACAACGGACATCCCGCGCAGCCGCGCCCGCCAGGCGACGGCGAGACCGATGATCCCGCCGCCGACGACCGCGACATCGGCCGCTCGAACATTCATGGGGATTGATGCTAGCCCCCGCCGTGGAAAGGGCTCATGCGAGACTTGACCGCGTGCCCACCCCGGACATAGGCGCCAAGCGACGTGCTCGCCTCGCGGCAGCGCGCCTATATATGGTCTGTGATTCCAGACCCGGCGGACGCGAGCTGACCGGCGTCCTGCGCGCGGCGATCGCGGGCGGCGTGGATGTCGTGCAGCTGCGCGACAAGCGGATCTCCGACGAGGAGCTCACAGAAGTTGTGCGCACTGCTCACACGATCTGTATACAGATGGGGGCGTTGCTGATTGTCAACGACCGCCCGAGGGTGGCGCTGGCGGCCGGCGCTGACGGGGTGCACGTGGGCCAGGAGGACATGCCGGTCGCGCAGGTGCGGGAGCTGGTCGGCCCGGACGTGCTGGTCGGTCTCTCCACGCACGCCCCGACGGAGATCGACACTGCCACGGCAGGGTTCGACGCCGCAGCGGGGGCCAGACGCGGAGGGGTGGCGAACGTGGACTACATCGGCGTGGGTCCCGTCTACGCGACGCCGACGAAGCCCGGTCGCCCGGCGGTCGGCCTGGAGCTCGTCCGCTACGCCGCCAGGCACTCGCGGTTGCCGTTCTTTGCGATCGGTGGTATCGACGCGGACAACGTCGAGGCGGCGATCGAGGCCGGTACCCGGCGCGTGGCGGTCGTACGGGCCATAGTCGACGCGGCGGACCCCGAACAGGCCGCACGCACTCTGCGCGGGGCACTCGGTTCCGATACGCGCTCGCTCTCGGAACAGAGGGACGAACTCGCCCGGGCTACGCTCACGCCGCTGAGTGAGGGTGAGCGTCCCGCGGCGCTGCTGGTGGCCGTGGCGGTGGCCGGCCTGCTCGCGGTCGGGGTCGCGGCGGGCGTGCTCACCGTCCACGACCTGCGCCGCCACGGAGGGTCCGTTCCCGGCGGCGCCTTCCTGGCGATCGTGCTGGCGGCGCTCGCGTGGGGGATGTACGGCAGGCGCTACTGGGCGGTGCTCGGCTTCGAGGGGCTGCTGGCCTTCCAGATCCTCGTGACCTCGCTGGCGCTCGTGATCGCTTCCACGATCCTTGCCGCCGTGTTCTGCCTGCTTTCCATCGTGCTCGGCGGCTGGCTGTTCTGGAAGCTGGTGCGCGTGATGGGACGAATTCAGGCAGGGGAACGGCTCGGTGACGGGGAGAGCGGGGGACCGAAACCTGGCACGGCGGGACGCGACGAGCCGCTGCGATAGGCTCGCGCGCACTGTGGCGGACTCCCACTACGACTGCATCGTGATCGGCGCGGGGCCGGGCGGGTACGTGGCGGCGATCCGCGCCGCCCAGCTGGGCATGAAGACGGTGGTGGTCGAGAAGGACAAGCTCGGGGGACGCTGCCTGAACTACGCGTGCATCCCCGCGAAGGCCGTGCTGCGCTCCGCCGACCTGCTCAGCGAGATCCGCGAGGCGGGGGAGTACGGTCTGGCCGTGGCGGGCGTCGAGGTCGACTACCCCGCGGTGCAGGCACGGCGCGAGAAGGTGGTGGGGACGCTCACCGGCGGCGTGGGGGCGCTCTTCAAGAAAAACGGGGTCGACGTGATCGCCGGCGAGGCCTCGCTCGCGCCGACCTCCGGCGAGGGTGGTACCGGAGCGGGCTCCGCCAACCGCGGTGGGGCCGGCAGCAGCGGGACGACAGGCAGCGGCGGGGTGGCCCCTGGCCAGACGAACGGGGCGGGCGGGATCCCGATCAAAGTGCGCGTCGGCGGCGAGGAACTCGAAGCCGGGGCCGTGGTCCTGGCCACCGGCTCGGTGGGGCGCTCGATCCCCGGTGTGGAGCTCGGCGGGCGGGTGATCGGCACCGAGCAGGCGTGGGCGCTGCCCGAGCTGCCCGCGCGCCTCGCCGTCGTGGGAGCCGGGGCCTCCGGCGCGGAGATCGCCTCCGGCTTCGCGCGGCTCGGGAGCGAGGTGCTGCTGTTCGAGGTGCTCGACCGCGTGCTCCCCACCGAGGACGCCGACGTCTCGCGCCTGGTGGAGCGCGGGCTCAAGCGCCAGGGCATCCAGGTCTTCACCGGGACCCCAGTCGAGGGGGTGCGCGCCGGCGAGACGGGGGTGAGCTTTGCGTACGCGGACGAGTCCGCCGAGGTCGACCACCTCGTGATCGCCGCCGGTCGCGGCCCGGACGTGCCGGCGCTCGGGCTCGCCGACGCGGGCGTGCAGCTCGACGAGCGCGGGCTCGTGCAGGTCGACGGCGCGCTACGCACCACCGCGCACGGGGTGTACGCGATCGGCGACCTCGTGCCCGGGCCCGCCCTCGCGCACAAGGCCTCCGACGAGGGCATCATCGCCGTCGAGGACGCCGCCGGGCGGGCCACCCATCCGCTCTCCCACGTGGACATCCCCCGCGCCACGTTCTGCGCCCCCAACGTCGGCTCGTTCGGCCTTACCGAGGAGCAGGCGCGCGAGCAGGGCTACGACGTGGTGGTCGGCAAGGTCCCCTACGGCGCCGTGGGGGGTGGCATCGTCTACGGCGACCGGGCGGGTCTCGTCAAGGTGGTGGGCGAGTCCCGCTACGGCGAGCTGCTCGGCGGGCACATCGTCGGCGCGCGCGCCACCGAGATGATTCAGGAGCTCGTCAACGTGCGCGCCTTGGAGGGCGGCTTCCCCGAGGTCGCCCGCATCGTCCACGGCCACCCCACCCTCTCGGAGGCCGTGATGGAGGCCGCACGCGCGGCCGACGGCTGGCTGATCCACGGCTGAGCGGTTCTCCCGCACAGGCGCGCGGGCCCGCCAGGTCGCTTTGGCGAGTACCCGTCGGGCCAAGGCGAGGAATACGCTCTGCGCAGTGGACGCAGCCTTCTACTTCGATCTCGCAAGCCCGCTGGCGTACATCGCGGCCGAGCGGGTGCTGCGGGTGGTACCCGGACCGCTGGAGTGGCAGCCAGTGCTCGCTCGCGAGCTGCCTGGGGCGGAGTCCTTCGAGTCCTTTCGCTGCGAAG
This sequence comes from uncultured Solirubrobacterales bacterium, assembly GCA_963842005.1. Lineage (GTDB taxonomy): Bacteria > Actinomycetota > Thermoleophilia > Solirubrobacterales > Solirubrobacteraceae > Palsa-744. Next base: position 53,913 of record CAWJEV010000006.1, on the reverse strand, counting down.
CGGAGGAGCAGGTCTTCCGTGCGGAGGTCGAGCGCCGCGCCGATGAGCTGGGGCTTCAGCAGCTGCGCTGGCCCGAGCCGTTCCCGTTCGACAGCGGCCTCGCGATGCGCGTCGCCACCTACGCTAAGGGCATTGGCCGCGTGGTCCCCTTCGCGCAGGCCGCCTTCCGCCAGGCGTTCGCCGGAGGTCGCGCGCTCGCGGATCGGGACACCGTGTTGATCGCCGCCGCCGCCTGCGAGATGCACCCGGCCGCGGTCCTCAAGGGGGCCGGCCTGACGTCGGTCCGCGAGCGACTGACCGCCGCGACGGTCGAGGCCGCCCAGCTCGGAGTGACGGACGTCCCGGCCGTACGGGTCGGGGGCACACAGCCCGGAGGGCTGGGTCGGGTCCTCGTGGGTGAGCGCTCGCTGGAAGGTGCGGCGGAACTGCTGGTGGGCACCCCCGCGCGATGAGGGCCAATCGCGCCTACCGGTTGATCGTCAGACGCGGCGGCTGGGCGCCCGCGCTGTTGGCGGACCCCGCGCGGGTCGACCACATCGAGGTGGTCGAAGTCGACAGCGGCGAGGTGGTGCTGTTCTGGGACCTTCCCCCGCAGGAGGCTGCGCGTCGCGGACGGGCGCTGCGAGCCGACCTGGCGCAGCTCCAGGACGAGCAGTTCATCGCTCGCTGGGCTACCGTGGAGCACTGATGAGTCCCGCCCTGCCCCTGGAGCACCGGTGAGTCAAGCCCCCTGCCCCGACCCCGAGACGGCGCGCGAGTGGCTGGCCACGATGACCCTGATCCGCCGCTTCGAGGAGCGCGCCGGGGAGATGTACGCGCGGGCGAAAGTTGGCGGTTTCCTGCACCTCTCGATCGGCGAGGAGGCCGCGATCGTCGGCAGCGCGCGGGCGCTGCGCGCGAGCGACTACCTGATCTCCACCTACCGCTCCCACGGCCACGCGCTCGTGCGCGGGACCCCGCCCGGCAACGTGATGGCCGAGCTGTTCGGGCGCGTCGACGGTTGCTCCGGCGGACGTGGCGGCTCGATGCACATGTTCGACCTTGCCCGGCGCTTCATGGGCGGCTACGGGATCGTCGGCGGCAACCTCCCGATCGCGGCCGGCATCGCGCTGGCGAGCGACTACCGTGGCGAGGACGACGTGACGCTCTGCACGTTCGGCGACGGCGCCTCCAACCAGGGCACCTTCGGCGAGACGCTCAACCTCGCCGCGCTGTGGCGCCTGCCCGTCGTCTTCCTGGTGACCAACAACCAGTTCGGGATGGGCACGGCCCTGGGGCGCCACTCGGCGGTCACTGACCTGCAGCGCAAGGGCGAGTCTCTCGGCGTCCCCGGCACCCGCTGCGACGGGATGGACGTGCTCGACACCCACGCCGTCCTCTCCGAGGCCATCCGTCAAGTGCGCGAGGAGCGCAGACCCGTGCTCGTCGAGGCCGTCACCTACCGCTTCCGGGGCCACTCGATGGCCGACCCCGAGGAGTACCGCTCCAAGGAGGAGGTCGCCCTTTGGCGCGAGCGCGACCCGATCCCCGCCTTCGGCGGACTGCTGGAGCGCGAGGGAATCGTCGACGCAGAGGCGCGCGCGCAGATCGACGAGCAGGCGCGCGCGCAGGTGGACGAGGCCGTCGCGTTCGCCGAGGACTCCCCCTTTCCTTCCCCCGAGTCGCTCTACGACGACGTGTACGTGCTCGGCGACCAGGTGCACGGCTGGTACTCCGTGCGGACCGCCTGATGGCCGAGCTGCGCTACCGCGAGGCGCTGAACGCCGCGCTGCGCGAGGAGCTCGCCCGCGACGAGCGCGTGATCCTGATGGGCGAGGACATCGGCGTGTTCGGCGGCGCCTTCAAGGTCACCGCCGGCCTGCTGGAGGAGTTCGGCGAGCGGCGCGTGCGCGACACCCCGATCTCCGAGAACACCATCGTCGGCATGGGCGTCGGCGCCGCGATGGTCGGGCTGCGCCCCGTGGTCGAGCTGATGACGATCAACTTCGCGCTGCTCGCCTTCGACCAGATCGTCAACCACGCCGCCCACATCCACTACATGTTCGGCGGGCAGGCCCGCGTGCCGCTGGTCGTGCGGATGCCCCAGGGCGCGGGGCACCAGCTGGGGCCGACGCACTCCCACTGCCTGGAGGCGTTCTTCATGCACGTCCCCGGCCTGCTCGTCGCCACCCCCTCCACCCCCGCCGACGCGAAGGGCCTGCTGAAGGCCGCGATCCGCGACGAGAACCCCGTGATCTTCATCGAGCACGAGTCGCTCTACGGACAGCGGGGCGAGGTGCCCGACGGGGAGGAGGAGGTGCAGGCCTTCGGCCAGGCGGCCGTGCGCCGCGAGGGGTCGGACGTCACGATCGTCGGCATCTCGCGGATGGCGCTCACGGCCGAGCGCGCCGCGCAGACGCTCGCGGACGAGCACGGCGTGCAGGCCGAGGTGATCGACCCCCGCACGCTGCGCCCGCTCGACCTCGACACCGTGCTGCGCTCCGTCGCCAAGACCAACCGCTGCGTCGTCGTCGAGGAGGGCTGGCCCCACGGCGGCGTCGGCGCCAACCTCGGCGCGCTCGTCTCCGAGCAGGCCTTCGACGACCTCGACGCCCCCGTGCGGCGGGTCACCGGCGCAGACGTGCCGATGCCCTACTCGAAGCCCCTGGAGGACCTCGCCTACCCGCACGAGCCCCACGTCGTGCGCGCTGCGCTGAAGGTTCTCGGCCAGGTGCCCGTCGAGGCCGAGCGATGAGCGAGATCGTGATGCCCCGCCTGTCGGACACGATGGAGGAGGGCACCGTGCTGCGCTGGCTCAAGCGCGACGGCGACCACGTCCGCCGCGGCGAGGAGCTGGTCGAGATCGAGACCGACAAGGCGGCGATGGTCTACGAGTCAGACCAGGAGGGCCTCCTTCAGATCCTCGCCCAGGAGGGCGACACACTCGCCGTCGGCGCCCCGATCGCGCACGTCGGGGCGGCGGCCGGCGCCGAGGTGGCGGACACCGCGGAGACGCAGCCGGACGGGCAGGCGCAGTCCGCGCCGTCACCGGTGGGCGTGGCAGCCGCACCCTCCCCGCCCACGGCTCCGTCCGAGGCAGAAGGCGCCAGCGTGGGCGACGGCGAGCGCGTGAAGGCCTCGCCGCTCGCCAGGAGAATCGCCCGCGAGCAGGGCGTCGACCTGCACGCCCTCACCGGCACCGGTCCCGGCGGGCGGATCGTCAAGGCCGACGTGCAGGCGGGCCCCGCAGCAGCGGCCACACCTACGCCTGGAGTGGGCGACGCGCCGGCGCCAGAGTCCGGTGGCGTACCGGCCGTGCCGGCGACGCTTGCCGAGCGCGTGGCCGCCGCCAAGGGCGAGACCACCGTCGTGGAGCTGACCCGCACCCAGCAGACGATCGCGCGGCGGATGGCCGAGTCGAAGGCCACGATCCCCGACTTCGCGCTGCAGGCCGAGATCGACATGGAGCAGTGCGTCGCGCTGCGCTCCGAGCTCAAGCGCCTCTCCCCTGAGGAGGCGCCCACGTACAACGACATGGTCGTCAAGGCCTGCGCGCTGGCCCTGCACGAGCACCCCCGCGCGAACGGCTCCTACCGCGACGGCCGCCTGCAGCTGCACTCGCGCGTGAACGTCGGGGTCGCGGTGGCGGCCGACTCCGACGACCCGCTGGGCGGAGCGCTCGTCGTTCCGACGGTCTTCGACGCCGCCCTGAAGTCGCTCGGCGAGATCGCCCGCGAGACCCGCGCGCTGGCCGAGCGGGTGCGCGCCGGGACGATCACCCCGCCGGAGCTGGGCGGCGGCACGTTCACGGTCTCCAACCTCGGGATGTACGGGATCCGCAGCTTCACCGCGATCGTCAACCCCCCGCAGGCCGCGATCCTCTCCGTCGGCTCGCTGGCCCCCCGCGCCGTGGTGCTGGCCGGCGGTGCAGACGGCGGTGACGAGGTGGTCGCCCGCCACACGATGTCCGTGACGCTCGCCTGCGACCACCGCATCCTCTACGGCGCCGACGCCGCCCGCTTCCTCGCCCGCGTCAGAGAGTTGCTGGAGGAGCCGGCCGCGCTAGCGTTGTGACGCCATCGCTGAGTATGTTCTTCGGCAGGGTTGCCACCGCCACCCGATCACGCCGGCCCGAGGCCGACCGGCTCGGGAAAGGAGGTGGTGAAGATGAGCGAAGGTATTGCGCTTATCTTGGCGATAACGCTCATGGTCGCGGTCATCCGCAACCTGACGTAGCGCCGCTCCAGCTCCGGTGGGAGTCGGCCTCGATGCCCACCGGAGCGCCCTTAAAAGAAAGGGGCCCGGCGAACCGGGCCCCTTCCGAATGAGCAAAGACGTTGCGCTCATCTTGGCGTACGGAATATGCTACCACCAGAGACGGCAAATGAATCAAGGTCGCCGCTCTTCCAACGACATCTGGGTCTGCCACCTCGGCACGGTCCCCTACCGCGAGGCGCTCGCCGTACAGCTGGACGTCGCCGCGCGCCGACAGGCCGGGGAGCTGCCCGACACGCTGCTGCTGCTCGAGCACCCTCCCGTCTACACCCGCGGGCGCCGCTCCCGGCCGGACGAGCTGACTCTCGGCGAGGACTTCTACCGCGCGCGGGGCATCGAGGTCGTGCCGACCGACCGCGGCGGGCGCGTCACCTACCACGGTCCCGGGCAGCTCGTGGGCTACCCGATCATGGGCGTCACCGACGTGGTCGCGCACCTGCGCACGGCCGAGGACGCGATCGTCGCCGCGCTCGCCGAGGAGGGCATCGCCGCCCGCTCCCGCCCGCAGGACGGCCCCGACTACACCGGTGTGTGGGTGGGCGACCGCAAGATCGCCTCGCTCGGGGTCCACGTCTCGCTCGGGGTCTCCACGCACGGGTTCGCCCTCAACGTGGACAACGACCTCGAGCCCTTCTCTTGGGTGGTCGCCTGCGGGCTGCCCGACGTCGCAATGACCTCGATCGCCGCAGAGCTGGATGGCGGGGCCTCGATCGAGCGCTTCCGCGCACGCATGGCGGCGAGCTTTTGCCGTGTGCATGGCCGCCGCCAGCGGCCGGTCACGGGCCAGGAGCTCGGAATCGACGCCACACACGCCGCGGAGCTCGCAGCGGCATGAGCGCCACCCGCTCGCGGTCGAACCCCGGGGGGATGGACGTGCTGGAGGTTCTCGGGCCCGACGTGCGGCCGCTGCGCGAGCGCAAGCCCCCCTGGCTGAAGGTGCCCGCGCCCGGCGGCGCGCGGTACCGCGCGCTCACGGAGCTGATCCGCGAGGAGGGGCTGCACACCGTCTGCCAGGAGGCCGCCTGCCCGAACGTCGGGGAGTGCTGGGAGCGGGGGACCGCGACGTTCATGATCCTCGGCGACACCTGCACGCGGCGGTGCGGGTTCTGCAACGTCAAGACCGGCCGCCCCACGTGGAACGATCCGCTGGAGCCCGCGCGCGTGGCGCGCTCGATCGCGCGCATGGGGCTGCGCCACGCGGTCGTCACCTCCGTGGACCGCGACGACCTGCCCGACAAGGGCGCCTCCGCGTTCGTCGGGGTCATCCGCCAGGTCCGCCGCCAGGCGCCGGGCTGCCTGATCGAGGTGCTCACCCCGGACTTCCAGGGCCACGAGATGCCGCTCGCCCGTGTCCTCGCCGAGCGCCCCGACGTGTTCAACCACAACGTCGAGGTCGTCCCCCGTCTCTACCCGCTCGCGCGGCGCGGGTCCTCCTTCGAGCGCTCCTGCCGCGTGCTGGCGCTCGCCAAGGAGCTCGGGGGGGCCGAGGTGACCACCAAGTCCGGGCTGATGGTCGGACTCGGCGAGACCCACGCCGAGCTCGTGGACGCCTTCGGCGCGCTGCGCGAGCAGGGCGTGCAGGTGCTCACCGTCGGGCAGTACCTGCGCCCCTCCGCGCGGCACCTCCCGGTCGTGCGCTACTGGCACCCGGACGAGTTCGCCGCGCTGGAGCGCGCCGCGTACGAGCTCGGCTTCGAGCACGTCGCCTCGGGGCCGCTCGTGCGCTCCTCCTACCACGCCGACCTACACGTGCCGCAGCGGCAGGGGGGCACAGGACCGCTGGCCGAGGACCCTGCGCTCGCGGGCGCGGCGCCGGCAGCCGGCGTGGGCTCCCTCGCCCGCGGGTAGTCTCCGCCGATCCCCGCCCCTCGCCACACCCACCTGCAGCCGTGACCCGCGTGGTCGTGCTGGTCGTGGCGGCGCTGTTCATCGTCGGCTTCGCGTTCCTCACGCTCAGCGCGATCGCCGCCCATGGCTTTACGCTGGACAGTGCGATCTCCATCTTCGTGGTCGTGCTGATGGGCGTCGGCATCTTCGGCGCCCTGCTCACTCCTCCCCGCCAATGAGCCCCCCTCCGTCATCTACCCCAATCCCATCGGCAGACCACACGCTCCCCCACCCCGACCACCCGCTCCCCAACCCGTGAGGCCTACACCGGCGTGAGCATCTCCCCCTTCATGGCCCCCTCCGGTCGCCGGCGCTCCCGCGAGGCGGCCCGCCGTCGGCGTCGTCGTCGCCGTCGGCAGCTGCTCGGGATCGTGCTCGTCGTGGCGCTGGCGGCGCTCCTCACGCTCGTCCACCCGTGGCACACGCACGCCTCGGCCACCACCTCCCACCGCCCCGGCGGTGCGGGCGCGCTCGTGCGAGCGGACCGGCGCGCGGGGACCTCGCGGCTCGCGCTCTCCCCCGCCGGCCTGCCGCTGGGCCGGCCCCCGCTGGCGCTCGACCTCGCCGACCCCGCGGCGGACCCGGTCCACCTCCACGACCCCGAACAGCCGCGCGCGGGGCTGCTGTTCAACCTCGGTACCGGGCAGGTGTTGTGGCAGCTGCACCCGCTCGCGCGGCTGCGGGTGGCGAGCCTCACGAAGATGATGACCGCGCTGCTCACCGTGCGCTCGGGCGGGCCCGACACTCCCGTGCTCGTCACGCGCCAAGCCGAGGAAACCAGCGGCTCGAAGGTCGGGGTGCTCCCGCTCGGGCGCTACGTGGAGCTGGAGACGATGCTCTACGGGCTGTTGCTCCCCTCCGGCAACGACGCCGCGGTGGCGCTCGCCCAGCACGTGGCGGGCACCGTGCGACGCTTCGTCGGCGAGATGAACGCCGAGGCCGCCGCGCTGGGGATGGGCTGCACCCGCTACTCCTCCCCCTCCGGGTACTACAACACCCACAACTACTCCTGCGCCGCCGACCTCGCGGAGCTCGCGCACGTGGACCTCGCGCAGCCCCGCATCGCGCACGTCACGCACACGTACACCGCGGTGCGCCCGTTCCCGATCAAGGGGGGCCGGCTGTACCTCGACAACAACAACCCGCTGCTCATCTACGGCTACCCCGGGGTCACGGGGCTGAAGACCGGCTACACCCTCGAAGCCGGCCGCTGTCTCGTCGCGACCGCGGAGCGCCACGGGGTGCGCCTCGGAGTGGTGCTGCTGCACTCTCCCGCCCCCGGCACCCAGGCGAGCGAGCTGCTCAACGACGCCTTCGAGCACGTCTACCACCAGCGCCCCGTCCCCGCGCCGCCGATGCCTCCCGACGCCTGACGCTCGACAACGCCGGCCCGAAGGAGTACCGTGTAGGAGGCGATTGACTGGTCAGTCAACCAAGGAGACGACGTGGATCTTGACGACACACCGGAGCAGGCCGCGCACCGCGCACAGGTGCGCGCGTGGCTCGAGGACCACAAGGCCGAGGCGCCCGTACTGCAGGGCGAGGGGGCGCTGAAGGACGAGGACGAGATCGTCGCCGCGCGGCGGGCGTGGCAGGGCAAGCTCGCGGAGGCCGGCCTCGCGGGAGTGACGTGGCCGAAGGAGTACGGCGGCCAGGGCGCCGGACCGATCGAGCAGCTGATCTGCGGCCAGGAGATCGCCCGCGCGGGCGTCCCCGGGATCCTCGACGCGATCGGCGTGGGGATGCTCGGCCCCACGATCATCGCGCACGGCGCCGAGGAGCAGAAGAGCCGCTACCTCGGTCCGATGCTGCACGGCGACGAGGTGTGGTGCCAGCTCTTCTCCGAGCCCGCCGCGGGCTCGGACCTCGCCGCGGTGCAGGCCCGCGCGCGCCTGCAGGAGGACGGCAGCTGGCGGTTGAGCGGCCAGAAGGTGTGGACCACCAACGCCCAGTTCGCCGCCTACGGCCTGCTGCTCGCGCGCACCGACGCGGACGTGCCCAAGCACAAAGGCCTCACCATGTTCATCGTGCCGATGGACGGCGAGGGGGTCACGGTGCGCGGCCTGCGCCAGATCTCCGGCGAGGCCGAGTTCAACGAGGTGTTCTTCGACGACGTCGCGCTCGACGCCGACGCCGTCGTGGGTGGCGTGGGCAACGGCTGGGGCACGGCACTGACCACGCTGATGTTCGAGCGCGTCACGATCGGCCTCGGCGGCGAGGGCCTCGGCTACAACTCGGCCCGCTTCGCCCGCGCGGTCGCCTCCGACGAGCACGCCCGCCGCGACCCCGAGGTGCGCCGCCAGCTCGGCGAGATCGCCTCCGAACTGATGGCCGTGCGCTTCACCGGCTACCGCACCCTCACCGCGCTGCAGCACGGGCAGATCCCCGGCCCGGAGGCGGGCCTCGCGAAGGTCACGATCGTCAACGGCGCGATCAAGTCCGGTGACCTGATCGCCGACGTGCTCGGCCCCGACGCGCTGGCCGAGGACTCCGAGTGGGCCTACATGATCTCGTTCCTCCCCGGCCTGAAGTCCGCAGGCGGCACCGAAGAGATCCTGCGCAACACGATCGGCGAGCGCGTGCTCGGGCTGCCGAGCGAGCCGCGCCTGGACAAGGGCATCCCGTTCTCGGAGTTGCGTTCCAAGGAGGCTGCAAAGGCATGAATCTCGCACTCTCAGACGAGCAGGTACTGCTGCGTGAGGCCGCGCGCGGCGCGCTGTCGCGCTTCAAGACGCTCGAGGAGGCCCGCGCCGCGCTCGACGGCGGCGGGGCGCCCACCGACCTGTGGCCCACCGCGCGGGAGGCGGGGTGGCCCGGGCTGCTGATCGACGAGGCCCACGGCGGCGCCGGCCTGGACGTGTTCGACGCGATGCTCGTGCTCTCGGAGTGCGGGCGCGTGCTCGCCGCGGTCCCGCTGCTCGGCCACCTGCCCGCCACCGCGATCCTGAACGACTCCCCGGCCGCGGGCGCCCCGCTGCTGGGGCCACTCGCGAGCGGCGAGCGCCGCGCGGCGTACCTGCCCGCACGCCCCGGCGACGACCTGTCGGGAGAGTGGAGCGCCGACCCCGCGCACGGGATGGAGCGCGCTCCGCTGCCCACCGCCGTGCGCGACGGGGACGGGGGCAAGGCCAAGGTGACGGGCCAGTTCGCGTTCGTCCCCGATGCCCCCGGCGCCGACGTGCTCGTGGGCGTGGCGCTGGCCGAAACGGGGATGCTGGCCGAAACGGGGATGCGCGAGCGTCCCCCGGCTTCGGTCGAAGGCGAGTGTCTCCCGGCTTCGGTCGACGGCCAGCCCACCGGCTTCGCGGTCGAGTCCTCCGCGGCTGGCGTGAGCGTCGAGGCTGTCCACCGCTACGACGCCACCCGCGCGCTCGGGCACGTGACGCTTGCGGACGCCCCCGCCACGGTCCTCGACGCCCCCGAGGCAGCCCTCGCGGCGGCGTGGCACCTCGCGCAGGCGCTGATCGCCGCGGAGTCCCTCGGCGCGGTGGAGAGCGCGCTCGACGTGTCCGTCGCGTACGCCAAGGAGCGCTTCACGTTCGGCCGCGCGATCGGCTCCTACCAGGCGGTCAAGCACTCGCTCACCGAGGTCCTGCGCCAGCTGGAGAACGGCCGCTCGCTGCTCTACTACGCGGGCTGGTCGCGCCGCTCGGCGCCCGCGGAGTTCGCGCTCGCGGCGGGCGCCGCACGCTCGGTGGCCGGCCGCGCCCTGGACCACGCTGCGCGCACGATGATCTCCGTACACGGGGGCATCGGCGCCACGTGGGAGCACGACGCCCCGCTCTACTTCCGCCGCGCCCAGCTCTCCCGCCGCCTGGTGGGCGGCACCGCGCTCGCCACCGACCAGGTGGCGTGCGAGCTGATCGCGCAGGGGTGACGACAACTCGCCGGCCGGTGCGATCACCTACCGCCGGCGTCGCGCATGGTGGGTGTGGCCTGTGCGGGCGAGCGTGGCGGTCTTGTACGTCGCCATCACCGGCGCGCCGTACGCTTCGTAGACGGCGTTCACCAGCGTGGGTTCCACGCCGCAGTTGATGCAGAAGTCGTGCTGGGACCAGCCGATCGCGCGGGCCAGCACCTCGTCGGCGTATTCGACGCCGGTGGCGTCGTGGCCGTAGTAGTCGTACGCCGCCCACCACGCCGAATCATTCAATGCGGCGCCCGCGCCGTCGGAGTAGAGCAGCCACGCCGCCGCCATGATCGAGTCGTAGTCGTCGTAGATCGACGGGTGGTGTGCGGTCTCGTGGTCGTAGACCGCGGGGCGTTTGCCGAAGCGGTAGGCGTCTCGCACCAGATCCCACGTGGATCGGATGCCCGCCCCCCCGTTGGTCACGTTGAACTGCATCGGCCCGCCGCAGCAGTGGGCGAAGTTGAGGCCGTGGTAGGTGGAGGGGGCGGTCGAGAACGCCGACTCCTGCATGTGGACCGAAGCGAGCAGCAGCCAGTTGACGCCGAACACGCGCTGCGCCTCGGCGTAGACCGGGTAGAAGCCCGCCTCCCACGCGGCGGAGATCTGCTGGCCGATCTCCGATCGGTCGGGCAGACCGCCGGCTCCCCCTTCGCCGCCCTGGGCTCCGGGCGGGTCTGCGACGACCGCCCCGACGGACGCGACCGTCCGCGTTGCCCCGCCGGTCGGGGAGCTCCCGGGTGTCCCACCGTGGCGCCCCGCTCTCTGAGCGCCGGCGGTGGCGGCGTAGGGCCCGGCTGCCGTTCCCCGGCCGCTCAGTGTCGCCGCTTCGGAGGCGCTCGCCGCGGTCGGCGTCGCGGCGGCCACGAGCACAGCCGGCGGGGCTGTGGGTGGTTTCGCGGAGGACGAGCCCACGGCGCCGCTCAGGACCGCCGCGAGGACTCCCGCGCCGAGCAGGCACAGCGCGAGCGCCGTCAGCCACGCCGCTTGTTCTGAGGGCGGTGTGGGCACAGCGGGCAACGTGGGTGCTTGGTTCTCCTCGTGCACGACCACCTTGACGGTACCGGCGCAACCTAAAGGGTGTTTCACGCGCGGGCGCACGTAGCCTCTCCACCCACCCCGGCGTCCGCACCAACAACCCCGCTGGACCCGGAGGGTCCCATCCAAACGACTCCCCCGGGGGCCCGCCCGCCTCTGGCCGGAGGCGTCAGGCGACGGCCAGTGCCGACTGCTTCTCGGCGAGCGCCGCGATCAGCTCCTCGAAGGAGTCCGAGAACTTCTGAACGCCCTCGCGCTCGAGCGTGTCGGTGAGATCGTCGTAGTCGACGCTCGCGCGGGCGAGCTCCTCGAGCAGCTTGCGCGCCTCCGCGACCTCCGCCCCAAGGCGCGCCTGTGGGCGGCCGTGATCCTGGTAGGCGCGGATCGTCTCCTCCGGCATCGTGTTGACGGTGTCGGGGCCGACCAGCTCCTCCACGTAGAGCGTGTCCTGGTAGGCGGGGTTCTTGGTGGACGTCGAGGCCCACAACACCCGCTGGGGGGTCGCGCCCTTCGCGGCGAGGTACTCCCAGCGGGGACCGCGGAAGACAGAGCGGTAGTGCTGGTAGGCGAGCCTCGCGTTGGCCACCGCGAGGCGGCCCTCGAGGCCCCTGAGAAGATGGGTGTCCCCACCCCCCCGCTCGAGCTCCTCCAGGCGCCGGTCCCCCTCGGTGTCGATCCGTGAGACGAAGAAGCTCGCCACCGACGCCACCGCGCGCGGGTTCCCGCCCGCGGCGACCAGCCGCTCGATCCCGCGTACGTAGGACTCCGCCACCTCGGCGTAGCGGCGCAGCGAGAAGATCAGCGTCACGTTGATCGAGTGGCCCTTTGCGATCACGTCCTCGATCGCCGCCAGCCCCGGCTTGGTCGCGGGGATCTTGACCATCAGGTTCGGGCGGTCCACCGTCTCGTGCAGGTGGATCGCCTCCTCGAAGGTCGCGAGCGTGTCGTACGCGAGGTCCGGCGCCACCTCCAGCGAGACGTACCCGTCGCGGCCCGACCCCCCCTCCCAGATCGGGTGAAAGAGGTCGCACGCGTCCTTGATGTCGCGCTCCGCGAGCCGCCAGAACGTTTCGCGCGCGTCCAGGCCCTCCGCGCCCAGCTCGCGCAGCTGCTCGTCGTAGGCGTCCCCCGCACTCATCGCCTTCTGGAAGATCGTCGGGTTGGAGGTCGCCCCCACGACCGCGTCCGCGTCGATCAGCTCCTGCAGGTGGCCGCCGCGAATCGACTCGCGCGAGAGAAAGTCCACCCACACGCTCTGCCCCAGCGCAGAGAGGCGGTGCAGGGGGGAGGTGGCCTGGGAGTTCGTGGACATCTGCGTCTCCTTGCTGTCGCTTGGCTTACAGCCTACCCCCGGGCGCGGTCCCCTACGCAACCATTCGCGTCCCTTGAAGAGAACCGGCTCAGAGCAGCGCGCGGGCGCGGGTGGCGATGTTATCGGCGGTGAAGCCCAACTCCTCGAGGACCCGCGGGCCGGGGGCGGAGGCGCCGAAGCGGTCGATGCCGAGCACGTCACCCCGGGAGCCCACCCACTTCCACCAGCCCACGGTGGCGCCCGGCTCGACCGCGAGGCGCGCGGTGACCGCGGGGGGCAGCACGGTGTCGCGGTACTCCTGCGACTGGGCTTCGAACAGCTCCACGCACGGCATCGACACCACGCGCACGGCCGTGCCCTGCGCGGCCAGCGCGCGCGCCGCCTCCAGGGTCGTGGGCACCTCGGCGCCGGTGGAGATCAGGATCACGTCGAGCTCGGGTTCGGAGGGGCCGGCCCCCGCCGCGACCTGCCCGTCCACGCCGGGCACCCCCGCGCGGGAGTCCCACAGCACGTACCCCCCGCGCTCCAGCTCGCTCGCCGCGGCCAGCTTCCCGTCCTCGCGGTCGAGCACCGGGATCCCCTGGCGGGAGAGCAGCAGCGCAACCGGGCCGTCCTCGCGTTCGAGTGCCACCCGCCACGCGTGCGCGGTCTCGTTGGCGTCCGCGGGGCGCACCACCCACAGGTGGGGGATCGCGCGCAGCGCGGTGTAGTGCTCGACCGGCTGGTGGGTCGGCCCGTCCTCGCCGAGGCCCACCGAGTCGTGCGTCCACACCCACACCACTCCTAGCCCCATCAGCGCCGAGAGGCGCACCGACCCGCGCATGTAGTCGGAGAAGACCAGGAACGTGGACCCGTAGGGCTTGACGATCCCGCCGTGGGCGGCGGCGCCGTTGACGATCGCCCCCATCCCGTGCTCACGGATGCCGAACGGCACGTTGCGCCCGGTGTGCACCCGGGAGAAGTGGCCCGCACCCTCGAACACCGTCTTGGTCGACTCCACCAAGTCCGCGGCCCCGCCGAGCATCGTGGGGGCGTACGCGGAGAAGGCCGCCATCGTCTTCTGGCCCGCGGCGCGCGTGGCGAGCTTCTCGCCGGCCGGCCAGCTCGGCAGCGCCTCACGCCAGCCCTCGCGCAGGCGGCCCGACCACGCGCGCTCCCACTCCTCCGCCAGCGCGGGGTGCTCCGCGCGCCACGCCTCCACGCGCTCCTGCCACTCGCGCTCGTGGCCCGCGCCGGCCTCGACGAGGCTCATGTGCTCGTACACCCGCTCGTCCACCCCGAAGTGGCGCTCGGGGTCGAAGCCCATCGCGAGCTTCGCCGCGCGCACCTCCTCCTCTCCCAGCGGGGCCCCGTGCGCGGCCGCGGTGTCCACGGCGTGGGGGGCTGGGTAGGCGATGTGCGAGCGAACCGCGACGAACGACGGGCGCTCGGTCTCCGCGCGCGCCGCCGCGAGCGCCGCGGTCAGCGCCTCCACGTCCTCGGAGTCCCCCACCCGCTGTACGTGCCACCCGTCCGCCGCCAGCCGCGCGAGGTGGTTCTCGCCGTCGAAGGAGATCGAGGTGCTCCCGTCGATCGTGATGCGGTTGTCGTCGTAGCACACGGTCAGCTTCCCCAGCCCGAAGTGCCCCGCGATCGAGGCCGCTTCCTGGCTGACGCCCTCCATCAGGTCCCCGTCCGAGCAGATCGAGTACGTGTGGTGGTCCACCACCGCTTCGCCCGGGCGGTTGTAGCGCTCCGCCAGGAAGCGCTCTGACATCGCCATCCCCACCGCGTTGGCGAAGCCCTGGCCGAGTGGCCCCGTGGTGACCTCCACGCCGGGGGTGTGCCCGCGCTCGGGGTGTCCCGGGGTGCGCGAGCCCCACTGGCGGAACTGCTGCAGGTCCTCGAGGCTCAGGTCGTACCCGCTGAGGTGCAGCAGCCCGTACAGCAGCACGCACGCGTGTCCCGAGCTCAGCACGAAGCGGTCGCGGTCGCGCCACTCGGGGTTGCGCGGGTTCGCGCGCAGCGTGCGCTTGAACAGCACGTACCCGAGCGGGGCGAGCGCCATCGCCGTGCCGGGGTGCCCGGCGCCCGCCTTCTGCACCGCGTCCATCGCGAGCCCCCGGATCGTGTTTACCGAGAGTCCGACCGATTCATCCCTTGCCGCCACGGGTCGATCCTACCGGCGCGGGCGGCACCCCGCCTACCGACTCGGCGGGCGCCGGCGCGCGCGCGGCAGCGCCAGGACCGGGTGCGCTCTGCCGCGGCCGCACCAGCACGTCGGCCGGCGCACCCGCACCAGCCAGTGCAGGTCGTGGCGGCAATGCGAGCGCCGGTACGGCCACCTGGCGTGCAGCGCCCGCGACATCCGCCGCTCTTCACAGATGAACACTCTCATGACTCTCTGACCTCCCTACCCTCGCAGTTGGCCCGGCCGGCCGAAAGACACCCTCTCCGTGGTCCAGGTTGTACCAGCTAATAGTACGTCCCCTACAGAAACGTGCGGACATAAGCTCTAACTTGCGGCCGTCGCAGGTCATCTCCCCAGTCCTTCCCCGATGCTCCACTCGATACCCCATATGAGCTTATCCCATGCATTTGTGCTCATCTGCCTCTCAACCGGTCAATCTTTGCGCGGCCCCTGAGCCGCTCCCGCCGTCGAGAACAAATAAATCATGTTTTACTCATCCTATCAATGTATGATGCATGTAAAGACATGTCCGCGCAGAGATCGAATTCACTGGTACGCTTCCCGTCCTCGACTAAGGTGGAGGCCGTGGCTGAGGGACGGCGGCAGACAGGGAGCGGCGCGAAGCGGGGCGGTGCGCGGGCAAAGCCCGCGGCGGGTGGTTCCGAGCGCGCGGGCCGCCGGCGCAGCACGGGCGCCTCTTCGACCCCGCGGGGCGATCCAGACGCGCGGGCGGGCAGAGGCGCGAACGACCAGAAGGGACTCCCGCGCGGTCCCCAGGCGCTCCCGCGCGAAGAGGTGGCGGCACACCAGCGCGAGCGACTGGTGGACGCGATGGTGCAGGCCGTCAACGAGCGCGGGGTCGTCGCGACCACGATCTCCGACCTCGTCGCCCGCGCCGGCATCTCGCGGCGGACCTTCTACGAACACTTCGAGAACAAGGAGGCCTGCCTGCTCGCCACCTACGACACGGTCGTCGAGACCGAGGTGCAGCGGCTGCTCGCGCTCCCCGTCTCCGGGGAGGGGTGGCGGGAGCAGCTGGAGACGATCGTCCGCGCGCTGTTCGACGCGATCGCCGAGCGCCCCGACGCGGCGCGCCTGATCTGCGTGGAGATGGGCGCCTCAGGTGAGATGGGGGTACAGCGCTGGGCCGCCGGGGCGGCCCGCCTGGAACGCTTCATCAGCGCGAGCTTCGAGCGCGCGCCCGGACCCGGGACGATCCCCGATCCGGTGGCGCGCGCGTTCGTGGGGGCGCTGCGCAAGATCATCTACACGCGCGTACGCGAAGAGCGCTCCTCCAGATCCCTGAAGGCCGAGCTCGCACGGATCGTGCCGGAGCTCCTGGATTGGATCGCCTGCTACTACCCGAGCCCCCCCGGCATCCCTCACCGCCCGCGCGCGCGCCGCCCGCGCCACCTGGAGGGCGGCCGCGCGCCCGGGACCCTCTCGCCGCCCGCGCCCTGGGGGGTGCGAGGGCTGCCGCGCGGCGAGCACAACCTCCCACGCGGCTTCGTCGTCTTCAACCAGCGCGAGCGCATCTTCGACGCGATCGCCAAACTCACCGCGCGCAACGGCTACCCGGCTCTGAGCCTGGAGGACATCGCCGAGAAGGCGGCGGTGTCCCTGCAGACGTTCTACACCCACTTCGAGAACAAGGAGGAAGCGTTCCTCGCCACCTACGAGGTGGGGCACACCCGCGCCAAAGCGGCGGTCAACCGGGCGCTCGCCCACCAGACCGAGTGGGTCGGGGGCGTGCGCGCAGGGGTGACGGCGCTGCTGGAGTTCCTCGCTTCCGAGCCCGCCCTGGCGCACCTCTCGTGCGTGGACATCCTGATCGCCTACCCCCACGTCGCCGGTCGGGTGGAGGAGGCCAACGCCGCGTACACCGAGCTGCTCGACATGGAACTCGGCGGGGGCGCCCCCTCGCAATCCTCGATCGGGATCGTGGGCGAGGTGATCGTGGGAGGGATCTTCGAGCTGCTGCACGACTACATCCTCACGGGCCGCACGCGCAGGCTCCCGGAGCTGGCCGACCACGTCAGCTACATCGCGCTCACTCCGTTCATCGGCAGCGAGGCAGCCGCCGAGGCGATCTCCTGAAGAGTCAACCACTCGGCGCATGCGGGCACAGCGGTGTGCGCCGGTTGGAAACACCGCAGCAAAAGCCTTGACCGAAGGGAATGCGAGACCGTAGCCTTACCCGCAGATGCCAAGGGACACGGCCGAGAGGAAGACGACCGGCGGCACGGCGACCGGTGAGGCGGCGCCTGACCGAGCTGCCAGCACCCACATCGCCGAGGCCAACCGCGCCGTGCGGATGGAGCTGCCGCTCTTCGATCGGGAGGACTTCGAAGACGCGCGCCGCGGCTTCGTGGCGGCGCTCTCCCCCGCGGTCGTGCGCGGCACGGCGGAGCGCGTGGTGTGGGACATGGAGTCCTACGCGTTCCTCGACGGGGAGTGCCCGGACACCGTCAACCCGAGCCTCTGGCGCCAGGCGCAGCTGAACGCGGTCCACGGCCTGTTCGAGGTCGTGCCGGGCATCTACCAGGTGCGCGGCGTGGACCTCTCCAACATGACGCTCGTCGAGGGACGCGAGGGCGTGCTGGTGATCGACCCGCTGATCTGCGCGGAGACCGCCGCCGCGGCGCTGGCGCTGTACCGCGCCCACCGCGGCGAGCGCGCGGTGACGGGCCTGCTGTACACCCACAGCCACGTCGACCACTTCGGCGGCGCGCTGGGCGTGGTGCAGGCGCAGGACGTCGACTCCGGCCGCGTGCCGGTGCTGGCGCCGGAGGGCTTCATGGAGCACGCGATCAGCGAGAACGTCTACGCCGGCACCGCGATGGCGCGCCGCGCGGCGTACATGTTCGGCGCCTCACTCGAGCGTGGCCCCCACGGGCAGGTGGGCACCGGCCTGGGCATGACGGTCTCCACCGGCTCCGTCGGGCTCGTGCCCCCCACGGTCGAGATCGTGCGCACCGGCCAGGAGGAGGTCGTCGATGGGATCGAGCTCCTCTTCCAGATGACCCCCGGCAGCGAGGCGCCGGCTGAGATGAACTTCCTCCTCCCTGCCCACCGCGCGCTGTGCATCGCCGAGAACGCGACCCACAACCTCCACAACGTCATCACCCCGCGCGGCGCGCTGGTGCGCGATGCGCGCCTCTGGTCGCGCTACCTCGGAGAGGCGATCGACCTCTTCGGCGAGCGCGCAGACGCGCTGTTCGCGGGGCACCAGTGGCCGCGGTGGGGGCGCGAGCGGATCATCGAGCTGCTCGCCAAGCAGCGCGACCTGTACGGCTACCTGCACGACCAGACGCTGCGCCTGCTCAACAAAGGGTACGTCGGCTCCGAGATCGCCGAGCTGCTGGAGCTGCCGGCGGGTCTCGCGCGGGAGTGGCACTGCCGCGAGTACTACGGGACGGTGAGCCACAACGTGAAGGGGATCTACCAGCGCTACATGGGCTGGTTCGACGGCAACCCCGCCCACCTGTGGCCGCACCCGCCCGAGCAGGCCGCCCGCCGCTACGTGCGGGCGATGGGCGGTGCGGAGGCGGTGCTCGAGGAGGGCCGGCGGGCCTTCGCGGAGGGCGACTACCGCTGGGTGGCCGAGCTCGTCTCCCACGCGGTGTTCGACGACCCCTCCAACCGGGCGGCGCGTGAGTCTGCAGGCGCAGGCGTTCGAGCAGCTCGCCTACGGCGCCGAGAACGCGACGTGGCGCAACTTCTTCCTGATGGGCGCTCGTGAGCTGCGCGAGGACGTGCGCGAGCGTGCGGGGACACCCTCGCCGGCGCTCATCGGCCAGCTCACGAGCGCGCAGCTCTTCGACGTGCTCGCGCTGCGCCTCGACGGCCCCCGCGCGGGGGAGCTGGCGCTGAGCTTCAACTGGGTGTTCACCGACGTCGCCGAGCGCCACCTGCTGGCGCTCTCGAACGGTGTGCTGATCCACTCCGCCGACCGGCAGGACCCGCACGCGGACGCCACCGTGGTGGTGGAGCGCTCGGCGCTGAACGAGCTTTTCGCCGGCCTGACGCCCCTGCCCGAGCTGCTGCAGGCGGGGCGCCTGCGGGTGGAGGGCGACGGCGCCAAGCTCGGCGAGTTGCTCGGCCTGCTCGACGCCCCCGACCCCTCGTTTGCGATCGTCACGCCGTAGGAACGGCGGCGACATCCGCGAATCGGCTGGGGGGCGCGGCACCGCGGCGACTGACTTCGGTGTGTTTCTGTAGGGCGTCCGCTCGCGCCCTTGACATCCTGAGCGGTATGTGAAAGGATACCGGCCGGTATGCGAAACGCACCTGCCGGCCTCCCCCCGGGGCCCCGCCTTCCTCGAGCCGTCCAGAGCACGATCTGGTTTCGCAGCGCGCAGTGGATGCTGGACACCTGCCAGACGCGGTTCGGCGACATGTTCACGCTGCGGATCGCCAACGAGGGCACGTGGGTGGTGACGTCCAATCCGGAGGCTGTCAAGCAGGTGTTCACCGGCGACCCCCGCCTGCTGCACGCGGGTGAGGCGAACCGCATCCTGCTGCCGGTGCTCGGGCCAAGCTCCGTGCTGCTGCTCGACGACGGCGCACACCTGCGGCAGCGCAAGCTGATGCTGCCCGCCTTCCACGGCGAGCGGATGCAGCGCTACGGCGAGCTGATGGCCGAGGTGGCCGCGGAGGAGATCGAGCAGTGGCCGATCGGCGAGCCCTACCGGCTGCGCCCCCGCATGCAGGCGATGACGCTCGAGATCATCCTGCGAGCGGTGTTCGGCGTCTCCGAGGGTCCCCGCATGGTGCGTCTGCGCGACGAGCTACGCCGCCTGCTCGACATCGTCACCAGCCCGCTCAACGGCGTCGCGCTGGTGGCGCTCGGGCCCGAGCGCGTCGGGCGGCTGCGCTCCTTCCGTCGCGACCTCGAGCGCGTGAACCGTCCGATCTACGAGGAGCTCGCCGACCGCCGCCAGGCCGGGAACCTCGCCGAGCGCAACGACATCATGTCGCTGCTGCTGCAGGCCACACACGAGGACGGCAGCCCGATGAGCGACGAGGAGCTGCGTGACGAGCTCGTCACACTGCTGGTCGCGGGCCACGAGACGACCGCCAACGCGCTGGCGTGGGCGGTCGAGCGACTCTGCCGCCACCCCGAGAAGCTCCGGCGTCTCACCGAGGAGGTGCGGGCGGGCGAGAGCGGGTACCTCGAGGCGGTGGTCCAGGAGACCCTGCGCCTGCGCCCGGTGATCTCGATCGTCCTGCGGCGCCTCGTCGAGCCGGTGGAGATCGGCGGACGCCTGCTGCCTGCCGGCGTGTCGATCGCGCCCTCGATCCACCTCGTCCACCGGCGCGCCGACATCTACCCGCAGCCGCACGAGTTCCGGCCCGAGCGCTTCCTCGAGCAGGAGGGTGGGCGGGCACCGGGGACCTATACCTGGATCCCGTTCGGCGGCGGCGTGCGTCGTTGCCTGGGTGCCGCGTTCGCCCAGTTCGAGATGGAGACCGTGCTGCGCGAGCTCGTCCTGCGCCGCACGCTGACCCCCTCGCGGTCAGCGTCCGAGCGCGTCTACCGCCGCGCGATCACCGAGACGCCGCGACGTGACGCCGAGGTGCTGGTCGGCCGCCCTCCCACCGCCACGCCCGCGTTGGCGCCCGACGTCGAGGTGGCCCTCGCTTGAGAACGTGTTTTGAAACGATCGGCACGCCCGAATGCGCCCCTGTACACGGCTGAGCGGGCGGTTCTAGCTTGAGCGCCACCACCCCGCGGCGCGGCGAGCGCCCGACGCGCGGCGAACGCCAGGCCGCGACCCGCGCAGCCCTGCTGCGCTCGGCCTCGCGCTCGATTTGCGAGCACGGTATGTACGGTGCGTCGATCGACCGCATCGCCGCGGAGGCCGGCTACACAAAGGGAGCGTTCTACGCGAACTTCGCCAGCAAGGAGGAGTTGTTCCTGGTCGTGCTCGACGAGAAGTTCGCCGCCGAGCTCGAGCGGCTCCAGGACGCGATGGCCGGCTCCGGCGAGCCCGTCGACGAAGCCCGCCAGGCGGCCGAGGAGTTCCTGCTCTACGTCGACCGCGACCCCGAGTGGCCCAGGCTGTACCAGGAGTTCGCGGCCTACGCCGCCCGCAACGACGCGTTCCGCGCCGAGCTCGCCGCCCGCCAGCGCGCGCTGCGCGCCCGCATGGCCGAGGTGTTCGCGCGGTGGGCGTCGGCGCTCGACGTCGAACCGGCCCTCCCTCACGGCGACGTGGCCGCGATGACGCTCTTCATGGCCGACGGCTTCCTGCTCGACCGGATCATCGACCCCGAGCTCGACAACGGGCTGTACGCGACGATGTGCGAAGTCTTCCTGCGCGGGCTCGCGGCGACGGCCGAGGCGCGCAGGACCGAAGGGGAGATCGAGTACCCTCGTTGAACACCACCGGAAAGCGTGCCGGTCGGCCTGGCCGAGCACGCGGCCAGAAAAGGGGCTTTCAATGACCCCCCTGCAGGGAAGCGAGAAGCTGCGCGGGACCGGCGAGGACATGGTCGTGGGGGAACACGAGACACTCGATCGGATCGCCAACCTTGTCGTGACGGTGGTGCCGCTCGGACTGCTCGGCTGGGCGTCGTGGCTGGCATGGGGCGGAGCCCTGCGCTGGCAGGACCTGGTCGTACTGGCAGTCATGTACGTGTTGACGGGACTGGGTGTCACGGTCGGCTACCACCGGCTGTTCACCCACCGCAGCTTCAAGACGAGCCCGGCGATGCGTATCCTGCTGGGAGCACTCGGCTCGGCGGCGATCGAGGGGCCGGTGATCGAGTGGGTCTCCACCCACCGCCAGCACCACCGCTTCTCCGATCACGCAGGCGACCCCCACAGCCCCCACACCGGGCACGGCGACGGCTGGGGCGGGGCGCTGCGCGGCCTGTACCACGCACACGTGGGCTGGACGTTCGGCGGAGCGGGCAGCGGCCGAGCCAGCTCGGAGCGCTACGCGAAGGACCTGCTGGCCGACCCGGCCACGCGCTTCGTCGACCGCGCCTTCCTGCTGTGGGTGGTGCTCGGCATGGCCCTCCCCTTCGGCCTCGGCGTGGCGCTCACCGGGTCGATCGTGGGCGGGCTCACGGGCCTGCTGTGGGGTGGCGCGGTGCGCATCCTGTTCCTGCACCACGCGACGTTCTCGATCAACTCGCTCTGCCACTTCTTCGGGCGGCGGCGCTTTGAGACGCACGACGAGTCGCGCAACCTGGTGTGGCTCGCGCTGCCGACGCTCGGCGAGGCGTGGCACAACAACCACCACGCCTTTCCCACCTCCGCGCGGCACGGCCTGCGCTGGTGGCAGCTCGATCCCTCCGGGTGGCTGATCTCGGCGCTCGAGTGCGTGGGGCTCGTCTGGGACGTCGTGCGCATCACGCCCGAGCGGCAGCTCTCCAAGACCGTGAGCTGACCCCGGGGCCCAGGCCATGGGCTGACCCGGGTCCGGGCCGCGAGCTGGCCCAAGGTCCCGCGGGCCGTGGCCTGACCAAAATCCTCGGACCGTGGGGTGACCCGGGCCCAGGCCGCGAGCTGGCTCCAAGGCCCCAAGCTGCTACGTTGCTCGTGAGCGGTCGGCGTCGTCGGCCGCGAGGCAGCTTGCTTCGGTCTCGCAGATAGCGGTTCGGGTCAGCCATAGCCTCTCGAACCGTACGCGGCCACAGCGCCGCAAGGAGACACACATGCCCACGCAGTCCTTCGCCGAGCTCGGCGTCTCACGCGCCGTTGCCGGCGCCCTCTCCCGTCAGGGAGTCACTGAACCGTTCGCCGTGCAGCGGCTCGTCATCGGCGACGTCCTCGCCGGGCGCGACGTGCTCGCAAAGTCGCCCACCGGGTCGGGCAAGACGCTCGCCTTCGGGATCCCCCTCGTCGAGCGGATCGCCGCGGACGGACCGCGCCCCGCGGCCCTCGTTCTCTCGCCCACCCGCGAGCTCGCCAAGCAGATCGTCGAGGAGATCCGCGCGATCGCGCATGCCCGGGCGCTGCGCGTCACCGCGGTCTACGGCGGCGCCTCGCTGGTCAAGCAGTCCCGCGACGCCGTCTCGTCGCACATCCTCGTCGCGACCCCCGGGCGCCTCGAGGACCTCCTCGCGCGCCGCGCCTTCGCGCTCGACGCGATCCGTGTGCTCGTCCTCGACGAGGCCGACCGGATGCTCGACATGGGCTTCCGCCCCGCCGTCGACCGGATCGTCCGCGCCTGCCCCTCCGAGCGCCAGACGTTGTTCTTCTCCGCCACGCTCGACGGTGAGGCCGGGCGCGTGGCGCAGCGCTACACCCGCGACGCCGCGGTACACGAGCACGGGCCCTCCGCGCGGCGCGCCGCCGTCGAGGTCGAGCACCGTTTCCTCCCCGTCACCGGCGACGGCCGCGTCGAGGCGCTCGTCGGCGAGCTCGCCCGCGAGCGCGACCGCACGCTCGTGTTCGTGCGCACCAAGCGCGGGGCGGACCGTCTCGTCAAGCGCCTGGACACCCACGGCGTCGCCGCCGTCGCGATGCACGGCAACAAGTCACAGCGCCAACGCGAGCAGGCGCTCGCCCGCTTCCGCTCCGGCGCGGTGGACACGCTCGTCGCCACCGACGTCGCCGCCCGCGGGATCGACGTCTGCGGCGTCTCGCACGTGATCAACTTCGATCCCCCCGAGGACCGCGAGGCCTACGTCCACCGCGTGGGGCGCACCGGGCGCGCAGGCCGCCCGGGTGTCGGCATCACCCTCGTCGGCGCCTCCGAGCGCCACGACGTGAGCCGGCTGGCTCACCAGCTCGGCATCGAGCACGGTCTCGGTGGCGAGGTGCACGAGCACGGGACGCGCCCCGCGCACAAGGCCGGCCGCACCGCTCCTCGGCCACAGAGACCGAGCCGCCGGCGCCGGCCGGTCCGAGCGTAGGACGCCGGCGCAGCGGTGCTCGGCAGGGCGCTATGAACTCCCCGGGGCGGCCGCCGTGCGCCGGCCGGTGGGCAGCAGCTCTCTGAAGAAGCCCTTGCCGAGCACGCTCAGGACGAGCAGCGATCCGAACAGAGCCACCGCGTCGATACTCTCGCGGCCCCGCTTGGTCCAGTAGTCGTCTGCGAGGTTCAGCCACAGGGCGAACTCGTCGAGCGTCAGCGCCGCGCCGCTGCCGTACACGGCCGCCGTCACCCGCGAGGACCCGCGGTCCTCTTTGACGCCGATCTCCAGCATCCACAGGTAGCCCACCGTCAGCAGGCCCGTGATCCCGAAGGTCATGTGGTGGATGTGCCGTCCCCCGGGCGTGATGTTCCTGAACGGCCCCCGTTCGGCGCGGATCGCATGCGTGATTGCGCGCACCGTCGCGAAGGTCACGAAGAACGCGCCCGTGGAGAACAGCTGGCGCTCCTTGCGGCAGTCGCCGAAGTGCTTGTAGTACAGCGAGCGCAGATCCCGCACGTCGCGCTCGGGCGAAAGCCACGAGTGCGCCCGGCGCGGCTGCGTGAGCGGGGGACCTTCGCCTGCCATCGTCGTGCACACCCTAGCCCTCTTTGCGCGAGATCGCAGGCGGCCGTCACTGTGCGTGCGAAGCCCGCTCGCGTAGACATGACCGGCCTGGCGCAGCGGAGGCTACGGCGAGGGGCGACGGGCTTGGGTCTCCTCAGCGATCGCTTCGCGCAAGGCCTGTTCGAAGGAAATGGGCTGGATGTCGAACAGCTCCGTGCCGGATGGGTCGGTGATGGTCGTGTCGGTGGAGAGCCCCTCGATCAATGGTCTCGCGACGCCCGCGTCGACGGGTGTGATGAGCCCGATCCAGTGTGAGGAGAGCCACGGCGTCAGCAGTGGTACGGGGATGCGCGGGCGGCGGCGCAGTCCCAGTGCGTCGGCCATTTGGTCGAGCATCCTGCCGTATGTGAGTATTTCGGGCGACCCGATCTGGATCTCGCGGGAGCGCGTCTCGGGTATGCCGGGAGCTTCGATGAGGTAGCGCAGGACGTCGCCGATGGCGATTGCTTGGGTGGGTGTGGCCAGCCAAGAGGGGGCGAGCATCACCGGTAGGCGCTCGACGAGTGAGCGCAGCGTTCGGTAGCTCTCCGATCCGGCTCCCACCACCATGCCGGCGCGAAACCAGCTCAGGGGCGGTCCCTGATCGCGCAGGATTTCGCCGACGTGCAGCCGCGAGCGCAGGTGTTGGGATGCGGGGCGGTCGCCGAGGCCGCCGAGGTACACGATCCGCTCGATGCCCGTGGCGGTCGCGAAGCGGGCGAAGTTGGAGGCGGCGAGGGCGTCGCGTTGCTCGTAGTCGGAGTCGCCGCCGCGACCCATCGAGTGGACGAGATAGTAGGCCGTCGTGTAGCCGTCGCCGATCGCGCTGAGGGAGCTTGGGTCGAGCATGTCGGCGCGGTGCACCTTGACGGCTGGATCGAAGCCGATCCGGCTGGGGTCGCGTGCGACGCACCCAACCGGAACGCCCTGCGCGTGAAGCTCGCGCACCAGTCGGCTTCCTATGTAGCCGGAGGCTCCGGTGACGAGCGCGCGGTCCATGTTCAGGAGGCCAGCCGTGGCGCGTCGGATGCGCTCGTAGGGCCCGCGTGCTGGTGCCATTGCGGCTTTGCCAGTGTCATTTGCGTGACGCCGATCCGCCGCTCGGCGAACCCGGCCTCGCAGTAGGCGAGGTACATCCGCCATAGCCGTCGAAAGCGCTCGTCGTAGCCGAGATCCTCGAGGCGCGCGGTCGCGGCCTCGAAGTTGGTGCGCCATCGTCGCAGCGTCTCGGCGTAGTGCGGCGTCAGATCCTTGAGTCCGACGGTTCGCATGTCGGTGCGCTGAGCGACGCAGCGCGCGATCACCGCGAGCGAGGGCAGGCAGCCGCCCGGGAAGATGTGGGTGCGGATGAAGCTCCGCGAGGCCTTCTCGACCGCGTAGGCTCGATCGTCGACGGTTATCGCCTGCAGCAGCATCCTTCCGTGAGCGGCGAGCAGGTTGGAGCAGCGCGCGAAGAACGTGCCGAAGTCGCGATACCCGACGGCCTCGATCATCTCGATGCTGACGAGCTTCTCGTAGCGTCCTTGCAGGTCGCGGTAGTCCTCGCACAGCACCGTGACTCGATCGGCGACCCCGGCCGCCTGCACCCACTTGCGGGCGTGCTCGTACTGCGCGTGCGAGATTGTGGTGGTCGTGACCCGACAGTCCCTTGTTCGTGCGGCGTGGACGGCGAACCCGCCCCACCCCGTGCCGATCTCGAGGACGTGGTCGCCGGCTCGCAGATCGAGCTCGCGACACACCAGCTCGAGCTTTGCTCTGGATGCCTGTGCGAGCGTCATCCCCTGGCGGGGGAAGTATGCCGAGGAGTACATCATCGTCTCGTCGAGCATCAACGCGAACAGCTCGTTCCCGAGGTCGTAGTGGGCCGCGATGCCGCGGCGGCTGCGCGCGTGTGTGTTGCGTGCGCGGAGACCCCGCGCGGCCTGCAGCGGGACCCGTGCCGGCGCGAGGAGGCGACGCCACTCGTCGAGGCTCCTCGCGTTGCGCGCCGCCACGCGTACCACGGCCGTCGGATCCGGGGACTCCCAGAAGCCCTGCGCGTATGCCTCGGCCATCCCGCGGCTGCCGTGCAGCAAGCTCGGCCACAGGTGTGGCGAGCGAACCTGGACCGTCGCCTGCGGGCTGCCGTGGCCCAGCACCAGCCGGTGCTCGCCCTCTACGACAGTCAGCTGGCCTGAGCGCAGACGCGCCACCACGCCAAGCGCGACGCCTCGCGCGACGCGCTGGGCCACCGTCACACCGGCTCCTCGGGACGGGCGTGCAGCGGCACGCCTTTGAGCTTGAGCGCGAGCGCGTGTCCGTAGATCAGCGCGAGCACGCGCAGTGTCGCCGCCGGGTAGCGCGCGGTGAGGCGAGCCAGGCCGCGGCTGCTCAGCGGCGCGCGACGCAGCGCGAGCGTCGCATCGAACGCGAGCGCTCCGCGCTCGTGGCTCTCGATGTGAACCGCCAGTGTCGCGCCGGGCGCCGCTGCGCGCATGGTGTAGCGCTGCTCCATCCCCATGAACGGGGACACGTGCAGCGCCTTCGCGAAGCTGGCGGCCAGCACCGGGCCTTTGCCGCTGCGCTCGAGCACGTAGGCGTGCCTCTCCCCCCACGGTGTGCTGGTCACCTCCGTCACGACCGCGTCGAGCCTGCTCCTGGGGGGTGAAGCAGTAGTAGAAGCTGACCGGGTTGAAGCAGTGTCCGAACGTGCGCAGGTGCGTGAGCAGACGAATCGGGCCCGCGGGCGCGCTGCCCGTCCGGCGCTCGAGGAGCGCGCGCACGGCGTCCCCAAGCCCGACGTGGGGATCGCCGAGGTAGTCGCCCCGGCGGAACCGCACCAGCCCTGGCCGGCCGGCGATGAGCCGCCCGGCCAGCAGACCATCGAGCTCCTCCAGGTCGAGGTATACGAGCGCGATGCGGTGGCGCAGCTCGTGGGCGCGCACCGCGAAGCGGCGGTGACGGATCGTGCCCTCATAGATCGCGCTGACGGTCATATCCGCGCCGGGTCCGTCCGTTGCCCGGCGAGCTCGCCCACCACCCGTCGCGCGCTGTTGAGGCCGTCCTCGTGAAAACCCCATCCCCAGTAGGCGCCGCAGTAGTGCGTGCGATTGCGGGCGCTGATCTCGTGGTGGCGTGCCTGGGCTGCGACGCCCGTGGGGGTGTAGACGGGGTGCGCGTACCGCGTCTTGCAGATGATCTGCTCCGGGTCGATCGCCTCCGTGCGGTTGAGCGTGACGCAGAACTCGCGGTCGGCGCGCAACGACTGCAGACGGTTCAAGTGGTAGGTCGCCGTGCAGCGCCCTCGAGCACCGTCGCCGAGATGGAAGTTCCAGCTCGCCCACGCACGCCGGCGCCGCGGAAGCAGCGAACGATCGGTGTGGAGGACCACCTCGTTTTGTTGATAGGGGATCGCCCCCAGCAGCTCGCGCTCGCGCTCGCCCGGATCGGCCAGCAGCGCGAGCGCCTGGTCGGAGTGCGTCGCGAACACGACCGCGTCGAAGCGCTCCGGCTCACAGCCGCGCGAGGACACCGTGACATGGCTGGGATGACGAGCTACCTCCGTCACCGGTGTCGAGAGCCTGAGACGCTCGCGCCAGGGCCGTATGAGCGCCTGCGCGTACCTGCGCGATCCACCGACGATCGTCCGCCAGTGCGGCCTGTTACGGAATCCCAGTATCCCGTGGTTCTCGAAGAACTCGACCATGAAGCGCGCGGGGAAAGACCACATCTGCGCAGGGTCCGCGGACCACACAGCCGACGCCTGCGGGACGATCAGCCGCTCGACGAACATGCGCGAGTAGTGCTGCTGTGAAAGCCAGTCTCCCAGCGGCGGGTCCTCCTCGGAGGCGAGCAGCCGACGGGCGTCCCGGTTGAAGCGGATCAGGTCGGCGATCATCCGGTGAAAGGACGGTGCGATTAGATTGCTGCGAGTCGCGAACAGGCCGTTCGGTGAGGCCCCGTTGTACTCGAAGTCCGCGCCGTCGCTCACCCCGAAGCTCATCTGTGAGCGCTGCGTCGCCACGCCGAGCTCGCCCAGCAAGCGTTCGAACCCAGGGTAGTTGCGGTCGTTGAAGACGATGAAGCCCGTATCGAGATCGTAGGCTCCGGTGTCTGTCTCGACGTGCACCGTGTTGGCGTGCCCTCCCGCCTCCTCGCTCGCCTCGAACACGACCAGCTCGTGATCGCGGTGCAGCAGATGCGCGCATACGAGCCCGGAGACTCCCGCACCGACGATCGCGATCCTCATGCGTGTCCTACGGCAACAAACGTTTCCAGAGTCATCTACATAGCACTATTCCGTCTACGGGGTAGGGGAGGGACGGGGACGAGGCGGCCGATGCGTCATGCTTGCCGTGTGCGGTATCCGTCCCGAGACCCAGGGTTGCCGGCATGACCGGTTCGCTGCTCGACACGATCCTCGACCGCACCGTCCTCGCGGGCTATACCCGCGTCGGCTATCGCATGCGCAGAGGCACGTGGAGCGCTGCCGAGGAGCAGCCGATGGGCGGGAAGGTCGTGCTCCTCACCGGTGGAACCTCGGGTCTCGGCCTCGCCGCCGCCGAAGGCTTCGCGCGTCTCGGAGCCGCGGTCCGGTTGGCGGTACGCAGCGAGCAGCGCGGCGAGCGCGCCCGCGCGCAGATCGTGGCACGGTCTCCCCACAGCGACGTTCAGGCCGGCCTCTGCGACCTCAGCGACCTGAAATCCGTGCGGCAGTTCGCCAAGCGCCTCGGTGGGGAGACGGGGCGCCTCGACGTGCTCGTCAACAACGCGAGCGCACTGACGAGCAAGCGGACGCTCTCGGTCGACGGCATCGAGCTGACCTTCGCGACCAACGTCCTTGGGCCGTTCCTGCTGACCAACCTACTCCTCCCTCTGCTCGAGAAGAGCAAGCCCGCTCGCATCGTCAACGTGTCCTCGGGCGGCATGTACACGCAGCGAATCCACCCCGACGATCTGCAGATGACCCACGAGGAGTTCGACGGCCCCACCGCGTACGCGCGCACCAAGCGCGCCCAGGTCATCCTGAGCGAACTGTGGGCAGAACGATTGCAGGACACCGGTATCGTCGTCCACGCGATGCACCCGGGCTGGGCAGACACCCCGGGCCTCGAGTCCTCGCTGCCACGCTTCCACGCTCTGACAAAGCGGCTGCTGCGCACGCCCCAAGAAGGCGCCGACACGATCGTCTGGCTCGGCGCCGCCGCCCGACCGGCGCGCAGCTCAGGCGGCTTCTGGCACGACCGCCGAGAGCGCCCGACCCACCGCGTGCCGTGGACCAAGCAGACACACCGGGACCGCGAGCGGCTGTGGACCGAATGCGAACACCTCAGCGGCTGGCACGAGACAACTCCGGCCGGCTCAGACCGATAAGGAGAACCTGATGGCTCACTACAACGCAAGCGTCGATACGTCGCGTCCGCCCGATGAGATGTTCGCCTACCTGAGCGACTTCTCGAGCACCCAGGAGTGGGACCCGGGCGTCATCGAAGCCGAGCGCCTCGGCGACGCACCGGTTCGCAATGGGTCCGAGTTCCGGCTCCTGGCCAGCTTCCTCGGCCGAAAGATCCCCCTCACCTACCGCATCGTCGAGTACGACCCACCAAACGCCGTCACATTTCGCGGCGAAAGCTCGACCGTCGTCTCGCTGGACCGAATCACCTTCGAGCCTTCCGAGAGGGGCACACGAATCACCTACGACGCGGATCTCGCGCTGAAGGGGCCGTTCAAGCTCGCCGGCCCGCTGCTCGGGGTTGCTTTCAAACGAGTCGGCGCTCGCGCGCTCGCAGGTCTACGCAAGACGCTCGAAGCGGGCCACTGAGCAGAGCACGCCGCGCGATCGGCGCAGAGTAGTCGTCGCTGCTCTGCTCAGAGCCTTCGCGGTGGCGCGAGACGGCCTATGATCGACTCGTCCCGGCCGCGCTGGAGGTCGCGGCGAGCGATTCAGCAAGAAGGGAGCACCATGACGACCAGCATCCTGCACCCCGTCACTCTGGGCATGACTAACCTGAAGGTCTCCCCGGTTGCGTTCGGCACCTGGCAGCTCGGCGGTGAGTGGGGTCAGTTCGACGAGGACGAGGGGATCGCCGCGATCCGCCGTGCTCGCGAGCTCGGCGTCAACCTTTTTGACACCGCTCAGGGTTACGGCTTCGGCGCCTCGGAGCGACTGCTCGGCCGAGCGCTGCGAGACGACCTTGACAACCGGCGCGACGAGGTCGTCCTCGCGACCAAGGGCGGCCTGCGGATGACCGAGGACGGTCTTGTCCGCGATGCCAGTCGCGCCTGGCTTCGCAGCGGAGTCGAGGACAGCCTGCGCGCGCTCGAAATCGACCACATCGACGTCTACCAGGTACACTGGCCGGACCCGCAGGTTCCCTTTTCCGAGACTGCCGCAGCACTTCAGGAGCTCGTGGAGGAAGGCAAGATCCGCCACGTCGGCGTCTCGAACTTCGACGTGGCTCAGATGGCCGAGTTCGCGCGGACACGGCCCGTGGAGACGGTGCAGCCGCCGTACCACCTGTTTCGAGGAGATATCGAGGCCGAGTTGCTCCCCTATGCGCGCGAGCACGACATCGGCGTACTCGTCTACGGGCCGCTGGCGCATGGGCTGCTGAGCGGAACCATGCACGCGGACACTTCGTTCGCAGACGACGACTGGCGGAGCGGGAGTCCCGCGTTTCAGGGGAGTGCCTTCAGCCGGAACCTGGAGGTCGTCGATCAGCTCAAGCGATTCGCCGCTGAGCAATTGGGCTGCTCGGTCGCCCAGCTGGCCGTAGCCTGGACGCTCGCGAATCCTGACGTGAATGTCGCCATCGTAGGCGCACGGCACGTGAAGCACATCGAAGACAGCCTCGCAGCTGCCGAGCTGAGCCTGAACGAGGCCGAGCTCGAGCAGATCGACACCATCATGGCCGCCTCGGTGGCCATCGGGGGACCCTCCCCCGAGGCAATGCCGTCAGCCGAATAGCGGAAGTAAAGCGCGACCCCATACGACGAAGGAGAGAACCGATGACAAGCTCCCCGCAGAGCTCCAATCGAACCGCCGTCGCGGTGCTGGGAACCGGCAGCATGGGGCCCCCGATCGCCCGCAACCTGCTTGCGGCCGGCTTCCCGGTGTCCGTTTGGAACCGCACGGCTGCGAGGGCCGCACCCCTCGTGGACGACGGCGCCCGCCTCGCTCCCTCACCTGCCGGTCATGCTGACGATGCTACCGGCGCGCAGGCGAGGTCAGGCTATTCCGTGCTGATAGGCGTAGCGCACCGCCTGCGCCCGATCGCGCGCGCCGGTCTTGTAGAAGATCCGGTTGACGTGGGTCTTCACGGTCGCCTGGCTGACGACAAGCGCCTCGGCGATTTCGGTATTCGATAGCCCGCTCGCGATCAGCTCGAGCACCTCTACCTCCCGAGGCGTCAGGTCGTCGGGGAGCGGCTGCGCTGGCGCGACGGGGGTCGGTTTGGTGTCGAGGACGGCGGCCACGAGTCGCTGTTGTACGACCGGGTCGAGGTGGGTCTCACCGGCGACGAGAGCTCGGATTGCCTGCTCGATCTCCTCGGCGCTCGCGTCCTTGGTCAGATAGCCACGTGCGCCGGCCTGTAGCGCTCCGAACAGCGATTCGTCGTCGGCGTAGGTCGTGAGCACCAGCACCTGTGTGTGGGGGAGCTCGGCACGGATACGGTGCGTGGCCTCGGCGCCCTCCATCCGCGGCATGCGCAGGTCCATCAGCACGACGTCCGGGCGCTCGGTCTGTGCGAGCTCTACGGCCTCGACGCCGTCGCACGCGGCCCCAACGACCTCGACTCCGTCGATCAGGCCCACCAGCATGCTCAGCCCATCGCGTACGGTGCGCTGATCGTCGGCCACCAGCACCCGGATCGGCGCTCTACTCACGCGGGCACCTGCAGCTCGACGCGCCAGCCCGCGTCGGTCGGGCCTGCGCGCATGCGCCCGCCGGCCCGTTCCAGGCGCTCGCGCATGCCCGCGAGTCCCCGTCCGCCCCCCACGCCGGCCAGCCCGGTTGCGGCCGGCGGAGCCGTGGCTGGGACGCGGTCCTCAACGCTCAGCGTGGTGTGATCGGACCCGTAGCTCAGGACGACGGTGGTGCTGGCGCCGGGCGCGTAACGAGCGACATTGGTCAGCGCCTCCTGTGCGCCGCGGTAGAGGGCGAGACCTGCGTCGGCGGGCAGCGTGCGAGCGCTGCCCTCGACACGAAGCGTCACCTCGAGGTCCATGTCGGCGCTGAAGCTGTCGATCAGCGCCTCGAGCTCGCCTGCGCCGGGTAAATGCTCGCCACGCAGCGCGCCGACCGCCTGCCTGGCGTCGGCGAGCCCGTCCTTGACGAGCTCGCCTGCGCGGTCGATCGCCTCGCGCACCTTCGCGGTTGCCTGCTCGCGCTCCCCGAGCAGCCGGGCACCTTGGAGCTGGATCGCGGCTGCGGAGAGCGAGTGCGCGAGAACGTCGTGCAGCTCGCTCGCGATCCGGCCGCGCTCGGCGATCGCCGCCGCTCGCGTCTGCTGCTCGCGTGCGTCCTGCAGCTGCGCGAGCAGCACCTCGGTCCGGTCCTGGCTCTCGCGAGCTTGCTTGAGGAAGTACGCGACCAGGCCGAGCAGCGCGCACAGCAGCGTCGAGGCGAGAACCGCCGAGGAGGAGCTGCCGGCGAGCGCGGACGCCACATCGAGCGCGACGGTCATAGCGCAACCGAGCATGATCGCGAGCGCCGGCGGAAGGCGGGCGAGGGCCATCCACACCGCCGCACCGACCGCGAGGCCGGCCGCGCCACGCGGCTGCAACGCCGCGAGCGCAACCCCGGCGGCGCCCATCGCCGAGATCACTGCCGCCTGCAACCCGACACCTCGCTGGACGAACCGGTTACCGATCGCGATGGCCACCGAGATGGCGAAGACAGCGAGCGCGAGCGCGACTCCGAGCCCATCCCCGTGCCACCCGGGCTGCGGGTGTCCGCTGAACGTCCCGATGGCGAGGACCGCGATCACGGCCAGGCCGAGCGGTCGCAGTGTGTCCCGCTGACCCCGCAGCCGCAGCGCAGCGCTGGTTTGCGCCTCCGCGACCCGCACGCTCTCGCTGCCGGCGGCTGCCGGCGTCCCCACGACGCGCTCTTCGGTCACAGTCACCTGCGGTAGACGATAAAGCGCCGTCCGGCCCGCGGGGAGCGGGCCGGAGGAGCCGAGGAATCGTTTCGGGGTGATCACGCCGCGGCGGGGACCGCGATCGTGCCGGGGGCCTGCGAGGCGGTCAGCCGCCGGGCGCGAAGCTGGACCGTCACCAGCCGGGCGCTGACCTCGACCAGCGCCATCGAGACCAGTGCAGCCGGCCACGCCGCCGCGCCGATGTGATTGGCAATGCTGAAGGCGCTGACCGCGTGGTAGGCACCGTGGTGCACGGCGTACACGAACACCAGCCGAGACGTGATGCCGGCGATCAGCAGGGCACCGGCGATCCAGCCGACACGGGCGAGCGCGCCGCCGCTGCTAATGCGGATGTGGGTCGCGAACCCGCCGAGCAGGCCCAGCGCCAGACCGACACAGGCCAGCACGCCGACCAGCACGAGGTCGCTCCCGGCGGTCGGGACCGAGTGCACATACGTGCGCCCGACAAAGAACACAACAACCATCGGTACCAGGAAGGAGCGGGCATCCACCTTGCACTCACGCGCCTGGCGGAGGACCACGAGGACGAAGACTGCGTTGATGAGGTAATCGGTAGTAGTCATGGCGCCATCCTCGCCTGATCGAGGCGTGCTGTCGTCGGAGCACGGGTTGAACCGCGGGTTGATCTCACCCTCAACCCTCGGGTTGACGGCGACCCAATACCGCGCCGAGCCAGAGCCCGTAGGCGGCCGGTCTGATTGGGCCCGTTTCGCGAGGCGTGTGCGGGGAAGGGGGTAGGTGGGCGTCAGCGGTAGCTTGTGCGCCTCGTGGTTGATGCGGCGGTCGAGATCGAGGGTCTGCGTGTCGTTCGCGGGCAGCGACTGGTGCTCGACGGCGTGCCGGCCATCGCGTGGAACACCCAGCGCCTGACGGGCCGACGCTGGTATGCCCGACACGTGCGCGGTCGCCCGCCGCTTACGCTCGACCCTGCACCGCTCCGCGCGGGCGGGAGCACGCAGATCAGCGCAGCAACCAGCGCACGGTCGCGAGGTTGCTAGCGCGACGGGCCGCCACACCGTGGTGGGGGACTCAGGGTGTCAGCGCAGCCACGAGCTCGCCGGCGGGTCGGATGTCGCGGATGCGCGCGACGGTCTGGCCGGCGTAGAGCGCCCCGGCGTCGAGGAGGTGATCGTTTCGGTCGTCGGTGGCCGTGATCGGCGTCAGCAGGCGGCTTCCGGGATGCTGGGCGCGGATCATGCGCTCTTGCATTGCACCTGGGATGTAGCGCGCGCCGAAGGCCGAGAGGCGGTTGAGCGCGCGGTTTGACGCGGGGCCGCGGGTATCGCTCCTCAGCCAGCGCTCGGTCGCCGCATTGCGCAGCACGCGGTGGGGCGCCGGCCAGCCCAAACCGAACAGCTCCGTGAGGACCGTCTCGTCGGCCTCGACCAGCCGCTGCTTATAGTGTGGGTGCGCTCGGCTCTCTTCGGAGAGTAGGAAGCGCGTGCCTGCCACAGCCGCCACCGCCCCGGCATCGAGGGCGCGTTGAACATCGTCGCGTTCTGCGATCCCGCCCGCGAGCAGCAGTGGGTAGTCGTGCGGCAGCGCAGAGCGGACCTCCTCGAGCAGGTCGAGTGCTGGCGTGGTGCCGCGAACATGGCCGCCTGCCTCCACGCCCTGGACGATCACTGCGTCGGCGCCTGCGGCGTGAGCGGATCTCGCCTCCGCGGCCGAGCCGCACTGGTGCAGCCACACTTTCGGCGTGCGTCGCTTCGGCGCGCCCCAGAAGGTTATGACCGCGTCGGCGCTGGCCGCGGCCACGAACCAATCGCGCCGCGCGAAGGGAAGCAGCAAGTTCACCGCGATCGGCCGTCCTGTCAGCGCTCGCGCTGCCGCGAGCTCGCGCGCTATGTTCGCCGCCCCGTTGACCGCGATCGTTCCAAGGCCACCGGCGTCCGAGACGGCGGCTGCCAGCTCGTGTCGGCTCAGCCCACCGCCCATCGGGGCTTGCACGATCGGCGCCACGACCCCAATCCGCCCGAGGATCACACTTGAAGTCTGCCAAAACCCGTCCCATCACGCTGGGATCCTGGTGCGCTCGCTGGAGGTCAATGCGCGGCATCGCGTATGCGATCGCCAAGCGTCTGGAGCTCGGTCTCGGGGATCGTCGCCTCGATCAGCGGGAAGACCTCGTGCTCCTCGAGCTGGACGTGGTCTGCGAGTCGCCTACCGAGGTCGTGGAGCAGCTCGAGTGGCGGCGTGCCGCCGAGCCGGGCAGCGTCGCGGCGGATCAGCACGTGGTCGAGGAGCATGCGGATGATCGCGGGGTGGTCGGGCTCGCCGTGAGCGGCATAGGCTGGGAGCAGAAGCTCCTCCTCGAGGCGGAAGTGCAGCTTCTCCTCGACATCCCAAATGGCTGAGGAATGCCCAGGCCGCCTCCGTGGCGGTCTCGACGGTCGCGCGGCACAGGCGCTGGGCGATCACGAGTGCATGGTGGTGATCGCGCGAGAGGGGGACGAGGGCGGGATGGCGCTTCAGGACGCCATGGGTCCCACCAGTGCGAGGAGCAGTCCGGCGGGGAGGAACGCTTGGGCAAGGGCCAGCAAGCGGGCCGGCAGGGCAAGCGGGCGGACGGCGGTGCATCCACCCGACCCCGGACGAGCCTGGATTTGAGGAGGCGGAGCAGCTCTACATCGACCCGGACGAGTGCATCGACTGCGACGCGTGCGTCGAGGCGTGCCCTGTCGACGCGATCACCTCCGAGGACCAGGTCCCGCCCGAGTGGCAGCACTACACCGAGAAGAACGCCGCCTACTACAGGCACGCTCAGAGATGAACACCGCAGACCCACCTGCGGCTGGCAGCCCGGCCGAAGCCCCGTCGTCGCTGCCCGCTAGTCTGAGCGAGACGAACGTACGGGCCAGTGGGACGGGCGCGCCGGTATCCAGGGGGTGAGCGACGATGACGAAGAGTGTGCACGCAAAGCGGATCTACGATCCGCTAGAGCCCGGGGACGGGTACCGGGTGCTGATCGATCACGTGTGGCCGCGCGGCATCTCGCGCGAGCGTGCCCGGCTCGATGAGTGGGCGCGTGAGTTGGCGCCGAGCGACGATCTGCGGCGATGGTTCGATCACGACCCCGCCAGGTTCACCGAGTTCCGCGGCCGCTATCGCCGCGAGCTCGCCGCTGAGCACGCGCGTCTCGAGAAGCTGCGCGCTCGCGCGCAGACGGGGCCGGTCACGATTCTCTACGCCGCCCGCGACCGCGAGCACAACAACGCCGTGGTGCTCGCCGAGCTGCTGCACGCGGGCGAGAGCTAATCTGATCGGTCTGCGGCGATCACCGCAGACATCCTCGATGACTCAAGGAGGCGTGGTTGAACACTTGGGATCTCAAGACCCTTGACCTCAAACCACGGTTGCCGGAGATCCTCTCGTCGAGCGATTCGGCGCGCGCGATCGCACTTGACCTCGCGGCAGGCGAGACCCTCTCCGAGCACGAGGTCCACGAGCGCGCATGGATCCTCGTGATTGATGGCGCGATCGAGGTGACCACGGCCACCGGCGAGCGCACGAGCGGTAACGGCGGACTGCTGATCGAGCTCGCTCCAGGGGAACGTCACGAGGTTCGCGCATCCTCGGATGCGCGGCTCCTGCTGCTACTGACCCCCTGGCCGGGTAGCGGCCATCCGGGTGCGATGACGATTCGGGAGAAGCTCTACACCCGCCGCCACGCCGCCAAGCGGGCGTCGTAGCGCCACGGTGCCGCTAGCTGTATCCATTAGCGAGATACAGCCCGATCCACACGACCGCGAGCGAGCAGAGGAAGATCGCGCCCTCCAACGCATGCAGTGTCGGACGGCGCATGTGCCAGACGACAAGCACGGCGATCGCGACGACGAGCGCGAGCTTGACCTGGAACGTCGTATCGCCCCAGAGGTGCAGGTGGCTCGCCATCGCGCTGCCCGTCGCGAGCAGCACACCGAGCGCCGCGAGCGTCCCGTAGCCGAAGCGCCGGGCGATCGCGCGCAACCGCTCCCGGTCGGGCGTGCGGCGCTCGACGGGCACGACGACCGCCGAGAGGAAGAGTTGCCCGCCGACGAAGAACGCCATCGCGAGAGTGTGCAGCCAACGGATGGTGAACCAGACGTGACTCATCTTATGTGGCCTGGGAGTGTGAAGCATCGCGGACGCGCCGCAGGCGCTCGCGGCGGCGGTGCTGGATGTTGTGCTCGGCGCGGCCGCAGAGCGGCGGAGTGGTCGGGCGTGGGGGCATGAGCCAGCGCTACCGCGACGTGCTGGACTACGAGATCGGCGCGCGCATCGTCGTGAGGTTCACGACGAACCGCCGCGAGATCGTGGGCTACTCGGTGATCCTCGCCGTCGATGACGAGGACGGCGCGGCGACCGTGCGCGTGTACGACGGGGCGCACGGCGTCAACGACATGCACCGGCACAACCGCAGCGGCGAGAAGGCGCCGGCGGAGACGTTCCATGCCGGTACTCTTGGGGAAGGATGCGCGCTGCGATCATCGCGGTGCGCACCGGCTACAAGGAGATGATCGACGCATGGCGAGCAACGTGAACCCCGCCGAGTCACCCACAGCGAAGGCGATGGACCGCGCGATCGATCTGGCGATCGAGGGCAGCTCGCCCTACCCCGAGCACGCCGCGTTCGTGGACGCTGATTCGCCCCATGCCGGGCACGAGATCACGCGCGCGCTCGATGAGGGCTACGCGGTGGTGCTCGTCTCAGCCGATGGGCGCGAGCGGATCATCACCGCGAAGATGCTCGCCACGAGTCGCTGACGGCAACCGCCGCGCGGCTACATCCAGGCGCGTCGGATCGTCGCGCGCTGAGTAAGACGCTTGGCGGTGAACGGAGCGGCCAGAATCGTCCAGGGCTCCGAGTGTCGATCCGGGAACCCCCACAGACCTGTGCGGCTGCTGGCGCCGCAGAAGTAGTTGAGCCGCCGGCCTTCGATCACCGTGCTCGCGCCGCTGGCGAACAGACACCGGCGGCCGTCGTAGAGTTCAAGCGCCCACGGCTGGGAGCGCACCGACGGCGCTGTGTGGTCGGCGTAGTTGCGTGGCAGCAGGTCCCTGTCACTACGCCTCGCGGAGTGGAGCCATCCTTGAGAGTGAAAAGGTGACTTGATTGGTGTGAATAGTGTAAACTTCACTTCACTGAATCAAAGTGCCCCCGCGCTGGTTGGACAGCCGGGGGCGCGGCCCCGGAAGCGCGCGCGACGGACGTCCAGCACCGCGAGCAGCATCCCGCCCTTGAGCACGAACCGCTCGGCGAACCGCGATGCGGCGAGCCGCGTCAGGAAGCGCTCGTGGATGTAGAGCTCGAAGAGCTGCTGCGTGTTGCGCCCTTGGGAGCGCGCGAGCTTCTGCAGGCCGAGGTATGCCTGCTGGGGTGTGCGCTCGCTCACGTCAGCAGAGGCTCCAGAACCTCCGCCATCACCGTGCCAATCCGCAGCTGGCGCGCGAGCGCAAGCAGCTCTCCCGGCTTGGCGTCTCCCTGCCGGAGGTAGGTTCGCAGCGCGGACAATGCCACGTCCCGTCCGACGCGCGCGCGGAGGCGCAGGAGATCGACGACCGTGCGCTCCTTGGAGCTGACGGCGATTGAGTCCGGCGACTCAACGGGTTGATAAACGCGGCCGAGTGCAAAGGTGTCCGCTGCAAAGACATGCACCCGCGTTGAGGGATAGGCGATTCTCGGACGATGCCTGCCGCGCGCAACCGCAACATGAACCGAGCCGGGCATCTCGTCGGTCAGATCCCAGAAGCTGGCTGCCGAGTTCAGGCAGATCATGCCGTCAGGCGCCCGCCTACACACCGCTATGAGATCCAGATGCGCTGTCGCCGGGACGTCGGCGACACGGTAGATGCCGCGTGAAAGCTCGATGAGCGCGCCTTCGTCCCGCAGGCGGTACAAATCGTCCCAGCGAGCGCCGCCCTTGGTCAGCTCGGAGGCGGAGGCGATCCCTCCCGCACGGCGGGCCATGTCCAGGATCTCGCTCGAACCCATTGGATGACAGTCTACATACCTAGCTGCTATGTGCGTAGCTTTTCATCCGCCATCGTGGCCATCCAGCCCAGCCCCTACTTCGTTGGTACTTTTCGTAGTACACTAAATCGCGTGGAGGTCCACGACTCGGCGCGAAAGCACGGCGTCGCCGACGAGGATGTCATCCACGCCGTCGATCATGCTCTGGTCATCGAAGATGCTGGCGAAGATCCCGACCGTTGGCTCGTCATCGGGCCTGATCGCACGGGCAACTTCCTCGAGGTGGTCGTCATGACGACTGCCGAGGACAACCAGCTCGCGATCCATGCCATGCGCATGCGCGCCAGGTTCCGGAGGTTGCTCGAACCATGAGCGAGCCTCGCATCTACGGCCACACCCGATCCGGTCAGCCGATTACCGACACGGACGTCGAGGCCCTCGCCGCCGAGGCCGAGGCGGGTTACGACGTCGATGAGCTGATCGCGCGGCGACCGAAGCGAGGTCGTCCTGCGCTGGGCTCCTCGCCGGCGAGCGTCGAGTCCGTGCGGCTCGATCCCGAGCTGCGACGGGAGCTGATCGACCGCGCGCGAGCCGATGCCACGACGACCTCCGAGGTCATCCGCGAAGCGCTGCGGCGCTTCCTTCGAGCCGCCTGAGCTTCGCTTCCTCGCGCCACGAAGTCCACGCCGGCCTTTCGGCGCACCGGGGAGGCACGGCTACCGCCGCCGCTTCGCAACGGGTGACGGCAGGTAGGGCGACTGGCGCGCGTTGCCGTCGGTGAACACGCAGGCGAGGCTGGCGTCGTATGCCGCGTCGGTCGAGCTCGTCAGGTAGACCAGCCGCCGCTGGTCGGCACTGACGCCCTGTACGTTGCCGCACTGGATGCAGGATGCGGTCCAGGTTATCGACGTCAGTGAAGTGGTAGATCGCGGGCAGGGCTACAACACCAGGCCGAGAATCACGGAGCCCCAGGAGGATCACGCCGAAGGCGGGAGAGCCGTGCCTGGGGCATACGCTCTCAGCGTAGACGGTCCGGTGAATCGTCAGGACTCGAGCCCGGCACCGGAGCCCAGTCAGGCGATATCTGCGAGCTCGTATCCGAGCGAGCGGTAGGCCCGCAGGCGCTTGGCGAACATGCGGCGCAGCACGGGGAGCTCGGCGTCTACATAGTCGTAGATGAGAGCCTCACGCTTGCCGGGATGGGCGCGGTGAAGGCGTCCGGCGTACTGCACGACTGTGCCCTTCCACGCGATCGGCATCGCGAGAATCAGCGCGTCAAGGCGCGGATCGTCGAAGCCCTCGCCGATGTAGCGGCCGGTGGCGAGCACCACGCGCCCACCGTTGGCCTCACCCTGGGCAAGCTGCTCGAGCGCGGCACGGTGCTCGGCCGGCCGCATGTCGCCGTGCAGGGTGATGAGCGTGTGGGCGTCGTCCGCGAGCTGCTCGGCCAGCTGCTCCAGGTGCTCCCGGCGTTCTGTCAGCACTATCGGGCAATGGCCCTGCGCTGTCAGCTCCAGCGTGTCCCTTGCGATCAGCTCGGTGCGCTGCTTGTCGGAGACGAGCGCGGCGTAAATCTCTTGGATGCCCGCGTCAGTCGGGAGCACCTCGGGGTCAAAGGAGGTGTCACGGCGCACGACGCGCAGAGCGAGCGGCTGTGAGGAGCGAGTCGCGTCGGGCGCTGTTTGCGAAACGCTCGAGGCTGAGGACATGTGGGAGTGCATCGGCCAGGCGATCCCCAACGGATGGGCTTTCTCATGGCCCGAGGACGCGGCATCCGAGGCA
This sequence comes from uncultured Solirubrobacterales bacterium, assembly GCA_963842005.1. Classification (GTDB taxonomy): domain Bacteria; phylum Actinomycetota; class Thermoleophilia; order Solirubrobacterales; family Solirubrobacteraceae; genus Palsa-744. The sequence continues at coordinate 12,990 of CAWJEV010000006.1, read as the reverse complement.
CTCGACCTCGGCGGTTGGCGCGAGCGCGACGGTGAGATCGAGATCGCGAGGCTGATCGTCTGTGAGCGCGAGATGACACTCCTCAGCGCCGACCACAAGACCGTGGTTGAGGTTGCCGCTCACGTTGAGGAGAGCCTTCGTGGCCTGATCGCTCCGCGCTCCGAAGCGCTCGCTGCGTGATGGAAGACCGCGGGTAGCCGCACCCGCCGCGGGGGCGAGAGGCGCGGCGCCTGAACACCCGTCGCCGATCAGCGGCTCGATTCAGCAACCAATCCGCTCGTTGCTCGACATGCTGCCCATGGGTTGCGACATTACGACAGCCGTACGCTGTCAAGGCCGGTCGAGAATTGACCCCCTAGCGCCGGTTGAGAATTGACCCCCTTGGGGCGGTATGAGGCGTGGTGTCGGGTCCTCCTCGCGGAGCCGGAGCCGTAGGCGGAGGCGGAACGAGGAGGACCCGCGTGGCTCTGTGGGGGGGTGTCAGTCGGCCTGGGGCCGTTCGGTGGGGCGGGCGCCGAGGTCGTGGTTTTTGAGGCGGTAGCTGTCGCCCTTCAGCGAGAGGATCTCGGCGTGGTGGACGAGGCGGTCGATCATCGCGGCGGCGGTCGCGTCGTCACCGAAGATCTCGCCCCAGGCGGAGAATGGCTTGTTGGAGGTGACGATCAGGCTGGCGCGCTCGTAGCGGCGGGAGACGAGCATGAACATGAGGTTCGCGGCCTGGGGGTCGAACGGGATGTACCCCACCTCGTCGCAGACCAGCAGCGGGTAGCGCTCCAGGCGGCGTAGTTCCTCGTCGAGGCGGCCTTGGCGTTGGGCGTCTGAGAGCAGCGCGACCCACTCGGTCGCGGTGCGGAAGAGGACGCGCTGGCCGGCGAGGCACGCGCGGATCGAGAGCGCGATCGCGAGGTGGGTCTTGCCGGTCCCGGGCGAGTGGGCGTCGAACTACTCATGTTGTTGATGTTCTGCCGGAGCGGGTGCGGCTGGTGGATGCGCCGGGCGAGTTGCGGGATGTCGAGCTTGAGGTGCTCGGGTGGCGGACGGAGGAGGGCGAGACGGCGCTGATCTGCCGGTTGGTGGACGGCAGCTCGGGCACGATCCCGGCGCGGTGGACGGACCTGCCTCGTCGTGTCGCGCCCGGCCCAAGGTTCGGGGTGCTGGCTAGCCCGGCGGGTTGGCGGTTGCTGGCCGATCGGCTGGAGGGGGTGAGGGCTCGGCGGCGTCCGGCGCGCGCCGCAGTCTCCGGTGAAAACGGAGGTGGTGATGTCCGGGCAGCTGGCGTTGCAGGTTGGAGTCGAGGTGACGGTCGCGCCGGCGGTGGTCTGGGAGACGATCCCGATCGACTGCCGGGTGCAGGTGACGTTGCGACTCGCGCGGCTGCTCGCCGCGCTGGTGGAAGCGAGCCGCGATGAATAGCCAGAGCAAGATCACTGAGCGTCACCGTCAGCGTCGCGCGGTGGTGTATGTGCGGCAGTCCTCGCCTGGTCAGCTTGAGCGCAACACAGAGTCGACGGCCAGGCAGTACGCGCTGCGGGAGCGGGCGGTCGCGCTGGGCTGGCCGGCGGCATCGGTGACGGTTGTCGACGAGGACACGGGCCGATCGGGCGCGACGACGCACGGTCGCGAGGGGTTCAAGGAGCTGGTCGCTGACGTGGGTCTGGGGAACGTCGGGCTGATCCTCGCGTTGGAGGTCTCACGATTTGCACGCTCATCGTCGGACTGGCATCAGCTGATCGACTTGTGTGCGTTGACCGGGACGCTGATCGCCGACTCTGACGGGATTTATGCGCCGGGTGATTTCAACGACCGGCTGTTGCTCGGCTTGAAGGGCACGATGTCCGAGGCAGAGCTGCACTTGATCCGTGCACGGCTGACCGGCGGGTTGCGGAACAAGGCCGCGCGCGGCGAGCTGGTGATGCATCTCCCGGCCGGGTTCGATCGTGACGAGGATCACCGGATCGTCCTGTGCGCTGATGAGCAGGTCCGTCACGCGATCGCGCGCGTGTTCGAGCTCTGGCGCCGTGCTGGATCGGCACGGCAGGTCGTCGGGGAGCTGATCGCCGACGGGCAACTGCTCCCGCGCCGATCGGTCGGCGAGCGACGCGTCCGCTGGGTCCGCGCGAGCTATGGCGCGGTCCACAAGCTGCTGACCAACCCGGTCTACGCCGGCGCGTTCGTGTTCGGCCGCACCCGCCAAGAGAAGCACGTCGACGCCAACGCGGAGCTGCACGTCAGGACGCTTGAGGTCCCAATCGAGGAGTGGTCTGTCTGCCTGCCCGATCACCATCCTGGCTATGTCGCGTGGGAGGAGTACCTCACCAACCGCCAGCGCCTGCGGGCGAACGTGAGACCCCGCGGCGAGGGCGGCGGCGCCGCCCGTGAGGGTGGCGCGCTGCTGCAGGGGTTGCTCCGCTGCGGACGGTGCGGCAGGCGGATGCAGGTCGCGTATTCCGGCAACGACGGCCGCCGTGTGCGGTATGCGTGCGTGCGCGGGCTGCATCTTCACGGCACGGAGTCGACGTGCCAGACCCTCGGGGGCGGCAGGCTCGACAAGGCTGTCGCCGCGGCGTTCCTCGAGGCAGTCACCCCGGCCGGGGTCGCGGCCAGCACCGGCGCGATCGCGGAGCTGACCGAGCAGCACGACGCCCGGCTCGCCGGGCAACGACTCGCGCTGGAACGCGCCGAGTTCGAAGCGCAGCGCGCAGAGCGGCAGTTCGATGCATGCGAGCCGGAGAACCGGCTCGTCGCGCGAACATTGGAGCGCAAGCTCGAGGACGCGCTCGCGGGTGTAGCGCGCGAGCAGCGCACGCTCGCCGCGCTGGAGCACGCCCGACCCGCGCCGCTCACCCTGGCCGAGCGCGAAGCGTTGACCCGTCTCGCGCGTGATCTGCCGAAGTTGTGGGCGGCGAAGACCACCAGCGACCGTGACCGCAAGGAGCTCCTCCGGGCGCTGATCAGCGAGGTCGTCATCACGGTGAAACGGCCAGAAGACATCGCCGAGGTCGAGATCTTTTGGGAGGGTGCGGCCCGCACCCAGTTGAGCATTCCGCTGGTCCGCCGCGGCACGAAGCGAACCTGCACCTCCGAGGACACGATCGAGCTGATCCGCCGGCTCGCTGCGCATCACCCCGACCATCAGATCGCAGCGATCTTGAACCGGCAAGGCCGGCGCACCGGGACCGGGCTGCCATTCACCGCGACACGCGTCCAAGGGGTTCGTCAGCGAGCGAGCATCCCGATCGCACCCCAGCCTGAACCGAACAGCGGCACCGTCACGATCGAACAGGCCGCCAACACACTGCAGGTGTCAACCTCGACGATCCACCGGTGGCTGCGCGAAGGGCTGCTCCCCGGCGAGCAAGTCACGGCAGGCGCGCCGTGGCGAATTCGGCTAACGGACGAGGTCCGCGCCCAGTTCGTGCCGAACGTCCCCGAGGGCTATCTACCACTCAACGAGGCCGCGAAATGCCTCGGAGTCGCCCGCCAGACCGTGTTGCACCAAGTCCAACGCGGGCAGCGACACGCGGTGCACGTGACCACCGGCCGTCGCAAAGGCCTGAGAATCCAGGTGCTTCAGTCCGAAGCTGGACTGTTTGCGCAATGACGAACGCGAAAGGGGCAGTGTGAAACCAGATCGGGCGGGCCGAGGAGCACGACGTTCTCCTTGGCGTGCAGGAAGTCGAGCTGGCCGAGGTGCTCGATCACCTGCTTCTTGACTGAGCGCTGGAAAGTGAAGTCGAACTCCTCCAGTGTCTTGCGGGCGGGGAACCGTGCTTGGCGGATGCGGCTCTCCCCGCCATGCGCCTCACGGGCGGAGGTCTCGGTAGAGAGCAGCGCTTGCGCGAAGCGCTCGTAGCTCCACTCCTCCGCCCGTGCGCGTTCGGCGAGCTTCGGTAGCGCCATGGCGGCCGCCGGCGCCTTCATTGCCCTGAACAGGTGCGTGAGCTCAGAGGTGGCGCTCACGCGATCAGCTGGTCGTAGACGGCAAGGGGGCGCTGCTGCACGAGCGGCTCTGGCTCTGGCTGCCCGTGGCGCTCCTTGAGCGCCCTGGCGTGCTCGAGCGCGGTGATCGTGCGGTTCTTGGCGAAGCAGCGCTCGTGCCGGCATGCGAGCTCACCCGTGTCCAGCGCCGCGGCGGTGATCTCGCGCTGGGAGGCACGGACTTCCACGCGACGGCCGACGAGGTGCGGGTCAAGGGAGTAGTCGTTGGTATCGAACCGCAGGTACGGGTCGGGAGCCACACGCGTGACCCAGCGGCGGTCCAGGTCAAGCTCCCGGGGCGGCAGGGCGCGCATCACCCGCCGCTCCTCTGTGAGGCGGTCGAGCGGCCGCGCCCTGAGCGTCTTGTGCGTCCGCGCGTTCGCCTTCTGGAACCAGGCGTCGAGTTGCAGCTGGAAGTCGAGGTGGTTCGCGAAGGACCGGCCCGGCTCGAAGTTCGTCTCCAGGTACCCCTGCAGGCGCTCCACGGCGCCCTTCGCCTGCGGGTCACGCGGTCTCGCAGAAGTACCAGTCGACCGGGAGCCGCCCACAGAAGCCGGCATACGCATCAGTCGATCGGCCGCCACCGGCGTGCAGGCACCCCTCGCGATCCCAGACCAACAACTCGGGCAGCGCACCCAACGACCACAAGCAGCGCGCCATCCCCCACAACACATCCGGCGCCTCCTTCGAGAAAATCAGCGCGCCCGCGCCGGCACGCGAATACCCCAAGCACGCGACGACGACCCACGCGCGACGGACCTCGCCATGCCCGACCGGCACCCACGCCGAGGGCTCCCACAGATCCCACTGGCAGATCTCCCCCGGGCGATAGACCGTCCGCTGATACGTGCGCCGCGCCAAGAACAACGGGCGGACCTCGCGCAGGTAGTCATCGACGATCGTCTTGGCGCCATCGAACCCGAGCGGCTCGATCAGCTCCCTGACCCTGACCCCTGGGAGCTTCGGATCGTCCTTCAGAAGGCGATGGATCTCCTCCTTGAACGAGTCGAGCTTCGACGGGCGCTCAGGCACACGGAACACCGGCGGCTGCGCCGAGCGCAGTGCCGCCCTGATCGTGTTACGCGCCAGCCCCGTGCGACGCTCAAGCTCCTTGATCGACACCCCACGAACGAAATGCTCCCGGCGCAACTCAGCCCACTGCTCCACGTCCAACACAACCCTTCTCCCGGTCTCGGTGACAGCGACCGAACCAGGCTCAACACGACCCCGGACGCCTCCGCCACCGCCCCAGGGGGGTCAACTCTCAACCGGCGAAGGGGGGTCAGTTTCTCACCGGCGCCGACATACGCTCGAACCCTCGACCTCATGGAAAGCGCCCAGCCCGGCAGATCGGCGAATAGCTGCGACGGTAGCCCTGAAAGGACCGTCGTTTGCGGGAGCTCTTGCGGGGCCCACCTGATCGGCGCTCTAACTCAAGACTGCATGGTTTCCGGCCCGCACGCACCAATCGCGGCCCGTCCAAGCCCGCAAATACGGGGCTTTGAAGAGCAGAAGAGGCGACTCTAGCCTCCGAGGGTGTCTGTTCAGCCCACCAGACAGCCCACCAGCCGAGAAGAATGGGCTGGCAGCACGCTCCGCCCATCCGACCTCGAAACCGCCCAAATGCGGGGATCTTTAGAAATGGAGCTAGCGAGACTCGAACTCGCGACCTCCTGGGTGCGATCCGCCCGCGCTGGACGGCGACTCCGTGTTGAAAGGTGCCGATTAGCAGGGGATTTGTGAGCAAGCTACTGCCCTGAGGTAGGCGCGGATGCAGGCGGATTGTTGGCGATTATTCACGACCCGGGCACTCCTGGCGACGAGTGCCTGAACGCGATGCGCGAGCGCCGCCGGACGCCGCGGCCGGCGGGCGCCCGCCAGCCACCAGTCATGCGATGCAACAATCACCGCATGCCGCGCCAGGATCTTGTGGGACTGATCATCGCCGACCTCGCCTTGGCGACCCCCGGATGATGCGCGCCTACGTCGATCGGGCGCGCTCACGTCCCGCCAATCGGCGCGCTGCCAGCCGAACCGAGCTAGCGCCGGTCATGGGTCTTTGATGGATGCCAAACCCAGATCTTGGGCAGATTCGAGACCCCGAGGAGGTGTGCCATGAGCAAGCTCAGACTCAGCATCACGATGTCGCTGGACGGCTATGTCGCAGGTCCGGACCAGAGCGAGGAGGACCCGCTCGGAGTAGGTGGGATGGAGCTGCATGAGTGGTTCTTCCCCCTCAGGGCGTTCCGGGAGATGCACGGCGAGCAGGGCGGCGAGACAAACATAAGCTCCTCGGTGGTCGAGGAGCGCCGCGCAAACATCGGCGCCACGATCATGGGACGCAACATGTTCGGCGGTGGCACCGGATCCTGGGGCGACGATCCGTGGCCAGGCTGGTGGGGCGAGGACCCGCCCTACCACCATCCGGTGTTCGTGCTCACCCACCACGCGCGCGAGCCGCTTGAGATGAAGGGCGGCACCACCTTTTACTTCGTGACCCACGGGATCGAGTCGGCGCTCGCGCAGGCCGAGAACGCCGCCCAGGAGCAGGACATCTGGCTTGCCGGCGGCGCGTCGGTGGTCAACCAGTACTTGGCTGCAGGCCTTGTCGACGAGGTCGACATCTCAATCGCGCCGGTGATCATGGCCGGCGGCAGACGCCTATTCGAGGGCCTCCAGCACGGGGCTCTCAAGCTGACGCAGATCCGGGCCGTCGACGCACCCGGCGTCACGCACATCAAGTACCAGGTCGGTTGAACCACTATGCGGTGCCTTGGCGTCAGCGCTCCGCTGCTCGGGTGTTAGGAACTTGGGTAGTAGGAAAGCCATGACAGTCCGCACAAGGGTCTCTTTGGCTTTGCTGGCGGTGCTTGGCATCGCCGCAGCAGCGGCTTGCGCTGCCAGCGCGGCGGCGGGTGCGGCGGCCCACCGCACACCCAAGCGCCATCCGCGCGTCTACGTCGCCAACAAGGACTGTCGCGGGCACGCCTTCCGCCCGGCCAGCATCACGCTCGCCTGCGGCGATGGCAACCTGTACGTCAGCGAAGTCGATTACTTCAACAGCCCCTCAGAAGGCTATGGGTCAGCACGGGCGGGCGCGTCGGTCACGATCCACGAGAACGACTGCAAGCCGGACTGCGCCGCGGGCAAGTTCATCGTCGAAAAGGGCGCGCTCACGCTGAAACGCATCGTTCGCTGCGCCGACGGGCTGCTGTACTACTCGCGCGCCTCCTACGCGTTCCCCGGCGGCGAGAACGAAGTCGACATCCAACCCTACGAGCGTTGCTCGCCGGTACACCACGCGCACGCCGCGGCCATTCGCGCCAACGCTCCCGATGTGCCCGCCGAACCACCGGCCTCGCCGAGCGCCCGCGCGCTGATCGCAGCTCGCTCCGCGCAGAGTGCCTTGAAGGCGGCGGCGCTGCCCAAGGGGGCCACTCGCCTGGGCAGGGTGCCGGCCGGGCAGGCCAAGTTGCTGGGCTCGATCCGCACACCCGCCGTGTCACTGGGCAGCGAAGAACGCGCCAAACTGGTGGCGCGCAGCTCCGTCTGGGCCACCGCTGCGCCGCCCAGCAGGGTGTTTGCGTATGTCGCCGGGCATCTACCCGCCGGGACGCGCGAGGTGTTCTCCACGAGCGGCGACTCGTCGTTCACGCCGCCCCACGGCCACGAATCGCTGCCTGAAATCGAGAAGCGTGAATCGATGAACTTCTGGGGCGAGGAATTCCGTCTGCCGAGGGGGAGCCACGCGCTGCGGCTGTGCGCGCTCGGCGTCTACGTTGCGCGCCGCGACGCGAGCGCCGATAGGTTCATCGTGCGGGTCACCGCCGCCGCGTCGTGGGAGCGCGCGCGTCCCAGCTACTCGCTGCTCGGCGCAAACGTCGGCGCGGTCACGGTGACGGTCACCGATCGGCCCGCGCGCAAGAGTGAACCGCCGCCGGTGATGATCCTCAAGCCAGCGCTCGTGCGGACGATCGTGCAGGACGTCAACGAGCTGCCCGTCGACGAATCAGCCGGCAGCGCCGTAAACTGCCCTGCGGAGGGAATCGGTCGAACCTCGCAGCTGCTGTCGCTGAGCTTCAGCGAAGGAGAACATGGTCCGCTGCTTGCCACCTTCACGGACAACCCCGAGGCGTGCGCCCCTGCACCGTCGATCGCGCTGCCCGGAGAGCCTCCCGTCGCGCTCTCCGAAGCAGAAGGGCTCGTACACGAGATCGAAAGGGTCATCGCCATCCGCCTACGCTGAGGAGGTGCCTCAACCCGCTTGACCCAGCTCGCGAAGGCCGGCGTCGCGTTCTAGCGACAAATGAGGGTCTATGTTGCCGACACGTCGGAGGGGGTCACGGTGGTCACGGGCAGAGACGTCCCTTTTCGAGGATGTGTACGCTCTGACCCGACACGTCGGAGGGGGTCACGGTGGTCACGGGCAGAGACGTCCCTTTCCGAGGATGCGTACGCTCTGACCCGGCACGTCGATGTCTTGACATTTGATACTCACCACCTCGCTGACGCGCACGCCTGTCGCCACCATCAGAGCAACTGCGAGCAGCGTCGTCGACTCATGTGGCCGTGGCAGTACCTCGTCTGAGTCTCGGGTACTGTCAACACAAGCCATCTTCCGGAGTGCGAGGAAGAGGCGATCGAGTTCATAAGTGGGCAAGATACGAGGCAGCTTGCGGGATCGCCCGACGGAGACCGTCGTACCCGTCCACGGGTCAGACTCCAAGAGACGGCACGACTGCAACCACTTGCAGAAGCCGCGAAGGCCCGACGCACGTCGTCTGATCGACGCCGCGGAAAGCCCTGCCGCCTGCTGTTCCTCGATAAAGGCGACGAGACAGTCTCGATCAATCTGGTTGACGAGCACGCGAATGCCGAGATGCCGCTCGAATGCTGCGATGTCGCTGTCGTAGGCACGAATCGTGTGCGGCGACATATCCCTCGTGGCAAGAAGCCAGCGGACGTACTGCTCGTGGGCTTGGCAGACCTGCATACGGGCCTCCTTTCGTCCTGTGGGCTTGCACCTATCGAGGCCGGCTGAGGGTTGATCCCGTAGTCCCGGTCAAGATTTGACCCACACTTGGTTGCGTGGAGCGGAGATCGGCAGTGATGGGTTGGCTCTTGAGACGGCGGCTGTCTCCCTTGAGACCACGGGCGAGGGTTGCCCGCCAAGAGCCGTCTGACGGCCTCTACGGCCGTTGTGGTCATGACGTGCGGGTCGTGACCGTCGACAGAGGCCGAGGGTTACGGAGCCCCACCAAAGGCGGGAGGGCCTTACCTGGGGCTCAGCAAACCCGACTCGCGCACTACTGTGCGAGCCTGCCCAGCTTCATCCAGAGGGGTTCTCGATGCGCAAGGTGGCGAGCAGATCAGCGGCGAGCGTGGCGGCGGATGTGGAGACGACCAGGGGGTTGCCGATGCCTTGCTCGGCTCGGCCGGCCATCGTCGAACCGAGCGCTTCTGGTCCGTCGGCGAAGAGCATGTGGAGGAACCCGAGAGCATGCCGGGTGGCCTCGCCGGCGAAAGCATCGACGCGCAGGCGCTGGAGGGCTGTTGCAAGCTCGTCGGTGGGGATCGCGACGAGGAGGCGGTAGAGGTCGTGGGCGTCCTTGTCGAGGAGGCGATCGGGTGTCTCGGCACGCTCGGCGATCTTGTGGAGCTTGGCGATGAGCAGCGCGGCGGGGCTGGCGATGTTGACGGTGCAGGTGCGCGGGTCGTTGGGGTCGAGGGCGGCTACGTGCATCGGTGTGTGGTCGACGATCGCGGCCTCCAGGCCGTTGGCGCGCCTGGCGGCGTGCTTTGAGTGTGGTGGGATGCGCGCGCCACGGCGGCCCGCGGTGCCGGCAAGCGACTCCGGGACCATGAGATCGACGGGTATGCCCTCGCGGTTCAGCCAGGAGCCGGGCTGAGGGGAGTTGGGGTCGAGGCGAAACCCGGCTTGGCGCATCGCGTCCTCGAGCAGCGGAGTGTCGGACAGGGTGCGGGTGTCGAGCGCGAGGTCGCTGTCCTTGGTTGTCTCGGCGAGCGCGACCTGTGCTCCCCCGCTCCAGAGATAGATCGCCTGGGCGCCGATCACGACCACCGCGTCGAGGTGTGGTTGGAGGGCTTGGAGTGCGTCGAGCAGCGCGGAGCGAGCCGCGGTGAGTAGATCAGCGTCGCCAGGCTGGTTCATTGGCCTTCATCCAGTCGAGCAGCGCCTGTGCCTCGGTGGGGCCACGGCCGGGGGCGGTGAGCAAGTCGACGGCGGCCTGGCTTGGCGCGACGATCCGCAGCCCGTCGATCTCCAGGGTGCGCTCGAAGGCGACGTCGTAGTCGCCTGTGGCGAGCAGAACGTTTGCGCCGCCATCGACCTCGCGCAGATCCAGCCGCTCGGCGGATCGGTCGAGTCGCTCGACGTAGATCATGGCCAGCCGTGGTGGTGCATATGGTGCGAGCCGCTCGGCGGCGAGCGAGCCGGTGAGGGCATAGCGCAACTCGGGGGTGGAGCGCAGCGCTTCGAGCAGGGCGGGGAGGCCGCGGGGCTGGAGGTAGGAGGCGCTGGTGTTGCTCTGCTGGAAGCCGTAGTCCTGGCTCCAGCGTTCGAGGAGTGCTCGCCAGTCGACAGTCGTGATCGCCCCGCGGGGTTGGCGCTCGATGAGCGCCTCCTGTTCCAAGAACTCCACGACTCGATAGGTGGCGCCCGTAGAGGCCCCACTGCGTTCGACGAGCTCAGGTACCGTGACGGGCGGGGTGAAGTCCACGAGCGCCCGCACTACACGCGAGGCTGGCGGGCCCTTGAGGCTCCCACGCGGGCGGCCCGGCCCGCGCCAGGGGTCGCGCAAGGCGCCTGCATCGCGCATGAACAATGCGGGCCGCTCGAACGCCAAACAGAGGTTGCCAGTGGCATCCGCATAGGCCACGCCACGCCGCTCGAGCCTCTCGCGGGTCGAGGCAGACAGGTAGCGCGCGACCAGCATCGGCGCAACTTTGGCCCGCCGGTCCATGCGCGTGCGGGCCAGTTCGAGCTGCTCCAGAGCACTCGCGACATCGCGAGCGCCGAGCAGACGCTTGGCCTCGACCAGCAGCAGCACACGACTTTTGTCGGGTGCCCGCAGATCCGCCAGGGCATCGACGCGTAGATCCCCGAGCCGTGCCTCCTCCTCTACGTCAAGCTGCCAGCCGGGGGGAAGGCGCTGCTCGACGAGCGCGAGCGCGCGGCGCAGCACATCGACCTCCCGGTCGAGAGGGGGAGCCGGTGCAGAGGCATATCGCTGGCTGGGGGCGGAGACGGGCATCGCTTCTGGCTGGGTAGTTTGTTCGGGCAACTATAGCATTCCGTTAGCATCGGAGGATGGCCTTTCTCGAAAAATGGTCTCAGACTTGTGTAAGCGCTTGAGGACGCGGCCGACAGACGGTGCCTACATCACGAGTCGCACGCCGGGCGGTCGGGAGCCCGTGTATCCAGAACCCAGGGTTCCTCGAGGCGCTCGGCGCGATCTAACGAACTCAGGGCACGGCGACTCTCGGCGCGCCTTCGTTCATACCACGCCAGCGAGGCGATTATCGCGGTTTCAGGCACTTCTGGCGATGAGTGCCTGGGCATGGATTGGGTCGCGGGCGGGTTGGTGTCCTCGACGGCCGGGACGCGATGGCGAGAGGCCTTATACCAACCCGCAATCAAGGCAGGTGATATAGGATTGGTGTCGAACTTTGCTGTATGGCTACTTCGGTTCCGTTCCCAGAAGACACCGTTGAGCGTATGGATGAGCTGCTGGCGGACAGCAAGAGCCTGTCGGCTCGTGAGCACGCTCGGGTGATGTGTATTCGTTTGTTGGCGTTGGGCTGGGAGGCCCAGGATGTCGCTGAGGCTGTCGGTTTGAGCCGCAGTAGCGTGTATCGCCGGAAGGCTGAATATCTCAGTGAGGGCAAGCGCACGCTGTCCACCGATGGGTGGGGTGGGCGGCGCGGCGGGGTTCTCAGCATCGAGCAGGAGGCGCAGTTCGTCGCGCACTTCGAGGACGCCGCGCGTGAAGGGCAGCTGGTCACGGCCGCCGAGATGCTCAATGAGCTCGAGCAGCGGTGTGGGGAGTCTCCCAACCCCTCGACGCTGTACCGGATCCTTGCGCGTCACGGCTGGCGGAAGGTGACCCCAAGACCACGTCATCCGCAGGCCGACCCCGAGCGCCAGGAGGCGTTCAAGGAAACTTCCCGACACTCCTGGTGTCCGCCCGCGCGGAGGATCCTCGCCCACTACGGCTGATGTTCGTGGACGAGGCGTGGCCCCACTTCGCGTCGGTTGTTGTGTGTGTTGATCTTCTCTGATTGTGACTTTCGGCGGTGTCTCGTGGAGCGGAGCCCGTAGGGCGGAGCGGAGCGGTGTGCTGGGCATGGCGTTTGAGATCGGAGGTCGAAGTCCTGTCCCGGGACCCTGACAGGGGGAACCCGACATCGATGAGGCAAGGGCGCGGCCCGGAATTGACTGGGTGGTTATGGCGGTGAGGGTTCCGCGGCGGGCATGACGGTAATCATGTGATCGGGGCCGCCTGCGATCCCGAGGTCGGGCAGGCATGCAGCGCGGTGAAGCAGTGAAGCGCGCGTGGGCATCGGAGAAGCCCTGGCGGAAGCGCGTGGCCAGGCCGACTACGGTCACCGAGGTCAGCCAGCGGACCGGCATCGGGGAGACGATCATCAGGGAGGTCAAGGGCGCGACTATTCGGCCTGTGCGGGCGACTTCTACGCCCAGGCAGATCCGCAGCATCGCCGAAGCCGTCGGGGCTGACCCAGTCGTTGATCCGCGAGTACAACGAGGTCCACGTGCGTCCGGCGCTTCGCTGGCGGTGAGCCTGGACGAGCTGTTCACGCCGGTCCAGACGTCTGGGCGGCGTCGGCTGGGCTGGACACCGGTGCTGGGGCTGGCGGTTGTGATAGTGATCGGTTTCGTCGGGTACGCCTTCCTCCGCGCTCGCCGCATGCGAGCATCCCGCAAGCGGCCGCGGACCATGAGGTAACCCGCGCCGGAAGGAGCAGGACGCC
>CAWJEV010000005.1:0-1102378 GCA_963842005.1 uncultured Solirubrobacterales bacterium | reverse complement strand
TGGAGTGCTTGGAGGAGGTGGGGGTAGACGAGGTCGACTTGGACCTCGCCGACACGGCCGTGGAGGTCGCGCAATCAGGCACCTTCCGGCCCTGAATTCGCGCAGGAGGCCGATCAGGGGCCCGCGTGTCGGCTCAAGGCCGATGAACCGCAGCGCCGCCCGGGCGGCGTCGTCGGAGTCCTGGCCGAAGACGAAGACGACGCCGATGAGGTCTGAGAGGTCGCCGAGGTCAGCGATGCGGTGCGTGCCGAGCAGCAGCGTCGCGTTGAACGCGCGGCCCAGCCGGACGAGGCGGTTGATGATCTGACGGCCCTGGGGGGACGCCAGGAGGAACCAGATCTCGTCCAGGCCGACGATCTTGTGACGGGTGCGGTCACCGGAGAGTCAGCCGGCAGCGCGTAGGCCGCGACCAAAACTCAATGTGGCGACGGATACGCGCTCGGCGCGGGTGTAGGAGTCTCGTGAGGCCGAGGGTTCCGGGAGCGAGAGGCCGGGCATGCGGATCGTCGTGACCGGCGTGTCCGCGCGGCTGATCGTGGTGGACCCGGCGTTACGAACCCCAACCGGGCGAGGCCGAAGTCGCGGATCACCTGCAGCGCCTCGCCGGCTTCGCGCGCACCGGAACGGTCGCTTTCACCAAGCAGGAACCACGCGCTCAAGGCTTTTGGAGCCCTCGCGGACCGCGTCCTTGACGGCGAGGCTGACCGCGTTCTCCCAGGTGCTCGTCGGACCGGGGAGTAGCTCAAGCAGATAGGAGCAGGCCAGCTCCTCCCGGAGATCCTCGAGGCCGATCGCGAGCGGGTCAAGGCGCCCCTGCTGCCCGGGGTCACCGGAGAGCTCCAGCACCTGCATGCGCTCCCCGAGCTCTGGGAGCTGTGCAGGCCGGGCCGGGCTTCGGGTCGAAGTCCACCACGAGGCTGCCGCGGCGCTCGGCGGCGTACTCGATCGCCCGCGCCGCAACAGTCTTCCCGCTGCCCAACGTGCCGATCAGCAGCACCCCGGACGCGCGGTCCTCCCGCGGCGCCTGCGTCGCGTCGAAGCGGACCGGGATCGGTGCTCCGGTCGGGGTGTACCCGAGGTAGGGGCCTCTACCGGAGCCAACCGTGCGGGTCGCGGTGGCGACCATCCCACCGAACTGCTCGACTGTGAGTGGCTGCACGTAGTCGCGCATCACAGCCACCCATCCGCGCGCGGGAGATGCTCGAAGAACATCTCCCGCTGCAACCCAGCGGGACGGTGCAGGCCGGACGTCGCCGTACTGCTCTTTGAGCGCGGCGACCCTGCGCTCAAGCTCCTCCTCGCCCGGTGCGCCGACCGCGAGGCCGATCGATGCGTAGAGCATCGGGGGCGCCCGCGGCTGGAGATTGCGCCTCGTACTCGCGGGCGAGGACCCGGTCCTCCCCGGCGAGCAGGCTTGGGCCGTGCGCTGCGCCCTGTACCTGCTCGTGATAGGCGTGCTCGACGTCAGCGATCCGCTTACGGACCTGCGCGAGCGCCTGCCGGTTCCCAAGCCAGCGGCAGTGGACCGCGGCGTCGACGGGGAACCCGAGGGCCTCCAACGGCGCGAACAGAACCTCCGCGGTCGGGCCGGGGAACTCCGCGGTGCCTCCGCGAGCGCGCCGAGCGCGAGCATCGCCTGGTAGCAGCGGCCTCGCTCGCTGTCCACCACGAGCGTCTGCTGACGCTCGGTGATCGCGGCGTTCGCGCACCGCCGCAGGTCGTGCTCGAGCGGCTGGAACGCCACCCCGTTGCCGCTGGGCGTGGAGATGACCAGGGCGTCTGGCTGCCAGTGCTGGTCAAGGTCGGGCTCGCTCACACCCCGGCTCGCGGCGCGACGCAAGAGCCACTGAAGCTCAAGGGTGCTCGCGCGCCGCGCAGGCAGGACGCCGTTGAGGCGCTCATACACGCGCTGCTCGGTAGCGGCGAACTCTGAAAGCTCCCGGGCGGTGATCGGGGACGCGTTCGTGATCCCGGCCAGCTCCTCCACCCTCCGCCGGGCACGATCCACCCCGCGAATCAGCCCCGCGCCCAGGCCGGCCGGGGCGCTGCGGCTCAATGAGACCGCGAGATAGACCTCTGGTGCGTGCGAGCCGAGTTCACACAGCCGCTTGCGGTGGCCCTCTAGGAACGCCCGCCACACCTCGGTGTCCTGGTGGCGCTCGTCTAGCAGCCCGGCGGTGTGCTCGACGTACTGCTCGGCTGGGTAGGCGCGGTTGACCCGCCACAAGGAGAAGTCCGCGGCGATTGTGTGGGCGAGGCGCTGCAGGCGACGCTGTAGCGCCCACTTCCCATCGGTCGGGAGGAAGGGGTAGGCGCTCATCCCCAGCCGGTACAGGCCGGCGCTCTCACCACCCCGCCCGAGAAGCAGGTTCCCCTGCGCGTAGCGCAACGCGAAACCGCTCACGGGCGCACCTCGACGATCTGCTCGGCCGCGAAGTTCGATCACTTCAGCGACCCGCTCGCGGCTGCGCATACGGTGTCCCTCCGCGGGGCGCACCACATACCTGCCGCGGCTCGGGATCACGACCACCGGGCGTCCGAACACCAGCCGCGCGGGGCCACGAACCCGGCCGTGCTCAAGCACCGGGGAGTGATGGTCCGGCGCGACCCACACCCGCGGCGCCCACACCGCCACCTCCCCATCCATGCCGAGAGGCCGGTCAAGCGAGCGCCGGGCACTCCGCAACCGCAGCGAAACCCACGAGACGATGTAGCGGTGCGCGGGGCGACCGTCCGGCGCGGCCTGCCCCGCGAGCGTCGCAACCATCCCCGGCAGCACGACCAGCCGCAGCGGCCAGTCAAGCCACCCCACTAGCACCCCGGCAGCCAACGTCCCCACAAACCCCGCGGCGCCCAGCAGGGCGGCGCCGTACCAGCCCTGCCAGCCGGCGCCCAGCAGCGCACCGACCGCGCCGAGCGTGACCGCGAACAGGATCGAGCGCTGGCTGAGGACCAGCACCATTACCAGCGCCGCGAACGCCCACGCGAGCCACTCAAGCGGCACTCCGCCGGGGATCGGCAGGTGCCGCCCGTCGATCTGGTAGATCCGCCGGTCGGGCTTGAAGATCCGCTGGTAGGAGCGGATCGGTGCGGGGGAATCACTCACAAGCCCACGCTCCCTCAGCCGAAGATCTGTTTGGCGATGCCTTCAGCGGCATGCGCAATCGAGTCCGGTGCGAACACCAGCCACGCGACCACGATCGCCGCGAACAAAAACGTGGCCAGCACTCGGTGTAACGACGATTCACCAAGAAAACCAGGCTGATGATCGCCGCGATTCCCCCATACAGCTCGCTCGCGTAACCTTTCAGGAGGTTTGCGACATTGCTGCCCACTTCGTTACCCGATGCGAACGCAACCGCGGGAAACGCCAGCAGCACCACAGCCAGCCAGCACACAATCCACAACCAGCGTCTACGTGACATACCGATCACCTTTCCCGCGCCGTCGATGGCGCTGTCCTCGCAGGTTGTGTGACAGTGACCGTCCGGGCGGGGACCCTGACCGTGGGGTTTGGGTCGAGCACGGCGACGATGCCGCGCACGAGCAAAAGCAGCACGCAACCCCACAACAACACCCGGCCCGCCGCTCGCACCAGACGCCCGCCGACCTCACTACCACGAGCGCCACGTCCGTCACTCTTACTGCGTAAATCGCTCATGAGGCCAACCTACGCCTCACGAGATGCGGCAACTACCCACCTTCGCACGTACTCATATACGCGCGAAAGTGGGTACAAGCAGCCCGCGTAATCTGCTAGGCGCGCGCGACCCCGGCACGCGAACTGGTGGGGCGCAGCGCAAAAGCGTCTGAAGTCGATCAGGCGTTCTCGAGGACGAGGTCGCTCAGCTCTTCGACACGAGCGGCGATGCTCTCAGCGGCCAGTCCGACCAGCCGGCATGCGGTGTAGTCAGCCAGCGAGTAGAGCATCTGTTTTCCTTCGCGCCGTCGCGCGAGAAGCCCATCGCGGTAAAGCGCATTGAGACTGCGCGAGGCGTTGCGGTGTTCGATGTCAGAGGTATCAGCCAACTGCTGTACGGACGCCTCGCCGTTCTGCAACGCGAGCAGCAGCCGAACCCGCAAGGGGTCAGACAGCAACTGCATCCTGCGGGCAACTAGCCCCACGACAGCATCAGAGAGAACTACCGCCGGCATCGAGGCAGTTCACCTTCCCAGGTAGCTGAACTCGCTCTTGGGCTGTCTCCGACGACGGGAAACGGGTGATGGTGCGGGAGACTGGTTGGTGGGCGCCGGGGTCGCGGCAGGCGTGGAAGCGCTGTCCCACTCTGCGTGGCCGTGGGTAACGCTCACGCGGTCTATCACCTCGCGTGGCATGTGTCGGCGGGGCATCCGCGCGGCAGGCACCTTCGGGTGCCTGATAGCGGCGGAAGATCCGACCGACTTATGGGCGGAGCCGCGGTATCGACGCGAGGTGACTGCGGGCCTTGAGCGGCGAGCATCATCGCGGGGCGAAGGGTCTCGTGCGTGGAACAAAACCAAACTGCCGCCGAGCGCCGCAACTGCCAGCAGAAGGCAAAGCGGCCAGCGCAGCCTCTCACACACCGACGAGGACGCCTCAATTCGTACCGTAGCCCGCGGTAGTTCGGCCGTAAGAGTCTCATCCACTTGCAGGCGACCGTCATCGAACTCGTTAGGTTCAGATGAGCAACCGACGTCGGGGCGCCCAGAGAGACGAGGACTATCCATACTCGTTAATGCACGCAACACCCCCAAAGTCCCAACGACTTCCCCGCGGTCCAACATTGGGCACGAAGGCAGGCGGGCACTGCGAGATCAGTAACGCAATGCGACGGCGGGATGCAACGCAGCCTAATAGTGATAGCGCGGGTTGCCAGATCAGCGTGGCGTGCGACGATCGCGTCGGCGGTGAATCAAGCGGATCAGCGCTGCTACGGCGCTGGCACCCTCAGCGCTCGCGCTGATCGACACCACCTGAGCCGCGAGCGCGGCGCGGGAGAGAGTAAACACGGCCGTTGCGCGCCCGTGTGACACCTTGGCACGGCGCTGGGCATGGGCAAGCCGATGGTGCCCGCGAAGCGCCATGTAGCTGAACGTGATCGGGCCTTGCACTCCGCTGGGCACCGTCGCAGTCAGAACTAGCGAGCGGCCTCGCAAGCGATGGCGAAGGCGAAGCGCCGGCGGGGGTGGGGGAACTTCTTCTTTGTGTTTGTTCATCGGCAGCGTTCCGGTCGCCGCGTTGCTTGCATTGCTCTGGCCCGCGGCGTCGGTTAGCCACACACGCACAGTGCTAGCACCGGACGGCGCGTGCAATCCGGCAATGTGACCGTCCGGGCCGGTTTCAGCGATACTGCACGGTCCGGCAATGGGACAAAATTGATAATTAGCTGACACGATCGGCGCTGCGTGGCCGAGCGGATCACTCCACGTCATCGTGTAAGTCCCGTCACTCGCGACCGTCACCGAGAGTCCGACAGGAGGTGGAGGCGCGGTATTATCCACGACGATTTCGTGCGTTAGCTGTGTCTCGTTTCCCGCAGCGTTCTCCACCTGCAAAGTAAGTGTGTGAGCACCATCGGTGAGGCGGGTCGTGTCGAGCGTAAAGGTTTGTGCGAGGCTAGCGCAGGGCATGGCGCGTGTAAAGTCGCAAGTGCCAGGTGCGCTTGCCGTGGGCGAGCCATCAACTAGGAGTGCGCTCCGCTTATTCCGCTCGGGTCTGATGCATCGAATGTCACGCTCTCGGTGCCTGTATGGAAACCGTTGGCCGGTCCTGCACCCCAGAGGGCACCCGTCGGTGGGCTTATCGTCGGGCTAGCTGACTCGCTGACCGTGACCGTCACACCGTAGAGCGCAGCCCAGGCTTCGTGCATTGTGCCCCCGGTACCACATCCGATCGAGGCTGTGCACGCGATCCCGATTGACAAGCTCAAAGCATTGTTGACCGCGACTGGCCCGAACCCTTCGTTCCCGGCACCCAAGGGTCCCCCGACTTCGCAGTGGTCCGCAGGGTAAGTAAATGTGCAAGTTTCTAGCGTGGTACCTTCTGCGGACACAAATGGAGACCAACTGTTATCGCCGTGGGCTCCGAGATACCGCTCGCCTTGGAGTCCCGTAATGGTCGTCCCCGGTGCCGCAGTAAAGGACCAGCCTGCCCGGGCGCCATCGACGGCGTTGCTACCAGCCAATAGTTTGTCCGTCGCATAAAGCCCCGTTTCCTGCTCCTGTCTGTTTGACCCTCTCGCTTGGGGCGGGCAGGTCTGACCAACCGAGAGGTGAGCGGGGTCGCTATTGAATGACACAAAGCTGTTGTTGGCTGCTGCCGGAGCGTCGGCGCAAGCACTCACCTGATAGGTCCCCGCACTGGCTAGAGCTGGTGCGACTGCCACCACAAGCACCACGACTACACTGATGAAAACCGAGCGTATCAAGGAAGGTGGAGGTCTGTCGTGGGGGACGTCACGCTGTGGTCGGAGGGATCGACGTAGCTGATGGCGAGGACAACTCCATGATACGCCTTGAGGGAGACATTCGTCGCTGCTGCAATTCGCTCCGCAATAGTCCTCGAATGTCCGCGCTTTCGTGCATCGATGATCTTGATGACGACGCGCGCTCCCTGCGGCCGGTTGAGCAGTGTCAGCAGAGACTCCGAACGAAGGTGCCGTAGACGCACTCGTGGCTGCGGGAGTCGCCGGACATGCGCGACATTAGGAGGCATTACCGGGGTGATCGAGGGCGATGGGGCGCTTCCCGATTGCGGTAGGACCACCTGCTCGCGGGCCTTGCCGCTGGCAATCACACTCCCTAGCCCGGCTGCTTCAAAGAGCGCCGTCACGTCCAGCTCGCCGCCATTCGCGGAGGCGCTGATGGTAAGTAGCTGCCTGTTGTCTTCCGGGCTTAGATCGGGTCGGTAGGCATCGAGCGCACAGACCACGGCCGCGGTATCCGCGGTGGCCTGACTTGTACCGTAGAACCCACTTACAGGTTCGCCCGTGCTCGGGTCTACCGTGTCAAGGTCGCATCCTGGCGCAAGCAGCGCTAGACCCGGCCCCCAGTTCGAGAAGGGACACCTTTCGTGGTTTTCGCCCGCGGCACCGACGGCAATGATCGGCGGCAACGCTGCTGGATAGTCGATCTGGTTCAGGCCGTCGTTGCCCGCGGCGGCGAAGACGCTTATGCCGTAGCTTTGGGCCGCCACGGCCGCGTTTTCAGACTCCTGGAGTTCGGCTTCTGTTGGTGTCGTCGGATAACCCAAGGAGAGACTGATGACCTTGATGTGATACACGGATGCTAGGTCCCGGCACCGGAGAATAGCCTGCTTGTAACCTGTGAAGCTCACTGTCCCATTAGGCTCCATCACACGGATCGAAATGATGCGGATGGCACCCGGAGCGGCGCCCACGGTTCCCCAATTGTTATTCGGTACCGCAGCCGCTTCCATCGCCATGCGCGTACCGTGCTCCATAGGATCAACGTCGTTCGGGGTCCCCCCGTCCAACGCTTCACGGTACACAGTCACAGGCGCTGTATCGGGGTTGAGATCAACTCCAGAGTCGATCAGGCACAAGCCGGCCGGAGTTGGCGGAGGGATCGCGTAAGGCAAAGCTTCCCCGTAGTCGTCGCGAAGTTGGGCCGGCGGGAACGGCAGTTCCGAAGCCCCCGCCCGGGTGGCAAAACACGCACAAGCAAATACGAATAGCAACGACAAGCCGGTAGCATGCCGGATCATGTCACTTAACCCCGACCCGAACGCTACGACTGTGGCCTGCCCGAAATGGATAACCAGGGATACTCAGGACGGTTGCGCGGAAGTGGTAGCTCGCTGGAGGATAGCCGGGTTCAAAGGCATAGCGGTAGTGGAACGCTCCGCCCACGTTTGTTTTGGTATTAGCAAGCAGACGCCACGCACCTCCGTAGCGTATCTCGACCGAGACAAGCGATCCACCCGGCGGTATATAACCACCTGATAGTTGCCCACGGAAAAGGAATGATACACCAGCCTTAACGTGGCGAGGTGCAAACAGCGTAACGGGTGCGTCGACCCGCTCCAAAAGGTCTACGCGGGCCGCATAGGCTGGGTCGCCGACATGCGAGCGATAAGCAACCTCCAATTCACGAGAGGGACCGCGCGGGACCGCAAAAATCCAACTACCGTCTGACCCCGTCGTCGCTGTCGAGATCACGCTTGGCTCGTAGCCCGCCGCCGCGGGCCGCTGGATAAGGTCGAGCTGAGCGCCAGAGATCGGCGCTCCCGTGTGGCTCAGCAGCCTACCCGAGAGCTTGACCGCGGACCCACCGTACGTGTGAGTCATAATCCGGCTCCGTCCACTGACTACGATCTGGGCCTGATCATCGCACCCCACGCCATTGCACGCCCCACGCGTGAGCACACCCCCGCCCACCACCCCGCCGACCAGCGGGCTAGTGTTTTCCGGCGGCGGCGAATAACCGCTCTGAAGGCCACGGTTTTCCACCGTGATAGTAGTATCTGCCACCACGGCTGTATCGCCGGCCGCGTTCTGCACAAGCACCTTCAAGCGGTGGGTGCCGTCAGAAATCTGCGTTGTATCGAGTGACAAGTCCGCTGTCACCTGTTGCGGACACGGCTGGACGTACAAGAATGCGTATGTGCCGTCGGTGGTTCCACCCACGTTTTCACACCGGCCGCCGTCCGAGTTGATGACCTGGCTTGCGACTTCGTGACCATCAACCTCAAAAATCCCACGGTATATGCCTGATGCCTGGTCATACGCAGTGAACAGGATATTTGGCGAACCATGCAGGACACCTGGCGCAAGCAGCGAGCCGGTGACATTTGACACAACCGGCTGGCTTGTCTGGAAAAGAATTATATCGGACCTCACCAACAAAGCTAGGGCCATAGGGTCCTCCCCACTCCCGATCGCAGGGCACGACTGACCTGAGTAGCTCACAGCCGCCAGGACATCGTTGACTTCTTACTGTGCGTTGTTGCCGCCAGGACATCGTTTACGTGGTGAGTGTGTGGTTTCCCGGGTTCCTCATGGAGCGGAGCCCGTAGGGCGGAGTGGAATGAGGAACCCGCGGCGCGCCGTCCGGCGGGGTTCAGCGGCGCGGGGTGGGCAACCGGGCGGTGGTGAGCAGCTGCCCGTCGGTGTCGTTGACGAGTAGGTTCTCGTGGTCGGTGAGGGCGAGGTCGAGTGTGGCGGTGACGTACTGGTAGGCGGTCCCGTCGGGCATCGGGATCGCGCGGCCGAGGATGCGTAGGCGGTGGTCTGAGCGGATGAAGCGGATGAACTCGACGTGGCCGCGCTCCGGCCAGCCGGCGGGGATCTTCTCGGCTGCAAGCGACGTGCGCGGCTTGGTGGCGGTGGTCTCCTCGGGGGTGCGTCCGCTGGTCGCGCTGTAGCGGTGCTGGGTGTTGTGGAAGCGCTCGAACGCCGCGGCGCGTTCGACCAGATGCGGCAGGCCGTTGAAGCGCTCTTGGCGGAAGAAGCGCTTGTCGAAGGTGTCGTTGAAGTGCTCGATCGTGCCGTTGCGCCACGGTTCGCGGGGTGGGATGAACACCGGGGTGGCGCCCTGGCGCAGGCACACCCGCACGACCTCCCCGAGGCCGGTCGGCGAGACGAACGGGCCACCGTTGTCGAACTGCGCGCGGTGGGGTACCCCGTGGCGCTCCCACAGGGCGTGCAGCGCCCCGAGAACCGTGTGGTCCTCGCGATCTTGGATGATCACGATCCCGGCGTGGTGGGAGGCCACATCGATCTGGTTGAGCGCGTGGAAGCGCACGCCGCCGTCCAGGTGACGCGGGCCGACCAAGTCCACCTGGACGACATCCCCCTGGCACTCTGCGCCTGGCGCCGGGTAGGGGATGCCCTTGGAGGAACGGCGTCCGCCGGAGCGCCGCCGGCGGGTAGCGCCCGCACGGGCGAGGATCCGCTCGATCGTGCGCAGCGGCGCGACCGGCCCGCCGAGCTTCTCAAGCTCCCACGCGACAGCGTCCGCGCCAACCTGCGCCCACGGGTTCTCCTCCAGGCGCGCACGGACCGCGAGCACCTGCGCCACGACATCCTCAGAGGTCCGGTTCGCCACGCGCCTGGGCGCCCTGGAGCGGCCCTCAGCCCACGCCGGATTCTGCGGGTCATAGCGGCTCGCCCACTTCGCCACCCACTGCCTCGTGCGCCCCAGATCCCTCGCGATCGCCTCCGGCGACTCGCCCGCCAGCCGCCGCCGCGCGGCCTCCCGACGCAACGCCACCTCGACCTCCGACATGAACACCTCCACGCTCGCTCGACAAGAGCGCGCGAGGGTGCCATCCCGCCCGATGTAAACGATGTGCTGGCGGCTACACGCTCAGCCCGCGTAAACGATGTGCTGGCGGCTCGATGTAAACGATGTGCTGGCGGCCGTCAAGTAGCCACTACCGCAGAACGCGGTCATGTAAATATGGGTGGCATCCTGAAGAAATGCTTGGGGTACGGTTAGCCAGCTCTCGCCCCGAAGCGGGCAGTTGGCCTCCTGGCACTGAGAGAACACATCGGAGGAGTCATAGGCATCGTTGGGCGCGGTCCAGGCGACGACCGTCTGCGCAGCCTGCCCCGGTGATAGAACCCCCCTGTTGAACCCCGCGACAAAAAGACGAGCGGCACTGATCGTCATCCCAGGTGGCGCAGAGAACGTCCATGTCGCAGAGGTGGAGTTCGCGGGCTGGTTGACGTTGCCTCCAATCTGCGCTTCCAGCCCGCGGCTTGGACAACCGTTCACGGCGTAGACGTAGCTCCCCACGACGGAACCCGACCATCCATCGATCGGGGCGGGTCGCGATGAGGGCGTCTGGCAACCGTAGACGTGCATCGAACCAGCCAGCGCGGCCGGCGAACCTGCACTCAAGGCACCCACGCTGACGAGAAGAGCACAAATGCTCACAAGACCCAGCGAAGGACGCCATCCCGCAGAGCGCCTCGGGCACCCCCGGGTACGCACACTCATACAGGAGGCGCCAGCTATGTCGTCGCCCACCCGGTTGCTGATCACGGCCGTCAAGGTCATTTCCCGAGGTAGTTGAAGCGTCCGCCAGTACGCGAGGTGGGCGAGGCTGTGTGCGCCGTCGAGCTGATGGACGGAGCGCTGGAGGTCGATGATGCCCGCCCAGCGGTGCCGACCGACGACGCAGTCGCCACCACCGGGCGCGAGCGCGCCGACCCCGCGCCTGCTCCGACGGCCAGATACCTGAGTCTCGGAGGCAGACGCTTCGCGCGGGCGCCCTGCTGAGAGTGGCGTCGCGGCGATGCAACAGGTGCGCGTGACGCAGTGCTGACCGCCGGGGCGGCCACCTCGGCGATAGGCCGCGAAGCAGCGACCGACGACGCTGGTCGCGCAGTAACGGCCGCGCCGTGGTGATCGTGGTGGCGAACAGCAGCCTTCGGTTGCGGCGCCGAGAGGGTATGTGCAGCGATCGACGCAGTCGCGGCCACGATCGCCGTGCCGGCGACAGCCACCTTCGCAACTCCGGCGCCGCCAAGAACCTCTGCGGCGCGCTCGCCGCCACCGCGTGGCAGAAGGCCCACGCGCTGCTCGACCCACACCGCGAGCTTGCCGACGCCCCACCCTCCGGTATGGGTGAGCGGCGCGGCGGGCATGGGAAGGAACGCCGCGGCTGCCGCGCGCTGGAACTCGCACCCGCGCATCTCGCGGCGCAACCCGACATACACGCGCCGACACGGCACGCACGCCGCGACATGCGCCCGCGCGGCCCGGGCCTGGTCCTCCCTTGCTACACCGGACGCCTCGGCCACGATCGCGGGACGGCGGTAGCTGCACATACGGCCAGCCGCTGAGATCACCGCGACCTGATCCAGCTTCTCATCCGCGCTGCGTGCGGCGGCCCTGACCGTCTTGACCGGCACTCCCAGCGTCCGCGCCGCCAGCTTGACCCCGCCACCGCTCACCGCCATGACCACGACCACCCGCCGCTCGAACGGGCCGAGCGCAGCCATCAGATCAGCGGCCCTCGCCATCTGCTCGCGCAGCTCGACCACGTCGTAAGGCTCGCCGCCGGCCGGTGCTCGCGTCGTCGCCAGCTCGAAGTCCACGCGCTCGCGCGAGCCCACCCGCAGCAGACGACGCCCCGCCTGATGCTCCCTCAGCACGAGCCCCACCGCCGTCCAGAACGCTCCCAGCAGATGCTCCTCGTTCGCGATCGGCTCACGCGACATCACCACCGCACAGATCGCCTCATCAACGATCTCGCCGTGCAGCCCAGCGGCCACGCCCGCAGCGTCCCGGCGCCGCCCGAGCGCGCCGCAGAACTCCTCGCGCCGCCCGCTGAGCGCGCGGGCCACCTCCTCCGGCAAGAACGCTCCACGCCGCCACGGAGCCCGCATCACTGGGCGTGATTCGCGTCCACGGGCTCGCCACGACCCCAGACGCCTCGCCTCAAGTGGAGCGGCCTCGACAGAACTCATCACCTCGTTAATGCAGGCTGGACCCCCAAAGTTCCAACCGATTTCCCCAGGCGCCGCACGCGCCCCTTGTTGAGGAGTCCCTACCTGCTCCGAACGGTGGCCGGTCAAACCGCATCAACTCCAGTCCGCGCGCCTCCTGCGCCCGCACTCCCAAAGGGAGCCTTTCCCAATCATAGGACGAACCAGCATCCTGTACTTTGTGCTCGTATTCCCACGACAGACCAGGATGGTGACCATGAACGACTTCCTTGACGGCAAGCGCCGAGAGATGGCGACTCGACTTGACGAACTCCAGCCGCTGGTAGCCGAATACCACCGTCTGGAGGCCGCCGTTTCCGCGCTGGACAGCATTCCCGCGACCCCCAACGGAGCATCCCCCACGCGCACCTCCACCTCTCCCGGACGAAGACCTGGTCGCCCACGAGGCTCCAAGGCGCCTCCCGCCGTCCCCTCCTCTACGTCGGCACCGACCAAGGGGCGTGGCGATGCCAAGCGTCGTGGAGGACGCCGCCGGGGCACCGGGAAGCGCATCACGCATACCCTGGCGCTCGTGGAGGCTCAGCCTGGCATCGCTATCTCTGAGCTGGCCGATCGGATGGGCATCAAGCAGAGCTATCTATACAAGGTGCTTCCTGCGCTTCAGAAGGAAGGCAAGGTCACCAAGCAGAAGCGTGGCTGGCATCCCGTGGCGAAGGTTGCCTGAGCGATCCCGGCGCCCTCACGCATGCACCCGCAGCTCCGCGCGAGCGTCGGCGAGAGGAGCGGACGTTCCTAGCCACCGCCTACCCCGCGGAGGGACAGCGCGCCCTCGAAGGTCGCGTTCTCCCTCCTACATGGACGGGCCGCTTGTCGGCTGCGACTACACGTGGGTCGAGGGCGATATCCACTGGCTGGACGCCACGCTGCCTGACCTCCTCGGGCGCGTCGGCCTCAGCAGGCTCACAGGCGTCGATCCTCGCGGTGCGCTGCAGGCCCCCGAGCAAGCCATCGTCCTTGACCACCTGCACGAGCCGAACTGGCGCCTGGCACTCCACGCCGACTAGGCGCTCGGCCTGTGCAGCTCCCTCACCAAGCGCTACGACGCCCCTCGCCCACCCTACTGGGGCTCAGCCCAGCCACGAGACGAAGATGATGGGCCGATAGCTGCCCAGGCAGAACCCAGGACGACCAAAACGCTCGCCAGTGCGGGGAGATGCGCGCCAGGGAGTTCGCCGAGAATGTTTCCGACTGAGCGTCGTCGTGCGGTCTAAGGGATTGGCTGTAGCGATGGCGCCTGTACACTCTCGTCCGGGAGAACTGAAAGGTTCAGCGAGACGATATATCCAGACGGCGTTCGGTTAGTATCCGGCAGCGATGGCTCGGTCCCGAAAAGGCGACCTATCTGCAAGCATGGCGATCCTTGGACTGCTGATCCAGCAGTCCGACACCGCCTCTGGCGTCACGCTGCGCATCGAGAAAGAGTTCCGGAGGATGCGGTGGTCGAAGTCGATCGCGCACAACACTCTGCCCAGCCTTGCGAGGCAGGGATTCGTTAGTCTGGCTGAGAAGGGCGCTAAAGCGTCTTTGGATCGTTACGAGGTGACGAGGGAGGGCGTCGAGCAGTTCCGGGGCTGGTTGCGGGAATCCGTGGCGGTGCCACCGGCGCTCCGTGATGTGTTGCATGCCAAGCTCGCGCTCGTTGGCGATGAGGATCTACCATACTTGGTGGGGGCCATCAAAGATCAGGAGAGATCATGCCGGCGACAGGCAGAAAAAGCACAGGTTCGCCTTAACGAAGCCAGGCGGGATGGGCTCCTGGGAAGTAGGGCGCTCAGCGCCATGATGACCGACGAGGTGAGGCTGTGGGGGCAGGCGGCCTCGCGGCTGCAGCGCCTACGCGAGGATCTCGAAGACCGTGACGAAGAGACCGAGGACGACGGGGAGACCGGGGCGGGTGGGGATGGGTGAGCTGCTCTCGTTGGAGGGTGTCCACAAGTGCTACCGGCGCGGCGCTCGACGGCTCCCGGTGCTGGTGGACGTGGCGCTGGAGGTGCGCCCGGCGGAGATCGTGGCCGTTGTCGGCCCGCGGCACGCAGGCAAGACGACGCTGCTGAAGATCGCTGCCGGCCTTGAGAAGCCGGACGCGGGAGCGGTGCTACTCGGGAATCTTGATCTGGCGGTGTGCTCGGATGAGGAGCGCTCACGGGTGTTGGGGCACGAGATCGCGTGGATTCATGGTCAGAGCACGAAGGTCAAGTTCGTGGTGCTCGACGATCTCGCGTTGCCGCTGGTGATGGGTCGCGGGCATGGGCGTCGGGAGGCCGAGGATCGGGCGATGGAAGCGCTGGAGCGGGTGGGGGCGCCGGAGTGTGCCCGGCGGCGCTGGGATGACCTGTCCAACTGGGAGCGCGTGCTGGTGGGGTTCGCACGAGGGTTCGCGTGTCATCCGCGGCTGATGGTCGTGGACGATGTGATCGACGGTTTCGGGATGACCAAGACGCGGAAGGCGGGAGATCTGCTGCTCTCGTTCGCGGAGGAGACGGGGTGCGGGGTGCTGATGAGCGCCTCGGATGTGGAGCCGGCGTTGGTCGCTGATCGTATGTGGGGCTTCGAAGGCGAGCGGCTGAAGCTGATGTCCGACCTGACCTGCGGCAACGCCAAGGTGATCGCCATGCACAACGGCGCTCGCAAGGACCGCGGCTCCCGCAGCGCGGGTCACCAGTAGTGCTCGAGCTGCGCGATCTCGTCAAGCACTACCGGCTCGGTGGCGGCGAGCCGATCCGCGCGGTCGACGGCGTGTCGATGACGGCCGCTGCGGGTGAGTTCATTGCGCTGTATGGCCCCAGTGGTTCGGGCAAGACGACGCTGCTGGAGCTGATCGCTGGGATAAGGGTGCCGGACAGCGGCACGGTGCTGGTCGGTGGTCGGGACGTCTTTTCGATGTCCGACCGGGAGAGCGACGAGTACCGTCTCCGGGAGCTTGGGATCGTCGGGCAGCCTCAGAACCTGATCCCGGGGGCGCGCGCCGTCGAGAATGCTGTGCTGAAGCTTCTGCTGACCAATGCGCGCACGGCGAAGCCGACGATTGAGCCGTTGCTGGAGCAGCTGGGGCTCGGGGAGCGGCTGCTACACCGTACCGAGCAGCTCTCGATGGGGGAGCGCCAGCGAGTTCTGATCGCTCGGGCGTTGTCGCTGGACCCGAAGCTGGTGCTCGCGGACGAGCCGACCGGGAGCTTGGATACCCACCGCACCAGGGACGTCCTTGGGGTTTTGCGCGCGCTCTGTCGGGATCGTGGTGTGGCTGTCGTGCTTGCGACGCACGATCCGCAGGCGGCGGCGTTCGCCGACCAGATGCATGAACTGCGCGATGGATGCCTGGGGGAGTACCGGCCCGATCACGGGCCGGTGGAGCCTGGCGTGCTGCGGGAGGGAGCGCTGTGATGGCGCGGATGAGCCTGTCGGAAATCCTCTTTCTTTACCGCGCACGGATGCGGGCGAGGAACGCGCTCCTGCAGGAGGGGTTTGCGATTCTCGGGATCGCGGTCGGCGTGGCGCTGCTGTTCGCCAGTCAGGTCGCGAGCACGAGTCTGACCCGCTCGGTCACGCAGCTCACCCAACAGATCGTGGGCGATACCCAGTTCCAGCTCATCGCCCGAGGACCGAACGGCTTCGACGAACGGCTGCTGGGGGATGTGCGGCGCATGCCCGGCGTGCGGTTTGCGCTGCCGGTGCTTGAGCAACAGGCGAATGTGATCGGGCCGGATGGTCAGCGGTCGGTGGATCTCGTCGGCACCGATCCCCGCTTCGCGCACATCGGTGGTCCGCTGCTGCGGCGATTTTCCGCCGCCCAGCTCGCCGCACAGCGAGCTATCGCGCTGCCGGCGCCGATTGCGCAGGCGATCGGAGCGGGTTCCCTGGAAACGATCAAGATCCAGATCGGCGCGAGCGTCGTTACCACCCTGCTCGGCGCGACCTTGCAGCCAGGCGATATCGGCGCGCTGGTCAACAGTCCGGTCGCGTTTGCGCCTGTCGCCTACGCACAGCACCTGGCCGGCATGGGCGGCAGGATCACCCGAATCTTCGTTCGCGCTCAGCCGGCTCACAAACGCGAGGTCCAGGCGGAGCTCACGCGACTCGCTGCGGCAGCAGAAGTCAACCTTGAGCCTGCCACCTTCGATTCGAAGTTGTTCAGCGTCGCCTCCGAACCAGCGAGCAACAGCGAGACGTTGTTCTCCGGGATCAGTGCGCTCGTGGGTTTCATGTTTGCACTGAACGCGATGCTCGTCACCGTCCCCGCACGACGCAACCTGATCGAAGACGTACGGCTGCAGGGCGCCACGCGCCGGATCACGGTGCAGATCCTGCTGTTCGATGCCGCTGTTCTCGGGGTGCTGGCCTGCATCCTCGGCGTTGCGCTCGGCGAGCTGTTGTCGGTCAGCGTCTTCCACGCCACCCCCGGCTATCTTTCGTTCGCATTCCCAGTCGGAAACGACCGGGTGGTCACGTGGCAGAGCGTCGCACTCGCTGTTGGTGCTGGGCTGGCAGCTGCGGTCGCGGGAGTGCTATGGCCGCTGCGTCACATCCTTGCGCGACCTCTGAAGGCCGAGGAGGTCTCACCGACCATGAAGCAGGGTAGGATCGCAGCTCGGCTGGTGGCCGGTGTCGCTTTCATCGCTGTCGCGGCAATCACCCCAGCCATTCATGGCCAGGCTGCGATCCTTGGCAACATCGCGCTCGTGATCGCGCTCATTTGTCTGCTGCCGCTTCTCTTCGATGGGTTCGTGGGGCTCTTTGAGCGTGCCCAGCGTCCCTTCAACGGGGCATCGCCAGTCATAGCGGTCATAGAGCTTCGGACCCCACAGACGCGGGTTCGCTCACTCGCGGTCGCAGCAACGGCAGCTATTGCGGTATTCGGCACAGTCGAGTTCCAAGGTATCCAGAGCAACCTCACACATGGCCTTGACTCATCTGCGCGCGGCATTGATTCAAGTGCCGCTGTTTGGGTCACGCCCACGGGAGAATCGAACGCATTCGCGACAACCTCCTTCCGAGATCTGCACTCGCATGCCCTGGCACGCCTGCCCGGTGTAGATGCCGTCGGCCTCTACCGCGGTAGTTTCCTGGATTGGGGTGATCGCCGACTATGGATCCTCGCACCGAGCGACGGCGCCGGCGAACCGATTCCTACAAGCCAGCTCGTGAACGGCGAGTCCGCGGTGGCAGCCGCCAGGGTTCGTCAGGGAGGCTGGGCGGTACTCTCGCAGGTGCTCGCCTCCGAACATCACCTTCACATTGGCGAGCGGTTTACGCTGCCCTCGCCGCGACCGACGAGCTTCCGGGTTGCCGCACTGAGCACGAATCTCGGATGGCCGCCGGGGGCGATTGTTCTCAACTCCCAGGATTATGCGCTTGCCTGGGGGAGCAGCGACCCGAGTGCCTATGAGGTCCAGACCAAGCCGGGTGCCTCGCCCGCAATGGTACGTCGTCTCGTACAGCGCGCTCTAGGATCGGAAACGGGGCTCACGGTTGAAACGTCCAGCGAACGCCAGCAGCGCCATTACGCGCTCGCGGCTCAGGGTCTCTCGCGGCTGACACAGATCAGGCTGCTCGTGATGATCGCTGCGATCCTCGCGGTGACGGGCGCGATGGGCTCGATGATCTGGCAGCGGCGCGATCTCGTGGCCTTCATGAAGGTCGACGGCTACCGCCGGGGCGTGTTGTGGCGATGGCTGCTGTGCGAGAGCGCGGTCCTGCTTGCGGCTGGCTGCTTGATCGGAGCAATCCTTGGGCTATACGCGCAGCTACTGGGGAGTCATTTCCTCGCAGGTGTCACCGGCTTTCCGATCGCCTTCAACGTCGAAGTCCTGGCCGCGATCACGAGTTTCACGCTGGTTTGTCTTGTTACCGTTGCCGTTGCTGCGCTTCCGGAGTATCTCGTGGTGCGTGCGCCCGCGAGGACAGCCAGCTCAGCGTACTAGCCTGCGCTCCACTGGCAGCTCGGAGCGTGCCACCAGTCCGGCCCCGCTCTCGCTACAGCAGCTCGTCGTTCTCGCCCGCGCGGCGTCGCGCGAGCTGACCTGGGGACTGCCAGCCGTCGCCCACGAGGTGCGGGCATGGCGAACTCGGGCAATGGGGATTCCCGATGCTGCAATTCGCCAGGACGCGCTGAGTGCGCTGGGCGGCAAGCGTGGGCATAGTGACGGCGCCGGGCTGTTCTGCATTTTCTCGCGCGTCCGCAACCACGATCTGCTGCGTCTGCTCGTCGCCTACGAGACCGTGTGGGACTTCCTCGACAGCGCAAACGAGCGCGGTGCCGCCGCAGGTCAGACAAACGGACGACAGACTGCACCTGGCGCTAGTCGAGGCGCTCGACCCAAGTCGGCCGATCTCCGACTACTACTGCTACCACCCGTGGTGCGAGGACAGCGGCTACCTGCGTGCATTTGTCGGGGCGTGTCGTGAGGGCTGCGTTCAGATGCTCTCATATGACCGTGTTCGGCCTCTGTTGGTGCGAGAGGCGATACGGGCTCAGGTGCTCGCGGTCAACCATGACCTCGATCCTGCCAGCAGGGACACGACTCTACGGGAGTGGGCCAGACAGGAGTTCTCCGGCGAGACTGAAGCCGACTGGTTTGAGCTGACTGGAGCCGCCAGCGCATCACTCACCATCCATGCGTTGCTGGCTCTCGCCGCCGAACCAGCGTGCAGCGCTTCGGACGTAACCCGCACATTCCGTGCCTACTTTCCGTGGATCTCGGCTGCGACAACGATGCTCGACAGCTATGTCGACCAGGCTGAGGATCACGCAAATGGTGACCACAGCTACATAGCTCACTACCCAGCACCGCAGATCGCCGCTCGGCGCCTAAGCCAGCTTATCCGGCGCAGTCTCCAGGAGGCAAGCGCCTTGCCCAAGGGAGAGCAGCACACCCTTCTTGTCGCCTGCATGGTCGCGATGTATCTCAGCAAGGACAGCGCCCGCACTCAAACGATGCGTGAAACAACGAGGAGTCTCGTGAGCGCCGGCGGCTCGCTCACCAGAGTCCTCCTCCCGATCCTACGGCTCTGGCGAATCGTTTACGCCCAGCGCTCGACCTAACCAACAAGGAGACATCATGCCCTTCATTCATTTTACCTCGCTCACGACCCGTCTCAGGCGTGAACTTCCACCCTCCGCGCCCCTTCCAGCAACACTCCAGACAGTAGCCTGCAGGTGGTGGCCCTTTGCGTATCTTGAACAGTGCCGCGAGCGCCTTGGCGACCGTTTCACCGTATATCCCATCAACATGCCACCGCTTGTTTTCCTCTCAGATCCGCAGGACATTCGGGCAGTCACCACAGCACCTTCGGACATCCTGCATCCGGGCGCTGGCGGAACGGTCATGACACCACTTTTCGGGGAAAGTTCATTTGTGTTGCGCGAGGAAGCCGAGCATTTGACTGGACGCAACGCAATCATGCCTGCATTCCATCGACGGGTAGTGCAGGAGCGGGGCGATATGGTAGCCGGCATTGTCGCGACCGAGATCGCGTCGTGGCCGACTGATACAGCTTTTGCCCTTCAGCCATATCTTCGACATCTGACGCTGAAAATCATTTTGGAAACTGTCCTGGGTCACAAAAAGACTACGCACGAGGTGCTGCACCGGCGACTGCTGGCAATGCTATCTGTGATGCCCAGTCCTGTTCTCCAGCAGCCATGTTTGCGTCACCTGCCGGGATGGCATAGAACATGGAGGACGTTCGTCAAGCAGCGCGACGAGGTACACGAGATGATCTCTGCGCTTATCACTCAGCGACGCTGCGGAAATGGTCACTGCGGCGACATGCTCGACATGCTGATCGAGGCCCAGAACCCAGACGGCTCTTTCCTGTCCGATCGGGAGGTACGCGATAGCTTTGCCTCGGTGGTTATCGCCGGACACGAGACTACTGCGGCGCAGCTCGGATGGGCATTCCAGACTACTCGCGCACAGTCCGGCCGTCCAGGATCGCCTTGTGGAAGAGATTGACTGCGGGACAGACGATGAGTACATGACAGCGACAATCCAGGAGACACTGCGACACGGGCCAGTCTTTCTGTTCGCCCCTCCCCGAGCAGTCGTCAAGCCCATAGCAGTTGGGGGCTGGACCTACCGCCCACCGGCTCACCTGGCCGGATGCATCTACCTCATGCATCACAACCCCGCGCTGTATCCAGATCCCCATGCCTTTTGTCCCGAGCGATTCCTCGGCAAACGCCCACAGGCAAGCACATTCCTACCGTGGGGAGCCGGGCGCAAGCACTGCCCAGGACGACACCTTGCTCTCCTGGTGATGCAGACCATCCTTCGAGAGGTGCTATCCACACGCCGCGTGGTCCCCGCATGCACCCGCATCGAGAACCCACGCTGGCGCAGCGCCATCCTCACCCCCCACGCAGGATCCCGCGTCATCCTGCACGTGCGCACTCCCGCACCAAAAGCGGTAGGAGGCCGTAATCATCCATTGTAAGCATAGCCTTTCTTGGACGTCTTTGCGTCCCCAAGCGCCCACCGAGACGGTCGATCAGTTCTGATTTCAACAATTTTGTTCTAATCGTAAAGATTCCTTTTAGATCGGAACAGCTTGCTGGCCGTTCAGTCAACTGGCGTTCAGAATCGCTGACGCCATGCACCCGGCCTCGACGACCTATTGCTCCCAATTCCCAGCGGGCACCCACTCGCCGGCCGAGAACTACACGCTCATCCGGGCACGGCAGAGCTGTCCCAAGAGTTCGACATCGCCTGGGGGCGCCTCGGGGCTCGGGTCCGTACAGGCGCCCGCCGAAGGAGAGGCGGCGGGTCGTCCGCGCGATCGATGCACTCTCGCCCACGCCCAGCCTGGCTCCCTCGCCGCCGGCCGGAAATCGGCCCGCCGCCCTGACCCGCAACCCCGCTGGCACCGTGCCTGACATCGCGGATCGGCCTGAAGCAATGTCGAAGCCATTGGATCCCAAGCACCCCGGCAAGTTTTCCTCCTCACTGGTTGCCGGCCTGGAGATGCTCACGTGCTTCACGGCCGAGCACTCCGTGCGCGGGATCGCCGACATGGCCGAGGAGCTCGATCTGGGTCGCTCGACCACCCATCGCTACGCGACCACGCTCGTCACGCTCGGCTACCTCGAGCAGGGGCCCTCGCGCAAGTACCGGCTCTCCTCGCGCGTCTGTGACGTCGGGCTCTCGCTGCTGGACTCGATGGTGGTCCGCCGGGTCGCCCGCGAGCATCTGCGCGAGCTGCGGGCGCGGACCGGGCGGACCGCGAGCTTGGGGGTCCTTGGGGGGACCGAGGTTGCCTACATCGACCGTTGGCGGGGGTCGCGCCAAGGGCAGTACGCGGTCGATGCGGGCATCGGGCTGGGCACGCGCCTGCCCGTCCATTGCTCTGCCGCGGGTAAGGCGTTCCTGGCGTGCCTGCCTGCGGCGGAGCAGCTAGATTTGTTCGCCAAGCTGCGCTTGACCAAGCGCGGCCCCAAGACGATCACAACCAAGAAGGCTCTGCGGGCGGAGCTTGAGCGGGTCGTCGCGGACGGTGGGTTGGCGGTGGACGACGAGGAGTCGCTCGCCGGCCGGCGAGCGATCGCCGCTGTCGTCGTTGACGGGGAGGGCGCAGCGATCGCGGCTGCGGAGCTTATGGTCCCCGCGGAGGCGTATACCCGTGGACGGTTGCTGGAGGAGCTTGGCCCCGAGGTGGCCGCCACTGCCCGGCGCATCACCGCGGCGCTGGGGTGAGTCGTGAGCAATGTCAAGTCGTGAGCAATCAACAGGCAAATCTAGGCCAAAGGAGCGAGGAATGAGCGTTGTGCGGAGCGCGATGATGAGACCAGCGCTGAAATCGCTGGCTGTGTGCTTGGGTTTCTGCCTGATGGGGCTGGCGATTGCTTCGCCCGTCGCGTTCGCCGAAAGTGCCCCGGTGCTGGGCGGAACGGGCGGATCCCCGTTTGAAAGCCCACTGGTCGTGCCGGGAGCGCAGTCCCTTCTCGGCGGGGAAGGTGTAAGCGGGGCCGAAGAAGTGCAGCGTACGAGCCCCGAAGCGGTCCTCTCAAGGCAGGAATCCCAGACCAAGTACGAGGGCCTAGATGCCGAAGAAGCAGCGAAGCTCGCGGGGGAAGTGTTCCCGGGGGCGGTGGATCATCCTGCGGGTGGTCCGCCCCCGTTGCCCGAAGGGCAGCATATCACGAACTTCACCAGCGCGGACAGCGCGCAGATCGACCTCGGGGAAGGCCGACGAGGGGTGGCGCAGTCGACGGCGCCGATTGCGACGGAAAGCGCTCCAGATCATTGGTCGCCGGTCGACCTCAGCGTCAGCGATGTGGGTGGCGCGTTGACGATCGCGAACCCGGTTGTGGGCGTGGGCATCCCGAAGCAGTTGCAGGAAGGGGTGAGTCTCCCCGATGGCGTGTCGATGACGCCCGTGGATGTGTCAGGAGCGGCTGTGAGCGGCTCGGAAGGGCGTGTAGATGGGTCTGTGGTTTTCTATGGCGGAGTGGGTGCTGGGAGCGATCTCGATGAGCTTGTCAAGCCTGAAACTGGTGGGTTTAGTGAGGATGCGATCCTACGTTCGACGTTGAGCCCCGAACGACTTTTCTACCGGGTGGGGTTGCCGGAAGGCGCAAGTCTTGTGCAGGCTGGGGATAGGTCGGCTGTGGATGTCGTTGATGGGGGGTCGGTGATCGCAAGCGTGCTCGTTCCTCATGCGCAGGACGCCGCGGGGACGCCGGTTGCGGTGTCGATGAGCGTCTCGGGTGATATGTTGACGTTGACAGTGGATCACCACGCGGAGGAATATGAGTATCCGATTTATACCGACCCAACCATCACCGACAGTGAAATCGCCTTTGAACCAGGCAACTGGGCATTCCATACGACCGATAGCGAAGTGTTCTACGCTAGTCCTAAAAGCGGCAAAAGACTAACCGATCTCACAGACAGTAACCAGTACGAATCCGGTAAATATAGAGAATACCCGTCCGGTAAGATTGGGTATTTCGCGTATTCTACGCAGGGCGCGTCTGAGATATATGCGTTTACGTCGACCTTTGAAGAAAATAATGTACCTTCTACGTCGTATATCGCCAACAGGGTGGCCCTCCGCAAAAGTAATGGCGAAAAAGAATATGGGAATGGCGAAAACGCCTACGCTGAAAAAACTGAGCCGATTACTCACGGCAAAGAGGTGCAATTTAGTGGTGTAAAAATCTGCCGGAACGACAATTGTACCCAGCAGGGCCTAACGTCGACCAACAATTCGGCGCTATTCGAGCAGGAATCGGTGGAAGCAGGCAAAGGACTATTTCAAAGCATTTTGAGGGAGGCATCGGTCGAGATCGAACAGGAAACCGCTCCGTCTGCAAGTTTTGACACGACCGACTCTACGATCGAAGGGCTACCTAATGCCTTGCTCTCGGGTAGCTGGCATAACGCGAAAGCGAGTCTAGAGATTGGCCTCGCTGCCTACGATAAAGGTATCGGCCTCGACAAAGAGGGGCTGAGTTCTCCCAGCAAGACCGGCTGGGGATATGCCTCTAAAAAGGAAACGCGGAATGAATGTCAGGGCGTCCAGTGCAACGAGTGTTATGAACCGGGCTGTGTGGGCAAAGCCAGCGGTAACGGCAAACCTCTCACGTACGCCTTGGGTTCTGCGGAAGGTGGTGAATTGCCGGAAGGCGAAGACACGATCGAAGGTAAGGTCGAAGACGCTACTGGGCTGAGCGCAACGGCTACTGCCAAAATCAAAATCGATAACACACCACCGAGTATCACGTCGTTTAGCGGGCTTGGCGATCACGAACTTATCGACGGGGAACACGACAATGTGAAAGCCAGCGCCAAAAGTGGGCCGGCCGGTATCGCGTCAATCTTGCTTGATTTCGATGGTCAGCCGCTGAGTGGGCCACAAGGCAAATGCTCCGGCTCGTGTACTGGTAATGCTGAATGGACCCTCAGCGGCGAAAATTATCCAGCCGGTGAACATACCCTGACACTAATCGTCGAAGACAATGCCGGTAACATCACCAAGGAAGAACAGCATGTGACAATCCATCACCCCGAAGGAGTGCCGGTGGGGCCAGGGTCAGTGAACCCGGTGACGGGCGAGGCCAGCATGAGTGCGACCGATGTGTCCGTGAGTGTGCCTGGGGAAGCATTGACGGTGAGTCGTGCTTACCGCTCGCGGCACCTAGCGCAGGGCACCGAAGGTCCGCTCGGCCCACAGTGGAACTTGGCGCTCGGTCCCGAGCAGAGTCTTCACCGTGTGTCCGGTGGCATGGTACTGACGGGTGACGGCAGCGCCGAAACAGTGTTTGAGAGCAAGGGCAACGGCGAATTCAACTCGCCGACGGGGGACGCCGGCCTGACACTGGTAGAAAAAACGGCGGAAGGTAAAACGATCTTTACGTTGAGCCAGAATGGGTCGGTCACAACGTTTGAACTGCCTTCCGGCAGTACCGGCAGTGTATGGATGCCGTCCAGTAGCGAAGGACCGAACGGCACCAACATGGCGCTCTACAAATTCAAGCTCAAGAGCGGCGTCATCGAGCCGACGGAGGAGTTGGCACCTGAGCCGGCAGAAGTTACGTGCGGCAAAGAAATCAGTGAACTAAAAGCAGGCTGCCGCGCAGTGAAGTTCGAATACGACGAAGGCGAAACCACCGCTAAAGGCGAAAAGGCAAGCCAATGGGGCGAATTCAAAGGACACCTCTCGAAAGTTAGATATATTGCGTGGAACGGAAGCAAAACCAAAGAAGAACCCGTCGTGGCGGAATACTCCTACGACATTCAAGGTAGGCTGCGCGCCGTTTGGAACCCCCAGATCAAACCGGAATTGAAGATGACCTACGGTTACGACACCGAAGGGCACGTAACTGCTGTCAGCACCGCTGGGCATGAGCCAGTGCTGCTTGAGCAGGGAACGATCCCAGGCGAAGTGAGCCCGGGCCGACTGCTCGCCGTGGCCATGCCGTCAGCGGGGACGGCGTTCGGGTCTGGCGAAGCACCCGAAAATAAAGAAGTGCCGACCTTGTCGAGCACTACACCGAAAGTCGGAGTCAAGATAAGCGTCAACCTGACGAGCGAAAAAACACCGGGGAAGTGGAGCGCTAGTCCGCTCGCGTTCACCTATCAGTGGGAGGACTGCAATAAAGAAGGTAAAGAATGCAGCCCGATAGCCGGTGCGGTCAACCAAGCCTACTACCCGGTCGCCAGCGATGAAGGCCACGAGCTGGTCGCGCAAGTCATCGCGCTGAACGCGACTGGGGCGACTACGGCGTCCAGCGCGGCGACTTCCACTGTTGCGTCAGGCACCCCGAATACACCACTGCCCGAACCACCGGAAGTAGGCTCCGATGTGGTCACGACGCTCGAGTATCAGGTGCCGGTATCGGGTAGCGGAGCACCGTATGAACTGGGCTCCACAAAGACGGCCGAATGGGGGCAGATCGATGATCCCAAAGAAGCGATGGCGATTTTCCCGCCGAACAAGGTGATGGGCTGGCCAGCCAAGGAATATAAGAGCGAGACCGTCTACTACCTCGACGGCAAGGATCGCACCGTCAATACAGCAGCCCCCACAGGTGGTATCTCGACATCTGAATACAACACGTACAACGACGTGGTGCGAACGCTCAGTCCCGACAATCGTGAAGTGGCCCTCAAAGAAGGCAGCAAATCGGCAGAAGCCGCTGGATTGCTGAGCACCGAAAGCCACTACAATGGCGAAACCAAAGAAGAAAAAGAAAAAGAAGAAAAAGAAGTCACTGAAAAACAAAAACCAGCCGTGGAACCCGGCACTGAGCTGCTCAGCACACTCGGGCCTCGACACACAGTCAAGCTTGCGGTAGGCAAAGAAGGAAAAACGAATGAAGAAGTGTTGGCGCGTGACCACATGAGCTACTCCTATAACGAAGGCGCCCCATCAGGAGGTGGCCCGTATCATCTGGTGACCAAGACGATCGATGGCGCGGAAACCGCGAGCAAAGAAGAATTCGATAAGCGCACCACCGAAACGTCCTATAGCGGCCAGGAAGGATTGGGGTGGAAATTGCGCAAGCCTACGCTAGTCACGACCGATCCCGGCGGGCTGAAGCTCGCGCATAGAACGATGTATGACAAAGTGACTGGAAACACGATCGAAACTAGCTCGCCGATGCTGTTGAACTACATGTCGCAGTTTGGTTCAAATGGCACCGAAGCCGGTCACATGGGAGAACCAAGAGACGTTGCACTCGATGGGAGTGGCAATGTCTGGGTGCTGGATACCGACAATCATCGCGTGCAAGAGTTTAATCACGAAGGGAAATTCGTCAGCATGTTTGGTTTCGGAGTCCTCGACGGTAAAGAAGAATTGGAGGTCTGTACGAGCGGCTGCCGCGCAGGCATCGCTGGGTCGGGGAACGGTCAGCTCAACGAAGCAAAGGGGATGGCGATAGACTCAAAAGGCGATATTTGGGTCTCTGACCAGGCCAATAACTGTGTTCAGGAGTTCAATAAAGAAGGCAAAATCGTTTTGAAGGTAACTACTGCGAATGGCAAAGCGTTCTCAGCGCCACAAGGAGTCGCGACGGACTCCAAAAACAATGTATGGATTGCCGATCGACCTAACGACCGTATAGTGGAGCTCAACGAATCAGGAGGGTACGTAACCCAATTCGGGACGGGCGGCACAGGGAATGGCCAGTTCAAAGAACCGATCGATGTGGCCGTTGACCCGAACAACAATGTGTTCGTGCTGGACACGGGCAACAGTCGGGTACAAAAGTTCAACTCCAAACTCGAATACATCGCCCAGTTCGGGGCGTTCGGGACCGGTAACGGGCAGTTCAAAGAACCAAAGGGTCTAGCTGTCGATCAGGCGGGGAATGTATGGGTCGCTGACAGTTTCAACGCACGACTGGAGGAGTTCACGTCATATGGTGAATACCTTGGACAATACGGTTCCACAGGCACGGGAGGCGGCCAGTTCAAAGAACCGAGGGGAATCGCCGTGAACTCGGCAGGCATCATGTGGGTCACAGACGTCACAAACGACCGGGTTGAGCAATTCCAACAGGCCACCGCGCATAACACCAAGACGATCTACTACTCGGCCCCGGCGAACTCCGAATACACAGCCTGCGGAGAACACGCCCAATGGGCGAACCTGCCATGCCAGACCCTACCGGCAACACAGCCGGGGACCAGTGGGCTGCCAGAACTCCCAGTCACGAAATACACATACAACATCTGGGATGAGCCGGAAACAACAACCGAAACTGTCGGGTCCACCACTCGCACAAAGACCAACACCTACGATGGGGCCGGACGCCCGAAAACAGCCGCAATCAGCTCTACCGTGGGCACTGCACTGCCGACGATTACCGACGAATACAACAAAGAAACAGGCGCCCTTGAAAAACAATGCAGCAATGAAGGCAAACCCTGCACCGAAGGCAAACCCAAAACGATCACGAGCCTCTACAACAAGCTCGGCCAGCTCGAAAGCTACACTGACGCTGCTGAAACAGAAAACAAAACAACCTACGAATACAATATTGACGGCCGCATCAAGAAAATCACGGGCGCAAAAGGCACTGAAACTTACACGTACAGCGAAACCACCGGCCTACCAGAAGAACTCCTCAACGAATACGGCAGCAACAAACTCAAATTCGCCGCGACCCACGACGCCGAAGGGAACATGCTCACTGAAAGCTACCCCAACGGTATGACCGCCACCTACACCTACAATCAGGTCGACAAGCCCGTGGCTCTCGTATACAAAAAGACCACGCACTGCACCGAAGAAGAAAAAGAAAAATGCAAGTGGTTCAAGGACACCGTTGTGCCCTCGATCCACGGCCAGTGGCTCGAACAGGCCAGCACTTTCTCCCACCAAGCTTACACCTACGACAACGCTGGCCGTCTGACCCAAGTCCAGAACACCCCAACCGGCAAAGGCTGCACCACCCGCATCTACGCCTACGACGAAGACACCAACCGCACCAGTCTCACGACACGCGAACCAGCCAGCGAAGGCAAATGCGCGACCGAAGGCGGCAAAGTTCAAACACACAGCTACGACACCGCAGACCGCCTAACCGACCCAGGCATCGCATACAACACCTTCGGCGACATTACCACCCTACCCGCCGCCGACGCCGAAGAAGCCGGAGAACACGCACTAACCAACACCTACTACGCCGACAACCAGGTCGCAAGTCAGACACAAAACGAACAAACCATCGGCTACAACCTCGACCCCACAGGCCGCACCCTTGAAACCGTCTCCACCGGCAAACCCAACAACTACACGATCCTCTCCCACTACACCGGGCCCAGCAACGCCCCCGCATGGACCATCAACCCGGTCTCGGGCGAATGGCGGCGCAACATCACCGGCATCAGTGGTAGCCTTGTAGCCATCCAGAACAACGGCGAAACCCCAGAACTCCAGCTCACCAACCTCCACGGCGACATCATCGCCAAAGCCTACCTGTCCGAAACCGCCACCGAACTCGCCGCAAAGGCCGACAGCAGCGAGTACGGTGTGCCCACCGTCGCCGCCCCCGCCAAATACGCCTGGCTCGGCGCCAGCGAGCTCCCCACCGAACTCCCCTCCGGCGTCATCACGATGGGCATCCGCTCCTACGTCCCCCAGATCGGCCGCTTCCTACAGCCCGACCCCATCCCCGGCGGCTCGGCCAACGCCTACGCCTACACCTTTGGCGACCCCGTCAACAGCACGGACCCGACCGGAGCCTATGCGGCTACGGTCTCGTCGACCTTCGCAGCGACCCTGAACAAAGAAGCCGAAGCCAACGAGGCCCGACGCGCTGCCGAACGCGAAGCCGCAGCCCGAGCGGCAGCCGAACAAGCTGCACGCGAAGCGGCTGCAGCCGCCGGAGTAGCCGGCCCGCAGTACGCCGGCGGCGAAGAAGAATACTTCGAAGAATGGGGAGAATGGGAAGAAGAAGAAGGAGAAGAAAGCGGATATATCGCATGGCACCATGAATCAGGTAATGAACGGGGTGAGATGGGAGAAGGAGTGTTTGTTCAGCCGCTCTCGGAACTGCGAGAAGCCGAAGGTTCTTCCAACCACGACGTTGTG
This sequence comes from uncultured Solirubrobacterales bacterium, assembly GCA_963842005.1. GTDB lineage: Bacteria > Actinomycetota > Thermoleophilia > Solirubrobacterales > Solirubrobacteraceae > Palsa-744. Next base: position 1,072,880 of record CAWJEV010000005.1, on the reverse strand, counting down.
CCACTTTGCCGGCGGGGGCATGAAAGTCGGCCGTGCGATAGGCCAATGATGTGCTGGCTCAATATGAGCGCACTCGAAGGACCCACGCTCGGCAAATGTAACAATGCTAATAACCCAGAGTGGCACGCGGAGCGAAGCGTCGTGCACTGGCTGAGGCATAACGCCGTCGTTAGGGAAATCTACAATACGGGCAAAACCATCTACTCGGGTCTCAACGAAGCCCTGCACAGTACCGGCAACACTATGAAAGAACTGTACGAAGTAGTACGTTCTATTCCTTGGTAGGGCTTGTGAGCCCGACGTCACATATGCCTTTAGCGCTGCTGGCTGTTCGTGACGGCTACCTGGCGAGGACTGGCTGCGCTCGGTATCGCGGGGTGCTAGGTGATTCGCCTAGCACCCCGATCGGCTGTAAGAAAGGGCGAGGTGTGTGAGGATCATGCGCGGCAAGGTGTTGAAGGCGGAATTTGGGATTCTGAGGTGGCTTCGTCCGGTTCTGAGATTGCTTTCACCAATTGGGAAAGCAGTAGGCTATATCCTACGGCCGATTGGTGCCGTGCTTGACTTTATCTCCCGAGGCTTGCCGTAGTGGATGGGCTATGAATGAACCTGGTTATGGGGGTTGTGGCGCTGTGATTGACGAGGCGAGTTCCAAGGCGATTGGGATTGCATATGCTGCTGACCCGATCGTCCACCGCTGCCGCCGACACGGGGTGCGTAAAGTCGACGAGCCGTTGGCTCAGGCGGTAAGATGTCGGCATGATTGGGGCGAGTACCGCACATAAGAGGCATCGTCGACGCGGCGGGCTGTGGATGTGGCTAGCGCTGTTGCCGCTTGGTCTCGGCTCGTGGGTTCCTCTTGCTGCTGGCTTGCGGTGTGGAGTTCGGCGTTGGACAGCGTTTGGTGCCCTATGGTCGGCGCTCGCCATCGCCGGGTGGGTCCTTATCGCGAGTGAACCGTCTGGGAGCAATAAGCAGGATTTTTCGGGATTCTTGATCCTAATCGCGTGGTGTGGTGGTATCGTCACGTCGTTTGCGATTCGTCGCGGCTACCTGATGCTTGTTGAGAATGCGACGTCGGAGCGTGTGCCGTGGCCGGTGCCGACTGCTCGCTCGCGACAGTGGTCCGCGCGGTACGCACTCCTTGCTTACGTGTGCACATTCGTAGGATCTGGCGTACTGGCGGGCGTCCTCTACTTCGGGCTGGGAGTTAACCTATCCGTGGGGGTCGGGGTGCTGATGGTCGACGCGGTATTGCTCATCTCGTTGGTGCCGCTGAGCCGTCGGTATGGCCTCTCGCTCGACGACCTCGGCATACGAACGGTGCCCGCTGCTCGCTCGATTGGGCTTGTCGTCGTCGCCCTCTTCGTTTATGGGTTGGTTGTTGTCGTGTGGGTGATCGTGGTGCACCCTCGGGGTGGTGCGGACTCGTTCGCTCAGGTTAAGCATGGGCAAACGGTGGATGTCGTACTCGCGGTCATCGCTGTCTCGCTTAGCGCGCCGATCGTGGAGGAGATATTCTTCCGTGGCCTTCTATACCGCAGCCTGCGAAACAGACTGTCGATCCTGCCGGCCGCTCTGCTTGCAGGGATGCTGTTCGGGCTTGTACACATCGCCAGCTATCCCCTCGACACGCTGCCGGTTAAGGCCGTATTCGGCGTGATCGCGTGCCTGCTATACGAGCGGACGGGCTCGCTGCTGCCGGGGATTGGTCTGCATTCGTTCATCGATGCCAGCGCTATCAACATAGCGCTCACTGGCAACAACATGATCGTGCTCGCGAGTTTTTTGGTGCTTGCGATAACGCTGATCGCACGTGCGCCCGTACGGAGAGGTGATCTGGCACGGCAAATGCGGTGATCCGAGGCCAGTCCTCTTGATGCTTTTCTAGTGGTTATACTTATTGTAGGTATCGTGGCTGGCGGCTATACGCTCGGTCTGGGTTGGGCAGGGCTTGCAGCACCGATTGTCATCGTCGGTGGGCGATTATCCAACTTGTGCGTCGACGCGCGGGATAAAGAAGAAGGCGGCAAGGAGCGGGACACCCTATGGTATGGTCGGGTCGGCTGGCGCGCGCGGTACGAGCCCGTGATCTCGCCTCCCTCCTGGCGAGGGAGGGAGCCGAAGGCTCTGTCTGGCTGGGTTTTGCGTGCCTGCCCGGGGGCGCCGACTGACGTTGAGGGTGGCGCCCCTCAGCCCCAGCTTCGGGGCGTGAGGGGCGCGCACGCGCATCGCACTGTCAGGCCGCGAGGCTGTAGCGGCGGGGTTTGTGGCTGTCCTGTCGCACCTTCTTGTCCTTCTTCAGCCGCACCAGGCAATTGCCAACCGCGCCGTTGGACCGCTCAAGGGCCTTTGCGACGGTCGTCGGCCCATGCGGGCCGCTCTCGACGTTTTCCTTGAGGTAGGCGAGCACGAGCGGCTCGAGCTGGCCGGGACGCAGCCGCTCGCCGTTCGCTACGGGTGCGGAGGGCTTGCCGTCGGCCGCGCTCGTAGGCTTCGCGTTGGCCGCTTTCGTGGGTTTGGCGGTGCGGGGCTGCTTGGCGCCCTTCGCCTTGGTCGCCGAGCCGGTGGTCGTATGCGCGGCGTAGGCTGGCGGCATCTGGACCCCGGCGAGCGTGAAGCGGTCGGGGAGCCGCTTGCTCCCGTCGCGCCCGCCCTCGTAGCGGGTGATCTCGCCGGCCTCTCGCAGACTGGGCGAGCGCCTTGGTCGCCGTTGAGCGGCCGATGCCGGCGGCGCCCGCGATGCCCTCGGCTGTCGCGCCGGGGTGCTTCTCGACGGCTGCCTTGACGGCCTCGTCGACTGAGGGCTTGGGGGCTGGTTTTGTGCTCTTGGTCATCGTGATTCTCCTTTGTTGGTCGCCTTCTTCGGCGTTGGTCGGTGGACGTGGTAGCTCGATCCCACGGAAAGCTCAAGTCCTTTTCTTTCGGGGGGCGGGGAGGCCCTCGCAGGGTTCGCTAGCACCGGCCCGCCACAGGCCGCACACGGGCCTCGACAGGCGAATCGGGGCTCTCGGCGGGGCATCCAGGCGCCGCGGGGCGCGCTTCGGCGCGAAAGCCGACGGGGGCACGGAGTAGAGGCGCCCCGGGCACGCTGGTCGCGTCCGCCGCAGCCGACTCGGGGATCTCGGCGAATGGACTTGCGCTTTCCCGCGGATCGAGCTAGACGTGTCCGCGATGACCGAAACCGCCCACCCCGAGCCCGCCCCGTCGCCGCACGTCGGCGCGTCGAGGAACGCCACCGTCCTCGCCGCCGCTGGGGTGCGACGCGGCCAGTGGGGCAGCCGGATTCTCCCGACGCTGGTGCGCGACTTCATCCGCGCGGCGCTACGGAAGCCCTCGGTCGCGGATTACGTCGGCGAGCACATCTTCGACCTCACGAGCGGGGATCAGCCTCCCGCCGCTGTAGGCGACGCGCCGCGACTCGCGCTATACGAAGTTCTCGCCGTCACCACGAGCGAGGATTGGGCGCAAGTCGCCAGCGATCTACTCGCCTACGCCCGCGAGTGCATCGAAGACGAGGATTCCGCCGCGGCGCCCCTGACGGGCGGGTGGGCCCCGCCGCCCGGCGCCGTGCGCTGGCCTCGCAAGCGCCCAAAGCAGCCCGTTCGGGTCGAGCTGTCGGAGATTCTCGCTTGGCTGACCGAACGAGGCACAGCTACGACGAGAGAGATCGCGCAGCACTTCAACATCAGCGAGAACACCGTATGGACGAAGGCCGACGCGCTCGTCCACCAGGGCAAGCTCGAGGTTACGCCCGGTGAGCGGTGGCGCCCACGTGTCTACAGCATCCCGGCGGCACCCGAGCCCGCCAGCGGCCCCTCCGGGCCCGCAGAGGTTCCGTCAACCGCCGGCCCCGAGCCCGCCCCGTCGCCGCACGCCGGCTGCGTCGAGGAAGGCCACAGTGCTCGCCGCTGACATCCGCCGCGGCGAGTGGGGCAGCAAGTTCCCCGCCGACTTGGTCCGCGACTTCATCCACAGCGCGCTGCGGCATTCCGCCGCCGCGGACATGGTGAGCGAGTACGTGTTCGACATCGCCACGAGCGGCGATGAGGCTCCCGCAGATATCGGCGCGGCGCTTCACGTCGCGATAGACGAGGTGCTCAGCGCCGCGACCAGCGCGGATTGGGCGCAGGTCGGCCGCGATCTTTTGGCCGACGCCCAGGACTGCGTCCGCGAGGACCCGCCGCTGGCAGCGCCGCTGCCCGAGCCGCCGATGCCGACGGCGTGGTGGCCCATAGCTGCGAGCGGCGTGCGTCGTCGTAAGCCGCCGGTGATAGTCCGGCAGGAGGCGATCCTCGACTGGCTGAGAGAGGTGCGCTCGGCCACGCTGCGCGAAATCGCCCAGCACTTCGGTTGCAGCCAGCACTCCGCGCGCATGAAAGCCGACGGGCTTGTCGCCCAGGGCAAGCTCGAAGTTAGGCCCGGTGCCCGCGCGCAGGGTGGCCAGCCTGTAATCGAGCGCCGGTACAGCGTGCCGCGTCCGCCCGATCCGGCGGGCGAGGGCGTCGGCGGCGGGCTTGCGCTCGCGCGTCAGGACGGCCCGCAGGATCGACTTGCGCTTTCCCGCGGATCGAGCTAGACGTGTGCAGCGACGCCGCCAACCCCGAGCAAAGGAAGCCAGCAAATGACCACTACCACCGAGCAACACGCGGCGCTTTGCGCCGGGGAGCTTTACCGCGACGAGGACGGCCATGAGGTATGGCGCATCAAGGAAATCGAGACCGGCAAGGTTCTCCGCGACGGCATCGCCTCAGACCACGACTATCGGTGGCTGCTCGACACCGTCAACCACGGCGATGACTACGCCGACGAGCAGGGGGCCGCGCCGGACGCTGCGCTCGGAGACCCGCCCAAGCCTCGGGAGGCATGATGACGGCAGCGCTCAGCCTCCTCGCGAGCGGCATCCTCGTCGCTCTCGCCGTGTGGCTGCTCGGCGGGTTTGTGCTCCGTGTCGGCGGGGCGGTGCTCGCGATCGGCGGGCTGCTGAGTACCGCCGTGACGGGCTCACCCGCAATGGCCGCAGCCACGATCCTCGGCGGCGTGGCGTGGCTCGCCGGACACTGGCTGTACGCGGTACGCCACCACGAATACGCCTCCCCGCTCGCGCGCCGCGTCTTCAACCAGGTGCTGCCCCGGACGCTGAACGCGGCACGCCGTTGGGGGGTCCGGGTTCTCCCGGCCGCCCGCCGCTAAAGGGGCCTTCCACGGCGTCGCTATGCAGCACTGAAAATGGCCAGTCGTCTTGCAGGGCGACGGGGGACATACTCAGTTCCGTTCCCCACGGAGCGCCCTCCGTCGCCCTGCAAGCCGACTCGCCCGCGCACCCACCACTACCCGAAGTACTACCTGTACGAGCACGGAGAAGCACGATTGAAGGTTTCGACTCCCATCCATATCAAGGCTGGCGAGCTGCGGCTGGGCGACATCTATGTCACGCGCGGCGGCGGGATCACCGTCAAGCGCGAGGTTATCGGACGCCGGGAGACGGTCGCCGCCGATGCGGAGGGCGACCCGCAGGCGGCGGTTGAACTGACTTGCTCGGATGGCACGTCGCCGATGCTGCTCTTGGAGCAGATGGTCAAGGCCGAGCGCGAGCTGCGTCCACTCGGGCAGTCACGGACGACGATCGCCGCGAGTTCGCCGCCGCACACCGAGGGTTTGCACGACGAGCTGGCGCGCGAGTTCTGCCCGGAGTGCGAGACCGCACGATGAACGTCCCGCGCATATCGCGCCTGACCGGGCCGTCCACGCTCGGCGCTGACGCCGAGGCGCTGCTGGCGAAGGTCGTCATGCCGACGTTCACCTGCGGCGCTTGCAGTGCGCGGCGCACACGGGCGCTCGCTGGCGCGTGCGATGAGTGTGGCTCCTTGGACATTGTGGAGTTCCGCGATGAGGAGGCCGAGGACTGATGGGCGAGCAGCTTCCCGCGCATGGGCCGGGCTGCCGGCCGCTCACGGGGTTGCGCTCCGGGCGGTTCCCCGACGAGCCTCGCTACATCTGCGCCGCGAGTTGCCCGCGCCGGCAGGCGCTCGCACGCGAGGTCGGCGCGATCCCGTCCGCTCCGCACCTGGAAGTCGCCGACGCACGGGCGGACACCAAAGGCATGGAGTGAACCGGCCGGGGCCGGGCGCCACGGCCGGCGTGAGCGCCAACGTGCCACGGGCTGGCGGCTACCGGCGGGTCGACCACGGGGGGCCGTGTGTGGCGCGTCGTGGCGCCGCACAGCGCCAGGATGCCCCCAGGGCGCACCCAGGGGGCCACGGCGTAGTTTCAGCGTGCTTGGCCGGGCGCGTTGCAGTTGCTTGGGCGGGCGGCGCCCTGCGCTTCGACCGTCGCGATGAACTCGGCGAGCCGATCCAGCCGCGCGATGATCGCGGCGTGCTCCTGCGTGTACGGGCCGGCGCCTTCTGAGCTTCCCAGCACCTGCGTCTCGTCGTCGTTGAGCTTCCGGTGCAGTCGGTGTCGCGGGGTTGTAGGTGTTCTTTGCGTCTGTGGGTTTTTTGTGGGTGAAGCTCAAGCTGGGTGCTTATGCTCGGGGGCGTCGTGGCGCGATCTGTGCGATTCGGCCCTTGGTCAGCCCGGTGGCTTTCCCGATCCGCACGTAGGTCCAGCGCAGGGTGACCGCGCGCTGTACAGCGCGGGTGCGCGCTCGGGTGATGGCGTCTTGGATTTCGCTGATCGCGGCGCGGACGCTCTCGATCTCTTGCAGGTGCTCGTCGGTCAAGGGGAGCACCCCTTCGGCGTCGGAGACCGCGTTGATACGGCCCTGCAGCTCGGCCAGGTTCAGGCCGCGCTCTTGCAGATCGGCGGCTAGCTGACCGACGACCTCGGGGTCGTGGCGCTGGTTGGCGCTCGGATCGCTCGCTGCGGTCATCGTGCGCCGATCTCGGACTCTTCGTGGAGTGTCTCGCGGGCATCCGTGATGAGCTGGCTGGCGATCGAGGTCCAGTCTGCGTGGGTAGCGGATTCAACGATGTCCTGGATGTATACCTTCAGTGTTTCGGCGACGACCGTGGGGTGGTAGCGGCCCTCCTCGACGTGTTCGTGGAGTAGCTCGTACACGCGCTCGACGGCAGGGTCGGTCGCGAGCGCCGCCGTGATGAAGGCGCGGACGTCGCTCGCCTCGTAGGTGTTATCTCGGGGGCTGGTTCGCTGATCGGTGCTGGCCATGATCTTCTCCTCGTGGTGGTGGGTGGGCTTAGAAGCTGAGGGAGTGCTCGGTCGCGGCGCGGTCGGCGGTGGATTCCAGATCGAAGGTCTCGCTGGTGTGTTCGTCGTCCTCTGGGCCGTAGTAGAGGCGGGCGACCCAGCGCCCGCCTGGGGTGCGGAAGATCATGGCGGTCTCGATGCCGAGGTCGGCGCGGGTGTAGGTGGTGCTGACGCGGTTGCCCTCAGCGAGGGTGCGGGTCTGTAGCGTGGTGTCCATTGCGGTGGCTCCCTGGTTGTCGATGTTCGTGCTCATGCGCTGACTCGGAGGACTTCGGCGAGGCGGCGTACCATCTGGCGCTGCGCGGTGACTTCGCCGCAGAGGCGGTCGAGTTCTGGGCCCTGCCCCTGAAGCTCACCGAGGCCGTTGATCGACAGTGCCGATGGGTCGGTTTCGCGCGAGCGGGCGATGCTCGCCCGCAGGCGCCCCATCGTGTCGGCGATCGACGCTGCCTGCGTATCGAGCTTCTCCAGCAGCCTGTCGTAATTGCATGAGGCTTCGCGGAGGAAGTCGGCGAGCCGGTCGGTGTCGGGGTTGATCGCGGCGGCGAGCTCGGCGTGTGTGAGGGTCGATGTCATGGTGGGCTCCTTGGTGGTTCGTGGGTGGTTCGCGCTCCTGCCCCCATTATGCCTAGCGTGCTATACAAAGTCAAGAGCACTAAACAAATCTTTATGAACTCTTTAGGAAGGGCCTGGGAGGCTCAAGCTCCGTCTCCCGAACCCTCCGGCCCGACCGCCTCTGGCGTGACCGTTACCCGGCCTGAGTGATGTGCCGGCTCTGGGCATCAACGAGCCCGTGGAAGGCGCAGCCGGCCCTGGTGATGCGCTCGACGTAGACCTCGTCGGTGATCTCGCCCTTGTGCCAGGCCGAGGTGTCGAACGCCCTACCGTCCGCGCTGAGCCTCGCTTCGATCGGCCGCGCCTTGCCCGACAGCACGTCCTCCGCCGGCACGCGCCCGTAGGCCAGCTGGACCACCGTCAGCATCGCCGCGGCGTTCTCCGACCACACCCGGTCTCGGATGGAGAGCGTGGAAACGTCAGGAATCGTGATCTGCGTGCTCATGCTGGCCTCCTCAGTCGATGATCGGTTTGTCTGCATCGGCACACACGTGTAGCTCGATCCCGCCCGAAGTCAAGTCCTGCCGCAGAGGGGCGCCCAACACCTGCCTCGCCTCGCCACCTTGCCCACCCGCCGCGCGGAGCAGGGGACTTGCCCTTTCGCGCCAGTCGAGCTACACGTCCACGTCCCCTTGCCCCGACGACCGATCAAAGGAGGCTCTCCCGCGCGTAAGATCGCCAAGCTCCGCGCGAAGGCGCAGAGCACCGCCTACCCCGCCGAGGCGGAGTCCTTCCGGCGGAAGGCGCACGCCCTGATGGAGCGCCACGGCATCCGTGAGGAAGCCGTGGCGCGCGCGCTGGCCGAGATCTTCGGGGGGCGCCCCAAGCCTCACCCGCGCTCGGCGCCAAGACCAACCGCAGATCGCTCCGCCGAACACGGAAGCATGGTCGAAGCCGCCATCCGGGTATTCGAAGAAGAGGACAACCGCCCTATGCGCGCCAGGGAGATCTGGACACTCATTGAGGCCCGCGGCCTCTACATGAGCCACGGACGAACCCCGTGGGCCACCGTCGCGTCGAAGCTCTCGACCGACCCCCTGTTCGAGCGCATCGCCCCGGCCTCTACCGCCTCCGGCGCTGACGGCCGCAGCGCGGCCCGGCGGCGTGAGCCGGCGCCGCCGCGTGCTGGCCGATCCGCTACAGGCCGCGCACGGTGCCCCGCACAGGCGAGCGGAGCCGCGACACCTCGCCCGACCTTCGGGGAATCAACCCGAAGGTCGCCAGAGCGGGTGCTGTCGAGCCGAGCAGCGGAGTGGTCTTGGGGCGCAACAGGCTGACATTCGGGGCGGCAGGCGCCGGAGCCGCGCCAGGAGAGCAGATTGGGCCTGGTCCGACGCGAGCCCATTTTGCTACGATCTCGCCTGCAAATACCTACGTTCTTTGATCCGGCGCGGGGCCGTAGAGTGCGTCGCGGGTAGGTGTCTCAATCCCGCCCCCGCTACTCCAGAAAAGGCCCGGAAATCCGTGACTGTTCAGGTCGCTGCGTGGGTGTCAGGGTCCGGCGGCGGCGGGGAGCCAGGGCTGATGCGTGGCGAGTCGCGCGAGGGTGTTGATCGTGTCGCGGCCTTGCTTTCGGCTGGTGCTGATGTAGGCGCGTAGGGCGAGGAACCGGTCGGCTCCGGTCGTGGTGCGCCAGCAGCCTGAGGTCTTCTGCTGGATCTTGATCATGCGGAGGTCGCGCTCGGCGAGGTTGTTATCGAACGGGACCCGGAAGTCGTGAGCGAAACGTAGGACGTGCTCGCGTTGCTCGTCGAGACGGCGCGGCAGGTTCGCCGAAGCGCTCCGTCGGATCGGGCCGCGCTTGCCCGTCCGCTTGGTTGGTGGCGGGTTCTGCTGGTGGCCGAGCGCGATGATCTGCTCGTAAGCGGCGCGGTAGCAGGCGAGCGTCCATGGGTCAAGCGATTGCTCCCCGGCGGCCTTTGCGTCTTCGACGGTGGTGTGCAGCGCGCGCAGCAGCGCGTCGATCTTGCTGGCCCAGGATTGCCCCTCGGGGTCTGCCTCGATGATCGCCAGCAGCTCGCGTAGGTGATGGGCGTTGCAGAGAGCATGGATGACGCTGGTGTAGGCGCGGTATTGCGGCCAACCGTCGTGGACGGCGATCCCCTGGAAGCGCGGGAGCACCCCGGCGTGAGCGATCCCTTCGGTGCCGCGACGATCGTGCAGCGCATAGAAGGTCAGCGTGCTGGTGCTGGAGCTGTGAAGCCACCGCCCCCTTCCGCCAGCACGAACGCCCGTCTCATCGAAATGCACGACCGGCGAGCAGATGATCTGCTCGTGCACCCGGTCGAGGAACCCGCCGAGATCACCGGCGCCGTCCTTGACGAACGCCATCAGCGTCCCGGGCGACAGCGGCGCACCGAGCCAGTCCGCGAGCAGCCCAGCGGCCCGCTTATACGGCAGATGCTGAGCCGCGATCAGATAGATCCCAAGCGCCCGCATCCGCGGCCCGTACTGCGCGGGGGCGCTTACCCCCGCTGTGGAAACCCGGCACTCGTCACATGCCCGCAGGCGCAGCGTCGCCGCTGCGCGCGATGCTCGCAGACCCTCAAGCGCACCGGCGGTAGATCAAACACCTGCCGTGCCTCCTCGCCCACCGGTTCGCCGTCTGAGAGATCGCCACCGCAACCCTCACAACGCGACGGGACATGCCGAAGAACCTCATCAGGGCGCTCCACCCGCTGCAGATGACGACCCTCACGACCGGGCTGGCCGCCCGGCTTGCGGCCCGACGAGCGGCGCAGGCTTTTCGGCGCCGGCGGCTTGGCAAGCCCATCCGAGGACGGCGGCCGAGACGAGTTACGCGAGTTGGCCGCCAGACGCCTCTTCAACTCCGCGATCTCCGACCGCAACTCCTCGATCAACGCCGCCTGCGAAACAACAAGCGCCTCGAGATCCTCATACGACAGTCGCCCCTGAGACACACAACAACGTTCGCGGCCCCGCTCCCACCCCCTGCCCCACGACCTGAACAGTCACGCAAATCCGGGCCTTTTCTCTGTTCACGATGGCCTCGCGTTCGGCCCGTATCGCGGCTGGGTAGCAGGTTTGGGTAGCCCTTAGCCCTCCGGGGGGCCTGTTTGCGCGGTCTCGTCGAGCAGGAGGGCTTCGACGTGCTGGCGCACATAGAGCCGCCTGCGCCCGATCTTGCGCGACGGCAGGGTGCCCTGGCGAGGTGTTCGACCGTGCTCGTCGGCATGTGCAGCAGCTCGGCGACCTCGCGGGCGCTCAGCACGTCGGCGGCGGTGAGGGGCGGTGTGCTATTGAGCCCGCTTGGGCCGGCACTCCGCTGTGGAGGGAGGCGCTCATGTTGTTAATGACCGCAACGGCCGGCAAACGGCCATGTAGGCCAGCTCGCCGGCGGTCGGATTCTGCTCACTGGTCATCGTCGGTTCCTCCTTGTGGTCGGAGGCCCCGGGAGAACTGCTCTGGCAAGGAAGCCGCGCCCCGGACTGCTGGTAGCTTGGCTGGCGTGCCGGGAGGTCGTAACTCTCGGTGCCACGGCGCCCGGGCGGATCACCTCCGTCGCGGGCGCCATATGCGTTCTCTTGGACGGGATCAGCGTACCACGCTTACACGCATAGTTCCCAAACACTACTAAGCTACGCCTATAGACTTAGCCTGGGGTGCGTGCGAGGCTTCGCCGGCCATGCCACCCCCGTTGCCACCTGACCCCGCGCTCGGCGTCGCCGTGCGGCGCATCCGCAAGGATCGCGGGCTCACTCAAGAAGCCCTCGCGCACCATGCGGGGATGACATTCGCCACGGTCGCCAAGCTGGAGCTCGCTCAATCAGCCCCAGCGTGGGCCACGGTTCGCGCCATCGCCAAGGCTCTCGGCGTGAGCATGGCCGAGCTGGGCGCCGCGATCGACGCCGAGGATAGCTGAGCGCCAACCGCCGCCTGCCTCCCCGTTCGGCGTGACCTTGGCGGAACTGGCCGCGGCCGTCGAAGCCGAACACCGAGGGGCGCGCGCCGGCGGGCGCTGGGCGGCGTTCCCGGACGACCCTCGACGGACCCCCGGCGGGCGCTACCATGACGCTACCCCCCCTGTTTGCTTCGGCGGCAGGGATGCGAGGCCGCCTCCGGGCGGCCTTTGCGATTCAGGGACCTACCAGCCCGGCGGCTTGTGGACGATCCCCTTCGGATCGTCAAACTCGCCAAAACGCTCGGCATCTGGCCGACCTCCTCGCCGGGCTCCAATCGGACGGGGCCGCCGCTGATAGCCCTGGTATCATAAGCCGTCGCCTTGTGAACGCCTCAAGGCAGGGTCGGATCGTACCGATGCTCTAACGCAAGAAGGCGATAACCCCGTGCAGAAGCTCTACTACAACGCCGAGTCTCTCGACCGCGGTGTCCGCGAGTTCGAGCGTGAGTACGGGATGAGCACCGAGGAGTTCTACGCGCGCTACATGGCCGGCGAGAAGCTGGACATCCCACGCTTCAACCAGCACGCATGGGCCGCCTTCCGGGACGATATCCAGCGCCTCACGGATGGCGCGGGCGTCGAGCCCCGCCCGGTCGCTGAGCGCGTCGGCCAAGCCCTCACCTGCGCGTAGCCCTCCGTGGATGTCTGGGAGTACTTCCAAACCCGCGGGCGGGAGATCAAAGATTGCTCGCTGCATATCCCCGAGCGTGTCTCGCTCTTCTCAGCGGAGGAGGGCGACCAGCGCGGGATGGTCTACGGCCCCGTGCTGTTCAACGGCTACCCCGCGAACACCTGTCTGTTCATCCCGAGAAAGTCGCGGTCAGGGGAAGCGGGATCACGCGACCTCGCTACGCCTACTTCCTCATCATCGACGGGCGTGAGATTGGCGGCTATGAGCGTCACGCGAGCCATGATCCGCCGGTGCACCGGCACTGCTCAGGCCGCAAGCATCACGAACGAGCACCCGCGAGGGCGATCTCGTTCAAGGACGCCGCGAAGGAGGCGTGGGAGTACGTCGCCCAGTTCGCCACGCCCATAGCTGGGAGTTGATGAAACCGCTCGCCTGGCGCGACGTGCCGCCCTCGTCGCAACCAGACGGCCCACGGCGGCCCGCCGCCCGCTCAACCGACCGCGACCGTCGCCTCGGGGTCGCCGATCGAGGGCGCAAACGCTCGCGTGAACTCGGCGGCCTGCTCGGACGCGGGGCGAGCGTGGAGGTAGCGCTCGGTCGTGGCGATGTTGCTGTGCCCCATCGCGCTCTTGATCTTCACGAGGTCCACGCCGGCGGCGGCGAGCAGGCTTCCGTAGCTGTGCCTGAGGTCGTGCCAGCGAAGCGGCGCGAGCCCTGCGGCGGCCTGCGCCTTCCGGTAGCGCCGGCGTAGCGCCGAGGCGTCGAGGGTGCGTCCGAGGGGGCCGCAGAACACAAGCTCGCCGGGGCCGGTGAAGTTCTCGCGGCGGCTGAGACGGTCGAGGGCGGCGGCAGCCTGGTCGGGCATCGGCACCTGGCGGACGCGACGGGACTTCGTGGAGGTTTCTACGCCGGCGCTGAGCGCGCGGCCCACGGTGACGCGGCTGCCGGCAAAGTCCACGTCGCGCCAGCGGAGCGCGAGCAGCTCGCCGAGGCGAAGACCTGCATATGCGGATACCCGGACGGCCTCGCCGTCCGGCGTGCGCTCGCTGCCGGCTTCCATCGCCCGCGCGAGCGCCTCGACCTCCTCGGCGCTGTAGTAGGCGAGCGGGCCTGGCTTCGGAGCTTCGCGCTTGTCGGCTTCGGCAGCGGGGTTCTCCGAGAGGCCGAATGTGGCCTTCCTCATGCCGAAGCCGTAGATCGCTCTGATGACTTCGCGGACCTTGTTCACGGTGCGCGGCGATACCCCGTCTGCGGCGACCGATGCCAAGAGCGCCTCCACGTCCCGCGTCGTGATCTCGCGGGCGGGCCTGTCGCCGAGGGCCTTCATGGTGCGCCCGAGCGTCGAGCCCTTGCCGCGCCTGTACGCCTGATCGGGCTCAGCGAGCACCGAACGGTAGTCGCGCAGCGTCGAGGGCTTCGCGGCCTTGACGTTCGCCATCCAGTCCAAGTACGCGCCCGCGAGTTCGCGGAAGGTGACGCCCTTGGCGTGAAGCTCGCGCTCGGTGCGCTCTGTGTTGTCGGCCTGCTCGACGTGGGAGGCGACCAGTTCGGCGGCGGCGACGTGCGCCCGGCGCTCATCGAGGTAGCCCTCCGCGACGCGGCCTTTGCGAGCGGTCCACTCGCCGGCGGCGTCCTGGTCGAGCCATGCCGGGCCAAGGCGACGTTTTAGCTGCCTGATCTGCCCCCGGTTTTATGGAGAGGGGTTTCTGGAATCCTCCGGCGGTCAGCAAGGAGGAGGACATGCCAGGCAGGTATCCAGTCGAGGTGCGCAAGCAGGTTGTCGAGCTCGCGCGAGCGGGCACGAGGGTCGCGCAGCTCGCCGAGACGTTCGGTATGAGCGAGGCGACGATCTACGGCTGGCTCAAGCAGGAGCGGATTGACCGAGGCGAGGCGCCGGGGCTCAGCACCGAGGGGCAGATGGAGCTGGCGGCGGCCAAGCGCCGTATCCGCCAGTTGGAGACCGAACTGGCGGTCTCGCGTAAGGGTGAATGAGGTCTTCCTCGAAGGGGATCTGCCCCAAAATGCTCTACCCGGTGATTGAGTCTCTGGCCGGGCAGGGGTTCGATGTGCAGCGGGCGTGTGATGCTCGAGGTCTCTGTCTCGGGTTACTACGCCTGGAAGGATCGTCCGCCGTCGCAGCGGACGCTGCGCCACGCATGGCTGGCCGGCGAGATCGTGCAGGTGCACAAGGATTCGGCTGGCACCTACGGCTCGCGGCGTGTGACCGCCGAGTTGCGTTACGGCCGTGGGATCACCGTCGGGCACAACCAGGTCGAGCTGATCATGGGTCGCCTGGGGCTCCACGGGCTTCCGAAACGCCGGCTGCCGAGGGGAGCGAAGCTCGGCAAGGCCAGCTCGCTTGATCTCGTACGCCGCCGCTTCCAACGAGACGCGCCGGATCGCCTATGGATGACAGACATCACCAGGCACCCAACCAGAGAGGGCAAGCTCTACTGCTGCGCCGTCCTGGACGCGTTCTCCCGGATGGTCGTCGGCTGGTCGATTGACAGCTCCCAAACCGCGCTGCTGGTCACCAACGCGCTCGGCATGGCGCTCGCCCGCCGCGCACCCGACCAGCACGCGATCATCCACTCCGACCGCGGGACGCAGTTCGCTTCCTGGGTCTTCAGCCAGAAGGTCACCGATGCCGGCTTGGCGCCATCAGTGGGTGCCGTCGGCGCCCCGTTCGATAATGCGATGGTCGAGGCGTTCTGGGCGCGGATACAGGTCGAGCTACTGAACCGCCAGCGCTGGAAGACCCGTGTCGAACTCGCCGGCGCGATCCACGACTACATCGAGATCTGGCACAACACCCGACGACGCCACAGCGCCCTGAACATGCTCACCCCAACCGACTACGAGGTGAACCACCACGCAACACGAGCGTAAACCTGTGGACATGCCGGGCTGTGGACAGCAAGCTGACCACAACCCTTGGACAACCCTCCGGGTTGCCCACATGACCACAGGCTCAACCACCCACCAACCAACAACGACTAACCGGCGGATTCCAGACCACCGAGTCCACGAAACCAGGGGCACACCAAGGTGTCCACGAAAGTGGGGGCACTCCAAGGCGGTGGGGTAGGAGCTGCTGGAAGGCGCGTTGGGCGAGCGGGCTTATATTCGTGGTGGCGCAGGGCGTAGTGCCAGTGCCCGGCGAGCCAGAGCAGCACGCCGACAGCGAGCAGGATGATCCCGGCGAGGCTGTGATCGATGGCCAGTACGAGGACGCCGAAATTGGCGACGATCATGCCGCCGACGCGTAGGAGCACTCCGCCGGCGACCCAGAAGCCGACGATCGCGACGACAGCGATTGCGATGGCGATGGTGAGCATCTACGGGCTCCTCCGAGCTTGTTGCTACTCGTCCCGAAGGATACCCACTCTGGTCGCTGGGTCTCGACGGGTGGCTTCACGGTCCGCGGTGGGCCGGACGCGCTCGCTCTTCCGCGAAGGCAGGCACGCGTTTGGCGTGGGCGAGGACGAGTGAGCCTCGTCCTCTTCAGGCGTGGGTTTGAGCGCATGGGCGAGACTCCCGAAGCGTTATGCGAATGCAGAAGCGAGCCGCCTGGAAGCTGGTAGGTGGCACACTGGCATGGTGCCTTCGAGCCTGCGCGCTGGGCGTGTGACATTGCGGCCCTTGGAAGACGGCGAGGTTGACCAGCTCGCGGCCATTCTGATGCGCCCCGGCGTACGGGAGTGGTGGGGCTCACTCGATGATCCCGAGCACACGCGCGAGGGTCTTGACAACGATGGCGCTGCGTTTGCGATCGAAGTCGACGGTGCGCTGGTTGGGTGGCTTGGATACAACGAGGAGACCGATCCCGACCACCGCCACGTCAGCCTGGACATCTTTCTGGAGCCCGAGTATCAAGGCCAACGGTTGGGACCCGCTGCGCTGCGGCTCGCCGCGGAATGGTTCTTCGGCCAGCACGGACACCATCGCCTCACGATCGACCCGGCGTGCGAGAACGGACGCGCGATTCGCGCATATGCGCTGGTCGGCTTTCGCCCAGTGGGGGTAATGCGCTGCTACGAACGTGGCGCCGATGGCCGCTGGCACGACAACCTTTTAATGGACCTGCTGAGCGAAGAGTTGCGGGGTGACGATCCGCCCGTCGACCGAGGAGGACCGTGATGCGGAAGTTGATCTACTCGATGACTGTGTCGCTGGACGGCTACATCGCCGGGCCCGACGGCGCGATTGACTGGTCGGTGCCTGACAAGGAGCTGTTTCGGTTCCACCACCAGCAGGTGCAGCAGATCGGTATGCACCTCTGCGGACGGCGGCTCTATGAAACGATGGTCTACTGGGAGACCGCTGAGGAGAGTCCGCTTGCCGCGGAGCACGTCGAGTTCGCCCAGACCTGGAAGGCCCTGCCGAAGGTCGTGTTCTCCACGACGCTTCAGAGCGTGGTGGGCAACACCAGGCTGGCCAGGGACGGCCTCGGCGAGGAGGTCTCCAGGCTCAAGGAACAGCCCGGAAAGGACATCGCCGTCGGCGGAGCCGGCCTCGCCGGTGCATGTATGCAGCCTGGGGCTGATCGACGAGTGGCGGCTGTTCGTCAGCCCGGTTCTACTTGGCGGCGGCACGCCCTACTTCCCGACCCTGGACGAAAGGATCAACCTGGAGTTGGTCGAGACGTTTGGCTCTCGTGTCGTTTACCTTCGCTACCGGGTCTCTCCCGCACGTTAGGTTCCGCAAGCAGGCGTGTGCCGCTCCGCACTCGCTGCGCTCGGATCTCGTTTCCGAGGGCGTCACTGAGCGCGACTACGTTCGCCTTCGGGGCTGAGCGGGAGCCTCGGGGCGGCCGTGTCGAACGCCCGGTTGGCCGCGAAGCGGAGCCGCTGGAACCTGCCTGGATCGTTGAATGAGCACAGAGCAAGGAGGAGGTAGCGTGAACATAGAGTTCCTCTCGGCCGTGGCGGTGATCGCGCCCGACCTGCCCGCCAGTTGCAAGCTGTACGTCGACGCTCTCGGGCTGCCGCTCGAGAGCCACGACGACTATCACCACAGCGAGCGGATCGACGGCTGCAAGTCCTTCGGCATCTGGCCGCTGTCCCAGGCTGCCGAGGCGTGCTTCGGGACGCCGCAGTGACCGGCGGCGAGGCCGGTGCCACAGGTCAGCATCGAGTTCGACGTCGCGGACGCAGCGGCGGTGGGCTCGGCGGCACGCGAGCTCGAGCACGCCCGCTACGAGTTGCTGCACCCACCGCGCGAGGAGCCCTGGGGTCAGACAGTGGCCAGGCTGCAATCACCAGAGGGCGCGATCGTCGGGATCTCCTACGCCCCTGTGCTGCACGACCAGGATTGCCTGAGCGAGCGACAACCAGGTCGCGTTTCGCATCGGGCCAGATGCGAGCGCCCCAGCGAAGGCGGCGCCCTCGCCCGCAGAGGACGAGTAGGTCTGGTCGATCGGGATCTCGCTGAAGGTCAGCTTCGCGCCGACGTGCGGCGCTGCGCTCATGCTCGCTTCAGGAACCTCAAACCGAACGCCGCGAACACCAGGACAATCCCGACGTTTACCATCAGGCGCTCCCAGAACCGATGCCTGAAGAACAAGACGTCCACGCCGACCACGACGGTTACCAGCGCGAGCACGTAAAGCACGACGCCTGCCTGCCTTCCCATCGTTCCATCCTACTGTCCTCCCGAGGTGCCACGCCTGCGTGTCACGAAGCCGCACCGGCGCCCCTCGATTTCCGCGGGAGGCGCGTACCGCGGGAGGAAGCTGGTCGGTGATCAATTGGCTGCGTTGAGGATCGCGCGCGCGGTGCGATGAGCGTCATCTTCGGTTGTCGACCAGTTGGAGAACGAGACCCGCAGGGCGTGACGTCCGCGCCACGTTGTGCCGCCGAGCCAGCATTCGCCGTCGGCTTGCACGCGGGCGAGGTGCTCCTGTGTGCCTGCGACCAAGACCTGGTTCAGCACGACGTCATTGAGCACCTCCAGGCCGCCCTCCCGAAGTAGGGAGGCCATGAGCGTCGCGTGCCCGCAGCATCGCTCAACCAGTTCAGCGACGCCGCGCCGGCCGAGATATCGCAGCGCCGCGTACACGGGGATCGCACGCCCCCGGCGGGAGGCCTCGGGCACGAACTCCGCCGGCTCTCGGTGATCGCTACGCGCGAGATACGCCGCGCTCACCGCCATCGCACGCGGTAGCGCCTCTGGCGGCGCAACAATCGCGAACGCGCAGTCGTAGGGAACGTTGAGCCACTTGTGCGCATCGACGGCCCAGGAGTCGGCCCGGTCCCTGCCGGCCACCAGGCCCTCCAAGCGCGGCGACGCGGCGGCCCACAGACCGAACGCTCCATCGACGTGAAGCCACGCGCCGTGCTCAGCCGCGAGGTCTCCGATCGCCCCGAGGGGGTCGCACGCGCCGGTATTGACGTTGCCCGCCTGGGCACAGAGGAGCACCGGGCCCTTGGCAGCGAGAAGCGCCCCCTCGAGCGCCAACGGGTCCATCGCACCGTTCGCGTCGACGCCCACCCGCCTCACGCGATCGTGACCAAGACCGAGGTAGCCAAGCGCCCGTAACACGGTCACGTGGACCTCCTCGCCGACGAGCACCGCGATTGGCGGAGCCCCAAACAGTCCCTGCGCGTCAGCGTCCCAGCCCGCTCGCCGTAGCAGCTCGCCGCGCGCAGCCGCCAGGCAGCTGAAGTTGGCCATCTGCGCGCCGGTGACGAAGCCAACGCTCGCGCTCCGGGGGAGACCAAGCAACTCCAGGACCCACCCTGCTGCGACCTCCTCGGCGACCGCCACCGCTGGCGATGCGCTGTACATGCCGCACATTTGGTCCCACGCGGCGACAAGCCAATCGGCCCCGAGCGCGACCGGGAGCGACCCGCCGACGACAAATCCGAAGTAGCGCGGCCCAGCGGATGCGACCAGCCCTGGATCGGCATCAGCGGCCAACTGCTCAAGGACGTCTACCGCACCCTCACCGGAATCGGTCAGCGGCCGGTGCAGCGCCACCGGATCGGAGCCGCCTACATGCCGCTCGCTCACACCGTCGAGGTATGCGCACGCCAGTCGATATGCATGAGCGAGCACGTCTTCGTCGGTCACCGCCGGAACAGCCTATCCCGGCCGCAGCCGTATTCCGCTTCGAGAACGCAGGGGCGGCCAGACGGAGGCTGACGGGCGCGCGTAGACTCTCCCGGCGTGTCGGCCACGGGAGACCCTGGGTATGCGCTGAGCTCCTCCAGCGGGGAAGAGCATGAGCGGCTGGTCCGCCAGGCCGACATGTATGCGCCGTTCACGCGCCGTCTGCTGGCGCGCGCGGGGATCGAGCCAGGGATGCGGGTGCTTGATGTCGGCTGCGGGCCGGGCGATGTCAGTTTGCTTCTGTCAGAGCTAGTCGGCGCCGACGGTTCGGTGGTCGGGGTCGAGCGTGACGAGCAGGCGCTCGCGAGGGCGCGTCAGCGCGCGGCCGAGTCTGACATCGAGAACGTCGAGTTCGTGCTCGGGGACTTTCGCGACATCGAGCTTGCCGGTGACCCGTTTGATGCACTGGTCGGGCGGCTCGTGCTGATGTACCAGGGTGACCCGCCCGCGGCGGTGCGGGCCGCGGCACGCCACGTACGCCCCGGTGGGGTGGTCGTGTTCGCGGAGATGTGTATGCGCACGGGGTCTGCGATACCGCAGAGGTTCTTGGTGTCCTGGCCGCATACCCCGGCGTCTGAGCGGCTCAGCGAGTGGATTGATGGCGCTTTCGGCGGGCTGGGCACGCAGCCGGACATGGGAATGCGGTTGCCCGCGACGTTTGCCGAAGCCGGCCTGCAGCCCAGCCTGGACCTCGACAGCGAAGTCGCGATTGCTGTTGGCGAGGAGGCGGTCTCCGAGGCCGTGGATTTCGCCCGCAGCTTGCTGCCCGGGATCGTTGCTGCCGGGGTGGCCACCGAAGAGGAAGTGGACATCGACACCCTCGCCGAGCGCCTGCATGCCGACACCGGACCGGTCGGACGCATCTCGTTCTGGCCGACAGTCATCGGCGCCTACGCGACAAAGCCGCAGTAACGCTGCCACTCGCGCGAGCGACCGGGCGCCTGAACCACCGCACCGCAGGCCGTTCCAGGTGTCGTCCAGCATGGCACACAGATCGTCGGCGAGTGGTTGTACAGCGAGTACGTGGCCAGCGCCGAAACCTGAATCCTGGGGCAGGCGGGCGAGCGTGCGCACCAGTCACTATCGTGCCGTCCATGATGCGCCTCTATCACCGAGAGCACGCGGGCCGGCCGATCCGCGTCGCCTGGGTGCTCGAGGAGCTCGGCGAGCCGTATGAGGTCACGGTTGATGACGCGCGAGGAGAGCAAGGGCGAGGAGCATCACGTCCGCCATCCTCTGGGCCGCGTGCCGGTGCTCGAGGACGAGGATGGGTTCGTGTTCGAATCGGCGGCGATCTGCCTGCACCTCGCCGACCTGCATCCCGACGCCGGCTTGGCGCCGGCACCGGGGACCCACGAGCGAGCGCTGCTTTACCAGTGGACGATCTTCGCCCCGGCCGAGCTCGAGCCGCCGCTGATCGAGTCCGCCGTGCACGCCCAGAGCGACCCCGACCGTTCCGCCGTTGCGCGAGAGCGCTTTGACGAGGCCGCACGCGCGGTGTCCAGCGCCTTGGATGGCAGTGACTATCTCGTCGGCGGGCGCTTCACGGTGGCTGACGTACTTGTCGGGGGCACGCTGGCTTTTACGGAGCGCATCGGCTTCGCGGATGAGCTCCCGGCGAACCTGAGGGACTACCTGGCGCGGCTCACGCAGCGGCCCGCCCGCCAGCGCGCCCTTGAGCGCACGATGTCCGGCTGACGCACGGGAGCCCTTCGGGTGAGGCGGCTCACGCCTGCGACGCGATGCGGAAGTGTCCCTGCTGGCGCGCGCCAGTGCCCGGCTTCGTCCAACTCAGGCGTCTCGTTGGCTACGCTGGGGCGCCTGCTTTCCGCGCGAAGCGGGGGGGTCGACGAGGCGTCCGAGATGATCGTGGGTCGTCAAAGCATGAGCGCCGAGACCCGATGGTGGCGCCATCGCGCCCGCGCACCACCGACGCTTAGCCGGCGTGTTGTGTGCGGCGTTGATGAAGCCGCCGCATCTTGTCGCGGCTACCGCAGGTGGACATCGAGCACCAGCGGCGGCGTCCGCTGGCGTTGAGGAACAGCCATCCGCAGTCGCGCCCAGGGCAGCGGCTGACGCGCTTTAGGCGGCTGGCATCCTCAAGCAGAGCGATCGCGTCGGTGGCGACGGCATAGCGGATCCTTCGTGGCTCCCGTGCCGGCCAGTCTAGCCTGTAGAAGTCCTCGCCGGCCAGCAGAGAGGCGTGCTTGAGGGCCTCAATGTAATTGCTCATCAGCGCGTCGGGGTCCTTCCCGGCGGGCTTCTGGTCTCGACTGATCGAGGAGAAAAGGCGGTAGACGGCGTCCCGTAGCGCACGTGCGCGGCGTAGCTCGGCCGCGCTCGCCGGCTTCGCGTCGTCGCTGAGCAGGTCGAGGCGTCGGCCCCAGCGGCCCAGCATGTCCTGCGTTAGCAGCACGTCGGTCTGTTCGGGATCGACGTGCTCATCCTCCGACGACCAGTAGACGCTGTTCGCGTAATCCAAACAGAGCGTCTCCCCCCATAGATGGATCGTCTCAGGCGTCGGCAACACAAGCACGTATCTTACCAGTAAATGGTCTCAAATGGTAAGATGCCAGCAAACGTGTCTCGAACGGGCGACTTGCCCTCGAAATCCAATCAAGCGAGGTGATACTGATGGCAGCGCAAGATGTGGTTAGGACAAGCGTGGCAGCGCCCTTGGCCTGCAAGCTGCGCGTCCGCTTCGGAGAGTGCGACCCACAGGGGGTGGTGTTCAACGCCCACTTCCTTGCGTACTTCGACATCGGCATGACCGAGCTATTTCGGGCGGCGTTCGGCACGCTGGGTGGCTACCAGGCGATGGTCGAGCGGAGCGGCCTCGAGTTCGTGGTCGCGGAGGCAGGGCTGCGCTACCACCGCCCGGCGCACTTCGACGACGAGCTGACCGTGGAAATCGCAATCACCCGGCTGGGAACGACGAGCATGACCACCAGCTACCGGGTCCTGCGCGACGGAGAGCTGCTGGTCGACGGAACCCTCCGCCATGTCCTGGTCGACCCGAAGGGGCTGGTCGAGCGCGAACCGGGCACGAAGACCCCGATCCCGGATTGGATGCGGGAGGGACTCACCCCCCACCTCGCGGAGTAGCACCAACGGTGTTCGAGTTGACCCGGGCCAGACAGAGGGCTCAACGATGAGTGGCACTCCAGCTCTCCTGCGCAAGCAGCATTCGCCGCGGGCTGGGGTCGACCACCGCACCCCTCGTCGGCCAAGCGAGCGGCAGCGCAGTTCCAACGATGAGCCGCGTGCCCAGCAGAGCAGGTCTCCCGCTCGCGCCGAACTCGCACCTGCTTCTCGCCAAAAGCAGGCACGTCGCCGGCCCGAGACGAGACGCATGCTTGGGACGATGGTCAGGCGTCTTGCACCTGTGAAGCGAGCTACCTCTTCGCCTGGTGGAAGCGAGCGCCTGGAGCCGGCCGGGCGACGCGCTTGGAAAATCGTCCGGTTCGGAAAGCCTGACCGGAAGTGGCGCGCACCTTTGCCGTGCCCGCGGGTGAGTCCGCGAGACTGCCTGCCCTTCGACTATCCGGCGTTGGTGAGGACGAGCCGCCCGTCTGTGGCGAGCGTGAAGCCGGGGAGCGAGAAGCGCGTGGCAAGCAGCTCCGGTACGGCCTCTCGCTCGAGCCGCGTCACGCTCGTGCCCGCGGGCGTTTGCTCGCCGAGGGATAGCTCGCTCCAGTCGCACAGCAACGTGCCCGTGCCGTCATCGCCACGAACGCCCACGATCAGGCCGGTGACGAACAGCGAGCGTGGATGCGTGGAGGTCCACCAGTTGCTGGTCTCGACGTCAATGAGCGGAACCGGCTGGGGGAGGAAGGCGTAAACATCGGCCCATTCGTCCCCCGCCAGCTTCTGGAGCACGAGCTCGGAGCCGTCCTCGACGACGCGAAAGCTCCAGCCCGACTGCTCTTGCGTTGGGCCGGGCCCGAATGGGATCGGCTCGAGGATGCTGCCGGTGAACCCCACGTCGGCGTGCCAGCTTGCGCCGTTCTCGCGGACGCGCAGGAGGAGGTGACTGCGGGGCCGCACCACGCCCGGCTTCGCGCCCTTGCGCATGCGTGCCAGGAACATGTCCACCTCCGCGCCGAGCGCTTCGAGGGCTGCCTTCAGCAGCAGGTTCTGCTCGAAGCAGTAGCCGCCGCGGCGTTCTCGCACGAGCTTGCGCTCGAGGTCCTCCACCTCCAGGGACACCGGCAGGCCCTGGTGCGGGTCGAGGTTCTCGAAGGGGATCGAGGTCAGGTGCGCCCTGTGCACCTGCGCGATGCTCGGGCGCCCGTTCAAGCCGATCCGCTCCAGGTAGGCGTCCAGGTCGAACACGCCCGCACTCTAGCCGCCGCTATCGCATCGCGCGGTGGGTGTCCTACCAAGGTCGGGGCGGCGCCATCGCTTCAGCCTTGGTAGGAAGCGTGAGCGCTGGTCCGGCTCGTGCGCTCGGTGCTCGTCTGTTGCGACAGCGCGCAGCCGCGGGTCGTTCATGCGGCTGTGACCCTCCGGCCAGACTTTCACACATCCAGGGCGGCGAGGTCTTGAGAATAGTTTTCACACTACGTTGGAGACGAGTGCGAGCACGAAGCCGTCGTGGCCCTTGGCGGTGACTGTTTGGATCGCAGTCGCATTGATCAAACCCCCACCCACCCCGGCGGCGAGCAGCTCGTAGAAGCGACGCACGCCCTGTACGCCGCCGTCGCCGAGCCGCTGGTCATCTGCGTGGGGGTCGAGGATCGCTCCGCCACGCACGACGTTGTCGGCGATGATGAGTGTGCCTGGGCGCGAGAGCTTTAGTGACCACTGCAGGTAGAGCGGGTTGTTCCGCTTGTCGGCGTCGATGAAGATGACGTCGAATGGCCCGGCCTCTTCGGCGTGCAGCTCGGGCAGCGTCTCCCCCGCAGGCCCAACACGGATCTGCACGCGCTCGGCGAGGCCGGCGTTGGCGATGTTCGCACTGGCGACCTCTGCGTTGCGGGGGTCGAGCTCGAGCGTCACGAGTCGACCACCTTGGGGCAGCGCGCGGGCGAGCCAGATGGTACTGTAGCCGCCGAGCGTGCCCAACTCGAGGATGCTGCGGGCGCCGCGAACCGACGCCAGGAGTTCGAGCAGCTTGCCCTGGGCCGAGGTGATCGAGGCGGGGGGAAGACCGGCGGCGTCGCTGGCAGCAAGCGCGGCGTCGAGCACGGGGTCCTGCGGGAGTAGGTGACCGGCGACATAGTCGTCGACCGCAGCCCATAGGTCGTTGGTCATGGCCGAGGGGTAGGGACGAGCCCGCGAGCAAGATGCTGTGGGTGGATCGCCAGGCCGTGATTGTGGTAGAGCGAAACGCTCATCGTCCTGTCGCCATTCATTCCCCAGGCCCGGTGGCGAGTGTCTCGCGGTTCGCGGCGAAGAGCGCCTTGGCGACCTCGCTTGCGCTCATCAGGTGAACCCCGATACCTGCGAGCTCGCGTGCACCGCGCTCGTACAGCCCGGATAGCGCGTCGCGGGCGAGCACGATCCTGAAGTCGCGCTCGCTGGCCTCGTAGATCGAGGTGCGGGGGCAGTTGGGGAAGTTGCACCCGCAGAAGACGAGCGTATCGATGTGCCGCTCGCGTAGATGGTCCTCCAACACGGTGTCGTAGAACGCGCCCCAGCGCGGCTTGTAGATCGCCACCTCGCTCGGCCCGAGGCGCTGAGCGTCACCCGCGAGCAGCAGGTCCGCGTCGAGCGTGAGGGTGGGCTCGGGCAGCAGCTCGGCGGCGAGCTGCGACCCGGGGGTGCCCGGGTCGAGCGCCCTCATGCCACCCTGCACGGCTTGGCGACGGCAGGGGTCGACGTTGGCGCCGTCGGGCTCGTACAACCGCACGATGTGCACGATCGGACGGCCCGCCCCGCGAAAGGCACGCGCGAGCGCACGCATCGCTCCGAGTGCCGCCGAGGTTCCGGGGATCTCGAAGGGGCCGCCGTCCAGCACGTCGCGCTGGGTGTCGATCGTGATCAGCGCGGCCGTCGCGAAGTTCGGAGCAGTGTAGGGGTCGCCTGCCAAGGGGTCAGCAGCGCTCATATCGCCAAATGCTCCCACACGAGTTCGTTCGAGCCGCACGTCAGCGAGTCCGAACATGGTGATTGCCACCGGTTGCGGGTTTCAGTGATGTGCGTGTCGCGAGCGTGTCGAGCCATGCGCGGATCGCTGCGGTGAAGGCGTTGTTGTTGTCGCCGGCGACCATGTGACCCGCGCATGGGACTTCGGCCAGCGTGGCCGCCGGTGCAAGCTCGATGAACTCCTGCGCGATGCCGGCGCTGAGGACGTCGCTTTCGGCGCCGCGGACGAGCAGGCAGGGTTGGCGCAGCCGTGTGGTGGCGCTGGCGAGGCGCTCGGAGGAGCTGGGCCTGGTGCTGGAGTAGCGGGCGTGCCTGAGTGAGTATCTCCGGGTCCCAGTGCCACTTCCAGCGTCCGTTGCTGTGTCGGAGGTTGTGGCGGAGGCCACTCGTGTCGCGGGGTCGTGCGCGGTGGGGCAGGTAGGCAGCGACTGCCTCGGCCGCGTCCGCGAGAGTGGTGAAGCCGTCCGGGTGCTGCTCCATGAAGCTGACGATCCGTCCGCCGCCGCGCGACTGGAAGCGGTGGGCGACGTCAACCAGGACGAGCCCGGCGGCGGGCGCGGCGGGCGACTCCGTGAGCGCCAGCAGGCTGGCGATGCCACCCAGCGAAGCTCCGACCACGACCGGGTCCTCGGTGATCGCCGCGATCAGAGCGCGCACGTCGTCGGCGAAGTCCTCGAGTGCGTACGCGGGGGGTCGCGGATGGGTGCTCTGTCCGTGGCCGCGCAGATCGACCGTGATGGTCCGCCAACCGGCGTCTGCGAGGCTCCTCGCGGTCCCGTGCCACGCGTGTCGTGTCTGGCCGCCGCCATGCAGCATCAGCACGACCGGGGCGTTCGGGTCGCCAAAGGTGTCGGCAGCCAGGCGGATGCCCGCGGCTGCGTCGAACACGACGGCGGCCCGCGTCATCGCGACCCACGCCGCCGCTTGCGCCGCAGGGGCACGGCAAGCTCCACGGCACAGTCCTCGCTTGCGCCCGCGGCGAACACCACGTCAACCGCGAAGCGCACGCGCGTACGAAAGGCTGCATCTGTGATCTGGCCTGCGGCCCACTGACGCAACGCGCCGCCGGCCGCCGTTGCGATGTGCCCGACCAGCGCCTCGACATGGAGATCTGGTCTGAGCATCCCGGTCGCCTGCCCACGGCGCAGGGCAGCGCGCAGTTGCGAGACCGGGTTCTCCTGCAGGAGCGAGTCGATGCGCCCCCCGCTGTTGACCAGATGCCTCGAGACGGCCGGGTCGGCGATGACCAACTCGGCCGTCTCGCCGACGATTCTGCGCGCCTGCTCTCGCGGGTCCTCATCGGCGGTGAAAATGAGGCAGGCATCGAGCTCGCGCAGCAGTGCGTCGGACAGCGCGGCCCACTGCTGCTCGCGCGGCCCGACGAGGTTGAAGACCGTCGCAGGCGAGAGGTCCGCCAGCCTCGGCGATGCGCTCAACGGTCGGTGCCTCCTCCGGACACTCACGCAGCAGCTCGCGGATCGCCTCGAGAATGCGCTCGCGGCGCTGCTGCTTGTGGCGCTCACGCAGGCCAACCGACGGTGCTAAAGCTGACATCCATGAGAAGTTTAGAGGAGGCTCTAAGCTTAGTCAAGCATACAAGTTTTCGTCCGCCGCAACGGCGCGTGCCCACCCAACCGGCAGCGCGGTCTGCGCCTGCTAACCGCTCTGGCCTATGTCCACTGGCAACAGCTCGGGACGCTTGCCCGTGAGGCCGTCGCCGGAGGAGCGACCAAGTGCTCGGCGCGCGAGCGCGGGCAGGAGGTGGCGTCCGGTCCAGTCAAGCTCGGTGAACACACGCCGGGAGCGACGAGAAGCGGGGGTTGGAGGCAGCGGCTGTGACCAGGACCCGTCGGTGCCCGGGAGCCCCAGTGCTTGCGCGGCGGCCGCGGCGATCCGCTCGTGTCCGGCTGGGTTGGGGTGAAGGCGATCCTGGCTCCAGAGCCGCGGGTCGGAGGCGACTGGATGGCGCTCCATGTCGACGAGTACCGCGCCCGTGCGTGCCGCCGAATCGCGCACGGCCTCGTTGAGGGCGATCAGGCGAGGCCGTGCGAACCGGGCGATCGGCATGACGGGCACGGAGTCCGGCAAGGTGAATGTGATTACCGTGGCGCCGCCTTGTGTGAGCGCGTCCAGCATCGCTTCAAGGTGCCCTGCGACTCGCTGGGCGTCGAAGCCTGGGCGTAGCGCGTCGTTGAGGCCCGCGACGACGCTCGCGAGGTCCGGTCGCAACGCAATGGCCGGCTGGAGCTGCTGGGAGTGGACCTGGCCGGCGAGCCGGCCTCGCACCGCGAGGTTCGCATACTGGACCGTGGGATTGGTCCTGGCCAAGCGCTCGGCGAGTCTGTCCGCCCACCCCCGAAAACCATCGGACCCCACAGGATCTCCGAGGCCCTCGGTCGTGCTGTCACCGATCGCGACATACCGTTCAAACGCGGGCATCGGTCACCATCGGGCGCACGATATCTCTCAGCATCGCGAGCAAAGCTGCGGTCAGGCGGTCCGACGCGCTGCCGCATGGTGTGGCGCCCAAGCATGATCGAACGCGTCTTGGTCGAGAGCCAGCAGCCAACAAGCGGCGATCTGATTCCCAAGCAGCCGGTAGAGCCCGACCGTCGACCAACGATGTTCGACTCCACCGAACGTCGCGGTACCGTCCGTCAGGACTGCGACATGGGTGGCGCCCACGAGTATCTCTCCGGGATGCAGGCGCAGCGTGTTCGACGCTATCGCCCGGCGCCTGTGGAAGTAGTCGATGACCTCGTCGATCCCGTGGTAGTCGCCCGCGATTGCGTTCTCACCCGGTACGTGCCACTCGATCTCCTCGGTCAGCAGCGCTCGCACGGCGTCCATCTCGCCCCCGGAGTACATCGCGTTCTGCGCATCGTGCAGAGCCCGGAGGACCGATAGGGCGTTGGCGCGATCCATGCCGCCGACGCCGGCGGGCTGGTGGGCAGTGCTCATGTGGATCGGTGCCGCCAGTGCTCGAGTAGCCCCATGTGGATGAGGTCCCAGTACCCGTCGCTGGCCTTGCGCGCATCTCGCGCGAGGCCCTCTTCTCTGAAGCCGGCTCGCTTGTAGCAGCGCAGCGCGGGCTCGTTGAACGAGAAAGCGACGAGCTCCAGCCTGTGCAGGTGGAGGTCGTCGAAGGCGAACGCGACGAGCCAGTCCATCAGTCTCCCGGCGATTCCCCGCCCGCGCATCTCTGGAGCGACGGCGAAACGACCGACCTGTCCGAGCTCATGCTGGGGCAGGACCGTCAGCTCGACGTGTGCGACGACGGTCTCGGTAGTGCTGGTCACAGCCGAGATCAGGTGGCGGTGATCGCCCGAGGTGTCGGCGTACTCGGCGAGCTGGCGCTCATCGAGCGGAAAGCTGAAGCGCAACCCGGTCCATTGCAAGAGCTCGTCGGGGGTGCTGGTCCAGCGCAGCAGTGCCTCGGCATCGCCTGGGCGAAATGGACGGAAGACGATCTCATCGGACATGGCTGTCATCGTGGCTCGACCAGGCAATCTACGGAGTGCTCACCCGAGCACGTCGAGATCATCGCATCACGCTGGCGCGGTCGATCCAAGGCATCAGGGTGCGGCGAATCGCCTTACTGCCGTCCATCAGTTCAGTTGGACGTGTAAAGACGCGTGCTGTCGAGCCGCAGGCGGCCGATCCGTGGGAGGAAGCGACCGACCCGGGCGGCGTAGACGGTGTACTGCTCACCGTGAACCCTTGAGAGGTAGGGCTCCTCGATGAGCCGCGTCTGCAGCTCGACGGCGACCATCAGGAGGACGGCGCCCACGATCGTCGCAGCGTTGGGGACGAGCAGGGCGATGCCCGTGAAGGAGGGGATCATCGCCGCGAAGATCGGGTTGCGCACGAGCGCGAAGGGGCCGTCGGTGACCAGCTCGGTGCGCTCGGCGGGATCGACGCCGATCCGCCAGGCATCGCCCATCGCAAACTGGGCGACCGAGGTGATCGCGATTCCCAGGAAGGCGAGCACGACACCGAGAATCCTGGCGCCCTCGCCGTCCAGCGCTTCGATGGAGCTCAGTGGGCCCGTCGACTGGAGCGCCGGGCCCGCGATGCAGAGCGCGAGCGCCAGCGCGAACAGCGACCCGGCGATCCGCTCCGACCCCGAGGCGCCGCGCAGACCCTTGAAGCCCGTTGAGCCCGTCCGGCGAACCTGGACGACCATCCGCACCCCGAAGGCGAGCAGGCCGTAGATAGCAAGGAGAGTAAGTCCGAGGGCCGGCATGCCTATATACTGAGCAATTACTCGCATGTCGTCAACTCGCGTTCCCGGCCGGCGGCTCGAGCCGCGTAAGCTCCCCAAGCAGGCGCGATCGGGGGCGACCGTCGAGGCGATCCTCGAAGCGGCTGCTCAGGTTTTCGAGCGTCAGGGCTACGCCGCCGGGACCACACAAACCGGATCGCCGAGCGGGCTGGGGTGTCGATCGGCTCGCTCTACCAGTACTTCCCCAACAAGGACGCGATCCTCGTCGCGCTCGTGCACCGGCACCTCGCCGAGGGGACCGCAGCGCTCGAACCGCACCTGCAGCGGTTGAGATGCGGCGCGCGCTTCGAGGACGTTCTCCCGGACGTCGTTCACGCGATGGTCGCGCTGCACGCGCTCGCGCCGGGCCTTCACCGTGTGCTCTTTGAGGAGACCCAGCTTCCCCCGACGCTTCGCGCGGAGCTCGACGAACTGGAAGATCGGCTCGTCGATCTGGCGGCGGATGCGCTCGCGGCCGACCCGCGCTCGCGTCCCGTCGATCCCCGGTTGTCGGCCCGCGTTGTGATCAGCGCGATCGAGGGCCTCACGCACCGTCTCGTGCTGCGCCCGCCTCCAGGTGTCGCCCCGGAGGCAATTGCCGGCGAGATCACCGTGCTCGTGCGCGCCTACGTCCAGAACCTGGCCCGACGGCTTGTGCGCCACTCCGATGCGTAGCGCCACGAATCTTGGTGCGCAGCTCTGACACCGGCCAATATCTTGGGAGTGGTGTGGTCAGTCCTCGGCGCGGAAGCTGCGTCCGATCTCCTTGCCGGTGCCGAAGTAGTGCCGGAACACGTACAGCAGCGGACTCCAGCGCTGAGGATCGATGTGGTTGGTTGCGGGCTTGACGATGCTCGATGACGCGTGGACCCGCTGTACGCGGGTCTCGACGATCCGGAAGAACTCGCCGTCGGGACGCGTGGCGGGCTCGTGAATTGCCGTGACCTTTGCCTCCAGCTGCAGCGGGCACTCCGCTACGCGTGGTGGCTTGACCGCCTCTGAGGCGATCTGGGTCAGACCGGCGGCCTCGAACTTGTGTGGCTCGTAGCGGAACGTGTCGGCCTTGTGCGGCGCCGGGGGGTTGCGGCCGGTCAGGGGGGCCAGCGTCTCGACCTGCTCGGCGAGGTCCGATCCGGGTAGGTTGATCACGCACTCGCGCTCACGCTGCAGGTTGGCGAGGGTGTGCGCGGTGCTCTCCCAGCCCATCACGACGACGTAGCCGAGCGCCCAGGCCGAGGACATGGGCCCGATGTTCGGCGTCCCATCGGCGTTCAGCGTGGTGACGAGCGCCACCGGCGTGCCGAAGTAGAGGATGCTCGGCCAGATGCTCTGGTACTCCTCGACTGGAGATGCGTGCGCTGCCTCGGCCTCACCCTGCCGCGATCGCACCGTCTTGGCGTGACCCTGCCTTGATTGCATTGCTGCAGTCTCGTCCGCATCGTTTCGATGTGCGATGAAATGTGCGCGGCTACGATGAGGCGCTCCGGTATGGAGGACGCGATCGACATCACTCACGTCGCCGGGCTGCTGGCCGACAGTTCGCGCTCCACGATGCTGCAAGCGCTCATGGACCAGCGTGCGCGCACCGCCGGCGAGCTCGCTCGCCTGGCCAAGATCGCCCCATCCACCGCCAGTCAACATCTCGGCCGCCTGACCGACGGTCAGCTCCTGGTGGTCGAGGCACAGGGCCGGCACCGCTACTACCGGCTCGCCGACCCCAGGGTCGCCGCGTTGCTGGAGAACATGATGGCGTTCGCACCCGCACCTGCGCTCCTCGCAGCTCGCGCATCGAACGTCGGCTTCGATCTGCGCTTTGCCCGCACCTGCTACGACCATCTCGCCGGAACCATCGCGATCGCGCTCTACGACCGGCTGTCAGCCGACGGCACATTGCACGTCACCTCGCAGGGCATCGCGCTCACTCCCACAGGCGCCCAGCGCCTGCAGTCTCTCGGCATTGACACGGAGGCCCTTCAAGCGGGTCGCCGGCCGCTCGCACGCGCCTGTCTCGACTGGACCGAGCGCCGCCACCACCTCGCCGGTGCGCTCGGCGGCGCCCTACTGGACAGCTTCCGGGCTCGTGACTGGCTCATCCCCCGCAGCGCGCCCCGCGCACTGCGACTCACTACAACCGGGCGGCAAGCGCTCGCCAGCCACTTCGACATCGACGTCCGTGTCCTCACCAACGTGTGGACGGTCACGGCACACGCGCCGTCACCATGAGCGATCCACAAGAACAGCTGCTGCGCCGCGCTTACGAGGCGTTCAACGCGCGCGACATCGAGGGCGCCCTCGCGACGATGCACGCGAACGTCGATTGGCCGAATGGGATGGAGGGCGGACGCCTGCACGGCCACCAGGAGGTCCGCGAATACTGGCGGCGCCAATTTGACCTGATCGACTCGCTTGTCGAGCCGCGGCAGATAGAGCAACGACCCGACGGTCAAGTGATCGCAACGGTCCGCCAGCTCGTGCGAGACCCCGCTGGGAACGTGATCTCCGATCAGACGGTCGAGCATCGCTTCGTGATCGCCGGCGGGTTGATCGAGCGCATGGATGTCCACGACCACTGGACGATCCGCGGCGCCGGCGGGGAGGACATCGCGGCCGTGCTCGACCTGTGGGTCGCGGCGGGCAGCGTGCCGAGCGTCACCGACTCCCTCGACGGACTGACCCGACTGCTGGCTGGCGACCCCCAGGCGCTGCTGGTCGCTGAGCTCGACGGTGTCTTGGCCGGCTCGTTGATCGCCGCGTGGGACGGCTGGCGTGGGAGCTTCTACCGGCTGGCGGTCTCGCCGGAGCATCGCCGCAGGGGGCTCGCAACGATGCTGCTCAGGGAGGGCGAGCGGCGCTTGCGCGAGCGGGGCGCGGTCAGGCTCACCGCGATCGTCGCCGACGAGGAGGTGGGCGCGATGGGCTTCTGGCGGGCAGCCGGCTATGAGCGCCAGCAGCACAGAGCGCGGTTCGTGCGCCACCTCGACGCGTAGCACTGGTTATCTTGGTGCAGTGTCGCTAGCTGTGAGAAAAGATTGACGATGAGCCGGCTGGAAACCGGTTTCAGGGACGTGGACGCCGCCGGCGACGCGGAGTCCTACGCCGATTACCTGAGCCACGTCAACGGCCTTGAGTCGGTCGCGGCCGGCAAGCGGGAGCGGGTGCGACTGCTTGGGTTGCGTGCCGGTTCGCGCGCGATCGATGTCGGTTGCGGGTTGGGCGACGACGCTCGTGCGCTGTCACGGCTCGTTGGCGAGCACGGAGAAGTTGTGGGCGTGGACTCCAGCACAGCACTTCTGGAGCGCGCGCGAACGCGCTGCGGGGGCGAGGATGGTCTGATCCAGTTCGTTGCCGCCGACGCCCACGAGCTGC
Organism: uncultured Solirubrobacterales bacterium; assembly: GCA_963842005.1. GTDB lineage: Bacteria > Actinomycetota > Thermoleophilia > Solirubrobacterales > Solirubrobacteraceae > Palsa-744. Next base: position 1,039,670 of record CAWJEV010000005.1, on the reverse strand, counting down.
CCTTCGACGCCGGCACGTTCGACGCCGCGCGTATCGAGCGCACGCTCCAGCATCTGGAGGACCCCGCGCGCGTGGTGGGCGAGTTGGCGCGAGTCACGCGGCCGGGTGGTGTGGTGCTCGCGAACGAGCCGGACTGGGGCACGCTCGTGAGCACGGGCCGCCCGCGCGAGCTCGTACGCGCGATGCTGAATGTCGCCGAGGCGCAGATCCGAAACCCGTGGATCGGGCGCGAACTCGCCGGCCTGTTCGTCGATGCGGGGCTCACGGACGTGACGGTCCAAGCAGAGGTGCTGCTCGTCCGCGACTTCCACCCCGACGTGATCATCGATCTGCCGCTCCTCGCAGCCGATCTGTGCGCCCAGGGGCACGAGGGCGTCGAGGATCTGCTTACCGCCGCAGAGGACGACACGCGTGCAGGTCGAACGGTTGCGGCTCTTACGCTCTTCACTGTTTTCGCTCGCCGATAGCGAGCGGAACCGGAAGTGCGGCACTCGCTCAGTTCGGCAGCGCGTTTCGTGGCGGCTTGACACCGATGAGCAGTGCCATCTCAAGCCACTTCCAGTAGCAGTCCACGTCGTCGAAGCCGAGGGCGCGCAGCCATTCGAGTTGGGTCTGTACGTCGAGTAAGCGGTCGGATGGGTCCTCGTCCTCGATCGGCTCGCCGATCGCTTCAAAGAATGCGACGTGGAGGCGGTGGGTTGGCGATGCCACGTGCTCGAAGTTCGCGAACACGCCGCCGGGCTCGAGCACGTCGAAGACCTCGCCGTAGAGCGAGCGCTTGCGGTCGTGCTCGAGATGGTGGATCGCGAACGACGAGATGACGGCGTCGAAGCGCCCGAGCGCGGGGAGCGGTTCGGCCAGGTCGTGCTGGACGAGCTCGAGCCGCTCATCGCCGGCGAATCGCTTGCGCGCCGCGGCGAGCATAACCTCGGAGAAGTCGACGCCGACGCCAACGATCTCGGGACGATCGCGTTTGAGAAGCGCGACCAGGCGGCCGTCTCCCGTCCCGAGGTCGAGGACACGACGAGCGTCCTCGGGGATGTGATCGAGCAGGACACTCTCTCCCTCTGCGCGGTGCGGGAACCCGTCCGCCCGGTCGAGATAGCAATGGACACGCTCGGGGATGGTCCACTCGCTGGGCGGCACGCTTGCATTATCGCGCTGTCGCGCCCTCGTCAGACAGTGCGCTGTCGGCTACGCTGACCGGCGAGCAATGGCCGAACATGCTGCGCATCCGATGTTCGCCCGCATCTATGCGAGGGTCGCGGAGGTCAGCGAGCGTCGCGGCGGCGCCGAGCATCGCCGCAAGCTGCTCACCGGCCTGCAGGGCCGCGTGGTGGAGGTGGGCGCCGGCAGCGGCGCGAACTTCCGGCACTACCCGACCTCGGTCGATGAGGTCGTCGCCGTCGAGCCCGAGCCCTACCTGCGTGAACGCGCCGAGCGCGCCGCGTCAGTGGTGCCCGTCTCGGTCTCCGTCGCGCGTGGTGGCGCCGATTGTCTTCCCGGGGAGGCGGCCTCCTTTGATGCCGGTGTTGTGGCGCTCGTGCTCTGCACAGTGCCCGATCAGCAGTCGGCGCTCGCGGAGCTCTACCGCGTGATCCGTCCCGGCGGCGAGCTGCGCTTCTACGAGCATGTGCTCGCCCACTCCAGATGGGAGGCGCGCTTTCAGCGGTTCTCCGATGCGACCTTCTGGCCCCGCGTCGCTGGCGGTTGTCACCTGGCGCGCGATACGACGACCGCGATCGAGCGCTCGGGGTTTCGGATCGAGACGTTCGAGCGCTTTCGCTACAGCCCCGCCCCGTTCCTCCCATCCGATCCGCATGTGCTCGGCGTGGCGCGTCGTGCCTGACCGCGGACGCTTTCCGCTCACGCTGGTTGAGATCGGTCACTCTGCCTTGGCCTGTTTGATGCTTGCGGCAAGTGCGGCGACTGCCGGCTTGATGGCGGCGTGTGTGAGGTTGGCGTAGCCAACGACGACCGCGGGGGTGCTGCTGCCGAGTCCCTCCAGGGCGATGCCCCGCGAGCGTGCCGCGGCGAGCACTGCCTGTTCGGTGAGGCCGTCGGGGAGGTGCAGCACGACGTACAGACCGGCGGCGGCGCCGTGGACGGTGACCTCGGGCAGCTTGGCCGCGAGCGCGGCCAGCAGTTCGTCACGCTGGCGTCGGTATCGTCGGCGCTGGCGGCGCAGGTGACGGTCGAGCTCTCCGCGCTCGATCAGGTCGGCCAGCGCGAGCTGTCCGAGTGGTGCTGGCATTCCTCCGCGCACTCGCTGGCGGTCGGCGATTGGTTTCACAAGGTGTGGCGGGAGGACCAGCCAGCCGAGGCGGACTGCTGGGGCCAGTGTCTTGCTCGTCGAGCCGCCGTACACGACGCGCTCGGGCGCGAGACCCTGGAGCGAGCCGATCGGCTGGCGGTCGTAGCGGTACTCGGCGTCGTAGTCATTCTCGACGATCAGCGCACCGCGCCGTTGTGCCCACGCGAGCAGCGCGGCCCGACGGGGTGGGGAGAGCACCGCGCCGGTGGGGTACTGGTGCGCGGGCGCCACGGCTACCGCGTCGACGTCCTCATGCTCCAGACGCTCCACGATCAGCCCATCCCGGTCGACCGGGAGTAAGACGACCTCCAGTCCAGCGGCGCTCGCGGTCTCGCCGAACCCTCGCCAGCCGGGGTTCTCTGCGGCGACACGTCGAGCTCCTTCTGCGGCGAGGGCCGACCACAGGAGATCGATGCCCTGGCGCAGACCGTTTGTCACCACGATCTGCTCGGGGTCGGCGCGCACACCACGGACTCGCCCGAGGTAGGCGGCGAGTGTGACCCGCAGCTCGGGTGTGCCGGCAGGATCTGGGTAGGCAAGGTGCTCGTCGGGCACCGTGCGAAGCACCCGTGTCAAAGCGGAGGACCAAGCCGTTCGTGGAAAGCGGCTCAGCGCCGGGCGGAACGGGCTCATGTCGTGGCGAACCGGCGGAGTTGGCCTGGCGTTGGCCAGCATTGGGCGGTCCAGCGCAACCGTCGCGGCGACTGTCGTTCCCCCGCCGCGCCGGGTGTGCAGGTAGCCTTCGGCCGCCAGCTGGGCGTATGCGTCTACGACCACGCCACGTGACACGCCGAGTTCGACGCAAAGTGAGCGCGTGGGGGGGAGTCTTGTGCCCGAGGGGAGGCGTCCACTGCGGATGGCCTCACGCAGCGCGTCCTCCAGGCGGGCTCGCAGCGACCGCCCGGCGGCGTCAGAAAGATCGAGGTGGAGGTCCATTGGCCCCAGATTTCGATGTCTACTTGGCCCTGGTTTGCGGGCCAACTCTGGAGTAGCGTATCGAGCGTGGCCCCCGATTTCCCCACCCAACCGCGAGCCCATCGTGTGTTCGCCACGTACGCTGCACAGGCTGGATGTGGAACGGGCTGACAGCGCGTCTTGAGGGGCAGTTGGTCGTGCTGGAGCCGCTGCACCCCTGTCACCGGGAGGGTCTACTCGCCGCGTCACAGCACCCGGAGATCTGGACTTGGACGATCCCGAGAGGCAAGAGCCCGGAGCACTTCCAGCGTTGGTTTCAGGACACGCTCGCGGCATGTGAGGCTGGGAGTGAGTGCGTATTCGCAACTCTGGATCGCGCGAGCGGACGGCCGATCGGCAGCACCGGCTACCACGAGTTGCGCCAAAGCCACCGTGGTCTTGAGGTCGGTGGCACATGGCTGGAGCCGTCGGCTTGGCGCACCGGGGTGAACGTCGAAACGAAGCTGCTGATGCTGGAGCACGCCTTCGAGCGCCTCGGCTGTATGCGCGTGGAGTTCAAGACCGACAGCCGCAATGAGCGCTCCCGCGCCGCGCTTGCCGCGCTGCCGGCTCGCTTCGAGGGAATCTTTCGCCAGCACATGATCATCGAGGACGTCGGCGTGCGGGATTCCGCCTACTACAGCGTGATCGACGATGAGTGGCCGGCGGTTCGTGAGAACCTGGAGCGTCGGCTGAAGGCCGCGCGACAACGCCATCAGCGAGCGTCTCGATGAACGTGCCCGTCGACCTTCCGCTTGGCGAGGATCTGGACTGGAAGCCGGTCCCACGGCCGACTTCCATGCCGTTGCACGGCTCCCACATCCTGGTTCGCCCGGTCAACGCCGAGAACGACGCCGTGCCGCTGTTCTCCATCTCCCACCCGCCCGACGGCGACCCGGCAATCTGGACCTATCTGTTCGACGGCCCCTATCAGAGCCCGGACCACCTGCGCCAGACGCTGACGTGGGCTGAGACCTCCGAGGACCCGCTCTATTTCACGCTCGTGCGTCTCGCCGACGAGCGGCCTCTCGGCCTCGCCTCCTACATGCGCATAACGCCGGAGCTCGGCGTCATCGAGATCGGCCACATCTGGTTCGGCGTGCCGCTGCAGCGCACAACAGCCGCCACCGAGGCGATCTACCTGCTGTTGCGCCACGCTTTCGACGACCTGGGTTATCGCCGGGTCGAGTGGAAGTGCAACGCGCTCAACGTGGCCTCGCGGCATGCCGCCGAGCGCTTCGGGTTCGCCTTCGAGGGCGTCTTTCGCAAGCACATGGTGGTCAAGGGCCGCAACCGGGACACCGCTTGGTACGCGATCACCGACGATAAGTGGCCGGCGATCCGGCGCGGGTTCGAGGCGTGGCTCGCCCCGGAGAACATGGACGGCGAGGGCCGTCAGAGACGGTCGCTCGGGGAGCGCCTCAGCGAAGCTCGGCCTTGACGAGACGTACCCCCACGTCAAGCGCGGCCTGCGTCCGCAGTTGTCCGTAGCGACGGTCCCACTCGCCGCTCTCGAGGTCCCGGCGGAGCCGGTCCAGTCCGCTGTCCACAACCGAAGGCGCCAGCAGGTGCCAGATCGAGGAGGCCCGGCGGACGGCTGGGTCGAGGTGAGCCTCGGGCCGGCTCCAGAGAGCGACACAGAAGCCGTCCGTGCAGTCGGCGGGCACGAGAACCGTGTCGACCTGAAGACCGGGAAGGACGTCTTGCAGGTGGGCGATCGTCGGGAACGTTTCGCGGTCGTGCTCGACGATCTCCGGCAGGTAGTCGCAGCAGAGCCACATCTCCGCTGTCACGTCCAGGTCGAGGGTCAGGAAGACGATCCGTTCGCGAGTGACCCGGAGCACTTCGGCGAGGCCGCGGTCGACGTCATCCCAGTGCTGCATCGTAAAGATGCCCATCGTCGCGTCGACGCTCTTGTCCTCCAGCGGAAGCGACTCGGCGGTTCCCTGGATCGCGGAAGCGGCGTCCGCCGGGCGCTGGGCGATCATCACCGGGGAGGGCTCGACCGCGATGACCTCGCGGTCGCTCGGCTCGTAGGAGCCGGCCCCTGCCCCGATGTTGAGGACGCGCTTGGCGTCGCCGAGTGCTCTGCTGATTGCCTGTTTGAAGCGTGGGTCGGCGCGACGGACCTCGCTGTAGCTGAGGCCGATGCGGTCGTAGGCGGGAGCGCTCACCGCTTTGCGCTCGCGCGGCGGCGGGGCGGTTTCTCCAAACTACCCTCGCGCATAAGGGAGACGAGCAGCTCGACGAAGTCGCCGTAAAGGTCGTGGCGCACCGCGTCGGGGCTGACCAGCGATTCGATCGCCAGGCCGATGCCGAGTGCGCGCAGGACGAGCGCGAGGTCATCGACGGGCATCGCCAGCTCCGCCGCGGCCTCTTGCTGGTAGTGGTTGATGTAGCGCGCGACGGCCTCGCGCATCGCTGAGGAGCGGGTGCCGAACCGCCTTGCGAGCTCGGGGTCGCGGTCGGCGTGGGCGATGAACTCGATGTGCAGGACAAGCGACTCGCGGTCCCGAGCGAGCCGGTCCATCCACTGATCGGCCAGCGCGCGGGCGCGGACCTCGAGGGGGGCGTCGGCGGGAAGCGCGGTCTGCGTTTCGGCGAGCTCGCGGACGCGCTGCGCCATGTAGTCCTCGAAGACGGCGAGGAACAGGTCGGCCTTGCCCTCGAAGTTGGAGTACACGGCGCCGTGCGAATAGCCGGCCTCCTCGGCGATCTCCTCGACGCTCGCTGCCTGAAAGCCACGCCGGGCGAACACCTTCGCGGCGGCGTCGATGAGCCGAGCACGGGTCTGAGCCTGTTGCTCGGCTCGTGTCAGTCGTCGTGCGGCAACCATCCTCAGATGAGCATACCAACTCAGATTGGGGTTATCATTCAGGCGCGTGCCCCCTGCTTCGTCCCGCAGAAGCCTTCGTGCCCCACTTGCTCATCGCTTCGATGGCGTGGCCGGGAGGCGCCTGCTCTGGCTGGCCGGGATCGTGATGCTCGCCTTCGGCGCGGCCGAGCTTCCGGCGCTGGCGAGGATGAGCTCTCATGGCACCGGCGTCCTCGGGTTCGAGTTCGCCGGCAGCACCCATCGCATGCACGAGATCCTCACCCGCTGGGGATCAGCCGGGCGCACAGCCGCGCAACAGCACGTCTTCACTGACCTTGGGTTCATCCTCGGTTACGGCCTGCTGCTGATCGGATTGTGCGGCCGGCTCGCCGGGCGCTTCGAGCGCGAGGGGCACTCACGGGCGGCGAGGGTCGCGGCGCTGCTGGCGTGGGGCGCGCTCATCGCGGCCGTCACAAACGCGCTGCAGAAGATCGTCCTGTGGCTCGAGCTTCACGGGCACATCGCGCAGCTGCTGCCGGCGCTCGCAGCGGTCTGCGGGACGATCACCTTCACGCTGGCAATCTCAGCGGCGCTGTTCGCTGGCGTAGGCACGATCGCGATGCGCCGCCCATCTGCCGCGAGGGCGTCGGAAGGACAGACGCGATGAGCGACGTCGAGCGCCTGCTTGCCGAGCAGGCCCTCTACTACCGCGAACGCGCCAGCGAGTACGAGGACTGGTGGTTCCGCCGCGACCGCTACGACCACGGCCCCGAGACGAACACCCGATGGTTCGCCGACGCCGCCGAAGTAGAAGCCGCCCTGGAGGGCTTTGACCCGGCCGGAGATGTCCTGGAGCTCGCGTGCGGGACCGGCCTGTGGACCCAGCGGCTGGTCTCTCACGCTGCCAGCGTGACTGCGATCGACGGCTCCCCGGAGATGCTCGAGCTGTGCCGCGCCCGCGTGAACGATCCGCGCGTCAGGTATGTCCAGGCGGATCTGTTCGCCTGGGAGCCCGACAAGACATACGACGTGTGCTTCTTCGGCTTCTGGCTCTCACACATCCCCGAGGACCGCTTCGAGACGTTCTGGGAGAAAGTCAGGCGCGCAGTTGGACCGGAGGGCCGGGTGTTCTTCATCGACAGCCTGCGCAGCCAGCAAGCGTCAGCCCTCGATCACAAGCTCCCCGATCAGGCCGAGGAGACCATGCTCCGCCGACTCGCCGACGGCCGCGAGTACCGCATCGTCAAGCGCTTCCACGAGCCCCGGCCGCTGCAACGACGACTCGCTGAGCTCGGCTGGAGCGCACAAGTTCAGGCGACGAGCGAGTTCTTCATCTACGGGCACGCCACACCGGCCCCGTAGCGCCGCTCATCTGACCGCCCCAGATGTCGGTTTACGGCGCCGGGGTGATCTCGCGTGGGAACTCGCGCAGCAGCTCGATCATCAGCGCCGGGGCGAGCATCCCTCGCTCATCGGTGTGGCCGTTGCGTGCGAGCGCGAACAGCTGCTCGACGAACAGCTCCCAGTGCAGCGCCGGTCGCATCTGGATACGCAGATGTGCAGGCAAGGCGTTGAGGCTCCACGCCATGTGAGGAGCACCCGCGGGAGCGAGGACGACCTCGCCTGGGACAGCGATCCGCTCGACCCCCGCGATGCGAAAGCACACGCTGCCGGCGATGACCTCCCAGCGCTCCTGCATCTGTGGATGGATGTGCTCCGCCGTGCGGTGCCCCGGCCGCGTCCAGAAGTCGTCCATCTCCAGCAGCCGCCCTGCGGTTTCTGCCGCGGTCTGCAAGAACACGATCCGCTCGCCGCTGGCGGGGTTCACCAGACTCGTCTCCCGCGCGCGCCATCAGCTCGATCTTGGCATACGACTCTCCAATTACTCTGCGTGCTATCGACTCGCTCTGCTCCCCCGACTCCTCGCTGCTCGACGTGGTTGAAGCTGTGCGAGCGCTCCCGTATGGCCGCCCGAGCGACCGCACGGTCGAGGGGATGCTGCGCGAGGGTCGCGGTACGTGCTCCACCAAGCATCTGTTCCTCGCCCGACTGATCGCGGAGCGCTTCCCCGAGACCGAGCCGCTGATCGTCCACCGCGTGTACACGCTCGATCGCGTCCGTGCGCGCGAGTTGTTCGGCGCGGCGGTCCCCGAGACCGTACCCGAGGGCGGGCTCGTCGATGTCCACCGCTACATCACGGTCATTCTCGAAGGGCGGCGTATCGAGATTGACGCGACGTTCCCCGGGCCAGCATGGGATGGACGATCCCCCCTCCCGCTCGCCTGCGGGCCAGGACAGGACTACCCGGCGGGCGAGGAACCGGACGCCGAGAAGCGGGCGCTTGAGGAGCGGCACTGCGACCCAAGCGTCCGCGAGCCTTTCATCGCCGTGCTGGCCTCAGCCGGCGTCGAACTTCGATACCGGGCGCCACTGTCCACAGAAACGGGGGTGGCCCAGGTTTCTCACCGCTGGGGGGGGCGTCCAACTACGCGAAGACCGGCCGGACGACCTGATCGCGCGATGAGCCATCCTGTGATTGTGTCGAGATCCCGGATGTTGGTGCCTTGGTCACTGCTCCGCGACTGCGAGGACAAGACGCTCCTCCCGTTCCACAATCGCCAGCAGGTCCGCCTTGCGGCGAGCCGCGAAATCCTTTTTCGCTATGCGTGTGAACATGTCGTGATGGAGGTCGGACGCCAACTTCGCGACACGCGGCTTCATGTGCTCAAGCCGTGGATGGAAGTTCATCCTCACCCTGGCGTTCCAGCCAAAGCTGGGATCCATGTCCACCGTGTTCGCCACTTCGTCAATCTCAACATGCTCGAAGAAGTCGCGCATCCCTGCCAGGCCGCGGTCGAATGTGAGGATGACGGCCTCGACGACCTCGGGCAGCTGCATGGCGTCGACATGGCCCGCGACGAGGAAGAGGTCGTGCGCCGTACCCCAAAGCTGGGGGAGGGCAGCCTCGGTCACGGCACCGGCACGAAAATGGAGGATGCGACTGGCCTGGCGCTTCGCGTCGTCATCGGACATCCAGAGGTTGAATGCCACCTGCACCAGCAATGCGGCATTTAGGCGCAGGTCATCACGAAGCCATCGCATGAAGGACTCGAAGCTCTGCGCCCGCTCCGCGAGGGTTTGGTCTGGGGTCCATAGCTGCCTGAGCCTCAGGACTCCTGCGTACATCCACAGGATCTGCGGAGCAGCGCCCAAGCCCGTGACATCCCGCTCGTAGGCTGCGTCAAACGTCTCTGGCGGGCGGTGCTCGTCCATGATCTCGGCACGATTGAGAGACGTCAGCACGTCAAACGCGGCGAAGGCTTCCAGAGCGGCGCGAGCGTCGATCTTGGTCCTGCTCGGCTGGGAGAGCTGCGCCAGAGCAGGCCCAGGAAGGACATCGCGGCCCGAGAGGTTGATCAGGAGTTGTCGGATCGCCTCCACCTTGTCCCCGAGCCTGGCGGGCGCGAAGCAGAAGCGCTGCATCGCGATCAGCACATCCGCATCAAGCACGAACGTCACAGGTCTCATCGGGTCGTATGGCCGAATGCTGTTCCGAGGCACTACGTGAAGACCTGGGATCTCTGCAAGCTCTGGGACGGCCCGCGATCCCGCGTACGCTGCGGTCACCGCTGCGGCTGTCGAGGGGATCGCGACGGCCGGAGCCTGTCAAGTCGATTGAGACACTTGGTCGTCGAATTTAGTGAGTAGTCTCCTCTGTGGTCGGTTTGTTGATCCAGGTGGCGGCTGGTAGTGCTGGTGGGCGTGGCGGGCGGTGGACGAACCGCTGGGGTGTCGCGGCGTAGGCGGCGGTGAGGACGCGCTGGCGTTCGGCGTGGAGCGTCTTCGCGTGGCTGTGGTGGACGGCGGCCGGGGTCATCAGGCCGATCCCGGAGTGGCGGTGGGAGTGGTTGTACCAGTCGAAGAACGTGCGGCAGAACGCGCGGGCTTGTTGGATGTTCTCGAAGTGTTTGGGGAACTCGGGCCGGTACTTCAGGGTCTTGAAGTGCGCCTCGGAGTAGGGGTTGTCGGTCGAGGTGTAGGGCTGGTTGTGCGAGCGGGTCACGCCGAGGTCGGCGAGGAGGAACGCGACCGGCTTGCTGGTCATCGAGCTGCCGCGGTCGGCGTGCACGGTCAGCTGCTCGCGCGTGATCTGCTGCTGCTCGCAGGCTTGGCGGATCAGCGCCTTGGCGAGCTGTGCGTCCTCGCGGTGCTGGACGGTCCAGCCGACCACGTAGCGGCTGAACACGTCGAGGATCACGTACAGGTAGAAGTACGTCCACTTCGCCGGACCCTTCAACTTCGAGATGTCCCAGCTCCACAGCTCGTTCGGGCGCTCGGAGAGCAGCTCTGGCTTGGAGTAGCCGGGGTGTGTGCGCTGGTCGCGCCGCTCACGCACCTCGCCGCGTGCGTCAAGCAGCCGGTACATCGTGCGCTCTGAAGCCAAGTAGCGGCCCTCGTCCAACAGGGTCGCCCAGACCTGGGCGGGGGAGCAGTCGATGAACCGCGCGGAGTGCAGTTCGGCGAGAACGGCGTCGCGCTCGGGCTCTGAGAGCGCTCTGGCCGGGACGGCCCGCGGGCGCGTCGGCCTGGGCTCGGGCGGACGCCGACGACGGTAGATCGTCGCTGACGCCGCACCGAGTGCGCGGCACGCTGGGCGGGTACCGACGATCGGGGTGAGTTCCTGCACGGTCTGCTCGATCATCGCTCGGTGCTCCCCGGCTCGGTCGCGCCCCTGGGCTCGAGCAGCTGCCCCAGAAGCGCGGAGACGTTTCCCTGCACCTCGATCACCTTGCGCGCCTTCTGGAGCTCAGCCTCCGCGCGCTCCGCGCGCCGCGCCAGCGCCGCGATCTGCACATCACGCGTATCAGCGGGCTTACGACCCCGCGGCCGTGAGAGCGCCTTGATCGACCCCGCGTCGCGCTGTTTACGCCACGTCGCCAGATGCGAGGAGTACAGGCCCTCGCGGCGCAACAGCGCCCCGACCTCCCCCGACTGGGTGCACCCGTCGGCCTCGCGCAGGACCGCCAGCTTGTACTCGGCCGTGAACCGCCGCCGCTTCGCGCGCTCGACGAGCCCGGGGTCGGGGACCCCCCCGGGCGCGGCGCGCCCGGCGACCCCTCCGTTGCGGTCGCCTACGGCTCCCTCCACTCCGGGGTCACCGGCTCCGCTGTGCTCCACCTCCAACATCGTGTCGTGCTCCGTTCTCGCCCTCAAGAGTCAGTAATTCCTTGATCATGAGCGTCTCACACGACATTGGCAGAGAGGGGTGGGTTGCGCTCTGTGGGTTGCTGGGCTGACGGTGCTCTGGGTTCGGGCTCCGTTTGCGCCTGCCCCCGGCGCTCCTGCCAAGGATCTTTGATTGGGGCGACCCTTTGGCCGGGTCGCGGGCCTCGATGCTCGCTCCTGTCGGCTACCGACTGTTCACTCCATCAGCGTGGCCTGCCAGTTGTGCTCCTGCAGCCGGTTGTCCAGCTCGCGTCGCTGCTGGGCGAGCGTGTCGAGCCGGCTCTGAAGCTCTGCGACCTTGACGTGACGCACCATGCGGATCTCCGAGCGGCTGTAGCGGGTCAGCCCGAGGCTGCCGCCCAGCACACCGCCCGTGGCGGCCTTGATCGCGGTGCGCAGCGCGCCCTGGCGCAGGGCGATGACGTCGCGGCGCGCGAGCCCCTCGGTCACGGTCTCGCCGGTCGCGAGGCTCGCGCCCGCGTTGGTGTGGTTGATCTTCGCGATCAGCGCCTGCAACTCGTCGCAGCGCTGGTCGAGTTCGGTGAGCAGCTCGTCGGGGCTCTCGGGCGGGGCCTCGCCCTCCTGGGCCAGCACACAGGCGGACAGGCGGTCCTGCAGTTGCGCGATGCGCTTCTGGAGGTCCGACCGGCGGTTCAGCGCTTCTCCAACAATCAGGGGCATGCCGACTATCGTAGCAGACAATTGTCGTCTGGGTTGTCAGGCCATCGCTTGGAAGCCAGCGCCGCATGCGGCGCTGGCCCGGGCAGTGCATGCACTGCCCGGGAGGGACCGCACATGTGCGGTCCCGCCGGCGGCGCATGCGCCGCCGGAACAGAGTCGCCGACTCTGTCACACCGCTCCCTGTGCGCGTCAGGGCCTCGCCGAACAACCGAACTGGCCCGCCTTGCGCGATCGGCTGATGGTGTAACGTGCCGGCCGTGGCGGTGGACGAGCGCGTGAAGATTCTCTCGATCGACGGCGGCGGCATCCGCGGAACCAAGACCGCGCCGCGCGAGGGCGTCCCGCGGGACACGAGCGTGCCGCCTGACGGCGAACCCCCGACGGCCCCCCTACAACCGCCGACCGGAGGTGTCTCATGAAGCTCATGAAGCTCGTCCCTCGCGCGACCCACTGCGCGGTGGCCGTCGCGGCCGCGCTCCTGCTGAGCGCCGCGGCCGGCGCCGTGAGCGTGGCGGCCGGCGGACCGGCCCGCGCCGCCGGGGCGCCGCCCGCCGCGCAGCGCACGCTCACCGCGCAGCGGCTCACCGTGGGGCCCGGGACGGTGCGACCGGGAACCCCCGTGCCGGCGCGGGACTTGGAAAGCCGTACCTACGTGGATCCGCGCCACAGCTTCGCGCTCGCCGACTACGGCCAGGCGACCTACCCGGCCGCGAGCACCGACGGCGGCCGGACGTGGCGCACGAGCGGCCCCGCGCTCGTCGTGCACGCCGCGCAGGCGCCGCTCGAGGTCGATGAGCTCACGGCCCTCAGCGCCAGTAGGTGCTTCGCGTCCGGCAACTCGCAGGCGGTCGACGCCACCGCCGACGGCGGCCGGAGCTGGTACCGCACGCTCTTCCCGGGCGAGCTCGTCGCTGTCGTTGGGCGCGCCACCGGCCTCACGGCCGTCGTCGCGGGTGGCACGGGCGCGACGCCCACGAACTGGGTGTACGTCTCGAAGGACGGCGGCAGGCGCTGGCGCTACGAAGCGGGGGTGTAGGCGTGGAGCCGTCCGGGCGCGCTCCGCTGTGCCGGGGCGCGGACGAGAGTCCCGCTTGACCACCGCCCCGCTATGTGGAGAGGTCTCGCCAAAACACGACGCGAGGTTGACCCGGGCCGGAGTAGTCGGCGGTCGTGGCGCGCTCGGGCAGCATGCAGCGAAACCTCAGCTCTCGATCGGCGACATGTCGGCGTAGCGAGCGCCGGCCGTCACGCCGATCGGGGCGGCCTCGTCGATCCGCGTGAGATCCTCCGCGCTCAACTCGATCTCGGCGGCCGCTACGTTCTCTTCCAGGTACGACCGCCGCTTTGTGCCGGGGATCGGCACGACGTCCCCGCCGCGGCTGAGCACCCACGCGAGCGCCAGCTGACCCGCCGTGATCCCGCGCTCGCGCGCGATCTCCTCCACGCGCCCCACCAGCGCGAGGTTGCGCTTGAAGTTCTCGCCCTGAAACCGGGGATGGTGGCGGCGGAAGTCGTCCTCGGGCAGATCCTCGGGCCGCTGGAAGCGCCCCGACAGAAAGCCGCGGCCGAGCGGGCTGTAGGCGACGAAGCCGATGCCCAGCTCGCGCACCGTGGGGAGGATCGCCTCCTCGGGCTCGCGCGACCACAGCGAGTACTCGGTCTGCAGCGCGGAGATCGGATGCACCGCATCGGCGCGGCGGATCGTCTGCGGGGCGGCCTCCGAGAGGCCCAGGTAGCGGACCTTGCCCTCCTGGACGAGCTCGGCCATCGCGCCGACTGTGTCCTCGATCGGCACGGTTTTGTCGACGCGGTGCTGGTAGTACAGGTCGATGTGCTCGACGCCCAGGCGCGACAGCGAGGCCTCGCAGGCGCTGCGCACGTACTCCGGCTTGCCGTTGACCCCCACCCTGGTGCCGTCCTCGCGCCGCTCGTTGCCGAACTTCGTTGCGAGCACCACACCCTCGCGGCGGTCGGCGATCGCGCGGCCGAGGAGTCGCTCGTTCGTGAACGGCCCGTACATGTCGGCCGTGTCCAGGAACGTGACACCGAGCTCGAGCGCCCGGTGGATCGTGGCGATCGACTCCCGCTCATCGGTCTGCCCGTAGAACTCGGACATCCCCATGCAGCCCAGCCCCTCGGCCGAGACCCGCAGTCCCTGAGTGCCAAGCGCGCGTGTCTCCATGTCTGTGATCGCTCCTCTCGATGGCGGTTCGGTGGCAGTGGGAGTCCACGATACGACGCTCGTCCTGCTCACCGGCGCTCCCGCGACCATCGACGCAGGTCGTGTCGCCCAGAGGTGCAGATGCGCTGGTAGCATGGATATAGACAGGAGCCGGACGGGGGATCAGGTGGTGCACGCGCCACGCAGGCACATCGAGAGGATGCGGACCATCGGCCCGGCCGGCATGCGCGGTGCTACGCGCCCGGCAGCCCTCGTGGCTTTGGTGGTGCTCGCCGTGCTGGTGGTGGCAGCGGCCCAGCAGACCGCCGTGGCTTCGGCGACCGACGGTCTGCCGCCCGGCGTGCCGGTGCCCGCGTGGGCGAAGGGCCACTGGGTGCACTTCGATCCCGCCGAACCACCGCGTCCTCCATCGACGCAGGGCAGCCCGAGCACTCCACGGCCGCAGGGCAAGACGGCCGCGAAGGCGCGCCCGCTCACGTCGACGACAGAACCGCTTCGCTACTACGGCGGTCCGGTCGAGAACGAACCGCGCCTGGTGCTCGTCTTCTGGGGCGAAGGCTGGAGCTACGGGGAAGGGCCGGCGCTGCGACGCGAACTGGAAGCGATGGCCGAAGGCCTGCCCGGGCCGGGCTACCAGAAGATCCTGACGCAGTACAGCAGCATCGACGGGCCCATCTCGCCGGGTCCGCTGATCGACTCGCCGAAGGTCGAAAAGTACAACGACCCTAGCGCGGTCCCCGCCGACCTTGGCGGGGAAGCGTTCTTCAAAGAGGGAGAAAAAGTCGCGGCGGTCAAACCCCCCGGTAACACGCTTGACACCACCTACGCCGTGATCCCCGCCCCGGGGACGACGTACGAACCCGGGAAATTCTGCGGTTGGCATTCAGTAGTCGACGGGCCCAGCACGACCTCCGTCGAACTCGGCGCGGTTGCCGCCATACTCCTCAAGGTCTGCAATCCCTCGGCAACGCTTTCACACGAGTACGCAGAGAGCGTCACCGACCCGACCGCCGAGGTCGCTTGGGGCAAACTCGCCCCGCCCGAGGAGATCGCCGACCCCTGCGGATATCTCGGGCCGCAGCGAATGGCCGACGGCTCGCTGGTGAACGCCTTGTGGGACGACTCCAAGAACGCCTGCGAGGTCGAAGACGAAAACCCGGCACCGGTGCCGATCGGCCCGTACACGGACTGGGAACTGGAAGGGACCACGAATCCGAGCACCGAATCGGAGACGCTCGAAGCGGGGCTGGAGCCGTGCGGCGAGGAAGCTCACTACTACTTCGAATATGGGACAACCGAAGCGTACGGCAGCAGGACCGCCGAATTCACCCTCTCCGCGACGTGGGGGGCCGTCAAGGAGGGCGTCACCATCGCCGGACTGCAGCACAGCACCAACTATTACTGGCGGGTGGTGGTGAGGACCAGCAACGGCACCGCGCACAGCGAAAGCCGCTGGTTCCGGATACCCTACTATGTGGAAGCTGGGCCAGAAGAACCCGGCGTGGGCACCACCGAAGCCACGCTGAGCGGCTGGGTGGAACCGGCCGGCGTGGAAGCGAAGTACCACTTCGAATACGGCACCACCGAAGCGTACGGGTCGAGCACGACCGAAGCGAGCGCCGGGTCGGGTGTGGGCCACGTGCGGGTGAACGCGCCGATCACTGGCCTGGCGCCCGAAACGCTCTACCACTACAGGATCGTCGCCTCCAGCAGTCGCGGCACGACCGTAAGTGGAGACCAGACGTTCACGACGCGCGGGGGCAAGCCGGTCGCGGAGACCCTGCCCGCGACGCGCATCGGCTACGACGAAGCCACGCTGTGGGGCATGGTTGACGCCAAGGGCGTGCCCACGAACGTCTATTTCGAATATGGCACCACGAGCGCCTACGGACAGCGGAGCTTCGAACAATCCACAGAACGGTTGGGCGAAGAAGAACGTGCAGCGATCATCCGTGGCCTCACACCCAACACCACCTATCATTTCCGGGTCGTCGCCGCGAACAGCTTCGGAACGGTCGATGGCGCCGACCAGACATTCACGACAAGCGAAACCCCGTCGGTGGAAACCGAGGCCGCCACGGCGGTCGGCTACAACGACGCCACCCTGGGGGGAGCGATCGATCCGCGCGGCACCGAACTGGTATACTACTTCGAGTACGGCACCACCGAAGCGTATGGGTCGAGGACGGCGGAAGCCACCGCCGGGTCGGGTACGAGCGAGGTGCAGGAGGCACAAACCGTCAACGGACTCGCGGAAGGCACCACCTACCACTTCCGTGTGGTCATACATAACAACGCACCAAATGAATATGGCATCATCTACGGGGCCGACCAGACGTTCTCGACTGGCACCCGGCCGTTTGTACAGACCGACGCGTCGACGGCCGTCGGCTCCACAGGCGCCACGCTGAGCGGCACGATCGACCCGCACGGCACGGGGGTGGAATATTATTTCGAATATGGCCCCACGTACGCCTACGGCTCGAGCACCGCTGAGGCCAGTGCCGGATCGGGAAACGGTGAAGTGCAGGTGAGCAAAGCGCTCGCTGGGCTGTCGCCGAACACCACCTACCACTGCCGGCTTGTGGCGGTGTCCAACTCGATCAAGACATACGGCACCGATGCGACGTTCACGACGACGCCGACAACCACCCCGCTCACCCCGATTGTCGAAACCATCGGTCCGGGGCCAGCCCCGAACGAAAGGCCACCGCCTCCAGCGCCCAGCCAAACACCAACACCGTCACCGCCCGTGGTGCAGAACGCACGCCAATCCGCGACGAGATGGCGTGAGGGCAATCAGCTTGCCCGCATCAGCCGCACGAAGACGCCGACTGGCACGACCTTCTCGTTCTCGCTCGACGAGCAGGCCACCGTGAGCTTCAGCTTCACCCAGCTCCTGGGAGGGCCCCGGGGCGCTCACAGCTGCTTCGCAAAGACCCACAAGAACGTAAAGAGCGCGATCTGCAGTACCGCGACGGCGGGGACGCTCTCCTTCACTGGCCACAGCGGCACGAACGACGTGATCTTCGCGGGTCGGCTGTCGCACACCAGCAGGCTGAAGCCGGGGCAGTACGAGCTCACCATCACGGCCACCAACTCCACCGGGCAGCGCTCGACTCCGGTCTCGCTGAGCTTCACGATCGTGAAGTAGCGCTCGACGAGCGACAGGTGTGCTGGTAGCATGTACATAGACAGGAGCGGGACGGGGGATCAGGCGGTGCGCGCGCTACGCAGGCACATCCAGGGGAGTCGGGCCATCGGCCGGGTCGGCTTGCGCGATGCCGCGCGCCTGACAGCGCTCGTGGCATTGCTGGCGCTCGTCACGCTCACGCTGCTGGGCGCGCAGAGGGCCGCCACGGCGAGGGCGGCCGACGGCCTGCCGCCGGGTGTGCCCGTGCCGGCGTGGGCCAAGGGCAAGAGGGTGCACTTCGACCCGGCCGAACCGCAGAATCCGCGCCTCGCGGGTGGTGATGCCGGACTGGGTGAGGCCGCGGGAGGTGCGGCCGTGGCGTCGAGCGCCGGGGTGCGTCCGCTCACGTCCTCGCCCCCGCGGCTTCAATACCACGGCGGCACGATTCAGAACGAACCGCACCTGATGCTCGTCTTCCTGGGGGAGGAATGGGAAAGTGGGTCCGCTCTTTCGCTACGCCACGAACTGGAAGCGACGGCGGAAAGCCTGCCCGGATCGAGCTATCAGGAGATATTGACGCAGTACAGCGGCCTTGACGGGCCGATATCCTCGCCGCTCGCGGGCTCGCCCGTGATCGAAAAGTATTACGTCAAACGGCCAATCACGACCAAGATCGATAGTTACGCGGCCCGACAGGCGGCCCAGGAAGTAATCGAGCAAACCGGCGGAACTGAAAACACCAACACCACCTATGCAATCCTACCTGCGCCCGGCACAGTCGAAGTGGAAAGCCGGACATGCGGATTTCACGAAGAGTACGGCACCAACGAAGCCGGACCGTCGATCGCGGTGATCATGGACACCGAAGAACGCATCGGATGCGGCGACGTGACGCAGACCCTCACTCACGAGTACGCCGAGAGTGTCACCGACCCGGACGGTGTGTCCGGGTGGAATACCGGCGAAAGGGTGGGCGGTGATGAGATCGCCGACGTCTGCAATGAGCTGGGGCCCGGGCGACTGGCCGATGGGGCACAGGTGGCGTACCTCTGGGATGACTCCAAGGGCGCGTGTGAGATAGAAGACAGCGACCCCGGATCCCTCCCGATCGGCCCATACACCGAAACGTCATACAGGGATCCTTCGCTTGAAGGCGCGACGAACCTGACCCCCGAATCGGAGGAGATCGAAACGTCCATCTACCCGTGCGATCTCGAGGCTCACTATTACTTCGAATACGGCACGAGCGACGCCTACGGCAGCAGGACCGCCGAAGCGTCCGTCCCGGCCGCGTGGGGAGCCGTCAAAGTGAGTACCACCCTAACCGGCTTGCAGCACAGCATCCCCTATGACTGGCGGGTGGTGGTCAAGACCAGCAACGGCAGCGCCGACGGCGTGGACCACGAATTCACCATTCCCTACTATGCGGAAGTCAAGGAAGAGGAAACGAGCGACGTTGGGCTCACCGAAGCCACGCTGGACGGCGAAGTGCGACCGGTGGGGGTGGAAACCAAATACTACTTCGAATACGGCACCACGACGGCGTATGGGTCGAGAACGACTGAAGCGAGCGCCGGATCGGGCGATGAGTTTGTCAAAGTGAGCGCTCCCCTCGCCGGCCTCGCGCTGGGCACCAGCTATCACTACCGGCTCGTCGCGACCAACAGTCGCGGAACTACGATAGGGGGAGACAAGGAATTCGAAACGCTGGGTGGCAAGCCACGGGTGTTGACAGAACCAATATATACCCTCGGCTACACCAGCGCCATCCTCAGAGGAAGCGTCTACGGAAAAGGCGAGACCACTCAGTACTACTTCGAATACGGCACCACGGAAGCCTATGGGCAGCGCACCGCCGAACAGGAAGTCGCGGGAGCGGGATACGAAGAAGAAAAAGAAGCCGTCAGTGGCCTCACGCCCGGCGCCCACTATCACTACCGGATCGTTGCGAGCAACAGCTATGGAACGAGCTATGGAGCCGACAAATCGTTCTCGACGCCCCAGGAACCCCTGGCGGAAACGACGGCACCCGAGGCGGTTGGCTACGACGATGCCACGCTGAACGGAACGATAGATCCGCGCGGTGCGAAGACAAGCTACCACTTTGAATATGGACCCAGCCAGACCTACGGAGCGCATACAGCCGAAGTCGCCGTCGGCTCGGGTACGAGCGATGTGGAAGCTACGCAGTCCGTCGATTACCTGGCCGAAGACACCACCTACCATTTCCGCGTCGTCGCCACGACCTCCTACGGGACCACCTACGGCGCCGACCAGGCATTCTCGACCGGCACCGCTCCGCTCGCGCAAACGGACGCGCCGGCGAACATCGACTCCACGGGAGCTACGCTAAACGGCACGATCGACCCACATGGTACGGAGGTGGAATATTATTTCGAATACGGTCTCACGCCCGAGTACGGCTTGAGCACAGCCCAGACGAGCGCGGGCTCGGGTGACTTCGACGTGGAAGCAAGCGAGACGATCGCCGAACTGTCGCCGGGTGTCACCTACCACTACCGGCTCGTGGCGGTGGATGACTCAACCAAGCAGTACGGCAGCGAAGTGACGTTCACGACCACGGCGCTCCCCCCGCTCGTCAAAACGATCGAACCGGGGCCCGGACCGGGGCCGGCCCCGAACGAAACGCCGCCGCCTCCAGCGCCCCACCAAATACCGTCACCGCCCTCGGTGCAGAACGCGCGCCAGTCCGCGACGAGGTGGCGTGAGAGCGATCGGCTCGCCCGCATCAGCCGCGCGAAGACGCCGACTGGAACGACGTTCTCGTTCTCGCTCAACGAGCAGGCCATCGTGAGCTTCAGCTTCGCCCAGCTCGTGGGAGGACCCAGGGGGGCTCACAGCTGCCTCGCCAAGACCCACGAGAACGTCAAGCGCACGATCTGCGACACCGCTGTGGCGGAGACGCTCTCCTTCACCGGCCACAGCGGCACGAACAGCGTGATCTTCGCGGGCCGGCTGTCGCACACCAGCAAGCTGAGGCCGGGGCGGTACGAGCTCACCATCACCGCCACCAACTCCGCCGGTCAGCGCTCGACTCCGGTCTCGCTGAGCTTCACGATCGTGAAGTGAGCCTCCTTCGCCGCGAGGGCTCCCGCGGGGAGTCGTGTACGGCACCACGAGGACAGGGAACGTGTGCCGCGTCGGAGGTCGAGGATCTGCCCGCCGCGTCATCCCCGGGCTACGGTCCCGCTTCTTCAACCCGAAGGTCGGCCGTTGCGCTGGCCGGGGCATACGGGTGGATGGATGGCCTGCGGCCGGGTCGCTGGCCGAGGGAAGCGGCGTCGAGGGGCGTATGATCGTGCGATGAAGCTCTATGTCTGTTATGGCACTTTCTCCACGCCACGGCCAGGCGGGCATCCCTGCGCCAACGCCTATCACGCGCTGCGCGACGCGGGATACGAGACCGGAGGTCGTGAAGTCCTACGGGCTCGGGGTTCTGCCGGGCGTCTTCAATCGCACGCGCGGCCGGCGCGAGGTCGAGCAGCTTACGGGCAACCGTATGGTGCCAACGCTCGTGCTCGACGACGGCACCGTCGTCGACGGCTCGCGGGAGATCGTGACCTGGGCACAGCGCGACGCAACGTAGCCAAGCAGGCCGAACGTCGGCTCAGCCGCCGGCCGCCGGGCTGGTCTCGAACCTGCCGGTCGGCCGAAGCTGAGCGCACCCGTGTTCAGACCGGGTGCCGTGGGGAGGAGGACACCTTCGACGGTAGTCGCGCCGACTGTCCCTGACCGGCCCCGCGATGGTCAGCCTGCCGGCGCTGGACGCGGCCTCGACCGCTGCCAATCCGGTGAGCGCGACCCGAGCGGACGCGACTCTACCCCCGCTTCAGACGACGCTTTTGGCGCGGCACCACCGATCGTGCATCGACAGTAGGCTCGCACAAAGCAGCGTGAAGCAGCGGAAGGAGCAGTGACATGAGCGAAGTGGTGCAGAGGCAGGTGCGGGACGGTGTGGCGTTGTTGACGCTCAACCGGCCCGATCGCCTGAATGCCTGGACGGCGGAGATGGAGCGCGCTTACTTCGCGGTGCTCGAGCAGTGCGCGCGGGAGGAGGAGGTCCGTGTGATCGTCGTGACGGGCGCCGGCAGGGGTTTCTGCGCGGGCGCGGACATGCAGGAGTTGCAGGCGATCGGCGAGGGCAGCCTGGAGGCGACGGCGGGGGCGCACGAGCGCCGCGCGCAGACGTTCCCGCTGTCGATCCCCAAGCCGATCGTCGCGGCGATCAACGGCGCGTGCGCGGGGATCGGCTTGGTGCAGGCGCTGATGTGTGACGTGCGTTTCGCGGCCGAGGGAGCCAAGCTGACGACCGCGTTCGCTCGCCGCGGGCTGGTGGCCGAGCACGGCATCTCCTGGATGCTGCCGAGGCTGATCGGGCCCGCGCGTGCACTCGACCTGCTCCTCTCCGGCCGAGTGGTCCTGGCCCAGGAGGCACAGGCGCTGGGCCTGGTCAACCGCGTTTGGGCGCCCGGGGACCTGCTCGAGGAGACGCTGGACTACGCCCGCGAGCTCGCCTCGAAGTGCTCGCCGGCGAGCATGGCGGTGATGAAGCGCCAGGTCTACGCCGATCTCGAGCGCGGGCTGCCCGAGGCCCTCGCGGAGGCGGACGGGCTGATGCTCGAGTCCTTCACCGCCCCCGACTTCGCGGAGGGGGTCACGAGCTTTCTCGAGCGGCGCGACCCGCGGTTCGCGCCGCTGAGCACGTAGGGCGTGGGTGCCTGGCGGCGGTAGCCTTGCCTTCATGGGTGTGGACGGATCGAGGGTGAGGCTGCGTCAGGCGGTGCTCGTGGCGGGCGAGCTGGAGCCTGTGGCGTCGGCGTTGAGATCTGCGCTGAGCCTCGACAAGCCGTTTTGCGACCCCGGAGTGGGCGAGTTCGGGCTGAAGAACGTGGTGTTCTCGCTGGGTGACTGCTTTTTGGAGGTGGTCTCGCCGATCCGGCCGGACACGGCGGCCGGCCGCCACCTCGCGCGCCATGGGGGTGACGGCGGCTACATGGTGATCTTCGACCTCGAAGACCTGGAGGGGGCGCGCGAGCGCGCGCGGGGGCTGGGCGTGCGGGTGGTCTGGCAGATCGACCTGCCCGACATCTCGGGTACGCACCTGCATCCGGCGGACATGCGTGGGGCGATCGTCTCGCTCGACCGCTCCGAGCCCTATGGCACGTGGCGCTGGGGCGGGCCGCAGTGGACGGGACGGATCGGCACGGGCGCCCCGGGACGCTTGGCGGGGGTCACGCTCGCGGTGGGCGATCCGGCGGCGGTCGCGGCGCGCTGGGGAGCGGTGCTGGGCCTTGGCGTGACCGGTGGGGATCGGCTGCTGCTGGGAGTGGACGGCGGCGAGGTCCGCTTCGAGAGGGCCGCGAGCGAGCGCGCGGAAGGGCTGGTGGAGATCGCCCTCGAGCTCCCGCACGAGCTGCCCGGTGGACGCGAGGCGATCGAGCTCGGGGGAGTGCGCGTGCGGCGGAGTGCGCGTTTCGCCGAGGTCGAGTCGCAGCGCTGAGGCTGGCGTTCTGTCCGGGCGGAGTCGGGGCCAGAGGGCTCCTACCCGGCGGGCTGGAGGGTCGAGGCCGGCGCGAGGCGATGCGTGCCCCGCTCGGCCGCGGTGTCCCTGTGGGGCAGCGCTTGGCTGTTGCGCGCGAGGCGTGGGGTTCGCCTCTCGGTCGTGCGGATCGCGCGGTGGTAGACCGCCTCGTAGCCTTCGGCGACGACAGTCGCGTCGTAGCGTGAGGCGACGCTCTCACGGCAGCGAGCCGGGTCGATCTCCTCGAGCCTGCGGGTGGCGTCGGCGATCGCTTGCTCGTCGGCGACGTGGAAGCCGTTCTCGCCGTCGATCACGATCTCGCTGGCGGCGCCTTCGGGGAAGGCGATCACGGGGGTGCCGCAGGCGAGCGCCTCGACCATCACCATCCCGAACGGCTCGGCCCAGCGGATCGGCATCACGAACGCCTTCGCGCGCGCGAACAGCTCCGTGCGGCGCTCCCCGCCGACCTCGCCTGCGTACACGACCTGGTGGCCGTCGAGGTGCGGTTCGATCTCGCTGCGGAAGTACTCCTCCTGCCCGGGCTGCACGGGTCCCGCGAGCACGAGCGGGATCCCGGCCTGTCGCGCCGCGGTGATCGCGCGGTGTGCGCCCTTGGCGGGGTCCATCCGGCCCATCCACAGCAGGTAGTCCTCCTTCTCGCGGCGAAGCGGCCAGTCCTCGACGCGGATCGGGTTGGGTACGACGTCCGCGACGCGCACGCCGTCCGGCGTGTGCTCGAGCTGGAAGCGGCTGATCGCGACGAGCCTCACCTTGTGGCCGTGGCGCTTGTAGAACGGTCGTGTCTCCTCGTTGAACGGCGCGTGCAGGGTGTGCACGACCGGCGCTGAGACGCGGTGTGCCATCGCGACCGCGGTGAAACCCGAGTTGTCGTGCACGACGTCGAACGGCCGGCCCTCCGCGGCGGCGCGGTCGATCGCGTCGTAGGCGCTGCCGACGTGGTCTGACTCGTGCAGCGAGGAGCCGATCTGATCGCCGTGCGCGCGCTGCAGCGGGGAGCGCACCTCCGCCGGGGAGCGCGAGCCGGGCGCCGCGAACAGCGTCACCTCGTGCCCGCGCGCGACCATCTCCTCGCACAGCAGCGCGACGACCGCCTCGATCCCGCCGTACGCCGGTGGCGGCACCGGAATCCACGGCGGCGCGAGCACAGCGATACGAAGCGCCCTCCGCTCCACACGCGGGAGAGAGGAGAGTGTGCGGTCGGCGGAGGGCGCGTTCATGCGGGGAGGGGAAGATGCGGGGAGGGGAAGACGAGGGGGACGCGTGAGGAGATCGCTGTTGGCGTACACCAAGACCTTCGCCGGCCGGCGATTCGGGACTGCACTGGCAACCTAGTGTCCTACGGTCGGCCGGGTATCGGCAGACTGCCGCGAGAAATCGGCGGAAACTACTGAGTCTAGATCTGCGGGTCGGGCACCAAGCCCGGGTCCACCAGCAGCCCGAGCGTGACCTCTCCGGTCGGGAGACCTCGACAGAGCCTACCTGCCATCCTCCTGGCGGCTCAGCGCCCTGCCGGCGCTCTGCACGACGCTGCGCAGGAAGTCGTACTGCGTGTGGACCAGTCGGTCGGCCATCTCCATGGCGGCGTCGACGACGTCTTGCCGCTTGGAAGGCCGCTCGCCGAGCGCCGGCAGCTTCTCGTCGACGGTGTCGACGAACTTACGCACCGCGTCGATCGCGGCCCGCTGGCCGGACTCGAGCGACTTGAGGACGTCGTCGGAGAGGTCGGTGGTCCGCTTGACGGACTCCTTGCTCGTGGCAGCGCGTGGGGTGGACTTGCTCGTGGCAGCGCGTGGTGTGCGAGTGGCGCCTTTGGGTGGGGCCGAGTTGCGCTGGGGGGCCTTTGTCTGGGGCATGGGGTGCCTCCTTCGTAGGACGTGCGTCCTGGTCAGCTGCATTCACGGAGAGCCGGCCGGCCGCCCCCACGTGGGCTGCTTCGCGGTCACCGTCTGAGCACGACCATACGCCCGCCCGCCGCCGGCGGCATCCGTAGAGAGCCCGGAGTGAGCGCGCTCAAGCTACGTGTCCGTGAGCGCTCGGGCGCGCTCCCCACCGTCGCGGGTGCGTCGCGTGGGGCCTCCCTGCCCCACGTCGTCGCGTCGAGTCCTGGCCGGGCGGGTCAAGCGGTCGCGAGCGCCTTCTGCTTGATCTGGTCGAACTCCGCCTGCGTGATCGTGCCGCCGTCGAGCATCTGCTTGGCCTTTGCGATCTGCTCGGTCGGGTCAGCCTTGGTGGCGACCGACTGGACGTACTGATCGAACTGCGCCTGTGCGTCGTGCTGCTGTTTCACGGCGCGTTCTGTCATTCCCTTGTGCTCGGCGATCAGATAGACGAACACGCCCAGGTAGGGGAGCACGACGATGAAGATGATCCACAGAACCTTGGTGAATCCCGACGTGTCGTGGCGGCGGAAGATGTCGATCATCACCGTGAACAGAATCCAGATCCACACGACGAACGCAAAGAAGATGAGCATCGTCCAGAAGACTTCGAGGAACGGGTAGCTGGTTGCAAGGATCATCGGCGTGTCCTTTCAGTCAAGGTGGGGTACCCGCAGGACCCGAGGCGGGCCCGTGTAAGCCGCAGAGCATATGCCTACTCGCAGCGGCGTGCGGTGACATATTGGAACCTGCCGGCCGGCACTGCCCGATCGTGGCCGCCGGGGGGTCCGCTCGGCCGTTTCTCGGCGTTCCAGTAAAGATTCTAACCGTCCTGTCGATGCCTGACAAATGGAACTGTCCCTCGGCAGTCGGCGCTTCCGCGCGGTGGTGGGCGTCGTCGTGCTCGTGACCGCCGTGAGCGGGCTCTGGATCGGACTGCGCCTCGGTGGCGCCCGGGCGACGCTGTGGGTCGACGACTGCGTCACCCCGCTGGCGGCCGGGGCCGCGTGCGTGCTGTGCCTGCGCGCCCGCGCCCAGGGTGTCGGGCGGATGCGCCTGTTCTGGACGCTGCTGGGCTGCGCCACCGCGTCGTGGACGTTCGCGGAGCTCGTGTGGGGCTGGTACGCGCTGGTCCTCGACGTGGAAGTGCCCTCGCCCTCGTGGGCGGACGTCGGCTACCTCGCGGCGATCCCGCTCACGGTTGCGGCGCTGGTCGTACACCCGGCTACGAGCGCCAGCGGCACGCGTAAGGCCCGACGGGTGATCGACGGACTGGTGCTCGCCACGGCGCTGCTGTTCCTCAGCTGGACGCCCGTCCTCGGCCCGCTGTGGCGCAGCGCCGACCTCAGCACGTGGGCGGGTGTGGTGACGCTGGCCTATCCGTTCGGCGATGTGGTGATCGTCTTCTTCATCGTGCTCACGATCCGCGGCATGACCGGTCAAGACCGTCTGTCGTTGTGGTGCCTGTTGGGCGCCCTGGGGGTGATGGCGCTGTCGGACAGCGCCTTCGCCTACCTCACCGAGGTCGCCGGCTACGACACCTCGAGCGCGAACGTGATCGACACCGGTTGGATCGCGGCGTATCTCGGGATCGCGCTGGCCGCGCTCAGTTCGCGCTCGAACTGCGCCGTGGTGCCGGGGGAGAGGCGCTTCAAGCCGTCGCTCGCGTCGCTCGTAGCCCCGCTGCTGCCGGTGCTGCTCGCGCTGAGCGCCGCGGCCGTGGAGATCCGCATCGGCCATCGCCTCGACCACGCGGCCTGGCTGATGGCGTTCGGGCTGATCGCGCTGGTGTTGGCCCGGCAGGGGCTGATGGTGCTCGAGATGCTCACACCCGGCCGCGACGAGCGGGGTAGCTTGACGCAGCGGCTTGCGAATGCGGCTGTGGGTGGCGCGGGCGCCGAGGAGAGACGGGGCTCCGCCTATCGGGCTGGTCGTCCATGAGTTCCTTCGACCCGAGCGCGGGACGGTCCGGCCACGTGGGTTTCACCCCCGCGAGCGCAGCGAACGTCAGAGTGATCCGCCCCGACGGGCCGAGCTACCTGCCGCCCCCGGTGCCGCGCTCGCAGGCGACGGCGCACAGCGAACGCGCGCGCGCCCTGGTGGTGATCGTGCTGACGCTGGCCTGCACCGCCCTGGCGATCTTCGATCTCTTCCTGCTGGCCGCGGGGGCCTGAAGCCCAGGCTCCCCTACTCGCCGGTGTGTGTCAGTCAGCTGGGGCAGATGGTGAACTCGGTTGCGCAGCGAGTCCTCGTCGCCGTGGTCGGCCAAGCCTCTTCACGGCACCGCCGCGCGGTGTGGCATCGCGGGCGCGCGGGTCTGGAGGTACGGGCTGAGGTAGCGCCCGAACACCTTCTCCGGTGGCGTGACGGACTCGGAATCGGAGTCGTTGAAGTGACCGTGGACGGTGGAGGCGGCGGTGGGCTGGCCGAGCTCGTCGAGCTCTGTGCGCAGGTAGACCGGACTTGCGCCGCCGACGAGACGGGCGCGCAGCACGCGATGGACCCGGGCTTGCGCGAGGGAGGCCCCGTGGTCGGAGGCGATGCGCTGTGCGATCACGTCGGCCTGCTGGGTGGCCAGCCCGCCCTGCTTGATCGGGTAGCTCGTCATGTCGCCGGCGGCGTACACGTCTGCCAGCCCGGTGACGCCGCCGAGCGCGTCGGTCGTGACGAAGCCCTGGCGGTCGGTCGGCAAGCCGGTGATCCTTGGCCCGCGCAGCTCGGGCACCGCGACGACGCAGTCGGCGTCGAGGGTCGCCCCGGAGCCCAACGCGAGTGCTCCGCCCCGTTCGACGTGCTGGGGATCGGACTCGCCGACGAAGCGCACACCCCGTTCGACCAGGAACTCCGCGACAAGCCGCGAGGCCTGTGAGCCGAACACC
The DNA here is from genome assembly GCA_963842005.1 of uncultured Solirubrobacterales bacterium. GTDB lineage: Bacteria > Actinomycetota > Thermoleophilia > Solirubrobacterales > Solirubrobacteraceae > Palsa-744. The sequence goes on along the minus strand of CAWJEV010000005.1, from coordinate 1,012,046 downwards.
TGCAGCGGCACGAGCTCGGGGCTCACCAGCACCACCTCGCCGCCGGCGCCGCTCTCCTGGAGCTCAGTGCCGGTGAGCAGCGCCAGCTCGTACAGCGGCAGTGGCCACGAGCAGCCGGATGGCACCGCAAAGACGATGCGGTGGAGCTGCCCGCCACGAAGCCGGCTCGTCATGCGGCGGATGTGATGCGCCTCCCGCTGGTCGTGGAACGTCAGCGCGCCCGGTACAGCGGTGATGGTGCGGGCGCCGACCGCAAGCACCAGCGCGTCGTATGTCAGGAAAGCGAAGGACGCGAGCCGCACGCTGTGATCGTTAGGAGCAACCGTCTCCACCCGGTCCACGCGGAAGGACGCGCCGACATCGGCGGCGATCGCCTGCAGGTCATAGACGCGCGACGGGGCTTCGTCGAACGCCTCCACCGTCGCGGACGGCTTGTACACGAGCACCGGAGACGCCGAGACGAGCGTGACCCGCACACTCTCGGGCGCTGTCGCGCGCAACGCGAGCACCGCCTCAACCGCCCCAAATCCGCCGCCCGCGATCAGAACACGTGCGGGCTCCCCGGATGATCCGGCGCTCTCCATACCCGCGACTATGCACCCCTATCGCGGGCGGTCCATCCGGGTAAACCCCGATGTTGGACGGGGTGTAATACCCGAAGGCGCCGTGAAGTCCGCCTCAGCCGGACCCCAGCGAAGCCAACAGATGCAGCTCCTCCGTCAATAGGCGCGGCAAAAGGAAGTGCTCGCGGATATGGGAATGACCAGATCGGCCAAGGTGTACGGACAACTCGCGGTCATTGAGAAGCTTCAACATCGCGGCGGCGCAGTCATCGACCGAATCGACCAACAGCCCCCCGACACCATCGGGCATCTGCATCGGGATGCCACCGGCGCGCCCGGCCACCACCGGTGTTTCCTTCCAGAGCGACTCCGAGACGACCAGGCCGAACCCCTCGCGGATCGACTTCTGAACCACAACGTCAGAGAGGCGCTGGAAGGCGTTCACCTCCACGTTGCTCGCCCCCGTGAGGTTGGTGTAGATGTGGACCAATGGGTCGTTCTCGGCCACGTCGGTGAGCTGGCCGTAGAGCTCCCAGCCCTCGGGGTCGTCGAGCGCCATCGAGCCGACCAGGGCGAGCTGCAGGTCGGGGATCTCGTTGCGCACCAGGCGGTAGGCGGCGATCACGCCGAAGGGGTCCTTCCAGGGGTCGAAGCGCGAGACCTGCGTGACCAGGCGGCCGGGGAGGTCGATGCCGATCCAGTCGAGGATCTGACTGGCGGTGCGCACGGAGATGTCGAGGTTCTTCGGGCTGAGCGGGTCGATCGCGGGCGCGATTGTGCGCACCTGGGCGATCGGCAGGTCGGGGGGCACGAACTCGGGCATCGTGAACACCGCCGCGTCGAAGTCGGCCAGGAACGGCCGCAGAAAGCGCCAGGCGTCGGGGTTGGGCTCGGAGGTGTCGATGTGACAGCGCCATACCCAACGGGCGTCGCCCCTGCCGTGGACGCTCAGCAGCGCGGCCGGCTGGGGGTCGTGGACGACGATGAAGTCGTGCCCGCCGTCGAGCAGCGGCGCGTTCTCACGCGTGCTGTCCAGGTAGATCGCCCGCTCGGCCTCGGTCAACGTCTGCGCGGAGCCCTGGAGCGCGTTGTGCAGCGCCTTCGTGGCGCGAAAGAAGTCCTGGCTTCCGCCGATCACCTTCCAGTCGACGGTCAGCCCGAGATCGCGCAGCAGCGGCACCGAGGAGCGCAGCAGCTCGGAGACCCCGCCCCCGTAGGCGGTCGCGTTGACGTGCAGGATGCGCGCGCCGCGCAGCTCCTTGGCCTGCTCGCGCAGCCCTTCGAGGATCGGCTCGGGGACGATGTCCCGGTAGGCGTCCAGCGACCACTGTCCGACGGAGACGTGCTGGAGCACCGCGCTAGACCTCCACCAGGTCCCGGCGGCGGAACGCCCACACTGCCGCCAGCGCGCCGAGGAGCGCGACTGCGAGCATGACGATCGCGCCCGTGGTGTCGAACGGCTTGGCGGGCACCAACCCGACGTGCGCGAACGGCGTCAGTTCGACGAGCCACCGCGGCACGCCGAGCAGGGAGCCGACCAGCTGCCACAGGAACGCGACGGTGACGAGCCCGTAGGCGATCCCGGCGCTCGCGCGTGGCACGACGGCGTACGCGAGCGCGGCGATCCCGAGGAACAGCAGCGCCACCGGCAGGCAGTTCGCGCCGGCCTCCAGCATCCGCGGCAGCGAGACGCCGACCCCCTGTGAGGCGGCGCCCGCCCACGTGAGCAGGCCGGCCGTCAGGGAGATCGCGGCGACGCCGGCGCCCGCCAGCAGGAGGCGCCCGCCGAGCCAGCCGCGGCGGCCGACCGGCTGGGAGAGCAGCGTCTCGAGCCGCTGCTCGGCTTCCTCGTGCCTCGCGGCGGCGACCTGCGCGCAGGCGAACAGGCTCACCGCGAGGATGAAGAAGACGAACACGAACGAGAGGTAGCCGGTGGGCGTCACGATCGACCCGGAGCCGAGTTTCGCGAACTCCCGCTGCAGGTTCTTGGAGATTCCCGCCGAGGAGGTGCCCTTGGCGACCACGCCGAGGATGTACGCGAACACCGCGACACTGCCCGTCCACACGACCAGGCCGCCGCGCTCGCTGCGCAGCGCCTGGGCGGTCGGCGAGGAGAGCAGGCGCAGGCGCTCCTCGGCGCTGTCGCGCGCGGGGAGCACCCCGGTGCCGATGTCGCGCCCGGCGGCGATCCGGGCGGCGAGCAGGAGCAGCACAGTGCTCGCCACGAGGGGGAGCACCAGCACGAGCGGCTCCGGGCCGGCGAACGGACGGAGCTCCTCCGCCCACCCGAGCGGCGTCGCCCAGCGCAGCCAGCCGGCGCCGCTCGACGTGTCGGCGATAACGCGCAGCAGGAACAGCAGGCCCACGACCGCGCCCCCGAGCTCGAGCGCGGTGCGGCGCGTGGGTGCGAGCTGGCTGGCGAGGGCGCCCACGCCCGCGCACACCGGCACGACCGACACCGTCGCCAGCGCGAGGTACGCCGACCCGCCCACGGGGAGGCCCCCCGCCACGAAGCCGGCGAACTCCGCGAGCCACAGGATCGCGGTGCCGGCGGCGATCGCGGCCATCGCCGCGAGGTACGCCGTGCGCCGTCCGACCGCCGCGGCCAGCACGAGCTCCAGCCGGCCGGTGTCCTCCTCGGTCCGGAGCGCTCGCACGGCGGCCAGCAGGCCGAAGACTGCGGCGAGGATCGCAAGCGTCCCGCCGACGCGCCACGCGGTGTAGCCGCTCACGCTCAACAGGTCGTGCGGCTCGCCGTAGAACAGGCGGATCGCCTTGTTGTCGGCGAAGCTGCGGGCGAACCCGAGCCGCTCGCGGATCGTCGGGTAGGCGTGGCGGTAGCCGACCGGCTGGATGTAAGCATAGACGGCGAACAGGTACGCGAACGCGACCGTGCGCGTCCGCGCGTCGCGGAACGCCCGCCGCGCTAGGGCGCGCTCAGCCACCGCCACGGCCGTCCGAGCCGTCGTAGTGGTGCAGGAAGATCTCCTCCAGCGACGGCTCCCGGCTGGTCAACGTCTTAATGGAATGCCCACCCGCCCCGGCGAGCGCGGCGATCAGCGGGCCGACGCTGCCCGTGACCTCGAAGCGCAGCGCGTTCGCGCCGGCGCTCTGCACCTGCACCTCCGGCAGCGGCGGGAGCTGCGGCGCCTGACCCGCGAATGTGACCTCGACCGTCTGCGCTGCGAGGTGGCGCAGCTCCTGCAGCGTTCCCTGGTCGACGAGCTTCCCGCTCCGGAGGATCCCAACGCGGTTGCAGAGCGCCTCGACCTCGCTGAGGATGTGGGAGGAGAGGAAGACCGTCTGCCCGCGCTCCCGTGCCTCCTCGACGCACTTGCGGAAGGCCATCTCCATCAGCGGGTCGAGGCCGCTCGTCGGCTCGTCGAGCAGCAGCAGCTCCGCGCGCGTGGCGAGCGCCGCGATCAGCTGCACCTTCTGGCGGTTGCCCTTCGACAGCGCCCGGATCTTCTTGCGCGTGTCGAGCTGAAAGCGCTCCACGAGCACCGCGCGGTACGCGACGTCGGTGCTGCCGTGCAGGCGGGCGAGGAACTCGAACGTCTCGGCGCTCGTCAACGCCGGCCACAGGAACGGCTCCCCGGCGACGTAGGCGACCCGCCGGTGGGCCGCGACCGGGTCGCGGCAGGCGTCGAGGCCGAACAGCTCCGCGCGTCCGCCGCTCGGACGGTGCAGGCCGAGCAGCAGCCTGATCGTGGTCGTCTTGCCCGAACCGTTCGGGCCGAGGTACCCGTAGACCTCGCCCTCGCCCACCGTCAGGTCGAGCCCGTCGAGCGCGAGCGTATCGCCGTAGCGCTTGGAGAGCTCCTCCGTGTGGATCACAGGCGCCGTCATGCAATCGGATACTCCAACACTCGCCGGTCGCCGTCATCGGGAGCTCGCCTACCTCGCACTGCGGAAAACTACGCACGGGTCATAGGGGTATTCGGATAAACAGAAAATTTTCCGGGGTGGTAGGATTTTTGACCGATGGCAGCCACCCTCTCGCCCGGAGGTTGAGCGCACGTTCTGGGTCAGACGTCTCCCTGGAGGTAGTGCGTAATGTCAAGCGCCCCATCTGAGCGGACGGCGGCGGCCCCTACTGTGGCCACCAAGCTGCTGGTCCCGCCGACCCCGCGCCACCTGATTCAACGCGGGCGGCTCCTCGACACCCTGGACGAGGGAGTCCGCGAGCGCCTCGTGCTGCTCTCCGCGCCGGCCGGGGCCGGCAAGACCGTACTGCTCTCCTCGTGGATCGCGACCCGCGAGCTGCCGGGCCCGGCGTGCTGGCTGTCGCTGGACGGGGATGACAACGACGCCTGCCGGCTGCTCGAGGACCTGTTGAACGCGCTGTGCAGCTCGAAGCTGATCGAGCCCGGCAGCGCCCTCGGCCGGTTGAAGCCGCCGGTGGGGGCGCGCACGGAGCGCTTCCTGGCGCTGCTCGTCAACGGCCTCGCCGAACTGGACTCCCCGCTGGTGCTCGTGCTCGACGAGATCCACGAGCTGACGAGTCCCCAGGCGACCGCGGCAATCGACTTCCTGGTGCGCCACGCCCCCGAGCAGCTGCGGATCGTGCTCGCCGGCCGCGCCGACCCGCCGCTGCCGGTCGAGCGGCTGCGCGTCAACGGCGCGCTCACGGAGCTGCGCATCGGGGACCTCGCGTTCGATCGCGGGGAGACGGCCGAGCTGTGCCGGCAGCTCGACCTCGCCCTCTCCGGCGCGGAGACCGACCTGCTGTGGGCGCGCACCGAGGGCTGGGCCGCGGCCCTGCGCCTGGCGGCGCTCTCGCTGCACGGGCACCCCGAGCCGGCGCGCTTCCTGGCCGAGTTCGCCGGCACCGACCGGACGGTGGCGGACTACCTCGTCTCCGAGGTTCTCGCCGGCCTGCCGTGGGACCGGCGCGAGTTCATGCTGCGGACCTGCCTCGTGGACACCGTCAGCCCCGAGCTGGCCGACGCCCTGACCGGCCACGAGGGCGCCACGCTCACACTCGCGGCGATCGAGCACCTCGGGGCGCCGGTGGCAGCGACCGACGCCGAGGGCCACTGGTACCGCTACCACCCGCTGTTCGGCGAGCTGCTGCGCGCGCACCTGCGCCACGCGCACCCCGAGGAGATCCCCTTCCTGCACCGCCGCGCGGCGCGCTGGTACTCCGAGCAGGGCGAGACGATGCCCGCGATCCGCCACGCCCTCGCCGGCGAGGACTGGGAGCAGGCAGGCCGCCTGATCGCCGAGAACTGGCTCGAGCTGTTCCTGCGCGGCCGGTCCGCCGCGATGCGCGGCCCGATGGCGCAGCTGCCCGCCGACGTCGTCGCCGCCGACCCGCGGCTGGCGGCCGCCGTCGCCGGCAGCCGTCTGCAGGACGGGGACCTCCAGGACGCCGAGCGCCACCTCGCGATCGCGCGAGCGGCCCGCAGCGAGGTCGCCGGGTCCGCCCGCGAGGCGCTGGACGTGGTTCTCACGACCGTGGCGCTGCACCACGCGCGCCTGTGCGTCAACGTCAAGGACGCCGAGCGCCTGGCCCGCAAGCTCACCGACGCGGCACGGGCCTCCTCGCACCACTGCTGGGCGTCGCTGCGCAGCTTCGCGCTCTCCAACCTCGGGGCCGCGCAGCCTGTGGTCCGGCGACGCCGTCGCCGCCGCGGCGCACCTGCAGGAGGCGCTCGCGCTCGCCAGCGAGGAGCGCCACGAGCAGGTCGCGATGGACTGCCTCGCGCAGCTTGCGCTCGTGCACCTGGTGCGCGGCGAGCTGAGCCGCGCCGAGGAGCTCAGCTCCCAGGCTGTGGGGCTGGCCGAGCAGCGCGGTTGGTGCGAGGGTCCGGCGGCGGCGTGCGCGTACCTCGCCTCCGCGGTGGGCGCCTACCAGCGGGGAGAGTTCGAGCCCGCCGAGGGGCTGCTGACCCGCGCCGCGAGTGCCGCCGCGACCGCCGAGGCGCCCGTGCGGCTCGCCACCGAGCTGCTCCAGGCGCTCGCGCTTGCCGCGGCGGGGCCGCGCTCGGCCGCCCGCGGCGCGCTGAAGCTGCGCGCGGTGCGCGCCGAGCTGGCCGACTGCGACCCCACACCGGAGCTCCTGGGGGTCGCGCTGGAGGACGTCGAGCCACGCGTGCTGATGGCCGCCGGAGACCTCGAGGGAGCCGCGGCGACGCTCGCGGCCGCGCGCGAGCGAGAACCTCGGCACGTCGAGCTGCTGATCCGCCAAGCGAGCATCGACCTGCACGCCGGCGAGCTGGAGCTGGCGGCCGAGTCGCTCGACCGGGCGCTCGCTCCAGACGCCGAGGGCACCCACCCGGCGACGCTCGTCGAGGGGTGTCTGCTGCGCGCGCTCGTCGACCACGCGGCCGGTGACGACCCCGCCGCCTCGCAGGCGCTCGAGCGCGCGCTCGCACCGGCCGAGCGCGAGCCCTTCCGCGACGCCTTCCTGCTGAACGGGCCGGAGGTGCGCGAGCTGCTGGAGCTCCAAGCACAGACCGGCACCGACCACCCCGCGCTGCTGGAGGTGCTGCTCGACGGGGTCGGCCAGCGCGCTCCGTCTGGCGTCACGCTGCTCGCGCCGCTCACCGAGCGCGAGCAGCGGATCCTGCGCTACCTGCCGACGATGCTCTCCAACGCCGAGATCGGGGCGGAGGTGTTCGTGTCGCTGAACACCGTCAAGACCCACCTGCGCAGCATCTACCGCAAGCTCGACGCGAGTGGCCGCGCCGACGCGGTGGACAGGGCCCGCCGGCTCGGCCTGCTCCCCTCCGGGATCAAGCGGCCGCGGGTCGTGCAGCGGGTGTGAGGGCCCTCAATCGCCCCCCGCGGGCGAGGACTCGGAGAGGCGCCGCACCTCGATCAGCTCGAGGCCGAGGGCCTGGACGCGGTCTAGCAGCCCGTGCAGCGCAGCCTGGTCGACCGCGGGGCCGCGCAGCACGGTCTCGGCCGACTGGACGGTCGATTCCATGCCCTCGAAGGCAGCGAGGAGCTGGTCGCTCATGCCGCCCTTGATGCGAATCTCGTAGACCGCGGTTGTCACTTGAGTCCTTGACGAGCGCCTCTCACAGCTTTGTGGGCCTCGCACAGCCACGCTATGGGCGGTGGGGATGAACGGTCGTCACCCATCGGGGGTGAGGGTTGCGCGTGAGGCTCAGCTGAGCGTCTGCTCGGCCTCGGCGGCGGCGAGCAGGCCGACCTCGACGAGGTCGCGCGGGTGCACCCACGAGTCGAGGATCGGGAAGCCCCCGGCCCGCACGATCGCCTCGCGCATCGGGATCGCCCAGCGGTGCTCCAGCAGGGCGATCGCCACCGCGGTGTCGGGGGGGATCTCGGCGAGCACGTCGAGGAGGTCCTCCTCGCTCAGGCCCGTCTGCTCGTCGCCCGCCCACATCTTTGCGGCGCCCTCGGCGTCGCCGCCGGCGATCTCCCCCAGGCCGATCAGCGCCTTGACGACTTCGCCGAACTCCTGCGCCTCGCCGGGGGAGAGGTCGGTGATCTGGACGGTCTCCACCTCGCCCGCGGCGTCCTTGTTGGCCACGAGGATGTCGATCACGCGGACCACGTCGTTCTCCTTGAGGCTCTGCAGCTCGGCGAGCACCTCGCCCTGGAAGTTGGGCTCCTCGAAGCCGACCACGAGCAGCTGGACGGGGCCGATCACCGTGCCCACCCTCCTTCCGCGAGGGCCCTCTGCGCGGGAGCGTTCACCGTGCTCACCCGCCCGCGAGAACCTTCTGCTTCTGGGCCTCGAACTCCTCGGGCGTCAGCACGCCGCTGTCGCGCAACTGCCCGAGCTTCTGCAGCTGCTCGACCGTTGTTTCCGCCGCCGGCGCCGCCGGCGGAGCCGGTGCGCTCGGGGGGGCCTGCTGGCTTTCGAGTTCCGCGAGCCGCTGCTCCTGGGACTGCTCCTGCTCCGAGCGCCTGGCGCCCGCGCGGCCGGCTGCGTAGCCGACGCCGCCCACCATCGCACCGCGCATGATTGGTCTCCTTCGCCTCATCACCGTGCACCGAGTGTTCTCGCACCCCGGGTGAGTGGGCCTCACCTGATCGGGGTGATTCGTGTGGGCGCGGGGTGACGACCTCGCCCGCTTCGGATGATGCCGGCTCACCCCGTCCCCCTTCAGGATCGCCGCCATGGCGAGCACGGCCGAAGCCTCGTCGGCGCCTGAAGTCTCGTCGGCCCCCCAGCGCGCGGGGCTCGTCCTCGCCGCGCTGATCGCCGTCGCCGCCGTGGCCAACCTCAACCTCGCGGTCGCGAACGTCGCGTTGCCCGACATCGGCAAGGCGTTCGACGCCGGGCAGACCGAACTCGACCTCGTCGCCGTCGGCTACTCCCTGGGCCTCGCCGCCTCGGTCCTCTACCTCGGCGCGATCGGCGACCGCTACGGACGCAAGCTGATGCTGCTGCTCGGCACGGGGCTCTCGATCCCCGCGAGCCTGCTCGCCGCGCTCGCCCCCACGATCGGGGTGCTGTTCGCCGCGCGTCTGCTCGGTGGGCTCTCAGCCGGGATGGCCTTCCCCACGACGCTCGCGCTGATCACCGCGCTGTGGTCGGGGCCGGCGCGCACGCGCTCGATCGCGCTGTGGTCGGGCATCGGCGGCGCGATCTCCGCCCTCGGCCCGCTGCTCTCCGGGGCGCTGCTCACGCACTTCCACTGGGGCTCGGTCTTCTTCATCACGCTGCCGCTCGCCCTGATCGCGTTCGCGATGGCCTGGCGCCTGGTCCCCGCGCACGTCAACGAGACGGCCGACCCCGTGGACAACCTCGGCGGCCTACTCTCGGTGCTGCTCGTCGCCGCGCTCGTGCTCGGCATCAACTTCGCGCCTGTGCCCGGCAAGGGGACGCTCGCGATCGGACTCGGCGTGATCGCACTCGCCGCCGCCGGCGCCTTCCTCATTCGCCAGCGCCGCGCGCGCGAGCCGCTGTACGACCTCGACGTCGCCAAACGCACGGTCTTCTGGGTCGCCGCGTGTGCCGGCATCATCGTCTTCGGCACGCTGATGGGCGCGATGTTCGTCGGCCAGCAGTTCCTGCAAAACGTGCTCGGCTACTCGACGCTCGACGCCGGGCTGTCGATCATCCCGGCGGCGGTGTTCATGGTGCTGATCGCCCCGCGCTCGGCCAAGCTCGTGAACACCCACGGCGCCCGCGTGGCGCTGCTGGTCGGCTACGCCTTCTGCCTGCTGGGCTTCCTCACGATGCTGCTGCTGTGGGAAGACCACATCGCCTACTGGAAGGTCGGCCTCGCCTACGCGCTCGTTGGAGCCGGCGTCGGGTTCGCCGGCACCCCCGCCTCGCACTCGCTCACCGGCTCGGTGCCGGTCAAACGCGCGGGGATGGCCTCCGGCACGGCCGACCTGCAGCGCGACCTCGGCGGGGCGATCATGCAGTCGATCCTCGGCGCGATCCTCACCGCCGGCTACGCCGCCGCCGTCGCCTCGGCGGTCGCGGCCTCGCCGGAGAAAGCGCTCGTCACCAACTCCGTTCAGTCGGAGCTCGAGAAGTCGTTCGCCTCCGCAGCCGACACCGCCCAGCGCTACCCCCACTACGCCGCCCAGATCACGGCGGGCGCGAAGTCCTCCTTCCTGGACGGCGCCAACCACGCCTACCTCGCCGGCATCCTTGCGATCCTGCTCGGCGCCGCGCTCGTCTTCTTCCGCTTCCCCAAGCACGAGCGCGAGGAGGAGCTGCTGCGCGAATACCACGCACAGGACACCGCTCGCCGGGAGGAGCCGGCCGAGACCGCCGCCCACACGCCGGGCGAGCCGCGATTCACCCCGACCGGGTGATGTGAGACCACCCATCCGCTGGGCCATATGTGTTCCACACACGCTGGGACGTCCGGGCACGGAGGCCCGGCGCGCACTCGCCCGGTGCCCCGCACACACCCGCGCGGACGATCCCAAATGACACTCCCGCACACGACCACCTCGTGATCTTCACTTGAGCGACCCCGTACCCCAAAGCGCAGCCGCCCCCTCGCCGTTCCCGCCGATCGCCGACTACGCGTTCCTCTCGGACTGCCACACCGGCGCGCTCGTGGCGCCCGACGGGGCGATCGACTGGCTGTGCGTGCCCCGCTTCGACGCTCCCTCGGTGTTCGGCACGCTGCTCGACCGCGAGGCCGGCGCGTTCCGGTTCGGGCCGTTCGGGATCAACGTGCCGACCGCGCGCGTGTACGAGCCCGGCACCAACACGCTGCTCACGACGTGGACGACGTCGACCGGCTGGATCGCCGTGCGCGACGCCCTCACGCTCGGGCCGCGCCTCGGCGTGGACACGGTCACACCCCACACCCGGCCCCCCACCGACGAAGACGCCGAGCACCTGCTCGTGCGCGTCGCCTTCTGCCTGGAGGGCGAGGTCGAGGTCGAGCTGACCTGCGAACCGGTCTTCGACTACGGCCGCGTCCCCGCCGAGTGGACCGTCGCCGAGGACGGCCACTGCGCCGACGCCACCGGCGCCGGGCTGACCATCCGCCTCGCGACCGACATGGCGCTCGGCGTCGAGGGCGACTGGGTCCGTGCCCGCCACGTGCTCCACCAGGGCGAGCAGATCTTCTGCTCGCTCTCCTGGGCCGGGCAGCTCGAGGGGCCCCGCGACGTCGACGACGCCAACGCCCGCCTGGCCACCACCGGGGGCTACTGGCGCGGCTGGCTCGGGCGCGCCCGCCTGCCCGACCACCGCTGGCGCGAGCCGATCCAGCGCTCCGCGTTGGCGATCAAGGGGCTCACCTACATGCCCACCGGTGCGACCGTCGCCGCGCTCACGACCTCGCTGCCCGAGACCCCTGGGGGCGAGCGCAACTGGGACTACCGCTACACCTGGCTGCGCGACTCCACCTTCACGCTGCAGGCGCTGCACTACCTCAACCTCGACTGGGAGGCCGAGGAGTTCATGCAGTTCGTCGCCGACTTGGAGTGCAACGAGGACGGGGCGCTGCAGATCATGTACGGCATCGACGGGCGGCGCGACCTGACCGAGACCACGCGCGAGGACCTCTCCGGGTACGCGGGGGCGAGCCCCGTGCGGGTCGGCAACGGCGCCTTCGACCAGCGTCAGAACGACGTTTTCGGGGCGGCGCTCGACTCGATCCTGCTGCACTCCCACCGCTCCCAGCGCCTGCCCCGGCGGCTGTGGCCGATCGTCGAGACCCAGGCCGACTGCGCCACCCGCGTCTGGGGCGAACCGGACCAGGGCATCTGGGAGGCCCGCGGCGCACCCCGGCACTACGTCTCCTCGAAGCTCATGTGCTGGGTCGCGATGGACCGCGCCTCCCGGCTCGCCGCGATGCGCGGGGACTCCGCGCGTGAGGAGACCTGGGGCGCCACCGCGGAAGAGATCCGCGCCGACATCCTCGCTCGGGGGCTCACGGGCAAGGGCGTCCTGCGCCAGCACTACGACACCGACGCGCTCGACGCCTCCACGCTGCTGGCGGCGATCTTCGGCTTCCTGGCGCCCGGCGACGAGCGCCTGCACGCCTCCGTGCTCGCGATCGCCGACGAGCTCACCGAGGACGGCTTCGTGCTGCGCTACCGCACTGACGAGACCGACGACGGCATGTCCGGCAAGGAGGGCTCCTTCCTGATCTGCTCCTTCTGGCTGGTCTCCGCGCTGGCGATCGTCGGCGAGGAGCAGCGCGCCCGCGACCTGATGGAACGGCTGCTGCGCGTGGCCTCGCCGCTCGGGCTCTACGCCGAGGAGTTCGACACCTCCACCGGGCGGCACCTCGGCAACTTCCCCCAGGCGTTCTCGCACCTCGCGCTGATCGAGGCCGCGGCGCGCATCATCCTCGCCGAGCGCCTTGCGGAGATCTCGTGATGAGCGGTCGCCCCCGCGCCCGTGTGTGATGGAGGGTGAGGGCGAGTTGTCGCAGGGCGCGCCCCCGCCGACGCGGGATCGAGGCGCCCCCGGGCGCCGCCGCCGGGTGGTGATCGTCGGCGGCGGCTTCGGCGGCCTCACCGTCGCGCGCGAGCTGCGCGGCGCCGACGTCGAGGTCACGGTGGTGGACCGCATGCACCACCACCTCTTCCAGCCGCTGCTCTACCAGGTCGCGTGCGGCGGCCTCGCCGCGGGCGAGATCGCGCCGCCGATCCGCACCGTGGTACAGCGCAAGGCCAACGCCAGGGTGCTGATGGCGGAGGTGGTCGGCCTCGACCCCGCCCGCCGGCTGCTGGAGCTCGACGACGGCCAGCGGTTGGAGTACGACAGCCTCCTCGTCGCCTGCGGCGCGCGCACCTCCTACTTCGGCAACGACGCTTGGAGCGAGGTGACGTGCGGGTTGAAGACGCTCGCCGACGCGCTCGCGCTGCGCGAGCGGCTCTACTCCGCGCTGGAGCGCGCCGAGCGCTCCACGGACGAGCGCGAGCGTCGCGAGCTGCTCACGTTCGTCGTGATCGGCGGCGGACCCACCGGCGTGGAGGTGGCTGGGGAGATCGCGATCGTCTGCAAAGACACGCTCTCGCGCCACTACTCGCTTGTTCGCGCCGGCGATGCGCGTGTGATCCTGCTCGACGCCGGCGCGCGCGTCGTGCCGACGTTCAGCGAGCGGCTCTCGCGCAAGGCCGCCAGCCAGCTCGCCTCGCTCGGCGTCACTGTCAGGGTGAGCTCCCCCGTCACGGCGATCGACGCCCGCGGCGTGACGATCGCGGCGACGGACGCCCAGCAGCGCGGGTCGGGCGCGGGGGCCGGCAGGCAGCGAGAGGCCGAGGGAGAGCGGGTGGACGAGCCGCCCGAGGAGCGGATCGCCGCCCGCACCGTGGTATGGGCCGCCGGGGTGCAGGCCGCTCCGTTCGCTACGACGCTCGCCGCCGCGACCGGGGCGAGCACCGACCGCGCGGGGCGCGTGCAGATCGAACCCGACCTCACGGTGCCAGGACACCGCGAGATCTCGATGATCGGCGACGCCACCACGCTCACCGGCGCCGACGGCGAGCCGCTGCCGGGCCTTGCCACCACCGCGATCCAGCAGGCCCGCCACGTGGCGCAGGCGATTCGCGGGGGCGCGCCGAGCGCCTCCACTCCGTTTCGCTACTTCGACAAGGGGGCGCTCGCGGTGGTGGGGCGCGGGCGGGCGGTGTGCGCGATCCGCGGCCTGGAGATGTGGGGGCGACCCGCGTTCTTCACCTACCTGACGGTGCACATGTACTACCTCGGCGGCGTGCCCGGCCAGCGCCTGAAGGTGCTGATCGACTGGATCACCGCGCGGTTGGGGCGGCCGCAGAGCCAGGTGATCGAGGACGTCCTTCAGGCGACGCTCACCCACCGGGAGTGAGGGATTCAGACGCCTCTCACCCACGGGGAGTGAGGCAGCCTCACCCAGTTACAGTCAATCGTTCGAGCGACCATGGCGGCTGTGAACACCCCCAAGAGCTCCGCGGGAGAGTCCCAGCGGCCGCGGCGCCGCGCAACCGTCGGCGGGCCGCGACTGCCGCACCTCTCCCCGCGAGAGCGTGCCGCGCGCGGCAAGGCCGCGCGTGTGGAGACCCCGCGCTCGCGCCACGCCGAGTTCCAGGCGTGGGCCGAGCGCCCCGATCCGATCGCGCTGCTCGAAGAGCAGGCCGGCTCGCGCGTGCCGGAGCTCGTCCCGATCCGCTACGGGCGGATGGCGGCCTCGGCGTTTGCGTTCTTCCGCGGAGCGGCGTACGTGATGGCCTGCGACCTCGCCTCGACCCCGCGGTCGGGGTTCCAGGTGCAGCTCTGCGGCGACGCGCACCTCTCGAACTTCGGCGGCTTCGCCTCGCCCGAGCGCGACCTCGTGTTCGACGCCAACGACTTCGACGAGACGCTGCCCGGTCCGTGGGAGTGGGACCTCAAGCGTCTCGCCGCCTCGATCGCGATCGCGGGGCGCGAGCGCGGGTTCACCGGCGCCCAGCGTCGCGAGACCGTGCGCGCCGCGGTGGGCGAGTACCGCGAGGCGATGCACGGCTTCGCGGAGATGCACGACCTCGACATCTGGTACGCCCGCCTGGACCGCGCCTCGCTGCTGGCGCGCTTTGAAGCGCAGGCGCCCGAACAGCAGCTCAAGCGGTTTCGCAAGGCGGCGACGAAGGCCGTGACCAAGGACAGCACGCGGGCCTTCGAACGGCTCGCACACACCGTCGACGGCGAGCCGCAGATCATCAGCGACCCGCCGCTGATCGTCCGCGTCGAGGACCTGCTCCCGGCCGAGCAGGCGAGCGAATTCCAGGAGGGCATCCACGAGCTGCTGCGCTCCTACCGCACGAGCCTGCAGGGCGACCGCCGCCACCTGCTCGAGCACTTCCGCTTCGTCGACCTCGCGCGCAAGGTCGTCGGCGTCGGCTCCGTCGGCACGCGCGCGTGGGTGGTGCTGATGCTGGGGCGCGACAACGAGGACCCGCTGTTCCTGCAGTGCAAGGAGGCCCAGGCCTCGGTGCTCGAGCCGTTCCTCGGCAAGAGCGAGTACGACAACCACGGCCGGCGCGTCGTCGAGGGGCAGCGGCTGATGCAGGCCTCCTCGGACATCATGCTCGGCTGGCTGCGCACCACGGGGATCGACGGCGAGACCCGCGACTTCTACGTGCGCCAGCTGTGGGACTGGAAGAGCTCGGCCGACGTCGGCGTGATGGAGCCGCCGGGCCTGTCGATCTACGGGCGCATGTGCGGCTGGACGCTCGCGCGCGCGCACGCGCGCTCGGGCGACTCGATCGCGATCGCGAGCTACCTCGGGCGCGGCGACACGTTCGACCGCGCGCTCGCGCGCTTCGCCGAGACGTACGCCGACCAGAACGAGCTCGACCACCGCGCGTTGGTGGACGCCGTCGCGAGCGGTCGCGTCGTGGCCGAGCAGGGGATCTGAGGCCGGGTACCCGACCCGGCCGGCGGCGGGGGTATGTCGGGTCGAGAGAGAACCTATATAGGTAGGGTCGATATAGGGTCGAAGAAGGACCTATATATAGGCTGGGGAGAGGAACCTATAGCCGCGGGCCATGTCGGCTGGGGACCCATCACGTCGGGGCGGGCACATCTTCCCCTGGCGTCTCCCCCGTGACCCCGCCGCCCCGCTCCTGCGCGATCTGCCGGCGCAGCGCGAGCACGCCCACGACGACCAGCACGAGCTGGATCAGCAGCGGCAGCGCCTGACCGGGGGTGCGCTCCGGTCCGAGGGTGGCGATCAGCAGCACGAGCGCCGCGGCGCCGGCGGCGAACCAGCCGGGGTGGCGCTCGAGCGGCTCGCCGATCAGCTCCCGGAGTTTTACCGCCCAGCGCGCCGGGCCGGCGAGCAAGCCCGCGAAGATCACCACGACACCGGTGATCAGCAGCCACAGCGCGCGGCTGCGCCAGCCGGCGGTGGCGATGTCGAGGACTTCGCGCGCCGCGGGGCGGACGCCTTCGTTCTGCACGAGGTTGGTCACGACGTAGGACTCGATCCAGCGGCGCAGCACGAGCGCCACGAGCGCCCCCGCGAGGATGCCAACGCCGATCTCGAGCAGCACGCGGCGCCGGTGGCCGGCGGCGAGCGCGAGCGCCCCCACGTACATCAACACCACCAGCAGCGGCAGCACGAAGCTGAGGTCGCGCAGCCCCTTCACGCCGTTCTGGGCGAGGCTCAGCTGGCTGGAGCGCAGCAGCACGAGCTTGCGGCGGTTGGCGGGCAGTTTCGCGCCGACTTCGCTGCCCACTCCGAGTCGCTTGCCGAGCTGGTCGAGCAGCACTTCCAGGTTGATGCTCACCACGCCCCCGGACGTCGAGAGGGTCTTCCCACCGCCGTTGAGGATCTGCATCAGCTGTTCGTGCGTGACGTGGTTTGCGCGCCCCCACAGTTCCTGCACCGCGGGGACCGAGAGGGCCCGTTCGATCGCCTGGGGCACCACCTGGGCCGCGGCGGTGGAGAGCGCCGGGGCCAGCGGGCGCAGCGCGGGGGGCAGCTTTTCGGCGGCCAGGTTCTGCACGTTGACGACGCTCAGCAGGCGTTCGGAGAGGTCGTTGGAGACGACTTCACGGACCTTTTCGTTCTGCAGCAGCCGCACGCTGGTCTGCGTCCAGCCTTCGGTGTCGATGATCTGCGCGCGGATCCACGTCGACATGATCGAGAACACGACCAGCACGCTGGCCACCACCACCAGCGCGCGCGCGAACCAGGGGGGGTGTTGCCTCGCCTCGCCGGTCATCCTCAGGCAGCCTCCAGGCTGCCGAGGTGATCCGGCATCGCCCGCGGAGAGTGGTCGTCCTCGGCCTCCTGCACCGTGGCGAGGGCCTCGCCGGGCAGCGAACGCGCGAACCACAGCCCGACGAGGGCGAAGGCGGATGCCACCAGCAGCGCGCGCTTGAGCGCTTCGATTTGGGCGTCGGAGTAGAAGCCGACCAGCTTCGCGACCTGGTCCGGGGGCAGCCCGGCCTGCTCGGCGTACGCCTTGAACTGCGCTTGGGAGACCATCGGCAGCCCCTCCTCGGTGCCGGAGGCGACCTGCTGCTGCAGGCTGGGGCGGCACCGCCGGGTCGGCGTTGACGCGGGCCTGAAAGCCGGTGGTGAGACCGGTGAGCAGCACGGCGCCGATCAGCGCCGTGCCGAGCGACTGGCCGAGGTTCTGCGCGGCGCCCTGCACGCCGCCGGCCTCGGAGGAGCGGGCTTCCCCGACGGAGGACATCACGACGTTGCCGAGCTGGGAGATCGCCAGGCCGACGCCGACGCCGAAGCCCGCCAGCGAGAGCGCGAACGCGACGGAGGAGAGCGACGGGGAGATCGACGCCATCAGGCAGGCGATCGAGACGAACAGGAAGCCGAGCCCGACCTGCACGACGCGGCGGGGCGAGGTACGTGTCGCCAGGCGCGGGCCGAGCACAGCGGCGAGCATCATCGTCACCGAGATCGGCAGGATCTTCACGCCCGTTTCAAGGGCGTTGTAGCCGAGCACCAGCTGCAGGTAGAGCGGCAGCACGAAGAACGTGCCGGCGAGGATCAGGTACTGCGAGACGAGCGTCGAGAGGCCGGCGCGCAGCTGGGGGATGTGCAGCAGGTCGGGCGCCAGCAGCGGCGTGCGTCCGGCAAGGACCACGCGCTGCTCCCAGCGGGCGAAGCAGCCGAGCACCATGAGGCCGGCGATGATCAGGAAGGGGACGACCGAGAAGCCGAACGGGGTGATCCGCGTGCCGGCGATCGTCAGCGCCCCGATCGGCTTGAACAGACCCCACGTGGAGATCTTGAGGATCGCGAACACCGTCAGCCCGAGCCCCACCGCCGACAGGGCGGCCCCGACGAAGTCGAGCTTGACTCGCTCGGCCGCCGGGCGGTCTCCGATCAGGCGCACGAAGGTGAGCAGCACGAGCACGATCACGGTCTCCCCGGCGAACACCACCCGCCACGTGAACTCCGTGGTGATGAAGCCCCCGACCAGCGGTCCGGCGGCCGCGCCGGCGCCGGCGATGCCGCCGAGCAGCCCGTACGCGAGCGCCCGTTCGCGGCCGCTGTAGTTGACCGCCGTCAGCGAGGCGATCGCCGGGATCACGAGCACCGCGCCGAGCCCCTCGATGCCCGACCAGCCGAGCAGCAGAACGCCGAGAGAGGGGCTGAGCGCGGTCGTCAGCGACCCCACCCCGTAGATCGCGAGGCCGATCGAGAAGGCGCGCCGGCGGCCCCAGATGTCCCCGAGCTTCGCGCCGGTCAGCATGAACGCCGCCATCACGAGCGTGTAGGCGGTGATCGCGAGCTGCACCCCCGAGACGGTCGTGTGCAGATCGGCGACGACCTGCGAGATCGATACGTTCATGACCGTGCTGTCGAGCACCATCACGAACTGCGCCGTGCCGAGGATCAGGATGGTCGTGCGGTTGCGCACCTTCAGCGCACCACGACGCCGGGGGCGCTCGGCTCAGGCACAGCCCGAGCATGTCGGCCGCGCGGGTGAGACGGCATCACCCCCCACGAATGACACCGTCTCACCCGCGTGCGCACAAGGATCGGCGAGGTGAGCACGGTGGCGCAGACAGCCGATCGGGAAGGCCCCGGCGACCGTCCTCCGGAATATCGCTACGGCGTGGTGCTGCTACTGATGGTCTTCGCGCTGATCTTCGTGATCGTGGCGCCGAGCGCCGCGTGGTCCCGCGCCGGGACCCTGGTGATCGAGAGCGCAGCGCTGCTCGTCGCAGTCGCCACGGCGCGCGCGCCGTTCGCGGTCCGTCGCCGGCGAGCGTGGGTGGGCGCCCTGCTCGCGCTCGTCGTGGTCTTCGGCGTCGCCGTGTCCGTGGTGCCACGCGACCTGGACTTCCTGTTGAGCGGCCTCGTCGCGGGCGCGATCCCCGTGGCGATCGTCGGGGGACTGTTGGGCCTGGTGCGGGAACGGGGCGTGACGCTTCAGGTGGTCGCGGGGGCGCTGGCCATCTACCTCACGGTCGGGATCATGTTCGCCTGGGTGATCGGCTTCGTCGCCCGGTCTCGGCAGCACCCCCTACTTCGCGCAGGGCACGAACGGCACCGAGAGCGACCACGTCTACTACAGCTTCACGGTCATGACGACGACGGGATTCGGCGACTTCACCGCCGCCACCCACGTGGGACGCGCCCTCGCGGTGGTCGAGATGCTCGTCGGGCAGATCTACCTCGTCACCGTGATCGGTGTGCTCGTCGGCAACTTCGCGGGGCGGCGGCGGACGGGGTAGGAGCTGGGAATGCCTGGCGGACGGGTCCGGACAGCCACGCCTCGGTGGTCTGTAAGGCCGAAAGGACCACGTAGGCTGCCCGATTCGGGCAAATATTTGGACCCCCGAACGACATAGGCGTAGGGCGTGCAGGGAGGTCCCTAAATCGTTCGTCCAACGCCCCTGGACAGTGCCGCTAGAAGGTGCATCCTTGCCCCCTCGACTGAACGCCGGCGGCGCAAAAGCGCCTCCGCAGAAAAGGTGAATCGACCACCCGCACATTCACCAAAAAGAACGACGAACGAGCCAGGAGACCACATGCTATCGCTGCGAACGCCAAGGCACCCAAGGCAACGCATTTCATCAAACCGCATCACCGACCCGCAGAGCATCGAAGTGTCCAGAAGAGACGGCAGGGAACAGACCGCAAGCCGCCACGATGCGCAGATGTTCGGTGCGCGCACCCAACCTGCCGACCCGTACAAGGCGTGGCTCGAGCAGCGCGAAGCGGATCGCGAGCGAGAAGAACATCGTCTGAACCCGCGCAATGCCTGGGACGATCTGAGAACTCAGGGCTTCTGCGCGGCCGGGCGCGGCTGAAAAGGCGTTCCAGGCGCCCACGAAGTCCGTGGCGCAAAACTGCAAAGGAGTGGCCTGGGGACTCGACCGCTCGACGGGTGAAGGGGTGCTGTTTATATAATTCCTCACATATGAGCGAGCCCGCAACGACCGGAGGGTGCCTGTGCGGCGAGGTGCGCTTCGAGTTGAGCGAGCCGGCGCCGACGGCGGGCTATTGCCATTGCACGCGGTGCCAGCGCAGGACGGGCACGGCGTCATCGGTGCAGGCGCGGATCGACGGCCGCACGCTGCGGGTGGTGAAGGGCGAGAGCTTGGTGAAGGCGTGGCGCCACCCGGAGGGCGGCTTCGAGAAGCTGTTCTGCGGCGAGTGCGGCGGGCATCTCTTCAGCCGCAACCCCGAGGACCCGACGCAGATGAGCGTGCGCATGGGCGCATTCGACGGCGACCCGGGGGTGCGGCCCAGTTGGCGGGCGTTCGTGACCTACGCGGTGGAGTGGGAGCCGATCCCGGACGACGGGCTGGAGCGTTTCCTAGAGGGCAAGCCACACCGCTGAGAACCAGTACCTACGCCACGGGCGGCGGCGTCCCGTCGACGGAGGCGGGGAGCGCGGGATCCCACTCGCATACCGCGCAGGCGTGACGGAAGGCCGAGCGCGCGAAGTCGAGCGCGAAGGCGTGCGGGTCAGGGCTCGAGCAGACGTCGTCCCAGTCGAGGACGTACTCGCCGAGCGTCGCCTCCCAGCGCGCGGCGGCGGGCGAGAGCGCCGCGGTGTGGAAGCCCTCCGGCGCGGGGTGCGCGTAGGCGTAGAAGGCCGCCTTGGCGTACCGCACATCGCCAGGCCACCAGCCGACGGCGACCTCCTGGACGTCCATCGCGTTGCGCATGATGAAATCCTCCGACGGCGGGTCGGCGGACAGGCCGGAGAAGAGGTTCGCCGCGAGGTCGAACGAGCCCCACCAGGCGTTGACCGGTGTCGAGCGTCCGCGGTAGGGCGCGCGGAACGCGGCGAGGACGAGCGCAGCGTGGGTCGCAGCGGCGAAGTAGGCGGCAACCTGGGCGGGGTCGTAGGTGCGGTGCTCCTCGTCCTCGTCGAGCGGCACGCTCCACGACACCTCCTGCGGCGTGGGGTCGATGCTCACCTCACCGGCCAGGTCGCGGACCGCCTGGAGCACATCGCACGTGACCTCGCCGACCGGCCGGTTGGGGGTGAGCGGGACCCGCCGCACGCCTCCGCCGCTGTGCTCGGCGAGCGCCTCGTGCGTGCGCAGGTCGAGCGTGACCACGAGCGCCCCCGAGCCGTCGGGAGCCGGCAGCGGAGCGGTCTCCCAGCCGCGAGCGCTCAGACGCAGGGCTGCGTGCTGGAGCTGTGGCTCGGGCGGGGCAAGCGCCACCGCGAGCTTGCCGAGGAGCTGGGTGTGCGCGTGCAGCGTGTCGCAGGTCGCGCTCCAAGCCTCGTAGGAAACCGCCGGCCACCCAGACGACATGCTTGGCACGCTAGCAGTCGGTCGCGCACAGGCGCCTGCGCAGCGAGGAGTCGTGCGCTCGTCCCGAGGCGCCCGCGTCCCTCCCGACGCACCTGCTCGGGCTCAGCCGCTCTGTTCGGACCCGAGTCCGGCGGCGGCCAACGAGGTGGCGTCGAAGACTTCGTTGGAGGGCGGCGGGACGATCGCGGGGATCGGGCCGTAGCTGGTGAAGTCCATCGTGGTCGTGCCGCTCACGGAAGTGGCCCCCGTTGCGCTACCGGAGGCGCCGGCGGGGACGCTCAAGCCGATGGAGAGCTGCATGCGGCGCACCCGGCCCTGCGCGTCCACCCAGACATCCACCGGAATCGCACCGGCGTCGTCGAGCTTTTCCAGCGCAGACTTGGCCGCTGCCTGCGCGCTCGAGGGGAGACGAGCGAGGATGTCGCTCAGCTGCAGGGTGGCGTGGTAGTGGGTGGTGGGCACGCCGTCGAGCGTTTCGCGACCAACGGTGGTCACGCCGCCGGAGCTCGCACGCAGGTATTCGAGGAACTGGGTGGGGTCGGTTTCATCGAGCGAGGAGAGCTGGGAGAGGTCGATCCCGTCGGCCTGCGCAGCCTTGGTGAGGTTGAGCTCCATCCAGGTCTTGCCTTCCGGGAGCTTGCCGGCGAGGAAGGGCAGGTTCATGTAGATCACGGGGTATTGGAAGATCGCCTGCACGGTGCCGACTCCGCCCCCGGGCAGCGCCGAGGCGCCGGGGATGCCGGAGAGGTTCATCGTCATCTCTGCGGAGCGGTCGCGCTCGTCGAGGTAGCCGTTGGCGGTGATCGAGAAACCACCGCCCGGCAGCGCGGAGGAGGCGAGCTGCGTGGTGAGCGAGAACTTGGCGCCCGACTGCTGGGCAGTGACCTCTGCGGCACGGGCGATCGGGTCCAGCGTGGCGGAGGCGCCGCAGCCGCTCACGGCCAGCCCACCGGCACCGAGCGCTGCCAGCGCCCCGAGCGCCGCCAGGGCCCTCGCCAGCTTCGTGTAGGAGCGCTCGGTCTTCATCCTTGGCTTCCTCTCGACACTACCCAGCGTATCCTTGACTGGGCTCCGAAGGGGTTGGCCGACCTTCGCAGCGCCATCCCGGCCCTCCTCCAGCGCCATCCGACCCTACTTGCAGCGCCGTCCCGGCCCTCGTGCGGCTTTCCACCGCGGCGCATCTACCGGGCGCTCGACTGCCCGAGGTGAGCGGCGGCGTCCGCCAGTCGGTCGTCACCCCAGAACAGTTCATCGTCGATGGCGACGGTTGGCACCCCGAACACCCCGCGCCCGTGCGCGGCGTCGGTCGCGGCCCGCAGGGCAGTCTTGACCGTCGGGTCACTGGTAGCAGCCGCGGCTGCCTCCCGATCGAGGCCGATGGCGGCGGCGACGTCGAGGACGCGCTCGGGGATGCTGAGGTCAAGTCCCTCCTGGAAGGCGGCTCGGAACGCCCGCTTGGTGAACTCGCGCCCGCGTTCGACCTGGAAGGCGAAGGTCGCAAGGCGCATCCCGAAGAGGTAGTCGCTCGGCCACGGGTCGGGCCAGCGCAGCGGCGGCAGGCCGTACTCCCGCGCGCGCCGCTGCACGTCGGCGATCCCCGCCTCGCGCCCGCCGGCGTCGCCGAGTGCCCAGGACGACCGTCCGTTGAGCTTGAAGAGCCCGCCCAGCAGCACCGGCTGCCAGGCGATCGGCTCCGGCAGGAACTCCTTCAGGCGCTCCGCCGCCAGGTAGGCGAACGGCGAGCCAAGGTCGAAGTAGAAGGTCGCTTGCGGCACGGGACGCGGGCCCTTCAGTATGCAGGCAGTGGCCCCTGCCGGCTACCGACGCGCAGTGGCGAAGCCCGCGAGGGTGGCGCCGACCAAACCGGTCGGTTCACGCCGCCTGCCGGGCGCGCTCGCCGGCCTGCTCGCGCAGCACAGGGCTCCAGCGCTCGGGTTCGCGCTCGGCCTGCTCGTGCGCCCAGCGGAAGTGGTGGACCGCGGAGCGTCGCAGCGGCTCGCCGAGCAGCAGCCCCGCGAGCGCCCAGCGGCGCGCGTGGCGCGGGGTCTCCAGCACGAGCGCCAGCGCGCCCGCGCACACCCAGAGCTGGAGGATCGCGTTGTAGGGGGGCAGGCGCTCGGGCGTCATGCCCTCGGCCTCGACGAGGAAGGGGATGCCGCTGCGCAGCTCCCAGGGCCACTCCACGAAATGCACGATCCCCCCGGCGAGCCCCGCGCCGTTGTTGAGCGCGAGCCACTTCTCGAGCGACTCGCCCTCGCCGAGCCACGCCGCGACGGCCCACGCGGGCAGCCCGCCGGCCCACAGCGCGACGGCCCCGCGCCGGCCGGTGAACGGCTCGAAGACGAGACCCACGCCCGCGCGGACCTCGAAGGTGTGGTGGGCGGCGGTGCCGAGCGCGGTCAGGACGGTGAACGGGCGGCGGGGTCGCAGCGTCCGGCGTGACGCGCTCTTCGGAAGGCGCTTCACGGCGCGCCTCAGCACGGCGCGCCTCAACGTGGTGCTTCTCAACACGGTGCCGAGCACCGCGCTCTCGCGTTTCGCGCGCCTCGAGGTGGTCCTGCGCCTCGCGTCGGGCACCGGGCGCTCCTCTCACGCCGACGGCGCCGTCCAGGTGGCGTCGTCGAGCTGTGGCGGGTGGTCGAAGTCCTCGGGCCGCGCGAGCATCCACGCGGCAGCCTCGTCCATACGCGGCACCGCAACGGCGCCGGTGCCGGCCAAGCGGGCGGTCTCGCCGAGCACGGCGTCGAGCGCCGCCCAGCCGTCCTCGCCGGTGAAGGTGACCGAGAAGGGGTGAAACAGCAGCGCGAGGTGACCCCCGCGCTCGGCGTGCGCGCGCAGCGCGGCGGTCATCTCCTCGCGCATCCGCTCGGGCCCGTAGGGGTCGGGGCTGCCACCGTAGCGCTCGCGCAGGCCGGCGAACTGGGGCAGGTAGGCGTAGGCGTCGACGAGCGGCCAGCGGAACGGCAGCACTGCGAGGCCGTCGAGCAGCCCCTCACGCTCGCCGGCGGGGGAGACGTAGCTGTAGCCGTGCTCGGCGAGCAGGCCGAGCGTGCGTGCGGTCAGCCCGCCGCCCGGCGGGCGGAAGCCACGGGGCTCGAGGCCGATCGAGCGCAGCGCGCCAGTGGCGCGGGCGAGCAGCGCGGCCTCGGAGTCGGCGTCGAGCGCGGCCCACTCCTCGTGGCACCAGGCGTGCACGGCGACCTCGTGGCCAGCCCCGGCGATTGCGTGCAGCGCATCGGGGTACACCTCCGCGTTGAGGCCCTCGACGAAGAACGTCACGCGCACGTTCCGCGCGGCGAGCAGCTCGAGCAGCCGCGGGAGCACTTCGAGCACCGTGAAGTGCTGCCCGTGGGGCACGTCCTGCGGCCACATGCCGAGCTCCAGCTGGGCAGCCTCGCCGAGGTTGTCGAACGTCACGGACACCGCCGTGCCGGCGGCACCAACTCCCCACGCGCTCACGCGCTTGACTCCTGCTTCTCGCAGGCCACAGGACACGAGTATGTCAGCGGGACGGTCGGCTGTGTCATCTGGGCACGCCCGCAAGGAGCTCTACCGGCTGGGGCCTACAGCCGCCGCCCCGCGAGCCCCTCGGCGGCCTCGATCAGCGCGGCGTAGTCATCCGCTCCGTGCCCGCGCCCGACGGTGGCGGCGAGCAGGTCCCGTGCGTGAGCGGCGGCCGGGAAGGGCATCCCGGCGGCCTGGGCTTCCTCGAGGCAGAGGCGCACGTCCTTGAGCATGTGGGCGGTCTTGAAGAGAGGCGTGTAGTCGTGGGCACGCATCGCTCCAGCCTTCAGCTCCAGCTGGGCGGAGGCGCCGGAGCCGGCGGAGACGACCTGCGCGAAGGCGTCGAGGTCGAGGCCGGTGGCGCGCGCGAGCAGCAGCGCCTCGGCGAGCGCGGCGGCGTTGGCGGCGCCGAGAGCGTTGTTGACCAGCTTGAGCATCTCGCCCTGGCCTAGCTCGCCGACGTGCACGATCACGCGGCCCATCGTCTCCAGCAGCGGCCGTGCGCGGGCGAAGTCCTCGGGCTCGCCGCCGGCCATGATCGTCAGCGTGCCGGCCTCTGCGCGCGGGGAGGAGCCGGTGACGGGCGCGTCGAGCAGCCGCACCCCTCGCTCGGCCAGCGCCGCGCCGATCCGCCGGGTGTCGGCGGGGGCGATCGTGGACATGTCCACGCACAGCACCCCGGGGAGTGCGGTCTCGGCGACGCCGCCGGTGCCGAGCAGCACGGAGGCCACCTGCTCCCCGTCGACGACCATGCTCACGACGAGATCGCTCGCGCGCGCGACCTCCGCGGGGGTGTCCACGGCCGCCGCGTCGTGCTCTGCGGCCCACCGCGCGGCCTTGCCGGGGGTGTGCGTCCAGACGGTCAGCGGGAAGCCGGCGCGCCGCACGCGGGCGGCCATCCGCGAGCCCATGATCCCGAGGCCGAGGAATCCGATCCGCTCAGGCATCCACCCATACTGCTACATCGGAGCGGCGAGTGCTCAGAGCAGTGGGACATCAGAGCGACCAAAGCGCTCAGAGCAGTCCGGGGAGGGCGACCCCGAGCGCGGTGCCGAGGCAGCGGGTGGTGTTGAGGATGCCGGAGAGCACTCCGACGCGGGAGCGGGGCGCAGCGCCCACGACGGTGGCGTTGTTGAGCGGGATGAACGCTCCGAGACCGGCTCCGACGAGGGCCAGCCCGAGCGGCAGACCGGCGCCGCCGCTGTCGCCCAGGGCCAGCACGCAGAGGCCGAGCGCGGCGAGCAGCGGCCCGCCGAGGGTGAGCGTGCGCGCGTCGACGTGCTCGGCGAGGCGGCCGGCGAGCGGCGCGCAGATCCCGAGGGCAACCGGCAGGACGGCGAGCTCGAGACCGGCGAGCGCGGTTGGCACGTGCAGCGCGGCGAGGTGGTAGGAGACCACGTAGAGAGTCCCGAACAGGACGGCGTAGGCGGCCATCGCGCCCCCCAGCCCCACGGCGAGGGCGCGCCGATCGACGCGTTCGCGGGGCGCGACGGGGCGGAGCGACTCGCGGGGCGTGCCTTTGGCCTCACCACGCGGGCCGCAGTGGAGCGCCCCGTCGGCGGTTCGGCGGAGCGCCACGTCTGCGGTGTGACGGAGCGCCCCACGGGCGGTGCCGCAGAGCTCCCCGTCGGCGGTGCGACTGCGGGGGAGCAGCACCCACGCCCCCGCGATGCCGAGCACCCCGGCCGGGAGGTTGACGAGAAAGATCAGTCGCCAGCCGCCTGCCGCGAGCAGCAGCCCGCCGAGAGCCGGTCCGAGCGCGAGCCCAACGGCCTGCGCGGCACCCTGCACGCCGAGACCGCGAGGGAGCAGGCGGGTGGGCAGGCACTCGACGATCAGCGCGACGCTGTTGGCCTGCAGCATCGCCGCGCCGAGCCCCTGCAGGACGCGAGCGGCGATCAGCCAGCCGAGGGCGGGAGCGAGCCCGCAGAGCACCGAGCCGAGCGTGAAGACGGCGAAGCCGTAGGTATAGAGCAGCTTGCGCCCGAAGCGGTCGGCGAGGTGCCCGACGGGGACGAGCGCGCAGGCGAGCACGAGCAGGTAGGAGAGCGAGACCCACCGCACGGCGCCCGCGCTCTCGCCGAGACCGGCGCCGATACGGGGCAGGGCGAGCGTGACGATCGAGGCGTCGAGCTGGCCCATGAACGCGCCGATGCAGACCGTCCCGACCACGTAGGCGGAGGCGCGGGAGCTCGCGCGGATGCGCTCAGGACGCGCCGGCTCGCGCAGCAGCCACGGCCGCAGCGCTTGGGCGGATGTGGTGAGAAGCGGGTCCACCCCACGATTGAAACGCACTTCTTATCATAGGTCAAAGACATATTTATATTTATTGAGATAGGATAAGTTTATGGATGAGAAAAGGCTGCGGTACTTCCTGGCGGTGGTCGAGGAGCAGGGCGTGACGAGGGCGGCGAACCGGCTGCACGTGGCGCAACCCTCGCTCTCGCAGACGCTGCGCGCGCTGGAGGGGGAGTTGGGGGTGGAGCTCTTCCACCGGGTGGGGCGGGGCCTGCGACTCTCGGCGGCAGGCCAGGCGCTGGTGGGCCCGGCGCGCAAGGTGCTGAGCGCGATCGATGCAGCACGCGGCGCGGTGAGCGAGGTGGCGGAGGTGCTGGCGGGGACGCTGCAGATCGCGGCGCTGGCGACGCTCGCGGTGGACCCGTTGGCGGCGTTGATCGGCCACTTCCGCCGCGCCTACCCGGGGGTGGTGGTGCGGGTGCAGGAACCGCCCTCCACGGCCGGCGTCGGCGCGATGGTGCGCGAGGGCGTGTGCGAGCTCGGCTTCGCGCGCCTGCCGCTGCCCCGCGACGACCTGCGCGCACGCGAGCTGGGCCGCCAGGAGCTGCTGTTCGTGCTGCCGCCGGATACCTCCCTGCCGGGCACGGGCGCTCTGGCGGCGGCGACGCTGCGCGACATCCCCCTGGTGGTGAGTCCACTGGGCACCTCGACGCGGATGCTGCTGGAGCAGGCGCTGGAGGCGGTGGGCGTGACCCCGCGGATTGCGGTGGAGTTGGACGCGCGCGAGGCCCTCGTCCCGTTGGTGCTGGCGGGCGCGGGCGCGGCGCTGCTCCCCGCACCGCTCGCGCAGGAAGCGGGCCGGCGCGGCGCGGTCGTGCGCGCCGCCCGTCCGCGGATCGTGCGGCGCATCGGTCTCGTGCACCGCGCTGGGCCTCTCTCCCCGGCCGCCCGCGCCTTTGTCGCGCTCACGGCCGCCAACTGAGCGTCCCATCCACTGTACGGCCTATCGTAGAGAGTCAATGCCCGTCCCTCTCTACGCAACGCTCACCGAGGGCGAAGCAGTGCTGCGCTTCGCCTACGACGATCACCTGCGCCAGCTGCTGCGCGCGATCCCCGGGCGGCGGTGGGACCCGCGGGAACGGGTGTGGTGCGTACCCCTCGACCCTGAGCCCGCGGAGGCGCTCGCGCGGCTGCTGGCGGGTCTGCCGGGCGAGCCGCAGGTGAGCGAGGCGCTCGCGCTCGCGCTCGCGCGTCGCCGTCGCAGGCGCCGCACGGGTGAGTGCGTGGTCGACCGCGTGCGGCCCGACGGCGAATGGTGGCTGGGCTTCCCCACCGACACGGCCCCCGAACTCGTGGCGGGCCTGATGGAGCACCCCGACGCCTACAACGTGCCGGCGATCGGCCGCGCGCAGATCCCGCTCGACCACCGCGCCGCGCGGATCGTGGAGGAGCTGTCCGCGCGCTCGGAGGGCCTGCGCCTCAGCGAGGACGCGCGCCGCGCGCTGCTCACGCTGCGTGTGCAGGGCCGCCGCGATGCGAGGATCGGATCGCGCAGCGGCGCGCGCGAGGAGAGTGCCGCGGCCGCGAGACTGGACGCGTTGGACGAGGTCGCGCTGGTTCGGGACCGTCGCGGCAGGCAGTGGGTCCTGCTGGCCGCCCACCACACCCCCCTCGCGCGGGTGCTCGCGGGCAGGGCGGGCCTGCACGCGGGGGACGGCCCCGCCGGGACGTACGCCGTAGCGGCAGTCGAGCACGACGCGGCGCAGATCGCGGAGCTCGTCGAGCAGCTGGAGGCGACGAGCGTCGACCCACGGGTGCACGCGTGGGTGGAGCGCGCGACCGCGTGGCGCGGCAACATCGAGGTGGGGGGCTCCGGTGAGGAGCCGGTCTTCCTGCTCCTGGGGGACCCCGAGCGCCTGCCCGCAACCCTGCGCGAGCGGGCGACGCCCGTGCCGGGCGGCGTGAGCGTCCCGCTGACGCTGGAGTCGTGGCAGCTGATCGACGGACGTCTCGGCGGCTGGATCAGCTTCGCCACGCAGCGGTGCGTGGCGGCGCTGTTGGACGGGCGCCCGGCGCCGCCGGCGGTGCTGGAGCTCTCGACGGTCCACGACGACCCCACGTTCGTGCTGGCGCCCGGCCACGACTCCGCGCAACTCGAGCCGTTCGCGGAGCTGGCGGGGACGCTGCCGGTCAAGCCGCGGCGTGGCGCCGAGCACGAGCACGCGAACCTGCCCGCGATCCGCGTGGACCCGTTCTGCGTCCCGGAGCTCGACGCGTTCCTCACCGAGCACGGGACGTGGGTGGCGCCGGAGGCGCTCGAGGCGCTGCAGGAGGTCCGCGAGGAACACGCCCTCGCGGCCGGTCTCGTGGCGCTCTCGGCGGCGACCGACGCGCCGTTGCGGGTCCCCGGGCTCGGCGGCGAGCTGAAGCCGTTCCAGCGCGCGGGGGTGAGCTACCTGCTGAGCCAGCGGCGCGCGTTCCTCGCCGACGAGCAGGGGCTCGGCAAGACGATCGAGGCGCTCGCCGCGCTGGAGGCCGACGGCGCCTACCCGGCGGTGGTGGTGTGCCCGGCGAGCCTCAAGCTCAACTGGCTGCGCGAGCTCGAGCGGTGGCTGCCGGACCGCACCGCGCACGCGCTGGTGGGCACCGGCGGGGCCGTCTCGACCCCGGTGAGGGAGCCAGTGGACGTCACCGTCGTCAACTACGACATCCTCGCCGCGCGCCTCGAGGAGCTGCAGGCGCTCGGGCCGCGCGCGCTGGTGCTCGACGAGTCCCACTACTGCAAGAACGCCGCCGCCAAGCGCACCCAGGCGGTCCAGCGGCTCGCCGCGACGGTGCCGCGCGAGGGTCTCGTGATGGCGCTGACGGGCACGCCCGTGATGAACCGTCCGCCGGAGCTGATCGCGCAGCTGCGGATCCTCGGGCGCCTCGCGGACTTCGGCTCGGGCGCGCAGTTCGGCCGGCGCTTCCGCGGCACGGACGCGCACCTGCGCCTGCACTGGCACCTGCGCGCGCGCTGCTTCGTGCGGCGCCTGAAGTCCGAGGTGCTGCCGCAGCTGCCGGCCAAGACGCGCGCGGTGGTGCCGGTGGAGCTCGACAACGAGGCCGAGTACCGCCTCGCGGAGCGCGACGTGGTCGCGTGGCTGCAAAGCCAGCCGCTCGACCTGCGCGAGCTCGACGCGAAGGTTGCGGCCGCGCTGCGCGCGGAGCGCCTGGTGCGGCTGAACGCGCTCAAGCTGCTTGCCGCGCGCGGCAAGCTGCACGCTTCGCTCACGTGGATCCACGACTTCCTCTCCTCCGGCGAGCGCCTCGTCGTGTTCGCCCACCACCGCGAGATCCAGCGTGCGGTGCTCGAGCGCTTCCCGGGGGCGCTGCACATCCTCGGAGAGGACTCCCACGCCGCGCGGGACGCAGCGCTGCGCGCCTTCCAGGAGCCGGACTCCGCCGAGAACCAGCTCGTCGTCTGCTCGATCGCGGTCGCCGGTCAGGGCATCACGCTGACGCGGTCCTCGAACGTGGCCTTCCTGGAGCTCGACTGGACCCCCGCCAAGCACGACCAGGCGGAGGACCGCTGCCACCGCATCGGCCAGCAGGACGCGGTCAACGCCTCCTACCTGCTCGCGGCGGACACGGTCGACGAGACGATCGCGACCCTCCTGGAGCGCAAGCGCGCGGTGATCGGCGCGGTCACCGACGGCCTCGAGGAGGACGAGGGAGGCGTGCTCGACGCACTCGTGCGCGAACTGCGCGGCGAGCCCTACCGCCACCTGCGCGCGGTCGCGTGAGCGGGGCCAAAGCCGGAAACCCGCCGGCGCAAACGGGGTAGTTATCCACAGACGATCCGCGGGCGGGTTCAGATACAGGGAGGACTCGGATGAAGCAGGGTGGAGGCCTACGCTCAGACCGCACAGCTGAAGGGAGGTGACCCGTGGTCCCGATGATCCGCCTGCTCGTGACCCACGCGTGGGCAGTCGTGACGCTCGCGCTCGCGACCCTGCTCGGTGGCGTACCCATCGTCAGGGGAGGCACGGTCAGCGTCACCTCGGGCGCGGTGACCGCGACGCTGCACGCGGACACCCACCATCCGCGCGCCAACACGCACTGGCCGATCGGCTTCACCGTCAGCCACGGCGGCCGGCCGGCTCGCGCGAGCGTGAGCTACGAGTACCTGCTCGGCACACAGGTGGTGGCGCGCCGCTCCCACTACACCTTCACGGGGCGCTTCTCTGACGTCTTCGCGTGGCCCCCCGCCGCCATCGGCTACCCGCTCACGTTTCGTGCGGTGATCGCTCCGGGGGTGTGACGATCGACCTCGACTACCCCGTACAGGTCATCGGTTCACCCAGGGGCTCAAAGAAACCGCCGCCGGGCTCGCGCACCTCGGCGGCTCGGGCCTCGGCGTCTTCCAGGCCAACGTCTCGGATCCCACCGCCTCGATCCTGCCCGAGTCGCTCGTCGGACGGCTCGCCGCGCAGCCGTACGTCACGCACGCCACGCCGCTGGTGTTGATCGTCGAAGGCGTCAAGGGCGAACCGGGCGCTGTCGCATTCGGCGCTGATCCCAAGGGCTTCTTCGCGCAGAGCCTCGTGATCGTCGGCGGCGCCCGTCCCACCGACCCGGAAGCGGAAGCGCTTGTCGGCGACCGTCTCGCCGCGCAGCTGCATCTCGTTCCCGGCGGCCTGCTCACGATCTCCGGGCGGACGTACCGGGTGGCGGGCCTCTACCACTCGGGCATCCTCTTCGAGGACGCGGGCGCGGTGCTCTCGCTCGCGCAGGCCCGCCGGCTCACGGCCCGCGCGGGCGAGGAGACTGACGTGGTGGTCGATCTCTCCCCCCGCACGCACGCCGGCGCAGGCGATCGAACGGGCCTTCCCCGGCACACAGGTGATCAGCGACCCCCAGCAGGCCCTGCGCGCGGGAGCCAACGGCACGCTGATCTCCAAGGCGATCCTCGTGATCGTGGTGATGGCGCTGATCGTCGGGGCGATCGGGGTCGCCAACACGATGGCGATGTCGATCATGGAGCGCCAGGGCGAGCTCGGCCTGCTCAGCACCGTGGGCTGGTCGCCGCGCCGCGTCGCCACCCTCGTGATGGGGGAAGGGATCGCCGTCAGCGTGCTGGGGGCCGCCGTCGGGCTGCTCGTCGGGGTGATCGGTGCCGACCTGCTCGTGTGCGCGCTCGGAGTGAGCTCCTACGTCTCGCCCTCCGTCACCGCGTGGGGCCTCGGGCGCGGCTTGCTCGTCGGCTTCGCGATCGGCGTTCTCGGTGGGATCTACCCCGCGTGGAGAGTCACCCGCATGCAGCCCCTCAAGGTTCTCGCGGGAACGTAGGCGCCACCCGCCCGAGAGTCCCCGACCACGGCACCAGCCCGGTTGGCGCCGGGGCCACCGGGCGGGCAGTCCCGGTGGGCGCCAGGTGCGGTCGGCGAGCCCTACAGCGGCCAGTAGCGGCCGATCTGCGCCGCCGCCCGCGAAGTCAACAGGGCCTCCGGGGCCGCAGAGACGGCCTCCCCCTCGCCTCCCAGGGCCGCCAGCGTCGCCTCCACGCACTCCGCCACCGCACGCGGTTCGTAGCCCCCCTCGAGCACCGCTCCCAGCGGCGCCCCCACTCGCGCCGCCAGCTCGCGCACGTGGCAGGCCATCTCCGCGAAGGAGTCCGTCCGCAGGCGGCACCCCGCCAGGGGGTCCCCCAGGTGGGCGTCGAATCCCGCCGAGAGCAGGACCAGCTGCGGCTCGAACGCAGCCGCAGCCGGCAGCACCACGTGCTCCAGCAGCGAGCACCACAGCTCCCCCTCCGAACCCGCGGGCACGGGCAGGTTGATCGTGTACCCCTCGCCCTCCCCCGAGCCCACGTCCCCCAGCGCGCCGGTGCCGGGGAACAGACCCGACTGGTGGATGCTCGCGAACAGCACGTCCCGGCGGCGGCGGAAGATCTCCGCGGTGCCGTTGCCGTGGTGCACGTCCCAGTCCAGGATGAACACCCGCTCCACCCCCAGCTCCTGGATCGCCAGCTCCGCTGCGACCGCGACGTTGTCAAACAGGCAGAAGCCCATCGCGCGCTCACGTTCGGCGTGGTGGCCGGAGGGCCGCACCCCGCAGAACCCCACCGCCGCCTCCCCTCCCAGCAGCGCCCTCGCCATCGCGCACGCCCCTCCAGCCGCGTGCAGCGCCGCGCGGTAGGAGGCCTCTCCCACGAACGTGTCCGCGTCGATTTCCCCGCCCCCCGCCTCGCACAGCTCGCGGATACCCCGCACGTGGCGGGCGCTGTGCACCAGTTCCAGCTCCGGCACGCCTGCCTCGGGGGCCTCCCGGCGTGCCCACCCCAGCCAACCGCGTGCCTCCAGGCGCCGCTCGATCTCCTCCAGACGCTCCGGGGTGTCCGGATGGGTCGGCAGGTGCGCCCGCGGGTCGTGCTCCAAGCACGCGGGGTGGCGGAAGTAGAGGCCGGTGCCGAGCGTGCCGCTCATCGCTCGACGATTATCCGCTGCCGGCGAGCTCCGCGCGGCTCGTGGAGCGGCGGGTGTCTCAAGGACCGGGGGCGCGCCGGCGGGAGGAGAGGTGCTCCCGATTCTGGGCCCGCTCCCCGCGGACCTGGATCGCCACGTACACCACGATCACGTTGACCACCACCCCGATCCCCACGAAGGTGACGATCAGGCCCACGTCCTTGCTGAAGGCTGCGCTCGCCGCGAGAAGCATAGTTTCGTTGGCACGCTCCGGTTGGGGTTGGACGGTGCCCGCGGGAGCCTACCAGCGGGCGCCCCCCCGAGTGTCGTAGCCTTAGGAGGCCGCTGAGCATCGCGATCGTGGAGAGGTGCCGGAGCGGTTGAACGGGCGCGACTGGAAATCGCGTAGCGGGGGTTGACCTCGTTCGAGGGTTCGAATCCCTCCCTCTCCGTTTTCGAGCCGGACCTGGCTTGGTGAAGTGAAACGTGGTCGTCCCGGTCTTTTGAATGTCGTTCTTAGTAGTGCTTTGTCGGGTTGGTGCTTTGGGCCGATTCCTGGGCATCTCGGACCTCAAAGATCCGCTCAACCAAGCCAATGCAGGATTCTCGCCGTCGATGTCGTGTCGAGCCAAATCCGGCCGATCAAGGCGAGTTGACAAAGCACTATTAGGGAGGTCGAGTACGAGCTGTAGCGCCGCTCCGACGGCTCGCTGCTCCTCCAAGGCGATATGGCAATTGTCGCGTGTCTTACGCTGCATATGGCGGACTGCTTGGCCGATCGCCTTGACACAGTGCAGGGAAGGGGCGTCCGCCCATGGCCTCGCCTTGGATACGCGGGCGCTCCCACAGACCCTCCGCGGCCTGGACGACTAGACTGAGTCTTCTGCGCCAGTAGCTCAGCTGGATAGAGCGTCGGTCTACGGAACCGAAGGTCGGGAGTTCGAATCTCTCCTGGCGCGTGTTGAAAAGCCCTGCAAATCCGCTAGTTTTAGGGGGTTGGAGCGAAGGGCGGAGGAGGCGGTTTTGGCCTTGGGTACCACTCTTGGGTACCAAACGGGCCGCTCAGCGCGACGGCCGTGCGCGCTGTTCGCTGAGGAGCGCCGCTTCGATGCGCTGGCGGATGTAGAGCCGTCGCCGTCCGACTTTGACGCTGGGCAGGATGCCTCGGCGTGCCCAGTCTTCGACGGTGCTGACTGGCGCGTGCAGCAGGCCCGCGACCTCGCTGGCGGTCATCACGTCGTCGGCCGTCAGGCGGGCGGCGGCGGCAGCGGGTGCGGGGGTCGCCATAGCATGACCAATTTAGCAAAACGACCACTAATCTGCAAAAGGCGGGTGCGGAGGCTCCAGCGCGGTCCGGCTGCGAGTCGCCCCGAGCGATGGTGAAGTGGTTGGGCTCCCGGCCGTCGAGCAGGGTGAGGCGTGCGTCGGAGGCGGTCCGGTTCAGGATCGCGTTGAGATGGTCGGCGAACGCCTACCGGTACTACGCGGCGGCGTGATGGCCGTTCTGTCCTATTCCCAGCAGCCCGACGAGCAGCGGCACGTCCGGGTCCACGTCGTCCAGGTCGCCGGCGAGCCAGCGCCGCGTGAACTCCCCCGCAGACATTCCCATGCGTTTGCAGGCTTCCCCGTCGAGGAACGCCGCGTACTCCTCGGCGTCAAATTCGATGATCGGGGTTCCGGCATCTGTTTCGCTGCGGATCACGAACTGTGCCTCCTGGGCTGTGCTCGGCGGTCGATGCTCCTCGGCACCAAATGGTATCGGCATCCAGGACGTGCTCCGCCAGATCGAAAGCCTGAGCGCCCGCCAACACGCGACCCTTCTGCCACTCCCAGGGCCACTTGACCCGACACGTCTCGCAGCGACCCCCACCGGTCCCGCACCACCTCACGCCAGCTACTGTGGCAGACCGTGCCACTACCGCTGCCGCCGAAACCCGCACCCGCACCCGCATCCCCGCTGGACCTCTACGAGCGCCTACAGGTCACCGAGCCTGGGCTGTCGGACCTGTGGCTGCACCAGGGCAACGCGCTACGCACCTACCACGAACGCCATCTACAGCACACCGACGTAGCCCTCGAGCTACCGACCGGGTCCGGCAAGACCCTCGTCGGCCTGCTGATCGCCGAGTGGCGACGCCTCGCCCAAGGCCAACGCGTCGCCTACGCCTGCGTGAACAACCAACTCGCCGAACAGGTCGCCGGCAAGGCGGCACGCTACGGAATAAGCGTCGTGCTACTCACCGGGACCAAGCACGACTGGCCACCGGCCGACGCGGCGTCGTTCCGCGCCGGCGACGTGATCGCCATCTCCAACTACCACCACGTCTTCAACTACTGGTCCGGCCTCGATGACGCCCAAACGTTGATCTTCGATGATGCGCACGGCGGCGAGGACGCCGTCGCCGAGACCTGGTCGATTACCGCCCGCCGCCAAGACGAACCAGGCCTCTACGCATCGGCACTCGCCGTGCTAGGCGATGCGCTCACCGCGCCTTTTACCGACCTCCTCGCCCGCGGCGACGAGGATCCCCGCACAGCACACCGGATCGAGCTCGTACCGCCAACCGCGATGGCCAGCCGCGCCGGGCGCCTCGCTGACGCACTCGCCAGCGCAGTGCGCGACCGCAGCCACAACTACTACGCGCTACGCGCAATTGGCGAGAAGCTCGACCGGTGCCTGATCTATGTCTCCCCTCGCGAGATCCTGATCCGCCCGTTCATCGCACCCACCCGCGAGCTAAGCCATTTCGCCGACGCCGAGCAACGCGTGTACATGTCCGCGACGCTCGGCGCCGGGGGTGAACTCGAGCGCGCTTTCGGCGTCGGCCACATTCGGCGCATACCCGCAGACACAGGCCAACAGCGCTCCGGCCGGCGGCTGCTGCTGATGCCTGGTCTACGGGTTGACGACGCCCCAGCCGATCAACTGATCCGCGACGCGATCGCACAGACCCCACGCACCGCGCTGATCGCACCCTCCACCCGCTCGCTACAGGAGGCCGCCAATACACTGCTCGCCGACGGGGTCACACGGCTGGGGGCGGACTCCATCGGCGAGTTCATCCAGACCGCGCCCGCCGCGCTGTTGCTTGCCAACCGCTACGACGGCATCGACCTCCCCGACACTCAGTGCCGGCTGATCATCCTCAGCGGCCTACCCGCCTACGGCCATGGTCAAGAGCGCTTCCTGTTCGACACGATCGGCGCGACCCGCGTGCTGCGGGAGCGGATTCGCACCCGGATCATCCAGGGCGCCGGGCGAGCGACACGCAACCGCCAGGACTTCGCCGCCGTGATCCTGCGCGGCACAGAACTATTGCGCTTCATCCAGCGCGATGAGGCGCGCAGTGACATGCGCCCTGAGCTCCAAGTCGAGCTCGAGCTCGGCGAGTACTTCTCCCGCAAACCCGATCTCGACCTGCTCGACGTCCTCCGCATCTTCTGGGAGCATGGCGAGGAGTGGCAGCCCACCGAGACCCATCTTCGGGAGCGCGTGGCTGCCTGCGAGCGCGCCGAGGATCCCGTCTCGGCCGCGCTCGCCGCATCCGCACCGCACGAGGTGCACGCATGGTGGTCCTGTTGGCAGGGCGATCTCCCAAGCGCAATATCCGAGGCAACCGCAGCAGTCGCGCAGCTCACCGGGGAGCCACTGCGGGCTTACCGCGCGTTTTGGGAGTACCTGGCGGCCAGTTGGGCAGCGACGCTCGCCACCGACCGCCCCGACCCCAACCTGACCCAGGCGGCCGGGCAACTGCGAGGACGAGCCGAAGCGACCGCGCGCATGCTCCGCTGGTTCCCCCGCTTCGAGGACATGCTTCAGCAGCCTGCTGTCGGGCCAGAGTACGATGCCCGCGCCGAGCGGACCACCGCCTGGATACGCACCCTGAACACACGGCGGCGGCGATTCGACGAGACGCTCGCCCAGATGCGAGACCAGCTCGCCAGCACGCGCCCCGCTACTTTCCACATGGGTCTCGCCGCCCTCGGCCTCGCGCTCGGCTTCGAGGTCTGGCGCGATGACAACAGCACCGCCTGCCCCGACGTTGCCTGGCGCGACGCGGACCGCCTGTGGCTCCTCTACGAGGCGAAGACCCTGCAGCAGCCCAAGCAGCCGCTCGGGGCAAACAGCGTCCGGCAGGCAAACTCGCACGACAACTGGATCGAGGCACGACAGAAATGGTCGCCCCGACCAGAGCACCTACTCACCGTGATCGTCTCGGTCCGCGAGACGCTCGGCGACGCGGCAGACGTCGTCGCCGACCCCGACGTTGCGCTGATCGCGCCGACGGTGATCGAGGCGATCGCCGACCGTGCGCTGCTCGCGCTCGGTCACCTACGGGGCCTGCCCGCCACGCTCGGCGACGCCGAGCTAGCCGTCGAGACCTCGCAGCAGTTCGCCCAGCAGGCACTCGACAGCGAGTCGCTCCTGAACACTCTCGGCCAGCGGATGCTCCGCACCGACGAGCACGCCCCACGGGGCAACCCATAGCAGCGCACTGACGGATCACTCCATCCGGCACGCCGTGGGCAGCGGCACTCGCCATCGTCGGCAGGACCCCGTTGCGCGTCCCCCGGCCACCGAAAAGCAGCCAGGTTCCTATCACCACACGACGCGCGTCCCACCAGCCTCACAGCGTTCCGCCGTCGCTCCGCTCGGCTCTCGCCCACGCCTCCTACAGCGCGCCAGCCAGCCCCGGCAGCAGCCTCTCCAGCCGCGCTCTCGGCACCACCGCAAGGCCACCCCGCCGCTCTGCGTCGCTGCGCTCCGCCTCACGGCACACAGTTGCACCTCAAGGATGCTTCTTTTGCTATTTTGCTCTCAGGATGCTCTCGATTGGCAAGATCGCGTTGGGTCAGCACCGCTACTACGAGCAGCAGGTAGCCCAGGGCCAGGACGACTACTACACCGGCCGCGGCGAGGCTCCCGGTGAGTGGGCGGGCGCGGGCGCGAAGGCCCTCGGCCTCCAGGGCCGGGTGAGCGCCGGGCAGTTCGGCGCGCTGATCGCCGGCCACGATCCGCGTGACCCGGCGGCACGGCTGCGTTCGGCTGCGACGGACCCGAAGGTCGCCGCGTTCGATCTCACGTTCTCCGCGCCGAAGACGGTAAGCATTCTCTTCGCCGTGGCGCCCGAGCAGGTCTCGGGCGAGCTTGCGGCCTGCCACGAAGAGGCGGTCAGGGCGGCCCTCGGGTATCTGGAGGAGACGGCGGTGGCGGTCCGCCGCGGCCACGCCGGGGAACACGTAGAGTCGGGGGAGGGTCTGATCGCGGCGGCTTACCGCCACCGGATGAGCCGGGCGCTTGATCCGCAGCTTCACACGCATGTAGTAGCGGCGAACATGGCGCGTGGCCCGGATGGCCGGTTCACGGCGCTGCACGCCACGGAGCTTTACCGCGCGGCCAAGACGGCGGGGTATCTCTATCAGGCGCATCTGCGGGCGCTCGTGACGGAGCGCATGGGGTTGGAGTGGGGGCCGGTCCGCAACGGCGCGGCGGAGCTCGCGGACATCGATCGCGCGGTGGTGGAGCATTTTTCGCAGCGTCGCCACGAGATGATCCGCGAGGCCGAACGGGGCGGGATCGGATTGGGGAGCAAGAGCGCGGCCGAGCACGCGGCGCTCGCCACCAGGGAGCGCAAGCGCTACGGCCTGGAGACGCACACGTGGCGGGAGGAGGTTAGGGCCCGCGCGGGCGAGCAGGGTCTCGACACCGAGGGGGTCGCGGAGATGATCCGCACGGGCTTCGAGCTGGTCAGGGGCGGCCTCGCTGAGCGCGGCGGCGTGGACGAGTGCGCGCTCGGGGAGCGTCTCGCGGGCGCGGAGGGTTTGACGGAGCGCAGCAATACCTTCGATGCTCGCGCGGTGCTTCAGGAGTTCGCCGCCGCGTCCGGGGCGGGTGCGCTGGTCGGCGAGGTCCAGGACATGGCCGCGCGGTTCCAGGCGCGCGCGGACGTGATCGTGACCGGACGCGGCGGGATGACGACTGCGGAGCTTGTCGCGGTCGAGCGGCGTCTGATCGTCTCGGCGGTCGGCCGTGCGGGTGAGGGAACCGGGGTCGTGGAGGGCTCGCGGGTTGAGCACGCCATTACGGCGGCGGAGCGTCCCTTGACGGGCGAGCAGGCGCAGGCGGTCCGTGCGGTGTGCGGCTCGGGTGACGGGGTGAGCGTGGTCGAAGCGCTCGCGGGAACCGGGAAGACGTACACCGCCGGGGTGCTCCGAGCGGTGTACGAGCGCGCTGGGTACGCGGTGCTCGGCGCGGCGCCGACAGGCCGCGCGGCGCGCGAGCTTGCCGAGGCGGCCGGTGTCCCTGCGCGGACGGTGGACCGGCTGCTGCTCGACCTCGAGCAGCCCGGCGGGCAGCTGCCGCACGGGTGCGTTCTGATCCTTGACGAGGCGGGCATGACGGCGACCAGACCCGGCGCGCGGCTCCTGGAGGCGGCGCAGAGGGCGGGCGCGAAGGTGGTAGCGATAGGCGACCCCGGACAGCTCGCCTCGGTACAGGCCGGCGGGTGGCTCGGCGCGGTCGGCCGCGCGCTCGGAGCGCAGCGCTTGACGGAGGTCATGCGCCAGCGTGACCCGCAGGAGCGCAGGGCGCTCGGGGCGCTGCACGACGGCCTGCCGGGGCGGTGGCTGGAGTGGGCCGGGCGGTCCGGGAGGATCGAGACGTTCGCCGACCCGGGCGGCGCGTGCGGGCAGGCCCTCGCGGAGTGGGCGCGGAAAGCCGGAGAGAACGGGCCTGCACGGACGGTGATGATCGCCAGGGACAACGACACCCGCGAACGCCTCAACCGGGGCGCGCGTGAGCTGCAGCGTGACACGGGTGCGCTCGGCGAGACCTGCTCCTACGGCACGGTCGAGGTCGCGGTCGGCGACCGTGTGATCTGCCGGCGCAACGACGGGCCGCTCGACGTGGACAACGGCATGAGGGGCACCGTCCGCCACCTCGACGCCGAAAGGGTCGTGATCGACACCGACGGCGGCCTGGTCCGCGAGCTGCCCCCCGCCTACGTGGCGGAGCACGTGGAGCACGCCTACGCGCTGACCGGCCACGGGATGCAGGGCGGGACCGTAGAGGCGGCGATCGTGGTTGCGTCACCGAGGGACCTTACGGCCGGCTGGTCCTACACCGCGCTCTCGCGCGCGAGGGGAGAGACGCGGCTGCTGATTCACGACGAGCGGTTCTCAAGGGAGCGCAGCGACTTCGCGCCCGAAGAGGACACTCCGATCTCGCGGGACGATCTCATCGCGCGCGTGGGGAGGCGGATGGTCGAACGCGACGACGAAGACCTTGCGATCGAGCAGCTTCCGGGCGCGGCACCCGAACCGGCCGCGGGCCGCGCGGACGACCCCCAGCTCGCCAGCGGAAGGACCGTCGCGGCAGAGCCCCCGCAGGAGCAGGCAGCCGCCCGCGCGGAGCCGGCGACGCCGGCCACGCCGAGCACGGAGCGCTGGCGGGAACTGGAGGAACGCATGGAGCAGTTCCGGGAGCAGCTCGCGGCGCTGCCAACGAGGCAGCTTCAGCGCATCGAAGACCTCGACGCGCGTAGCCTCACCCTCTCCAACCAGCGTGCGCAACTCGCCGAACGTCTCGCTGACCTGCCGGAGCCGCAAAGGCGCCGGGGCCGCGAGCAGGACCCAAACGCCGTAGAGCGGGCCTTCCTGGAGGGCGCGGCGCAGGCCAGCGAGCGCGAGCGCGACGCCGCGCTCGAACAGCGAACCCGTCTGGAGCACGAGATCGGCGACCCCGCAGAAGCCCGCGCCGAGCGCGACGGCATCGAACACGTCCTCAGCCGGACCGTGCGGGAGCACAAGACGCTCTCCAAGGAACTCACCGAACACGAGCGGAGCACACCGGACGAACACGCACGGACGAACTCCAAGGACCGTGACGAGCGCGAGATCGACCTCGGGATCGGGCTATGACCTGTCGCCGCGCGGTAGACGGTCCAAGCCGTGGATCAGACCCCCGTCGGTGGTTCGAGCCAAGTTACGGGGGTGAAACTTCTCTGTGCGCAAACCACGCGCTGATGGTGGCACTAGCGGGGGGCGCGCCTGATGGCCGTTGACGGGCCTGCGTGAGCGTTGCCGGGGTCTGCATCCCGGGACGTCTGTGCTGGTTGATACAACTCGCGGTCCCGTGGCTACTAATCGCTCCATCCCCAAGACCGCCAAAGCGAAGACCGCGCCGGCCAAGGCTAAGGCCGCGAAGTCCGATTCCGCGACGAAGGGACGCAAGTCCTATGTCAGCCAGGCCGACGTGCCGCGCTACCCGGTAAATGAGGCGCTGCGGGTGGCGAGGGCCATCGCGGACGAGTACGGGAAGCAGCCTACGCGCCCGCTCGATGTCGCGGCTGCGATGGGGCTGGCCCCGGCTGCCGCCTGGTTCAAGATGCTCACTGGGGCGTCCATCGCGTACGGTCTCACGGAAGGCGGCGCGCAGGCCGATGAGATCGCCCTCACAGACCTCGGTATGCGCGTTGTGGCTCCGACAGATGAGGGCGCCGACGAGGCCGCCAAGCGCGAGGCACTGTTGCGGCCTCGCATAGTGCGCGAGTTCTTGGAGAAGTACGACGGGTCCAAGCTGCCCCGGGACAGCATCGGCAAGAACGTGCTTGAGCAGATGGGCGTCACCGCAAGCGCGACAGAGCGCACCCTGGGTCTCATCATCGACAGCGCCGACGAGCTCGGCCTGCTGACCGAGATCAAGGGCGACCGCTACGTCAACCTCAAGGCCGTCCCGAAGCCGAAGGAGCAAGACGCTGACCTCCTGTACGACGAGGATGCCGAGAGCGATGAGGACGCCGTGCTGCCGGAGGGCTTGAGCTCGGCGGATGTTGCGGCGGCGGCGCGCATCGCGCATGTGGAGGTGCCGCCCACCGCCGTCACCACCAAGACCAACCGGCGGGTCTTCATCAGCCACGGCAAGAACAAGAAGGTCGTGGCGCAGTTGAAGGAGCTTCTCACCTACGGCGACTTCGAGCCTGTCGTGTCGGTGGAGCGCGAGACGACGTCGAAGCCGGTGCCCGACAAGGTTATGGACGATATGCGTTCGTGCGGCGCGGGAATCATCCACGTCGGCACCGAGCGTACGGTCAAGGACGAGGACAACACCGAGTACCAAATGCTCAATCAGAACGTTCTCATCGAGATCGGCGCGGCGATGGCGCTCTACCAGGGCCGCTTCATCCTCTTGGTGGAGAAGGGAACCACGCTCCCGTCCAACCTCCAGGGGCTCTATGAGGTCCGCTTCGAGGGCGATGGGCTGGACCACGACGCGACGATGAAGCTGCTGAAGGCGTTCAACGACTTCAAGGGCTAGGTCCGTCGTCTGATGCGACGCCAATTCTTCTGAGTTCAGGCAGCTGGGATAAGCTTCCGTATATGGAGAAAAGAGATGCCGTCACGATGACGGACCACGTCCTGCCGCGACTCCCCGCCGATCCGGCGGCCGAATACGCGCTACGCCCAATGCTTACCGACGCATTCAGGATGTTGT
Source organism: uncultured Solirubrobacterales bacterium (assembly GCA_963842005.1). GTDB lineage: Bacteria > Actinomycetota > Thermoleophilia > Solirubrobacterales > Solirubrobacteraceae > Palsa-744. Next base: position 969,179 of record CAWJEV010000005.1, on the reverse strand, counting down.
CTGCGCCGCCGGAGCGCCTGCTGCTCGTTGCGCGGCCGCAACAGGATCTGAAGCTCTACCTGCTCGACAACAAGGGGCTGCTGGTGATGAGCGTTCGAGCGAGCCCACCGACCATCTCAACGCAATTTATCGCTGCCGACGAGATCGACATATCGAGGAGCTGCCGCGATGCGGAGTCAACGCAAACCGGCGTCTACTGGTCTACGACGTGGCGTGTTCGCAACGAGCCGCAGTTTCTGGAGTTCGTCGGTCGCATAGGACCGGACACAATCGATGAGGCTGAGGAGTTCGCCCGGGCTATCGCCCTCATGGCCGGCTGGCCGGTAGACGCATTGCCCGAGCCTTCGGGCGACTAGCCACCCCAGAGCGCGCCCTCGACGTTTTGGCAGGCCTGGCATATAATCTCACTTATTAGGTGAGGAAGCGTGGCCATGATGAGCAACGATGACCCAAAGGTGGTGGCGCAGATCGTGAAAACGCAAAGACCGCACCCCGGTCGCGGGCCTGCGCACGGCGGTAGCGGCGGCGCAGCGCCGAGTCGTCGAGCGTCCGCCCGTACACGAGGACAGGAGTCGGAGAAATCGATTTGGGGCTCGTCAAACGCTCGTCAGGAATCAGGCCCGACGGGCGGTACCATGAGGGCGATGGCTGTTTCGCCGACAACGACCGTTGAGATCGACACCGGGTTGCTTGAGCGGCTGCGCCGGCGGCGGCCCACGAAGAGCGACCGCGAGTTGCTGGAGAGCGTCGCCCGCATCCAGCTTGGGCGCGAGGCGAGCGACTTGGCGCGGGAGCGCTTCCAGGGCGTGCCCTCGGAGGAGATCGAGCGTGAAGCGCTGAGCGCCGTGCGCGAAGTGCGGAGCGAACGGGCTGCCGCGCGGCGGGCGATCTAAGGTCGGCCGGAGGGTTGAGGCGGCTCGTCATCGACGCCAATACGTTGGTGTCGGGATGCGTCGACCCACACGGCGAGAGCCCGCCGTGTCTGCTCTACCGCGAACTCGCGGGCGCGCGCTTTGAGCTGATCGTCTGCCCGGAGTTGTTGGGCGAGGTCGCCGACACTCTGCGAAAGCCTTACTTCCTGGAGCGCGTCGGCGAGGGCGCCGTCGATGAGATCGTCGCGGGCATCGCCGAAGCCGGGACCGTCGTGGATGATCCGGCCGACATCGACGCGATTCTGCGTGATCCCGAGGACGACTATCTCGTCGCCCTGGCGCGCGGGGCCGGCGCCGAGGGGATCGTCAGCGGTGACCGCGACCTGCTCGACCATATAGGGCTGAAGCCGTCGGCGATCAGCCCCCGCGAAGCCTGCGAGCTGCTCGGGCTGCTCTGAGGCTTACGGCAAGTTACACGAACCAAAAGGAGGTCCGTCTTGGGCGAGACCTCCTTTTGGTTTTCGGATGGGATGGGGGGAGGGACGGGCGTGGACGGCGAACACGGAGCAGCCGGCGGCGCGGGCGGCGGTCAACGGTACGAACCCCGGCATTTCGACTCCCCCTCCGGGGCTACCGGGGGCCCCGTGCCCGGCTCTCCCGCGCGGCGAAACGAGGCCCCCGCGCACGCTCAGCGCCCCCATGCGCGAGCCGGCCCCCGGCGCCCGAGCGGACGGCGACGAACGGACCCCGAGTTCACGCCGCTGCAACCTCGGCCTCGACCGCCGCGGCGGACCGGAAGGCGCGCGTGAACACATGCGCCTGCTCGGAGGCCGGGCGAGCGTGCAGGTAGCGGCTTGTGGTGGCAAGCGCGCTGTGGCCCATCGCCTTCTGGATCGTCACCACATCGACGCCGCGCATAGCCAACAGCGAACCGAAGGTATGGCGCAGACCGTGGAAGTGCAGCGGCCGCACGCCGGCCGCGGCCTGCGCGCGGCGGTAGCGGCGGCGCAGCGCCGAGTCGTCGAGCGCCCGCCCGTAGACGTTGCAGAACACGAAGTCGTTGGGGCCGGTGTAGCGCTCGCGTCTGCTCATGCGATCGAGCGCGGCGGCGGCCTGGTCGGCCATCGGCACCCGGCGGACCCGCCCGGACTTGGTGGAGGTCTCCTCCCCGGCGCTCATGGCGCGGGCGACCGTCAACGCGGAGCTCGCGAAGTCCACGTCGTGCCAGCGCAGCGCCAAGAGCTCCCCGAGGCGCAGTCCCGCGTATGCAGCGACCCGGATGATCTCGGCGTCCTGTGAGTCCTCGGCCTGCCGTGCCGCGCGCTCGCCGTCGCTCACGGCGGCGCGCTCCGGGTCGCGGTGCCGACCTTCGGTGAGCGAGCGCGCGACGGCCTCGACCTCCTCCGGCGCGTAGAACACGAGCGCTCCGGGGTGCGGCTCGCGGCGGCGGTCGGCCGCGCGCGCGGGGTTCGTCGGCAGCGAGTACGTGGACGGCCTGCAGCCGTAGCTGAAGACGGCGCCGATCACGCTGCGGTACTTGTTCACCGTCCGCGGCGACGTGCCCGTGGCGCTTATGGTCGCCAACAGGTCCTCGATCTCCCGTGTGGTGATCTTCGCCGCCGGGCGGTCTCCGAGCGCGGCCATCACGTGCCCGGCCGTGGTTCCCTTGCCGCGCTTGTAGGGAATGCCCGGCTCGGCCAGCACGGAGTCGTGGTCGCGCAGGGTCGAAGGCTTGGCGCCGGCCACATCGGCCAGTCGGCGGAGGTAGGCGTGCGCGACCTCGCGGAAAGTCACGCCGCGCGTGCGGCGCTCCAGCTCGACGCGCTCGACGTTCGCGGCCTCGCTGACGTACTCGGTCACGAGCCTCGCGGCGGCGACGTGGGCGGCGCGTTCGTCGTAGGCACCCTCGGCGACGCGCCCGCGGTGCCGGCGCCAGCCGCCCGTGTCGGGATCGCGTTCGAGCCACGCGGGGCCGATGCGGCGCTTGACCTGCCGGCCGCCGTGGCGGAACTTCGCCTCGTAGAAGACCTGGCCGCGATACTCGCGGACGATGACGGTGGCGCTGGGATCGAGTGCCGACATTGGTGGTACCTCCGGAGTCTCCGTTCTCTGATTACGGGGTGAACCGAGACTCACTTTGTGAGTGTCAGAAAGTCATTTTAACACATTGGGTACCACGTGGGTACCACGCCTCTCTTGGGTACCACTTTGGGTACCAAACTAGCCTGATCCGACCGTTCTAAGCCACGTTTGAGGCCCCAAAAAAGCCCGAAAACAGGCGGGTCGGGGTGCTTCCAGCGGTCTACGGAACCGAAGGTCGGGAGTTCGAATCTCTCCTGGCGCGTTGCAAATGTCCTGTAAATCAGCAGTTTTTCTGCTCTAGGGCAGAACGTCTGGCGAACTTCCTCCCGAGATTTCCTCCCGGTTTTGGGTGGGGGGCACGTCGGAGCCCGAGTCATCGAACAGCGATTCCGCCCAGGCGGTGGCGCTCTCAGCCACTGCCAGCGCGGCTGCTCGATCGAGAGCGATCGGTTCGTCGTAGCGGAGTTCGGCTGCCCATGGCGTGAGCCACTGGACGTCCGAGAGCTCGCCTGGAGGCTCGATACCCGACTCGCGTACCCGCCTCACGAGGAACCCGAGATCGTGCGTGAGCGGCAGCTCGGCGTCCTGCAGCACGAGCGCGACCTTCAGGGCCTTCTCGGCAGTTTGCTGAGCGAGGAAGCCCACGATATTGTCGTCGATCTCCGTGTCGTCGGCGAGCTTCCGGCAGGCTTGGAGGTCGCCACTCGCCCGGCGCAGGAGCACCTTGGCGTACTCGACCTGCTCAGGATTCGGCGAGGACACGTCCCTCACGAAACGCACGGTGCACCATCGTGCCCCGTACCTTCGCCCGCCGTTCAGCGAGCGCGGCGTCCATGACAATCAGGTCGACCGGGGCATTGAAGTCTCCGAGAGCGCGGCGGAGCCTGACGGCCTCGGCGAGGCGATTCTCGACCTCGTCCTCGATGACCAGGAAGTCGAAGTCGCTGCCCTCGTCCGCGTCGCCGCGGGCACGCGAGCCAAACAGAATCACCTTGGCGTGGGCTGGCGCCGCGTCGATCAGGGCACGGCCGGCGCGCTCGATCATCTCCTCGGTCGCGACAGCGTTCATCGCCGCCGCTCCCTGACGGCCGTCCCACCCAGCGCGGAGGACGCCAATGCACGCATTGCGCGCCGATTGTACCCGGCCCCCAGGCGCTCCGCCGTTGCTCCTGCGATCGCCGTGCCGACCACCCTGTAGCCCTCCTCCCGCCAGGCCTCGGCCGCTGCCGCGAGGACCACGCCCTTTCCGGTGCCCGCCTGGCCCACCATCACGCTCATCCCGCCGTCGCCCGTGATCGTCTGGAGCGCCTCTCGCTGCTCTCTGGTCAGCCTTCCCCCGATCTCGCGCTCGGCCTGCTCCTGCGCGCGTTTCAGCGTCTCCTCTCGCACCGGTGCCGCTTTCTCGTTGGCGCGGCTTTCCGCCAGCTGCACCGTCTTCTGCTCTCGCTCGCGCAGCTCCCTCGTCGTCCACATCCCGCCCTCCAGCGCCACCAACTCGCCCGCTCGCGCGAGGTCCCTCACCACGCGCTGCGCCTCGGCGGGGTGGCAGTTGCCTGGGCTGAGCTCAAACGCTCGCGCGTACAGGTCCCTTTCCGAGACCATCGAACGGTCCCTGGTCACGTCCGCCAGCAGCTTCTCCGCGAGGTTCTGCGGCGGCTCTGCCGTGCGCTCGCGCTCGGTGTACAGGCCCCGCGCGCCTGCTCGTGGGTCAGGCCGTGCTCCTCGCCTACCGCCCTCCACGCCGCGTCGACGTTCACCGTCTGCGCCTGAGTCTTCGTGCCCCTCGTCGCCTGCGTGATCGAGCCCAGCTCGCCGGCCCGCGGGTCGCGGCCGTAGCGCGTGCGGAAGTCCCGCGCCGCCTTCTCGATATCCGCCGTGCGCGCCGACCACCGCTCCGCGAGGGTCTGCGGGACACCCTTCACCTCGAAGTACCTGCCGTCCCTTCCCGTCCCTCCTTCGATCTCCAGGCCGAGCCTGCTGCAGGTTGTACGCCAGCTCCGCGCGGTACCACGCGCCGTTCGCCCTTGCCGCTCGGAACAGCTCGCGGGAGTCCACCGCCGCGTACCGGCCGTCCCTGCGCTCGGCGCCGAGGACCACGACGTGGGAGTGCAGCTGTGGGTCTGGCACCCCACCCGTCTCCTGCTCCCTCGTCAGCCGGCTCGAGGTGTGCACGAACTCCGCCGCGACCAGCCGCTCCGCTCGCTCCCACCGCAGCTCCCCGCCCGCCCGCGCACCAGCTTCACCTCGCGCTCGGTCCTTTCGATCGTGCCCCTTACCGCGTTTGCGTGCGCCGCCTCAATCCGCGCGCGCTCGTACGGCGAGCTCACCGCCCACAGCGCCGACACGCTCTTTGGTGCGCTGTACGTCACATCGATCCCTGCCACCCGGGTTCCGTTCCCGCCCGCCGCGCGCAGGGGGTCGCCGGTCGCTGGGGACTCCGCGCATCATCGCGCTCAACTCCGCGCGGCCGACGCGCTGCTCGGGGGAGAGGCCCAGGGTCGCGAGCATCCTCGGGGAGCCGTGCCATCGACTCTGCGGCACCACCCCGCCGCCGGCGTCCCCGCCGGCGTCGTCTTCGTGGCCGGCGTAGTAGTCCCCGCGGGCCGTTGTCGAGGTCAGGTACCTCGCGAAGCCCTCGGCGTCGTTGCCCGCGATCTTGTGTGTCGTCTGCACCCTTCCGCGAGGGTACCCACCCTTTTCACCTCTGCCACCGCGCTCGCTGAAATAGGTAACTCAGCGTGGCTGAGCGCACCTCACCGAATCACTCTTAACACTCCTGCACCTTGGGTGCGTATAGTCTGCTTCGGCTCGCCGTTGCTTTGGGGGGGGTTTGCGCGTTTGGCGCTTTGGGGGCCTCGGTTCGTGCTTCGCTTGGTTGCCTTTTCGACACGGCGTTGGGTTCGGGACGCGCGTTGCTCGCGGCGCTTTGCGTTGGGGTTTTGGGGCCTTGGTTCGTGTGTGTCGTTGGGTCGCGCTTGCCGTGGTCGGGGTGCTCGTGCTTGGCGTCGTAGGTGCCTTGGTCTTCGCGTGGGTTCTGCGCTACGCCAGCCGCGCGGGCTGGGGAGGGAGAGCCCGCGCGGCGGTGTTCCCGTGCTAGCGGCCGTGGGTCTCCAGTTGCTCGCGGCGCCGTCCCCTACAGCGATCCCGGCGCAGCGATCCAGCGACTCTCGAAATCGAGCACCGTGCTGAGCGTGTCGAAGTGCCCGTCGTAGTGGAGGACACCCACGTTCTTGTGCGCGGCCGTCGCGGCTATCAGCGCGTCCTGGAACGGCAAGCGGTGGTTGGCCTCTGCCGAGAGGTCGTGCAGCGCGCGCCGCGCGTCACGGACGATCCCCTGTGTCAGCGGTGCCTGCCGGAGAGCGTCCAGCTGTCTTTCAAGTGCCTCGAAGTCAGTCTGGTTCTGGGCTTCGTAGAAAACCTCGAACGCAACGACTGGGGAGACGGCCAGCTGGTCGTTGCGCAGCGCCGTTTCCCAGTCCGAAGCGATCAGCGGATGCTTTGTGCGGAGCCAGATCGACGTGTCGAACAGGTAGATCCGGCCGGCCGGCAGGCTCACGGATCGACGAGACGCTTGCCCCAGGCGTCGTCCTTCAACGCCGCTTCCACCTCGGGGGTCGGCCCCGGCCCCTTCGTCGTCCGCTCGATCAGCGCCTCGATCGCTTCCCGGCGAGCCTTCGATTTGATCGGCCCGATTCCGTTCGATGCCGAACGGCCATCAGCCCTGGACGCGGGCTTGGCGACGGTCGCTCGTTTGGCGATGGTCGTGCGCTTCTTCGTGGTGGCCATGACCGAAGCGTAGCAAGCGCTGGGGAGGAGCTGCGCGTTACGCGTGTGCCGGTCGCGGGCACCTGGTTGCGCCACATCCCCGGCCAGACGTGGAGGAGCAGCTTGAGCCGCTGCTGCCGCCGCGCGTGACCAAGCCGCCCACGCCTCCGCGTTGGGTTGCGCACCGGACCTGCCGGCGACGGCGCGTGACTTCACCAAAAAAGTGTCCCCAAATATGTCCCGAACTCCGCAAGTATGAGGTCATTTGAGAGCATGTGAGAGCCCCCAATCTGGCTCAACCAAGCTAAAACAGGGTCCAGGTGAGCCACTACGGAACCGAAGGTCGGGAGTTCGAATCTCTCCTGGCGCGTTGCAGAAAAGCCCTGCTCAGGGTGACTGTTCAGGTGGCGGGGAGCCAGGGGGCGTGGGCGGCGAGCGCGGTCATCGCGTCCACGGTGGGGTGGTCGTTCTTGCCTGCGGTGCTGAGGTAGGCTCGTAGCGCGAGGAATTGCTCGGCGCCGGTGATCGTGCGCCAGCAACCTGAGATCTTCTGTTGGAGCTTGATCATTCGCAGGTCGCGCTCGGCGAGGTTGTTGTCGAACGGCACTCCGAAGTCGTGCGCGAAGCGCAGGACTTGCTCGCGGTCGCGGTCCAGGCGGGCGAGGAGGTTGCGGGTGGGGGTCTGCTTGATCACGCCACGTTTGCCTGTGGGGATCGTGCCGGGAGGGTTCTGCTGGTTGCCGAGCGTGATGATCTGCTGGTAGGCAGCGCGGTAGCCGGCGAGCACGATCGGCTCCAGCGAGTCCTCGCCGTCGGCCTGGGCGTGCCCGACGGTGGCGGCCAGCTCGCGCAGCAGACGGTCCATGAAGGACGCCCAGGACTGGTTGGGGTCCTCGGGGTGCTCCTCGATCACACCGAGCAGCTCCCGCAGATGATGCGCATTGCACAGGGCGTGCAGGGCCCGGGTGTAGCGGCGGTAGGGCTTGAAGCCGTCATAAACGGCGGTCCCGGTGAAATGCGGGAGCACGCCCGCGTGATCAAGGCCGTCAAAGCCGCGCTTCTGGTGCAGCGAGTAGTAGGTCGCGCGGCCGGTACTCGCGCAGAACAGCCACCGCAGCCGGCCCTGCACTCGAGCACCGGTCTCGTCGAAATGCGCGACCGGCGCAGTGATGAGCTGGGCGTGAATGTCGTCCAGGAACCCCTGAAGATCCTCGGCCCCGCGGGCCATGAACGCGGCGAGCGTCCCTGTCGAGAGCGGCGCGCCGACCCAGTCGGAGAGCATCTCCGCGGCACGCGCATAGGGCAGATGCTGATAGGCCAGGAGATACATGCCCAGCGCCCTGACCCTGGGCCCGTACTGCGTCGCTGCCACGACATCGGCCGGGAACACTCCGGTCGTCTCGTGCCCGCACACGCAGCGCCGACGATGAGCGCGGTGCTCGCAGACCCGCAACCGGATCTCAGGCAGGTCGAACACCTGGCGCGTGAGATGACCGGTGTCCTGCGCGTCGCGAAGATCGCCCTGGCAGCCGGCGCACACCGGCGGGACGTGATCAACGACCTCGTCAGGCACTTGCACCCGAGCGAGATGCCCGCCCTCATGACCGGGCTGGCCGCCCGGCTCACGCCCCGATGGCCGCCGCAGGCTCTTCGGCGCCGTCGGCTTGGTCAGCCCGTCCGAGGACGGCGGCCGTGACGAGTTCCGGGAGTTCTGCGCCAGCCGGCGCTCCAGATCCGCCACCTGCGCCCTCAACCCAACAACCTCGGCGCGCAACCCCTCGATCACCACGGCCTGCTCGACCACCAACACCGCGAGCTGCCCATAGGACGGCCGATCAAGGTTCACATAACCCAGTTCGCCGCCCAGCCACCCACACCTACCCCACCTGAACAGTCACGCTCAGGCTGGGTTTTTTTGTATCTGTGGGGATGCTGGGAGGACCGTTTTGAGCTGGGATGTAAACGGAAGTGTAAACATGCCCGACCCAACAAGCGCCATCCGGCCGCTGCCCGACCCGAAGCTCACCGGGTGGGCATATGCCGTCCCTTCCTGCAAGCCCTGGATGGTCGGACTCCCGCTGGCGCCGTAGTCTCAAGCGGCAAGAATTGTGCCGACGACCCCGCAAACCGCGCCGGCAGCGATCCAAGGGTGTTTCCGTATGTAGCGACAGAACCCTATGCGGCCGGGGCCGCTCGGATATAGCGCCGTGTCCTGGAGCGCCCCATCGACCACGGCGAGCAGATAGGCGAGGATGTAGAAGAACACCGACAGCGGAGTCATGCGCCCTCGACAATCGATCGCAGTTGCCTCACGAGTGCAAGGAGCGTCGGGCGATCTATGGTCGCGTATTCCCTGTCGGTGCCCGGCTCTGCCGGCGTCAGGCTCCGGAAGTCCTGGGTTGGGCACTCGCTGATTGCCTGGTTGAGCATCGCGTTGTATTGCTGTGCGACCACCCAGCCCACCTAGCCAGGTTCTCGCGTGAAATCGACCTCTAGGGCCTCCAGCCGCAACAGAAGATCGGAATGCGGTCCCTTTTTTCCCCGTAGGCTGGTGCAGAGTGCCTCGGCGGAACAGCACGACGAGGCAACTGACGATCGCGATCAAGATGGCGATGAGCAAGATGATCTCCCACCATTCGATCGCCACGGACGTCCCGCCCCAAACGACGATCGCCCCGCCGGTTGCCGCCACGAGCGCGACGACCCCGAGGAGGGCAAGCCCGCCAATGATGTGATCGAAGACGGCCTGAAGGCGTCCCTTGAGCCAGTCCATGAGTCAAGCATGGCGTCATCGGCGGACGAGCGCGGCGAGTCTTGAACGGCGATACGATCTAGGGACGCTATGGCTGCCACGGCTACCACAACCGTTGAGATCGACAGCGATCTGCTGTCGAGGCTTCGCAAGCGCTCGCCCGGCAAGAGCGATCGGGAGACGCTGGAGCGGGTTGCCCGGATTCAACTCGGGTTCGAGACGATTCGCCGCGTACAGAGGCGCAGCGCGGCTGCCGGGATCGATGACGATGAGGTCATGGCCGAGGCCGTGCGTGGCGTGCGCGCGTCGCGCCGGTCGCGGGCTGCGCGGCGAGCGGCCGGTTGAGCCGCTACGTCCTTGACGCCAACATCGTGCTCGCGGCCTTCGTGGGAACGCTGGCATCGCCGCCGGCGTTGTTGCTGGCCGGTGTCCACAACGGCGATCTGGAGGCTGTCGCCTGCCCGCTGCTGGTCGATGAGGTGCGCGACAACCTCGCCAAGCCCTACTTCCGGGGGCTGTTGAGCGAGTTGGATGCGCAAGAAGCGCTGGAGGCATATAGCGACCTCGCTGTCATGTTTGCGAACCCCACCGATGTCGAGCCCGTGCTGCGAGATTCCGACGATGACTACCTTTTGGCGCTCGCCAAAGCGTCGGGTGCCGAGGCGATCATCACTGGCGACAAGGATCTGCTCGACCACGCGGGCCTGCGCCCTCCAGCCATCGAGGCTCGCGCGGCGTGCGAACGGATTGGGCTGGTCGAGCGGCGGTGACTTCCCCAAGCTAGCGGCCCCCGCTGTCGGGTGAGGCGGTAGCGCGCTGCCTTGCCGTCGTAGCGGCGTAGGGTCGGCTTGTACTCGCGGCGTAACGTCCGGATGCGCCGTTTCAGGGCTTGCCGGTCGCCTGTGTGCTGGTAGCACTCCCAGGCCCAGAAGACACGCTCGCATAGGCGCAGGCCGTGCTCGCCGAGCTCTTTCTCGCCCGCGAGACCATCGGTCATCGCGATGAAGTCGCGCTGGAGATGCGACCAGCAGATTTGGCGGCGGGAGAGCGGCAGGTGCGAGTAGGCCCACCAGCGATCTGAGGTCACGACCGCCTGGGTGGCGCCCAGCAGTTCCTTGGCGTGGTCTTCGTGGCGGCCGGGGGCGACATGCAGCACAGCGTGAGCGTCGGTGAACATTCCCCATAGTGCGCGCTGGGCGCCTTTCAGCCGCCAGCCCGTCTCGTCCATGTTGAGCGCCGGGGCTCCGCGTACCCGCTCCAGCAGATCCGCGTAGGGCTCGCGGAGCGCCTCGGCGGCACGAGCGAGGATCGCATCGACCGTCCCGGTGCTGATGCGGGCCGCGAAGAGCTGCTCGCAGAGCTCCACGACGTCGCGCCGGGAGATGCGGTTACGGATCGAGAGCGTCGCGACCGCCCCCTGAAACCTGGGCCCGAACGCGCTCGCGGCGACCTCGACGGGCAGCTCGGCACGAGCGCGTCGCCCGCAGCCGGGGCAGCGCGTGCGCTGGCAGCGATGCTCGATCACCTTCACCTGGATCGCCGGCAGCTCTTCGACCTAGTGGCGCACCGGCTCACCCACCGCGACCAGCTCGCGCTCGACGAGCACGTGCCCACACTCGCAGCCGGCAGGCCAGTGCTCGATGGTCTCATCGACCATCCACGCCGCCAGCAACGGCCGGCCCTTACCCACATGTCCGCTCTGGGCGCCCTGCGCTCGACCGGAGGAATCCTTCGTCCGCCGCGGCGCCACACTCGGCGGATCGGCGCTCGGAGGCTGCGAGCTGCGGTTCAGACGACGCTCGAGCTGCGCGATCCGCTCGTCCTGCCTAGCAACCCGCTCGCTGAGCGCCTGGATCTGGCGATCCATCCGCAACAACACCTCGACCACCACCTCGCGGCCCTGGTCATAGATCGCTTCCGCCTCGGCACGCTCCATACCCCCAGATTCGACAGCACGCCGTTATGTCCCCCCGACCCACTGAACGCTTACCGGAATCAGCCCGCCACGCCAGGGCCGGCAAGAGAGCTTGGCGCACGATCTGGGTTAGCCAAGCTCGACCGGCAGCCCGAGCGTCATCCAGTCGTGCATCCCGCCGCGGTAGTAGAGGATCAGCCCGGGCGGACGGCCTGCGGTGAGTAGCCGGCGCACCGCGTCTGGTGTGGCCGCGCACTGGGGGCCATTGCAGAAGAGGGCGACCGGCCGTTCTGGATCGAGCTCTTCTAGTGTCCTGAGTCGTAAGTTCGTTGGGTAAGTGTGGTATTATGCCGTATGGCTACTACTCTCGGTCGTCCCAAGGTGGTTTTGGAGCTCACTGACGGTGAGCGTGCGCAGTTGCAGGGGTGGGCTCGTAGGCGTCGTACCGCGCAGGGGTTGGCGTTGCGCTCGCAGATCGTGTTGGAGTGCGCGAGTGGTGACTCCAACAAGGAGGTCGCGGCGCGGCTTTCGGTGAGTGCGGCGACGGTCGGCAAGTGGCGGCGGCGGTTTCTCGCGGACAGGCTGGACGGGTTGGTGGACGAGCCACGGTCTGGGCGCCCGAGGACGGTTGGTGACGATCGTGTGGAGGATGTGATCGTCAAGACGTTGGAGACCGTGCCGCCGGATGGGGGGACGCACTGGTCCACGCGCCAGATGGCCGCCAAGACCGGGCTCTCGCAGTCCACGATCTCACGGGTATGGCGAGCTTTTGGGTTGCAGCCTCACCGGGTGGAGCACTGGAAGCTCTCCAAGGACCCGCTGTTCCTCGAAAAGGTCAAGGACATCGTCGGGCTCTACATGGACCCGCCCGAGCGGGCACTGGTCTTGTGCGTGGACGAGAAGAGCCAGATACAAGCACTGGACCGCACCCAGCCGATCCTGCCTGTGTTGCCTGGTGTCCCTGCGCGTGCCACACACGACTATAAGCGTCACGGCACGAGCAGCCTGTTCGCTGCGCTGAACATGACGACGGGCAAGGTCATCGAGTCGCTGCACTCGCGCCATCGCGCGATCGAGTTCAAGAAGTTCCTTCAGAAGATCGACGACGAGGTGCCCGCTGACCTGGACGTACACCTGATCCTCGACAACTACTCCACGCACAAGACCCCAGCCATCAAGCGCTGGCTGGCCGCACACCCACGATTCCACTTGCATTTCACGCCGACCGGCGCGTCATGGATGAACCTCGTCGAGCGCTGGTTCGCAGAGCTCACGTCCCGCAAGCTCAAGCGCGGTACCCACCGCTCCGTCCGAGAGCTCAACAAAGACATCCGCGACTGGACCCGGCACTGGAACGAAAACCCCCGCCCCTACATCTGGACCAAGACCGCAGAGCAGATACTCAACACACTCGCAACATATTGTGAACGAATTTCAGACTCAGGACACTAGGTGGTTTTGAATCTCTGTGTGTGCAATCGCGATGGCACCGGGAATCGTGCCCTGGTGAACGAACTCAGCCAGGCGTGTGTCGACGAGCTGGCGACCGGCGCGCAGATGCTCGATCAACTAGAGCTCGCCGATGGTCTGGACGCCCGGCGCGAGCGTCATTGGCTGGATTGTTCCCCATGTCGCATCGACCAGGGTGAGCCCTTCCTCGCCGTCGAGCGCCTTGGGAACCTTGCGCACTTGCTCGCGCCGCGGCAGACGCCCGAGCTTCAGCGCGTTAGTCCCGGTGTTCATCGGCGGCCTCGCCAACCGCTGCTCGAGCCTTTGGCGGCGCGGGACTTACCCGGCTCGGCCGCGTTCGCGGGCTCGATCGAAGGGTGCTGCGCAGGCCCATGCTCACGAGTGCCCGAAGCGGACGTCGGGAAGGATACGCCGCGCCCATCGGGGCAGATACCAGGCGCGAGCTCCCATCAGGCGCAGAAGGACGGGAAGCAGCAGCAGCCTCACCAGTGCCGCGTCGAGCAGCACCGCGACGCCGAGAATGATGCCCATCTCCTTTGGCGGCAGCGGACCGGAGAGCGCGAACGTGAAGAACACCGCGACCATCACAGCCGCCGCTGCGAAGATAACCCTTCCCGAGTGCGCTATCCCGTTGACCATGGCGTCCTTGGCACTGTGGCTGTGGTCCCAGTGCTCCTTGGCGGAGGAGAGCAGGAACATCGTGTAGTCCATTGAGATCGCGAAGATCATCGCGAAGAAGAACACCGGCCCCCAGGCGTCCAGGAAGCCCTGGGGCTGGAAGCCGAGGAGCGAGTGAAGGGCGCCGTCCTGGAAGATCCACTTCGCGACGCCGAATGCCGCTCCGGTGGCCAGTAGGTTGGTGAGCACGCCGGCTGCGGCGAGCAGCGGCGCCTGCAGCGCGAACAGCAGCAGTAGGAATCCGAGCACCAGCACGACGCCGATGACGAGTGAGGTCTTGGCAGAGAGCAGCTTCTGGAGGTCGTGGTTTTCGGCGACGGCGCCGCCGAGGACTGTGCCGGCGGGCATCTCGCTGCGGAGCCGGTTGATCGTTGTGCCGACGGCGGGGTTCGAGGGGTCCTGGCGCGGTATGGCCGTAACGAGAGCAAGGCCATTGCTGCCGGGTTGAGTGGGCATGACCTGCGCGATGCCAGGGTCGGCCCGCGCGATGCGCGCGACCGCTGGCGCCTGCGCGGCGGGCGCGATCAGATGCAGCGGGCCTGTGGCACCGGGGCCCATCGCTGCCTGGACCTGGTTGTAGCCGACGCGCGAGGAGTCGCTGGCCGGTACGACCTTGATCGATGGCATCGAGGTCTTCAGCTGCGTCACCGGGTAGGCGAGTGCGAGCAGCACCACGAGCGCGGAGATTCCGTATCGCCAGGGGTGGCTCCACAGGCGCTCGCCCCAGGCTGCGAACAGCGGCGATCGGTGCTCGCCGGAGTGAGCCCACGGCAGCGAGAGGTTGTCGACTTTGGGGCCGAGCTTGGCCAGCACGGCGGGCAGCAGCGTGAGCGTCGCCGCCAGGACGAAGATGACGGCAAGCATGATGCCGAGGCTCATGCTGCGGAAGGCGGGACTCGGGACGAGCATCACGGCGGTGAGGGAGATCAGCACCGTCACGCCGCTGAATAGGACGGCCTTTCCCGCCGTGTCCATGGTCACAGCGGTGGCCTCCTGCGCGTCGAGCTTGGAGCCGAAGAGCGCGCCGCGGAAGCGCATCACGACGAACAGCGCGTAGTCGATGCCGAGCGCGAGCGCGAACATCAGCGCGAAGTTCATCGCCCAGATCGAGATCGGCATCACCAGCGTGCCGAGGTAGAGCATGCCGGCGGCCGAGAGCAGCCCGACCATCGTTAGCATCAGCGGCAGACCGGCGGCCACCAGCGAGCCGAATGCGAGCAGCATGATGCCGAGCGTCACAGGCCAGGAGATGACCTCCGATTTCAGCATCGCCGAGCGGTTGGCGGCGTTGAAGTCCGACCACATGCCGGCCGCGCCGGTGAGGTTGACCACCACCGTGCTCGTCGAAAGCCCGTGCAGCGTTCCCTTGAGCTTGTCGGCGGCGGCGACCATTTCGTTCGGGTTCTTGGCGGCTCCCGCCTGGACGATGGCGGTGTGACCGTCGCGCGAGATCGACAACCCGGGTGCCGGCGCAACGACCGTTCGCACAGCACTGTTTGCCCGTAGCGTCTGCTCAACGCGCGCAACGACCGACCCGAAGGCGGGAGAGCTGGCCGTTTCGGTCGGCGAGTACACGACGGTCATCAGCCCGTAGCTGCCGAGTCCCGCGAAGTCCCGTTCGACGAGCTTACGGGCCTGGACCGATTGTGACCCGCTCGCTTCCCAGCCCGCCCCGGAGAGCGCCGTCTCCACACGCGGCGCGAAGAACCCGAGCACGACGGCCACCACGAGCCATCCGACGAGCACGATGCGCAAGTGTGTGGCCGTATAGCGCCCGAGGCGGCCAATCGGGCCGACGCGCACGCGTTGCCGGGCTAGCGGCGTAGCGATCTGCGGGGCGCGGAGCGCGGTGACCGAGCTCATCGCACAGTTCCCCCAGGGAGCAGCGCGTCGAGCTCGTCCAACTGGCGGCGCAGGCCGCCGCAGACCTGCTCGCACAGCTCGAACACGGCCTCATCGGCGATCTCATACCGCGAGAAGTTGCCCTCCTTGCTGCGGCTCACCAACCCGCTGCGTAAGAGCACGCCGAGGTGCTTGGACACGTTCTGCTGCGAGGCGCCGGTCGCCTGCTGGAGCTCCGCAACGGTCGCCGGAGCCTCGCGCAGCGCGTCGAGCAGACGGATGCGCATCGGCTCGCCGAGGACACGAAAGCGCTCGGCGATCAACTCGACGAGCGGCGCCGGAAGCGGGTGGGGAACGTCAGTTGCGGTAGTCATGCCGACCACCCTATCACAACTACATCGTTGTGTGCTATTGTCGTTGTATGAGCATGACTGCGACAGCGCGCCGCGTCGGCGACGGCCTCACACACGAGGTCGACGTGAACGGGCGCCACACGATCCTCACCGACGAGCCCGGGGCGCCTTGGCGGCTCAGACCTTGGGCCCGCGCCGCACGAGCTGCTAGCCGCGACGCTCGCCTCATGCGTGGCGACGATGATCGCGATGTACGCCCAGAACCGCGGTTGGGAGATCGGCGAAACAGCCGTCCAGGTCACCTACGACACCGACAGCCTCCCCCGCCGCTTCACGATCGACATTCAGCTTCCGGACGACCTCACGCCCGATCAGCAGCGGCGCTTGGAGCGCGTAGCCGACACCTGTCCCGTGCGCCGCGCGCTCGAAGCGGGCTTCACGTTCGAGGAGCGGATCATCACGAGACCACCCAGCATGGGGCTGACGACCGTTCCCAGCCAGTAGCATCCGCCTTCACTGCCATCGGTCCAGCGCAACGTCGCGTACCGGAGCGTCGTCGCTTGAGGGAGCGGGAACGCGGTGCACATCGATCCGTACATAGTTCTGGGGAGCGCCATCGTCGGGTTCCTGGTCGGCATTACCGGTGCCGGCGGAGGCGCGCTGATGACGCCGATGCTGATCCTGCTGTTTGGGGTCACGCCGTCGACCGCAATATCCAGCGACCTGGTCGCCGCCGTCGTCATGCGCCCGGTCGGAGCTGGCGTGCACCTGCGCAAAGGAACCGTCAACAAGAGCCTCGTCGGCTGGATGGTGCTCGGCTCAGTTCCAATGGCGTTCGCCGGGGCATACGTGCTGCATCTGATGGGCCACACGAAATCGGCTCAGCAGAAAATCGAGGTGATCCTCGGAGTGGCGCTGCTGATTGGAGCTGCCGCAATGGTGCTGCGCTACGTTCTGGACCGCCGAGCCGGCGCGCGCAGGACAAGGGCGGTTCACGAAGTTGTTGTCCGGCCGCCCCTCGGGTGGACGCTCTGCGGCATCCTGTTCGCCGCGGGCGCCGTCTGGCTGGCATATATACGCCCCCGTCAGAGCTCAGCAGAACCAGAAGATCCCGACCTGAACCCGGTCGCCCCCCCAATCGAGCCGGTGGGCATCGACTGACACCCGCCGTCCGACCAGCACGGTCGATCGGCTACGTCTAAGCGTGAAACGATAAACGAGGTTCCGCACCGACGATGACGCGCAAGCGTCTCGGGCAGGCACGGACTGCCGCTTTGCGTGAGCAAGCAGGCTTTGCACGACCGTCCTCCGCGCTCTCGAAATGGACGATGGTCAGGCGTCTTGCACCTGCGAAGCGAGCTACCTCTTCGCCTGGTGGAAGCGAGCGTGTGGAGCCTGCCGGGCGACGCGCTTGGAAATCGCCCGGTTCGGAAAGCCTGACCGGAAGCGGCGCGCACCTTTGCTGTGCCCGCGGGTGGGTCCGCGAGACTGCCGGCCCTTCGACTATCCGGCGTTGGTGAGGACGAGCCGCCCGTCTGCGGCGAGCGTGAAGCCGGGGAGCGAGAAGCGCGTGGCAAGCAGCTCCGGTATGGCCTCTCGCCCAAGCGGCGTCACGGTCGTGCCCGCTGGCGTTTGCTCGCTGAGGGATAGCTCGCTCCAGTCGCACAGCAACGTGCCCGTGCCGTCATCGCCGCGAACGCCCACGATCAGGCCGGTGACGAACAGCGAGCGCGGATGCGTGGAGGTCCACCAGTTGCTGGTCTCGACGTCAATGAGCGGAACCGGCTGCGGGAGAAAGCCGTAAACATCGGCCCATTCGTCCCCCGCCAGCTTCTGGAGCACGAGCTCGGAGCCGTCCTCCACGACGCGAAAGCTCCAGCCCGACTGCTCCTGCGTGGGGCCCGGCCCGAATGGGATCGGCTTGAGGGTGCCGCGGGCGAACCCCACGTCGGCGTGCCAGCTTGCGCCGTTCTCGCTGACGCGCAGGAGGAGGTGACTGCGGGGCCGCACCACGCCCGGCTTCGCGCCCACGCGCATGCGTGCCAGGAACATGTCCACCTCCGCGCCAAGCGCCTCGAGCGCTGCCTTCAGCAGCAGGTTCTGCTCGAAGCAGTAGCCGCCGCGGCGTTCGCTCACGAGCTTGCGCTCGAGGTCCTCCACCTCCAGCGATACCGGCAGGCCCTGGTGCGGGTCGAGGTTCTCGAAGGGGATCGAGGTCAGGTGCGCCCTGTGCACGTCCGCGATATTCGGGCGCCCGTCCAGGCCGATCCGCTCCAGGTAGGCGTCCAAGTCGAACACGTCCGCACTCTAGCCGCCGCTGTCGCATCGCGCGGTGGGTGTCCTACCAAGGTCGCGGCGGCGCCATCGCTTCAGCCTTGGTGGGAGCGTGAGCGCTGGTCCGGCTCGTGCGCTCGGTTATCGTCCGGAGTAACGGTCCCAAAACACCTCCGCTCGGCTGCGAAGGCAGGAGTCAGTGAGCCCAATTCATAGTTGATATCCGGTACAGGACGTGCGGACGCAAATGATCCATCTCGTCCAGCTCAGGGTGATCGAAGTCGTCAGCTGGATCGTGGGTCATCCCGATCCTGTCCATGACCGCCCGTGACCGTACGTTGGCCGCGCTCGTGAACGACACGATCTCATCAAGACCCGCGTCTCGAAATCCAAACGCGACCGATGCCAGGCTGGCCTCGGTCGCGTAACCCTGACCCCATGCGGACCGCGCCAGACGCCAGCCAACCTCGACGGCTGGTGTGAAGTGCGCGCTGAACGACGGAACCGCCAGGCCAGTGAATCCGACGAACTCGCTGGTCGCCCTTACCTCCAGCGCCCATAGGCCATAGCCGCGCGTCTCAAAACCAGCCTCGATCTTGGCAAGCAGATCATCGCTCTCAGCCTGAGTAAGTCGGTTCGGAAAGTACTCCATGACCAGCGGATCGGCATTCAGCGCTGCAAAGGGTGCGCGATCGGTCTCACGCCAACGACGCAGCAGCAGCCGGGCGGTGCTTAGCTCGTTTCGGCCAGACATTGGACAATGTCTACAACAAGAGCTACTTCGATGATGCCGCCGAGCGCTCGTCGGGCTCGCGCTCACGCATCGATGAGAGCGTGTCGACAGACGCCGCTGACACTCCCGCCTGGGACGAAACAGGAGCGCGGTGTCGTGGTCGCGCACGATTGCATTCGCGTGAATCCGAGCGCGTCAACGGGATGCCGTCTGGCCGGCCCCCGTTTGTCGGTCCGCGTGTGAGAGTGGGTGGATGGTGACGCGGGGAGGGTAGCGGGCGTGGCGGTCGGCGGGGTGGCTGTGGTCGTGCCGGTGGGCATGTGGGCAACCCCGCAGGGGTTGTCCAAGCGGTGTGCTGGGCATGGCGTTTGAGATCGGAGGTCGAAGTCCTGTCCCGGGACCCTGACAGGGGGAACCCGACATCGATGAGGCAAGGGCGCGGCCCGGAATTGACTGGGTGGTCCCAGTGCGGCTGTTTGCGCTGCGGGGCTTCCGTGAGGGCGGGTCTGAAGGAAGTCGTAGGTGTGTCGTGGTTGCGAACGAGGGTGAAGCGCCGTAAGGCGTCCTTTGGGTGGGTGAGCTGGCCGCCAGCAGCGATGCCCTGTTCCTGTCGGTCCCGGGGGCGTATTGGCGACGTGATCGCGGCGAAATCTCAGCGTCTTACCCCAGGAGGTCTGCTGGGTTCCAGTTGTTTGGCTGGTAGGCCGGAGAACGAGAGGACGACGGTTGATGGCCCAGCAGAAGTCGGAGGATCGCGTACTACTGGAAGGCGGGGTAATGCCCGCTGAGCGTGCCGGGTCGAGTCCTGGTGGGCAAGGGAAGGCGATCCCGGTTGATCAAACGGCGTGGCAGCTTTGCCTGCTGGTCGCGACAGCAGAAGACCCGCGAGGGTCCGCTCGCGTGGTGGCCTCGAACCTGTCGGGGACCGGCCAAGCGGGGGCGCCGGAGGCGATCGTCAATGCAGAACAGGTCACGTCGGTGACGATGGAAGGGGTTGTGAGCCGTTTGACGGCGGCGTTGTTGAAGGTGGTGTCGAACAAGGGGGCGCCCGGGCCTGATGGGCAGTCGGTCGGCGAGCTGCGTGAGCAGTGGCCGCTCGCGGGTCCGAGGCTGGCCACTGCTTTGCTGGATGGGAGCTATCGACCTGGTGCGACGCGCCGGGTGATGATCCCGAAGGTGGGTGGAGGCCAGCGCGGGCTGGGCATCCCGAACGTGATCGACAGGGTGGTCTGTGAGGCCGTGCGTCAGGTACTCGAGCCTGTGTTCGAGCCGACGTTCCACCCGTCGAGTCACGGGTTCAGACCGGGTCGTGGTTGCCACACGGCGATCGAGGAGGCCAAGACGCATCTGCAAGATGGGTACGGGTGGGTGGTGGACGTTGATCTGGAGAAGTTCTTCGATCGGGTCTGCCACCAGCGGCTGATGTCCCGGCTCGCGCAGCGAGTTCCGGACCGGCGGCTGCTCGTGCTCGTCGGACGGTTGCTGAGGGCCAAGATCGTGATGCCGGACGGCGTTGTGGTCGCAAACGAGGAGGGCGTGCCGCAAGGCTCGCCGCTTTCCCCGTTGCTTTCCAACATCGTGCTGGACGAGCTCGATTGGGAGCTCGACCGGCGTGGTCACAGGTTCGTTCGCTATTGCGATGATGGCAACGTCTACGTCAAGAGCGAGCGAGCGGGACTGCGGGTGATGGCCAGCCTGGCCGGGTTCATCGAAGGGCGCTTGCGCCTGAAGATCAACCAAGCCAAGTCGGCTGTCGCCCGTCCGGAGGACCGCCATTTCCTCGGGTTCAGCCTGCGGTTAGACCCGCAGACTGGAATCGTGGAGGTTCTGCTCTCCCAGCGCGCCAAGCGCATGGCGATGGCAAAGATCCGTCAGCTCACGCCGCGATTGTGGGGATGGACCCTTCAGGGGTGCATCCTGCGGATCAACGTGTGGCTGCGGGGATGGCACCAGTACTACCGGATCGTCTCGCCCGGCGAGCAGTTCGTGTTGCGCGCTCTCGATGCTCATATCCGGCGTCGTTTGCGTGCGATCCTGCTGCACCACTGGAAGCGCCGTCCGACGATCGTTCGCAACCTCATCGCCCTCGGTGCTCAGCCGCGGGCAGCATGGCACGGCGTCTATACGGGACGCAGGTCCCTGTGGGCGCTGAGCCACATCCCGCAAGTCGATAACGCTCTGCGGACCCGGTTCTTCACCGACCGTGGGCTCGACTCACTTGTGGCGCTGCACCGCGATTGGCATGAGGAGATCGTTGCCCCCACCCACGGGCAGCTTGCGATGGAGTGGGGATAGGTCAAGGTCGTTGAAAGCGGCCGACGGCGGGGTTCGCAACCCGCTGTCCCGAGGAGCCGTGTGTGAACAGCACAAGCACGGTTCTGTGGGAGCCGGGGCGGGCAACCGCCCCGGCTACCCGACCTGTGGTCAGCTTGCTGTCCACGGCGCGTCATGTCCACGGGCAGGAGTGGGTGGGTGCGCTTTAGCGAACGCGGCGGGGGTCTGCATGTCGAGCGCGGAGTGCGGCCGGCGCTGGTTGTAGTCCTCCTGCCAGTCGCCGATCACGACCTTCGCCTCGGCCTCGAACTGATCGACCCGTCACATGTCTCGCACGGACCTACGATCCTCGCGCTCGAGTTCGCCGGCAGCCGATCGCACGCAGCGCAGATCATGGCCGAATGGGGAGCCACGGGCCGCAGCGCTGCGCACCTCTCGCTCGTGCTCGACTACGGCTACATGCTCTCCTACGGCCTGTTCTTCTGCCTTGCGGGCTTCGCGATCCGCGACACCGCGCGGGCACGCGGCTGGCAGCGCCTCGCGACGCCCGGCGGGGTCATCCCGTTCTTTGCCCTCGCCGCCGCCGCGTTCGACGCGAGTGAAAACGTCGCCCTGCTGCTCACGCTCGCCGGCAAGGGCGGCAGCTTCGCTCCACCGTTCGCTGCCGTCTGCTCGACCATCAAGTTCACGCTCATCGGTCTCGCCATCCTCTACGTGCTTTGCGGACTCGCGCTTCGGTTCAGAGCGCGTCTACTCCAGCCGATCTGAGGCCCTACGGCCCATCGGGGACACCCGCTATTCCCCAGCCATCCTTCCGAAGGGGTTCCGTTTTGCATCCGTTTCTTGCTACAATCTGGGGATGAGCTTGGCCTACGCAGACGAGGCAATCCGGATCAGACGGCTCGCTCCGCTGACCGAGCGCGACATCGCGCGCGCGACAGGGGCGGGGGTCTCAACGGTCAGCGCGTGGCTTCACCGCACGCGCGCGCCCACCGGGCGGCGAGCGGAGCGGCTGGTGGAGCTCTCGGCGATCATCGAGCGGCTCGCGGCGGTGCTGGAGGTCGAATACGTGCCGGTGTGGCTGAACCGGCCGCTGGTTGCGCTGGGACACCGCAAGCCGATCGACGTGCTTGCCGCCGGCGGGTACGAGGAGCTCTCGCGTCTCGTCGCGGGGCTCGAGGCCCCCACCTTCACGTAGCGCGCTGTGGAGGAGCTGCGCGTTACGCGCGTGCCGGTCGCTGGCACCTGGTAGCGCCACATCCTGGCCGGAGGCGCAGCGCTGTACCGGACGCCCACTCCCGCCGATGGGCACTGGCAACGCGGCGCGGCCGTGGAGGGCATCTATCTGGCTGCTGAGGAGGCGACGGTGTGGGCCGAGTGGTACCGGTGGCTTGCCGAGCAAGAGCGCTCCCGCCCGACCGCCGACCGCAACTACTGGTCGCGGATATGGGAGCAGGCGTCAATCACAAACGACCCAGACACCACCAATCCGCTCGCGTCTCGTCCGATGCGCTAGCGCCCCGACCTGTCGTCGTGACTGGCGGAATGCCGTTGGAAGCAGCAGTCAGTTAACTGGGGGTACGCTCGAATCGCACGGCGTTCTCGAAGTGCGGTGCCCATGGCTGCGCCGAGCGCGTCCAGATCTCGACCGTCGGTTCGATCCAGGATGCATCGTCGATCGTCCCTGCCTTCAGGAAGGCCACTCCCGGCATCGACTCGATCGTGCTGAATATCGGCGACCCGCAGGCCGAGCAGAACCGCCGCTCTGTGGTGCTCTGGTAGTCCTCGCTGGCGGTCTTGAACGAGGCGAGTGTGCTGCCCTCAACCGCGAGCGCCTTGCTCGGTACGCCCACAATCACCGAGAACGCCGTAGCGGTCTGGCGTTGGCAGTTCGCGCAGTAGCAAGCCCCTTGCCAGACCGGCTCGGCGTCGACGCTATAGGTCACGCCACCGCACAGGCAGCGACCTGTGATGGGTCTGGGTGCACCGGTCACGCACCCGAGACTCTACACCGGCAGCATCGCGCGCCGCAATTCAGGGGGTATCCGACTACCTTCGGCTGTCGCCAGGCCGCGGCGGTCGGCGATCGCTGTCGAGCCCACCAGATCGGTCGTCACGGCGACCATCTCTGTGGCTGTGCTGCTCATTCACCCATCGTCCGCTGTTCGCCAGACTGGCGCAGCGCCTACGGCGACATCACGACGCGACCGAAAGCCTGGCGGCTCTCGATGTACGCGTGCGCGGCGACGGCCTCGGCGAGCTGGAACGTCCGGTCGACCTCGACGCGCAGCCCGCCGTTCGCGACTCGCTCGAATAAATCGGTGATCATTGCGTGGACACGGGGGTACTCGCTCAGCAGGGCCCCGCCGAGGAAGACGCCGCGCAGCGCGTTGTTCTGCGCCCACAGATCCCTCGCCTCAATGTTGGAGCCGGCCCGGCCCGCTACCCCAACGCTGATGAGCGTCCCGCGGTAGGCGAGCGCGCCAACGCTATCGACGAGGTTCTGGCCGCCAACCGAGTCGAGGATCACGTCAACGCCCCGTCCGTCGGTCAGCTCGCGCGTTCGCTCGACGAAGTTCTCGCTGGCGTAGTTGATCCCGTGGTCGAGACCGAACTCCTTCAGGCGTTCGAGCTTCTCGTCGCTCGACGCGGTCGAGATCACGGTCGCGCCGGCCTGCTTGGCGAGCTGGATCGCGGCCATCCCGACCCCTCCGGCTCCGGCGTGGATCAGGGCCGTTTGCCCGGCCTGGAGGTTACCGGCGGTGAACAGGCACTCCTGGGCGGTCCCGAACGCGACCGGGACGCACGCAGCTCCAGGCGCGTCCAACCCGTCGGGGATCCGCCAGGTAGACATAGCGGGAACGGCCCGCTTGGAGGCATGCGAGCCTGCCCTGTTCAGGGTCACAACCCGGTCGCCGACCGCGGGATCCTCGACGCCGGCGCCGACCTCGACGACTGTGCCCGCGGCGAGGTACCCCACGATGTGCGGGACCGACGGCGGCGGCGAGGAGGCGCGAGCCAGGAGGTCCCCGCCCTCGATGCTGATCGCCTCGACGTCGATCAGCACGCAGCCCTCGGGGCACTCGGGATCGGGTACCTCCTCGTAGCGCAGGACATCCGGGCCGCCGTTCCCGTAGATCACCGCCGCTTTCACGGGCGCAACTCTATTAGAGGCCGGCCTCTTCGGCCGCGTCGGCGATCTGGGCCGGGGCCGCCGGGGGAGATCAGGGCGGACACGAGCACGTTGGGGCCGAGCACGGCCCGCACGCGCGCTTACGTGGAGGAGCGGTGGCGCTCTTGACATTCTCCATAATCTAGATATACTTAGTAGAGAATGCTCAGACCCACGTCCACCACGCCAGCGGCGACCGGCTTTCCAAGGGGCCGGGTGGCCTGCGTCGAACCGCCGCCGATCGACGTGGCCGGGCGATGTTCACATCGCATCTGACGTCTCGTGTCCACCTCTCCGTTCGGAAGGGCGCGGTTGCGCTCCCCGAACACCCCTCGGACGGGCCGGCTCCCCCCGGCCGGCCCGTCCGCCACCCAGGCACCGTCGAACACAAAGGAGACCCCATGCCCAGAGTCATCGTCACAACCGATCCAGTCCCCGCCCAGCTGGCCGACGCCCCCGTGCTGCTCGACGAGCACGTGCATTCGGTCCACCTGAGCACCGGCCACGCCGCGGCGCAGCTGGTCGAGCGGATCGCCTGGGCGATCAGCGACGCCGAGGATGCGGAGGGAGCTCGCTCTCCTCGCACCCCGCGGCCAGATCGACAGGCGGCAAGGCGCAGGCCCGACCCCCGCCACCCCCGGGCCCGCCGGCCAGTTGGAGCGTAGGCTCACGCCGGGGGCAGGGGGAAGCTGGTGGTGGGCGGTTCGGCTGGTCAGTCGAGGCTGGGAACGGGAGGCGAGGTGCGTTCGAGCGCCTCCCAGCCTCGATCGTGCTCAGCCTCGGTCTCGCCGGCGGCGGCCCCGCCACGCACGCCGAACAGCCGCTTGGCGACCAGCAGGTAAAGCACCACCGCCACGTTGATCGCGAAGGCCAGGATCTTGAACGGGGTCGCGTGGTTGACGATCTCGTAGACCTCGAGCGGCAGCAGTGAGGTCGTGACGAGGAAGGTCAGGTACTCGGCCCACCGCTGCTGGTACCACAGGCCGACCGCCTCGACTGCCTCGACCGCTCCGTACGCCAGCAGCACCGCTCCGAGTAGGTGCAGGTGCGAGGAGGACGTCGTGAACGCGTTGTCGAGGTCGTGCAACAGACCGTGGGCGGCGTGCTGTTCGGACGCGACGCCTCCCTGCAGGTCGGCCATCACCTTGTAGAAGGTGTCGTGCAGGGTCCTGCGGTCGGCTGCGAACACCAGCACGAGGGCGCCGAGCGCGCCGAGCACGAGGAAATGGAACGCGCGGTCGACGGCGATCAGGCGCAGGAGGATCTTGTCGCGCAGCGGCCTGCCTCGCAGCGGCAGCTCGAGCTCGCTTCGCTCCGGAGGGTGGGTTTGCGCGGGTTTGGAAGGAGGTAGCGCCAACCAGCTGTCGCAGCGCAGGCAGCGGTACCAGCGCGTGCCCGCCGCGTCCTCGCGTGCGAGGATCGCGTCTTGGGGACGCAGCCCAGCCGCGTCGACGCCGACGAGCTCATGGCCTCGCACGCCGCAGACGAGCAGCTCCCACTGCAGGTGCCAGCGCCGCCGCCGTGGCGGCTGTGTGCCCGGAGGATGCTCGGCCATCGCGCAACCGTATCCGTCTCCCCGGCGCGAGGAAGCAAAGCGCCTGACCCGACCGAGGCCTTGGCGACGTCCTCGGGAAGCTCGTCGAACGTTCGTCCAGCCCGCGCCGCCGGGACTCGACTATCCGACCCGCTCGACCGAGCGGCGTCGCATGGGCGAGATGGGCCAGGGCTCCCCACACCTCGAGGCTGCGGGGCGGCCCGCCACAGTGGCCGCCGCCCGCCACGCGACGCACGGCAAGGAGCACGGGCGCCACAAGCACGCCGCGCACCACAAGAGCAAGCACAAGCACAAGAAGCACCACAAAAAGCACCGCAAGCACCACCGCCGCCACCTGGGCACCGCCGGAACGGCGCTGCCCACCGCCCCCGCGAAGCCCCCGCCGCCGTCGAACGCCCCGGTCCCCGCCGCGCCCGCGATTCTCACCCAGGCCGGCGCCAACCGCCTGCTGTGGCGCGCCGGCTTCGGGCCGACCCCCGGGCAGGCCGCGGTGCTCGCCGGGCAGCCCGTCCAGCAGGTCGTCTACGGGCTCACCCGCCCCTCCGGGCCCGCCGTCCTGAGCGGGCCCGCGCCCGTCGAAGAAAAAGGGAACCCGCTCGACCCCGTCAACGCGTGGGGGCAGGACCACTGCTGGTGGCTCGACCGCATGGTCCGCTCCGACCAGCAGTTGGTCGAGCGCATGACGTACATCTGGCACGACTGGTTCGCCAACTCCAACGCAAAGGTCGACTCCCAACAGCTGATGCTCGACCAGAACGAACTCTTCCGCGCACAGTGCCTGGGCAGCTTCCACGACCTGTTCACGGCCGTCACGGCCAACCCCGCGATGCTCGTGTTCCTCGACGGGATCTACAACGAAGCGGGCAACTCCAACGAGAACTACGCGCGCGAGATGATGGAGCTGTTCTCGCTCGGCGCCGACCGCGGCGCGTACACCGAGGTGGACGTGCGCGAAATGGGCCGCGTGCTGACCGGCTTCACCGCGGAATGGTCCTCGGAAGCGGGCCTGCGCAACTTTCACTACGAACCCGAACGCCACGACACCGAAGACAAGACCGTGTTCGGGCAGACCGGCAACTGGAACTGGGAAGACGCCGTGCGCCTCTGCGTCGAACACCCGCTGCACCCTTCGTTCTTCGTCACCAAGCTGTGGGGCTACTTCATCCCCACGCAGCCCGACGAACAGACGCTCGCCTCGCTGCAGGGCCTGTACCTCTCGAGCGGCTACTCGATCCGCGCGGTGGTCGAGGCGATCCTCCAGCACCCGGACTTCTACGAAGGCCCCGAGCTCGTCACGCCCCCCGTCGTCTACAACGCCGGCCTGCTGCGCGCGATCTCCCGCCCGATCGACACGACCGCGTGGACGTGGCTCGACAGCGCCGCCGGGCAGCAGCTCTTCTATCCCCCCAACGTCTCCGGCTGGGACTTCTCGCGGTGGCTTGACACCTCCACCGCCAAGGCCCGCTGGGAAATCGCAAGCTACGTCACCGCCAAGACGTACCCCAACCCGTGGCCGGGAGAAGGCGAACCCGTGTACGACCCCACCGAGGAACCCGCCACCGCGTTTGCGCACGCCCTCGCCTACTGGGCCGAACCCCCGCTCTCCGCCGAATCGCGGGAGTGCCTGGCCGCCTTCGCCGAATCGTGCCTCGACGGCCAGGTCACGGCCGAATGGGAGGACAGCCCCTACCGCGCGCTGCGCCAGAACGCCCTGCGAATGCTGATCGCCACCGCCCCCGACCTACAAGTGAGTCTGACATGTCCGACGGCTGCTCCTGCAACGACTTCAACCGCGCCCACCTATTGCGCCGCGGCGTGGCCGCCGCCGGCCGCGGGCTGCCCTCGATCGAGCCCGGCCAGCCGCTGCCCGCCGGCACCGGGATGGACCGGCGCGCCTTCCTGCTGCGCTCCGTCGGCGCTGCGTTCTCCGTCTACGGCGCCTCGGCGCTCTCGCCGCGCCACTTCGAAGCGGGCATCGCCCAGGCCTCCGCCGCCGCGCCGAACCAGTCGGTGCTCGTGTCGATCTTCATGGAAGGCGGGTGGGACGCCCTCTCGGTGCTCGCCCCCGTCAAGGAAGCGCGCTACCACGAACTGCGCCCCACGATCGGCTTCGCCGAAGGGGCCGGGCAGCCGTTCACCGAGGACCCCGCGCTGATGTGGCACCCCTCCGCCGGTCCGCTCGCCACCCTGCACGGCGAGGGCAAGGTCACCACGTTCCCCGCCATCGGCTACGACCCCCCCGACGAGAGCCACTTCACCAGCCGCCACTACTGGGAGGTCGGCGAGGTCGGGCAGCTCGCCACCGACACCCGCACAGGCTGGATGGGGCGCTTCCTCGACGCCACCGGCGAACCGGGCAACCCGCTGCAGGGCCTCTCCATGGACTACAGCCTCGCCCCCGCCCTGGCCACCGCCAAGGTGCCCGTAGCGGCAGTCTCCACCCCGGTCGGCTTCAACATGTGGGCGTACGGCCTCGACGAACCGCTGACCGCCCCGGCGCTCGAGACCTACGGGGCGCTCGGCGCGCTCGGCGCCCCCTCCCCCGCCTACGCCGAAGCGCGCGGGGCGTCGCTGGACACGAGCATCGTCCTCAACGAGATGGCCCCCTTCGTCGGCCCCGACGGCAAACCGGCCTACACCTCCCCGGTCACGTACCCCACGACCGGCGGCGAATTCCCCGAACGGCTCGCCGCGCTCGCGGCGATGCTCGCCGCGGGGCTGCCGATCCGGTGCGTCTCGCTGAACGCCGTCGGCGGCTACGACACCCACTCCGACGAGGCCACCACCCTCGCGACCAACCTCGGCCAGACGGCAGAATCGGTGCTCGCCTTCCAGCGCGACCTCGAAGCACGCGGCCTGGCCGACCGCGTGCTGGTACAGCTGTGGTCGGAGTTCGGCCGCCACCCCCAGGAAAACGGCTTCGGCACCGACCACGGCGCCGGCGGGGTCTCCTTCCTGATCGGCACCCGCGCGTCCGGCACGATGGTGGGTGAATTCCCCGGCCTCGCGCAGCTCGACGAAAACGAAAACCTCCGCAACACCTCCGACTTCCGCTCGATGTACTGCTCGCTGCTGGAGCAGTGGTTCCAGACAGAAGCGGCCGTCGCGATCCCCGAAGCCGCGGAATTCGCGCGGCCCGTGCTGCTGAAGTGAGCCCGCGCGCCCGGATCTGGGCAGCCACGCTCGGCGCGCTGTGCCTCCTCGCCGGCGCCCTCGCCGCGGTCGCGCTCGCCGCGCCCACGCCCGCACGCCGCGCGTGCCGCGCCTCGCGTCCGTCCCACTCGTCACACTGCTCCACACGCGCCTGCCGCGCTGCGCGCGACCGCCGCTGTCCCCGCCGATTAGGGCGACACTCGCTTCGCCGAAGCCGGGGGACACTCGCCAAAGGCGAGCATCCCCGTTTCGGCCAGCATCCCCGAATCGGCCAGCGTCGCCTTGCTCGGCAGCCACACCGCGGGGGGACCGCGCAACGAACGCCCGCCCAGCCGGCCGGCTCCGCCGGACCGGCCCCTTCCACCTCCACTCCCTCCGGGACCTCCCCGCCGGCGGCCCCCGCCGCTCCCTCGGCAGGCACCCCCGAACCCGGCGAGGCCAAGGAAGCGCCCGCGAGCCCTACCGGCCCGCCCGCGCCCGCGCGCGTGCAGGTGATCGCCAAGGAGTTCTCCTTCACGCTCTCGCGCCCCGAAGTGCCCGCCGGGGAAGTGATCGTCGAGCTCGTCAACCGCGGCGAAGACGCCCACAACCTGCACCTGCTCGAACCGAGCGAAGGGACCGAACCAGGCGCACTCCCCAACACCGAACCGGGGGGCGTCCGCGACCTCAAACTGAAGCTCCACCCCGGCACCTACACGCTCTTCTGCTCGCTGCCCGGGCACGAGGCCAAAGGGATGAAAGCGACGCTGGTGGTGGGCTGAGCCGAGCCCGACGTCACCGCGCTCTGTGATGATGGCGCCGTGGCGAGCCCCACCCCTCCGCAGACCACCCCTTCGCAGCCCGAGCACCCGCCCGCGCCCGCGGCTGGTGACGGCGAGCAGTCGCCGGTCGTACTGAGCCCCGCGACGGGCTACCCCGCGCTCGGGGAGAGCGACCTGGAGGTGCTGCGCGGGATCGGGGCCCGGTGGGGGTCCGCGCTGGGGGACCGCTCGCAGTGGATCCGCGCGCTGCCGTGCGACCCCAACCTCGGGCAGTCGAGCACCGGGTCGGTGCGTCTGGGGCGCTCGCGCTTCGTGGCGGTCGAGGCCGACGGCGCGCCCGGCGAGGAGCTCGAGGCCACGCGCGAGGCGGGGCACGCGCCCACGCGCGGGGGGTGGACCGCGGGGCGGGTGCGCCGCACGCTGCTCGGCCCCCCGCTGCACTCGGCCGCGGTGCTCGAGGAGCGGATGCGCAAGCTCGTCGCGCTGCCGGTGCTCTCCTCCGATGCGCTCTCCTCGGTGGCGTACGGCCCCGAAGCGATGCTCGTCGTGCTCGCGCTCGGCGGGGCGGCCGCGTTCGGCTACTCGCGGCTGATCTCCCTCGCGATCTTCGTGCTGATGGTCGTCGTCGGGCTGTCCTACCGCCAGACGATCCGCGCGTACCCCCGCGGCGGGGGCTCGTACATCGTCGCCTCCGACAACCTCGGCCTGGTCCCCGGCCTCGTCGCCGCCGCCGGGCTGATGCTCGACTACGTCCTCACCGTCGCCGTGTCGGTCGCCTCCGGGATCGCCGCCGTCACCTCCGCGATCCCCTCGCTCGCGCCGGACACCGTGCCGCTGGGGCTCGGCGTGATCGCGCTGCTCGTCGCCGGCAACCTCCGCGGCGTGCGCCAGGCCGGGCTTTTGTTCGCTGCGCCTACGTACATGTTCATCTTGGCGATCTTCCTACTGGTCGCGGTCGGCCTCGCGGACGCCGCCGGGCACAGCTTCCACGCGACGCCCCGCCCGCCGGTGCACGCCGCCGAGGGCGTCGGGCTGCTGCTGGTCCTGCGCGCCTTCGGGTCGGGCGCGACTGCGATGACCGGGATCGAGGCGATCTCCGACGGGATCCCCGCGTTCAAGCCTGTGGAGTGGCGCAACGCGCGCACCACCCTCACGTGGATGGTGTCCCTGCTCGTGGTGATGTTCGTCGGCACCGTCGTCCTGATCGAGCTCGACGGGATCGTGCCCTCCTCCTCGCAGACCGTGCTCTCGCAGCTCGCCCACCGCGGGGTGGGCGACGGCGTGCTGTACGGCTACGTGCAGGCCGCCACCGCGCTCGTGCTGCTGCTCGCCGCGAACACCGCCTTCTCGGACTTCCCCCGGCTGCTGTTCTTCCTCGCGCGCGACTACTCCGCGCCGCGCCTGTTCCTGCGCATGGGCGACCGCCTCGCGTTCTCCAACGGGATCGTCGTACTCGGCGCCGCCGCCGCCGCGATCCTCGCCGCGTTCGACGGCTCCGTCACGAGCCTGATCCCGCTGTTCGCCGTCGGTGTGTTCCTCGCGTTCACGCTCTCGCAGACGGGCATGGTCGTGCGCTGGCTGCGCACCCGCGAGGAGGGCTGGCGCAGGAGCATGTGCTTCAACGCGCTCGGCGCCTTCCTCTCGGCGGTGGTGCTGGCGATCACCTCGTTCACCAAGTTCCTGGAGGGCGCGTGGCTGGTCGTGGTGCTGATCCCCGCGCTCGTGGTGCTGTTCCTGCGCATCCGCGCCCACTACCTCGCGGTCGGACGCGCCGTCGCGCTGCAGCCGATCCCAGCCCGCGCCCGCGCGAAGCTGATCGCGCCGCCGTCCCGCTCGCTTCCTCGCGACCGCGCCCACTCCGCGGTCCGCAGCGGCCAGCACGAGCACGAGGAGGCCCCCGACCAGGTGCTCAACCTCACCGTCGTGCCGGTCATCGCGATGGACCTCGCCTCGCTGCGCGCGCTCGCCTACGCCGCCTCGCTCGGCCAGCCGGTGCTCGCCCTGCACCTCTCCGCCGACGAGGAGGAGGCCCGGCGCTTTCGCTCCTACTGGCAGGTGTGGGGCGACCACGTGCCGCTGGAGATCGTGCTCTCCCCCTACCGCGCGCTGGTCGCTCCGCTCGCGCGCTACCTGCGGCTGCTGCACGGCGAGGCGCCCGACTTCACCGTCACCGTCGTGCTCCCCGAACTGGTCGTCCGCCGCGCGTGGCACCGCCCGCTGCACAACGGCGTCGCTCCCCGCCTGCGCCGCGCGCTGCGCCAGCTGCCGGGGATGGTCGTGACGACAGTCCCCTTCCACCTGCCGAGTTGAGGCGCGCGGCACGCGCCCGCAGTTTTTTTGATGGCGGCCTCCGGCCGCAGCGGCGTTCGCGTGGCGGACCCGGGGTGGGTGCAGAGGCCGAGGGCCGCGCTCCCGGGGTCCGGTCGAGTTGAGCGCTCCCCGGCCGGGCTGTAGGCTGCTCGCGCAGTGACCCCCGACGATCGGAGCACGAAATGAGCAGTGCCTCGCCCACGGTCCCCCTGGCGGGCCGCCGCGTCCTGATCACCGGGGCTGCGCGCGGGATCGGCGCCGGCACGGCGCGCCGGCTGCACGAGCGCGGCGCGCGCGTGGCGCTCGCGGGCCTCGAGCCCGAGCTGCTCGAGCGGGTGGCCGCGGAGTGCGGGGGCGCGCCGTGGTGGGAGTGCGACGTCACCGACCGCGCGCAGGTCGAGGCCGCGACGGCCGGCGCCGTCGAGCGCCTCGGCGGCCTGGACGTGGCGGTCGCCAACGCCGGCGTCGCCGCGCAGGTGCCGCTGATCGGCGGCGACCCCGCGTACTTCGAGCGCACCGTCGCCGTCAACCTGCTCGGCGTCTACTACACCCTGCGCGCCGCGGGGCCCCACATCGCGCACCCCCGTGGGTACGCGCTGGCGATCGCCTCCGTCGCCGCGGCGCTGCACGCCCCGCTGCTCGGCGCCTACAGCGCCTCCAAGGCCGGCGTGGAGGCGCTCGGCAACACGCTGCGCGTCGAGCTGCACGAGTCGGGCGCGCGCGTGGGGGTCGGGTACTTCGGGGTGATCGACACCGACATGGTCACCCGCGCCACCCACACGCGAGCCTACGAGCGGGCCTCGCGCCGGCGCCGCGCCGTCCTGGCGCCCGTGCCGCTAGCGCGCGCGCTCGACGCGATCGAGCGCGGTGTGCACCGTCGCTCCCGGCGCGTGACCGCGCCGGGTTGGGTGCCCGTGGTGCTGCCGCTGCGGATGCTCCTGCAGCCACTCATCGACCGCCGTGCCCGCAGTGGCCTGACGGAGGCGCTCGAGTTGGCCCGCGAGGAGCACGCGCCGTTGACAACCCCTCAGCCGGATTCTCGTTGAGTTGGCCTGCGAGGAGCAGCGCTGTTGACAACACCACAGCCGGATTCCTCATGACCGAACTATGATGTAGAGTAAGAAGAGCGCAACTTGGGTATAGAGAGTTGTGTTCTTCAGGTATGCAAGGACGGCCCTGGGCCACTGAGGGAGGTTGACATGAGGTTCCCCGCTTACGCAACGATCCGGTCGTCCGGTCGGGTCTGGTTCGCCACGCTGCTCGCCGGCGTGGGCTTCGCCGCCGTCGCCGCGCCCGCCGCGCAGGCGACCCCCGCGCCCGCGTTTGGCGTGGAAACGTTCGTCGCGGCCAACTGCACCGCGGCATTCAAAGAATGCGGCTCAGAAACGAAGACCTTCCACCTCGGGCCGTTCGAATTCAACTACTCGGTACCCACGGAACCCACCCTCGCCCAGGCCAAAGAACAGGGCTACACCCAAGCGGCCGGCCACCCTGCGTGGGGGATCACCGACTTCAAGATCGCCACCGTCGGGGAACTGCCCAACGAGGCGCCGACGGGCCTCGTCACCCACGTGCGCACCGACGTCGGCCCCGGCGTGAGCACCAACCCCGAGGCCGTCGCGCAGTGCTCGTTCGCGCAGTACGGCGAAAAGGAGGTCGTTCCGGGCACGGGCTTTTACCCAGAACCTACATGCTCGCCGGCATCCGAAATCGGCGTCAACAAGGTAACGGTGTACGCTGGGCCCAACGGCGTTGGGCCTGGCGTGTCAGACCTTCCGTTGGAAGGCAAAGTCTACAACCTCGTCCAGCCTCAGGGTAAAGCCTCAGACTTCGGCGTGGCGCTCGCACTGCCCGAAGCGCTGACCAAAGCGCAGCTTGAAAAAGGCTTCAAAGAAGCAGAAGCAAAAGGGGCAAAACCAGGATTCGAACACTTCCCTTCACTGGAAGAACAGGAAGAACTCGAGGAAGGCGAATACTACGCCCACACCATGATCGAAGGCAGCGTGGAATGGGCCGGCAACTACCACGACTACTACGAAATCAACGTCTCCCCGGCCCTGCCGCTGATCTCCTCGCGCTTGATCCTCAAAGGCGAAATCGGCAATGAAAAACTGGGCGGCTTCATCACGAACCCGAGCAACTGCGCCGGTCCGGGGCCGGCCACCACGAACACGGTGACGCTCAAAGCCCTTCTCGGCGAAGAAGCGTCGTTGAAATACACCACGCCGCTGGGCACCGAAGGCTGCAACGGGGCCGCGCCCTTCGCGGCCGTTCCCTTCGCGCCGACATTTTCGCTCGAACCGGAAACCACCCAGTCCGACCAGCCCGACGGCGTCACGACTGAACTGAAGCTGCCGCACGATCCCAGTCCCACCGGCATCGACTCCTCGCAGTTGGAAAACGCGAGCGTCACGCTGCCGGAAGGCATGACGCTCAACCCCTCCGCTGCGCACGGACTGGAAGCGTGCACGCCCAAGCAGATCGGCATCGGTACGAGGAACGAAGTCGAATGTCCGGTCGGCTCGAAAGTCGGCACGGTCACGCTGGACGTCCCGGACCTGCCGCCGGGATCGCTGAAAGGCGACCTCTACCTCGGCGGGCCCGAATCCGGTCCGATCACCGGACCTCCGTACACGATGTACATCGACGCCGAGTCCCCGCGCTACGGCATCTCGGTGCGCCTCAAAGGCTCGGTCGTGCCGAATGAAAAAACGGGCCGGCTGACCGCCACCTTCGCGAAGAACCCCGAACAGCCCTTCAGCGACGTGAAACTGCACTTCAAAGGCGGGCCGCTCGCGCCGCTGGCCAACCCGCTCGCGTGTGTGGTGGCGAGCACCGAAACAAGCCTCACGCCGTACACCGGCACGGCTGCGCAGTCGCCCTTCAGCTCGTTCCTCGTCGACAGCAACGGCTCCGGCGGAGCCTGTGCCTCGCCGCTGCCGTTCGCGCTCACGCAGAGCACCTCCAGCCTGCCCACG
Organism: uncultured Solirubrobacterales bacterium; assembly: GCA_963842005.1. GTDB lineage: Bacteria > Actinomycetota > Thermoleophilia > Solirubrobacterales > Solirubrobacteraceae > Palsa-744. The sequence goes on along the minus strand of CAWJEV010000005.1, from coordinate 934,240 downwards.
AGCGCGGGCGCGTCCACCTCCTACACGCTCAACCTCACCCGGCCCACGGGCCAGCAGTACCTCTCGCAGGTCAGGACGGTGCTGCCTCCCGGCCTGGTCGGGCGGATCCCCGCGGTGACGCTGTGCAGCGAAGCGCAGGTCGCCGAAGCGCAGACCAAGGAAGAAGGCTGCCCCGCGTCCAGCCGGATCGGGAGCGTCACGGTCTCTGCCGGGGCCGGCCCCGCGCCCTACCAGCTCAGCGGCTCTGTTTACCTGACCGGCCCCTACAACGGCGCCCCCTACGGGATGGCGATCGTGGTTCCCGCCGTCACCGGTCCGTTCAGCCTCGGCAACGTGGTCACGCGCGCCACGATCGCCGTCGAACCGAACAGCCCCTACCGCGTGATCGTCACCAGCGCCATACCGACGATCTGGAAGGGCGTGCCGCTGCGGCTGCAGCGGGTGAGCGTCGAAGTCAACCGTCAGAGCTTCCTGCTCAACCCGACCAACTGCGGTGCGCTCGCGACCGAATCGACGCTCACCGGCCTCGCCGTGCTCGGCTCGAGCGCGACCGCCACCCAGAACGTCTCCAGCCCCTTCTCCGTGGGCGAATGCGGCGCGCTGGCGTTCAAACCGAGCCTCACCGCGTTCACAGGCGCGAAAACCTCGAGGGCGAACGGGGCGAGCCTCGAAGTCAAGATCAGCCAGGGCGCGGGCCAGGGCAACATCAAGAAGATCGTCACCTCGCTGCCCAAGCAGCTGCCCGCGCGCCAGGCCACGTTCAAACTGGCGTGTGTCGCGGCGACCTTCGAAGCCAATCCCGGCGCCTGCCCGTCAGGCTCGCGGGTCGGCAGCGCCACTGCCACGACCCCGGCGCTGCCCGGCACGCTCTCGGGGACCGTCTACTTCGTCTCCCACGGCGGCGAGGCGTTCCCCGACATCGACGCGGTCCTCCAGGGCAGCGGGATCACGACGATCCTCGTCGGGCACACCAACGTCGTGAACAACATCATCACGACGACGTTCGAATCGCTCCCCGACGTGCCCGTCTCGAGCTTCGCGATGAAACTCCCGACCGGCTCGAACTCGGTGCTCGCCGCCAACGGCAACCTCTGCACCTCGAACCTCGTGATGCCGACCACGATCGTCGCGCAGAGCGGGCCGACGATCACCCAGAAGACGAAGATCTCCGTCACCAACTGTCCGGTGCAGATCCTCAAGCACCGGACCTCCGGCGCCACCGCGATCATGACCGTGCAGCTGCCCGCCGCCGGGCGCATCAGCGGCAGCGGCACAGACCTGAAGACCGTCGCGCGCCACCTCGGCAACGCCGGCAGGGAGACGCTCAACGTGCCGCTCACCCGCGTCGGCCGCGAAGTGCTCGGCAAATTCCGCCAGCTGCGGATCAAGGTGCGCGTCGGCTTCGTACCGAAGAAAAAGGGCGCCTCCTCCAAGGCCTACGCAACGGTGACCTTCAGAGCCTGACTCCTGGCGGGGAGCCGGAGACCCATATGGGTCTCCACATAGAGAGCGCCGTCCGTGACCCATGCGGGCGGCGTTTCTCGGTACCGGGGGTATAGTTTTACCCATGCCAGGCGTTGCAACGGAGGGCCCTGTACGAGTCGCGCCCGTCGCACCGATCGCGCCCGGCGGCGATCCGCTGCTCGACGCAATGCGCCGCATCATGCGGCTCGCCGACGGCGCCGGTGAGACCGAGGCGGTCTTCCGCACCCTCGCGAGCGAGCTGTTCTCGCTGCTGGGGGCCGATGAGGTGCACGTCCACCACCTCGCCGCCGAGGGGGAGGGCGAGCTCGTGGTGGTCTACCTCTTCGAGGGAGAGGGGCGCCTCAGCTACGTGGCGCCCTGCTCCGAGCGTCCTCCGGGGGTGGCGTGGGTCGCGAGCACCGGACAGACCGTGCTCGCTGCCGGCGCACGCGAACTCGCCGCCAGCGTGCCGCGCCTGGCGGCTACGGGCGGCGCCGGCTGCGCGCTGCTGGCGCCGCTCACGGTGCGCGGGGAGGTCGAGGCGGTCGTGGTCCTCGCCCGCCGTCGCCCCGAGGCGTTCGACGAGCGCGCGCTCCAGCGGGCGGCGGCGCTGGTCGACCAGGCCGCGTCCGCGCTCGCCCTGCTGCGCGCGCGCGCAGAGGCCGGCACCGACGCGGTGACCGGCTGCATGAACCACCGCGCGATGCGCCGCCGCCTGCAGGAAGAGATCGGGCGCGCCGCGCGCACCGACGGGCGCTTGGCGTGCCTGCTGCTCGACCTCGACAACTTCAAGCTGGTCAACGACCGCCACGGCCACCCGGCGGGGGATGCGCTGCTGCGCGAGGTCGCGCGCGCCCTGATGGGCGAGTTCCGCGCCTTCGACCGCGTCGCCCGCTACGGGGGGGACGAGTTCGCGGTGATCCTCCCCGCCGCCGACCTGGAGTCCGCCGCGCAGGCCGCCGCCCGCGCCCTGCAGCGCCTCGCGGAGATTCCCTCCTTCGGTCTCGCGCCGGGCGTCGGCGCCTCGATCGGCGTCGCCCAGTGGCGACCCTCGATGACCGACGCCCAGCTGCTGGAGGCCTGCGACGAGGCCCTGCTGTGCAGCAAGCGCGCCGGCAAGGGCCGCGTCGAACTCGCGGCCTGAGGGGACCTCAGAAGGATTTCTCAGAAGGGTTGCCCAAGAAGGATTTGATGGCGGCCTCCGGCCGCTACGGCGTTCGCGTGGCGTCCCCGGGGCTGGTGCAGAGGCCGGTCTGCGATAGGGGCTTGACATCGCGTCACAAGTGTGGTTATATAGTGCGGGTCGGTGTCCACAGAGGGTGGAGCATCGGCAAACATAGGGTCTGGTTTGGGTCATCCCGTCTTGGGGTCGACATCCAAAAAGCGCTTGCAGGAACACTGGGTTTGGGACGAGGGACTGGGTCACAGAACGTATGAGGGAGATGTATCAGCGTGGTTTCGAGAGGGAATAACGTGCCGGATATCTGCGCGACCCCGCATGGGGTTCTTGCCAGATGCATCAGCGGTCTGATGCATCTCTCTCTCTCTCTCTCTCTCTTCAGCTTCTCGGCCTGCAGCTAGCCGACCGGTAGCGGCCTGTTCGCGCCGCCCGGGTTCTCCCGCACGCGGGGGAGGGTCTCGCCCGGCTTTCATTCACTCCCGCGCGGAGGAGTCGTCGTGATGCCCTCGCGCGCGGTGAGACCTCGCGGGGCCCCGGCCTCGGGGGCGCGTAGGTCCGCGCGTCGTCCCGCGGCCGTACCCGCCCCGAGCGCGGGTGCTTCGCACGAGCAGATCATCGAGATCCAGCGCTCGCGGCTGCTCGCGGCGGCGGTCGTCGCGGTCGATGAGCTTGGCTACGCGGACACGACGGTCGCGGACATCACGAGCCGCGCGCGGGTGTCGCGCCGCACGTTCTACGAGCTGTTCAAGAACCGCGAGGAGTGCCTGACCGCGGTGCTGGAGGACGTCGTCGCGCTGGTCGAGGGTGAGATCGCCGCGGCGGGGTTGGAGGGCCTCGCGTGGCGCGAGCGGGTGCGTGGGGGGTTGTGGGCGATTCTGTCGTTCCTGGATCGCGAGCCGGCGCTCGCGCGTGTATGCGTGGTCCAGTCGTTGCGCGGTGGCGCGGAGGTTTTGGAGCGTCGCGAGGAGATCCTCGCGGGTCTGGCAGCGGTGATGGACGAGGGCCGCTTTGAGGGTGCGCGCAACGGGGGCTGCTCGCCGTTGACCGCGGAGGGTGTGGTCGGCGCGGCGTTTACGATCGTGTACGCGCGGCTGTTGCGGGGGGAGCGCAAACCGCTCGCGGGTCTGTTGGGTGAGTTGATGGGGATGATCGTGCTGCCCTATATGGGCGCGGCTGTGGCACGCCGCGAGCAGGCGCGCCCCGCGCCCGCGGAATCTGTGGACGCCGGCGATGCGCCGGTTGCGCCCGGGCGCGCTGTGTGCGATCCGCTGGAGGGTCTTTCGATGCGTTTGACGTATCGCACCGCGCGGGTCCTTGAAGGTGTCGAGGGGCGCCCGGGGGCGAGCAACCGTGAGGTCGCCGAGCGCGCGGGGATCCACGACCCGGGGCAGGTCTCGAAGCTGCTGCGGCGCCTTGAGCGCCTTGGGCTGCTCGCGAATACGGGCGAGGGACATGCCAAAGGCGAGCCGAACGCGTGGAGCCTCACTCCGCGGGGCCTGCGGGTCGCGCAGAGCATCCGTATCCACGCCTCGGGCGAGCGGGAGGCTGCGTGATGCCCCGTCATTCGCACCGCGCGGGCAGGGCCGCTTCGCCGGCGCCGTGGATCGCCGCCTGCGCTCTCGCGGGGCTCTTTTCGTGTCGTGTACCCGAGGGGTTCTCCCCTCCGAGTTCGAGGAGAAGGTGCCAGATGAGCGCCCTTAGATCGATATTGGCCGGCCTGGTGTCGCTGTGCGTGCTAGCGGGCTCGCTCGCCGTCGTGCCGGCACCCGCCGCGGCCGAAGAATGCCCGAACGCGGCGTTTCGTACGGGCCCCTCGGCGCGCCTGCCGGACTGCCGGGCGTATGAGCTGGTCACGCCGTCGTTCAAGAATGCGGGTGCCGTCTCGGTGGAACGCCTCGGACCGGAGGGGTCGATTTTGGTCGACATCAGTGCGGCGGCAGCAGGGCTTGAAGGCTTTCCCGACGTCGGGCTCCGTACGGGCCCGGAAGCTTTCTACACGATCTCGCGGGCCGCGTCGGGCTGGACGACCGTGCCGGACGATCCGCCGAGCTCCGAATACGAACCATTCATTTCTCAGGGGTTCTCCGACTTCACCGGCGATAGCGGGGCGGGGCAGGGGACTGTGTGGATGGAGCGGAAGGCGGGGCAGCCGGGAAACCGGGTCGATTTCTTCATGCGCCGTCCCGACCGCTCGATTGTGGACGTCGGCCCGGGTCTGCCGCCCGCGACGCCGCCGGGTACGGCGCAGGAACTGGGTCAGATGGCGAGGCTGTCTGCGGTTGGGGTGTCGACCGATGGGTCGCGTCTGTTCTTTGCCTCGGGTGCGGACTACTGGCCAGGTGATCGCACCGAAGAAGGTCACGATATCCATACCCTCTATGAGTATCTGGGCGTGGAAAATACGACTCCGTTGCTCGTGGGTGTGAATGACCGCGGCGAACAGATCAGCCAGTGCGGTGTTGTGCTCGGCTCTGGCGGACCACGAAACGGCATTGCCAATGGCCTGATCCGTTTCAACCATAACGCCGTGTCGGCGGACGGGGGCACCGTGTTCTTCACGGCGTACCCAGATAACAATATGTGCAAGGGTAGTGCGCCGCCGGTCGCGGAGCTGTTCGCTCGGGTCGATGGCGGGCTGCCGGGTGCGCGTACGGTCGCGATCTCCGAGCCGAGCGAAGAAGATTGCTCGGCGTGCTATGCGAATAAACAGTTGATCAGCGGGGGGCAGCTTGCGGACGCGAGGTTCGTGGGTGCCTCTGCGGATGGCTCGAAGGTGTTCTTCGAGAGTGCGCAGTCGCTGTTGGGCTCGGATACGAGCAACAACATCTATGAGTATGACTTCGGCGCGCCTGCGGGGCAGCGGATCGTGCGTGTCTCCGGTGGGGATGCGACGGTCTCCAACCCGGCGGCCGAAGTGCTGCTGGTGGGAGAAAATAATCTGATTCAGCAGGTGTCCGAGGATGGCTCTCATGTCTATTTCTTCGCTCGAGGCGTGTTGACGAGGACTCCGAATCGGCAGGGTGAATCCGCCACAGCAGGCGCGTTCAATCTGTATGTGTTCGAGCGTGACTCCGAATACCCGTCGGGGCATATTGCGTTCATCGCGCAAATGCCGGTGGAAAAAACTAGTGAAGGTTATGCCCCGGCGCTTTACTCGTCGAATGTCACGCCGGACGGCCGGTTCCTGGTGTTCACCAGCGGCGGCGATTTGACGCCCGATGATACGAGTGTGACCAGTCAGGTGTTCGAGTATGACGCGCAGAGCGGGGCGCTGGTGCGGGTGTCGATCGGCCAGGACGGGTTCAATCAGAATGGCAACTCGCCCGCGAACTTCGCGACGATCGTGTCGCCGTACTACTCGGATATATATGACTCTTCGAGTTACTCGAGCGGATTGTCGGTGTCCGCGGATGGTGCGTACGTGTTCTTCAAGAGCTCTGCGGCTCTTACTCCGCAGTCGCTCGAAGGGTTCAACAATGTCTATGAGTATCACGCTGGGCGGGTGAGTCTCATCTCTGACGGCCAGGATATCGCTCTCAGAGTTCCCGGGCCCGGTGGGAAAGCGGAAAGCGTGGTGCACTTTCTGGGTACGGATGCTTCGGGTGCCGATGTGTTCTTTAGTACTGCGGATCGGCTGGTGGGGCAGGATGGTGACACGAACATCGATGTTTATGATGCGCGGGTCGATGGTGGCTTTCCGGCGCCCGCGCCGCCGCCATCGTGTTCTGGGGAAGGGTGTCAGGGGGTGTTGAGTGGGGCGCCGACGCTGCTCTCGCCGGGCAGCGAGTTCCAGGCTGGCGGCAATCCGCCGCTGGCCGGCGAAGTTGGGGGGAAACCCCGGAAGCAGACGAGGAGGCCGAAGGCGAGAAGACCCAGGTCCAAGCACAGGAGAGCCAGCAGGGTCCACGCCGGGCTGCGTGGGTTGAGGGCGGGGAGGGCCGCTGCCGGCGGCCGGGCGGATCGGAAGGCTGGCCGGTCATGAGGGGCTTCATTCGTGGTCTGGGTACGGTGGGTGCCTGTGTGGTGGTCGTGGGAGCGTTCGCTGCGCCGGCGGCGCCGGCTGCTGCTGGTCCTGGTTTGACCGTCGAAGCGGTCGCGGGACCGACGATCTTCTCCGCTGAACAGGACGGTCGGGAACCTTCCGATACGTACACGGTGAGTGTGACGAACGCGGGTAGCGCGCCGACCGATGGGAGCCCGATCGCGATTGCCGACAGGCTGCCCCGGGGATTGAAGGCGACCGGCCTGCATGGCGAACTTCTCAACATAGATATCAAGGGTCGTGAGGAAGAACGAAGATTGCTTTCGTGTGAAACGTTGACGGTGACGTGTACATACGGCTATCCGCTTTTGCCGGGTCAGCGCGTGGTGATGGTAGTCGAAGTGTCGGTCGCGCCGGGTACGGTGGGTTCGGTGACGGACAGCGTGGTGGTGTCCGGGGGCGGCGCGCCTGAATCCTCGGCGAATGTGACGACGGCGGTCGGGACGGCGGCGGAATCGGCAGGGGAGCCGTTCGGGATCGCGGCGCTGTCGGCTGTGACGAGCGGGGCGGGCGGGCTCACGGACGCGCAGGCGGGGGACCATCCGTATGAGACAACTGTCTCGTTCTCGATGAACACGGTGGACGCCACTATAAATAATGTGAGCTATGAAGACGCGGATGGCCCCGGTCGTGTCGCGCATGTGCGGGATACTGTTGTGGATGTCCCTCCGGGTGTGACGGGCGACCCGACGGTGGTGGAAAGGTGCCCGCAGTACAAGCTCTCGGCTGAAGAATGCCCGACCAGCAGCCAGATTGGCATGGCGAGGATCAATATCAAGAACAGGTATCTCCGATCTTTCAACGGTAGTGCGTATCCGGTGTATAACGTCGTCCCGGAAAAAGGGTACCCGGCGGAGTTCGCGATCCTGATCTATGGTATTCACGTGACGGTGCCGTTGTATGTGAGCGTGCTTCCGGAAAATGGTTATGAGGTACGGGTCACGACACCGGGCATCCCGGAGCAGGGCAGCCCGATCGACGTGACGGTGACGTTCTTCGGTACCCCGGCGGCCGACCCAAACCACTACAACGAATACCGCACTGCTGTCACGGGGGTCGCGCCGACGGCGTTCCTGGATAACCCGGTGGATTGCACGGCGGGCCCCCAGACGGCGAGCCTGTATGCGGACTCGTGGCAGAACCCGGGTCCATGGCAGGCGAACGGCCAGCCTGAATTGAGCGATCCGCGGTGGGCGTCGCGCTCGACGACGATGTTCTCCTCGCTCAATGGCTGCGAACTGCTGCAGTTCAACCCTTCTTTGACGGTGACCCCGGAAACGACACGCGCTGACGAACCGGCGGGGATCTCGGTCGAAGAGCGCTTTCCGCAGGGCCCGCAGCAGTTCCCGTCGCTGCTGTCCCCAGAGCTCAAGGAAACGACCGTGACGCTCCCCTCGGGCCTGTCGCTCGACCCCTCCTCGGGAGACGGTCTTGAAGGGTGCAGCGATGCGCAGATCGGCCTGGGGTCGGGGAGCCCGGGGTCGTGCCCCAACGGGTCGCAGGTCGGGACGATCAAGGTGGAAACACCGCTATTGACCGAACCGCTTGAAGGCCAGGTGTATCTGGGGACCCCGCACTGCGACCCGTGTACGACCGCGGATGCCTCGGATGGCAACATGTTCCGGCTCTTCCTGCAGATCGAGGGCTCAGGGGTCGTGATCAAGCAGGAAGGCCGGATCTACACGAACGCGAGCACCGGGCAGCTGACGACTACGTTCAAGGATCTCCCGCAGCTGCCGAGCAGCAACATCAAGCTGCACTTCAACAGCGGGCTGCGTGCCGGGCTGGCGACGCCGCAGGCGTGCGGGACGTTCACGAGCACCTCGATCCTGATCCCGTGGAGCTCCCCGATCACCCCCGAAGCGACACCGGAGTCGCAGTTCAACGTCGACTGGAACGGCAACGGGGAAGCATGCCCGGCGGTGTGGCCGTTCAAGCCCTCCTTCGAAGCGGGGACGTCGAACCCGAACGCGGGGCAGTTGAGCCCGCTGACGGTCACGTTCAATCGCGAAGATCGCGAACAGGACTTCCAGCAGATCAAGGTCACGACCCCCCCGGGCCTGCTCGGGTCGCTCTCCGGCATCCCGTTCTGCGGCGAGCCCCAGGCCGACCTTGGGACCTGCTCGACAGCGTCGCAGATCGGGGAAATGACCGTGGCGGCGGGCCCTGGGTCGCACCCGTTCTACCAGAAAGGGATGGTGTACCTGACGGGCCCCTATAGGGGCGCGCCGTTCGGCCTCTCGATCGTCGTCCCGACGCATGCGGGGCCGTTCAACCTCGGGAACGTCGTCGTCCGCGCGCGGATCAGTGTGGATCCGTATACGACGGCGTTGACGGTCACGACCGACCCGCTGCCGCAGATCCTCGATGGGATCCCGCTGCGGCTTAGGAAAACGAACGTGACGATCAACCGGCCGGGGTTCATCTTCAACCCGACCGACTGCGCGCAGCAGCACATCACAGCGACGATCTCTGGCTCGCAGGGCACCCAGACCGAAGACTCGGCGCCGTTTGCGGTCGCCGGATGCGCAGGCTTGCAGTTCGGCCCGAAGTTCAGCGTCGCGACGTCCGGTAAAACCTCGAAAGCGGATGGGGCGAGCCTCGACGCGAAACTCGTGTTCCCCTCGGGCCCGGAGTCGAACATCGCGCATGTCAGGGTCGAACTGCCCAAGCAACTGCCCTCCCGGTTGACGACGCTGCAGAAGGCGTGCCCGGCCAGCACGTTCGAAGCGAACCCGGCCGGGTGCCCGGCGGCGTCGGTGATCGGCGCGGTGCAGTCCACGACACCGATCCTGCCGGTGAAGCTGGTCGGCCCGGTGTACTTCGTCTCGCACGGTGGCGCGGCGTTCCCGAACCTCGTCGCGGTGCTCCAGGGCTACGGCGTACGGGTCAACCTGGTCGGGGAAACGTTCATCTCCAAGAAGGGGATCACGAGCTCGACGTTCACGAACGTCCCGGATGTGCCGGTCAGCTCGTTCGAGCTGTTCCTGCCGGAGGGCCGGTTCTCCGCGCTCGCGGCGAATGGGAACCTATGTAAGGACAAGCTTGTGATGCCGACGCTGTTCACCGCGCAGGACGGTGCGCAGCTCAGGCAGAACACGCCGATCCAGGTCACCGGCTGCGCGAAGGCGAAGAGATCCGGGAAGAGGGCGAAGCGGGCCCGCCGGGCCGGTCATGCTCACGGCAAGGGGAGGAAGCGATGATGCGCGCTCGAACACTGGTGGGGGTGGGCCTCACAGTACTCACCGTTGCCGCGCTTGCCGCTGGCCCTGCCGAGGCCCGCCTCGTGCGCCCCGTCTCCTCGTTCACTCCCACCGGGATAGAATCCCCTAAAGGTGTTGCCGTCGACCAGGCCACGGGCGATGTGTACGTCGCGGGCGGCGGCTCCGACAACGTCGAGAGGTTCAGTGCGGCGGGCGCGCGTGAAGTCTCGTTTGTGTCGCCCGCCCTCTCGTTCACCGCGGGTGTGGCCGTCGATAACTCAGGTGATGCATCCAAAGGCGACGTGTATGTCTCCGAGCCTACTGAAGGGACTGTTGTCAAGCTTGAATCCTCGGGCAACGCGGCCGCGGGCTTCACCCCGATCAAAGCGAGCTCGATCCCCTCCGGAGATCCCGGGTCAGAAGCATTCCTCCCGTTCGGTGTCGCGGTCGATCCAAAAAACGGCGATGTCGTCGTAGCGGACGAACTGAACGGCGAGGTCGACATCTTCAGCTCCTCCGGGGTGTTCGTCTCGCAGTTCGCGGTGCCTCAAGTGGCCGGGGTCGCAGTCGGTTCGGGCAGCGAGATCGTTACAGGCAATCAGGGAGGAGGAGCGCAGGAGTGGAGCCCATCCGACGGCTATTCCACCCCAACCCCGATCGATCCCGAAGCCTACGCGATCGCGGTCGCGGTCGACCTGTCCACCGGCGATGTGCTCGTCGACGACCTACTCGAAGAAGGTAACAACATAACGGAGTACGAAGCGTCTGGTGCGCCACTGCTGAAGTTCGGCTCGGGGCTCGTGGAATTCTCGAGCGGGGTGGCTGTGAACGAAGCGACGGACACTGTCTACGCGACCGAGCCCGAACACGGTGGCGTGGTATACATCTTCAAGGCACCTGAGTATCTTCCCGATGTGCTCACCGGGACACCGGCGACCGGCATCACGGGCACGACGGCGAACGTGAGCGGGAGCGTCAATCCGGGGGGTGTGCCGGTCACCGGCTGCCGCTTCGAATACGGGCTCAGCACCTCTTACGGCACGAACGCGCCGTGCTCGCCGGCGCCGCCGCTGCGTGGGAACACCGCGATACCGGTCACGACGGGCCTGGAAGTGCAGCCGGATGAGACCTACCACTACCGGCTGGCCGCGGTCAACGCCAACGGCACCGAACACGGCGAAGATGAGACGTTTCAGACGCCGGCGTTGGAACCGACGCTGCAGAGCGAGTCTGCCTCAGCGCTGAGGCAGACCTCCGTGACGCTCGACGCGAGCATCAACCCGAACAACCAGGCCACCGCCTACCACTTCGAATACGGTCTCACGACGGCGTACGGGACCATCCTGCCCGCCCCCGACGCGAGCGTCGGCTCGGGGTACGGGAATGCGCACGTAGCCCAGGAGCTCACGGGTCTGCAGCCGGGCACGACTTATCACTTCAGGGTGATCGCGACGAACGCGACCTCCCCGCAGGGTGGGACCGGCGGGCCGGACCAGACGTTCACGACCCCGCCGTTGCAGCCGCCGGTCCTGAGCACCGGGCAGGCACAGGGTGTGGCGCAGAACACGGCGACGTTGACCGGCACGATCGATACGCAGGGCTTCCAGACCGAGTACGAGTTCGACATCGGGACCGACACGGGCTACGGCACGCGGATCTTCGGCGACGCGGGCTCTGAACCAGGGCCGCACACGTTCACGGTCGCGCTGCAGGGTTTCGCACCGGGCACGACCTACCACTACCGTGTCGCGGCAACGAACACGTTCGGCACGGTCTACGGAGTCGACGTGACGTTCACGACGAGCGTCTACCCGTCCGCGGTGTTGAGCGTCCCGGTGGCCCCGGTGTTCGTCCCGGCGCTGCTGCTCGCGCCGGCGCCGAGCAGCTCGAGGGCTGCCAAGGCCGCGGGCGTCAGGTCCGCCGCTCACGCGGCGCGAGACGGTAGTGCGAGGAAGGGCAGGGGGAGAGGGTCCGGCGGGCCTAGGCGGAAGGGTCGCGCCCGTGGGGCCCGGTCGGGGTCACGGCGTCAGCGGGGGAGGGGGTAGGTGATGGCGATGCGTGTTTGGAGGTTGATGTTCGCGAGTGTGGCGGTGCTGGCAGGTGTGCTTGTGTTGAACACTGCGCCGGCGGGCGCGAAGACGGGTTATGCCAAGCTCTGTCCCTCTCTGAAAACGGCGCTTTGCACGACGAGAACTGAAGAATATACCTGGGGTGTGGCGGTCGACAATTCGAGCGGCCCGTCGGCGGGGGATGTCTGGGTTGCGTATCAGATAAGTACAGCTCGAGATCCTGGTGAAGTACGATGAATCGGGGAACAAGCTCGCCGAAACCGGAACCCCACCTGGGGAACGCAGGCAGATCGCTGTCGATCCGACGAGTGGGGATGTCTACGCGACCGGGTATAACGAAGTAGCGAAGATCAACTCTTCGGGGGTCTTTCTGTTCGGGATCACGGAAACTCCGCGGGGTTCGATCGAACCGACGAGTGTGGCGGTTGGCCCGGAAGGCGACCTCTACGTCGCGGACCATGCGCAGGGAGCGATCGACAGGTTCGGTTCATCCGGTGAATACCTCGGGCAGTTCGCTGTACCTGGTATCACAAGTATCTACAGATCTTATCTTGCGGCCGGCCCAGAAGGCGACTTGTATGTGGGGCTGGGGGAACAGGTAGGAGAAGTAAGAAGATACACCACCAGCGGCGCCCCGGACAACTGTCCGGGTGGGAGCAACAGCCTGTCTTTGGGAGCAGGGGGGGAACTGCCGGTTGCCGTCGACCCATCCGATGGCCACCTCTTCGTTGGTGAGGCGAGCGCTGAAGGTGACTTCGTCGCGGAATACGCCTCGTTCTGTGTTGGCGTGCCGAGCAGTAGACTGGTCGTGGGGGAAGCATATAGCGGCAGTGCCGTTGGCCAGGGGATCGGCGTGAGCGGGTCGACGCACAGGGTCTATATCGGCAACTATAATAGGCAGGACGCTCAGATCTACGGGCTGGTTACCTTGCCCACCGTCACGACTAGCGCCCCAGCGACCAACGTGACGCGCACTTCAGCGACGGTGAGCGGGACGGTGAGCCCCGAAGGCGCGGAAGTGACGACGTGCGAATTCGAATACGGGCCGACCTTCTTCTACGGGCACACCCAGCCGTGCTCGCCGGAACCGCCGTTCACCGCCGGCCAGGTGACGGTCAAAGCCGAACTCGCGTTCCTGCTGGCGCCCGGTGATGTGATCCACTACCGGTTGAAGGCGGGTGGCGCCGCCGGCGATGAATTCGGCGCGGAACAGACGATCACCCGCCCGGCCACGCCGCCCGTGATCGGAGGCCTGCCCGCGTCGAATGTGTCGCAGTTCGCCGCAACCCTGAACGCCACGCTCGAAACCGGCGAATCGCTGGTCAACTACCACTTCGAATACGGCACCACCGCCGCCTACGGCTCCGTTGAGCCAATCCCCGACGGATACGCGCCGATCACCAACGAATCGGTCGCGATCACCCAACCCATCCAGGGTCTGCAGGCCGGCACCATCTACCACTACCGCCTCATCGCCAGCAGCCCCGGCGGCACCAACGCGGCTGGCCCCGACGAGACGTTCACAACGCTCCCAATCCCCGCGCCCACGGTCGCCACCGGCGCCGCGGAAGGCGTCGGTGTCGGGGCCGCGACGCTCAACGGCACGATCGACCCGCACGGCTGGGACACGACGTACCTCTTCGAATACGGAACGAGCACCGCGTACGGGCAGAGCTGGCCGACGGTCCCGGTCGACATGGGCGCCCTGGAAGGCCCGCAGCCCGTCGTGGTCGGCGTCTCGAACCTCCAGCCCGGCACGACCTACCACTACCGCCTCGTGGCGACCAACGGCGGCGGCACGACATACGGCCCGGACATGACGTTCACGACCGGGGAATACCCGGCGCAGATCATCCAGGAACCGATCGTGCTGCGCACGCTGCTGGTCCCAACCGGCGGCGAAACCGCCAAAGCGTCCTCGAAGCACGGCAAGAAAGCCAAGAAGGGCAGGAAGCACACCAAGAGCAGGCACAGGGCGCGCGGCAAGAAGAAGTAGCGTCACCCCCCTATGAGCTTGACCTCGGCGGCGACGCCGGCTTTGGCTGCTCAGCGCCCGGCACGGCGCTGACGGTATGCCTCGTCTGTCCGGTCTTCGGCTTGCGCTTCGGCGCGCCGCTGGGCGATCAGCTCGTCGGACAGGCTGCGACCCGGGGCCAGATGGGTGAGCACGCCGCGCGTGCGGTCGATCGCCGCCTGCCTCCGCTCGACTTCGAGCTCAGTCGGGAACCTGGTGACCTTGACCGCCTGTGCCATGCGCCGATTCTAGCAATGTGCGCGGGGGCGCTCAGTAGGAACGGCGGCCCGGACGCGGGGCACGACGCCCCGCGCACACGCACCCGGGTGCCCCGCGCAAACACGCGTGGACGATCCCAAAATACCCTACCGGTACGCTGAGGCGAATGGTCCTCGCGATCGACCAGGGTACGACGGGCTCTACGTGCATCGTCTTCGACGAGCGCATGGGCTGTAGGTATCGCCCCCTCAGCCCGGGATCACCTCGAAGTGCCGTCGTCCGGCGATCCGGTAGATGTGGAAGTCGTCGTCGAGGGTGAAGATGCGTGTGAGATGGCGCTCCTCTGCGAGGGCGACGAGGGTGGCGTCGGCGAGGTCCATCGGGCGGTCGCTGTAGCGGTCCATGAGGTGGGCGGCGCGCTCGGTGGCCTCGGGTGTGGGCGCGGCGATCAGCAGGTTCTCGCGGAGGACCAGTCGCCAGAGCGCCTGCTGCCCTCGCCATCCGCCGGCGCGTCCGAGCAGGTACATCCCCTCGGTGAAGGCGGGCCAGGTCGTGAGCATCGGCAGGCGGATCGTCTGGAGTACATGCTTGCAGCGCTCGTGATCGGGCTCGTCGGCGTCGATCAGCGCGATCAGCGGCCCGGCGTCCGTGAGCGTCGCGGACGACCGGACGGCAGCGGGGGTCACGAGCGCTCGCGCCGCTGCGCGAGGAGGTCGGCGAACGCCGCGCCGGCGTTGCGTGCGCGGCCGCCACCGCCGTTGATTGCGCCGACCACGTCTCCCAACCGCTCCTGCGTGCCGCCCGCAAGCGTCCGCTCGGCGCGCTCGGCGATCGCGCGGCGCATGAACTCCGACACCGAGGAGCCCTCGATCGCCGCGGCCCTCTGCGTCATCTCGTCGAGCTCGTTGTCCAGTCGTAGGCTGCGCATGTCGCTAGTGTATCACAAAGATAATCCTTGTGATACAGCCGATCGCGCAGAGTGTCGCCGCCTTCTGATTGACTGGAGGCTATGTCGCAGAACAGCTTCGACGCAAAGGGCACGCTCGCCGTCGGCGGGCGCGAGTACGAGATCTTCCGTCTCGCCGCGCTCCAGCCGCGCTTCGACGTGGCGCGGCTGCCGTTCTCGCTGAAGGTGCTGCTCGAGAACCTCCTGCGCACGGAGGGCTCGGGGGCGGTCACCGCTCCCGACATCGAGGCGCTCGCCGGCTGGGACCCCGCGGCGCAGCCCTCCATCGAGATCGCGTTCTCGCCCGCACGCGTGCTGATGCAGGATCTCACCGGCGTCCCTGCGGTCGTGGACCTCGCGGCGATGCGCGACGCGATGGCGCAGATGGGCGGCGACCCCGCCAAGATCAACCCGCTCGCGCCCGCCGAGCTCGTGATCGACCACTCCGTGCAGGTCGACGCCTTCGGCACGCGCGACGCCTTCGCGATCAACGCCGCGCGCGAGTTCGAGCGCAACCAGGAGCGCTACCTCTTCCTGCGCTGGGGCCAGCAGGCGTTCGACAACTTCAAGGTCGTCCCCCCCGACACCGGGATCGTGCACCAGGTCAACCTCGAGTACCTCGCGCGTGTGGTGTTCGTCGCCGACGCACGCGACGGCGCCGGCCTGCCCTCCGCCTACCCCGACACGCTGGTCGGCACCGACTCGCACACGACGATGGTCAACGGGCTCGGCGTGCTCGGCTGGGGCGTCGGCGGGATCGAGGCCGAGGCGGCGATGCTCGGCCAGCCGCTGTCGATGCTGATCCCGCAGGTCGTCGGCTTCCGCCTGCACGGTGCGCTGCGCGAGGGGGCGACCGCCACCGACCTCGTGCTCACCGTCACCGAGCTGCTGCGCGCGCGGGGGGTCGTGGGCAAGTTCGTCGAGTTCCACGGCGCCGGCCTCGCCGGCCTGCCGCTCGCCGACCGCGCGACGATCGGCAACATGTCGCCCGAGTTCGGCTCCACCTGCGCGATCTTCCCGATCGACGCCGAGACTTTGCGCTATCTGAGTTTCACCGGGCGGCCCGCCGAGCAGGTCGAGCTGGTCGAGGCCTACGCGCGCGAGCAGGGCCTGTGGCACGACGAGCACTCGCCCGAGCCGCGCTTCTCCGAGCAGATCGAGCTCGATCTGGGCGAGGTGGTGCCCAGCCTCGCCGGCCCCAAGCGCCCGCAGGATCGGGTTTCGCTGAGCGATGCGAAGACTGCCTTCCGTGCTGCGCTGCGCGATTACGTGTCAACGGACGGCCGGCAGGCCGACGCCTACGACGAGGCGGGGGCGGAGTCGTTCCCAGCCTCCGATCCACCTGCTGTCCACAAATCGCCGCCCTTCACCCTGCGCCACGGCCACGTGGTGATCGCCGCGATCACCAGCTGCACGAACACCTCGAACCCCTCCGTGATGATCGGGGCGGGGATCCTTGCGCGCAATGCGCTCGCCCGCGGTCTGGAGACCAAGCCGTGGGTGAAGACCTCGCTGGCGCCCGGATCGAAGGTGGTCACGGAATACCTCGACCGCGCCGGGCTCACCGAGCCGCTGGAGCGGCTCGGCTTCAACCTCGTCGGCTACGGGTGCACCACCTGTATCGGAAACTCAGGGCCGCTGCCGGAGGAGATCTCGAAGGTTGTGGGCGAGGAGGACCTCGCGGTCGTCTCGGTGCTCTCGGGCAACCGCAACTTCGAGGGGCGCATCAACCAGGACGTGAAGATGAACTACCTCGCCTCCCCGCCGCTGTGCGTCGCCTACGCGCTGGCCGGCACGATGGACATCGACATCGTCGCCGACCCGCTCGGCCGCGACGCCGAGGGCCGGGAGGTCCACCTGCGCGACATCTGGCCCACCGGGCGCGAGATCGCGCAGACGATCGAGGCGGCGGTGCAGTCCGACATGTTCCGCAAGAGCTACTCCGAGGTGTTCGCCGGCGACGAGCACTGGAACGGCCTGGAGGTCCCGACCGGCGATCGCTTCGCCTGGGACGAGCGCTCCACCTACGCGCGCCAGCCCCCCTACTTCGAGGGGATGCCCGCTGAGCCCGCGCCGGTCGAGGATCTGGCAGGCGCCCGCGTGTTGGCGGTGTGGGGCGACTCCCTCACCACCGACCACATCTCCCCCGCGGGCGCGATCAAGCGCGACGGGCCCGCCGGGCTCTACCTGCAGGAGCAGGGGGTGGCCCCGCGCGACTTCAACTCCTTTGGCGCCCGCCGCGGCAACCACGAGGTGATGGTGCGCGGCACCTTCGCCAACATCCGCATCCGCAACCTCCTGCGGACGCCCGACGGAGTGGCGCTCCCTGAAGGCGGTGTCACCTACCACATGCCGACGCCCGCGGCGGGCTCACAGGGCGAGTCGCGGGCCGTCGAGCAGCTGCCGATCTACGACGCCGCTATGCGCTACAAGCAGGAAGAGGTGCCGCTGGTCGTGCTCGCCGGCAGGGAGTACGGCACCGGCTCCTCGCGCGACTGGGCGGCGAAGGGCACCAAGCTGCTCGGGGTGCGCGCCGTGATCGCGGAGAGCTTTGAGCGAATCCACCGCTCCAACCTGATCGGGATGGGCGTGCTGCCGTTGCAGTTCAAGCCCGGCGACTCGGCCGCTTCGCTGGGGCTGACGGGCCACGAGACGTTCTCGATCGAGGGTATCGCCGAGCTGCCACATGAACTGACGGTGCGCGCCGACGAGCAGGAGTTCAGGGTGACGGTGCGCATCGACACGCCCCGCGAGGCCGACTACTACCGCCACGGCGGCATCCTCCAGTACGTCCTGCGAGGGCTGCTCGCCGCATGAGTGACGACTTCCCGCAGGTCCTGCGCGAGCTGCTCGCGGCCCGCGGCCCCTCCGGCTACGAGACCGCGCCCGCGGCGGTGTGGTGCGCGGCGGCGCAGGCGTTCGGCGCCGAGGTGGACACCGACGTGGTCGGCACACCCTCCGCGCGGGTGGCCGGGCGGGAAGCCCGGCGCCTCGTGGTGATGGGCCACATCGACGAGATCGGGCTGATCGTCACCCACATCGACGACGAGGGCTACCTGTGGTTCCGCGAGGTGGGGGGTTGGGACGCCCAGATCCTCGTCGGCCAGCGCGTGGTGCTGGGCACGCGCGCGGGCGAGCTCCCCGGGGTGATCGGCAAGAAGCCGATCCACCTGCTGCGCGAGGAGGAGCGCAAGAAGGTTGCTGAGGTGCGCGATCTGCACATCGACGTCGGCGCCCGCGACGGCGAGCAGGCCCGCGAGATGGTGCGGATCGGCGACGTCGCGGTGATCGCCGGCGACCCGGTGGAGTTGCCCAACGGGCGGATCGCCTCGCGCGCGCTGGACAACCGCCTCGGCTCGTTCGTCGCGCTGGAGGCCGCGCGGCTCGTGGCGCAGGCGGGCGCCGAGAGCGGCGGCGAGGGTGGCGCCGCGTGGGAGCTCGTGGCGGTGGCCGCCGCACAGGAGGAGACCACCTTCGGGGGCTCGCGCACGAGCGCCTTCTCACTGGAGCCCGACGCGACGATCGTGGTGGACGTCACCCACGCCACCGACGCTCCCGGGGTCGAGGTCAAGGAGTCGGGCAAGCACGAGCTCGGCTCGGGGCCGGTGCTGAGCAGGGGCTCGACGCTGCACCCGCGCCTGTTCGAACTGCTGCACGACACCGCAGAGCGGGAGGGCATCCCCTTCACCGTGGAGGCGATCGGCCGCAACACCGGCACCGACGCCGACGCGGTACACCTCAGCCGCGGCGGGGTGCCCACCGCGCTGGTGTCGGTCCCCCTGCGCTACATGCACTCCCCGGTGGAGCTAGTCGCGCTCGCCGACGTGCACGCCGCCGCACGGCTGATCGCCGCCGCGGCGCGCGCGTTGGACGCGGATACTTCGTTCGCGCGTTAGCTCAAGCGCTCGTGCCGGTCAGTTCGGTGAACTCCCGGATCTCGTACGCCGAGCCGGGCTTGCCGCCCAGCGCGAGCACCCGTATGCCCTCGGGGCCGGCGAAGAGCTTGCGCTTGATGCCCGGGCCGACCCGCACGAGGACCTCCGGCGTGAGCTCCAGGCGCTCGCCTTCGATCTCGATTGCGCCGGAGCCTCGCATCACGGAGTAGACCTCCTCCTGGCCGTCTTCCTCGTGGTCGTGCTCGGGGTAGTCGGTGTAGTTGGGGGGCAGGTCGATCACCTGCATCCCGAAGGACTCCACGCCGAGCTCGGCGCGCGCCTTCTTCATCCCGCCGCCGAAGGCGGCCTCCATCTCGTCGATCTGCTTGGCGGTGTAGTCAGGCATTGCAGCTCCTCTGTGGTCGCCGGTTGAGCTTCCCGCGGATCTTAGCGGCTGCTAAGAAAGTTGGTCAGCCCCGCACGAGGCGCTTGCCTCGCCCGGCATGAGCCGACCTGCATCAGCTCCGTACACGCCGCTTTGGAGCCGATGCGGTGTGGTCGGCCTATGGGCCACTCGACTCGTGTGGAGTCTGCAGTTGCAGGCCCGCGACTCGGTCGAAGTGACGGCGGTTGCGAGTCATGAGCGGCAGGCCGCGTTCGAGCGCAGTCGCGGCGATCATGGCGTCGGCAATCTGCAGGCCGGTTTGACGTTTTATACGCCCCGCCCGTCGCGCGATCTCAGGGCTGACCTCGATCTCCTCGCAATCCTCGAGCAGAGCTTCGACAGCGGCCTCATGGCGCTCGTCGCCCGCGAACAGCTCGGATCGCGTAACGACCGAGACAGCCGTCTTGTCGGTCGCCAGATGACGGCGGCCGCGCATATGGTCGATCAGAACGTCCGTGTCCAGAAGGACATCGGGCACCCTCTAAGCCCGCTCGATCGGGTTCCAATCCCGATCGAAACGGTCCTCTTCATCGCGGTTGGGGTATGGGAAGTCAGGCGCGATGCCGAAGGTTTCGTCCAGTACGCGCTGGCGCTCTGCGCGCCGCTCCTCCTCGGCCCTGGGGCCGTGGGTCGCCAGATACTCGTCGAGCGCCGTGCGGATCACCTCCGCCAAGCTGCGTCCATCGCGCGAGCGCAGCTCCTCAATCTGACGGCGCTGCTCATCGGTCAAGTAGACCTGGGTGCGTGTAGCCGACATACAGCGCAGTATACAGCAAAGCGAGGGTGGGCGCGGCTGAGGGGGCAAAGACCTACGCTTCCACTCATGACTCTCTGGACACGTCGGGCCGGCTTTTCTTGGCAGCAGAACCTCAACTTCTTCGGGCGTCGCTACGACGTCCTGCGCGAGCTTGAGGACAAAGGGTTGCTCCGTCGGTTCCACCAGCGCCCGGAGAGCATCGCCGTTCGCCTGCAAGGGCCGCACCAGCTTGTGATCTTCGGGTCCGAGAACCTGTTCATCGGCATGCTCAAGCCCGAGGCTGAGATGGAGGTCATGCGTGTGGCTGTCGAGACGATATGTCGCCTACTCGAGCCCGAGCCGCGCGGATACCCAAACTTCAGGTTTCAGTGGCTCAAAGCCTGGGATGCCTCCTATGACGACGCTCGCCGGCGATCGGCAGAGGCCTTTCTTGGTGTCGATCATCCCGTTCGCGTGACCGATTTCGCGCTTGTAGTTGACTCCAAGCTAGACGCGCCCTTCGACGACTGCCACCTCGAGTTCGGCATTGTGGATGCGACGGAAGCCCCCCGACGACTCGCTTGAGGCGGAATCGCCCCTGAAGCGCCGGGAGACTCGCCGCCCGGTCTCTGGGCTTCGGACGAGCTACCGCCGGTGGCGATCTTTTGCGACGTCAGCCTCGATGCGTGGTCGCTCGCGGAGTCGGATGATATGGTAGCAAGCGTGTTTGCGACATTGGAAAGTGCTCAAGATGTCGCCGACAAGTTCGTATCATCGATGCTGCGACCGCTCAAGGACTGACTCAATGAGCACTGCGCTGATGGATCGGCCTTCCGCACTCGGCGAAAGCCTTTGGGGCGAGGAGGGTGATGCGCAGGCGCCTTCGTCGCCATCTGCTCTCGGCCTTCTCAGTCCCCTCACGGACGAAGAGCCCGCTCCTCGGCCTGAGGCCCAACAAGAGCCCGACGGCGATAGCCGACGCATCTTTGACGAGTTGGCCGACGAGTTGGCCATCGCGTCGCGCGGCTTGTCGTCTACACGACTGGCATACCGTCACCCAGCATACGTCGAAATCATGGCGCTGGGGGAGCAGAGCATCCCTTGGCTGGTCGAGCGACTTGAAACGCCAGGGGATCGACCGATCTGGCTGCGAATGCTCGGCTCCATGACACGGTTTCAGCCTGGCGCTGGGAGTGAGACCATCCCAGAGGCGGCAGCGGCTTGGATCAGGTGGAACAAGCGGCGGCAGGCGGCTCAGTAGCACCGGGTGCCCGATCTAGCAGACCTATACGCGCAATTCCCTTCGCTGGCTGAATCCTGTCACAAAATCACAAGCGGAGAAAACGACCAATAAAACTGTACGGCGTGGGTTCAGCGCGACACCGCCCACTGGTATGAGCCCGGTATGTCTAACTGGCCCGCTGGACTGCCCGAACCGTCGAACGGTGACGATGTTCACTGCTACATAGCTCTCTTTGAATCCTGGGGCTTCGAACTCTGTGGTGATTCCGACCATGAACCAGGTTGCTTGAAGATCGCCCTTTACGCGATCGGCGCCAAATTTTGCCACGTCGCCAAGCAAATCCGTGGTGGCGATTGGTCAAGTAAGGCTGGCGTTCTTCACGACTTCCGACATGAGTCGCTGGAGGCTCTGTATCCTTGCGGGATCATGCAGAATGCCCGCCCGAGCGTGTACATGCGAAGACCTGATGATGGCACTGACCCTCAATATCTAGAGCGCACTGGCCTGATCCGGGCATAAGGGTTCGGGCGCGACAGAGGGCGCTACCCCCGCACGAGACGCTTGTAGGAGATCCGGTGCGGCCGGTCGGCAGCGGCCCCCAACAGCTCGTGGCGGTGCTCCTCGTAGGCCTCGAAGTTGCCCTCGAACCAGGTGACGCGGGAGTCACCCTCGAAGGCGAGCACGTGGGTGGCGACGCGGTCGAGAAACCAGCGGTCGTGGGAGATGATCACAGCGCAGCCGGGGAAGCCGAGCAGCGCCTCCTCCAGCGCGCGCAGCGTGTCCACGTCGAGGTCGTTGGTGGGCTCGTCGAGCAGCAGCAGGTTGCCGCCGGAGCGCAGCAGCTTGGCCAGGTGCACGCGGTTGCGCTCGCCCCCGGAGAGCTTGCCGATGCGGGCCTGCTGGTCGGAGCCCTTGAAGTTGAAGCCCGCGACGTACTGGCGGGAGTTGACCACGCGCTCGCCGACGGGGAGGTGGTCGAGTCCTTCGGAGATCTCCTCCCACACGGTCTTGGCGGGGTCCAGCGCGTCGCGCGACTGGTCGACGTAGGCGAGCTGCACGCTCTCTCCCAGCTCCAGTGTCCCGCCGTCGGGGGCCTCCTCGCCCGTGATCATGCGGAACAGGGTGGTCTTGCCGGCGCCGTTGGCCCCGATCACCCCGACGATCCCGGCGCGGGGCATCTCGAAGGAGAGCCCGTCGATCAGCAGCCGGTCGCCGTAGCCCTTGCGCAGGTCGGAGACGGTGAGCACCTTCTCGCCCAGCCGCGGCCCGGGGGGGATGTGGATCTGGACGTCCTCCAAGCGGACGTTGCGCTCCTCGGCGACGAGCTGCTCGTAGCGCGCGAGGCGGGCCTTGGACTTGGTGCGCCGGCCCTTGGGGTTGGTGCGCACCCACTCGAGCTCGGCGGCGATCGTGCGCTGGCGGCCCTTCTCCGAGCGCTCCTCGGCGGCAAGGCGGGTCTGCTTCTGCTCGAGCCACGAGGAGTAGTTGCCTTCGTAGGGCAGGCCCCGCCCACGGTCGAGCTCGAGGATCCAGCCGGCGACGTTGTCGAGGAAGTAGCGGTCGTGGGTGACGGCGACGATGGTGCCCTTGTACTCGGCGAGGTGGCGCTCCAACCACGCGACGGACTCGGCGTCGAGGTGGTTGGTGGGCTCGTCGAGCAGCAGCAGGTCGGGCGCGCGCAGCAGCAGACGGCAGAGGCCCACGCGGCGGCGCTCTCCGCCGGAGAGGGTCGCGACCTCGGCGTCGGGCGGGGGCAGGCGCAGCGCGTCCATCGCGTACTCGAGCTGCGTGTCGAGATTCCACGCGTCGGCGGCTTCGATCTGTGCTTGCACCGCGGCGAACTCGTCGGCGCACTCCTCGGAGTAGTCGGCGGCGAGCGCGTTGAAGCGGTCGAGCAGCGCCTTGGTCTCGGCGACGCCCTCCTGCACGTTGCCGAGCACGTCCTTGGACTCATCGAGGGAGGGCTCCTGCTCGAGCATCCCCACCGTGGCGCCGGGCGCGAGCGCGGCCTCCCCGCGGTACTCCTCGTCGAGCCCCGCCATGATCCGCAGCAGCGTCGACTTACCCGCGCCGTTGTAGCCGAGCACCCCGATCTTCGCGCCGGGGTAGAAGGCGAGGGTGAGCTCGCTGAGCACCGTCTTGTCGGGCGGGTGCACCTTGGAGAGACGGTGCATCGTGAAGACGTACTGGGCGGACACGCCCCGCAGCTTAGAGGGATCGGATGAACGGCCTCCGGCCGTCAGCGGCGTTCGTGGTGGGTCCCCGCGGCGGGTGGCCGGAGCGGCACGTGCCGCTCCGGGAAGAGGCCCGCCCAACCGGCCTGCAGCGACACGTCCGTGCCGGGAATAAAGGTGCGCTCACCCGCTACCGTTTGGGGGTCATGCCCACCGTGCTTAGCGGGGGGAGGGCAGGCCCTCCCCCCGAGCCCCCTCCCATATAGAGCTTATGCCTGGAGTCTTGGACATAGAGCAGCAGATGATGCTGCTGGAGCTGGAGCCCCCGTTCGACAAGCGGGCGGTGCAGCTCGGCGCGCCGGAGGATGGCCAAGCGCTGGCACCCGGACCTCGCGCCGCCGGGGAAGCAGCCCGAGCACGAGCGCCACCTGAAGGCGATCAACGAGGCGGCGGACCAGCTGGAGCGCATGGCGGAGAGCCTGCGCGGGGGGCAGGTCTCGCGCAACGCGGTGCGGGTGAGCGCGGCGGCCGCGCGCAGGGCGCGCGAGGAGGCGGGGCGCAGGGCCTACGAGGCGGAGCAGCGCGCGCGGGAGAGCGCGGCGGAGAACGCGAAGCACGATCCGTTCGGGAGCAGGGTGCCGGACCACTCGGTGGTGCACCGCTACGCGCGCTGCACGTCCTACCCGGAGTGGGGGGTGGGGACGGTGGCGGGGATCTACTTCACGGGCGACAGCACCGGGACCGACGAAGTGCAGCAGTGGGCGCGGGTGAAGTTCAGCCACGGCATCCGCACGGTGCCGGCGGGGAGCATGAGCTTTGTGGACTTCTCCCGGCCGGACCCCGCGGGGGAGCGGATGGAGCGCTTCATGGTCGCGGCGCAGCGGGCGATGGCCGAAGGGCAGTACGCGCTCGCGGCGCAGCGGTTGGTGTACGCGCGCGAAGCGCAACCGGGCGACGTGGGGGTGCTGCGGCTGATGACGCTGGCCTTCTGGCAGGCCGGCAACCTGGAGGCGGCGGCGCGCGCGGTGCGAGACTGGGCGCGCGTGGACGGCCGCCGCCCGGCGCCGCACCGCTTCGCGGCGCGCATCTACGAAGACGTGGGCGCGGTTGACCTCGCCGAGGAAGCCGCGCAGCGCGCAGCCGAAAGGGGACCGTCCGACGCGGGCGCGTGGGAGCGCCTGGGCCGCCTGCGCCTGCGCCTGCGCGACCGCGAGGGCTCGCTGGAGGCGCTGGAGCGCGCGCTGAGCCTGGGGGCGAACGGGGAGGTCAAAGACCTCGTGGTGAAGGCGCTGGCGATCGAGCCACGGGCGCCCACGCCCGCAGCCGCATAGAGGCCGATGAGCTGAGCCCCTCTTTTCAGTTGCCGCTCAGGCGAGGATGTTCACTGCGCGCGAGACGATCAGCCCGATCGTGACGAGCGAGACGAGCGCCTGGACGCCCATGATGCTCTTGGCGGTCGGCGTGAGCGGCATCGTGTCGGTGGGAGAGAAGGCGGTGGCGTTGGTGAGCGAGACGTAGAGGTAGTCGAGGAACCGCGGCCGCCACACGAGCGGCTCGATGCGGTCGTCGGACATCTGGGGGAAGAGGAAGTCGGGTGGGCCGTCGTGCCCGGCGGCGCGCCGGCCGGGGCCGCCGCGGTCGGCCTCCCAGTACCAGAGCGCGAAGATCAGGAAGTTGGTGAGCCAGATCAGCACCCCGGAGACGATCAACTCGCGGCCGTTGACGACGTGACCGTGCAGCAGAAGGTGGGTGAGCGCGACCAGCGAGTAGATGTTGGCGGCGCTCACGAACGCAGTCAGGCTGAGCGCCACGCGGCGGCGCCGGGGGTGCTCGTGCTCGAGCTGGTTGGGGGTGGCCATGAACATCCCGACCAGCAGCGCCCCCTCCAGCGAGGGGATCAGCCAGGGAGGTCCCGCGGTGAGCCGGGCGGGAAGCAGCAGCTGCAGGGCGATCGCGGCGAGGATCGTGGCCTGCGCAGGCCAGAAGGGCTCGGGGGAGGCTGGCGGCGGGTAGGGCCGGCCGAGCTGCGCAGAGGACGCCTGTGCCACGGGTGCAGGGTACGGCGCGGGTCGGCGGGCGCGCTAGCCTGAGACATGTGGGCTTCGAGAACCCCGTGCACATCCTGTTCGTCGCAGCAGTGGCGTTGGTCGTACTCGGTCCCAAACGCCTGCCCGAACTGACGCGGGCGGCCGGGAAGAGCATCCGCGAGTTCCGCGAGGCGCTGAACGGCGGGGTGGTGGAGGAGGAGCCGCCGATCGCGCAGTTGGCCGAGCCGGAGCAAGAGCCCGAGTAGCGCCGCCGACGTGCGGGATAGGGTCCCGGGGTGCGCCTGATCGTCGCCCGCTGCGAGGTCTCCTACGTCGGCCGTCTGACGACGGTGCTGCCCGAGGCGGTGCGCCTGCTGATGCTGAAGGCAGATGGGACGTTCATGGTGTGGGCCGACGGCGGAGGCCCGAATGTGAAGCCGCTGAACTGGATGACGCCGCCGACGACGGTCGAGCTCCAGCACGACGCGGAGGGCCGGCTGGTGGGGATGACGGTGCGCAAGCAGCGCCAGGAGGACCGCCTGGAGATCGCCGTCGCCGAGGTGCTCTCGGACATCGAGCACGAGCTGGACACGCTGGTGTCGCTCGAGAAGGAGGGCCTGGAGCGCGAGCTACAGGAGCTGCTCGCGGACGCCCCGGCGTGGTGCGGCGAGGGCTTTCGGCTCGTACGGCGCGAGTGGCCCACGGACATCGGCCCGGTGGACCTGATGTGCCGCGACCCCGAGGACGAGTGGGTGGCGGTGGAGATCAAGCGGATCGCGACGATCGACGCGGTGGAGCAGCTCACGCGCTACCTCGAGCGCATCCGCCTGGACCCCGCGCTCGGCGCCTGCCGGGGGGTGTTGGCGGCGCAGCGGATCAAGCCCCAGGCACGCGTGCTCGCGCAGGCGCGGGGGATCGAGTGCGTGGAGGTCGATCTCGAGGTGCTCCGCGGCGAGCGCCAGCCGGAGCTGCGGCTGTTCGCGGCGTAGGATGCCGCTATGACCGACAACGCCACCGCCACCACAGACGCAACGCCCGACGCCTCCCAAGCCGAGCCCGCCGCTGTTCTGAGCGAGCGACGGGGAAGTGTGCTGCTGATCACCATCAATCGCCCGCAGGTGCGAAACGCCGTCAATGGCGCCGTGGCCGAGGGGGTGGCGGGCGCGCTCGACGAGCTCGACGCCGACGACGCGCTGTCGGTGGGCATCCTCACCGGCGCCGGAGGCTTCTTCTGCGCGGGCATGGACCTCGGGGCGTTCGTCCGCGGCGAATCCCCGTGGTTCGGAGACCGCGGCTTCGCGGGCATCGCCCAGCGCGCCTCGCGCAAGCCGCTGATCGCAGCGATCGAGGGCTTCGCGGTGGCGGGGGGCATGGAGATCGCGCTCGCCTGCGACCTGATCGTGGCGGCCAAGGGCGCGAAGATGGGCATCCCCGAGGTCAAGCGCTCGCTGGTGGCCGCGGGCGGAGCGCTGCTGCGCCTGCCGCGGCGGATGCCCTACCACGTGGTGATGGAGCTGGCGCTCACCGGCGACGTGCAGCCCGCCGAGCGCTTCCACGAGCTCGGCGTCGTGAACCGCCTCGCCGAGCCGGGCGGCGCCGTCGATGTCGCGCTGGAACTGGCCGCCGCGGTCGCCAAGAACGGCCCCCTCGCGCTGATCGCCTCCAAGCAGATTCTCCAGGAGCAGTTCGATTGGTCGAGCGCGGAGATGTGGGAGCGCCAGGGTGCGATCTCCGGCCCGGTCTTTGCCTCCGAGGACGCCAAAGAGGGCGCCAGCGCGTTCAAGGAGAAGCGCGACCCCGTGTGGCGGGGGCAGTAGAGACGTCAGCGCTGCAGGCCGCGCGAGGCTATCGGCGCATACGCCGCTTGCGCCGCCACTGGCGGAAGACGTTCTTGAAGCGTCGCCAGAGCATCCGCTCACCGCTCCCCGGGGGTCTTGCGGGGGAACTGGGAGGTGTCCATCGTGAGGTCCAATGCGGTTCGCACGATGCGGCTCTGTTCGGTGGCGTGTGCGGCGGGGTAGCCCTCGCCGGGGCTGGCGCGCTCGGGGCGCCCGATGTAGCCGAAGTGCATGCGCCCGGGCAGGATCTGCATCAGGCGGGGGAACATGTGCGCACGGGCACCCATGTTGCGCGGCTCTTCCTGCGTCCAGACGACCTCGCGGAGGTTGGGGTAGCGGGCCATCAGCGCGAGAACCTGCCCTTCGGGGAAGGGGTAGAGCAGCTCCACGCGCCCCACCGCGACGCCCTCGTTGCCCTGGCGGTCGGGGTGGCCGACGAGGTCGTAGTAGATCTTCCCGGTGCAGAGCACGAGGCGAGTGACCCGCTCGTCCTGCACGCCCGGCTCGGGAAGCACGGGCTGGAAGCGGCTGTCCTCGGCGAGGTCGGCGATCTCGCTGGAGGCCTGGGGCAGGCGCAGCAGCGACTTGGGGGTCATGATCACGAGCGGCCGCTGCTTGGCGATGCGGGCCTGGCGGCGCAGCAGGTGGAAGTACTGGGCGGGTGTCGTGAGGTTGGCAACGCGGATGTTGCCCTCTGCGGCGAGCGCGAGGAAGCGCTCCAGGCGCCCGGAGGAGTGCTCGGGGCCCGAGCCCTCGTAGCCGTGGGGGAGCAGCAGCGTGAGACGGGAGGTCTGCCCCCACTTGGCCAGGCCGGAGACGATGAACTGGTCGACGATCACCTGGGCGGAGTTGACGAAGTCGCCGAACTGGGCCTCCCACAGCACGAGCGTCTCGGGGGCCTCCTGGGAGTAGCCGTACTCGAAGCCCATGCAGGCCAGCTCGGAGAGGGGGCTGTTGTGCAGCTCGAACGGCGCGAGCGCCTCGGGGAGGCTCTGGATCGGGCAGAGGGTCTGCCCGGTCTTGGCGTCGTGCAGCACCATGTGGCGCTGGCTGAAGGTGCCCCGCTCGGTGTCCTGGCCGGTCAGGCGGATGGGGGTGCCTTCCGTGAGCAGCGACGCAAACGCCAACGCCTCCGCGTGCGCCCAGTCCAGGCGGGCGTGCTCGCCGCCCTGCGCCCCGTGAGCGCCCTGGGCTCCGTCGGTGCTCTGCGCTCCGCCGCCGCCCTGCGCCTGGCCGCCGCCTCTGGCTCCGTCGGCGCCCCCGCCGGGTCCAGCTCCGTCGGCGCCCCCGCCCACCCCCGCCCGGTCGGTGTCGTGGTGTTCCTCCAGCGCGGCGCGGCGGCGCTCGAGCTGTTTGACGAGCTTCGGGTGTACCGTGAAGCCCTCGGGCGTGCGCAGCAGCTGCGTGCCGAGTTCGCGCAGGCGCTCGGCGGGCACGGCGGTCTGCACTTCGGGGGAGGGGGAGCGGTCGAGCTGGTATTCGCCTGTGCCGCTCGCCGCCGAGCCGTGCTCGGCGGCCGCTGCGATCTTCGCCTTCAGGCGCTGGTGGAGCGTCGTGAGGTTGTCCCACACCCCCTGCCCGAGCTCCTCGAACTCCTTGCGGCTCACGACCCCGTCGGCGATCAGCCGCTCGGCCCACAGCTCCGCCACGCGCTTGTGGCCCTTGATCTTGGCGTACATCTCCGGCTGGGTGTAGGCGGGCTCGTCGGACTCGTTGTGCCCGAAGCGGCGGTAGCCGATCAGGTCGATCAGCACGTCGTGGCCGAATTCCTTGCGGAACGCGAAGGCGAGGCGCACCGCGCTCATGCAGGCGGGGACGTCGTCGGCGTTGACGTGGATGATCGGCACGTCGAAACCCTTCGCCAGGTCCGAGGCCCAGCGGGTGGAGCGGGCGTCGTCGGGGTCGGTGGTGAAGCCGATCTGGTTGTTGGTGATGAGGTGCACGGTGCCGCCGACCTTGTAGCCGTCGAGCGCCTGCAGGTTGAGCGTCTCGGCGACCACCCCCTGCGCGGGGAAGGAGGCGTCGCCGTGGATCGCGATCGGCACCGCGGCGTCGGTGTCCTGGTGGGCGTGGGGCCCCTTGCGGGTGGTCTGCGCGGCGCGGGTGGCGCCCTCGACGACCGCGGAGACGTACTCGAGGTGGGAGGGGTTCGACTCCAGGTTGACTTGGATCGTCTCCCCGTCGGGCAGCTGGTAGGAGCCGTGAGTGCCGTGGTGGTACTTGACGTCGCCCGTGCCCCCCTGGGGGATCGTGGTGACCGCCTCGAGCGTCGAGGCGCCCTCGAACTCGGCGAAGATCGTGTCGTAGGGGCGCCCGAGGTTGTGCGCGAGCACGTTCAGCCGCCCGCGGTGAGCCATCCCGATCACAACCTCCTTGCCTCCGTGGAGGGCGGCAAGCTGGATCAGCTCGTCGAGCATCGGCACCGTCACGTCGAGCCCCTCGATCGAGAACTGGTGCTGGCCGAGGTAGGCCTTGTGCATGAAGCGCTCCAGCGCGTCGACCTCGACCAGGCGCTTGAGCAGTGTGAGCCGCTCGTCGGTCGTCAGCGGCTGGCGGAACGTCCCGGACTCGATCTTCTCCCGCAGCCACACGCGCTGGCGGTGGGAGGAGATGTGCTCGATCTCGTAGGCGATCGTCCCGCAGTAGGTCTCGCGCAGGTGCGGCAGGGCGTCGGCGAGGGTCGCCCCGGGCACCCACATGCGCAGGATCTTGGCGGGGATCAGGGCCATCAGCTCGGGGGTCAGCCCCAGCGGCTCGGGGTCGAGCGCCGGGTCACCCTCGGGCTCGGTGCCGAGCGGGTCAAGGCGGGCGGCGAGGTGGCCGTGGGTGCGGAACGCCTTCAGCAGGGCGGTGGCGGACTGCACGGCCTGCAGCAGCTCCTCGTCGGGGGCGCCGCGCGGGGCTGCGCCGCGGCGCGTCTCCTCGACGGTGGCCGTGGCCGCGGCGGCGGCCGCCGCCGGCGCGGGCACCGCAGGAGCGGGACCGAGCTCGACGCCGAGCGAAGCGAAGACGTCGTCGTAGAAGCCGAGCTCGCCCTGCAGGTACTCCTCGACGCGCCCCAGGAAGCGGCCCGACTCCGCGCCCTGGATGACGCGGTGGTCGTAGGTGGAGGTCATCGTCATGACCTTCTCCGCGCCGACCATCGCGCCGATGGCGGCGAGGCCCACGGGGTAGCCGATCGAGCCTGTCGCGACGATCGTCCCCTGGCCGCTCATCAGCCGCGGGACCGAGGCGGCGGTGCCGAGGCCCCCGGGGTTGGTGAGGGTGATGTTCGCCCCCACGAGGTCCTCGGCGGTGAGTGTGTTGGTGCGCGCCCTCTCCACCAGTGCGTCGTAGGCGGCAAGGAAGCGCTCGAAGGGCAGGCGGGCGGCGTCGCGGATCACGGGAACCAGCAGCGTGCGGGAGCCGTCGCGCTTCTCGACGTCCACCGCGAGGCCGAGGTTGACCTGTCCGTCGCGCACGCGGTGGGGGCGGCCGTCGAGGGCGGCGTAGTGGTCGGTCATCGCCGGCTGGTCGGCTGCGGCGCGCGCGATCGCAAAGGCGATGAGGTGGGTGAACGACACCTTGCGCCCCGCCGCCTTGAGCTCGCGCCGGCGGGCGTCCAGGGCAGTGACGGTGAGTGTGCGGAAGCTCGTGGCGGTGGGGATCGAGAGCGACTGCTCCATGTAGCGGGCGAGCGCCGCGGCGCCACCTCGCATCAGCTCGGCGCCCTCGGGCGCCGCGGTGGCGCTCGGGCCCGGGGCCGTCGCCGCGTCGCCGTTGCCGGCCACAGCGCCGAGCACATCGGCCTTGACGATGCGCCCCGCTGGGCCGCTGCCGGAGACGCGCGCGAGGTCCACGCCCTCGGCAGCGGCTGCGCGCGCGGCCACGGGCGAGACCCGCACGCCGTTGGGCGCCGCGGCTGTGGCCGTCCGTCCGTCGGTCTCGACGCCGTCGTCGGTCGCGGGCGGCGCGTCCGGGGCAGCTGGCGTGGTGTCGGTCGAGCCGTCGGCCCCCACGGCGATGCGCGCGATGACCTGGCCGACAGTGACAGTGTCGCCCTCCTCGACGAGAAGCTCACTGACGGTGCCGGTGGCGGGCGAGGGCAGGTCGACGTTGATCTTGTCAGTCGCGATCTCGACGATGATGTCGTCGCGCTTGATCGCATCGCCCACCTTGAAGTGCCATTCGACGATCTCGCCCTCGGTGACCGACTCACCCGCGGCAGGGGTGACGACGTCGATTGTCTGCCCAGTCGTCGCGGATGCCGCCATCTCTAGGCTCACTCTAGCGCGGCGGGTGGGCGGATCGAGTCGTGAACCGGTGCGTTCACCTGGCCTTCACACGGCTTAACGGTTGCGCCCTCTCGATCTCTCCCGCTGTCCCGTCTCCCACGTCTCCCGCTCTCTCCTCTCCCGTCCCGCCGGCGCTGCTCGCGTACGAACTCGTAGCTGCCGAAGAACGGCCCGATCCCACCGAGCACAGCGACCGCGGTGGCGAGGCGCAGGGGGACGATCCTCAGACGCACGCACACTATGCAGGTAAGAGACATTGCGATCCAGAGCAGTCCGTGGGTGAGCCCCAGCACGAACGTCGCCGGCTGGGGCTTGCCGATGGCGAACGCGCAGATGAGCAGCGCCGTGTACACGCACGAGTGTGTGAACGACGTCCACTTCAGGCGGGTGAACACCTGCTCGCGGCTCATCACTGTGAGAGCCAGCGCGCCATCAGCGGCAGGGTCTCGCCGGCCTCGGCGGGCCACTCCCCGATCTCCGCCGGCCACCAGGCGAAGGCGTCGTGCTCGTGGTCGGGCGTGACCTCAGCGCCCGCGGGCAACCAGGCCTGCCCGACGAACATCACCAAGCGGTGGGGCAGTGCCACCAGCGCCTCCGCCTGCACGCGGGCGGGCGCGACCGACCACTCCTCCTGAAGCTCGCGCACGAGCGTGTGGGCGGGGTTCTCGCCGAGGTCCACCGAGCCGCCGGCCCCGAGCGCCCAGCGACCGGCCCAGGAGGCCAGCCAGGGGGCGCGCCGCCCCGCCAGCCAGCGCCCGTCCGCGGAGCGGGTAACGCACAGCGCGGCCACGGAACACGAGGCGTCGCCGCTCACCAGTCTCAGCGCCCAGCGCAGCGGCTGCAGCTCGAGCTCGAGGCCCCCGTCGCGCTCGTGAAAGCCGACCAGCCGCCCGGCCATCCCGTCGTGGCTGGGTGAGCCCCGCTCCTGCAGCGCGGCGATCGCGGCGTCGGCGGCCTCGACCTGCGCGGGCGCAGGCTCGAAGGACTGCTCGCGCCAGCGCGCGGCGACCTGCTCCAGCGGCCAGGGGCCGCGGGCGAGGATCTCGGGCGCTGCGACGGGCTCGGGTCGGGTGGACACACCGAGAAGGCTAGTGACCTTAGACTCGCGACGGTGGAGGACCGTCGACGCAACCACTGGGGCTGGGGGTACGAGGACGAGCGGCTCTCCCCCGCGGAGGTGCGCGCGGCGGCCGAGGGTTTGGCGGCGCACCTGGGGCTGGGGGAGGTGGAGGTCGAGGACCCGGTGAGGCTGGAGGAGGTGAGGATGCCCGCACCGCGGGTCGCGCCACCGGCAGCGCTGGCGGAGATCTGCTCCAGCGACGATCACGCGCGCGCAGCGCACGCGTGGGGCAAGTCCTACACGGACGTCGTGCGTGGCTTTCGCGGCAGCTTCGAGCACCCCCCCGACTTCGTCGCGTACCCGCGCGAGGAGAGCGAGGTGGAGCGAGTGCTGGAGTGGTGTGCGGCCGAGCGCGTGGCGGCGATCCCCTACGGAGGCGGCACGAGCGTGGTGGGCGGAGTGCGGCCCGAGGTCCCCTCCGCGTACAACGGCGCGGTCACGATCGACGTGGGCGCGATGGCGCGGGTGCTCGAGGTCGACCAGGTCTCCCGCGCGGCGCGCATCCAGGCGGGCGCCAACGGACCGACGCTCGAGCGCCAGCTCGGCGAGCAGGGCCTGACGCTGCGCCACTTCCCCCAGTCCTTCGAGCTCTCCACGCTGGGAGGCTGGATCGCAACGCGCGCGGCGGGGCACTTCGCGATGGTGTGGACACACATCGAGGACTTCGTGGAGTCCGTGCGCGCGATCACCCCCGCGGGCGGGTGGGAGTCGCGCAGGCTCCCCGGCTCGGGTGCGGGGGTGAGCCCCGACCGGATGCTCGTGGGCTCGGAGGGCACGCTGGGAGTGATCACCGAGGCGTGGGTGCGGGTGCAGCTGCGCCCCACCCACCGCCGCTCGGCGGGCGTGCGCTTCGCAGACTTCGCGCAGGGCGCGGAGTGCGTGCGGGCGCTCAGCCAGTCGGGGTTGAACCCCGCCAACTGCCGGTTGGTCGACCCGCGGGAGGCGCGGGTGACGCTGGCGGGCGACGGCTCCAGCGCGCTGCTGGTGCTGGGCTTCGAGTCAGCCGACCATCCGGTGGACTGGCTGATGGAGCGGGCGCTGGAGATCTGCTGCGAGCACGGAGGCGAGGTGGAGGAGCGCCCAGCGGGGAGCCGGCGCGGCGGGAGCACCGGGGCAGGCGCCGGCGGTGGGGACGCGGTGGGCTCGTGGCGGGAGGCGTTCCTGCGGGCCCCCTATATACGCGACGTGTTCGTTGCGGCGGGCGTGGTAAGCGAGACGTTCGAGACGGCGATCACGTGGGAGCGCTTCCCGGCCTTCCACGAGCAGGTAAGGGCGGCAGCGAAGCAGGCGATGCGCGAGGTGGGCGCGGACCCCGGCGGGGTGTCGTGCCGCTTCACCCACGTGTACCCCGATGGGCCCGCCCCCTACTACACGGTGCTCGCGCGCGGGCGGCGCGGGGAGGAGGTCGAGCAGTGGCGGGAGATCAAGCGCGCGGTCTCGGACGCGATCGTGCGGGAGGGGGGAACGATCACCCACCACCACGCGGTGGGCCGCGACCACCGCCCGTGGTACGACCGCCAGCGGCCGGAGGCGTTCGCGGCGGCACTGCGCGGCGCGAAGGCGGCGGTGGACCCGCGGGGCGTCCTCAACCCCGGCGTGCTGGTGGACCCCACGCCATGACGATCGCGGTGTTGGGCCCCGGCGGCGTGGGCGGCCTGGTGGCGGGCGCGCTGGACCGCGCGGGCACGCCGACGATCGTCGTGGCGCGCGAGGCAACGGCCGCGCTGATCGCCGAACGGGGATTGCGGGTGAGCTCGGTGCGGTTGGGAGAGTTCGTCGCCCACCCGCGCGCGGGTGGGCGCCTGGAGGAGCCGGTGGACGCGCTGGTGGTGGCGACGAAGGCGACGGGCCTGCAGCAGGCGCTCGAGCGCATCGAGGCACCGCCGGCGCTGGTGCTGCCGCTGCTCAACGGGCTCGACCACCTGCCGCTGCTACGCGAGCGCTTCGGGGAGGGGACGGTGGTGGCGGGCACGATCCGCGTGGAGGCCGACCGCCCCGAGCCGGGGGTGGTGGTGCACACGAGCCCGTTCCTGCGGATCGACATGGCCTCCCACGACCCCGCGGCACGCCCGGCGATGGAGCGCCTCGTGGGGACCCTCCAGGACGCGGGGGTCCCCGCGCGGGTGGGAGAGTCCGAGCCGCAGGTGGTGTGGGGCAAGCTGGTGCGCCTCAACGCGCTCGCGTGCACGACAAGCGCGTACGACAAGCTGCTCGGGGAGATCCTCTCCACGCCGGAGCTGCGTGCGGAGCTGGTGGGAGCGATCGAGGAGGGCTGCGCGGTTGCGGCGGCGGAGGGGGCGAGCATCGACGCGACCGACCCGCTGGGTGAACTGAGCGCAGCCCACCCCACGCTGGGGAGCTCGATGCAACGTGACATCGCGGCGGGCCGCACCCCCGAGCTCGACGCGATCCCCGGCGCGGTGCTGCGCGCGGCAGCCCGCCACGGGCTGGAGTGCCCGACGGTGGAGCGGCTGGTGGCGAGCATCGTCAAGCGCGCGGGCGTGCCCGCACCGAGCGCCGCCCGCTGAGCGGGCAGTCGCGCAGCCAAGCAACCTGAGGTCCGCCGCCCCCGCCGACCGAGCCGTGCGGCCCGCTCGCCGAACCACCTGGGCCGAAGGCCGGACAAGCGGCCTCGGTCGGGCACTACTCCCCGAACGGCCGGAATCGACGCTCGCCCGGCCCGCCGGGCGCGACGGCGGGGACGGCCTGCGTGGCGATCGCCTCGACGACCTCCCGCTCGGACTCCTCGCGGCCCTCGTCGTGCTGTCCGTCGCAGAGCACGCGGAAGTTGCCGGTGACGCCGGAGTCGGCGTGGATCGTGATGCCGGGCAGGATCTCCTCTCCCTCCTCGAAGCCGAGGCGCTCCAGGTCGAAGTGAGCGAGGCCGATGCCGTGGGCGGTGTGGGAGGGGTTCTCGCGGTCGTGCGCGGCCACCGCCTGGGCGAAGCGCTCGAGGTTCTTGGCGATCTTGCCGGTGTCAGCCATCGCTCACGGGAAGCGTATCGCGTGGCGGACGACCGCCGCCGCGCGTACGATGCGCGCACCACCGACAGCCGAACAAGAAGGGGAACGCCATGGACATCTTCGCCCATCTCGACGAGGCGCGCAGGCGCACGAACGTGCTCGACCACCCGTTCTACCAGCGCTGGAGCGCGGGGGAGCTCCAGGCGCAGGAGCTGGAGCTGTACGCGGGCGAGTACCGCTATGCGGTGGTGGCGCTGGCGGAGGCCTCGCGGCTGGTGGCCGAGCAGGCGGGCCCGGAGCACGCGCCGGGGCTCACCCGCCACGCACAGGAGGAGGCAAGCCACGTGGACCTGTGGGACGAGTTCGCGCGCGCGGTGGCCACAGAGGAAGCCGGTGAGCCGGCGAGTCGCAGCGAAGCCGGCGCAGGCGCAAGCGAGGAGCCGCTGACGCAGACGTGCGCGTGCGCGCAGGCGTGGACGGCGGGCGCGGACGTGCTGGAGCACCTCGCGGTGCTGTACACGATCGAGGCGAGCCAGCCGGCAATCTCGACCACCAAGCTGGAGGGTCTGGCGACCCACTACGGCGTGCGCGAGGACTCCTTGGGAGCTGCGTACTTCAAGCTGCACGCAAAGCTCGACGTGGAGCACGCCCGCCAGGCGCGCGAGCTGATCGCTGAGCTGATGCCCGAGGACGCCGACGAGCGCGCCGCCGCCGGAGAGCGCATGGCGGCGCGGGCGCAGGCTGCGCTGGAAGGCAACTGGCAGCTGCTCGACGGCGTCGAGGCGCGACGCCCAGTCGCCGCGTAGGGCGCTCGATCAGCCGGGGCGGGCGGGGTGGGTGCCTGTCGAGGCCCCTGCGGTTGGAGCACTGTTTGGGCCGTCAACCGCAGGTGAGGGGCCGCGCGGTGCGAGCGCCTCGCGGACGACCGGCGCGACGGCGGTCCCGAACAGCTCGGTGGCGTGCAGGACCCGCTCGTGGGGCAGGGTGCCGATGCTGATCTGAGCGAGGAAGCGGTCGTGGCCAAAGAGCTCGTGCTCGGCGAGAATCTTCTCGGCCACCTGCTGGGGGCTGCCGACCAGTAGGTGGCCGGCGGGGGAGCACGCGGCGTCGAACTGCTGACGGGACATCGGCGGCCAGCCGCGCTCGCGCCCGATGCGGTTCATGACCTGGGAGTAGGCGGGGAAGTACTCATCGGCCGCCCGCTGGGAGGTGTCGGCGAGGTAGGTGTGGGAGTTGATCCCGACGGCGGGTCCCGCGGGGCCGCGCGCAACCTCTGGAGTGACCTCGCCCCTCCCCGCGGTCTCGTCGCCCGCTGCGGCCCCGGCTGAACGAGCAACGGTGCCGTCCAGCGTGCCCCCCTCTCCCGCGAGAGTGTGACCCTGCGCAACGGCCTGGCGGTAGAGGTCGATCAGCGGAGCAAAGCGCGCGGGGGCGCCACCGATGATCGCGAGCATCAGCGGAAGCCCAAGCGTGCCGGCGCGCACGACTGACCCGGGTGAGCCACCAACTGCGATCCAGACCGGCAGCGGCTGTTGCAGCGGCCGGGGGTAGACCGCGGCGTCGTGCAGGGCGGGCCGGTGGCGCCCCGACCAGGTAACACGCTCGGAGTCGCGCAGCGCGAGCAGCAGGCTCGAGCTTCTCGGCGAACAGCTCGTCGTAGTCCTCGAGGTCGAGGCCGAACAGCCGAAAGGACTCGGTGAAGGACCCCCGGCCTGCCATGATCTCGGCGCGCCCACCGGAGAGCAGGTCGAGCGTGGCGAAGTCCTGAAAGACCCGGACCGGGTCGGCCGAGCTGAGGACGGTGACGGCGCTGCTCAGCCGAATGCTCCGCGTACGGGCCGCCGCGGCAGCGAGCGCGACGGTGGGCGAGGAGACCGCGTAGTCGGGCCGGTGGTGCTCACCCACCCCGAAGACCTCCAACCCAAGCTGGTCGGCGAGCTCGATCTCCTCGAGCAGCTCACGCAACCGCTGAGCCGCGCGGCTCGCATCCGCGCCAAGCGGCAGATCGGCGAAGGTGGCGAGGCCAAGTTCCACAGCGCGAGGCTATCGCTGCGCGCCGCCCCTACGCCTGCTCGATGATCTCCACGCGGTAGCCATCGGGGTCGCGCACGAAGCAGAGCCGCGAACCCCCCTCGCGCACCGAGTAGGGCGGCTTCTCGGGCTCGATGCCCTGAGCGGCCAGGCGCGCGAGCATTGCGTCGAGGTTCTCGGCGGTGATCGCGATGTGCCCGTAGGCAGTGCCGAGGTCGTAGGAGTCCACACCGAAGTTGTAGGTCAGCTCAAGCCGCGGCATGTCGCCGTCGCCGGGCTGGTTCATGAAGACGTTGACGGCCTCGTCGCGGATCGGGATGCGCCCCACCTCCTGGAAGCCGAGCGCTTTGTAGAAGGCGACCGAGCGGTCGATGTCGGTGATGCGGTAGCAGGTGTGGATCAGAGCCATGGGAGGAGTGTACGGAGCGGCGTCTGCAGGGCGGGGTCCCGCGACGACCCCCCAACGCGGCACGTGCAAGGATGGCGCGATGAATCTCAAGAGGGATGGAGCGGCATGATCGTCGAGCGCGCGATGCACGAGCGGTTCCTGTCGAACACGTACCTGGTCGCGGACGGCCAGGGGGGCCCGGCGTTCTTCGTGGATGCGGGGGGCCCAGTGGAGCCGTTGGTGGAGGCCGCGGAACGGTTGGGGGTGACGCCGACGCACGTGCTGCTGACCCACCACCACTTCGACCACGTGAGCGAGGTGGGGGCGCTGCGGGAGCGCTGGCCGAAGCTCGAGGTCCTGATCCACCCGATCGAGCGGGAGCTGCTCGGGGAGGGGGTGGCGAGCGGGACGGTGGAGCCGGGGCAGGCGCTGAGCTTCGGCGCGCTGGAGGTGCGCCCGCTGCTGACGCCGGGGCACACGGCGGGGATGCTGTCGTTCGCGGTGGGGGAGCCCGACGGTCAGTCGCGGCCCTCCTCCACCACCGCGCCGGGGGGGTTCACGGGTAGAGAAGGGGTGGTGTTCACGGGGGACACGCTCTTCCGCGGCTCGGTGGGCGGGGTGCGGGCGCCGGGCCACACGACGTACACCGACCTGAAGGATTCGATCATGGGGACGTTGATGGAGCTGCCCCCCGAGACCGTGATCGAGCCGGGCCACGCGGACCCCACGACGGTCGCCGAGGAGTGGGAGAGCAACCCGTTCATCCGCGTGTGGCGAGGTCTCGACGTGGAGGGGTCCGACCGCTGCACTGCGCTGGGGGAGCCCGCGACGCTGGTGCTGCTGTGCGGGGACTACGACGGAGGCCACAAGGCGTGGGTGCGCTGGCCGGACGGCTCCGACGACATAGTCCCCGGCTCGCAGGTCAAACCCCTGGGGTGAGCCGACGGGCATGGTCGGCTTGACTGTGCTCGAAGGCTGGGGCCATCTGCTCGACCGCCGCGCGGCCGAGGCCGCCTTGCGCGGCGGTGGTACGCCATCGGCTGGTGGCGTTGCTGACCTCGCCGAGCACCTGGCGGGCGCGATCGCTGTCGAGCCGGAAGTGGGGGGCGACGTCCATGAGCGTGTCCACCGACGCGGCGGTGTCGTCGAAGTCGATGGCTGTGTGCAGGTGCTTCGGTCCGAGGCTCGGATCGGGGTTGAGGTCGAAGGCCGGCGACAGCGTCCAGCCGGCGCTGCTGGTGCGCAGGAACCCGTGGTTGCGCAGGTGGTCGTCGGTGTTGGAGATGAGGATGGAGAAGGCGATACGCCGCCACAGCTCCTGCAGATCCTCGCCGGTCTTGGGAGAGTGACGCTCGATGGCCTCGGCGATGTCCAGGTAGCTTCCGCGCTCGCCGTCGCCCGCTTCGAGCATCGTCATCGCGCTCGCGTAGCCGATGCGCAGCGCCCCGGCTCGGTCGAACCGATCGACGATCAGCACGGCCTTGCGGTCGATGAGGTGCAGCGTCCAGTCCGCCACGCTGATCCCGGCGTCGCGGGCGAGCTGCAGCGCGACGGCCTCCCAGCGCATCACGTCCCACTCGTCGTGGGCGGCGCTGGGGAACTTCGCGATCGCCACCCTGCCCGTCGCATCGAGCACATGGGCCTTCGGGCGCGCGCCGCCCAGTGAGCTTCCGCCGCGCAGCAGCATTCTCAGATCCTCCTCACCGGCCTCGTCGCGCTCGAGCCGCTCAGCGGCGCCAAGCAGCTTGGGAAGCTCGATCAGCGGCGGAGCCCCGGTTGCCTCGTCGGCCAGGTAGGCACCGGTTTCGGGGTCGCGGAAGCGCAGCGCGCCTTGGCGCAGGTCGTCGCGGACGCCGAGCAGGTAGTCGATCTCCCCGAAGCTGCGCTCCGCACCCCCCTCGTGACGCACCCGTCGGCGCTCGTCGCGAGCGATCAGCAGACGCCCCCAGCGGTCCGGAGCGCAGTCGGAGAAGGCGCCGAACATCGCTCGGCCCACAGGTGTCTGCTGGTGACCGGCGAGGAGCTTCAGCGCCGGGTCCAGTTCGTAGGCGTCGGAACGCCCCAGGTAGCCGGTGTCGTAGGCGAACGTGGCCGACTCGACCCCACGCCGACGGTGCGAGAAGAGCCGCCCAGCCAGGACGTCCTCGCCCCCGATCTGCAGGAGGACTTCGACTGCGGACTCAGCCATCGCCGGCCCCTAGGTTCTTGGGTCGCACACGCTGTGGCAACTGCTCCTCGGAGCGCAACCGCCCGACGTCCGTCTCGTATGGATCCAGAGCGCGTGGCACGCTATCGAGCACTCCGAGCGCGCGGAGGATGCGCAGGACGTTCTCGAGGGCGATTCCGCCATCGGCGTGCTCCAAGCGGCGCACCGTGTTGGGGGACACCCCGGCACGGTCGGCGAGCTGGGCCTGCGTCAGTCCGCGCAGCTTGCGCCAGACGACCACATCGCCCGCTACGGCATGAAGGGCACGCCGGATCGCTGGCGGGAGTGGCCGAGAGGAACGATCTTTGTTAAATTTAGTACTCATATATAGTAGATTATATGGCATAAACAATCATATATAGCTTATAAAGCTGTATTTCTTCAAGCGAACATCCCTGCAAAGTCGATGGGATCCGGAAGGTGGATCTCGCCGATAGCCGTCGCCCGCCCGCTCATGCGGCCCCTAACATGAAGCCGTGCCGCGCGAGAAGAACGTCCCGACGTCCCGAGTGCGCCGCACGGCGACGGTGGGGAAACTGGCGGCCACCGAGACCGTGAAGCAGTTCGGCACGCGCGCCGCGAACGTGACGCGCTCCGAGCAGGCCGGCCAAGAGGCGTTGGCGCGCCGCCAGCTGGAGACCGCCAAGCAGATCGTCGCGGTGCTGGGCACGATGAAGGGCGCCGCGATGAAGCTCGGCCAGGTGATGTCCTTCCTGGACGTGGGCCTCGTGGAGGAGCAGTACCGCGAGGAGTTTCAGGCGGAGCTCGCGAAGCTCCGCGACGCGGCGCCGACGGTGGCCTTCAAGCAGATGCGGCGGGTGATCGAGGACGACCTGGGGGAGCGCCTGGGGGCGGTGTTCGAGG
This sequence comes from uncultured Solirubrobacterales bacterium, assembly GCA_963842005.1. Classification (GTDB taxonomy): domain Bacteria; phylum Actinomycetota; class Thermoleophilia; order Solirubrobacterales; family Solirubrobacteraceae; genus Palsa-744. The sequence continues at coordinate 892,918 of CAWJEV010000005.1, read as the reverse complement.
ACTTCGAGGAGGAGCCGCTCGCGGCGGCCTCGATCGGCCAGGTGTACCGCGCGCGGCTGCGCGAGGACGGCCGCGAGGTGGCGGTGAAGGTCCAGTACCCCGGGGTCGCGGCGGCGGTGAGGGCGGACCTGCAGAACCTCGACATGATCATGCGCCTGCTCAAACGGATGACCCCCCAGCTCGACGTGCGGGCGATTGCGACAGAGATCAGGGAGCGGATCGGCGAGGAGCTCGACTACGAGCTCGAGGCCTCCAACCAGCGCTCGCTGGGGCGGATCTTCCACGGCCACCCGTTCATCAAGATCCCCGACGTGGTCAGCGAGCTCTCGCGCGAGCGCGTGATGGTGAGTGAGCTCGTCGAGGGGGTCGGATTCGAGGAGCTGAAGGGCTACCCGCAGGCCGAGCGCGACCGCACCGGCGAGATCGTGTTCCGCTTCTTCCTCGGCTGCCTGTACCGACACCGCCAGTTCTCCGGCGACCCTCACCCGGGCAACTTCATGCTGCTGGAGGACGGGCGCGTGGCGTTCCTGGACTTCGGCCTGTTCAAGCGCCTCGAGGCGGCGCCGGTCGAACTGGAGCTCGCCGCCCAGCGGGCGGTCGTCGAGCACGACGCCAAGGCGCTGCACACGCTGCTCGCGCAGTCGGGCTTCCTGCCGGCGCCCGAGCGGGTGGACCCCGAGGAGCTGCTCGCGTTCATCGCGGACGCGATCGGGTGGTACACGACCGACGAGATCGTCGCGCTGACCCCGGAGGTCGCGACCGAGGTGATGATCGAAAGCTCCGACCCCCGCTCCAGCCACTTTCGCCACATGCGCCACCAGGACATACGCGCCGAGCACCTGTTCGGCCGGCGCATGGAGATGCTGACGCTGGCCGTGCTCTCCCAGCTGCGCGCGCGCAACAACTGGCACCGGATCGCGCGCGAGTGGATCTACGGCGAGGACCCCGTCACCGAGCTGGGCCGCGAAGAGGCCGAGTTCTACGCGCACGGCGGCGTCGGCGCGCCGAGCTAAAGCACCTGAATCTGCACGAGGCTGGTGGTCCCCGGGCGCCCGGAGGGCAGGCCGGCGGTGATGCCCACGCGCTGGCCGCGCTCGCACCAGCCGAGCTCCACCACGCGCCGGGCGGCGTCGGCGATCAGCTCCTCGGTGGTCTCGTGGCGGCGCATCGAGGCGGCCTGCACTCCCCACATCAGCCCGCAGCGGCGCACGGTCTCCCTACCGGGGGAGAGCGCGTAGATCGGCACGGCGGGGCGGTGCGCGGAGACCAGCCGCGCGGAGCGTCCGGAGAGGGTGGGGATCACCAGCGCGTCGAGGCTCAGCTCGCGGGCGGCGATGCAGATGCTGTGGGCGAGGGTGTACGCGGGGTCGGCCTCCGTGCGGCGCACCCGCGAGGCGTTCCACTCCTCGTAGGGGACGATCGTCTCGGCCTGTTCGGCGACCGCCGCCATCATCGCGACGGCCTCCACGGGGTAGGCGCCGACGGCGGTCTCCTGGGAGAGCATCACCGCGTCGGTGCCGTCGAGGATCGCGTTGGCCACGTCCGCCACCTCCGCGCGCGTGGGGCGCGAGGAGGTCACCATCGAGTCGAGCATCTGCGTGGCGGTGATCGAGGGCCGCGCCAGCCACCCCGCGAGGCGCAGCAGCTCCTTCTGCACCAGCGGCACGCGCTCGATCGGCAGTTCGATGCCGAGATCCCCGCGGGCGACCATCACGCAGTCGGCGACCCGCAGGATCTCCTCGGCGCGCTCCACCGCCTGCAGCTTCTCCATCTTGGCGATCAGCGGCAGTCGCGTGTGCTCGCGCACGAACTCGATGTCCTCCGGGCGGCGCACGAACGACAGCGCCACCATGTCCACCCCGATCGACTCCCCGTGGCGCAGCAGCTCGAGATCCTCTGCGGGCACCGCCGGCAGGGCGTCGACGGGCCCGGGGATGTTGAGCCCCTGGCGCGAGGCCACCGCCCCGCCGGCCTGGACTTCCGCCTCCACCTCCTGCGCACCGGCGCGCGTCTCGGTCACCCGCAGCCGCACCGACCCGTCCGCCAGGTAGATCACGTCCCCCGGGCTCAGCGCGTCCGCGAGGCCCGGCCACGAGATCGTCATGTGCTGAGCGTCCCCCTCGCCGTCCCCCGCGCCGCACGTGAACGTCACCACGTCCCCCGGCTTGAGCTCCACCACGTCCTCGCGCAGCGGCCCGATGCGCAGCTTGGGGCCCGGCAGATCCTGCAGGATCGCCACCGGGCGCCCCGCCTTCGTGGCGGCGTCGCGCACGCGCCGCACCGTCTCCGCGTGCTCCTCCACCGTGCCGTGCGAGTAGTTCAGCCGCGCGACGTCCATCCCCGCGTTGACCATCGCGAGCAGGGTCTCCGGCTCGCGCGAGGCGGGGCCGATGGTGGCGACGATCTTCGTGCGGCGCACGGCTGCACGGTAGCGGTCGGGGTGGTCCCTACGGAGCGCGTACGTCTGGGAAGTGCACTGCGCAGTGCTCGCGCAGCACCTCGCGCACCCACGCGCGCTCCGCGGGAGTCGCAACGCGGAAGCGCTCCAGCAGTTCGCGCTGGCGCTCGATCGGCGCGCCCGCGATGGTCCACCGCACCGCGAGGCGCTCGAACAGCAGCTCCACCGCGCGGTGCCAGGAGTCCTCGCGCGTGCCAGCCGCCCGCGCACCCTCGCCGGCGAGGGCCTCGGCGTACTTCAGGCGGGTGGCCGGCGTCATCGAGCCGCGCAGCGTGAGCACGCTGCCCCCCGCGTCGGTGTACTCGCTGTCAGGGGCCTTCAGCCGCTCGGGTCGCTGCTTGGGCTTGCGCCGCGTCACGCTCAGGTGGCGTCGGCGGCTCGTTCGAGCTGGCTACGAACATCGCCGGTGAGCGGCTTGGCGTGGCCCGGCCACGCCGCGGCGGGCTCCAGCGCCGCGAGCTTGCGGATGCTCGCGCGGGCCTGCTCGGTGTCGTAGTTGTAGACGTCGAAGGGCACTTTCGGCGGGCAGTCCCGTCCCCACATTTCGACGGTGTAGAAGGTGTCGGTCGTGAGCGCCAGGCGGTCGGACTCGCGCCACAGGCCGATCTGCCCGGGGGCGTGGCCGGGGAGGTGGACCACGCGGAAGCCCGCGACCTCGTCGCCCTCGGTGAGGGTGCCCGCGATCTTCACCGGCCCCCCGTCCCACGCGTAGCGGTGCAGCACGCGCTGGATCTGCCGGTGCGGGGTCGGCAGGCCGGCGAGGCCCTCGGGCCAGTAGCGGAAGCCGCCGCTGCCCTCGGCGTCCTGCACCTCGTCGGGGTGGCACCACACGGGGACCCCCAGCGCGGGGGCGGTGCCGCGGTGGTCGGTGTGGCCGTGGCCGAGCACCACCCGGCGGATCCCCCCGAGCCGCGCGCCCGCGGCGGCGACGGCGCGCACCATCGTACGCGCGCCTGCGTCGAACAGCGTGATCCCGCCGTCGTCCTCGAGCAGGTACACGTTGCACCGTCCCGGCTGGCCCTGCACGACCCACACGCCCTCGGCGACGAGCTTGGCCTCGCCCAGGACGCGACCGGTGACGCGGGTCTTGACGTTGAACGCGCCCGTCATCCGCTGCTCCGCGGTCGAGCCGAGCGGGGGCATCATGCCGATCTGGCGCGGCACGGTCATCGTGTCGGTGAACGCGTCGTTGGCCTGGATCAGCCCGTCGCGCACCGTGAGCACGTCGCACCCTTCGAGCGTCAGCGGGTGCCCGGTGGGGGCCAGCCCGTTGAAGGTCCCCGGCCCGGCGAACGTGCCGGTCATCCGCCACTGCAGCGCGCAGCGCTCGCCCTCGGTTGTCGTGCTCACGATCTCCCACCGCAGGTCCGGCAGCGCTCCCAGCAGGTCGCCGACGAACGCGCGCACCCCCTCCGGCGCGGTGACGTCCACCTGCCCGCGCACGTTCTCGCGCCCGCCCGGCACCCACAGCGCCACGGCGGCATCGAGGTCGCGGGCGTCGATCGCTGCGAAGTACCGGCGCGCCACGGCCTCGGCCTCGCTCCCCGGGGTGGGTTGGCCGAAACGGGGATGCTGGTCGAACGGGGGATGCTCGCCGGAGGCGAGTGTCTCCCGGCTTCGGTCGGAGATCCGCTCTCGGGGCGCCGCGGTGGGGTGGATGTTGGCGGCGGCCTCGTGCACCCTGGTCGCGGCCTGCTCTACGGTCGCGGTCTGCTCTGCGGTGGCTGCCTGCGCTGCGGTGGTGGCCTGCTCTGTTGCTGCGCTCTCCTCGGCCATGGGTCTGGGCTCCTTGTGCGAATTGCGACGGGTGAGAGCAGTGTAGGCGGTGGGGCGTCGGGCAAGTGCCGCGGGGTGGCGATCGTCTCGGCCCGCGATCAAAGTCGGTGCCACCGCGCGCCAGGCCCTGAACCTTCCGACTTATCGTGCTAACCGTGCCACAGTGGCGCTGATACAGCCGTGCACCAGCGCAATTGCACGCGTGGCTCTACCGTCTGTAGTACATCGTAATTTCTGTGATACCATCGCGTGTGGTGGCCACGAAGTCCGCTCCCTTCAGCATGCGCCTGTCCAAGCGGGTGGAGGTGCTTGTCGACCAGGAGGCCAGGCGCACGGGTCGCAGCAGGGGGGCGATCGTCGAGGCGCTCGCGGAGGAGGCGCTGCGGATGCGGCTGTTCCCGGGGACCGCCTTCCGCGGCGTGGACTGGGAGCGGCGTGCGTGGGTGATCGGGACCGCGCTCGACGTGTGGCAGATCGTCGACGCCCACCGCGACATCGGGTCGGTGGAGCGGATGGCTGCAGGCGGCTCCGCCAACGAGCGTCAGATTCAGCTTGCGCTTGACTACTACGGGCTGTTTCCGGAGGAGATCGACGCAGCCATAGCGGATAACAGGCGGCCGATCGAGCAGCTCGAAGAGGAGTTCCCGTTCATAGCGGTCAGCCGGACGGGCGTCTGAGCACGCGCCAGACGCTCCGTGAGACTCTTCCTCGACGCCCACATCTCAGGTCAGCGCGTCGCAAGCGCGCTCCGTGAGCGGGGCCACGACGTTCGCGCCGCGGACGAGGAGCGGACATTGGACGGCCTCACCGATGCGGAACTGCTCTCGATCGCCGCCGGCGAAGAGCGGATCTTCGTCACGTTCGACGTCAAGGACTTCCCCGTGATCGCGCGCCGCTGGGCCGAGGCGGGACGGGCGCACGCGGGCTGCGCGATCGTGGTCGGCCTCGACCACGGCGAGTTCGGCGCGATCCTCGACGCGATCGCCCGCGAGCTGGCCGCCCGCTCGCAACAGGCCGCCTGGAGCGACCTCACGCTGTTCCTCGCCCGAACGCCCCCTGGCCGGTGAGCCAATAGGCTCCAGTGCCGGTGGCCGAGACCAGCGATCAGAGGGCGGGCGATCAGAGAGCCCCCAAAAAGCGCGAGCTGGGCCGCGGCGAACGGGTGCTGCCAGGGGTCTTCCGCCTGCGTCTGCCGCTGCCGTGGCCGGGGGTGCCCCACTGCAACGCCTGGGCGGTGAGGGCGGGCGACGGGGTGGTGCTGTTCGACACGGGCATGCACCAGCCCGGCTCGTTCCTCGACCTCGAACGGGCGATGGCGATGTGCGGCCTGCGCGTCGAGGACGTGCGGCTGGTGGTGTGCACGCACGCGCACTCCGACCACTACGGCCAGGCGGCCCCGATCGTGGAGCGGGCGGGCTGCGAGCTGTGGATGCACCCCAACCACGAGCACATGACCCAGTGGGCCACACACACCGACGCGGCGATCGCCCGCCGCATCGAGGTGGCCCGTCAGAGCGGGGTGCCCGAGGAGCCGCTGCGCCGCTACGCGGCCGAGCGGCGCGACCACGACTCGGGGATCGCGGCGGTGCGCGAGCCCGACCGGGCGCTGCTGCCGGGGGTGACCATCTCCACCGACCTCGGCTCGTGGACGGTGCACGAGACGCCCGGCCACGCCCCCTCGCACGTCTGCCTGTTCCAGCCCGAGCGGCGCCTGCTGATCTCCGGGGACCACCTGCTGGGGCGCATCTCGCTGTTCTTCGACTACGGCTACTCCCCCGACCCGGTGGGCGAATTCGTCCACTCGCTCGACGTGGTCGAGCGGCTCGGGGCGCGGCTCTGCCTGCCGGGGCACGGGCGCACGTTCGCGGATGTGCACGCCCACATCGAAGGCAACCGCCGGCTGGTGGCCGAGCGCCTGGAGCGCGTGCTGGCGGCGATCGCCGGCGAGCCGCGCACGGCCTTCGAAGTGGTGCCGGAGGTCATCGACGACGTGCCGCTGTCCCCGAACACGGCCGCGTGGCTGCTGACGGAGACGCTCGCCTTCCTCACGCACCTGGAGGGCACCGGCCGCGCGCGGCGGATTGCGGGCGAGCCGGAGACGTGGGCGGGGATCCCGGACGGTGAGCGGTGAGCGCCGGTCCTCCTCGGCGCCTCCCCGCCGAGTCGGTGCGGGCGCCGCTGTCAAACTGAGCGGCCATGCGCATCGACGACCTCCTCGCGGCCCCCGGCCCGGTGTTCTCCTTCGAGTTCTTCCCCCCCCGGACCGAGCAGGGGGAGCGCAACCTGTACGCCGCGCTCGGCGAGCTGCGCGAGCTCGAGCCCTCGTTCGTGTCGGTGACCTACGGCGCGGGGGGCTCCACGCGGGCGCGGACGATCGAGATCGTCAAGCGCGTCAAGCGCGAGCACGGCCTCGAGGCGATGGCGCACTTCACGTGCGTGGGAGCCACCGTGGCGCAGCTGCACGCCACGCTCGACGAGATGCGCGGGGCGGGGATCGAGAACGTGCTCGCGCTGCGCGGCGACCCCCCCGCGGGCGAGGAGGGTTGGACGAAGACCGAGGGGGGTCTCGAGTACTCCTCCGAACTGGTGGCGCTGATCAGGGCCGACTACCCGTTCGCAGTTGGGGCGGCGTGCTTCCCGGAGACACACGTCCACGCGGCTAGCCCCGCCGAGGACCTGGAGCACCTCGCGGAGAAGGTGCGAGCGGGGGTGGGCTTCCTGATCACCCAGCTGTTCTTCGACACCGCCCTCTACTTCGACTTCCTCGCCCGCGCGCGCGCGGCGGGGATCGAGGTGCCGGTCATCCCCGGAATCCTGCCGATCACCCACGTCGGCCAGGTGGAGCGCATGAGCAGGATGTGCGGCGCCTCGATCCCGGAGGGTCTGCACCGGGAGCTGCGCCTGCGCGAGGGCCAGGAGGAGGCGGTGCGGGACTTCGGGGTCGCCTACGCGACGCTGCAATGCGCGGAGCTGCTCGCGGGCGGCGCCCCGGGCATCCACTTCTACACCCTCAACCGCTCTCCCGCAACGCGCGCGATCCTGAGCGCGCTGAAGCTCGCGCGGCCCTGGGAGGGCACACCTCGCGAGCTAGCGGCCCGATGGCCAAGCCAGGCAAGGACGCAGTGAGCGAAGTGTGCTGGCCGAAACGGGGATGCGAGCGAAGCGAGTGTCTCCCGGCTTCGGTACACGAGCGATCGAGGACGCAGCATGGCGCAGCGCCAGCGGGCCGCTAGCCAGGCTCGATCTCCAAGCCCTCCGCGACGCGGGGGGAGCCGTCGGAGGTCTCGTAACGCACGTCCACGGAGTCGTTCTGGCGGTACGTGCCCACGCCCCACGCGCCCAGCAGCCAGCGCCACCTGTTGATGTGGTCCTTGCGCAGCTCCTGCTTGAACACGAGCGCGCCGTTCTGCACCGAGTAGTCGGCGCCCAGCTCCTGGCGCACGCCGTTGAGGTAGACCTCGTACGGCGGGCGCACCTCGCGAGGGAGCTTCACGATCGAGCGGGCCACGCGCGGGATTATGCACCCGGAGGGGCGCGTACCCTGATGGCCGAAGCGCCCGCCGTGGGCCGAGGCAACCGCCCCGACCGCCGACGCCGGGCAGGGAGGCCCGGCGCCCACACGCCCGGTGGCGCACCCGACCCACGTGGACGATCCCCAAATGACCGACCTTCCCTACACGATCCGCCGTTCCACCCGCGCGCGCAGGGTGCAGGTCAACGTGCACGCTCACGGGGGTGTCGAGGTGGTGCTGCCCGAGCGGGCCTCCGAGCGCGCGGCGGCGGCGGCCGTGGCGGAGCTGCGCCCTTGGATCGAACGACGGCTGGGCGTGGCGCGGGAGACCCTCGCGCGGGTGGCCGAGCGGGGCGCCACGGTGCCCTACCTGGGCGAGCCCCTCCAGATGGTCCCGCAGGCGGGGCGCACGCGGGTGCACCGCCGCGGCGAGCGGCTGCTCGTGCCGGCGGGCGACCCGCGACGGGCGCTCGAGCTCTTCTACCGCCGCGCGGCCCGCGCGGAGATCGGCGCGCGCCTGGATCGCGCGACGGCGCTGGCCGGGACCCCCTACAGCGGCCTCTCGATCCGCGCGCAGCGCTCCCGCTGGGCGTCCTGCTCGGCGAAGGGGCGCATGAGCTTCAACTGGCGCCTCTTGATGGCGCCGGAGCGCGTGCTGGACTACGTGGTGTGGCACGAGGTCTGCCACCTGGAGGTGCTCGACCACTCTCCCCGCTTCTGGGCGCTCGTGGAGCGCCGCTGGCCGCGCTGGCGCGAGGACCGCGAGTGGTTACGCCGCCACGGGGCGACGCTGGTGCTCTAGCGGCCCGCTGGCGGCGTTGGTGCTAGCCCAACTCCAAACCAACTCCAAGGAACTCCAAAAGCTTGGAGTTGTGCTAAAATCCAAGGACTTGGAGAAATTTGGAGTAGCTTTGGAGATGCGGAGCAGACGATTGTGCGCGTAGCCGAACCCCCCGATATCAACCAGATCGTGGAACACATTGCGCTGCGGGGCGGCGACGGCCGCTTGAGGGAGATCTTCGCGGCTCGCGGGGAGGCGGGGTCGAGCGGCGACTACGTCCACTGGGACAAGCTACGCCACCTGTCCCCGCCCCCAGGTCTCAGCCATGACGAGTGGTGGCTTGCGATCAAGTTCGCGAGGGAACCGTCGCTGCGGGAGATCCCTCTGCGCGATACCGCGGGCAGGAACTTCAGCTACGGCACGCCGGCCGCTGTGCAGCGACTGCTGCACCACGTGGATCAGCGTTGCAGCGGCGAGATCGCGATGGCCGAGGTGGTCACCACCGATGAGCAGGCGCGTCGCCACTACCTCGTCAATTCCCTGATGGAGGAGGCGATCCGCTCCAGCCAGGCTCGAGGGAGCCACGACGACACGCAAGGTGGCCAAGGAGCTGCTGCGCACGGGGCGGGCGCCGAGGGATCGCAGCGAGCTGATGATCCTCAACAACTATCGCGCGTTGGAGTTCATGCGCGAGGGCATCGGGGAGCAGCTCGAGCCAGAGACCGTGCTCGAGCTGCATCGCATCCTCACGGAGGGCACGCTCGACGATCCCATTGCGGCGGGGCGCTTGCAGAGCGCGGTGGATGAGCGCATCGCCGTCGTCGACGCCACCGACGGGACCGTCATCCACAAGCCCACCCCGGCAGAGCAACTGCCGGCGCGGCTGCAGGCGCTGTGCGACTTCGCCAACCAGGCCGACGAGGATGCCGAGGGCTTCATCCACCCGGTGGTGCGGGCGATCCTCCTGCACTTCTGGCTCGCCTACGACCACCCCTTCGAGGACGGCAACGGCCGTACGGCGCGAGCTCTCTTCTATTGGTACATGCGTACCCGTGGATACTGGATGGTCGAGTACCTCTCGATCTCGCGGATTCTGCGCTACGCGCCGGCGAAGTACAGCAGGGCGTTCCTGCTGACCGAGACCGACGGCGGCGACACGACGTACTTCCTGTTGCACCAACTGAGGACGATCGAACGCGCCGTCGAGGAGCTGCACGCCTATCTGCGGCGCAAGGTGAGCGAGATCAGGGACGTCGAGCGGTTGATCGAGGGCACGGCTGGACTCAATCATCGTCAGCTCACGCTGCTGAGCGACGCGATCCGTCACCCCGACAAGCTATACACATACTGGTCCCATTTCGCCATCCACAGGGTCACCCACGAGACCGCCCGCAAGGATCTGCTCCAGCTGCACGATCGGGGTCTGCTGCGTCGTCGCAAGATCGGGCGCATGCATGCCTACAGTGCGGTGAACGACCTGCGACAAGCGCTCCAACAGCTCTCGATACCCAACTCCAAATAACTCCAAATTTCTCCAAGAACTTGGAATTAGCCCCGCCGGCCGTGTGGAGGGTCTGGTGCTGTGGGAGGCCCTCAGCGCCGCCGCTCGGCCGGCACGTAGTCCCGATCCCGCTCGCCCGTGTAGATCTGGCGGGGGCGGGCGATCTTCTGCTCTGAGTCTTGGACCATCTCCAGCCACTGCGCGATCCAGCCCGAGGTGCGCCCGATCGCGAACATCACCGGAAACATCGCGACGGGCAGGCCGAGCGCCTCGTAGATCAGGCCCGAGTAGAAGTCCACGTTGGGGTAGAGCTTGCGCGAGGTGAAGTACTCGTCGTCCAGCGCCCGCTTCTCGAGCTCGGTGGCGACGTCCAGCAGCGGGCTCTTGCCGCGCACCTCGAAGACGTCGTCGAGGTGTTTGCGGATGATGCGCGCGCGGGGGTCGTAGTTCTTGTAGACGCGGTGGCCGAAGCCCATCAGGCGCTCGTTGCCCGCCTTGACTCCCTCGAGGAAGCCGGGGATGTTCTCCACGCTGCCGATCCGACCCAGCATCCGCAGGGCGGCCTCGTTGGCGCCGCCGTGCAGCGGCCCGTACAGCGCCGCCACGCCGGCGGCGATGGCGGAGTAGGGGTCGACCTGCGTGGAGCCCACCGAGCGCACCGCGTTGGTGGAGGCGTTCTGTTCGTGGTCGGCGTGCAGGATGAACAGCACGTCGAGCGCCCGCTCCAGACGTGGATCGGGCTCGTACTTGAGCTCGGTCATCTTGTACATCATCGAGAGGAAGTTGCCCGCGTAGCCGAGGTCGTTGTCGGGGTACACGTAGGGCTGGCCCATGTTGTGGCGGAAGGCGAACGCCGCGAGCGTGGGCATCTTGGCGAGCAGGCGGATGATCTGGGTGTCGCGGACGCTCTCGTCTCTGATGCGGTTGGCGTCCGGGTAGAAGGTCGAGAGCGCGCCGACGGCGGCGACCAGCATCCCCATCGGGTGGGCGTCGTAGCGGAAGCCCTGCATGAAGTCCTTGACGTTCTCGTGCACGAACGTGTGGATCGTCACCTCGTGGACCCACTCCTCCAGTTGCGCGCGCGTGGGCAGCTCGCCCTTGATCAGCAGGTACGCGACCTCCAGGTAGGTGGAGTGCTCGCAGAGCTGCTCGATCGGGTAGCCGCGGTGCTGCAGGACGCCGGCGTCCCCGTCGATGTAGGTGATCGCGCTGCGGCACGAAGCGGTGTTGGTGAAGGCGGGGTCGTACGCCATCAGCCCGAAGTCCCGCTCGTCGGTCTTGACCTGGCGCAGGTCCATCGCGCTGACGGTGCCGTCGGTCACCGGCAGCTCATAGGTGCGCCCGGTGCGGTTGTCGGTCACCGTCAGCGTCTGCGTCGGTGCGGCGCCGTTGTGCGCCTGAGTCTCGGCCCGTGTCTCGATGCTCATGCTTCCTCCTTTTGGCCGCTCTTGCCTACACCGTAGCGACTCTCGGTGGCCTCCACCTGACCCTGATAGTGGCTGCCGAGATCCTTGTGTCCGTAAGGTCGCAGCGCCGGTGCGTCGAGGGTCATGAAGGAGAGCTGCGCGATCGGCAGTCCGGGGTAGAGCTTGATCGGGACGCGCGTGAGGTTGTTGAGCTCGAGCGTCAACGTGCCCCGCCAGCCGGGGTCGCAGAAGCCCGCGGTGGCGTGCACGATCAGCCCCAGTCGGCCGAGGCTCGACTTGCCCTCGATCCGCGCCACGATGTCCCCGGGGAGCTCCACGTGCTCGAGCGTCCTGCCCAGGCAAAACTCACCCGGGTGGATCACGAACGGCTCCCCCTCCGGGGGAGAAACCTGCTCGGTGAGCCCCCGCGGGGGGTCGCGCAGGTCGATGGCGGTGATCTTGTGGTTGTGGAAGACGCGGAAGGTGTCGCCTAGGCGCAGGTCCACGCTGGCCGGCTGCACGAGCGTCGCGTCCCACGGGTCGATCCCGATGCGGCCCTCCTCGACGAGGCGAACGATCGTGCCGTCCGAGAGGACGGAGCAAGGTTGGGGCTGCGCCACGGCGCGGGATTCTCGCAGGATCCACGGCGTGGGGCGTGCGGCAGGCCCGGTCGCGGGTGGTGCGGATGACGTGGCCGCGGGCTGTAGCCGATGCCGCCATCCTCGTCCATGAACCCCTCGGGCGTCTGGCCCACAGCCCAGCGCACGATCAGGAAGAGCCCGACGATCGGGATCTTCAGGATGAACATCAACCAGATGAACGTCCAGGCATCCACTCCACATCCGATCGTACTACTGATCTTGGGCTGTGGGCAAGTACGGATGCCCCAACGGTCCGCCGAGGCTCACTCCCCCAGCGGCACGGGCGCGGCGGAGAACTGGGTGAACTCGCGCAGCTGGCGCACGCGCGCGACGATCTCGGCCCCCGCGAGGTTCTCGATGCGCTGGGTGCCGAACTCTTCGACGTTGAAGGACGCCAGCGCGGTGCCGTGGGCCATCGCCTGGCGCAGCAACTCGTCGGAGACGTCCTCCTCGGCGTGGGCGGCGATGTACCCGACGAAGCCCCCCGCGAACGTGTCGCCGGCGCCGGTGGGGTCCACGACCGACTCCAGCGGGAAGGCGGGCAGCGAGAAGAAGCCCCCGGCGGTGACGAGCGCGGCCCCGTACTCGCCCTGCTTGGCGACGATCACCCGCGGGTGCGGAGGGCTCCAGGAGAGGATCTCCCGCGCGGCGGCGTACAGCGAGGCTTTGCCGGTGAGCTGGCGCAGCTCGGAGTCGTTGAGGATCAGGCAGTCGCACTCGGCGATCGCCCGCACGAGCGACTCGCGCGCGGCTTCGATCCAGAGGTTCATCGAGTCGAGCGCCACGAACCGCGCGTCGGGGAGCTGCGCGCGCACCTCGCGCTGCAGGTCGGGCTGGATGTTCGCCAGGAACAGCACCTCGGAGGAGCGCGAGACCTCCGAGAGCTTGGGCTGGAAGCCCTCGAACACGCCGAGCTGCGTGTCGAGCGTCTCGCGCGAGTTGAGGTCCCAGCCGTACTTGCCGCGCCAGAAGAAGGTCTTGCCCCCGGGTACGCGCTCCACGTCGGAGATGTCCACTTCGCGGTGGCGCAGCACGTCGAGCTCGGTCTCGCCGAAGTCCTCGCCGACCGGCCCGACGACGCGCACCTCGTCGAAGAAGGAGGCGGCCAGAGCGAAGTGGACGGCCGCGCCGCCGAGCATCCGCTGGCGCTCGCCGAAGGGCGTCGAGACGCTGTCATAGGCGATCGATCCGACGACGGTGATGGGCATGGAGAGACCCTATAGCCTCCCGCTCGTGCGCGCGATTCAGATGACCGAGTTCGGCGGCCCCGAGGTTCTGCGGCTCGCGGACCTGCCCACGCCGCAGGTGGGTACAGGCGAGGTGCTGATCCGCGTGACCCGCGCGGGAGTGAACTTCGCGGACACCCACACGCGCACGAACTCCTACGTGCGCAAGGCGACGCTGCCCCTGGTGCCGGGCGGGGAGGTCGCGGGTGTGCGCGAGGACATGGGGGAGCGCGTGGTCGCGCTGACCGGCACGGGCGGCTACGCCGAGTACGCCACGGCGCCCGCGGAGCACGTTTTCGCGATCCCCGAGGGAGTCGACGACGGGACGGCGCTGGCGCTGCTCGTGCAGGGGACCACGGCGTGGCACCTCTACCGCACGGCGGGGCGCGTGGCGGAGGGTGAGAGCGTGGTGGTTCATGCGGCCGCGGGAGGCGTGGGCTCACTGGCGGTGCAGCTCGGGCGCCCGCTCGGCGCCAGCCGGGTGATCGCGACGGCCTCGAGTGAGAAGAAGCGCGAGCTCGCGCTGGCGCTGGGCGCGGACGCGGCGATCGACCCGACACCGGAGGGCCTCACGGAGCGGCTGGTGGAGGCCAACGAAGGGCGCCCGGTGGACGTCGTGTTCGAGATGGCGGGGGGCGCCGTGTTCGACGCCTCCTACGCGGCGCTGGCCCCGTTCGGGCGGGTGGTGGTGTGCGGGATCGCCTCCCAGCAGCCCAACGAGGTGCGCACGGGCTCGCTGCTGCGCCACTCGCGGGCGGTGGTGGGCTTCTACATCTTCCACTGCCTGGAGCGCCCGGGCATGTTCACCGACGCGCTGGAGGACCTGTTCGCACGCGTGGGGCGCGGCGAGGTGAGGGTGGTGGTTGGACACACGTACCCTCTGGGGGAGGCGGCCGCGGCACATATCGACCTGCGCGAGCGGCGCACGACGGGCAAGCTGCTGCTCGATCCGAGCGTCTGAGACGGCCAGTCCGTAAGCTCCTTACGGTCATGGCCAAGACTTTCGCCGAGCTCGGGCTCACCGAGCGCACCTTGAAGGCGCTGCGCGACGTGGGCTACGAGGCGCCCAGCCCGATCCAGGAGCAGGCGATCCCGTCGCTGCTGGAGGGGCGGGACGTGATCGGCCAAGCGCAGACGGGCACGGGCAAGACGGCGGCGTTCGGGCTGCCGATCATGGAGTACGTGGACCCCGAGGAGCGCGAGGTGCAGGCGCTCGTGCTGACCCCGACGCGCGAGCTGTGCATCCAGGTGACGCAGGCGCTGCGCGTGTACGGGTCTCACGCGGGCGTGGACGTCGTCGCGGTCTTCGGCGGCGCCCCGATCCGCACCCAGCAGGCGCAGCTGCGGGCGGGGGGCCACGTGGTGGTGGGGACCGTGGGCCGGGTGCTCGACCTGATCTCCCGCCACTCCTTCGTGCTGCACGACTGCCGCTTCGTGGTGCTGGACGAGGCCGACGAGATGCTCGACCTGGGCTTCCTAGAGGACGTGGAGCGGATCCTCTCGATGACCCCCTCCGGCCGCCAGACTGCGCTGTTCTCAGCCACCATGCCGCCGCCGATCCGCAAGCTCGCGGACGCGTACCTGTACGACCCGGTGACGGTCGTGGTCGAGGCGGCCACGCTGACGATCGACACGGTCGCCCAGTTCCAGCTCCCGGTGGACGCCAAGCAGAAGGCGGAGAAGCTCGTGGAGGTGCTGCGTGCGGAGCGTCCCGACCAGGCGATCGTGTTCGTGCGCACGAAGATCCGCTGCGACCAGCTGTTCCGCACCCTGCGCGACGGGGGGATGAACGTGCGCGCGCTGCACGGCGACATGACCCAGGGCGCGCGCGACGGGGTGATGCTCGCGTTCAAGAGCGGCCGCGTGCCGGTGCTCGTGGCGACCGACGTGGCCGCGCGGGGCCTCGACATCTCGACCGTCACGCACGTGGTCAACTACGACGTGCCCACGTCGCCCGACACGTACGTGCACCGCATCGGGCGCACCGGCCGGGTGGGCCGCTCGGGACGCGCGATCACGTTCGTAGAGACGCGCCAGAAGCGCGAGCTGGAGGCGATCGAGCGCCACATCGGCACGTCGATCGCCCCGTGGGAGCAGGGCGCGAAGGGGGCGCCCACGCCGGTGCGCGAGCGCCCGCGCCGGCACTCCAAGCCGCACGTCTCGCGCGACGGCTCGGAGCCCCACGCGAAGCTGGTGCTGGCGGGTGGCCGCGCAGGCGGGGTGCGGGTGGCGGACATCGTCGGCGCGGTGACCTCCGCGACCGGCCTCGACGGCGAGGCGGTGCGCGACGTGCAGGTGCTCGACCGCTTCTCGTTCCTCTCCGTGCCCGCGGCCGAGGCCGACCGCGTGATCGAGGCGCTGCGGGGCAGCACGGTGCGGGGACGCCCCGCGGTGGCCGAGCGGGTAGGGTAGGGCCATGTCAACCGCAAAGACGCAGACCGCCAAAGGGTGCCGACAGCGATGAGCGTCGCCACCATGCAGGCCGTTGTCAAGATGGACCTATAACCGCTGCCAGCCGACCTAATCGAGCAGCCGGTCATGCGCTACTGCTGTCAGCACAGTCTGTCAGGTTCTGCACAACCGACAAACGCCGTCTGGTAGCATCGCGTTGGGGCCATGTCTAGGATGTTCGCACCGTTCCATAAGTCGGCCGTTGCGTCTTTCCTCACGCTCGTTCTTGCCGTTGGCGCCGCGGAGGATCTGAATGGTTGTCATCCCGCTCCTCGTCCCACTCCTGAGCCGCATAGGGATGGGCTACCCGTCCACCCCTACAACCCCGGCAGTGTCCCAGAAGAACCCTTGACTAATTATAAGATGCAGACGCAGACTCAGACTACGACCGAAGGCCGCAACGAGGTCCGCGAGCTGTGCGCCCCGTTGAATGACCTTGGCGAGCTTCGGATAGTCCAGCACTCGGCGCAGCTCTGCCAGCAGCGGCGCGCTGGTAACGAGCACGAGCCGATCGTCGCCTACGGCATCACCGTTGTCAAGATGTCCCTATAACCAGTCCTCGCCGTTCGCCAGGTCGTCATCCCCGGGATGCGCCGCGAGCTTCAGCTCCAGGGCGGCGACGATCCTCCCCGTGTCGGCACGGGTCCGAGGGCGGCCTCCGGGAATGAAGATCATGCCGTGATCGCCCGGGCCGCCGGGCGCGAGCGCCTCGTAGTGCAGGGGTCGCATGTCGACGAGGTTGTCGGTGACGAGCACTCGACGCTCGGCGCGCGCGAGGTCAACGACACGACGGTCATCGAAGGAGCACCACTCAGGGTGCTCTTGGATCGCCTGGACGTCGTGGCCCCGTGAGCGCAGCTCCCGCGCAATCGCGGGCGACAGCATCTCATCCAGCAGCAGCCTCAACCGCCGAGCGCGGCGCGGGCTGCGAGGAAAGCACCGTGGGCGTCGTGAGCCTCGCGGCGATTGCGCTCTATACGCTCGTCAACCTCCCGCGGGTGGGCCGCATAGTAGAAGGCGGCAGCCTGCACGAGGCCCAGCGAAAGCTCCAGGTACGCCGCGGTCTCGGCGAGGTCGCCGTCGTTGTCGCGTGCGACGGCCACCACCTCCCACACGTCCGGGCCGCCGAGGAGCCGCGCGCGGCGGCCCGAGGGGCCGTCCGCGAAGCGGATCAGCGGGTGCTCGTCCATGCGCAGGCCCTCCTCGACGTAGCGCTGCGCGAGCGTGCGCGAAGGCATGTTCGAGCGGCCGGCGCGGTCGGCGAGCCGGCCAACGGTCCGTTCGGGGAGGCGGATGCTGATTGGTACGGCAGTCATCTGTATCGCATGGTAACACTGCAAGGTACGCAATTCAAATGATGCCCGCGGCCGGCCTGTTGACTCTCCCCAACCACGGAGAGGACGAGTGAAAGGGGATCAAGGTAAGGTAGGGGCCGTGAGCGTCGCAACAATGCAGACCACCGAGGGCGCGATCACCTTCGAGCTGTTCGACGAGGACGCCCCGAAAACGGTCGAGAACTTCCGCAAGCTCGCGGGCGAGGGCTTCTACGACGGGCTCAACTTCCACCGGATCATCACGGACTTCATGATCCAGGGCGGCTGCCCGCAGGGGACGGGCACCGGCGGCCCCGGGTACACGTTCGAGGACGAGATCAACCCCCACAAGGTCGTGCGCGGGGCGCTGGCGATGGCCAACGCGGGCCCGAACACGAACGGCTCGCAGTTCTTCATCGTCACTGCGAAGAAGTGCTCGTGGCTGGACGGCAAGCACACCGTGTTCGGGCAGGTGACCGACGGCATGGACGTGGTGGACCGCCTGGAGGGCCTCCCCACCGACGGCTCGGACCGCCCGGTGGAGCCGGTCGGGATCGCCTCGATCGAGCTGGGGGAGTAGGAGGCCGCCCCGCGCATGCGCGGGGCGGGACCCCGCCGCATGCGGCGGGGTCGGAACGGCCACATGTGGCCGTTCCCAGCAGGGCCACATGTGGCCCTGCTCCGACCGGTACATGTACCGGTCGGCCGGACCGATCGGAGATCGACGGGATCTCCGATCGACCAGCGTGCGTCGACCGGAACATCAGCTTTACCAGCATGCGCCGTCGGCACAAAACTCCGACGTGACCCCGCGCGAGGTGTAGCCTCTGTAACGAGCGCAAACCAGCACGGGAGGCCCCACGATGGCGACAGTCGAGCAGCACGCAACCGAAATCCACAACGGCGCGACCAACGGCAGCTCGGCGGTGGCCGCGGAGACGGAGATCCCCGTCGAAAACCCCGCGACGGGTGAGATCATCACCACCGTCCCCGACCTCGACGCGGCGGCGGTCGCGGACCTGGCCAAGCGCGGGCGCCTCGCTCAGCCGACGTGGGAGGCGTACGGCTTCGAGGGCCGCGGGCGGGTGCTGCTGCGGATGCAGCGGTGGGTGATGGACAACGCCGACCGGATCGTGCGGACGATCGTCTCGGAGACCGGCAAGACCTACGAGGACGCGCAGACTGGCGGAGATCTCCTACGGCGGCGGGGCGTTCGGCTTCTGGGCCAAGCACGCGGAGGAGTACCTGGCCGACGAGCGGGTGCGCTCGAGCACGGTGTTCGTGAAGGGCAAGAAGCTGATCCTGCGCTACCGCCCACTCGGGCTGGTCGGTGTGATCGGCCCGTGGAACTACCCGCTGACGAACTCCTTCGGCGACTGCATCCCCGCGCTGGCGGCGGGCAACGCCGTGATCCTGAAGCCCTCGGAGATCACCCCGCTGACCTCCCTGCTGCTGGCCGAAGGCCTGCGTGCCTGCGGGATCCCCGAGGACGTCTTCCAGGTGGCCACCGGCCGCGGGGCGACCGGCGCGGCGCTGATCGAGGAGGTGGACATGATCATGTTCACGGGCTCCACGCGCACCGGGCGCAAGGTCGCGGAAGCGGCGGGCCGGCGCCTGATCCCGTCCTCGCTTGAGCTGGGTGGCAAGGACCCGATGATCGTGCTCGCCGACGCCGACCTCGAGCGGGCGGCGAACGTGGCGACGTACTACTCGATGCAGAACTCCGGCCAGACGTGCATCTCGATCGAGCGCGCCTACGTCGAGGCGCCGGTGTACGACGAGTTTGTGGCGAAGGTCACCGACAAGGTCCGCGCGCTGCGCCAGGGGCGCCCCGACGGGGGCCCGGGCACGGTGGAGGTGGGCTCGATGACGTTCCCGCCGCAGGTGGACCTCGTCGAGGACCACGTCGCCGACGCGCTCGCGAAGGGCGCGCGGGCGCTCACGGGCGGGCACCGCGGCACGGGCGACGGGCACTTTTTCGAGCCGACGGTGTTGGTGGACGTCGACCACTCGATGAAGATCATGCAGGAGGAGACGTTCGGCCCGACGCTGCCGATCATGAAGGTGCGCGACGCCGAGGAGGCGGTGCGCCTGGCCAACGACTCCCCCTACGGCCTCGCGGGCTCGGTCTTCAGCAAGGACACCGAGAAGGGCGAGAAGATCGCCCGCCGCGTCGAAGCGGGCGCGGTGTGCGTCAACGACGCGATCATCAACTTCGCGGCGCTGGAGCTGCCGATGGGCGGCGTGAAGGCGTCGGGCCTCGGCTCCCGCCACGGCGCGCATGGGATTCGCAAGTACTGCAACGAGCAGGCGCTTCTCATCACCCCGCGATTGGCGCTGAAGCGCGAACTGCACTTCTTCCCGTACACGCGCGGGGGGACTAAACGCCTCGGTAAAGCCCTGAAGTTGCTGTACGGCCGCGGCAAGCGCGACTGACGGGGTCGGGTGTCGCACCTCGCCGTGGCCGCCGCGGGACGGGTCGGTCGGTGAGGGAGCGGGCTGGGTGTTGAATGTATTTTTTGGGCCCTATATACTTCATTTTGTGAAGTGATATGGGTCTGATTTGATGACCTCAGCACCCCCTGAGGTTCATCAAACGACTCCGTCCCGCAACGCGACCCCGAGCAGCCGCTCCAGCTCGGCGACGGTGGTCTCGGCGGCGGTGTGGTGCACGGTGGCCATGCCGAGCTCCTCGGCGGGGGTGAGGTTGAAGGGGAGGTCGTCGACGAACACGCAGCGGGCCGGCTCGCGCCCGATGGCCTGCGCGCCGAGCTCGTAGATGCGCGCGGCGGGCTTGCGGATGCCGACCTCCCCGGAGATGACGACGCCGTCGAACAGCTCGCCGAGCAGCTCGCGCGGGTAGCGGGTGGTGCCCCAGGAGTTTGAGATCAGCCCGGTGGCGATCCCTGCCGAGCGGGCGGCACGCACCGCGTGGACCATCCTCTCCTCCAGCGTGGCGCCGGAGAAGAGGCGGTCGATCAGACCCGCGGGCGAAGCGAGCTCGAGCAGGCCGCCGAGCTGGGCCTCGAAGTCGGCCTCCGCCACGCGGCCCTCCTCGAAGCCGACCAGCAGCTCGCGGGCGGCCTCGTTGCCCCGGAAGGCCTGGGTGAGCGCGGCGGGGTCGAGGCCCTCGGCCTCGCAGAAGGCGGAGAAGGAGTGGAACAGGTTGGTTGTCATCACCCCACCCCAGTCGACGAGCAGGGCCGTGTGCTCACTCACCGCGCGTGACCTCCTCGGCGTGGGCGGCGAGCTGCAGGACGCCCTCCCCGAAGTGCTTGAGGTAGGGGTCGTCGGTCGTGCCGGCGAGGGCGCGCTTGTAGTTGCCCTCCATGAACACCGTCATCTTCCACACCGCGAGCGTGACGTACCACCGCAGGTCGCTCATCGAGCGCCCGGTGCGCTGCTCGTAGCGCGCGAGCAGCTCCGCGCGCGTGGGGAAGCCCTCGGCCTTGGTGACGGCCCCCAGCGAGTCGCGGATCCCGCCGGGGGGGTCGTCGGCCTGCCCCCACACCATGCACAGGTAGCCGAGGTCGGCGAGGGGGTCGCCGATCGTCGCCATCTCCCAGTCGAGCACCGCGGCCAGGCGCGCGGGGGCGTCGGTGGCGAACATGGTGTTGCCGAGGCGGTAGTCCCCGTGCACGACCGTGGCGGGGCCGGACTCGGGGAGGTGCTCGGCCAGCCAGCCCGCGACGCGTTCGACGGCGGGGATCTCGCGCGTCTTGTTGTGCTCCCACAGCCCCGAGAAGCGTCGCAGCTGGCGCTCCAGGTAGCCGGTGGGCTTGCCGAAGCCTTCCAGGCCGGCGGCGCGCCAGTCCACAGCGTGGATCTCCACGAGCGCGTCGACCAACTCCTCGCCGATCCGCCGGCGCTCGGCGGGTGTGTCGAGCGCGGGAGGCAGGCTGAACACGATCGCCTCGCCGGGCACACGCTCCATCACGTAGAAGGGGCAGCCGATCGTGGCGGGGTCCTCGCCCACGGCGAGCACGGTGGGCACGCGCGCGGGGGTGCCCTGCAGCGCGCGCAGCAGACGAGCCTCGCGCAGCACGTCGTGGGCGGAGGGCGGCAGCGGCGGGCGGGGCGGGCGGCGCAGAACCAGCTCGGCGCCGTCGGCGCGGCGGATCAGGTAGGTGACGTTGGAGTGCCCCTCGCCGATCGGGCTCGCGTCCAGCTCGCCCGCGCCGAGGCCGTGCGCGTCGAGGAACGCGCGCAGCGGCTCGAGCACGAGCAGGGGGGGCCGGGCGTTGGCCTGGGCCTCGGTGTGGGTGAGGACGACGTCGTCGGGGGCGACGGGAGCGCTCATCGGCCGCAACCTTATCTCCGGTACGGTGTCTTAAGCGCGAGCACGCCAGCGTGTCCACCTTCCCTGCAATGACACGGCCGCTCCGCGACACGTCTGCGTGTCGTACCCGCGTACCTGTAAGCCCCCGACGGATTGGAGTTCCCCGCATGCCGCGTCCCCGCGTCCTCCTCGGTGTACTGCTCGCCTGCTGCTCGGCCCTCGCCGCGGCGGTGGGCGCCGCCCCGGCGCTCGCCTCGCACAACCAGACGGTCTTCTTCGAGGGCGGGCAGGTGCTGCTCGAACCGCGCCACCGCGAACAGGCGTTCGCGCAGATGGAGCACCTGGGGGTGCACGCGCTGCGCGTGGAGCTGTACTGGTCCCACGTGGCCCCCGGGGCGGGGAGTCGGCGGCGCCCGAACTTCGAAGCGACGAACCCCGCGGCGTACAACTGGGGCCCGTACGACTGGCTGCTGGCGAAGGCGCAGGCGCTGCACTGGCCGGTGCTGCTGACGGTGACCTCGCCGGTGCCGCGGTGGGCGAGCGCGAACGGCACCAACTTTACGAGTCCCAACTGGAAAGACTTCCAGGAATTCATGACCGCGGTGGGCCACCACTACAGCTCGGAGGTGGCGCTGTTCGCGATCTGGAACGAGCCCAACGACATCGCCTTCCTGCAGCCTCAGTTCAACGCCAACGGCTCCCCGGCCTCGCCGCGCATCTACCGGGGCCTCTTCCAGGCGGGCTACGCGGGGCTGCAGGCGGCCGGCCTCGCGCACCCCAAGGTGCTGATGGGCGAAACGGCGCCGGTTGGCTACGACAGCCTCAGCCGTTCGATCGTCCGCCACGAAGGGCGGCTCAAGGACGTGTCCCCGCTGACCTTCCTGCAGGGGACTCTGTGCCTGAGCTCCCACTACGGCCGCGCGGGCTCGTGCGAAGCGCTGCCGGCGTACGGCTACGCCCACCACGCCTACACGAACAAGCTGGGCCCGCTGTGGGTTCCTCCGGAGCGCAACGACGTTACGATCGGGGTGCTCTCGCGCCTGGAACGCGCGCTCGACCTCGCGGCGCGGGCGGGGGCGATCCGCTCGGGCATGCCGATCTACCTGACCGAGTTCGGCGTGCAGAGCAAGCCCAACCGCTACCTGGGGGTGTCGGTGGCCAAGCAGGCCGAATACGACGCGCTCGCCGAATACATCGCCTGGAGGGACCCGCGCGTGGCGGCCTTCTCGCAGTACCTGCTGCGCGACGACCCGGTCGGCGGGCCGCCGGGGTCGGGCGTCCACGGGGGCCGCGTGGGTTTTCAGTCGGGCTTGGAGTCCGTGAACGGGAGCCTCAAGCCGCTGTACTACGGGTGGCCGGTGCCGGTGGTGGTCTCCAGGCAGGGCCGCGGCTTCTCGCTGTGGGGGCTGGCGCGGCCGGCGACGGGGCCGACGACGGTGACGGTTCTCGTGAAGACGCGCGGCGCGAAGCGCTACCGCGTGCTCCGCAAGGCGACCACCGAAGCCCTCGGTTACTGGCACTTCACCTCGACCGTGGCGGGCGTCGACTGGCGGGTGCGCTGGACGTCCCCCACGGGGTCCAAGTACGAAGGACCGCCGATCGGGGTCACGCCGGGGCCGTGAGGCCGCGCCCTGCGACGAGCCCCCGCAGGCGAGCGCCAGTGACCGCGTCCACGGTTACAGTCAGCATATGACCGTCCACCCCGCACTCTCTTGGAGCGGTGGCAAGGACTCGGCTTTGACGCTCTGGACCCTGCGCCGCCAGGGGGTGGAGCCCGTGGCCCTGATCACAACCGTGACCGACGCCTACGATCGCGTCAGCATGCACGGCGTCCGTCGCGAGCTTCTCGCAAAGCAGGCCGACGCGATTGGTGCTCCGCTCGTCGAGGTTCGCATCCCGCCGGCGTGCGTCAACGAGGTCTACGAGGCACGCGTGGCCGAGGCGTTCGCCTCCCCTCCCCTGTCCGATGTCGAGGCCGTCGCCTTCGGCGACCTCTTCCTCGCAGATGTCCGTGCCTACCGCGAGGAGCGACTCGCCGCAAACGACCTGCGCGGCCTCTTCCCGCTCTGGGGACGCGACACCGGCGTCCTGGCACGAGAGTTCACCGCCGCCGGCTTCCAGGCGTTCATCGTCTGCCTGGACCCGCGAGCGCTCGACGCCTCCTTCGCGGGGCGAGCGTACGACGAGAAGCTGCTCGCCGACCTGCCTGCGGGCGTTGACCCCTGTGGTGAGAACGGCGAGTTCCACACCTTTGTCCACGCCGGACCGATCTTTCCCGAGCCGATCGCGTGCGAGACGGGCGAGGTCGTCGAGCGCGAGGGCTTCGTCTTTTGCGATCTGCTGCCCGCGTGACGATCCGGCGCTTGGCGCCCGAGCGCTGCCGGCATGGTCGTTGAGGTCGCCACGGCATGCCAGTAGCCCCGCGTGGCACGTTCAGACCGGCGACCTGGGACCTACAACGGCTCTATGGCAAGCCAGCGACGTTCAACGGTTTTCTCCTCGTTGTTGCGCTCAATCACGACCAGAAGCCTGTAGCCCGCAGCCTCGTCTTTGGTTTTGTAAACGCGTAAGCTCTCATCGCCGTCCAGGAATGTGTGCGTGCCGTAGTGGGGATCGCGCTCTAACCAGATTTTGAGCGCTTCAAGGTTGCGTGCGAAATAGCCGTCGTGAGGGTCAACCTCTTCGACGGAGGCTGCCCATTCGGGACCGTCCGGAGCCTGTCAAGCTCGGTGAGACAGATTGGATGGGAATTTAGTGAGTGGTCTCCTCGGTGTCGGTGGGTTTGTTGATCCACGCGCCGGTTGGTAGCGCGGGTGGTCGGGGTGGCCGGCGGATGAACCGGTCCGGGGTCGCGGCGTAGGCGGCGTTGAGGACGGCAGCGCGGGCGGTGTGCGTCTGCTCGGCGAGGCCGTGGTGGACGGTGGATGGGGTCATCAGGCCGATCCCGGAGTGGCGGTGCTGCTCGTTGTACCAGGGGAAGAAGTCGCGGCAGAACGCTCTGGCTTCGAGGATCGAGGTGAACCGGGCGGGGAACCCGGGGCGGTACTTCAGTGTCTTGAAGTGTGCCTCGGAGTAGGGGTTGTCGGTCGAGGTGTACGGCCGGCTGTGGGTCTTGGTGACCCCGAGGTCCGAGAGCAAGAAAGCGACGGGCTTGGAGCGCATCGCTGAGCCGCGGTCGGCGTGGATCGTCAGCTGGTGGCGGGGTATCTGCTGCTTGGTGAGCGTCTCGGCGATCAGCCGCTCAGCGAGCGGCGCGGTCTCCTGGTGCTGCACGGTCCAGCCGACGACGTAGCGGCTGTAGATATCGAGGATCACGAACAGGTAGAAGTACGTCCATGTTGCCGGGCCGAGCAACTTCGTTATGTCCCACGACCAAACACGGTTCGGTTCGCGGGCGAGCAGCTCCGGTCGGGCGTAGGGCGGGTGGGTGAGCTGGTCGCGACGCTCGCGGACCTCGCCTTGCGCGGCGAGCAGCCGATACATCGTGCGCTCCGACGCGAGATACGTCCCCTCGTCCAGCAGCGTGGCGTAGACGTGCGCGGGCGAGCAGTCAACGAACCGCTCCTCGTGCAGCCGCGCCAGCACCGCCCCGCGCTCGGGCTCAGACAGCGCCCTGGGCGACACCGCCGGCGAGCGTGCCGCGCGCACCCTCGGCTCCGAGCGCCAGCGGTAAAGCGACGCCCTGCTGGCGCCCAGCACCCGGCACGCCGGCAAGGTACCGAGGTGCGGCTCGACCTCGCCGACGGCCTGCTCGATCATCGCTCTGGCCGCGGCGTGTTGGTCTCGGTCGCGCTCTTGGGCGCCAGCAGATCCTCCAAGAGCGCTGAGACGTTTCCCTGCACCTCGATCACCCGCCGCGCCGTCGCAAGCTCAGCCTCAGCCCGCTCCAGCCGGGCGCGCACCGCCCGCAACTCCACCTGCTCCACGCTCGGTCCGCGCGGCCCACGCTTACGCGGCTCCAGGCCCCGCAGCGCCCCCGCGTCCTGCTGCTTACGCCACGCCGTCAAATGCGACGTGTAAAGGCCCTCACGGCGCAACATCGCCGCGATCTCCCCCGACCGCGTCGACCCAGTCTGCCTCACGCAAGATCCGCAGCTTGTACTCGCCGGAGAACCGCCGCCGCCGCGGGCGCTCGGCGAGCTCCGGGTCCGGCCGGGACCCCCCGGCCGCGGCGCGCGCGCCGAGCATTTCGCTCCGCTCGCCTCCGGCGCCCTCCACGAAACGCTCGGCGCCAGGCATCTCCTTCATCTCCACAGACCGCATGGGCTCCAACATCGCTACAGCTCCGTTCTCGCCCTCAAGGCTCAGTAATCCAGCAGGATGATCTGTCTCACCTCACCTTGGCAGAGAGGGGTCGACTACCCGCCAGGTATGAGCCAGCAAGGACTTGGGCCTTTACCAGCCTCGTTGCGCTGCAATCCCTCGAAGGCGCTCCAGAGTGTCACGGGACGGTGGCTCGGTGTCGATAAGAGCAGTGGCGTAAGGGATGTCCTCGTATTGGTTTACGAGGTTCCACCCAGCAGACTCGTCGTGAGTCATGTCAGCCACACGACCCGCCGTCGAGTTCTTGAGCTTCTCGACGACTTCATCGACTATCGCCAGCTCCTCCGCAGTGAACAGGCTCAGATCGGGTTCCCGCAGCGGCACTGTCACGCGGCGTTTGCGGGAACCGGTTGGTCGCTGCTCGATCTTCAACGCACCCTCGTGCTCCAGCTCCTCGCGAACCGGAATCAGGGGACGCGCCGTGGGTCCGTGCCTGTCGCGTTGGTAGGCGGCGCCGGTCATCGGCTTGCCGAGCTTGCGGTACGCGTCAAAGTCGCAGAAATGCAGCTGCTTGTTCAGCTTCGTGTCGCCGAAGCGAGGGTCGTCCGCCGAGCGCTGGGCAAGCAGGACGACCAACTCTCGGAACTTCTTCTTGTTGTATCCCATGCTCAGCACCCCGGTAGACTAAACGCAACAGCGGCGGAAACGTTCCTCGCCATATGACAGCATACCAATGGGTCGAAACGGCTACTCGAGCCGCCAGCCAAGCCAGTGAGCGGCTTCCCTGTACCCTCGGCCTTCCTGTCGTACCATCTGGCCGTGGAAGCCGAGTTGGACGCGTGAGCGTCGCGAGTTTCGATGCTTCGCTGGGCTTGCCGCCTGCCCCGGAGTCCGGTCAGCTCGCCTGCGTGCGCGGGCGCATGTGGGTCGTCGGGGACGTGTTGCGCGATACCCAGGCCTCGCTGGACGACCGGCCGGTCCAGCATCTTGTGTCGCTCGTCTCGGTCGAGGACGACGCCACCGGCGAGGAGCTCGAGGTCGTCTGGGAGATCGAGCCGGGCACCGCACTGATCGAACGCGCCGAGCTTCCGTCGATCTCGGCGGACGCACTCGACGAACCGGCTGAGCTCGACGCGTTCCTCGACGCGGTGCGCTGGGGTGCAGTCACAAGCGCCGATCAGCGGGCACTGCAGGCGCCGTTTCGCAGCGGGATCGCTATCGAGGACTACCAGCTCGAGCCGGTCGTGCGGGCGCTTCGCTCGCCCCGGACCACCCTGCTGATCGCCGACGACGTCGGCCTGGGCAAGACGATCGAGGCGGGGCTCGTGGTTCAGGAGCTGCTGCTGCGCCACCGGGCGCGAACGGCGCTTGTGGTGTGCCCGGCCTCGCTGCGGCTGCAGTGGCGCGATGAGATGCGCGACAAGTTCGGGCTCGAGTTTCGAATCGTCGATCGCGAGCTGCTTGGACGGCTGCGTCGTACGCGTGGGGTGGGGGCAAACCCCTTCGCACACTTCCCACGGCTGATCGTGTCGATCGACTGGCTCAAGGAAGAGCTCGGCATGCGACTGCTGCGCGAAGCGCTGCCACCGCACCCCGGGATTCCCCGGCGCTACGACGTCCTGATCGTCGACGAGGTCCACAACTGCGCACCGGCAGGCGCCGGCGGGCGGTGGGCGCGGGACACGCTGCGTACGCAGGCGATCCGCACGCTCGCACCACACTGCGAACATCGCCTGTTCCTCTCCGCCACCCCCCACAACGGCTACGACAACTCGTTCGCGGCGCTGCTGGAGCTGCTCGACCCACACCGCTTCGCCCGGGGCATCCGGCCCACTGCCGAGGCCGTGCGCGAGGTGACCGTCCGCCGTCTCAAGCGGGATCTCGAGGACGAGCACGGCACCCCGCGCTTCCCACGGCGAAAGGTCGTGATGCTCGAGGTCGAGCACCCCGACACCGAGCGCGCTGTGCACGCTGACCTCGTGGCCTATGGGGTCGCCAGAGCGCGGCGCCTTCGAGGTGACGCGCTGGCGAG
This sequence comes from uncultured Solirubrobacterales bacterium, assembly GCA_963842005.1. GTDB lineage: Bacteria > Actinomycetota > Thermoleophilia > Solirubrobacterales > Solirubrobacteraceae > Palsa-744. Next base: position 865,280 of record CAWJEV010000005.1, on the reverse strand, counting down.
CTCCGCCGCCGACTTCGTCGTCACGCTGCTGAAGAAGCGCCTGTTCTCATCGCCGGCCGCCTTCCTGCGCACCCTGGAGGTTCACCGCGACACGTTGAGCGGTGAGCGCCGGACGATCAAGCCGCCGGCCCCAGCGGTCCTGGAGCGACTGTTCGACGAGGTCGAGTCCTCGCTCGACGAGGAGAGCGCCGAGGACGGTGTGGGGGTCGCGGGACGCGAGGCGCTCGCGGCGGCTGCCTCGGTCGAATCGAGCCGACCGTCGCCGCAGGAGACGGCGCTCCTGGACCGCATGGTCGCTTGGGCGGAGAGCGCGTCGGTGACCGAGGACGCACGCACGACACGGCTGCTCGACTGGGTGTGCGAGCACGTCCGGCCCCGCGCAGCGTTCACCGACGGGCGAGTGATCGTCTTCACCGAGTACCGTGCGACCCAGCGCTACCTGCAGGAGCGCCTCGCCGCACGCGGCGTCTCCGGCTCGCGCGTGGTGCTGCTCGACGGCACAACCCGCGACGAGGAACGCGAGCGCGTCAAGAGCGAGTGGCAGGAGCCCCCTGGCGACTACCCGGCCCGCGTCCTGCTCGCGACGGACGCCGCCTCCGAGGGGATCTCGCTTCAGCGTCACTGCCACCTGCTCGCGCACGCCGAGATTCCGTGGAACCCGAACCGCATGGAGCAGCGCAACGGCCGCGTCGACCGGCACGGTCAGAGGGCACCAGAGGTGCTGGTCCACCATCTCGTCAGCGCGGGCTGGGAGCGCGAGGGGCGCGGGTCGCTCGAGGGCGACATCGACTTCCTTGCCCGCGTCGTGCGCAAGGTCGAGCAGATCCGCCTCGACCTCGGGAGCGCCGGGCCGATCATCGCCACGCAGATCGAGGAGGCGATGCTCGGGCGTCGTGCCGCGCTCGATGAGACACGACTGCTCGGCCCCAACCCCAGCGGCGCGCTGCTCGCCCAGGAGCGACGCATGCGCGAGCGCCTCGCCGCCCTGCGCGACGAGCTGCGGGGCAGCCGCGAGACGCTGCACCTCACCGCGCCCCGGATCGAGCGTCTGGTGAGCACCGCGCTGGCGCTCGCGGGCCAGCCGGCGCTGGTGCCCGGGCCCGAGCCCGGCACGTGGGTCGTGCCGGCGCTGACCGGCAGCTGGTCGCGCGCGACGATCGGCTTGGAGCACCCCACCCGCACCGAGGAGCGACGCCCGATCACGTTCGATCACGACGTCGCCTGCGAACGCACGGACATCGTCCTCGCGCACCTGGGTCACACGCTGGTGCGACTTTCGCTCGCTCTCCTGCGTGCCGAGGTCTGGGGCACCGGCCACCACCTGCACCGCGTCACCCTGCGCTACGCGGACCCGACGCTGGGTGCGCCCGTCGCCGTGGCTCACGGTCGCCTCGTGATCACGGGGCAGAGCGGGCACCGCCTGCACGAGCAGGTGATCGCCGCCGGCGTGCGGCTCGGCACCGACCGCTCCGAGCGGCTGAACGTCGAGCAGACCGAGGCGGCCCTCGCGCTCGGCCGCGACGCCGCACTCCCGCCGACTCTCTGCGAGCAGCTCGGCGCCCCAGCTCGCCGCGGCGGCCGAGCCGCTGCGCTCCGCGCTGCAGGCCCGCGCGGCCGATCGCGCGCGCCAGCTGCGCGCGACGCTCGAGCGGCACTCCCGAGAGGAGCAGGACCACGTCGCCGCGACGCTCGACGAGCTGGCCGCAACGATCCGCCGCGAGGCGTTTGGCGAGGACGGCGATCAGCTCCAACTGATCACCGGCGTGGAACTGGACAGCGGTGACCGCCGACAGGTCGCCCGCGACGTCGAGGCGCTGCGCGAGCGCCTCGAGCGGATCCCCGCGGAGATCGTCGCCGAGCAGGAGGCGATCCGCAACCGCTACGCCGAGCCCGTGCACCGCCTGTTCCCGGCCGCGGTGACGTTGCTGGTCCCCGAGGGAGGACGGTTGTAGATGGCGCGCGGGCGCCCCCGGCGGATCGAGGACCGCCACGCGGAGTGGCTCTCCCTGGTGGAGACGAGCGGTCCCTTCCTGACGATCCCGATCCTCAAGCGCGCCCTCCCCGACGGCCTCGAGGCGACGCCTGCGAGTGCGAGCGAACTGCGTCTCGTCTACGACGAGTGGCGCGGAGACCCGACGTTGCAGGGTCGTTGGATCCGGTGGGTCCTCGACGAGCTGCTCGAGCTCGACGGGTCGGTTGGCGAGGCGGGCGAGGCCGATCCTTCGCACCGCGTCGGCGAGCACGGGGCGACGATCCGTCCGACGTTCGTCGTGCGCGATCGCGCACGCGAGGGCGAACCCACCGTGCTGCTCGTCCACGTCGTTCCCGCCGGGGTGGCACTGGACCGACCCCTCCCCGGCGAGCCCGGGAGCGCGAGTCCCGTCGATCGCGCCGCCGAGCTCGCGCGCGCCGCGGGCGTCGAGCTCGCCCTGGTGACCGACGGCGCCGGCTGGACGCTCGTGTGGGCGCGGCCGGGCGAGACCCGGGGAACCTGCACCTGGCGCGCCGAGCTGTGGTTCGAGGAGCCCCTCACGCTGCGAGCGTTCTCGACGCTGCTCGGCGCACGCCGTTTCTTCGCGCTCCCCGACGAGGAGAGCTTGGCGTCCCTCCTGCGGGAGAGCGCAAGTCGCCAGCAGGAGGTCGCCGACCAGCTCGGGGCGCAGGTTCGTCTTGCGGTCGAGCTGCTGATCGCCACGCTCGACCGTGAGGACCGCGAGCGCCACGGCACGCTGCTCGGGGGCCTGGCGGGCGAAGAGGTCTACCGCGGGGCGGTGACGGTGATGATGCGCCTGGTCTTTCTGTTCGTCGCCGAGGAGCGCCGGCTGCTGCCGATCGACGAGCCGCGCTACGCGGAGACCCTCGCCGCCGGCACCCTGCGCGCGCAGCTGCAGGAGCGCGCGGACCGCGACGGCGAGGATCCGCTGGAGCGCTCGACCGCCGCGTGGCACCGTGTCCTCGCGCTGTTCCGCGCCGTGCACGGAGGAGTCGAGCACGACGCTCTGCGACTGCCGGCCTACGGCGGCGGCCTGTTCGACCCCGATCGCTACCCGTTCCTCGAGGGCCGCGCGGCGGGCACCCACTGGCAGGACGTCGCCGCGCGGCCGCTCCCGGTCGACGACCGAACGATGCTGCACCTGCTCGACGCACTGCAGGCGCTCGCGCAGCAGGGCGCGCGCGTACTGCTCTCCTATCGCGCGCTCGACGTCGAGCAGATCGGACACGTCTACGAGGGCCTGCTCGACCACACCGGCGTTCGCCTCAGCGACCACGCACTCGCGCTTGGGGGGCGCGAGGAGCCCGAGCTCAGGCTCGGCGAGCTCGAGGGCTGGGCGCTGGAGGGCGACGGTGTGCTCACCGAGCGACTGGCCAAGGCGACGGGCCGTTCCGCCAAAGCGATCGCGAAGGATCTCGCCAGGGAGCTGACCGACGAGCGCCGCGCCCGGCTGCGCGCGGCCTGCGGCAACGACGAGGCGCTGCTCGGGCGCGTCGCCCGCTTCCACGCGTTGCTGCGCGAGGATCTGCGGGGCGATCCGCTGGTGCTGTTGGCCGGTTCGCTGTTCGTCACGCAGGCGCTCGACCGCCGCGCCTCCGGCACCTACTACACCCCGCGCCAGCTCGCCGAGGAGGTCGTGGAGCACGCCCTCGATCCGATCGCCTACTCGCCCGGCCCGGCGCAGGAGCGCAACCGGGACGCATGGCGGCTGCGACCCGCGGCCGAGCTGCTCGACCTGAAGATCGCCGACGTCGCGATGGGGTCGGGGGCCTTCCTCGTGGCAGCTTGTCGCTACCTCGCCACGCGGCTGCAGGAGGCGTGGCAGGCCGAGGGTGTGCCGATCGCGAACGCGGGCGGCAACGACATCGTGGACCCGTCCGCCTACCTGCACGACCCACTGCCCGCGGACCCGCTCGAGCGCGAACTGCTCGCGTACCGACTCGTCGCCGAGCGCTGCCTGTACGGCGTCGACAAGAACCCGATGGCGGTCGAGATGGCCAAGCTCTCGCTGTGGCTGCTCACCCTCGCCAAGGACCGTCCGTTCTCGTTCCTGGACCACGCCCTGCGCACCGGTGACTCGCTGCTCGGTATCACCGAACTGGACCAGCTGCACGTGATGCACCTGAACCCGCGGTGGCCGCGCCAGGCGAGCCTCGACCTCGGGGTAGACAAGATCGACGCGGCGGTTAATCGTGCGCTCGAGCTGCGCCAAGAGCTGGAGGCGTTTGTCGTGCGCGATCCGCAGGACGCAGAGCGCAAGGCGAGGCTCCTCGCCCGGGCCGACGAGGCGCTGGAGGACGTGCGGCTGCTGGGGGATCTCGTCGTGGGGGCCGCACTGGCACAGCGTGACGATGCCGACCCGTTCGCCGCGACACACGCCGCGAAGTTTGTCCAGACGCTGCTCGATCCCGAGTCCCCCGAGTTCGACCGTGACGCGGCGCGGTCGTTGCTGAGCGATCTCGTGCGGGACTGGCTCTTCGAGCGCAAGCCAGCGGTGAGCGACATGCCCGAGGTCGAGTTCGCGGATCGTGACCCGTTCCACTGGGCGCTTGAGTTCCCCGAGGTCCGCGAGCGCGGCGGGTTCGACGCGATCGTGGGGAATCCGCCGTTTCAGGGCGGGAAGAAGATCAGTGGTGCGCTCGGTGGTCAGTACCGCGACTACTTGGTGAAGTGGCTCGCAGATGAAGTTCGTGGCAGCGCCGATCTCGTGGCTTACTTCTATCTGCGTGCGGCCGGTCTTCTACGGCGCCACGGCGATTTCGGCCTAATCGCAACCAATACACTTGCCCAAGGCGACACGCGCGAGGTAGGTCTGGACAGGCTCATCGAAGGCGGAATGACTGTCTTCCGGGCAATCGCCAGTGAACCATGGCCTGGCGGCGCCAACCTCGAGATGGCGGGCGTGTGGGCTCGACGCGGGCAGTGGAATGGGCGGTTTATGCTCGATCACGCCGAGGCCCCCGCGATCACTTCGGGGCTGGTGATGCGTAGCCGCGTTGACGGGTCTCCGCGGCGACTGGGAGGCACTGGAAAGCACTCCTTCATCGGCTCGTTCGTAAACGGGATGGGCTTCGTGCTCGCACCCTCAGAGGCAGATGCTATGCTTGCGACCAATAGCCGCAACGCTAAGGTCGTGCGTCGTTATCTCGTTGGGGAAGACCTCAATCAGCGGCCTGACGCCTCGCCATCTCGTTGGGTCATCGATTTTCGCGATTGGGACGAGGCCGCAGCACGTGAGTATTCGGAGCCTTTCGATCATGTTGAGCGCCTTGTTCGACCGGAGCGTGCGAAAGTGAATCGCGATTCACACCGAAAGCGGTGGTGGCAATTCGGTGACATTCGCCTACAACTCTACGCTGCGATAGCGCCGCTCGATCGTTGTATTGCAATTACGCTTGTCAGCAAGGTCGTTCAGCCCATGTTTGTGCCAACTGGCATTGTGTACGCCCACGCACTTGGTGTCTTCGCTTACGACGATTCGGCACACTTCGGCCTGCTCTCAAGCGGCTTCCATTGGTGGTGGAGTGTCACACGCGCCTCGACAATGCGAACCGACATTCGTTATACTCCCACCGACTGCTTCGAGACCTTCGTTCAGCCGAGTCTCACGTCGCAAATCGGTGACCTCGGGGGCACGCTCAACACCCACCGCAGCGCCCTGATGTTCGACCGCCAGGAGGGGCTGACCACGACCTACAACCGCGTGCACGACCCCGACGAGCACGCCGACGACATAGTCCGCCTGCGCGAGCTCCATGTAGAGCTGGACCATGCGGTCCGCGACGCCTATGGGTGGACCGATCTCGATCTCGGTCACGATTTTCACGAGACGAAGTTCGGCACGCGGTTCACCCTCGCACCGCTCCCGCGCCAGGAGGTCCTCGACCTGCTGCTCGAGCTCAACCACGAGCGCTATGCCGAAGAGGTCAAGCAGGGGCTGCACGCCAAGAAGAAAGCGAAGCGCAAACCCCAGGCGCCGGAAGCGCTGACCCTGGAGCTCGACGGTGTCTGAGCCACGGATCGCCAAGAGCGGGCGTGACCTGCGCGACGAGGTCGAGCAGCTGATCCGCGATGATCTGATCGGGCCGCTGGGCGGCGCTGAAGAGGAGCTACTCGAGTCTTCTCCCGTCGACCGCTACCTGCTCGGGCTGTTGGCCCCGCGCTTCAAGCCGGAACGAACGCCGCCCAAAGGCTCAGCCGACAAAGAGGATCAAGACCCGATCGCTGCGGACCTGCAGCCCGAAGACCCGCTCGCCAACAGCAGCGTGAGCGCGGACTCTGGGTGGGAGGGCACCACCGAGGACCGTCCGCCGGCGATCGACCAGCTCGTGCCCTCGGCGTTTGGACTCACCTTCTGCGTAACGGGCGACTGCGACTCGCTCGAGGTCACAGCGGCGTGGGGCGCGTACTCGCGCGTGACGAGCCACGAGAAGCTTGCTCGTGACGGCAACGCCGCGCGCGTTTGGCGACGCCGCTCCTGCGGCGGGACAACCACGATCGCGCTCTCCGGCCCCGGGCCGATCGAGCGCTTCACCCCAGACACCGACGAGCCGGCAGTGATCGTGCGGGGACTGATCCGTGAACGCGAGGGCCAGCGCCTGGTGACGTTGTTTCTGGTCAACGAGCAGCAGGCGAACGGCCAGTCGGCCGATCTCTGGTTGTGCCAGGCGTCGCTCGCGGTGCAGGCCGGCGACCGCTCACCCGTGTTCGTGCGCAGACCGCTGGACAACGTGGAGCTTGCCCCGGAGGTCGACCGTGAGGAGCTCGCGGGCCTGGAGATGCTCTATCGATCGACCGTCGAGCTGGCCGTGGGTCACGGAATCGCTGTGCACGCCACAACGGCACCTGAGCATCCCGACCGCGGCGTGAAACTGGAAACGACCGCGATGCCGGTCGAGGATGTGCCCCGCACCGACGCGCCCACTCCCGACGACTTCGAGGACGCGACCGTCCGGACTCCGTTCGTCGCAGCGCTCACGGCGCTGGACATGAAGGTGCTCAGCGAGGCCGACGACGCCGAGCTTCAGAGGCTCCTGGTGCCGCTGATCGACGCATACGAGCGCTGGATCGAGACCCAGGCCGATCGGGCGCAGGAGCCTGACGGGACCTTGGCGCGGCACAGCACCGCCGCGCATCACCACCTCGCACGCGCCCGCGAGGCCGCGCAGCGGATGCGCGGAGGCATCGCAGTACTCGGCAACGACCCTGCTGCAGCGGAGGCATTCCGCTTTGCCAACCACGCGATGTGGCAGCAGCGTGTACACACGATCGCGGCAGAGTCGCGGCGTCGCGACCCGACGCTCAAGCTCCATCGGGCGGTCCAAGACGCCGACGTGCCCGCCAACCGCTCCTGGCGCCCGTTTCAGCTCGCATTCGTGCTGCTGAACCTGCCCGCGCTCGCCGACCCTCGCCACCCCGAGCGCTCTTGCGAGGGACTCGTGGACCTGCTGTTCTTCCCAACTGGCGGCGGCAAGACCGAGGCTTACCTTGGCCTGATCGCCTTCACCACGGCGATCCGCCGGCTGCAGGGCATGGTCGCCGAGCGAGATGGCCGCGACGGGGTCGCAGCGCTCATGCGATACACCCTGCGCCTACTCACGCTTCAGCAGTTCCAGCGCGCCGCCGCACTGCTGTGCGCGTGTGAGCTGCGCCGCCGCTACCTCTACGGCAATGGGCGCACCCAGGAGCAGCGTCGGTGGGGTGCGACTCCGATGCGCGTGGGACTGTGGGTTGGGCGCGCCTCCACGCCGAACTGGACCAAGGAAGCCGAACGCTGGGTGCAGGACGTGCGCGATCGCAACCGAGTGGGGCGCGGCTCCTCGCCGATGCAGCTCGCACGCTGTCCCTGGTGCGGCTCGGAGCTCAGCGGAGGGCGCGACATCGTGGTCGAACGCGACCGTGGGCGCACGCTGTTGAACTGCTCGGACACAACCGGGCAGTGCCCGTTCACCCCTCGCAACAGCCCCGGCGAGGGCCTTCCCGTCGTAGTCGTGGACGAGGAGGTCTACCGACTGCTGCCGGCACTCGTGATCGCCACCGTGGACAAGTTCGCTCAGATGCCGTGGGAGGGGCGTGCCCAGGCGTTGTTTGGGCAGATCTCGAGGTACTGCGAGCGCCACGGCCATCTCACGCCCAGCGAGGAGCACCCGGGGTCTCACCCCGCGCGGGGTCCGCTCGAAGCCGTGACCGTCGGCGGATGTGAGCCACTGCGGCCACCCGACCTCATCATCCAAGACGAGCTTCACCTCATCTCCGGCCCGCTCGGCAGCCTCGTCGGGCTCTACGAGACGGCCGTTGACGAGCTGGCGAGCTGGCAAATGGAGGGCACGGTAGTTCGCCCCAAGGTGATCGCATCGACGGCCACGATTCGCCGTGCGCGGGATCAGGTGCGCCGGCTGTTCGACCGCCGCCTGGAGGTGTTCCCGCCGCCGGGTCTTGACGCGCGCGACTCCTTCTTCGCCCTACAGCGCGACCGCCCGGCCGACGAGCTCACCCATCCCGGACGTCGCTACGCCGGCGTGTGCGCTCCGGGACGACGGTTCAAGCAGGTGCTGATCCGCGTCTACGTGGCGCAGCTGCGCGCCGCCTGGACGGTGCTCGGCCGCCAGCCCGGGGAGGACGCGGACGCGTATATGACGCTCGTGGGCTACTTCAACTCCCTGCGCGAGCTCGGTGGGATGCGCCGACTGGTCGAGGACGACGTCCAGAACCGCCTGTTCCGCCCACAGGAGGAGGGCCGCGGGCGGCTGCTCATCGAGGAGCTCACCTCACGCAAGTCAGCCTCCGAGATACCGCAGGTGCTCGACCAGCTCGGCGTGCGCCGGCTCTCACAGGAGAAACGCACCACAACCAAACGCAAGCCAGACGAGCAGTACACACCGCCCGCGATCGACGTGCTGCTCGCGACGAACATGATCTCCGTGGGCGTTGACGTGTCCCGCCTCGGCGCAATGGTCGTCGCGGGCCAGCCGAAGAGCACGAGCGAGTACATCCAGGCGACAAGCCGTGTCGGGCGCTCGCACCCCGGGCTGGTGTTGACCGTCTACAACTGGGCGCGACCCCGCGACCTCTCGCACTACGAGACGTTCTGCCACTACCACCGCACCCTCTACAAGCAGGTCGAGGCGCTGTCGGTCACCCCGTTCGCGCCGCGCGCGCTGGACCGCGGCCTGGCCGGCGTACTCGCGTCGCTGCTGCGCCTCTGCGGGCCGGACTGGAACAGCAACGACGGCGCGCAGAGGGTCGATCCGACCGATCCACGCGCCACCCGTGCGCGCAAAGCTATCTGCGAGCGTGCGGATGACCAGATCGGACACCGCGCCACCGACGTGCTCGGCGAGCGCGTCACAAGCCTGCTGCAGGCGTGGCGCAATGAAGCTGAGGTCGGCCAGCGCAACCTCGTCTACCGTCGCCGGGGACGCAGCGACGCGGATGTGTCGCTGCTGCAGGAGCCTGGGATGGAGGGCTGGTCGCAGTGGACGGTGCCGACGTCGATGCGCAACGTCGAGGCCGCCGTACCACTTGCGCTGCGTCCAGACGCGATCGCCGCACCCGAGCCGTGGGATTCACCAGAACGCGCGGCCGCACTGCCGAAAGCTGCGGGCACCTGATGAGTCAACGCAACCACGTGGGTGAGCTTCGTCCAAGCCAGCTGCTGCACACCTATGGCGTCGGCGCAACGGTCGAGCTGCCGGAGCTGACCACATTGGTGCTCGGCTTGGACGAGTGGCCGGACCTGCTCGGAGAGCCCGTCGCCGAGCCTCGCCTGCTGGCGGCGGTGCGCGCGGTCGTGGGCCCGCAGGTGCAACGACTCCTCAGCCCCCCGGTCGTGCCCGACGGTGATCCCGCCGGGGTGCCCGTTGCGCCATTTCCGCGCTGGCTGCGCTGCCCGGTCTGCAGCCTGCTTGCGCCGATCGAGAACGGGCTGTTCCAGTTCCGCCCGGAACCGTGGCGACCCGAGCGCAGCACATACGTACACGAGGGATGCCCGAAGTCCAAATCGCGCCGGCCACCCACGGCCTTCCCGGCGCGTTACCTGATGGCGTGCGCCGATGGCCACCTCGACGACTTCCCTTGGGTCGAGTTCGTCCACGGCTCGATTCAATGCGCCGGGACGCTGCGATTGCGTGAGTTCGGAAGCAGCGGACGAGCCGGCGACGTGCAGCTTTCGTGTGACACGTGTGGGCGAAGTCGACGCTTGTCCTATGCGTTCGGTGAACGGTCGGTGCCGTACTTGCCGCCGCGCTGCCGCGGGCGCCATCCGCACCTGGGCATCACGCAGGCATGCGAACAAGAACCCAAGACCCTCATTCTCGGGGCAAGCAACGCATGGTTCTCAGTGCAAATGTCGGCACTGTCGATACCTACACGCGAGGGTGAGCTGGCTCAGGCGATCGACGAAGCGTGGGCGATCCTCGAGACGCTGCCGCCAGGTATCGAGGCACTGCGCTTCGCGCTGGCAAATGTTCCTGCGCTGCGACGAGTGCGTGCGCTCGCCGAGGAGATGGGAGAGCCGGCGGTGCTGACCGCGGTCGAGCAGCGCGGCGGAAGTCCGGAAGACGAGGACCCCGAAGATCTGCGCACGCCTGAGTGGGAAGTCCTGAGCTCGCCGGCGAGCGCCCCTGAAACATCGGACTTCCGCCTGCGGTCCGTCGGTGCGCCGGCGGCATTCGCGGCGGAGCTTGACGACGTGGTGCTCGTGGAGCGGCTACGAGTGGTGAGTGCCCTGCGCGGGTTCACCCGTCTGAATGCCCCCGACGACCTCGACGCTCGCGGCGGCGCCGTCGTTGCGCTTTCACGCGAAGCTCCGCGCTGGCTTCCGTGCAACGAAGTTCGCGGTGAGGGGATCTTTGTGCGCTTCAGAGAGGGACCGCTGCGCGAGTGGGAGGCGCGCTACAGGGAGGCCGGCAACGCGGGCAAGATGCGCGAAGGCCACCGCGCCTGGCGGGACCGTCGCGGACTCGATCCCCAGGAGGGCTGGCCCGGCGAGCGCTACGTCCTGCTGCACAGCTTCGCGCACGCCCTGATCCGCGAGCTGGCGCTCGAGTGCGGCTACACGGCGTCGGCGATCCGCGAGCGCATCTACGCGTCCACCGACCCCGCTCGAGAGCCGATGGCCGGCGTGTTGCTTTACACAGCTGCCCCCGACAGCGAGGGCACGCTCGGCGGCCTCGTGTCGCTGGGAGAGCGCGAACACTTTGGTCCGCTTCTGGCTCAGGCGCTCGAGCGAGCGCAGCTGTGCTCCTCGGATCCACTGTGCGCTGAGCACGACCCGCGATCGGACAGCCTCCGTACACGCCGCCGCGTGCCACGCCTGCCAGTTCGCATCGGAGACCTCGTGCGAGCGCGGAAACCGATTCCTTGATCGAGCGACACTCGTGCCGACGCTTGCGAGCGATGTGGCGTACTTCGCCTTGCCGTGAACGTACAGGATGCCATCCAGCTCACCTTGGAGCGGCTGAGCGACTCACAGGTCGAAGCATTGGCAGATACCTGTGCGAGCCGTCAAACGCCCGACACCGCACTGGCTCAAGCGGTCATCGGCGCCCAGCCGGGCGCAAACGACGCGATCGCGCAGCTGGCCGAAGCGTGGGCCGCAACCACCGCCCTGACCGGCGCGGGCGTTGCCGTGGCCTTGCGCATCGGACTCGTGGCGAGGCGCAGAGCGGATGCACGACGCTCACGCCCGGTTTGGACCGGCCCAGGCAGCAGCGGCGCGCAACGACTCACCTCCACTGTGCTGCGCGATCTCCTCACAAGCGCCCGCGAGCGCATCCTGATGGTGAGCTTTGCTGCATACACACTCAGCAATCTTGCGAAGGACCTCGAAGATGCTGTCGGCCGCGGCTGCGAGATCGATGTCGTGTTTGAGACAGCCGACGACAGCAGCGGCGGCTACATCGACCCTCACTCAACCCCGTTCGGCGCCGTCCAGGGAATTCGCCGTTGGCGCTGGCCGGCCGACCAGCGCGAACCCGGTGGGCTCCTGCACGCGAAGGTTCTCGCTGTTGACGGCCGTCGTGCGCTCGTCGGCTCGGCCAACCTCACGTACCGCGCACTGACTGCGAACATCGAGGCCGGCGTGCTCGTCGAGGATCCCGACCTTGCGGCTTCGATCGAACAGCACGTCCGAACGCTGATGGACCAGGGAGTCTTGCTGAGGTCCGCATAACGTAGGCGTCACGCGAAGTGGGGCCACCGCAAGCCACCGCGCCACAAGCAGCCAGTCGCCTAAAATGGGAGGGCGATGCCGGAGCTGCCCGAGGTCGAGATCGCCGCGCGGCGACTGGATGCGGCCCTGCGGGGAGCCCGGATCGAGTCGGCGCTGGCGCCCGGTATCAACGCCCTGAAGACCTTCGATCCGCCACTCACCGAGCTGGAGGGTCGCGTGATCGCGGGGGTGCGCAGGCGCGGGAAGCACCTGATCGTGGAGGTCGCCGAGCCCCCCAAGCCCGGAGGACCCCCCAAGCCCGATGGACGTCCCCCGCCGCTGGCGCTGCTGATCCACCTGATGTCCGCCGGCCGGCTGCAGCCTGTACGACAAGCGCGCGGGACCGCGGGACCGCACCTCGCGCCTGCTGGTGCGGGTGCGTCTACCGCCAAGTGACGGGGAGCCGCCGTCCGGCGGGACGCGGGAGGTCGAGCGCGGCGCGCGGGAGGCCGAGCTGCGTCTGCGCGAGTTCGGCTCCAAGCAGGCGGCGTGGGTGAAGCTGCTGCGGGTGGGGGAGCTCGAGCAGGACGAGACGCTGGCGAAGCTTGGGCCGGAGGCGTGGCCGGACCCGGGCGGGTGGGATCGGTTCAAAGAGCTGCTGGACGCTCCCCGTCCACTGCACACGATGCTGCGCGACCAGCGCACGATCGCCGGCATCGGGCGCTCGTGGGTGGACGAGATCCTGTGGGAGGCGCGCCTCTCCCCCTACAAGCGCGGCGCGGACCTCACCGAGGAGGAGGCGCAGCGGCTGAGGGAGGCGGTCGTGGGTACGTTGGGAGCCGCGCTCGAGCACTACGAGCAGGCGGTCCACCTCCCGATCCCGGACAAGCTGCCGATGCCGCTGCGGGTGCACCGCCACGAGGGCGAGCCCTGCCCCCGCTGCCAGACCACGCTGCGTGCGGTGCACTTCGAGGACTACGTGATCGCCTACTGCCCCGCCTGCCAGACGGAGGGGCGGGTGCTCAAGGACCGCCGCCTCTCGCGGCTGTTGAAGTAGCGGCGTTCCGGATGCGGTGCACTGGTCCGCGGCACCTGCCCGCCTCTCAATCTGACGGCTCGGCGATCCACGGTGTGCCGGTGCCGAGCAGCTCGCCGAGGCGCTCGAAGTGGCGATCGTAGTGCAGCACCTCTAAGCCTGAGCGCTGCGCCGCTACCGCGACGGTGAGATCGGTGAGCGGCAGCCGGTGGGCTCCGTGGGACCCACCATCGGCGAGCTCGCGCATCGCCGAGAGGACACCCCGTTGGACGGTGCGATCGACCGCGATCTCGCGGAGACCGTCGAGCGTCCGATCGAGGGCGGCAATTCTCTCCGGGCTGGGTGCATCGACGGTCAGCTCGTAGCGCACTGGCCAGCACCAGGCGACGTCGCCACGCTCAACAGCGGCGAACAGCAGCTCCCGCACCTGGGGCACCCTGCGTGCGAGCATCCACGCCGAGGTGTCGGCGAGCACCGCAGCCTGGCCATCCCACACCTTGACGCTCACACGCTGCTCGGGGGCGCGTTGAGCCGATCGATCTCCTCCAGGCTCAGGTCGAACCCATCGCTGTCCATCGCGGCAAACAGGGCTTCGATCGCTTCACGGCGACCACGACCGGCCTCCAGCTCCACCTGCGCACCCGCCACTGCGAGCCGACGCACCAAGGTTGCATCGCCCTCGTGCGTGCCGGTCGCCGCACGCACGCGCTCCAGAGCCCGCCCAAGATCTGGGTCGGCCGTCACAGCGATCCTCGGATGCTTGCTCGGCACGTCAACCAGTGTAGCTCGTAGGGGTTACTCCTGCGTGCCGACGGTGACGAAGTCGCTCGACGAGGCGCTGCGCCTGCATCTGGCGTTGTAGCTCGCACACGACCGCTCGGGGGTGAGGAGGCTACGATGTGCGCGTGATCGAGCAGGGAGACCAAGCCCCCGACTTCGAGCTGCCCGACCAAGATGGCAGCCCCGTCAAGCTCTCGGACCTCCGTGGCCAGCCGGTCGTGGTCTACTTCTACCCGAAGGCCGAAACCTCCGGCTGCACCGTCCAGGCGTGCGGCGTGCGCGACCACCGGGCCGACTACGAGCAAGCGGGCGCGAGGGTGCTTGGGATCTCGCCGGACCCGGTCAAGAAGCTCAAGAAGTTCCACGACAAGGAGGGCCTGAACTTCACCCTGCTCGCCGACGAGGACCACGCCGTTGCGGAGAGCTACGGGGTTTGGGTCACCAAGAGCATGTACGGGCGCGAGTTTCTTGGGAACGAGCGCACTACGTTCGTCATCGACCCTGCCGGGAAGGTCGCCGAGGTTCTGCGCAAGGTCAAGCCGGCCGAGCACGACGCGCTGGTGTTGAAGGCGCTTGCGGAAGCTGCGCCGCCTGTCGTGTAACAGTGTTCACCCGCCCGGGCGCAGCTCAGGCCGCGACCTCCAGGGCAGGCTCCGCTCTGCTCGCCTGTAATCGGTCTGTCGGCGGGAACGACAAAACCTGCGGAGACCCCGCTCCGGGTTCCCGGTGAGCGCCGTGCGCGGTGAACAGCACCGCGAGCTCCTGAGTCGCCTGCGCGCGGGTTGGCACGGCGGCGGCGGCCCCGGCGGTGATGCCGAGCAGGCACGCTGTGCGAGCGCGAATATTTGTTTCATACCAACTTTTGGATCATGATGGAGGCGGCGACGGGTTGCGTTCCTCCGGCGAGCGGTGTGATCGTGAGCGCCGGCGTGTTTCCACGAGCCCCAGGCCGAGCTGGGCGGAGCTCAGCGCGGCCAGGCGAGCCGGTCGGCCAGCTCGGTGGGGCCGAGGTCGATCAGGCCGCTGCGCTCGAGCGGGCGGTACTCCCCGCCGTCGGTGAGCCCGAGCCAGTGGACGGCGCAGGCCTGGGGATCGACGATCAGCACCTCGTCGACGCCGTGGGCGGCGTAGAAGGGGAGCTTCTGCCAGGTCTCGTCGCCGGGCGAGACGATCTCGACTACGAGCGCGGCCGTCGAATACCACGTGACGAGCGGAGGGGCGCGGTGCAATCCGCCGTCTGGCACGCGGAAGTCGTGTTCGCCCTCGCCGAGGTTGAACTGGCCGCAAGCGTGCAGACCAGCCCGTTGTGCGAGTGGCCTGAGCATCTGGGCGAGCTGCCATTCAACCGTGCCGTGTGGGCCAGAAGGGGCGGGAACCATGTGCAGGACACCCTCCCACACCTCGTCGAGACGATCGAGGCCGGAGACCCGCCGCCGCTCCTTGAGCGCATCCAGCTCGTAGGCGTACGGGTCCAGCACCACGGTGGCCATGACGCAAGGATAGCCCGATCGGCTCTGAGCGCAACACTATGATGCTCCCGCTTCCCCGGGAACCGGGTGGGAAGCACAAGAGACCCACAGTTCACGAGCAAGCCCTGAAAGGAGAGCGGCATGTCGCTGGGCACCATTCTCGAGGCCCCCGAGCATGAGTTCGACGACGAGGATTGGGAGGAAGACGAGGAGTTCGGCGCCGACGACGAGGAGCTGGAGCTCGACGAGTACGAGGAGATCCTCGGGGACGACGGCGACGAGGACGACATCTGAGGCTGAGGCGACCACCCACGCGGCGCGCTCGCCGTACGCTTGAGGCGTGCTCACCGCCTCGACCTCGATCGGCCACAGCGTCAGCTCGTTCCTGGAGGCGGCCGGCCAGTTCTTCTCCGACCTCGCCGCGGTCCACTGGGGGGCGCTGGTCCTGGGCCTGGCCTTCTTCGGGGCGAACCTGACGCTGCGCTCGCGGGCGTTCTTTCACAGCCTGCGCGCGGCGTACCCCGCGGTGAGCTTCCAGTGGCGGCGCATCTGGGGCGCGTACTTCGCGGCGGTGGGCTTCAACAACGTGGTGCCCGCCCGCGGGGGGGACCTCATCAAGCTGTTCCTCACGCGCTCCTCGATCCCGGGCTCCACCTACCCGACGGTGGCCTCGGCGTTCTTCGTGGAGTCGATCTTCGACGTGACCGTGGGGGTGCTGGTGCTGATCTTCGCGTTCACCCAGGGGGTCTTCCCCAAGCCGCCGGACTTCGGGCAGCTGAGCTCCTTCGACATCTCCTACCTGGCCGTGCACTTCCGCTTCACCCTCTTTCTGGTCACCGCCCTGGCGATCCTCGGCCTGGTGGCCTTCGCGCTGCTCTCGGTGCGTGCGAGGGCCTTCTGGGCGCGCATCCGCCAGGGCGTGACGATCCTCGGCGACCGCCGGCGCTACCTGCGCGAGGTGGCGGCGTGGCAGGCGGCGGCGTGGGGGTGCCGTTTCGCGGCCTTCTGGTTTCTGCTCGAAGCCTTCCACGTCGGCGGCTCGGTGCAGAACGTGCTGCTCGTGTTCGGCGTCAACCAGGTCGCGGGCGCGGTGCCGTTCACGCCGGGTGGCGCGGGCGTGCAGCAGGCGCTGCTGGTGAAGGTGTTCGCCACGAGCGCCGCCGGCACCGCGGCCGTGGCGGCGTACTCGGTGGGCCAGCAGATCGCGATCGCCGTCTTCACCGCGCTCGTGGGCCTGGGCGCGGTGGTCTTCATCTTCCGCTTCCGCTCCTTCAGGGAGGTGCTCGCCGCGGGGCACGCCTCGCGCGAGGCCGAGCGGCGCGCCGAGCGCGCCGGTGTGCTCCTGGTCGAGGAGGAGGAGCCGCCTACTGGAGTCCCTCGCGCGCCTCGCGCACGAGCGTGACCGCTTCGGGGAAGACCGTCGCCATCACCGCGCGGATCTGCTCGGCCTGCGCCTCGGCGCTGCCCTGCAGGTTGACGCGGTTCACCGCCGCCACGGTCATGTCGACCGCGAGCTTGATCGCGTTGTCGGCCCACGCGAGGCGCTGCTGGCCCTGCATCTGCAAGGCGAAGTCGGCGAGGCGCCGCTGCAGCTCCTCGGGGTCTCCGAACAGGTCTCCCAGGCCGCCGCTCTCCATGGCACTCATCCTAGCGGTGGGGCGCATAGACTCCACGGCCGATGGCCAACAGGAGCGAGATCGATGCGCCCGGGCAGGGCGAGGCGGGGCCGAGCAGGGAGGAGATCCGCGCTCGGGTGGCCTACGAGAGCGAGCGCCGCACGCGCCTCTGGACGCCGGCGGTCGCGGGAGGAGTGCTCTACCTGCTGGGGGGCATCATCGTCACCGCGACGCTGCGCTCGCTGCCGACGGTCGGGGTGCTCCAGGGGCTCGCCCCCGCGCTGCGGGGAGAAGCGAACCCGGCCGTCAGCCCCGGTACTCCCGAGGTGCGGTTCGTCAACGCTCACGCCTTCGGCCTGATCGCCGGCAACCTCGTGCAGGCGGTCGCGGTCCTCTTCATCCTTCTGGTCCTGCTGTTCCTGCTCGGCGTGGTCCGCTTTCGCCGGCCCGAGACGAGCTCCGTCGCGCGGCCGCTGCTCCTCGGCGGGGGGGTGGTCATGGTGCTCGTGACGATCGTCCACCCGCTCGCCCAGGTGGTTGACGCCCACAACTTCGTGACAAGCCACGACTTCACTGCGGAAGCGGTCAACCGGGCGCTGACTCAGAGCGCCGTGCTCGTAGCCACCGAGTACCTGGGCCTAGTGGGAGGGTTCACGCTGGCCGCGGGCATGATCGTAGTGATGCTGGGCGCCTCGCGCACAGGAGTTTTTCCGCGCTGGATGATGTACCTCGGGATCTTCGCGGCGCTGCTCGCCTTCACCCCCTTCGGGCTCGCGCTCGGATCGGCTCAGCAGCTGATCCCCGCGTTCTGGATGGTGGCCATGGGCCTCCTGCTGATGGGGCGCTTCCCGGGGGGCGACCCTCCGGCGTGGGCCGCCGGGGAGGCGCGGCCGTGGCCCTCCCGGGCGCAGGCCCGTACCGAACGCGAGGGGGAGAGCTCCGGTCCGGACGCGAAGGGCGGGGCGGGGCGCTCGGGCGCCAAGGCCCAGCAGGACGCCGGGGACGCCAACGGCACCGTTCCAGAGCCGGTGCAGCCGGCTGCGCGGGACGGCGCCAAGCGGCGGCGCAAGCGCGGCTCGCGTCGGTAGCGGGGCTCTGCAACCGCAACCTCCCGCGCGGGGTGGCGTCAAGCTGCGGCGCAAGCGAGACTCCTATCGATAGCAACCCCGCGCGGCATCGACCACTTGACGATAGAGCTCCCCCACTTGACGATTGAGTTCACCTCCGAACGGGAATAACCAACTGCGAGAACGTGGGAATCGCCACAATCCCTTTCCCCGTTCGCAAAGCTACTCGCAAAGCGTCCTGAGCCGCCCGGGAGGGTGGCTGGAGGGAGGGTTTCTCATGGAGGCAGCCTCAATTCACCGTCCCGAGCCGATGCAGTCGATCCCGCGCCGTGACCTGCCGCCGGACGAGGGCGCGCAGGCGAGCCTGTGGAAACCGGCCGACCCTGGGCCGCTCGGCCTGGCGGGGTTCGCGATGACCACGTTCGTGCTCTCGATGTTCAACTCCAACCTCGTCGACGAAAAGGGCGTCCCGGTGGTGCTCGGCCTGGCGCTCGCATACGGCGGGATCGTGCAGCTGATCGCGGGTCTGTGGGAGTTCCGCACCGGCAACACCTTCGGCGCCGTGGCGTTCTGCTCCTACGGGGCCTTCTGGCTCTCCTTCTGGGCGCTGGAGGTCTTCTACGCCAAGCAGATCGGCGGCAACGTGGGCCACTCGGTCGGGCTGTACCTGTGGGGGTGGGCGATCTTCACCGCCTACATGACGGTCGCGGCACTGCGGGTCAACATGGCGGTGCTGACGGTGTTCGCGCTGCTGACGGCGACCTTCGTCCTGCTGGCGATCGGCGCGGTGGGCGCGCACACCACGGTCACCCACTGGGGCGGCTACGTCGGCCTGGCGACTGCGGCCGCGGCCTGGTACGCCTCGTTCGCCGCCGTGACGAACTCGACCTTCGGCCGCGTCGTGCTGCCGGTGATGCCGCTGGGCAAACGGTAGAGTCGGGTCATGGGGACTGAACCGCAGGCACCCCCCGAGGGCGAGGCGCTCGACCGCGAGCTGGGCGAGCTGCTGGAGGTGGAGACGTTCGAGCCCTCCGCCGAGTTCCGCGAGCACGCCCTGCTGAGCGATCCCGCGGTGTACGAGGAGGCGGCGCGCGACCCGCAGGCGTGGTGGGCGGGACAGGCCAAGCGCCTGCACTGGTTCGAGCCGTGGGAGACGGTGCTCGACGACTCCAACCCTCCCTTCTACAAGTGGTTCGTTGGGGGCCGGCTGAACGTCTCCTACAACTGCCTGGACCGCCACGTGCTGGAGGGCAGGGGCGAGCGCGTGGCCTACCACTGGCGTGGGGAGGAGGGCCAGGAGCGCGACATCACCTACGCCGAGCTGCTCGCGGAGGTGCAGCGCCTCGCCAACGCCCTGAAGAACCTCGGGGTGTGCCGGGGCGACGTGGTGGGGATCTACCTGCCGATGATCCCCGAGGTGGTCGTCGCGATGCTCGCCTGCGCGCGCATCGGGGCCCCGCACAACGTGGTCTTCGGGGGCTTCTCCGCGGAGGCTGTGCGCGAGCGGATGGAGTTCTCCGAGGCCCGCGTGCTGATCACCGTGGACGGCGCCGCCCGCAAGGGCAAGACGGCCCCGGTGAAGGACCGCGTCGACGAGGTGATGGGGGACCTCCACACACTCGAGAAGATCGTGGTGGTGAGGAGCAAGGGAACGCCCTGCCAGATGCGCGAGGGCCGCGACGTGTTCTACGACGAGATCGTGGGAGCCGCCGCGGCCGAGTGCCCCGCGGAGCCGCTGGACGCCGAGCACCCGCTGTACATCCTCTACACCTCCGGCTCGACCGCCAAGCCGAAGGGCATCCTGCACTCGAGCGGCGGCTACCTGACGGCGGTGGCGAGCACCCACCGCTACGTGTTCGACCTCGAGCCTGAGTCAGACGTGTACTGGTGCGCCGCCGACGTGGGCTGGGTGACGGGGCACTCCTACATCGTCTACGGGCCGCTGGCCAACGGGGCCACGTCCGTCATGTGGGAGGGGGCGCCGGACTACCCCCACAAGGGCATCTGGTGGGAGCTCGTGGAGCGCTACGGGGTCACGATCCTCTACTGCGCCCCCACCGCGATCCGCGCCTGCATCAAGTGGGGGGCGCAGTGGCCCAACAAACACGACCTCTCGACGCTGCGACTACTGGGGACGGTGGGGGAGCCGATCAACCCGAAGGCGTGGCTGTGGTACCACAAAGTGGTCGGCGGCGGGCGCTGCCCGATCGTGGACACCTGGTGGCAGACCGAGACGGGGGCGATCATGATCACCCCGCTGCCGGGCCTCACCGCGACCAAGCCCGGCTCCTGCACGCGCCCCTTCCCGGGCGTGGAGGCCGAGGTCTTCGACGAGTCCGGCGGCTACCCGATCGAGAAGGGCCAGGGGCTGCTGGTGCTCACCCGGCCGTGGCCCTCGATGCTGCGCACCCTCTACAAGGAGGAGGAGCGCTACATCAAGACCTACTTCGAGCGCTTCGGGCCGGAGACTTACCTGGTTGGCGACGCCGCCCGCCGCGACTCCGACGGCTACCTCTGGGTCATCGGGCGCATCGACGACGTCGTCAACGTCTCCGGGCACCGGCTCTCTACTGCAGAGGTGGAGTCGGCGATCGTCGCCCACCCCGACGTCGCGGAGGCCGCGGTGATCGGCCAGCACGACGAGGACACCGGGCAGGCGATCGTCGCGTTCGTCACCCTGCAGGGCGACCTCGAGGGCGACGAGCGCGAGGTCGAGGGCATCCGCGAAGCGGTGGCCGAGCGGATCGGCAAGTTTGCGCGCCCCAAGCGGATCATCTGGTCCGATGACCTGCCCAAGACGCGCTCGGGGAAGATCATGCGCCGCCTGCTGCGCGACATCGCCGAGGGCCGCGCGCTCGGCGACGTCACCACTTTGCGCGACCCTGCGGTGATGGCCCAGCTCCAGGAGCGCGTCCACGAGCTGCAGGCGCAGGAGGACTGACGTCAGAGTCAGCCGGCCCTGGTAGCCTCGCCGTCCTATGGCGAGCGATGCCGCAGCCCCGGCGGTCGAGACCCGGGGCCTGACCAAGCGCTTCGGCGAGCGCGCCGCGATCGACGGCGTTGACCTGCACGTCCCGCGCGGCAGCGCCTTCGGCTTCCTCGGCCCCAACGGCGCGGGCAAGACGACGATGATCCGGATGCTGCTCGGCCTTACCCACGCCTCCGCGGGGAGCATGAGCGTGCTCGGCCACCCGGTGCCCGCCGAGCGCGCGCAGGCGCTGCGACGGGTCGGCGCAATCGTCGAGGAGCCGCGCTTTCACCCCAACCTCTCCGGCCGGGAGAACCTGCGCATCGTCGCCGCCGTGCGCGGACCCGAGGTGCACGCGCGGATCGCCCCGGCGCTCGCGCGCGTCGGCCTGGCCGAGCGCGCCGACGAGAAGGTCAAGAAGTACTCGCTCGGGATGCGCCAGCGCCTGGGCGTGGCCCGCTGCCTGCTCGCCGACCCGCTGCTGCTGATCCTCGACGAGCCGACCAACGGCCTCGACCCGGGCGGCATCCAGGAGTTCCGCGAAATGATCCGCACGATGGTCGAGCAGGAGAACCGCACCATCTTCCTCTCCTCGCACCTGCTCGACGAGGTGGAAAAGATCTGCGACGCCGCGGCGATCGTGGACCGCGGCAAGATCATCGCGCAGGGCCCGATCGCCGAGCTGACTCGCGGCGGCGCAGGCGGCGCTCGCAACGAGCTGATCGTGGGAGTGGACGACGTCGAGCTGGCGCTCGCCACACTCGGCGGCAGCGAGCTCGTGAGCGACGCCCACCGCTCCGACGAGGGACTGCGCGTCGTCCTCGCCGGCGAGTTGGAGACCGCGGCCGCGGTGAACGCAAGCCTTGTGGGCGCAGGCGTCGCGGTTCGGCGCCTGGAGCCGGTGCGCCACAGCCTCGAGCAGCGCTTCCTGGAGGTCACCGCGCGGCTGGACGCTCCGGCAGCTGAGGAGGTAAGGGCATGAGTGCCGTCGCGCCGGCGGCGCCCGCACCCGCTCGCGCTCGCGAAGGGGACTCGCCCGTGACGATCGCCGCGCAGATGTTCGGCGCCGACCTCCTCAAGCTGCGCAAGAAGCGCGGCACCCTGATCTGGGCGCTCGTGCTCGCCGTCGCACCGGTGCTGATCTACTTCGTCGTCGCGGTCATCCAGCACGCCACCGCCCCGCAGGAACACGGCCCCGCCGGTGGCGCGTCCAACTTCGCTGACGGCCTGCGCGTGGTCGCCCTCTTCTTCGGCCCGCTTGCGGCTCTCCTGATCGGCGTGGAGGCGGGCACGGGGGACGCCTCAGCGGGCGTCTTCCGGGACCTGGTCGTGACCGGGCGCTCGCGCTTGGCACTGTTCGCCTCGCGCGTGCCTGCGGCGCTGGCCCTGTGCTTCATCGTGATCGGCGCAGCCTACGCGCTGCTGCTGCTCGGTACCTTCGCGTTCGCCGGAAACCTCCCCACGCCCGAAGGGTCGCTGATCCTCAACGGCCTCGGCTTCGCGCTGCTGAGCACCGGGATGCTGTGCGCGGTGGCGGTGGGCTTCGCTTCGTTGACTACCTCCAAGCCGGCCGCGATCATCGCTCTGATCGCCTGGCAGATCGTGGCCAGTCCACTGCTCGTCATGATCAGCTCGCTGGGCAGCGCCCGCAAGGGCCTCCTGAGCCAGGCGATAGCGCATTTCAGCCCGGTCCACACCGGCAACGGCGGCCACGGCGCGACCGTCACGCTCTCCGGAGGGTTGGCCGTCATCGTGCTCGTCGGCTGGCTGGTGGTGTTCCTCGGCCTCGGCGCGTGGCGCACCAGCCGCATGGACGCTTGAAGCCGGGAGTGAAGGCGCTATCAGGAGTAGTAGGCCAGCCAGGCGAACAGGCTCGTGGTGCCCGCCATCGTGCGGAACATCCCGGGCAGCGTCTGGGAGTCCCTGATCGGGCCGCCCCACCAGCTGTCCAACCACAGGCCGCGGCCGTCGGCTGCGTGCTGGGCGGCGTGGGCGGCGTTGACCTCTGCCACTTCCAGCCAGTGGTTGTCGCCCACGGCCTTGCCGTAGGCCTCCATCCACTCCATGAAGATCGAGTCGTACAGCGGCGCGAAGTTGTACTGCACCCCGTAGATCTCCGTCATCGACCGGGCCTGCTCTGCGGAGTGCGCGCAGTAGCTGTTCTGGCCGGTCGCCTGGCAGAGCAGGTACTGCGCGTAGATCAACGGCGCCTCCACGTAGTCGATCACCGTGCTGCCCGGGCCGCCGCTCAGGTACAGCCCGCGGAAGCCGATGTCGTGGTGGTTGCCCCAGTCGATGAACTTGCGCGCCTGCCCGAGCTGGAAGGGTTCGCGGTCGATCCCGTAGAGCAGCATCCCCAGCAGGCTGTCCGCCGCCAGCGCCTCTCCCGCGTGGTAGGGGTGCTCGGTGTTCCACCACATGCCTCCGCTGGCGTCCCAGCCCTGGGTGGCGACGAAGTCGAAGGCGCGCTGCGCGTCGTGCAGATAGCGGCGCTCGCCCGTCGCCCGGTAGGCCTGCACGAACGCCACGCCCAGCCAGCCGTTGTCGTCGAACCACGCCTCCGCGCCTCTGTAGCGGTCGCCCGGGTAGGGGGCGTAGCCGTTCAGGTACTGGTTCCAGTAGCGCTCCGACTCGTGCGCGAAGCGGTCCACCCGTGCGCGGTGGGCGGCCGACGGCGCGGCGATCTCGAGCGCGTCGACCGACTCGAACATCCGCACGTCCCCCCAGATCGTCAGCAGCGGATAGGCCCCGGTGCAGCCGAGGTACTCGCAGTACCAGCCGCCCGAGCGCCAGCTCCCGCTCTGCGCGATCCCCTGTTCGGCCAGTGCCTCGTAGTCGAGTGGCTGCGCGGCCCCGGCGAGTGGCTGCGCGGCCCCGGCGAGCGGCTGCGCGGCCCCGGCGAGCGGCTGGGCCGTCCGGGCTGCGGCGCGCGGTGGAGCGCTCCCAAGCGCAAGGACCACGACCGCAAGGCTCGTGGTGAGGGCGAGGAACGCGCGAACGATCACGCGATCATATCGGCGAGGACCCTCGCCGCGTTTAGCCGCGCGCCCCCCGCGCGGCCGCTTCGGCCTGCTCGAGCTGGCGCTCCACGAGGTCGAGGCCCGCGTCCCAGAAGCCCGGATCGGTGAGGTCCACGCCGACGATCCGCCCCAGCTCCTCCGGGCTGCGCGAGCCGCCCGCCGCGAGCAGCTCCAGGTACTGCGGCACGAGCTCCGCGCCGCGCTGCTCGTAGCGCTCGTAGACCGACAGCGCGAGCAGCTGGCCGTAGGCGTAGGCGTACACGTAGCCCGGCGTGTTGATGAAGTGCGGGATGTACGACCACCACGTGCGGTAGCCCTCGGTGAGCTCCACCGAGTCGCCCAGCAGCTCCGTCTGACTCTCCGCCCACAACTCGCCCAGGCGCTCCACCGATAGCTCTCCCTGCTCGCGGCGAGCGGTGTGGACGAGATCCTCGAAACGGTTCATCGCGACCTGGCGGAAGACCGTGGCGATGATGTCCTCCAGGTGCTCCGCCAGCAGCGCCAGTCGCGACTGCGGCGTCGAGTCCTGCGCGAGCAGGCGCCCGAACACGACCGTCTCGCCGAACACCGAGGCCGTCTCCGCCAGCGTCAGCGGGGTGCCCTGGTGGAAGACGCCCTGGCGCGCCGCCAGCGCGAAGTGCACGCCGTGGCCGAGCTCGTGCGCGAGCGTCAGCACGTCGCGCCGGCGCGAGGTGTAGTTGAGCAGCACGTACGGGTGCGCGGAGGGCACCGCCGAGGCGCAGAACGCCCCCCCGCGCTTGGCCGGGCGCACCGGGGCGTCGATCCAGCGCTCTGTGAAGAAGCGCCCCGCGAGCGCCCCCAGCTCGGGGGAGAAGGAGCCGTAGCAGTCGAGCACCAGCTCGCGCGCCTGCGCGAAGGTGAAGCTCACCTCGTCCTGCGTCACCGCGGCCATGCGGTCGTAGTCCGCGAGGCGGTCGATCCCCAGCAGCCCCGCCTTCAGGCGGTACCACCGGCGGGCGATCTCGTAGCGGCCGCGCACCGCCTCGACCAGCGCCTGCACCGACTCGTCGCTCGCCTCGTTGGCGAGGTTGCGCGCCGCCAGCCAGTGCGGGTACCGGCGCAATCGGTCGTCCACCGACTTGTCCACCAGCAGGGTGTTGAGCACGTACGCGCGCGTGCGCAGGCCCGGCTCGAGCGCGGCGGTGACCGCCTCCGCCGCCGTGCGGCGAACCTCGCGGTCGGGCCCTGCCAGGCGGCTGAGCGCCACGTCGAGGGCGACCCGCTCTGCCTCGCCCGCCGGTGGCTGGGCCGGCAGCTCGACCTCGATCGCCGACGTCAGCTCCTCGAACAGCCGCGCCCACGCGGTTGCGCCAGTCAGCGACTTCTCGGAGAGAACCTTCTCCTCCGGTTCGCTGAGCAGGTGCTCGCGGTAGCGGCGCACGTTGCGCAGGTGGTGGCGGCACTTGTCCAGCGCCTCGTCCGCCAGCAGCTCCTCGGCGCGCTCCTCTGGGAGGGCCGCCCACTCCAGCTCGAAGAACAGCAGCGTCGTCTCGATCGCCGTCTCGCGCTCCTGCACCCTCTGCAGCAGCGCCCCGTTCGCGGGGTTCGCGGTGTCCGTGGAGAAGCGCAGCCCCGCGTACGTCCCCGCACGGCCCACCAGTTCGTAGATCGCCGCGAGCTCCCCCATCGCCTCCGCCAGGCCGGGGCCGTCGAGCTCGCCGAGCTTGCCCGCGTAGCGCTCCGCGAAGGACTTCGCGCGGGTCAGCGCCTCCTCCAGTCGGCGCTCCACTCCGGACTCGCCCTCGCCGTCCATGAGCGGCTCGAGGTCCCAGGCGGCGCGCTCCAGCTCGGGGTCGGTGGGCTCGGTGGCGACGGCGGACATGGCGGACATGGCGGACATGGCGGTCAGCAGGATAGCCGCAGCTCACGCATACGCATCCGCCACGGCCCGCCGTCGGCGACGACGGCTCCTACGAAGCCAGGCTGTGTCCGCAGGCGCCGAACCTGCCACTCCCCGGGTCCGCCGGGCAGGAGGCGGGGCTGGTTCTCAGGGGGCAGTTGAAGGCGGGGCCGATCCGCAGGGCCGTCCACACCGACCTGCCGCAGGTCAAGTGCCAGACCCAGTCCGAGCGCCTTGGCGTACGCCTCCTTGACGGTCCAGTAGCGCAGGAACGCGGCGGTGCGCTCCGATTCGTCGGTCCGCTGCACCCGCTCTGCCTCCCGGTCGTTGAGGGCCCGTTCGATCACGCCCGCCGAGGGCGCGCGCCGATCGAGCGCCTCGACATCGATCCCGATCGCGCGCCCACGCCCGAGCGCGTAGACCGCCAGGCCGGCGGTGTGGGAGAGGTTGAAGCAGAGGTCGTGGGGGTCGTGAGCCGGCGCCGGCTCGGGGCGACCAAACGCGCTCTGCAGGATCTTCACCGCCCGCGGGTCGATCCCTAGATAGGAGCCCAGCAGCAGCCGCAGGCCGACACGCGCCGCCGAGCGCTGCTCGCGCGCGGAGTCCGCGCTGCCCAGTGCGAGCGTCCACACGTGAAGCTCATGTGCCGGCAGCCTCTGTGCCACCGACTCCTGCGCCCGCAGCTCCGCGACTGGGACTCGGAGGTCGATTGGTGCGCAGCTGGACAGGTTGGCGATCGTAGCGCGGCGGTGCCGGCATGGCGCCGTCCGGATGACGTCCTACCATCGCTCGCCCGATGCACGAGACGACTCCCAGCGTGTTCCTGATCGCCCGCCCGTCGATCGACCTGGAGGGGATGCGCGCCTACCTGCGGGACGTGGGCGGGGAGTCGTGGCTCGAGCGACGCCTCGGCGAAGCGGACGGCGCAGAGGGCGAGGCACCCAGCGCGGGCGAACTGCTCCTGGAGTTCGGGGGGCGCGCCTGCTACCGCAGTTGGGAGCCGGGCCTGAACCCCAACGTCTCCAAGATCCGCACCGACCGGCGCGAGTACTTCGCCAACATCCTGCGCTCCGGCCACGGGAGCGTGCTGGAGCACGCCAACTACTCTTTCGCTATTCGGAATTGTTCACGTGTTTTTACTCACGAGCTTGTTAGGCACCGCGCTGGTTCGGCCTTCAGCCAGGAGAGCCTGCGCTACGTGCGCCTCACCGACATCGGCTTTCGCGTGCCGCCGGCGCTCGAGCCCGTGCGCGAGCAGGTGCTCTCGATCGTGGAGCGGTTGGAGGAGTTCCAACTCAGCGCCGCCGCCGAGCTTGGGATCGAGGAGCAGGGGGTGCCCTTCCACGTCAAGAAGGAGGTCACCTCCGCGCTGCGCCGCCTCGCGCCGATCGGCCTCTCCACCGACATCGTCTGGACCGCCAACGCCCGCACCCTGCGCCACGTGATCGAGATGCGCACGGCAGAGAGCGCCGAGGAGGAGCTGCGCCTGGTGTTCGACGAGGTCGCCCGGATCATGTGCATTGAGGCCCCGAACCTCTTCCAGGACTTCGTGCGTCACGACGACGGTTCGTGGGTGCCTGAGCACCACAAGGTTTAGTCGGTGCTGTCCGGGGCGCTGGGCCAGCGCGTGAGCACGCGCTCACCACACGGCCACGGCGCGTGGGTGGCGGTGGGCGCGCAGCTTGCTGTCCTTGGTTATGAGCCTCCATCCGTGCTCGATCGCCGTTGCGTAGATCAGGCGGTCGGCGGGGTCTCCGGGGAAGGAGGTTGGTAGAGCGACCGCGGTCTCGGCCACGGCTGGCGTGATCCCGACGGTGCGGAGCTGGCCGGCGAGCTGCTCGAGCCACGAGCGGATTGGGATCGCGACGGCGATCCGCTCATGCTTGGCCAGCCACGCCAGCTCGAACCACGAAATGGCTGCGATCGCGAGCTCGTCCGCCTCGTTCAGCGCCTCGGCGGCGGCTCTGCTCACCCGCTCCGGCTCGGCCGACCACCAGTGGACGACGTGGGTGTCGAGCACCACCGTCGTCATGGAAGGTTCCAGGGTGCCCCGGTCGTGAACAGATCCTCCTCGGCGCCAGCCTGTCATCGCGACGCCGGCGAGCTTGCCCTTGAGCGACTGGGCGCCGCTGGCTGGCACGAGACGCGCGACGACGTGGCCGTGCTTGGTGATCTCCACCTCATCGCCGCTCGCGACCTCGTCGAGCAGCGCGAGGATCTTCGCCTTCACCTCGGTTGCGGTCATGATTCTGCCCATATGACCAGTATACCAGTCGTGCAGGCGGGGGTCAACGGTCGTGCCGATGGGGTGAGTCAGTTCCATGCCGCGAGCGTACGGCTCGACGGCGATGGAACGCTGGCTCGACGGCTGAGGGCCACCGTGGAGGGCTCTCCGAGCCAGCCAGTTCGCCCTGGCGGCGGACCACTTGTCGCTCAGAACAGCCCGAGCCCGGCGCCCGCGTGGCGCACGAGGTCGAACAGCGGCCCGGGGACGATCCCGAAGAAGAGCGTGGCAAAACCGGCTAGCACGGCGACTAGGGCGACCTCGAGTTGGGGTCCGGCAGGCCGCGCTGGACTGGGCTCGGCCGGGGGGTCCAGCTCGGAAGACCCACCTGCGATCGCCGGCGCGACGGCGGGGGCGGGCGCTGTGTCCATCCACATCGTGGCGATCACCGGGAGGTAGTACCCGAGCGAGATCATCGAGCCGACCACGATCACCACACCAAGCCAGGTGTACTCTCCGGAGACCGCGGCGTCGATCAGGTAGAACTTCCCCATGAAGCCTGCGGTCGCGGGGATGCCCGCAAGGCCGAGCATCGAGAGCGTCATCGGCCAGGCCAGCCAGGGACGCTCGCGGCCGAGGCCGGCCAGCGTGCGGATGCCGTCGCCGCAGCCGGTTTCGCGCTCGCGCGCGACGATCACGGCGAAGGCGGCCATGTTCATGAAGAGGTAGACGGCGAGGTAGAAGACGGTCGCGCGCACGCCGAGCTGGGAGGCGACGACCACGCCGGCGAGCATGTAGCCGGCCTGCGCGACGGAGGAGTAGGCGAGCATTCGCTTCAGCGAGGACTGCCCGAGTGCGCCGACGTTGCCGACGACGACCGTGACCGCCGCGAGCGTCGCGACCGCGGGGCCCCAGCTGCTCTGGGCTTCGATCAGCGCGACGTCGAAGAGGCGCAGGAAGACGCCGAGCGCGGCGGCCTTGGTGGCGACGGCCATGAACGCGGTGACCGGCGTGGGCGCGCCCTCGTAGACGTCGGGGGTCCACTGGTGGAAGGGGGCGACGGAGGCCTTGAAGGCGAGGCCGGCGACCGAGAGCGCGATGCCGGTGAGCAGCAGTACGTTGGTGGCGAGTTCGTGGTGGGAGATCGCTTCAGCGATCGCGCCGAAGTCGGTGGCCCCGGTGGCGCCGTAGATCAGCGCGAGGCCGTAGAGCAGCGTTGCCGAGCCGACGGAGCCGATGATCAGGTACTTGAGCCCCGACTCGAGCGAGTGCTCGCGGCGCATTTCGGTTGCGCACAGCACGTACAGCGGGATCGAGAGGAGCTCCAGGCCGATGAACAGCGCGACGATGTTCTGCGCTGCTGCGAGCAGCGACATGCCGCCGATCGAGGTGAGCAGCAGCGCGTGAAACTCGCCGTGCGCCGCTTCCCGAGCGGCGAGCGAGCGCCACGCGAGCAGTACCGTGCACGCGCCGCCCGCGACCAGGACCAGATTCAGGACGAGCGCGAGGTCGTCGATCCGCAGCGCGCCGGAGACGATCGACTTCTGTGCGTCCCACTGCCAGATGGTGAGGCCCGCCGCCGCGCCGAGCGCCACGAGGCTGAGCGCGGGCACCACGTGCTCGCGCACCCTGCGCGCGCCGAGCAGGCCGACGAGCAGTACCACGACGGCGCCGCCGAGCAAGCCAATCAGGGGGGCGAGGCCCGCGAAATCGACCGGTGGGCCTTTCAGATGGATGGTGGCCACGTGAGCGGGGAAGAGGGGTACGAGGTTCATGGGGCGGTGCTGGCCGTGGTCGATGGGGCAGGTCGAGTGTCCGCCTGGGCGGAGGCGACAGACGCCTTGACCGACCCTTCGCTGCGCGTCAGCGCGAGCTGCGGGTACACCGCGAAGAACACGATCACCGCGACGAGCGGGACGAGCACGAGGCCGTCGAGCAGGGTGAGCTCATGGGAGTCCACGCCCCCACCGACGCGGTTGTGCACCGCGCGGATGAAGAGGCGCAGCGCGTAGACGCTCGCCGCCACGACACCGCTGAACGCGATTACGGCGATCGCGAGCTTCGCTTTGAAGAGGCCGAGCAGGATCAGAAACTCACCCACGAAGTTGGACGAGCCGGGCATCGCCAGCGTGGCGAGCGCGACGACCAGGAAGAGCGTGGCGAGCACGGGGGCGCGGAACGCGAGGCCGCCCATCTCGCGGATGTCCTCCGAGCCCCCCGCGCGCTGGGAGAGCAGCAGGATGATGAAGAACAGCGGCGCGACGACGAGCCCGTGGTTGACCATCTGCAGCAGCGCGCCCTGGGCGCCCTGGGGGTTCAGCGCGAAGATCCCGAGCGTGATGAAGCCGAGCTGCGCGACGGAGGAGAAGCCGGCGATCAGGCGGGCGTTGGTCTGGGTGAACGCCATCGCCGAGCCGTACAGGATCGAGGCGAGCGCGATCAGCAGCATCAGCGTCTGGAAGTGCACCGCGGCGTGCGGGTACAGCGGCAGCACGATCGCCAGGAAGCCGTACGCGCCGACCTTGGAGAGCACCCCGGAGAAGACCATCAGCACCTCGATCGGCATCGCGCGGTAGCCGTCGGGCATCCAGCCGTGCAGCGGGAAGGCGGGCATCTTCACGAGGAAGGCGGCGGCGAAGAACAGGAAGATCCACTCCTGCGAGCCGCCGCTGAGCGGCAGCGCGTGCAGCGAGGAGAGCACGAACGTCAGCGGGGTTCCGTGCTGTTCGGAGGCGAGCACGCCGGTGGCGATCGCCGCGGCGAGCATCAGCAGCGAGCCGACGAGCGTGTAGATCACGAGCTTGATCGTCGCCTTCACCCGGTCCGGGCCGACGCCCCACCCGCCGATCAGGAAGTAGAAGGGGATCAGCATCAGGTCGAAGAACGCGACGAACAGCGCGAGGTCCTGCGCGAGGAACGCCCCGAGCACGGCCGACTCCGCGAGCATGAAGTGGAAGTAGAAGAGCCGCGGGCGCTCCCAGTCGCGTAGGTTGGCCGACAGCACCGC
This sequence comes from uncultured Solirubrobacterales bacterium, assembly GCA_963842005.1. Classification (GTDB taxonomy): domain Bacteria; phylum Actinomycetota; class Thermoleophilia; order Solirubrobacterales; family Solirubrobacteraceae; genus Palsa-744. Next base: position 834,089 of record CAWJEV010000005.1, on the reverse strand, counting down.
GGCGGCGAACAGCAGGGTGGTGAGCCCCACGAGCATCACGTTGAGGCCGCTCACCCCGAGCTTGTAGTGGATCCCCAGCGCCGCGATCCAGACGACGTCGGTGACGTGCTGAAGTCCACCACCCGGCGTGTAGTCGGCGAGGTACCCGATCGCAAGTCCCAGTGCGGCCACCGAGCCGACCAGTGCGACCAGGCCGGGGAGGCGTTCGCCACGGAGTCCGAGGACGGCGCCGGCCAGGCCGCAGGCGAGAGGGAGCCAGATAAGGACGGAGAGAGGCATCGGTCTTGGTCAGGTGCTCGCGGGCATAGGGGTCACGACTGAAGCAGGAAGTAGAGGCCGAGCGCTCCGACGCCGAGCAGCAGCAGCGCGGCGTAGTAGCGCAGGAAGCCGCTCTGCACGGCGCGCACCGCGGCCGAGCTGGCGCGGACGACGCCGGTGCTGCCGCCGACGAGCGTGCCGTCGACGAAGACGCGCTCGAAGGTGTCGCGCGCGAAGCGCCCGGCGGCGGCGGCGGGGCGCACGACCAGGAGGTCGATGGCCTCGTCGAAGTACCACTTGTGCCAGAGCAGCTCGTACACCGCCCCAAACCGCTCGCGCGCACGGACTGCGATCGCCGGCTCGCGCACCCAGATGCGGTAGGCGATCGCGATGCCGCTCAGGCCGAGCACCGTGCCGAGGCACAGCCCGAAGATCAGCAGGCCGTCGCGGGTGTGCGGTTCGTACAGCGGCGAGGTGGCGAACGTGGGACGCAGGAAGTTGACGATCACGTCGTCCACGCCGGGGACCTGCACGAGCCCGGCGCCGACGGCGCCGACCGCCAGCACGCTCATCGCCACGCGCATCGGCAGCGCGCGCTCCGCCACCGTGTGGTGGGGGCCGGGGAAGCCGACGTCGGTGTCCTCCACCTCGCCCGTGGCGGGATTGGTGGGGACCTCGGCGTGGTGCAGGTGCCCGCCTTCCAACTCTCTGGCCTCGGCGACCGGGTCGCCGTAGAAGGCGCGGAAGATCATGCGGAACGTATAGATCGCGGTGAGGAAGGCGCCAAGGTAGCCCATCGCGTACAGCGCCCAGTGCCAGCCGCCGCGCTCTGCGGTGACGAGCAGGATCTCGTCCTTGGAGAAGAACCCGGAGAAGGGGGGGATGCCCGACAGCGCGAGGCCGCCGATCACGAAGCAGGCGAAGGTGAACGGCAGCGCCTTGCGGAAGCCGCCCATCTTCTCGAGCGACTGCTCGCCGCCCATTGCGCCGATGATCGAGCCGGCGCCCATGAACAGCAGCGCCTTGAAGAACGCGTGGGTCATCAGGTGAAACAGTCCGGCGGCGTAGGCACCGACGGAGACGCCCATGATCATGTAGCCGATCTGGGACATCGTGGAGTAGGCGATCACGCGCTTGATGTCGGTCTGCACGAGCGCGATCGTGCCGGCGATCAGCAGCGTGAGCGCGCCGATCGCCGCGCCGGTGTCCTGCGCGGCGGGGGCGAGTTCGAAGAGGGTGTGCATACGGGCGATCAGGTACACGCCCGCCGTCACCATCGTCGCGGCGTGGATCAGCGCGGAGACGGGCGTGGGGCCCTCCATCGCGTCGGGCAGCCAAGTGTGCAGGGGGATCTGCGCGGACTTCGCGGCGGCGCCGACGAGCAGCAGCAGGCAGCCGGCGGTGATGTCCGCTTCGCCGGAGTGGAACACGTGCGGGGCGGCCTTGAAGACGGCGAGAAATTCGAGCGTGCCGGTGTGCTTGAAGATGAAGTAGGTCCCGAGCACGAGGCCGACGTCGCCGACGACGTTGATCACGAACGCCTTGATCCCTGCGCGGGTCGCCGTGGTGCGGCGGTACCAGAAGGAGATCAGCAGGTACGAGGCGGCGCCGACGAACGCCCACCCGACGATCAGCAGCAGGAAGTTGCCGGCGAGCACCAGCAGCAGCATCGAGAAGACGAAGAAGTTGAGGTAGGAGAAGTAGCGCGCGAAGCCGCGGTCCTGCTCCAGGTAGGAGACCGAGTAGAGGTGGATCATCGTGGAGATGCCGGTGACGACGAGGATCATGTAGACCGACAGGGGGTCCACAAGGATCGAGACGTGGGCGTCGATGCCGACCGTCACCGCGTAGCTCCACAGTGAGGAGGTCAGCTCGCGGTGGGCAGGCGCGTTGCCCTGCATCTTGACCAGCGCCCCGAGCGCGGCGACGAACGCGAGGCCGATCGCAGCCGTCGCGATCCACCCGGCCGAGCGGCCCGGCAGGACGCGGAAGCCGAAGCCGATCACGAGCGTCCCGAGCAGCGGGAACAGCAGCACGAGCCAACCCCACGTTGTCGCGCTCATCTTCTCCGCGCCCCTATATCAGAACTGGACCAGTCGCCATCTGGAGAATCACCGAACCAGTTGGTGTGATAGACGCAAAAAGAACAGATGCATGCGCGTCCCCCCTGGGTCGTCGGGAAGGTGGGGAGGCCGTTCATCCCTGCAACTCCCGCATCTCATCGACATCGATCGGCAGCCGCCGGCGGTAGATCGCGACGATCATGCCGAGCCCGATGCAGACCTCGCAGGCGGCGACGGTCATCACAACGAGCGCGAGCACCTGCCCGTCCCCGTTGCCCCACATCCGCGCGAACGCGATCAGCGCGAGGTTGCCGCCGTTGAGCATCAGCTCCAGGCAGAGCAGCACCACGAGCGGGTTGCGCCGGACGATCACGCCAACGGCGCCGAGCGCGAAGACGATCGCCGAGACGGCGAGGAACCAGGCGATGCTCACCAGCCGCCCTCCGGGGTCTCGGGAGCTCCACCGGGACCGCCCTCCTCCGGGCCGCCGACGGCGACCGGTCGGAGCGTACCCTCGGCGACGCCGTTGCGGTGCTTCTCCTCCGTGCCGCCCCCGTTCGCATGCATGGCCACGAACAGCGGGCCGCCGACCCCCTCGGCCATCGTGCCGGTGCCCTGCGGACGCACGAGGTCCAGCGGGGCGAGGCGCTCGTGGTCCTCCTCGCCGAGGCCGCCGCGACGCCGGGCGAGCACGACGCCTCCGACGGCGGCGATCAGCAGCAGGAAGGAGGCGATCTCGAACGCGAGCAGGAAGCGGGTGAGCAGCAGGTTGCCGATGTACGCGGGGGTGCCGAACGCGCGCGGCCCGGGCACGTACCCGGCGCCGTACCCTTCGATCGCCTTCAGGCCGGAGCCGAGCAGCGCGATCAGCAGCTCGACGAGCACCGCCCCGCCGAGCAGCGCGCCCGCGAGGCGCAGCGAGCCGCGCGAGGAGGCGCCGCGGCGCAGGCGCTGGCCAAGCGTGCGGGCGGAGTCCCCGACGTAGGCGACGACGAATACGTACAGCACCATCACCGCGCCGGCGTACACGACGACCTGCGCGGCGGCGACGAATTCGGCGCGCAGCAGCAGGAACAACACGGCGAGCGAGAGCAGGTGGACGACCAGCGCGAGCACGGCGAAGAAGGCGTCGCGCAGCGCGACCACGCCGACCGCGCCGGCGATGGCGCCGAACGCGGCGAGGAAGAACAGCAGCGCGCTCACTCACCCTCCCGGCGCAGGGGCGTCCGCTCCAGCGGCTCGGCGAGCAGCATCTCCTTGGTGAAGATGAGGTCGGAGCGGGAGTAGTCGGAGAGCTCGTAGTCGTGACCCATCGTGATCGCGTCGAACGGGCAGGCGACCTCGCAGTAGCCGCAGAAGATGCAGCGCGAGAGGTTGATCTCGTACACCTCGGCGTAGCGCTCGCCCGCGGAGACGCGGTGCTCGGGGGTGTTCTCGGCGGCGACGACGCGGATGCAGTCGGCCGGGCAGGCGGCGGCGCAGAGCGAGCAGCCGACGCACTTCTCGAGGCCGGTGTCCTCAAACTTGTGCAGCTTGTGGCGCCCGCGGAAGCGCGGGTAGACGGGGGTCTTCTCCTCCGGGTACTGCACCGTGACGACCGGTTCGCGGAAGCGGCCGAAGGTCGTGAACAGGCCGCGCACGGTCTCGCGGAACGTGCGCCACGTGCCGCGCGCGGCGCCCGGCGCGGGGGTGCGCTGGACCTGGATCACGTCCTCGCCGGGGCTCCAGGCCGTGACGTTCAGGCTCGCGGCGGAGGGGGCGACGGTGGAAGGAACGGCGGGCTGCGGGGCCGGGGGCGTGGAGGCCATCAGTGCGTCACCACCACGAGGACGGCCGTGACGAGCGCGTTGAGCGTGGCCAGCGGCAGGAGCACCTTCCAACCGAAGGACATCAGCTGGTCGTAGCGCAGGCGCGGGAGCGTGGCGCGCACCCAGATGAAGAAGAACGTGAAGAGGCCCATCTTGAACAGCACGACGAACGGGTCGACCCACCCGGGGGGGTGGATGCCGAACGGCAGCAGCCAGCCGCCGAGGAACACCGTCGTGACGATGCCCGAGACGACGAGCACGTTGAGGTACTCGGCGAAGTAGTAGGACGCGAAGCGCCCGCCGCCGAACTCGGTGTTGTAGCCGCCGACGAGCTCGGCGTCGGCCTCCGTGAGGTCGAACGGCGCGCGGTTGATCTCCGCGAAGGAGGCGGTCAGGAAGATCAGGAAGCCGAGGAACTGCGGCACGAGGAACCACATGCCGGCCTGCGCTTCGACGATGCCGGTCAGCGAGAGCGTCTGCGCGGTGAAGATCACGCCGACGAGCGCGAGGCCCTGGGAGACCTCGTAGGAGATCATCTGCGCCGCGCCGCGCATCGCCCCGAGGAACGAGTACTTCGAGCCTGAGGACCAGCCGCCGAGCATGATCCCGTAGAACGCGACCGCGCCGAACGCGAACAGGTACAGCGGCCCGATCGAGAGGTCCACCCCGTACAGCCCGACGGGCGTGCCGAAGATGTTCTGGACATTGCCGAACGGGATTAGCGCGAACGCGGCCACCGCGGTAACGATCGAGATGATCGGGGCGACAGCGAACAGGAGCCCGATCGAGGAGGTCGGGCGGAACTGCTCCTTGGTGAGCAGCTTGACGATGTCGGCGAGCGGCTGCAGCGCGCCGTAGGGCCCGACGCGGTTGGGGCCGTAGCGCGACTGAAAGCGCCCGAGCAGCTTGCGCTCGGCGATCAGCACGACCGGCACGAGCTGCAGGCCGACCGCGAAGATGATGATGGCCTTCAGAACCTGGATCCACCATTCTTCGTAGAAGCCGACCACTGCGAGCGTCATGAGGGCACCGGTACTCCGATGCGGCTCCCGATGCGGCCGGCCAGCTCGTCCAGCACACGTGTCTCCGCGCGCGTATCGCCCAGACGCGCAACCCCGGGCCGCAGCCGCTGGACGCGGCCGTCGGGGTGCACGACGGTGCCCTCCTTCTCGGGGTAGGCGAGCGCCGGGAAGACGACGGAGGCGTGCGCGGCGACCCCCTCCGTGAGGAACGCGGCGTGGGCGATCACGGTGGAGGCCCGCTCCAGCGCCTGCTCCCACAGCTCCCGCTCCACCCAGGGCGAGCGGAGGTGCTCGGAGGAGGGGAGGGGCGAGGGGCCCGCGAGCGGGTCGGCGTCCAGCAGGTAGATCGCGGAGAGCTCGCCAGCGGCCAGCGCCGCGGCGATGCCCTGCGTGTCGAGCCCGTCCTCGTCGAGCTCGCCGAGCTCTGGTCCGGCGTTGGGGAGCACGCCCGCCTCGCGCAGGCCGCGGCCGTTGGCGTGGGCGGGGACTTCGAGCAGGCCGGCGCCGTCGGTCTCGGCAAGGCCCAGTGTCGTGGCCAGGTCGAGCAGGGCGCGCACGGCCCGCTCGCCGTCGGCGCCGGCGGCCAGGCGCTCGTGCCAGAGCACGACGATCTCCTCGCCTGCGACCGATCGAAGATCGGCCAGCAGCGTGTCGAGCAGCTCGGTGCGGCGGGACTCGTCGAGCAGCTGCTCGCGGTCTGCGCGCACGAGCTTCATCCCGTGGCGGCGCACGCCCTTGCGCAGCCGCAGGTCGAGGATAGCGGCGTCGGCGAGCGGGTCGCAGTCGAGCACCAGCACGGCGTGGGCGAACTCCAGGTCGGGGACCTGCGCCTGCAGAGCCGGCTCGGCGAGCGCCCGGTGCAGCTCGAGCGCCAGCCTGCCGGCGGGGCGCGAGTCCAGGTGCGGCGAGCCGAGCGCCTCGCGCATCAGGCGGCTCAGCAGCAGACCCTCCTCGTTGGTAGTGCCGCCGCCGGCGAGCGCCCCGACGCGCACCCCCGCGCGGGAGAGGCGTGTCGCGGCCTCCTCGAGCGCGCGCTCCCAGGAGACGGGGCGCAGCTCGCCGCCGTCGCGCAGCAGCGGCGCGGTGACACGCTCCTCCCCGCCGAGGGCGGGGTACGCAAAGCGCCCGCGGTCGCACAGCCAACCGTCGTCCACGTCGGGGTTCTCGCGCGAGAGCACGCGCAGCACGCGCTCGTCGCGCACGGTCAGCGTGACGTTGCACTGCGCGGGGCACAGTGTGCAGACCGAGCCGGCGTCCTCGATGTCCCACGGCCGTGCGCGGAAGCGGTAGGGGCGCGAGGTGAGCGCGCCGACGGGGCACAGCTCGACGATGTTGCCGCTGAACGGGGCTATATAGGGGTGCCCGTCGAAGGTGGAGACGTAGGAGTGCGCGCCGCGCTCCTGGAGCACGAGCTGGTAGTCCTCGGAGATCTCCTGGGAGAAGCGCACGCAGCGGTAGCAGAGGATGCAGCGCTCGCGGTCGATCGCGATCAGCGGGGAGAGCGCGAGCGGCTTGACGAAGTGGCGCTTGGGCTCGACGAAGCGCGAGATGCCCCGGCCCCACCCGAACGTGATGTCCTGCAGCGGGCACTCCCCGCCCTTGTCGCAGACGGGGCAGTCGAGCGGGTGGTTGACGAGCAGGAACTCGACGACGGAGTTCTGCGCCTCCCGGACGCGCTCGGACTGCGTGTGGACGACCATGCCGTCCTTGACCGGGGTGGAGCAGCCGGTCTGGAGCTTGGGGATGCCCTCGATCTCCACCAGGCACATGCGGCACGCGCCGACGGGAGACCCGAGCTTGGGCTCGTAGCAGAACACGGGGATCTCGACGTCCCCGCGCTTGGCCGCATCGACCAGCATCGAGTTTTCGGGCGCCTGGACCTCCAGGCCGTCGATCGTGAAGGTGATGGTGTTCGGGTTGGGCCGGGGCATCAGGCTGTCACCAGCCTCTTGGTCGCCATGTGCGCTTCGAACTCGGGGCGAAACTTGGCGATCATCGAACCGATCGGCATCGCCATCGCGTCGCCGAGCACGCACAGGCAGTTGCCGATGATGTGCTCCTGCACCGACGCCATGATCTCCAGGTCCATCGGGGTCGCCTCGCCGTGCTCGATGCGCTCCAGCATCGTCACCGTCCAGTTGGTGCCCTCGCGGCAGGGGGTGCACTTGCCGCAGGACTCGTGCCGGTAGAACTTGGCGACCTTCAGCGCGACGTCGAGGATCGGGGTCGAGTCGTCGACGACGATGATCGCCCCGGAGCCGAGCATCGTGCCGGCCTTGGCCATCGAGTCGAAGTCGTAGGGGATGTCGAGGTCGTCGCCCGTGAGCACGGGCGAGGAGGAGCCGCCGGGGAACCAGCACTTGACCCTGCGTCCCTCAGGCGGCCCGCCGGCGAGTCCGTAGATGATCTCGCGGGAGGGGACCCCGAGCTCGATCTCGTAGTTGCCGGGCCGCTGGACGTGCCCGGAGACCGAAACGAGCTTTGTCCCTGTGGAGGTCTCCACCCCGAGCTTGGCGTACTCGGCGCCGCCCATGCGGACGATCGTGGGCACGGTGGCGAGCGTCTCGACGTTGTTGATCAGCGTCGGCCCCTGGTAGAGCCCCTGGTTGGCGGGGAACGGCGGCTTCAGGCGCGGGTTGCCGCGCTTGCCCTCCAGCGAGTCGAGCAGCCCGGTCTCCTCGCCGCAGATGTACGCGCCGGCACCGCGGTGCACGACAAGCGACAGCGACGTGTCGGAGCCGAGAATATTCTCGCCCACGTACCCCGCGGCGCGCGCTTCGGCGAGCGCGGCGTCGAGGATGTCGGCCTGCTGCACGTACTCGCCCCGGATGTAGATGAACGAGCGGGTCGTCCCCGCGGCGTGGGCGGCGATCACGATCCCCTCGATCAGCACGTGCGGGGACTTCTGCATCAGTTCGCGGTCCTTGAACGTCCCCGGCTCGGACTCGTCGGCGTTGCACACGAGGTACTTGTCCATCCCGCCCTTGGGCAGGAACGACACCTTCTTGCCCATCTGAAAGCCGGCCCCCCCGCGCCCGCGCAGGGCGGAGGCTTCGAGCTCGTGCAGGACGGCTTCGGGCGGCATTGCCAGCGCCTTGCGCAGCGCGTCGTAGCCGCCGCGGCGTTCGTACACCTCCAGGGTGTTCAGCCCGGGCTCGTCGATCCGGTCGAACAGGAGCTTGGTGGTCATCCGGTTGGGTTCATAGGGGATCGTCCACGTGTCGCAGTACCGCACCACGGCCGTGTGCGCGGGGCGTCGTGCCCCGCGTCGGCGCGCAGTGTGTCAAGCCGCGCGGACTCACGCCGCGGCCTCCGGGTCGGCGCAGGGACGGCGGACGAGCTGCTTCTCGGGCAGCACCTCGCCGCCGGCGCGCACGTTCTCCAGCAGCTGGGGCACGTCGGCTACGGTCAGCGGGCCTATGTATACGCCGTCGACAGAGACCATCGGCGCGATGTCGCAGGCGCCGAGGCACTCGAACGAGCGCACGTTGAACTCGGCATCGTCCCCTGCGGCGGCGCGGATCGCCTCGTACAGCTCGTCGGCGCCGCACAGCGAGCAGGAGATGTTCGTGCAGACATATACGGAGTGGCGCCCCACGGGCGTCGTCTCGAGCATGTCGTAGAAGGTGGCGACGGCGGCGAGGTCGGCGGGTGTCAACCGCATCACACACGCGACCTGCTCGATCGCTTCGGGCGAGCACCACCCGTGCACGCGCTGGGCGGCCGCGAGGGCAGGCAGCGTGGCCGAGCGGGGGTCGGGGTAGAGCGCCAGGTGCGCCTCGATCTCCGCGCGCAGCTCCTCGGGTACCGGGGTCGTGGCCGGGTCGGGGATCGTCGCGGGGGCCTTCTCCAGATCGGCCGGTGTGTCCCAGCCGCTCCTGGGCCCGCATGGCTGCGCTGGATCTGCGTCCTCAGTCGCTCGCGTGCGAAGCACGCCACGCTCCTTGCGTCCTTGCCCAGCTTGCCCTGCGAACCCAGGAGAGAGTGGTGAGTCTCTGTTCACCTGTCTATCCCCCCCAAAATCGGATCGAGCATTGCGGTGGTGGCGATCAGGTCGGCGATGTAGGAGCCCCGGGTCATGTGCGAGAGCGCCTGGAGGTTGACGAACGAGGGGTCGCGCATGTGCACCCGCGCGGGCTTGGAGGAGCCGTCGGAGCGCACGTAGCAGCCGAGCTCGCCACGGGGGGACTCGATCGGGTTGTACACCTCGCCCGGCGGCACGCGGAACCCCTCGGTCACGAGCTTGAAGTGGTGGATCAGCGCCTCCATCGAGGTGGCGAGCTCGTGGCGGGGCGGCAGCGCGACCTTGCGGTCTGTAGTGATGTGCGGCCCCTCGGGCAGCCCGTCCAGCGCCTGCTCGATGATCTTGACCGACTCGTAGATCTCGGCCAGCCGCACCGCGAACCGGTCGTAGTTGTCGCCGACCGTGCCGACCGGGATCTTGAACTTGAAGTCCTCGTAGAGCCTGTACGGATCGGCCTTGCGCAGGTCCCACGGGTTGCCCGCCGCCCGCAGCAGGGGGCCCGTCACGCCGAGGCTCAGCAGGGTGTCGGCGTCCAGCGGGCACGTGCCGCGCAGCCGCTGCAGCACGATCTCGTTGGAGTTGAGGATCGCGCCGTACTCGTCGGCGCGCCGGGGCATGATCTTCAAGAACTCGCGCAGCTTCGCCTCGAAGCCAGTGGGGATGTCCTCGATCACGCCGCCGACCTGGAAGTAGCGCGTGTGCATGCGCGCGCCGGAGGACATCTCGAACAGGTCGAGGATCAGTTCGCGCTCACGCAGGCAGTACAGGAAGATCGAGGTCGCGCCGAGGTCGAGCACGGACGTGCCGAGCCAGATCAGGTGCGAGGCGATGCGGTTGAGCTCGAGGTGGATCACGCGCAGGTACTGCGCGCGCGTAGGGACCTCGACCTCCGCCAGCGTCTCCACGGCGCCGCAGAAGGCCATCGCGTTGAAGTAGTAGGAGAGGTAGTCCATCCGCTCCACCACGGGGATCACCTTCCAGTAGGACTTGTCCTCGGCCGTCTTCTCGATCCCGGTGTGTACGTACCCGATGATCGGTTTGAGGTCGCGCACGACCTCCCCCTGGAGTGTTACCAGCAGGCGCAGCACGCCGTGCGTGGCGGGGTGGTGGGGGCCGAAGTTGAGCGTCAGCAGCTCGTCGGTGGTCTCGCCGCCTTCCACGCCGTCGAGCTGGTCCTCCACGGGCGCCAACGTGATGCCCTGCTCGCCCCGGCGGTACTCCGACAGCGGTGGGCTCTTGGCCGGGCTCACTCGAGCGCCTCCAGCCAGGCGGCCTCGGTGCGCGTGAAGATCACCGGTTCGCCGCCGGTCGGGAAGTCGCGGCGCTGCGGGTGCCCCTCGTAATCCTCGGGCATCAGGATCCGGCGCAGGTCCGGGTGGCCCTCGAACACGACGCCGAACATGTCGTAGACCTCGCGCTCCTGGTGGTCGGCCGTCGGCCAGTCCGCCGTCACCGACTCGACTCGAGGCGCGTCGACCGGGACCCGGAGCTTGACCGTGAGGCGGTCCACGCGGCTCATGTCCAGCAGCTCGTACACCACGCCCAGGCGCGGCTCCTCGGGGTAGTGGTCGACGCCGTGCACGCTCGCGAGGAACGCGTACCCTTTCGCGCGCAGCGTCCGCAGCGCCGCGCGGATGTGGGCCGGGTCCACCACGACTGTCGCCCGGTTGCGGAAGTACACGGTCTCGATCGCGGCGTCGCCCAGCTCGTGGGCGAGCAGCTCCAAGCCCGTGGCGTCAGGCATCTAAGCGCTCTCCCGGTGTGGACGCGCCGCCCGGTCCTCGACGGCGTGCGGACGCGCCGCCCGATCCCCGACGACGGCTACACACCCGACGGAGCCTCCTCGGTGCCCACCGCGTCGTAGCGCTCGCGCCAGCCCCTGTCGGGGTCGTCCTGCACCAGCTTGCGCAGCTTGAGGATCCCGTGCATCAGCGCCTCCGGGCGCGGCGGGCAGCCGGGCACGTGTACGTCGATCGGCATGAACTTGTCGGCCGGCACCAGCGCGTAGTTGTTGAACACGCCCATCGAGCTGCAGCACGCGCCCATCGAGATCGCCCACTTCGGCTCGAGCATCTGGTCGTAGAGGCGGCGGATGATCGGCGCCATCTTGATCGACACGCGCCCGGCGAGGATGATCAGGTCGGCCTGGCGGGGCGAGGCCCGGAACGCCTCGAACCCGAACCGCGCGATGTCCATGCGCGGGCCGGCGGCGTGGAACTGCTCCATCGCGCAGCACGCCAGCCCGAACCCCAGGGGAAAGAACGAGTTCGAGCGCCCCCACGCGACCGTTTTGTCGAGCGTGGTCATCAGCACGCGCTCCTCCACGTAGCGCTCGAGCTCCTCGCCCTCCAGGTGCGCCGGCTGGTTGGCGCCCTCGAGGTTGCCACCGCGCAGCAGCTGGTGCGCGCTCAGCTGCTCCACGCGCTGGTCGAAACGGGGACCGATTGGGGAGACACTCGCTCCGCTCGCATCCCCAAATCGGCCAGCGCCGGAGGCGCGTGTCTCCCGGCTTCGGTCGCTCTTCGATCGGGCGCCGCTCGGTCCGAGCCGCTCGCGTTTTACCTCCACTCGAGCGCCCCCCGCCGCCACACGTAGACGAACGCGACGAACAGCAGCACGATGAACGTCACCGTCTCGGCCAGCGCGTAGCTCCCGTACGCCCGCAGCTCCACCGCGATCGGGTACAGGAAGATCACCTCGATGTCGAACAGGATGAACAGCATCGCGATCAGGTAGAAGCTGATCCCGAAGCGCATCCCCTGCTTGACCTCCGAGGGCAGCCCGCACTCGTACGGGTCCTGCTTCTGCCGGACCGCGCGCCGTGGCCCCAGCACGCCGTTGAGCAGCGTGAACGCGCCGCCCACGGCGCCGCCGAGGATCAGGAAGACGATCGCGGGAAGGTAGGAGCGCAGCACTGCGGCTGGTTATACCACCGCCCGCCGACGCTTGTGCGAGAGTGTCACATAGTGACGATCGGCTCGATATCCCCGGGTGCGTGCGGCCCTCCGCGGGCCGGGGCGTCGCCGTGCCCCGGCGCTCCTCTGCGCCCCGGGAGTGCCGCCTCCATCGGCTCGCAGGTCGGCGCGACCCCGGTCGGCGTGCGATGAACGGCGCCGTGGTGGCGGGCGCGCTCGCGATCGCCGCGCTCAACGCGCTCCCCGCGCTGCTCGGCGGTTGGCGCTGGTACCGCGACGAATCAAGCCGCGCCTTCTGGATCCTTCTGCGCGTAGCCCAGGGCGGCGCAGTCCTTTTCGCCCTCGCCGTAGGGGTGCTCGCCGCCGCGGGCCACACATCCACCGAAAGCCTCTTCTACCTCTACGCCCTTCTGCCCCTCGCGGTCGCATTCATAGCCGAGCAGCTGCGCATCGCCTCCGCTCAGACGATCCTCGACCAGCGCGGTCTCGAGAGCGCCGCCGAGGTCGGCCACCTCCCCGAGGCCGAGCAGTTCTCCGTAGTCGCCGCGATCATCCGCCGCGAGCAGGGCATCATGGCCCTCTCCGCTTTGGTCGTCGTGTTCCTGCTGCTGCGCGCGGCGGGTACTGCGCATGGGATGTGAGCGGCGGGCTGGGCCGCCCCGCCCCGAAAGTGTCCGGTTCCTTTATTTGGCGTCAACCGCACAACAAGCAAAGTGTTCGGTACAATTGGGATGTGCCACAGCCGAACAAACTGAAGGCGCCTCCGCGCGGGCGGCCGTCGCGGGCGGCCGTCTATAAGCGGTTGCGTGTGCAGATCGGCGAGCTGCGCGAGCGGATGGGAGGTCTGCCCTCCCCGGCCGAGGCCGTTGGGATCTGGCGGGGCATCTGGTTCGAGGAGGCCCACCACTCCACTGCGATCGAGGGGAACACCCTCGTCCTGCGCCAGGTCGAGCAGCTGCTGGCGGAGGGTCGCGCCGTGGGCAACAAGGAGCTGCGCGAGTACCTGGAGGTGCGAGGCTACGCCGACGCCGCCGAGTGGGTGTACGGGCAGGCCGTCGAGTCGGGCGAGTGGTCCAGCGGTGAGCTGATCTCGTTGACCGAGCTGCGCCACGTCCACCGCCTTGCTCTGACTCCCGTATGGGACGTCGCTCCCCATCCGAACGCCACTGACCGAGAGCGGCCCGGCTCGTTCCGCGAGCACGACATCCAGCCCTTCCCGGGAGGGATGCTGCCCCCGCCGTGGCCCGAAGTGCCCCTGCTCCTCGCCGACTGGATAACCGACGCACAGTCCCTCCCCTCCGAGCAGACCGGCCAGCTCGAGGCGCTCGCCCGCCTGCACGCCCGCCTCGAGCAGATCCACCCCTTCCTCGACGGCAACGGGCGAACCGGCCGGCTCGTGCTGAACCTGCTGCTCGTCCGCCTCGGCTATCCGCCGGCAATCGTCTACAAAGGCGACCGCTTGCGCTATCTCGCCGCGCTGCGGCGCGCCGACGACGGCGACCCGGGGCCGCTCGGCGAGCTTCTCGCCCGTGCGATCCTCGACAACCTCCACAGGTTCGTCGTGCCCGCCGTCGCCGGACCCGCGCGCCTCGTCCCGCTGCCCGCGCTCGCCACGCCCGCGATCTCCGCAAACGCGCTGCGCGTCGCCGCCACCCGCGGCCGCCTGCAGGCCTCCAGGGCGGCCGACGGCACCTGGCGCAGCACCCGCGCTTGGGTCGAGGAGTACCTCGCCGGCCGCTACGCGCGTCCATCCTGGCCCGGCTCCGCCTCGGCCGGTGTCTCCCCGGTATCCCGGCGCATGTCTCCTTGAGCGGGCGTGCCGCGCCCGCTTGGTCCTCGTTGGGGGTGGTGGCGTAGCGGCCACGGGACCACACCGGCGGTCGGGTGGCCACGACCTCAGCGCACGATCAGCGTGGCCGCCACGCCCAGCACGGCCTGGTTGCCGACCGTGCTCGCCAGTAGGTAGCGCCCCGGCGCCAGCGGCTGCGTGATGACCGACCCGCACCTCCCGGGGAGCAGCGTGGGGATGTCGGTGAGCGTCGTGCGTTCGTCGGAGTCCAGCGTCCCCCGCTGAAGCGCCACGTTGTGCGTGAGGATCCCGCGATTGCAGGCCACGATCCGGAGGGGCCCCGGGGGCACGCTCACCGTCTGTGGCACGATGCGGTACTCGCTGAGCGCGAGCGTCAGCGTGTGGCTCGTCACCAGCGCTGTTTGTGTCCCCCCGCAGCCCGCCAGCAGGAACGGTGCGAGCGACGCCACCGCCAGGGACCGAAGTCGCATCCGGCGAGCCTATATATTCCGGCCGGCATGAAGGCCCACCCACCCCGTCCCAGACTCTTCGCCGCGCTCGTTGCCGTGGTCGTGGGCGCCGCCTGCCTCTCGGCCTGCGGCACGCAGGGCATCCAGGTCTCCAAATCCAGCCCCTACCGCAAAGGGGCGGAACTGTTCCTCCAGCGCTGCTCGGGCTGCCACACGCTCGCCACCGTCGGCGCCGAGGGCTCCGCGACGAGCATCAAGGACCGTCTGCGCACCAACGGCCCCAACTTCAACTTCCGCAAGGAGCAGTACGGGCAGGTTCTCTACGCGATCCGCAACGGCGGCTTCTCCGGCGCGGTCATGCCGCAGAACATCGTCGTCGGCACCGAAGCGCAGGCGGTCGCGGAGTTCCTCGCCAAGTACTCCGGCCTGCAGGCCCCGAAGGTGCCGGTCATCGAAAACACCGCCATCCCAGGCGCCCCGGCCGAAGGTACCGCCACTGGCACTGCGGCAAAGTAGAGCGCGTGCTCGACATCAGGCGCATACGCGAGGACCGGGAGGCGGTCTCGGCGGCGCTGGCACGGCGCGACCCGAGCCTAGTCGGCGTTGTCGATGAGATCGTTGAACAGGATCGGCACTGGCGCGCTGCGACGACCACCGCGGAGGGCGAACGCGCGCTGCAGAAGACCCAATCCGATGCTTTCGCCGCGGCAAAGGCGAGAGGGGAAGACGCTGCGGACATTCTCGCCGTAATGAAGAGGATGAGCGTGGGCGTCAAGCAGCTCACCGAAGAAGCCGACCGCGCAAAAGAGCGACTCGACGAACTCCTGTTGCGGCTGCCGAACCTGCCCGACCCGCGCGCCGCGCCCGGCCCGGAGGACGAACTCCTCCGTACGGTCGGCGAGCCGCGGGCGTTCGATTTCCAGCCCCGCGACCACCTGGAGCTGGCGGGGCCGATGATCGACATGGACCACGCCGCCAAGCTCTCCGGCGCGCGCTTCGCCTACCTGAAGGGCGACCTGGTGCTGGTGGAGCTCGCGCTCGTGCGCTGGGTGCTCGAGTTGCTGCGCGGCCACGGCTTCGAGCCCGTGATCCCGCCGGTGCTCGTGCGCGAGCGCGCGCTGTTCGGGACCGGCTTCCTGCCCGACACCGAGCAGCAGATCTACAGCCTGCCCGAGGACGAGCTCTACCTCGTGGGCACCTCCGAGGTCGCACTCGCTTCGCTACACGACGAGGAGATCCTCGACGCCGAGCGACTGCCGCTGCGCTACGCCGGCTTCTCCCCCTGCTTCCGCCGCGAGGCCGGCGCTGCCGGCAAAGACACGCGTGGCGTCTTCCGTGTGCACCAGTTCGACAAGGTGGAGATGTTCAGCTTTGTCGAGCCGGCCGACTCCGGCGCCGAGCACGAACGCATCCTCGCGATCGAGGAGGAGATCCTCACCGCTCTCGGCCTGCCCTACCGCGTCGTCAACATCGCCGTGGGCGACCTCGGCGCCTCCGCCGCCAAGAAGTACGACTGCGAGGCGTGGCTGCCAAGCCAGGGCCGCTACCGCGAGCTGACCTCCTGCTCCAACACCACCGACTACCAGGCCCGGCGCCTGAACATCCGCGTTCGCCGGGAGCGACAGACGGAGACCCTCCACACCCTCAACGGCACCGCCGTCGCCGTCGGGCGCACGCTGATCGCGTTGCTGGAGAACGGCCAGCGCGAGGACGGCTCCGTCGTGCTGCCCGAGTGCCTGGTGACATTCGGCGCGCAAGGCGAGCTGCGCGCACCCGCCGGCGGGTAGGGAACGCAGCTACTCCGCACTTGCTGTCTTCTGCGCTGCTCTAAGGCTTTCACCGGGTCGCGACGATACGTGTGTCGTGGGCTCGGACTCGCTTGTGGCTAGCTTGCGGGCGGCCGTGGAGGCCGCGCCGGACGACGTTGCGCTGCGGATGCACCTCGCTGAGATGCTCGCGGCCGAGGGCGATCGTGGTGAGGCGGTTCGGCACGCCGCCGTCGTGTTGCAGCGAGATCCCGAGAACGCGTCGGCCATGGCGCTGATCTCTGGTGGGAGCAGCGCTGACTCGGCCGCACCGGTCTCGGCTCGCGACGGCCACGGCTGGGGCGGGTGCGGGAGGCTTGGTGGTCGCAGTCGCGTGCATCGCGTGTTCCGCAGCGATCCTTCATCGGATCAGACGGAGGCAGGTCTCTCGTGAAGAGCCAGCTCAGATGCACTGAGCGGCCGGCAACAGGCACACCGCGTTGCCGTGGTCAGCAACCGACGGTGAGACCGTCGTCGTGTGTGTATCACGAAGCTATGTTGAGCTTGCCGGTGAGAGGCCGGTCGCGGTAATGACCAAGCAGCCGCGTAGTTGGTGGGCGGTGGAAGGGGAGACCCGACTGTCGAAGCCCCATGACAAAGTCGCCGTTTTGGGCGGCGAGCAAGCATGCGGTCCGTACGATGAGGAATCCTGCGTAAGCGTCGATATGGTCCCCGCGAGAGCGGGAAGGAGCGGGAGCCGAGCCTCTATACGATGGGCGAAGGCCAGGGAAGGTGCGAAGACCTTGGAGTTGCAGCACCGAGGAACCCGCCGGCGTATTGGGATCGGAACGTATGCACAGTTCAGCACGGAACGTGAGAGATCCGTCTCGGCCCCGGCATTCACGGCCCCAGGTTGCCAGTCTGGGGCGCTCCGGGAAGTGGCGATACCTATAACCGGAAGTACCGGGAAGTGGTGGAGCGCTGAGCGGAAGTCGGAGGAGGCAGTAGTAGCGATGATCGGCGTGGACAACATAACCCGTCGTAGCGAAGGGCCTCTAGCCAGGTGCGCGATCAAGCAACGGCCAAGGCTCGTAAGAGCCGAGGAGCCTCGTAGGTCGCTTGGGCCGATAGCCAACGCTGTGGCAAGCGGAATGCCGTCGGTCGACTGCCTGGGGGAAAGCCGTGTGAGGGAAAACCTCATGCACGGTTTGGGAAGGGGTGAGAGGAGTCGTGCCGAGGATGCCCAGCCGTTGAGATCGCTGGGTGGGATATCGGTGGCGCGCCTCTCGCCTACTTCACCCCCAAGGAACGTGATCGCGACGCTCCCGGCGCAGCTGGCGTTGGCGCCTGGAGCTCTGCCAGCGCATACGGCGTTGAGCTGCGTGCAGAATGTCTGTGCCTGTCCACGTCGAGCACGAATATTCGCAAGCGTAGAACTTGCAGGGTGACCGTAGCTGTTGTTGCTGCCAACGCTTATGAGGTAATGCGACGCCTGTACGGCATCGAGCAACTCACTGAGGCCGACCTGCCCGGCTCCGCTCCCCATACTCGCTCCGTGATGAGGTATTTGAAAGACATCGGCGGTGACATCAGCACCCCGGGCCATCATCGCCGCCCAGCTCTTCGCGTCCGCATCCGAGCTGAGCAGGATGCTGCGGTTCGCAACCGAGAGCTTGATCACGACGCTCGCGTGGTTGGGACGACTGTCGGACTGGGCGCTCAAGAATTGGGAGTGGTCCGGTGCCAGCACCCGCCAGCATATCTCGCCCACTTGCCCCTCGTCGCCCACAGACGCCCCAGCCTGTCGTGATGTTGAGCCGAGGCAGCCCGGCCATGGCCCGAAGGGCGGCGCGAAGCTTCTTCTTATCCTCGGGGTCCGCGGGCATGTTCGTGTAGCCGTTCATCCGTACGCTGGAGGTGGGAAATGAGGTAACCGTCGAATACACGCCGCCGAGGTGGTCGAGATGCTGATGAGTTGCCACTGCCAGCTCCAGCCGAGTGGCGCCGTAGCCCCGGAGCGCGGCGAGTGCGTCCTGATGGCGTCCCTCCGGGCAGTCGACCAGGAGCGCACGCCCGCTGTCACGGTCTACGGCGACGATGCAGTCGCCTTGCCCGACGTTCACGAAGCCCACGATGACGTTCGTCACGATGCTGCCGCTGGAAGCTTGAGGAAATCGTCGAAGTCGAGGTAACCCTCGGACTGGAACTCGAAACGGGCTCTGTCAAGATCGGTGCCGTCGAGCACCACCTCGAACGTGGCTCCCGGTTGCACCTGGCTGCCGGGGAATCCGCGCGGCAGCCCTCTCCATTCGCCGTCGTCCGGTGTGACTCCCGAGACCCAGAGGCGGATCTGCTCGGAGGCGAGCTCGAGCACAGTTCCGAACGTGCGGAGGCTCGGGTGGTCGCCGCGTTTGGGGTCTCCGTCAGCTGACGCGGGACGCGCCTGGTATCTCACGTCGTCCTCAGGTGCTGGCACCCCGGCGAAGTGTTCGGCCAACCGCACGAACGCATCATCCGGAAGGCCATAGGCGCGAACGACGAGCCGGTCGACGGCTATCAGGTCGGCGGAGCTGAGACGCTCCTGTATGGCCAGCTCCACGATTCGAGCCCCGGCGGCGGCGAGATCGTCCCAGGCAGCTCCTGGGCCCGGGATCGGCATCGTCTTCAGAAGCGCGATTGGGATCGACCGGGTGCTGAGAGTGTCGATCCAGCAGGACGCGACGCTGCTCCCGAGCAAGGCGCAAAGGGCATATACCCGCTCGGGCGTCGGTTCGTCGGGGACGACGATGGAGATGCTCTCTCGCGGAATGATGCCCCCCTCCAAGTCGGGCAGCACCTTTAGCCGCCATGGAATGTCGGGGTTGCGCACGCCCGAGACCATGACCTTGGGCCGCTCGTACTCCGAGCCATCGCCCGATCGCCAGTTGAACTCCTCCGGGAAGCGGACAGGCAATAGCAGCGACCTGGGTATGGGTGCATAGGCGCGTGCGCCTTCAATCCGGCGCAGCCAGGAGAAGTCGCCAGAGCCCCCCCGCTCGCTGACCGGCGGAGTCGGCACGGGACCCTTGCCGATCAGGGCGATGCTGATGAGGGTCGGCAGCTCGGAGAGCAGGGCTCTGTGAGTGTCGAGGGGGCCGTGCATCCACGTATCGGCTCGGAGCCTGCGATCTGCGTCCGCGAGATAGGCCTCCTCTGCGTTACATGCCTGCTCGAGGAAGCGCGCCTGCCAGCCGCTGGTGCGGCGCACGCGGCGAAACACGTAGCTGCCCGCAGGGCGATCACGCTGGGCTAGCACGACAGCGACATCCACGTCGACCCGAGGAAATGTGTCCTGAGGCAAGCGCCATATCTCGACCAGACCACACTCCGCTTCGATCTCGCGACGCACCGGCTTGGAGGTCCCGGACGACAACCAGCCGGCGGGTAGGACGGTGGCCAGAAAGCCGTTCGGCTCGACCATCGCAAGCATCCGTTTCACGAAACGGTCCGCGAGCTGGGCACGCCGTCCGCGATCGGATCGGATGTCCCGCCACGGCGGGTTCGAGATGACCACCGTCGCCGTGCAGGGCATCCTCACGTCCAGGGCGTCACCCCGCTCCACACGCCAGCCGTTACCCGCCGGCATTGCGTTCAGCAGCAGCGCAAGTCGGGCGATCTCCACCGCGAGGGGATCGATATCGATGCCAGCGAGGCGGTGACTGGTGTCTTCGTGGACCTCCACGAGATCGAGCTCGAGCGGCGCGATGTCGCGGAGGCGATCGTACGCCGCTACGAGGAATGTCCCCGACCCGCACGTCGGGTCCAGCACATGGCGCCTCGTTGGCTCGATCTCCTCGAAGGGGATCTGGCTAAGAATCCGGCTCGCCAGAGCCGGCGGAGTGTAATACACCCCGAAGTCCACCCTGCTGGCTGTGTCGAGAATCGCCGACTCGTAGACGGACGCCACGATCGTCGGGTCAAGGCCTGCGTAGCTCACGTCGCGCCCCAACTCTTCGATCGTCCACAGCAACGCTTGCCTGTCCTTGTCGGTGAGATCGCGCGTCCAGCTCGAAGTAGTTTGCGAACCGCTGCAGCGCGATCTCGAGGACCACCTCCGCTGACTGGTCGCGATCGACCACGACCTTGTCACTGACCATCAACGCGGCCGTGGCCCCCACCAACAGCCGGGATATCTTCTCGACCTCAACGTGCTCGACCTTGGCTTTGGCTTGAGCGGGCAAGCGCTCATCGGCCAGCTGGGTTGCCGCACGCTCTATCACCTGAATCAGGCGGCCCGCGCTCTCGTGACGAGCCTCCTGCAGCAGGCCGGCGACATCAGTCGGAAAGAGCGCCGGCTGATAGGCCGAGCGCTTGGCGGCGAGTAGATTCCGCGGACCCAGTTGGCCGACAAGCCGGTCCGGCAGTTCGTCCAGCGCCTCATAAGCAAGCCACTGCATATGCTCGCGTCGGCCGCCGGTCCCAAGGCTCCACAAATCGATGCCCTTCTCGCCCGCCAATGCGGCGGCCGGCGCTGCAAGCGCTCTGGCGACGGAGAACGCGTCGTCAGCCGCGATGCCGTTGTCGATGTCGAACCCCACGAGAGCCGAGGTCGTCTGGTCCTGGGGTCTCGGGTTGCCGACGTCCGAAAGCGACCATGTCTGCCAGCGCAATTCGCGCGCCAACCCATACGGGAAACTCCCAGCGAACCATGTCGGCCTCGTAGCCGAGTTGGGCGGCCAGCTGACCAAGACCCCCTCGCCGTTGCTCGCCGGAGAGAATCACGTGTGACGGCCTTCGATCATCGCTACAAGCTACGCACTGCGTCGGACCGGCACGACACAGGACGCGTCATCTGCACGGGACTGTCGAAATCTGACGCTATCAGTCCGGGCAGGACCCCGCCATGCCCCTGCCCACCCCGGCCGCGAGGCACGGAAGCCTCGCGCACACGACCTCGATACTCCGCACAACGTCACGCGGACGATCCCAAATGACACCCCTATATACGCTCCAGCGCGTAGCCGATCTCCAGGCCCGTGGAGTCGACGATGTCGTCCACTCGCTCTTCGTGGGTCACGCGGTAGCCGGCGCGCTCGAACAGCTCCAGCCACTCTGCGTGCGGGAGCAGGCGCTGGGTGGTCACCGAGTGCAGCCAGATGTAGTAGTTGTAGTAGCCGCGCCCCTGGCGGTCGCTTCCGATGAGCTCGCCGCGGCCTTCCTCGTAGGGGTTCGAGACCTCGACGATCAGCAGCCGGGCTTTGGGGAAGCGCCGGCCGAAGGACCGCAGGAACTCGACCGTCCCCTCGACTCCGCGCTGGCCGACGATCTCGTGCAGGACGAACGCCGAGACGACGAAGTCCACCTCCTCGGTCGGCGTGTAGTCGGGCGCCGAGGCGTGCTCTACGGTGATGCGCTCCTGCAGGCCCGCCGCCTGCACGTGCGCCCGCGCGGCCTGCACGGTCTCCTGCGCCAACTCCACGCCGAGGCCGCGCAACCCCGGGTGCTGGGAGCACAGCGCGATCAGGTACAGCGCGTTGCCGCAGCCGTAGTCGAGCACGACCCCCTCGGAGGCGCCCACCCGCTCGATCAGGCGCAGCGTGAGCGGCACCGCGTCGTACACCGCGATCCGCGCGCTGCCCGTCGCCACGCGCAGATGGTTGCGCTCGATGCTCCCGTCGCCCTCGCGCATCAGCCGCCCCACGCCTTTGAAGAGCTCGCGATAGCCCTCCATCAGCAGCTCCAGCCACCCGTGCGCCGCGCGCAACTCGGAGAGGTCTTCGGCGAAGCGGTACCTCCCCGCTTCGTGCACCACCGCGCCCTCGGAGTGCAGCGCCTGCAGCAGCGCGCCGGTCAGCTCGCTCCCGGACGCGCCTGTGGTCGGGCTGCCGGGCGAGCCCAGGCGCTGCGCCAGCTCCTCGGCGCTTGTGCCCTGCTCGAGCGCGCTCAGCATGGTCTCGTCTTCGAGGATCGCCATCAGCAGCTCCGCGGTGGCCCACCCCGCGAGGTAGTCGAGCGCTCTGAGCAGCGTTGGGCGGAAGGCCGCGCGGTTGATCGCCTCCGGCGTGGCCGTCGCGATCGTCTGTGTGCTCGTGCTGCTGTTCATGTTGGCTTCTCCTTGTCCCTGATCGCGGTCAGTCCGGCAATCAGTCGGTCGGCGTCCCCTTGCAGGCTCACCCCGATGCGCAGCCCCGCCGGCTCTCCGAGCGGCGCGGTCGAGGCCACCCTCACGTTCCCGTGCGCCGCGAGCGTCCCGCGGACCCGCTCCGCCTCGCTCGCCGTCGCGCACGTGACGAACACGAAGTTCGTCTCGCTGTCGTACACCCGCTCGAACAGCTCGAGCGCGCGCAGCCGCGCGATCAGCTCTTCACGCAGTGCGCGCACCTCGCGGGCGTGGCGGCCGGGGAAGTCGGGGTCGCTCTCCAGCGCCCCCCTCAGCGCTTCCGCCGCGAGCCCGCTCGTCGTCAGGTACGCCTGCCGCGCCCGCAGGCGCGCGATCAGCTGCTCCTCGCCGACGAGGCAGCCGATGCGCAGGCCGGCCAGCCCGTACGACTTGGAGAACGAGCGGAACACCAGCAGCCGCGGGTGCTCCGCGAGCCACTGCAGGCCCGGCGCCTCCGCGCAGAAGTCCGCGTAGGTCTCGTCCAGCAGCAGGTGGGCCGAGCGTTCGAGCAGAGCCCGCAGAGACTCCCGCGCGAAGGTGTTGGCCGTCGGGTTGTTCGGGCTCGAGAGCATCACCAGCCGTCCCGCCCCCGCCCCCGTCGCCTCGATCAGCTCCCGCGGGAGTGTGTGCTCCGCGGTCAGCGCGAACACCCGGCAGCCGTGGTTCAGCGCTGCCGCGCGGTCGCGGTAGCCGTCGAAGCCCGGCGTCACCGTCAGCGGGTCGCCGAGCTCGAGGATGCACAGGTCGGTCGCCTCGTCCACGCCGACGGTGAGGATCGCCTGCCGCGGCTCGACCCCCAGGTGGGCGGCCGCTGCCTCCGTTGCGCGCGCCACCGCCTCGTGCGGGTATATGTGCCCGCGAGCGATCGCCGCACGCACCCGCTCGACCGCCCCCTGCGGGGGCCCCCGCAGCGCCTCGTTGCGGTCCAACTGCGCCACCTGGCTCTCCGCGCATGCGGCGGTCGCGGGCGGCGTCACGGTGCGGCTCCCGGCAGGCCCAGCGCGCTTAGCCCCGCGGCGAGCAGCGTGCGCATCGCGCGGGCCACGCGCGCATCGTCCCCGCTGGCCGAAACGGGGACCGATTGGGGAGACACTCGCTTCGCTCGCGTCCCCGAATCGGCCAGCGCCGAAGGCGCGTGTCTCCCGGCTTCGGTCGCCAGGTAGCGGCGGCTCAGGTGCCCGTAGAAGCGCGCGAGCTCGTACACGTCGAGCTGCGCCACCGCGCGCTCCAGCAGCTGCCGGTGGACCTGGGAGCGCAGGACCGTCTGGCGGTAGCGCCCCTCCTCGGGCGCCGGGTCCGGCGGGCCGTCGTACCGGGGGCTCCACGCGTGGACCGTCGCCCGCGCTAGATCCCAGCCGACTCCGCCGCGCAGGTCGAGCATCTCGGTCAGCGTGAGGTCGACCGGCTTGCGGGTGGGGCGGCCGAGGTAGAACCCGAGCGCAATCAGTGCGGCGAGGCTTCGCGGCTTGAAGCGTCCCCCGCTCTGCGCGGCGAGCCCCCCCAGCGCCTGAGAGGCGCCGAGCCGCTCCAGCAGCCCGTCCACGAGCGGCGGCCGGCCGTTGCTCGACTTCACCGCGCTGCCCTCCACGGTGACCATCCCGTAGATCACGTTGCTGCCCGGCTGCCGCGGCGCCTGCGAAGGCGCGATGGCCCGCATCAGACGCTCGTGGTAGCGCACGTAGGCGTGCCACTCCTCGCCCACCAGCTCGATCGTGCGCGTGCCGTCGAGCGAGGCGCGCAGCGAGTGCCACAGCGCGAACGTCCGCAGGTGCTGGGTGGGGAAGCCGTCCGGCCGCGCCAGCAGCAGCCGCGGGTACTCGTCCTCCCCCGTCTCGTACACGACCGCCCCGCCGTCGGTGCGCGTGAGCACGCCGTTGGCCAGCCCCGCGTCGAGGATCCACCGCGTGAGCGGCCGGGAGTCCGACTCGTGCACCTCGCGGTCGAGCGTCACCCCGAGCGCGGCGAGCGTCGCGTCGTGTCCCTCCAGCGCCCAGCCGCGCAGCTTGTGCCACCGCTCGACGATCTCCGGGTCCCTTGCGCTCAGGCGCCCGAGCAGCTCCTCGGCGAGGTCGTGCCGGACGGCTTCTTCGGCGCGCAACGCCGGATCCCCGGCACCGTTCTCCTGCGACGGGTCGGGCGTGCCGGCGTAGCGCAGGAAGCAGTCGCCCACGAAGTGGTCGCTCTTCACGCCCAACGCGCGCGGCGTGAGGTGCACGGGCAGCTCCAGGTAGCCGGCGAGCGCTTCGCCCATGCTCCGGCAGTAGTCGCTGACCTGGCTCTGGCGCGTCACCCGCGCGCCCGCGGCCGCGAGCGCCCCGGCGAGCGCCTGGCCGAGCGCGATGTTGCGCAGATGGCCGATGTGCAGCGCCTTGGTGGGGTTGGCGTCGCAGAAGTTGACGAGTACCTCGGCGCCCCCCAACACGTCGCGCACGTCCAACGCGCCGGCCTCGCCGGCCTCCAGCCGTCCCCCGAGCTCGGCGAGGAACTCGTCGGCGAAGCAGACCGTCAGCGCGTCTCCGCGCGCGTGGACCGCCGCGACCTCGGGCAGCGCGGCGAGCGCCTCTCCCGCGACGGCGAGCGCCTCGCGCGCCGTGGCGGGCTCCTCCGCGTCGGTGGACCCCCCGGCGTCGGCGGACTCACCCTCCGGACCGGTGGGCCGGAAGTTCCTGAAGAAGACCCGTGCGTCGGCGCCCCGGCGGGGGTTGTACAGCGGGATCACCGAGAACTCGCCCCGCGGTACGGCTGCGCTCAGGGCCCGTGTGAGCCGATCGAGCACTTCACGGGCTCTGGTGGAGGTACGCCCGGCGGGGCTCGAACCCACATCGGTGGCTTAGAAGGCCACTGCTCTTGGACCACTCACGGCTCGTGTAGGCCCACTCCAGCCAAGCGGCCGCTACGCGGCAGATAGCCGCCGGCTCGTGAGACCCACGGGCGCGGGGCCCGGAGCTCGTCGCCGGTTGAATGACTACACGTGGGGACTGGGCGCCACTGCCATCATGGTCGCTAGCCAGTTGAGCTACAGGCGCAGGAAAAAGGAATCGAATAGACACCGCGCCGAGGGTAAGCCCGATCGCCCAGTCGCGCAATTGAAATGCGGGGAGGGCCGGCCCCAGCGTGGGTGCTCGCGCGCGGCCTCGCGCGTTTCCCCTGCACAGACGCGAAAAAACGTGCGCAGCGAGGCTCCGGCTGGGCCCGAATAGTGGGAGACAGCGCCTCGCGACTGCCGCCGAAGAGAGCCGCTCGGGGCGCCAGGAGCCGGCTCGATGTTCCCCCGCTCCCGCGTGGGCAGGCGTGTCGCGGCGGACCCGCCGGGGACGCAAATCGTGGCTCCCGACCTGCCGCCGGTGTGCCCCATCTGCGGCTCCCAGGAAAACCCCTCCCTACAATAAGGCCGCCGGCGGCTGGACAATGAGAAGATACTGCCGGTGGCAAAGATCAAGCTTACGTAAGGTGCAGGCAGTCGCACATGGGTCCAAGGGGTTGGGTGCAGGAGAGAGGGGGTCTGGTGCAGGAGAGAGAGGAGCGGGTGCACGATCGAAGGGGTGCCGTGGAGCAGGACAGGCGCACACGGATCTTCAGAGCGATGGCGGAGGCCGTGGCCGAGGAGGGCGTGCGCACCGTCACGTTCGCGGACGTCGCCGCTCGGGCGGAGGTCTCGCCGCGAAAGCTGAGCGAGCAGTTCGCCGACGTCGAGGAGGGCCTGCTCGCGGCCTTCGAGTGGATCACGCGCCGCGCGGGCGCCACGATGGCCGAGGTGTACAACGACGAGTCGCGGTGGGTCGAAGCGGTCAGGGCCGCGCTCGCCGCGATGCTCGTACTCGTCGAGCAGGAGCCCGCGCTGGCGCGCCTGTGGATCGTTGACTCTCTGGGCGCCGGTCCGAGGGTGCTGCGCAGCCGCGCCAGGGCGATCGCGACGCTGTGCGAGTACATCGACCGTGGGCGCCTGCAGGCAGCGTCGCGCACCGAGCCGCCCGCGATCACGGCCGAGGGGGTCGTGGGCGCGCTGCTGGCGGTCCTGCAGACGCGCCTGCTCGCGCCGAACCCCGCGCCGCCGAGCAACCTGCTGGGGGAGCTGACGAGCCTGGTCGTGCTCCCCTACCTGGGCAGCGCGGCCGCCAAGCGGGAGCTCGCGCGGCCCGTGCGGCGGCCCACGCAGCCACGGCGCAGTGGCCGCTTCGCGTTGGAGGAGGTCGGCTTGAGGCTCACCTACCGCACTGCCCGCGTGCTGATGGCGATCGGCGAACGCCCCGGGTCGAGCAACCGCGAGGTGGGCAACCGCGCGGAGGTCGTCGACCAAGGCCAGATCTCCAAGCTGCTCAGCCGCCTGGAGTCCCAGGGCCTGATCGTCAACGACGGCAGCGGCGGGCGGCGCGGCGCGCCCAACGCGTGGGAGCTGACCCCTCGCGGCGAGCAGGTGGAGAACGTCATCCGGCGGCGGGCCGCCGCGCCCGAGGGGGCGGCGCTGCGGTAGGCGTCGCATCCGCGAGGCTCTTGGGCCCGCGGGGCGGCGCGAGCGTGGAGGGCGTGGCCAGCGGCAGGCGCGGTGCCGAGCGCCTACCGCAGCACGAACGCGATCGACCGCGCCCCGCCGCCCGCGGGGGAGAGCGTGAGGCGGTAGCGCCCGGGAGCGAGCGTGGCGCGGCCCCACAGGTGGCCGTGGTCGCGACCCGCGGCGACGGCGAGCGTGAGCCCGGCCCGCGCGGACACCCAGCGCAGGCGCCCGTGGACCCGGACCTGCCGGGAGAGCGCGACCCGCACGCGCGCGGGGGCGGAGAGGGTGAAGGCGAAGGCCACCTGGGCGAGGGTGGGCAGGCGGCGGGCGATCACCGCGCTCGCGCGGGCGGTGAGGGCGAGGCGGGAGAGCCGGACGGTGGTCCGCGCGTGACCCCCCGAGCCGGTGGTCGTGCCCGACAGGGAGCCGCCGAGCCCACCGCCCCCCGAGCCGGCGGTCAGCTGGCCTGTGCCGCCGCTCGTTGTTTCGCCGCCCCCGCCGCCTTTTCCGGTGGAGCCCCCGCCGGAGCGGCTGCGCGCTTCTTCTTCTTCTCTGAGCTTTTCGGCGGCCCTGATCGCTTCTTCGGCTTTCCTTGCTTCGGCGGCTCTCGTTTCTTCTTCCAGCTTCTGCGCTGCTTCTTTGGCTTTCTGCTGTTCTTCCAGGGCTTTCTTTTCTTCGGCGGCCTTCGCTTCCGCGGCGACCCGCCGCACGTGTTCTTCTGTGCTTTCGGGCTCGAAGGCGGCGACTCCGTCGGGGGTGCCGACGCCGGTGGGGCCGTCGTAGCCGGGGGCGGCGTTGCAGATCAACGTGCCCCTGCCGCAGTCGAGTGGGGAGCTCATCGAGCCGCTGCAGCCGCCCGTGGGGTAGGCCCCGTCACACTTGCCGTTGCCCCCTTCGGTGACGTCGTACAGCGAGGGGAAGCCGGTGGGGGAGCCGAGGCGAGAGTAGAGCGTCTGGGCGGGGTACGCGACCCCGTGGGCGCCGCCGGCGAGCGCGAACGTGGAAGCGATGATCGGGGAGGCGACGGAGGTGCCGCCGATCTCCAGGAAGTATTCGGTGGATTCCTCGGAGTCGTACACGAGCACTCCGCTGTAGGGGTCGGCGTCCGCGGCTACGTCGGCGACGGCGCGTTTGGCTTCAGCGCCGGTGCCGCAGCCGACGGAGGCCCAGTTGGGGAGGTCGCGCTGCCAGGCCGGTGCCGCGAACTGCGTGCTGCAGCCACCACCTCCCGCGCCCTCGTTGCCGCCTTCGGGATCGGGGTCCTCGTTCCAGACCGTCTCGCTCTTGCGCGCGCCGGTTTTGGTCACGGTCAGCTCGGTGCCGCCGACCGCGACCACGTGGGGCGAGGAGGCTGGGTAGTCGGCGCCGACGTAATACGCTTCGTGGTTCGCCGGGGCTCCGGTCCAGTTGAGGTAGCCGTCGTCGCCGGCTGACGCGGTGATCACTGTTCCGGGGTAGTCGAAGGCGGAGCTGTCGAACGGGGGCTCGGAGCCGCCCCATGAGTTGGAGACCTCGGTGGCGCCGAGGTTGACGGCCGTTTCCTCGGCGGCTTCGAGGTCTGCGTAGGAGGACGAGTTGGCCTCCACGAGCAGGATGTGGCAGCTCTGGCAGACGGAGTGGGCGACGTCGAGGTCGGTGGAGATCTCGACGGTCCAGCCCACGGCTTCTTTGACTTCTACGCATGCGGTTTCGAGCTGCGTGTGTTCGCAGGTTTCTTTCCGTTCCTTCAGTTCCGCGGCGCTTTTGGGGAAGGGAGTCCCGCTCGCGCCTTCTGCCGCGCTTTCGCCGTTCTGGTTGACCTTGCTGAAGCAGCCGTCTCCACCGTTGCATTCAGCGAGCTTGATTGCGGGGAGGTGGTCGTAGAGTTCCAGGTCGGCTTCGGCGCCCGGGTCGTTGTAGGCGTCCACCAGCGCGATCGTCTGCGTAGCGGAGCCCGGCACCGGTTCGACGGGGAGGTTGTAGGCGCTGCGCAGCTCTCCGGGGGTCAGCGGTTCGGGTTTCTGTCCAGCCGCATAGAGGGGACCCGCCGGCCCGGCCTGCGTCTTGGACGGCAAGGCACCGAGGGCGGCGAGCGGGCGCTCGAGTTGGGTACGCGCCGGTAGCGCGCCGCTTCCCGTCGTGGGCACGAGCGCGAGCGCCAGGCAGCCGGCGTACCCGGGGGCGGGTGGGGCACACACCGGGCGCACGGCGTAGTCGGCGGCCGGCAGCGGCGAGAGGGCGCCCGCGGCGGCGGCAGGCGAGCAGAGCGCGAGGGCGAGCGCCGTCAAGAGCGCCCACCGCGTCGTCCCGGGTTTGATGGAGTGCTGCACCTCGATCGAATCCATCTCCTTGAGAATCGACGGTAGCGGCTGTGGACATGAGGGGTCGCGAGACAGTCGGACGAACGCACGGCCGGGGGTTGATCTACGCTGAGCGCATGTCGCGCCTGCTGGGCTTCATCCCGGTCCCGACCTCGCGCTCGCGCCGCGAGGCGCTGGAGCGCCGGCGGGAGGCGAGCCTCGTGACGGAGATGGCGCGCGTGCTGCTGCGGGGGGGAGTCTCGGGGAGGTGCTGCCGACGGCGGCGCAGCGGATCGCCCAGGCGCTCGAGCTCCCCTCGGCGGCGATCACGATGGAGGCGGTCGAGCCGGACGCGCGCAGCGTGGCGTTCCCGCTGCGCGAGGGGGACCGCCGGCTGGGGACGGTGGTGGTGTCGGCGGACAGCTCCGAGCGCAGCCTGTACCGCCTGCAGGAGCGGGTGGTGCCGGCGCTGGAGGCGCTGCTGAGCGCGGCGCTCGAGCGCGAGGCGCTGCAGGGGGGGGTGGTCGAGACGGCGGCGCTGCGCCAGGCGGACGTGGTCAAGACGGCGCTGCTGCGAGCGGTCTCGCACGACCTGCGCAGCCCGCTGACCGCGATCTCGGCGGCGGCGGAGGCGATCGCGCTGCCGGGGGTCTCCTCGCAGGAGCGGGAGGAGCTGGCGGCGGCGATCCTCGGGGAGACGCGGCGGCTGTCGCGGCTGGTGGACAACCTGCTGGACCTCTCGAAGCTGGAGGCGGGGGCGGCGGAGCCGCGGCGGGAGTGGCTGTCGGTGGAGGAGACGCTCGGCGCGGCGCTCGAGGACCTGAGCTCCCAGCCGGGGGAGTTCCAGCTCTCGATCGACCGTGACCTGCCGCTGGTGCGGGCGGACTCGACGCAGTTGGAGCGGGCGTTCGTGAACGTGTTGGAGAACGCGCGGCGGCACTCGGGGGGCCACGCGGTGTCGGTGCGCGCGCGGGCGGTGCGGACGATGAGGGGCGAGGGCGACCGCCTGATCGTGCGCGTGGTCGATCGCGGCCCGGGGATCCCCCCGGCGCAGTTGGAGCGCGTGTTCGAGCCGTTCTACCGGGCGGGCACGGCACGCGGCGGGCGCCGTGGCTCGGGCCTGGGCCTCGCGATCGCGAGGGGTTTCGTCGAAGCGAACGGGGGCACGCTGCACGTGGAGTCGCTGCCGGACCAGGGGGCGACGTTCGTGTTCGAGCTGCCGCTGGAGCGCGCTGCGCCGGCGCCCGGAGCGCCGGTGCCGGCGGTGCAGGGCGCGTGAGCGCCGAGCGCCCTCGCGTGCTCGTGGTCGACGACGAGCCGCAGATCCTGCGGGCGCTGAAGGTCGTGCTGCGCGAGGCGGGCTTCGAGGTGCTCAGCGCGCAGAGCGCCCCCGAGGCGCTGGACCTCGCGGCGGTGCGCGCGCCGCGGGCGGCGATCGTGGACTTGGTGCTGCCCGAGGGCGACGGGGTGGACGTGACGCGCGGCCTGCGCGAGTGGAGCGAGATGCCGATTCTCGTGCTCTCGGCGGTGGGCGAGGAGGAGCAGAAGGTGCGGGCGCTGGAGGCGGGTGCGGACGACTACATCACGAAGCCGTTCGGGGCGCGCGAGTTGGTGGCGCGGCTGCGTGCGGCGCTGCGCCGCAGCGAGGGCGCGGACGAGCAGCCGACGATCGTGGTGGACGGCCTGGAGGTGGACGTGGCCGCCCACGCGGTGCGCCGCGAGGGCGAGGCGGTCCACCTGACCCCGATCGAGTTCGAGCTGCTGCGGGTGCTGGCGCAGAACCGCGGCCGGCTGCTGACCCACCGGGCGCTGCTGGCGGAGGTGTGGGGCCCGGGGTACGTGGACGACGTGCAGTCGCTGCGCACGCACATCGCGCGCCTGCGCGCAAAGATCGAGCCGGAGGGCGAGCGCCCGCGCTACATCCTCACCGACCCGGGCGTGGGGTACCGGTTCGCAGGCTGAGAGGGTGGCGGGGGCCTTGCCGCAGGCTGATCGGCAGGCGAGGGCCTTCTTTTTTTGATGGGCAACCCCCTGGGGGGTTGCCGGCGGCGTTCGCAGCGCGGTGACAGAGCGCCGTAACGAAATCGTTATGCGCGGGGGGTGAATCGTCATGCGGCCGTGATGGCAGAGCGGGAATAGTGAGCGCATGGACGTGGTGGCGGTATTGATCGGAATTGCGATGTTCGCGATCCTGCTGGCGATAGTCGAGGGGATCGATCGCATATGAGCGCACTTCCCCTCGGCGCGTTCATCGCGCACATGAGCGGCGCGGACTTCTTCGGCCTGGTGGTGTCGGTGCTAGTCATCGCGTATCTGTTCTACGCACTGATCCGCGGAGAGAACCTCTAGGCGATGACGTTCACCGGTTGGCTGACGATCGTCCTGTTCGCGGTCATATTGACCGCGCTAGCAATGCCGCTCGGCAGCTATATGGCCAAGGTGTATACCGGCCAGCGGGTCATATTGACGCCGCTGCTGGCGTGGCCGGAGCGGGTGCTCTACCGGGTCCTGCAGGTGAACCCAAAACGCGAGCAGGATTGGAAGGCGTATGCGAAAAGCCTGATCGTCTTCTCGCTCGCGGGGTGGCTGCTGCTGTACCTGATCCTGCGCACGCAGAACGCCCCGTGGGTGCCGCACGCGCTCAACCCGCTCGATTACCACTCGGCTCCGTGGAACGTGACGTTCAACACCGTCTCGTCGTTCATGACGAACACGAACTGGCAGTACTACAGCGGCGAGACTACGATGAGCTACTTCAGCCAGATGACGGGGCTGACCGTCCAGAACTGGCTGTCGGCCGGCGTGGGGATCGTCGTGGCGGTCGCGCTGGTGCGCGGGATCGTCGGGCGCGGCGGCAAGAGCCTTGGCAACTTCTGGCAGGACATCGTGCGCACGATCCTCTATGTGCTCGCGCCGCTGTCGGTGTTCATCGCGCTCGTGCTCGCCTCCCAGGGTGTGATCGCCAACCTGTCGGCCTACCTGACCGTTCACACGATCACCGGCCTGACGCAGACGATCGCTATGGGTCCGGTCGCCTCGCAGGAGGCGATCAAGATGCTCGGCACCAACGGCGGCGGCTTCTTCAACACGAACTCCGCGCATCCGTTCGAGAACCCGACCCAGTTCACCAACTTCTTCGAGATGTTGGCCGTGCTGGTCATCCCGGCGGCGCTGGTGTTCATGTACGGGCGGATGACCGGCAACCGTCGCCAGGGATTGGCGATCTACGCGACGATGATGGTGATGTTCCTCGGCGCGGTGTGCGTCGCCTACGTCGCCGAGGCGCACGGCTCGCCCGCCCAGCACGCCGCCGGCCTGCACACGGGTGTGATCAGCGGCTCGGGCGGCGGCAACATGGAAGGCAAGGAGCAGCGCTTCGGGATCGCCGGGTCGGCGCTGTTCGACGTGGTCACGACCGTCACCTCGTGCGGCGCCGTCAACAGCGCGATCGAGTCGTTCACAGGGATCGGCGGGGCGGTGCCGTTCGCCAACCTGTCGGCGAGCGAGGTGATCTTCGGAGGCGTCGGCACGGGCCTGTACTCGATCCTGCTTTACGTGCTGCTGGCGGTGTTCATCGGCGGACTGATGGTCGGGCGCACGCCGGAGTGGCTCGGCAAGAAGCTCGAGGCGCGCGAAATCAAGCTCGCCAGCCTCGCCATCCTGATCACCCCGCTCGCCGCGCTGCTCTGCACGGCGCTCGCCACCGCGAGCAGCGCGGGGCGCAAGTCGATCTCCGAAGCGGCGCTCTCCAAGGCGGGCGGCAACACGCCGCAGGGCTTCTCCGAGACGTTCTACGCCTACCTGTCCCAGGCGAACAACAACGGCTCCGCGTTCGCCGGCTACACCGGCTTCGTCCAGCCGAGCGCCGGCAACATCGGCTCGCACGGCATCACCTTCGCCAACCTGCTCGGCGGCTTCGACATGCTGTTCGCCCGCTACGCGCCGATCCTGTTCGCGCTCGCCGTCGCCGGCGCGCTCGCCGGCAAGCGCGTCACCCCCGCGGGCCTCGGCACGATGCGCACCGACAACGGCACGTTCGTGGTGCTGCTGATCGGCGTGATCGTGCTCGTCGGCGCGCTCACGTTCTTCCCAGCCCTATTGCTTGGCCCGATCGTGCAGGGTCTGACCGGACACCTCTACTGAGATGAAACGAGATATCGTCACCTCCGCAATCGGCATCGTGGTTTTCACGGTCCTGCTCGGACTCGTGTATCCGCTGGCGATCACCGGCATCAGCCAGGTCGCCTTCCCCGGCGATGCCAACGGGCAGCAGATCAAGGTCGCGGGTACGGTCGTCGGCTCGAAGATCATCGGCCAGGACTTCGGGACGCCGGTGCTCGAAAAGAACGGCAAGCCGAAGGAAGTGAAAGGCGCGGTGGTGACCGAACCGGACCCGCGCTACTTCCAGACGCGTCCCTCGGCCACCGAAGGTGGCTCCGACAACGCTGCGGCGAGCACGTTCTCCAACAAAGGGCCCAACAGCGTGAAGACCAAGGAAGCGAACGAAGAAAACATCAAGGCGTATCTCGAACTGAATAAGCCGTATGACCCCGGGCTGACCGTGGCGAAGATCCCGGTCGACGCCGTCAACACATCGGCGTCGGGCCTCGACCCAGAAATCTCACAGGCCAATGCCTGGATTCAGGCATACCGCGTCGCGGCCGTGCGCCACCTCCCCCTGGCGACGGTCGACGGGCAGATCTCCAAGTACACATCGGGCCGCGGCCTCGGCTTCTCCGGTGAACCAGGAGTGAACGTGCTCGAGCTGAACCTTGCCCTCGACCGCTTGACTGGAGGAGCGGGCTGATGTCAACGATTCCGGCAGCTACCGAACGCCGCGCGGTCTCCCTGTTCCAGCGCGAGATCGTGGTGCGCGCGCTGATCGACAGCTTCAAGAAGCTCGACCCACGGGTGCAGGTTCGCAACCCCGTGATGTTCGTCGTGGAGATCGGTTCGGTGATCACGACGGCGACGTGGCTGATCCAGGCGTTCGGTGGCAAGCCGCTCGGCGGCGGCCACGAGCCTGGGTGGTACACGTTCACGATCGCCCTGTGGCTGTGGCTGACGGTCGTGTTCGCGAACATGGCCGAGGCGTTCGCCGAGGGCCGCGGCCGCGCGCAGGCGGACACGCTGCGCTCGATGCGCAAGGAGACGGTCGCCACGATGCGCGACGGCAGCACGAAGGCCGCCTCGGAGCTCACCCGCGGCGACGTGGTGGTCGTGGAGGCGGGAGAGCTGATCCCGGGCGACGGCACGGTGATCGAGGGGATCGCGACCGTCGACGAGTCTGCGATCACGGGCGAGTCCGCGCCGGTGATCCGCGAGTCCGGCGGGGACCGCAGCGCGGTGACGGGCGGCACGCGCGTGACCTCCGACCGGATCGTCGTGGAGATCACCCAGGAGCCGGGGCACTCATTCCTCGACCGCATGATCGCGCTGGTCGAGGGCGCGGCGCGGCGTAAGACGCCGAATGAGATCGCGCTCAACATCCTGCTCGCGGCGCTGACGCTGATCTTCATGATCGTGGTCGCGACGCTGCGCCCGTTCGGGCTGTTCGCGGGCACCGCGATCTCCGAGACGACGCTGATCGCGCTGCTGGTCGCGCTGATCCCGACCACGATCGGCGCACTCCTTTCTGCGATCGGGATCGCGGGCATGGACCGCATGGTGCGCCGCAACGTCCTCGCGCTCTCCGGCCGCGCGGTCGAGGCCTCGGGCGACGTGGACGTGCTGCTGCTCGACAAGACCGGCACGATCACGATCGGCAACCGCCTGGCCTCGGAGTTCATCCCGATGCCGGGCGTGCCCGAGTCCGAGCTGGCCGAGGCGGCGCAGCTCTCCTCGCTGGCCGACGAGACGCCGGAGGGCCGCTCGATCGTGGTGCTCGCCAAGCAGTACGGCATCCGCGAGCACGACATGGCCTCGCTGAACGCGACGTTCGTGCCGTTCACCGCGCAGACCAGGATGAGCGGCGTCGACTACGACGGCCAGCAGCTGCGCAAGGGCGCGGGCGACTCGATCGTCGAGTTCGTCAAGAAGGAGGGCGGCTCGCCGCCGCCGGAGCTGCAGGCGCAGCTCGACCGGATCGGCCGCGAGGGCGGCACGCCGCTGGCGGTCTCGCGCGACAGCCAGGTGCTCGGCGTGATCTACCTCAAGGACACGATCAAGGAGGGCATGAAGGTCCGCTTCGACCAGCTGCGCGCGATGGGCATCAAGACGGTGATGGTGACCGGCGACAACCGCCTGACGGCGGCCAAGATCGCCGAGGAGTCCGGCGTGGACGACTTCCTCGCCGAAGCGACTCCCGAGGCGAAGCTCGCGCTGATCCGTGAGCAGCAGCAGGACGGGCGCCTGGTGGCGATGACCGGCGACGGCACCAACGACGCCCCGGCGCTCGCCCAGGCCGACGTGGGGGTCGCGATGAACACGGGGACCCAGGCGGCGCGTGAGGCCGGCAACATGGTCGACCTCGACTCCAACCCGACGAAGCTGATCGAGATCGTGGAGGTCGGCAAGCAGCTCCTGATCACGCGCGGCGCGCTGACGACGTTCTCGATCGCCAACGACGTCGCCAAGTACTTCGCGATCCTGCCCGCGATCTTCATCAGCACCTATGCGGCCACAGGCGAAGCGAAGGGGCCGCTGCACGTCCTGAACGTCATGAACCTCGGCAGCCCGCAGTCGGCGATCGTCTCGGCGATCATCTTCAACGCGATCGTGATCCCGCTGCTGATCCCGCTGTCGCTGCGCGGCGTGCGCTACCGCCCGATCGGCGCGAGCGCGCTGCTGCGGCGCAACCTCTTGATCTACGGCCTCGGCGGCATCGTCGCGCCGTTCATCGGGATCAAGCTGATCGACCTGATCGTGCACAACCTCTTGGGTGGTTAGGAGTTCGCCAGCAGCACCACCACGAAGGCCAGGTAGAAGGCGATGATCAAAGCGCCGGGGATGCGGCGCAGGCCGCGATCGAGGTAGGCGCTCGCGAGCGCGAAGGCGGTCAGGCCGAGGTAGCAGGCCGCCACGAACGTCGTCTGCCCGGAGGGCGCGCCGAGGCCGACGATCGCCCCCGGCAGCAGCAGCCCGGCGACGATGTTGAGCGCGTTGCTGTTCAGCGCGGTGCTGAGCACCGCCGCGCCCCGGCCGCGCGTGGCTAGGTACACGGCCGCCACGGCGTTGGGCAGGCTGGTGACGGCGGCGAGGACCAGGCCGCCGACCACGATCCCGGGGATCGCGTGGCGCGCGCCGAGCTCCGAGGCGGTGCGCTCCATCGCGATGCTCGCGCTCACCACGACGAGCACGGCGACCGCGGCCAACGCGCCGTCGCGCGCGCCGCCGCGGGAGGGGTGGATCGCGACCTCGAGCTCGAGCTCCTCCTCCCTGACCGCCTCCGCCAGCCAGCTCGCCCAGGAGTCCGGGAGGCGTAGGTGTGCGAGGCGCTGCAGGCCCATGCCGAGGATCGCGAGGTACGGCGCCAGCACCGCCAGCACCGCGAGCAGCCCCACCACGGCCGAGAGGAGCCCGACCACGACCAGGAGGCACATCAGGGAGGTCCACAGCGCGACCGCGCCGCCCAGCTCGATCACCCGCCGGTGCAGCGCGATCCGGCCGGCGACGACGGCCGCGAGGCCGAGCAGCGCCGCCAGGTTGAACACGTTCGAGCCGATCACGACGCCGGCGCCGATGCGCGTGTCGTGCTGCGCGAGCGCGCTCACCGCTGCGGTGATCTCCGGTGCGTCGGCCGCCAGCGCGGCGAGCATCCCGAGCAGCGCCTCGGAGAGGCCGAGTCGCGCCCCCACCCGCTCGAGCCTGACGACCAGCACCCAGCTCGGCGCCGAGGCTCACCACGACGCCGGCCACGAAGACGAGGCCCAGCAGCGCGTCGGACACGGCTACCGCCCCTCGTCTTTCCGCTCATCCCGTCGCCGCGCTCGCCCGCCGAGCAATGCAGGACAATGAGCCGCCGTGCCATCCGATCGAGGACACCTCAAGGTATTCGTCGGGATGGCGGCTGGCGTCGGCAAGACATACAGGATGTTGCAGGAGGGCCAGGCGGAGGCGGAGGCCGGCCGCGACGTTGTGATCGGCTACCTGGAGCCACACGGTCGCGAGCAGACCACGGTGCAGGCCGAGGGCCTGGAGGCGGTGCCGCGCCGGCGGGTGCGGTATCGCGAGACGGAGCTCGAGGAGATGGACCTCCCCGGGATCCTCGCGCGGGCGCCGGAGCTGTGCCTGATCGACGAGCTCGCGCACACCAACGCCCCGGGGGTCGAGCACGAGAAGCGCTACGAAGACGTGCGCGACGTGCTGAGGGCGGGGATCGACGTGTTCTCCACCGTGAACGTGCAGCACTTGGAGAGCCTCAACGACCAGGTGACCCAGCTGACGGGCGTGCGGGTGCGCGAGACGATCCCCGACGCGGTGCTCTCCGCGGCGGACGAGACGGTGCTCGTCGACGTCACCCCGGAGGCGCTGATCGCGCGCCTGCGCGCCGGCAAGGTCTACGCGCCGGAGCGCGTGCAGGCGGCGCTCGGCAACTTCTTCAAGATCGAGAACCTCTCCGCGCTGCGGGAGACGGCACTGCGCCAGGTGGCGGAGGGCGTGGAGCTCGAGCGCCTGGTGCGCGAGGTCCCGGCGGCGCGCCGCAGCGAGGACCGGCTGATCGCGCAGGCGGCCCCGCAGGTGATCTCCGAGCGGCTGCTCGCGCTTGTCACGCCGACCCCGCGCTCGCAGCGCGTGGTGCGCCGCGCGTGGCGCTCCGCGCAGCGCCTGGGGGCGGAGCTCGACCTGCTGGTGGTGCGACCCCCGGGCGCGACGCCGAGCCGCGAGGAGCGCGAGCAGCTGGAGGCGCTGCGGCGCCTGGCCTCGGTGCTCGGCGCGCACCTGCTGCTGGAGGAGGCCGACGACGTCGCCGACGCGGCGATCGGTGTGGCGCGCTCGCGCGGCACGACGTACCTGCTGATGGGGACCCCCAAGCCGCGCAGCGCGTGGCGCAGGCTGACCCAGCCGGCGCTGCCCTTCCAGCTGCTGAAAGGTCTGCCGGGCGTGGACCTGCGGATCGTCGCCGACCGCACGCTGCGCCCGAGCACCGGCGACGCGGAGCCGGAAGAGGAGGGGGTCGCGCTGTGACTACCCCACTCGCTGTGGGCCTGGCCGTGGTTGCGCTGGCGGTCGGCTTCGCGGCTGCGCTGGGCCTCGAGCACCGGCGCCGCAATCGCGCCCTGAGCGGCCGCACGCGGGTGCGGCGGATCGCGTTCCCGTTCACGGGCGACGGGCTCTCCGAGCCGGCGCTTGCGGCCGCCCTGCGGCTGGCGCGCATCGACGGAGCGACGCTGATGCCGGTCTACCTGGCGCTGGTGCCGATGCGCCTGTCGGTGGACGTACCGCTGCGCAGCGAGTGCGACCTGGCGCTGCCGATGCTCGATGCGATCGAGCAGCGCGCTACCCGCGCGGAGGTGCCGGTCGACTCGCGCATCGAGCGCGGGCGCACGGTGCGCCACGCGCTGCGGGAGCTGATCGCGCACGAGAGCTTCGAGCGGATGGTGGTGGCGGCCGGCGCCGACAGCTCGGGGGAGGGCTTCACCCCGGAGGCGGTGGCCTGGCTGCTCACCAACGTCCCGGGCGAGGTGATCGTGCTGCGGCCGGCGGACGCCGCCCCGCAGGCTTCGTTGCAGCCCGGGGAATCGGCGCCGCCGCAACCTCGGGGTGCCTAGCCTGTTGGCATGAACGTGCTCGGATCCCTCCTCCGCTGGCCGAAACGGGGATGCTCGCCGAAGGCGAGTGTCTCCCGGCTTCGGTCCACCGTCCTGCTGCTGTGCGCGACGCTGATCGGAGCGTCGGCGTTTGCCTGGACGCCCGCAGGCAGCTCCGCGGCAAAGAAGACGAGCCCCCGCGGGCCGTCGTACATGACCGGCATCGGCGACGACCAAGTCGAGATGTTCTCCAACCCGTTGTGGAAGCAACTGCACACGCAGATCGTGCGCGACATCGTTCCCTACGACGCGGCCGTGCGCCCCGACGAGCTGCAGCGCGCGACCGAATGGATCCGCGCGGCGGAAGCGCGGCACCAGCGGATCCTCGTCGCCTTCTACCACTCCGAGCACACGCCGTCGAGGATGCCGAGCGTCGCGGTCTACAGGCGCGACGTGGAGAGGTTCATCAAGCGATTCCCGCACATCGGGGAATACCAGGCCTGGGACGAGGCCAACCGCGGCGACGTGCACAGCGGCGCGGCGCAGTTCTCGAGCCCGACGGCGACCGAAGACGCGGAGTACTACCAGGCGCTGAAGCGCTCCTGCCTGCCCTGCACGGTTGTCGGCCTTGATGTGTTGGACCAGAACAACATCTACCCGACGCTCGAATACATCGCGGAATTCAAGCGTGAGATTTATCGCCTGCGGTCGGTGATGCCGACGGTGTGGGGCCTGCACGACTACTCCGACCTCAACCGTCTGGAAAGCTGGCGCACGCGCGACCTCGACGCGGCCCTCGGTGGCGAAGTGTGGCTGACCGAGACCGGTGGGGTCGTGAAATTCGGCGGCGCCTTCCCGAACAACCACGGCTCGGGCCTCACACGCGCCGCGAGGGTGCTCCGCTTCATGTTCGGCGTCGCAGCCTCCAACACACGGATCAAGCGCCTCTACATCTACGACTGGACGGGCGGCACC
The DNA here is from genome assembly GCA_963842005.1 of uncultured Solirubrobacterales bacterium. Classification (GTDB taxonomy): domain Bacteria; phylum Actinomycetota; class Thermoleophilia; order Solirubrobacterales; family Solirubrobacteraceae; genus Palsa-744. The sequence continues at coordinate 794,421 of CAWJEV010000005.1, read as the reverse complement.
GCCTCGACCCGCTTCGACGCGGGCCTGATGAACGTCCGCTACAAGCCCCGTCAGGGCTACGTGGTGGTCTGCAGGCAGCTACACGCCGCGCACTGCAACGTCAAGACGGTCGACAACTGAGTCGGGTTTGATCTCGAGATCGTCCGCGCGGCGCCCGACGCCCACCGGGCGCGCGTGGGCGGAGCTTCCGTGCCCCGCCCCGGCGGGCTTCACGCTATGCCCATAGCTGGTTATACTCAGAGTATGACTTACAAGGTGGGGCCCAAGGGCCAGGTGGTGATCCCCAAGAGGATCCGCGACCGGGTCGGCATCGGTCCAGGCGATCAGGTGTTCTTCGATGAGGAACAGGGCGCTGTCCGCATCCGCAAGGTGGTCACCGATCCAGCCGAGCGCCGGGCGATCCTGGCCAGGTTGCGTGGATCGTTGAAGGGTGGTGGGATCGATCCGATAGCGGGACTCGAAGCCGAGCATCGCCGTGAGGTCGAAGCCGACGAACGCGAGCGGCGTATGCGCGGGCTTTGACGGCAGTTCTCGACGCCTGGGCGGTGCTTGCGCTGCTGCGTGATGAGTCTCCTGCCGCGTGCGTCGAAGAATTGATCTTCGGAGGGGAGGCGCTGATCTCATCGATCAATTTGGGTGAGGCCTTGTACTGGACCGAGCGCCGGCATGGGCCGCACGCGGCTCGTGAGCAGATCGACGAACTACTGCAGATGCTGGCGGTCGAGGACCCCGATTGGCCACTGGTCAGTGCTGCCGCGCATATCAAGGCGGGGGGTGGTCTTTCCTACGCCGATGCCTTCTGTGTTGCAACTGCTCAGCGTCACCAAGCCACGCTCTACACAGGCGACCCCGAGATCCTTGCGCTTGAGGTGTCGGTGGAGGTGGTTGACTTGCGTGAGGGGCTCCGCCGCGTGGGATCCCCCGGCGCATTGGGCCAAATCCAAGCGGCGAGTAGTGCCACCAGCGCGAACCCGCAGGCCAGCGGGACGAGCGCGCGCAGGGGGTAGGGGCCGAAGTAGGCGCCCTTGGTGAGGGCGTGGGGGTCCCCGGAGCGGAGGGTGTCGAGCAGGCCCTGGTGGTCGAGGCCGAGCAGGGTTGGGGCCAGCGCGGCGTACAGCGCCCAGGCGGCGAGCGCGAGCACTCCGGCGCGCAGCGAGGCGGGGGTGAGGCGCATCCGCGGCGTGGTGATTGCGGCGAGCACGATCGCGCCAAGCGCGGGGAGCAGGAAGGTCCAGATCTCCCCCCAGCCGCGGCCGAGGCCGTAGGCGGAGGCGATCGTGGGCTGGAAGAAGCCCTCCAGCAGGTGGCGCATCCAGCTCGACGGTCTCGGTCTCGTAGCCGATCAGCGGGTGGGTGATCGTGGCGAGGATCGCGCACACGATCGAGACCGCCGCGAGCGCGATCGTCGGGCCGGGCCAGCGCTCGAAGGCGATCGCCAGCGGGAGTGCGAGGAACGGGAGGGTCGTGGCGAGGAAGCGCGGTCCGGGCGAGCCACCCCCGAAGGGCAGGTAGTAGCCGGAGTTGTAGGTGAGGTAGCAGAGGCACACGCCCGCGATCGTGAGCGCCTCCGCGCGGCGGCCGCGGCGGTACAGCGCGAGCGTGCCGAGCGCCCCCATGACCAGCACGGGGGCGAGCGTAAGCAGGCCGCGGGAGTCGCCCAGCAGCGTGGCCGCGACGCGCAGGGAGGGGGCGGTGATCCCGAAGAAGCCCTTGTGCTGCTGGGGCACGTTGGCGTAGGCGACGTGCGTGAGCGAGTGGAACGCGGCGAGGTTGTAGAGCGCGAGCGGCACGAGACCCACGGCGATCCCCGCCGCGTAGGCGCCCCCGCGGCGCAGCAACCAAAGGGGCGTGAGCGCGTCGCGGCGGGAGAGCAGGTAGAGGCCGAGCACGCCGCCGAGCAGCGCGAGCGGGTACTCCGAGGAGATCGCGTAGCCGATGCTCAGGCCGGCGGCGCCGCACAGCCACGCGCGCGGGGGACCGTCGCGCTCGCGCAGCAGCAGCGTGAACGCGGCGAAGCCGAGGAACGCGGTGAGGATGTGCGAGAACAGCAGCGTGGAGAGCGCGAGCGCCATCGTGCCGAGGCCGAGCGTGACCGCGGTGGCGACCCCGAAGCCGGGTTGCAGGCGCTCCGCGGCGTTCCACACCAGCACCAGCAGCAGCAGGCCGGGCAACACATTGCCCCACAGCCCGATCAGGTAGATCATCTCGTCGTCGCCGGGCTCCGCCGGCGATTCGTAGGCCCACTGCTGGGCGTCCACATCGCGCAGCACGGTGTACCAGGGCATCACGAACAGCGCCAGGCCGGGCGCGCGCGCCGAGTACCAGTGCCCGCGGTAGAAGACCTTGTCGCCCGTGTCCCACTGGTAGGGGTCGATGTTGGTCTGTTCGTGGTAGAGCGCCTGCAGCAGGTCGTAGTGCGAGGTCTGGTTCCAGGAGTAGTCCTCGATCAGCGTCGCGTAGGAGAGGCCCACGAGCAGGACTGCCGCGAGCGCCAGGCGCCGCCTTCTTGCAGTGTTCGTGCGCTGCGCTACGATCGGCTGAGGATATGCGAGTCCTGGTGGTCGGAGCAGGTGGCGTGGGTGCCGCGTTTGCGGCGATCGCCCAGCAGCGGCCGGCGTTCGAGCGGGTGGTGTTGGCCGACGTCTCGCCGCAGCGCGCGCACGACGCGGTCGCGCGGCTGGGGGAGGCTGACCGCTTCGCCGCGGAGCAGGTGGACGCCTCCAGCTCCGAGCAGCTCCTCGCGCTGATCGAGCAGGTCAAGCCGGACGCGGTGCTGAACGCGTGCGACCCGCGCTTCAACGAGCCGATCTTCGCGGCCGCGTTCGAGGCCCGCACCACGTACCTGGACATGGCGATGACGCTCTCGGAGCCCCATGAGCAGCGACCGTACGAGCTGCCGGGGGTGATGCTCGGCGAGCACCAGCTGAAGCGCCACGAGGCGTGGGAGCAGGCGGGGCTGCTGGCGCTCGTGGGGATCGGGGTGGAGCCAGGGCTCTCCGACGTGTTCGCGCGCTACGCCGCGGACGAGCTGTTCTCGAAGATCGAGGAGGTCGGTGTGCGTGACGGGGCGGATCTCGTCGTGGAGGGGTACGACTTCGCGCCGACGTTCTCGATCTGGACGACGATCGAGGAGTGCCTGAACCCGCCCCTGATCTGGGAGCGCGAGCGCGGCTTCTACACCACCCCGCCGTTCTCCGAGCCGGAGGTGTTCGAGTTCCCCGAGGGGATCGGCAGCGTGGAGTGCGTGAACGTCGAGCACGAGGAGGTCGTGCTGATCCCCCGCTGGGTGCCGTGCGAGCGGGTCACGTTCAAGTACGGCCTGGGGGAGGAGTTCATCGGGGTGCTGCGCACGCTGCACAAGCTCGGCCTGGACTCCACCCTGCCCGTATCGGTGCGCGGCGTCGAGGTCTCCCCCCGCGACGTGGTCGCGGCCACGTTGCCCGACCCCGCGACGCTGGGCGAGCGGATGACCGGCCGCACCTGCGCGGGCACCTGGGTGAAGGGCACCGGCAGGGACGGCAGTCCGCGCTCGACCTACCTCTACCACGTGGTGGACAACGAGCAGACGATGCGCGACTACGGCAGCCAGGCGGTCGTCTGGCAGACCGCGGTCAACCCCGTCGTGGCGCTCGAGCCTGCTCGACGAGGGCACATGGCAGGGCACTGGAGTGCTCGGCCCCGAGGCGTTCCCGCCGGCCCCGTTCCTCGAGCGCCTCGCCGCGCTCGGCGCACCGCACGGCCAGCTGGAGCTGTAGCGAATCCTGTTTATCCATCGAGGATTCTGGCGTCCATCGTGGCGGTGGCGAGCGACTGGACCAGCCTCGCGCCAGATCCTCTTCGCGTTTGGACTTGACAACAAGCAGCCGATGTGCTTTGCTATTGATGTCGCGGCGTGCCACGTGGAGTGAGGCGCCGGTCAACATAGGGTCTGGTTGGGGTCGATCTCGTCTGTGGTTGGCTTCAGGTGCACCGGCAGGATGTTGAGGTTGGGGAGAGGGACTGGGTCGCAAGCGTATGAGGGAGATGGTTCAGCGTGGTTTCGAGAGGGAATAGCGTGCCGGATATGCGTGGGGCTCCGCTTGGGGTTCTTGCTAGATGCATCAGCGGTCTGATGCATCTCTCTCTCTCTCTCTCTCTCTTCAGCTTCTCGGCCTGCAGCTAGCCGGCCGGTAGCGGCGCGTTCGCGCCGTCCGGGTTCCTCCCGCGCGGGGGGTGGGTTCTAGATGCCCGCGCGCGTGGGGTCGGAGCGGATACCTGTGCGGGGGGGCTTCCCGCGCGAGCAGGTCACCGAAATCCAGCGCTCGCGGCTGCTCGCAGCGGCGGTGAGGTGCCTGGAGGAGGAGGGTTATGCGCGCGCGACGGTGGCGCGGATCACGGGCCGCGCGGGGGTCTCGCGCAGGACGTTCTACGATCTGTTCGGCAACCGCGAGGAGTGCATGGCGGCGGTCCTCGACGATGTCGTCGAGGTGATCGAGGGTGAGATCGCCGCGGCGGGCGTGGAGCGCTTGGCGTGGCGCGAGCGGGTCCGTCGGGGCCTGTGGACGATCCTCTCGTTCTTCGACCGCGAGCCGGCGCTCGCGCGGGTCTGCGTCGTGCAGGCGTTGCGCGGCGGCCCGGCGTTGCTCGAGCGCCGCGAGGAGATCCTCGCGCGATTGGCGGCGGTCGTGGACGAGGGTCGCTTCGAGGGCGCCCGCGGCGCGCAGTGCACGCCGCTGACCGCGGAGGGGTTGGTCGGCGCGGCGTTCACGATCGTCTACGCGCGGCTGTTGCGGGGCGAGCGCGAGCCGCTCGCGGATCTATTGGGCGAGCTGATGGCGATGATCGTGCTGCCCTATCAGGGCGCGGCGGCCGCGCGCCGCGAGCAGACCCGCACCGCACCGGCCGTCTCTGCCGGTGCACCCCATGTCCCCGCGGCCGAGGCCGCGTCGGTCGTGGCCGACCCGCTCGGGGGCGTCACCATGCGTTTGACGTATCGCACCGCGCGGGTCCTGGAAGGGATCGCGGATCACCCGGGGGCGAGCAACCGTCAGGTCTCTGAGTACGGCGGGATCGAGGATCAGGGGCAGGTCTCGAAGCTATTGCGGCGCCTCGCGAGCCTTGGGCTGCTCTCCAACGCCGGCCCTGGTCACCTCAAGGGCGAGCCGAACGCCTGGACGCTCACCGCGAAGGGTGAGCAGGTCGCGCGGAGCATCCGCTTGCACAGCAGTTCCCCCCACCAGCGGCGGGCCGCGTGATGCGCCGGGCGCCGACTGCTGATGGGCGGATCTTCCCGTCGCCTTGCGCGCGCTCTCGCTCAGCTGTGCTTGCTGACGAGCTTCAGCTTCTCGACTGGGATGATAGGCATGTCGAGGGTCTCGCCGTGGTCGCCGACGATCTCGACCATCTTGTGGTCGCCGAAGTCGCTGACGACGGCGCCGATGGTGCCTGTGGGCCAGGTGCCTGTGCTTTCGGCCTTGTCGATAGTCTCGGTGAAGGCGACGACATCGTGTTCACCGATTGCGTGCTCGATGGATATAGCCATGATCCTTGTAGTCTAGGACGTCGGGTAGGCGGTTACAAGTCGGGGCGGGTCCTCGCTGCTGCGGATCTCCCAGGCGGTCGTCACATCGACAAGGCGTCCGCTCTTCTCGCCACGTCCGCGGACCGGCACGATCACGGTGCACTTGATTCCCCAGGGCGTATTGTCGCGGACTTCGCTGACGGGGACGAGGACGGCGCCGGTATAGATCGCGCCTTCGAGGTAGTGGATGTCATCGAGCGTGATGGCGAGGATCTGCTCGAAGCCCCGGACCTTGGAGGAGGCGACCTCATTGGTTGGGTCAAGGGCGTAGGTGGCCAGCTTGACGTGCACGCCGAACGCCTCCGCGGCGCGCGGAAGCAGCTCGCCCACGGCGGGCGCCCCGGAGCTCATCGCTGCAGGCCGGGCCGTTTCACGGGACCCACCGTACGCACCGATCGCGATGGAACGCTGCGGCGGACCCCGGGCGGGGCCTCGATCTCCCGTGTTTACGGGGCGCACGACAGAAAAGTTGGCGCGTACGGGTCCTTCGGCCCAACCAACTGCATACACCACCCAGAAAGGCACACGCATGAGTAAGTCACGCCACGCCCTCAGGTCACTGCGGCACCGCCTCGTTGTCGCCGGGTCCGCCTGCTCGCGTGGCCTTCGTGGGAGTGGTGCGCCCTCATCGCCTCGTCGCCTCCCCCTCGTGTGCGGGCTGGTGGTCCTTGCGGCTAGTGTCCTCACCGCCACCCCCGCCTTCGCCGCACGAGGCCACGTCTACTGCTCCACCTGCTCCTTCACCCCCACCGGCGCCGACGCCCTGATCGAACCCTCCGGCATCGCAATCGCCGAAGCGGGCCCCACTGCGGGCGACGTCTACGTCATCGACCGTGCTGATGGTGGCCGTGTCCAGTATTTCAACGAAGAACACGTTTTCAAGGGTGAATTGACGGGTTCCAGCGCGTCGGGTACCGGGACGCTTTCCTTGTTCGCGGAAGGCACTGGCACGCTGACGCTTTTCGCTGGCGGTACCGGCGATTTGAGCGCTGGCGCAGGTGAAGGTAACTTCAAGGCCGGCTCGACGGAAGTCACCGCGGTGCGGGTCGGATCTGGCGCGTTCGCGGTTGGTCAGGAAATAGTGAGCCGAAAAGGCCTCGTATCCTCGGGCACGACGATCACGAAGGTCGGACCGGGTGCCACGTTGACGCTCTCCGCGCCGAGCCTCGAATCGGGATCGCCCGGGTTCCGCGGCATCTCTAAGGAAGTCACGAGTGTTGATACGACGGCTGGCGCGTTCGCTGTTGGTCAGGAAATCGTGGGTGCTGGCATCGAACCGGGTACGACCATTACGAAGGTCACGGAAGCCGGTCCGGCTACCGTCCTTGAACTCTCGAAAGCGCCGGTACTTCCGGGCGTCAACGTCCCGCTCTCCGTTGGCTCGAAGGTGCTCACCGCCGTGAGCACCTCGACGGACTCCTTCGCTGAAGCTCAGGAGATCGCGGGCCCGGGCATCCCGGTCGGGACGACGATCACGAAAGTCGGGCCGGGGAGCACCCTGGAACTCTCTGATGCCGTCACCGAAGCGGGCACGGTTGCGCTGCGCACCGGCTCCGCGGAAGTCTCCGCGGTCGTGACCGGCGCCGGTGAGTTCAGCGTCGGGCAGACGATCGAAGGCGCCGGGATCGAAGCCGGCACGACGATCACCGCGGTCAACGCGCTGGAAGACAAGCTGACGCTCTCGCGGATACCGTCCGCCTCCGCGGAACTCGCGCCCCTCACCGCCCACCAGTCCTTCTCCTTCCCTGCCGAACACGAAAAAGTGAAGGGTCTCGAGGCTGGCGGCATCGCAATCGACAACACCTGCGCGTTGAAGAACCCGGCCAGTGAAGCCGCGTGTGCGTCCGATCCTTCCGCGGGCGACGTGTATGTGATCGATTACGGCCATAGCGTGGTCGATAAGTTCACGCCGGAAGGGGTGTATGTGGGCCAGTTGACTCTCGGCGGGTCACCACTCAATGGGGTGGGTGTGGACGCGAAGGGTGAACTGTGGATCTATGAACGAGGTGAACCGCAGCCTACGGTACACGGTTTTAGTGACGGGGTGGTGAATGAATCGACAGGAGCGCACACCGCCCAGATTTTCGGCGGAAATGGCAGGCCGGGGTTCGCGGTGGATGCCAACGACGACTGGTATTTCGATCATGATGCGGTGCGTGGCACACAGCAGCGAGTCGCAGAGGCGAGCCCCGATGGTGGACTGATCAGTGAAGAACTTGATCAGCGCGAATCGAGAGGTGTGGCGGTTGAACTTTCCACTGGTGAAGTCTATGTGGATAACGTGGGTACGGTCGCGCGGTTCTCGCTCAAGAAAGGAGAAGTGGAACGGCTCGGTTCCGGGCATTTGACCGAAAGCCAGGGTGTGGCGGTGAGCTCCGCGACGGAAACGGTGTATGCGACGGATGCGGCGTCGGGCGGGGTGGTGGTGTTCGCGCGGGAACCGGCTGGTGCGCCGGTGGTGAAGGGCGAGACGGTGTCGGCTGTGACGGATGATAGCGCGCGGTTGGAAGGAACGGTGGACCCGGAGGGGTTCGTTTCGCGGGCGCGGTTTGAATACGGTGCCTGCGCGCCGGCGTCCTCGTGCTCCTCTGCGGCGTTCACGAATGCCACGGCGTGGGTGCCTGTGGGCTCGGGGTTCGAAGATTTTGTGTTGCCGTCTGTGAATGTGCAGGGTCTTTCTCCGGGCACGGCTTATCGTTTTCGTGTGGTGGCGTCCAATGAATGCCCGCAGGCCCCTGCGGGTGGGGTGTGTGTGACCGAAGGCGAGCGCGAAGGCGCGGCCGAACGGCTGTTTGTGTTCACGACCCAGGCCGCGGGCGCGCTTGTGCTCCCGGATGGGCGGGCGTGGGAAATGGTGAGCCCGCCGGCGAAGCAGGGTGCGCTGATCGAACCGGCCGGCCGTCCCGCTGGTGGTGTCGCGCAGGCTGGCTCTGGTGGTGGCGCGGTGTCCTATCTCGCGACCGCGCCGACGGAACCGGGCCCGGCAGGTAACGGAAATCTCACGCAGGTGCTCTCGAGGAGGACTGCGGCGGGCTGGGTTTCTCGGGATCTCGCGACGCCGCAGGCCTCGGCGTCGGGCCAGGCCGCCAACGTTGGGCAGGAATACCGGTTCTTCAGTGAAGATCTCTCTCACGCGGTGCTGCAGCCGTTCGGCGCGTTCACGCCGTGCCATACTCTGCAGGGGGAACCGCAGGCGTGTCTCTCCGAAGACGCGAGCGAATCGACCGCGTATCTGCAGGATCTCGGCACGGGTGTGTCCACGCCGCTCGTGACGGGCTGCCCATCCCCGCAGGAAGAATCCGAAGGTCACCCCTGCCCGCAGGCCGTCTCCGAACATCAGGATGTGCCGCCGGGCACGAAGTTTGGCGGGCCCTTCATACCTGTACCTGGCGTGACGGCGTGTCCGTTTGAGAATCTCTGTGGTCCACAGTTTGTCGGTGCGAGCCCTGACGCGAGCCATATCATCGTCAGTCCAGGCCTGGGAGGCCTGTCGGAGTTCTCGGCCGGCGCGCTGTTTCCGGTCGGTGTGCTCCCGCCGGGCGAAGGCGGCACGGGTACGAATTCCTTCCTCGGGGCAGACGAGGCATCCAGTGCCAGGCATGCGGTCTCTGATGACGGCTCGCGCGTGTTCTGGGAACGTCCTCTGGACTCTGGTGGTGGCCTGTATTTGCGTTATAACGCCACCCGCCCGCAGCCGCTCGAAAACGGGCTGTGCTCGGTCGCCGGCGATGCGTGCACGCTGCGCGTCGATGTCCCGCAGGCCGGGTGTGACGGGACGACATGCGGGGAAGGGCCGGTGGGCCCGGTGTTCGAGGATGCTTCGCCTGACGGGTCGCGGGTGTGGTTCACCGACCAGCGGGCGTTGACCGCGGGCGCCAGCGCTGGTGACCTGTATGAATGCGAACTGGTGGCTGGCGCGGGGGGTGGGCTTGAATGTGTGCTACGGGATCTCACGCCCGCCAACGGCAGCGAAGCGGCGAACCCGCTGGGTGTGATGCTCGGCGCGAGCGGCGCGGGCTGCGATGCCGGCTCGGGGCGGGAATGCAACGTGTATTTCGTCGCGAATGGTGTGCTCGCCACGGGCGCCGTCCCGGGAACCTGCAACACCGCACACAGCGGGGAATGCAACCTGTATGTCATCCACGACGGCGCGCCGCCCAGGCTGATCGCGGTTCTCTCCGGTGAAGACGAACCCGACTGGGGTAACATCCTCCTTAGCGAACTCCTTTCCCGGGTTTCGCCCGATGGCCGCTGGCTGTCGTTCTTCTCTGACCGGGATCTCACGGGCTATGACCCCGCGGACGCCGCGACCGGCAATCCCGTGGAGGAGCTGTATGTGTATGACGCGCAGTCCGGTGCTCTGGCGTGCGCGTCGTGCGAACCGACGGGCGCACGCCCCACCGGCATCGTCGTCGGGCACGAAAGCCGGAGCGTGCCGGTGGTCGGCCACGGCGGCTCGTGGGGGCTGAATCCCGCGGCGTTGATTTCGGCGACCGTGCCCGGCCTCGCGAACTACAACCTCAACGATGCGCTTTATCAGCCCAGGTTTCTCTCCGACAGTGGCCGGGTGTTCTTTGACAGTCTCGACCCGCTGGTCTCCAAGGATGTCAACAGCCAATGGGATGTGTATGAGTGGGAGCCCGAAGGGGCCGGCGCGCCCTCGGGCGTGCCGTGCTCCCCGTCGGCCGGGGGTGGCGCTGTCGTCTACAAGCCCGAACACGGCGTCAAGCTCGAAGAAGGCACCCCGCAGGAACACACCGTCCAAGAAGGCGCGGGCTGTGTCGGCCTGATCAGTGGCGGTGAATCCGGCCAGGAATCCGCGTTCCTCGACGCGAACGAATCCGGCAGCGAAGTCTTCTTCATCACCACCGCGAAACTCGCCCCGCAGGACTTCGACGAAGGCTACGACGTCTACGATGCCCACGAATGCACCCCCGAATCCCCCTGCATTCCCGGTGCGTCCTCCCAGCCCCCACGGTGCACCACCGCCGACGCCTGCCGCCAGGCCGCCGCGCCCGAACCGGGGATCTTCGGAGCCCCCCCCAGTGCCACCTTCAACGGCCAGGGGAACGTCACGCCGGCTGCGCCGGTCAAGAAGGTCACGAAGAAGGCGGTGAAGTGCAAGAAAGGGTTTACCAAGAACAAGCACGGCAAGTGCGTGCGCAAGAAGAAGAAAACAAAAGCTAAGCGAGCCAGCCGCCAGCCGAGGACAAAGTCATGAAAAACCTACGTAGCTTGATCTTAACTGGCCTCGTTTCTCTGATATCTCTGGGTATCGTCGCGAGCTCTGCCTCCGCCGAAATCGAATGCTCCACGTGTAAATCGTGGTGGCACCTCACCTCCGGCTCCCGCCCGACCTATCTCCATCACGAAGCGGGCACGCACCCCGGGGCGGATCAGGTGGACACGATCACGGTCACGCACGCTACGACCGGGAAAGTCGCGATCGAAAATCCCAAGAATCAAGCTAAAACGTTCTTCAACTACAACGCTTCCGCGAAAGAAGTGCAGGAAGCACTCGAAGAACGTGCAGGTGAACCGGTGTATGGTGCTGGAAACGTCACGGTGACGGGCGGCCCCGTCGGGGTGTTGGAAGGCGAAGAAGTGGTGAGCGCGACCTACACCGTGACGTTCAAGGGCGCGCTGGCGGGACAGCCGGTGGAAATGCTCTACGAAGAAGCGTACAGTCTCATTTTCCAATTCAACGGTACGGTCGCGATCGAACAGGTCACCGCGCCGGTTCTCGCCAAGCCCGACGGCTCGATCGCCGTGGTGGCGGCGAACCTCGGTGACGCCGCCACCAATGGCGAAGAAGTGAAGCTCACCGACGATCTCCCGACGGGGTTGCGGGCGGTCACCGCGGAAGTCGATCTGCCCGAAGGCATTACTGGCCGCACGACGGGGGAATGCTCGCTTGAACACAACGGCCCCAAAGAATCCTCGGTCGCCGTCTGCACCTATAAGCACGTGGTGTCGCCTTTCGACGCGCTCGACATGCGCGTCGGTGTGATCGTAGAAGAACCCGAGGCGCATACGGGTGAGCTCAACCGGGTCGAAGCGTCCGGCGCCGGCAGCGTGCCGGCGCAGCTCGAACGCCCGATCACTGTCAGCTCCGCGCCGGTGCCGTTCGGGATCGAAGAATACGGGCTGTCGTTGGAAGAAGCAGGCGGCGCGAGCGATGAACAGGCGGGCTCGCACCCGTTCCAGACGACGTTCACGGTCGGCCTGAACCAGGAAGCGGAAACGATCACACCGGCCGGCTTTCGCGCCGCCGCGCCGGTCGCGCTGACGAAGGACGTCGCCGACAATCTCCCGCCGGGGTTGATCGGCAACCCCCAGGCGGTGGCGCGCTGCACGCTCGCCCAGTTTTTCCAGACCGGGCGGCAACACGCCGCTGTGTCCCGCCGCCTCGGTCGTCGGGGTCGACGTCACGACGATCGACGAACCCGCGAAGGTCGGTGTCATCACGCTCTCCAGTCCGATCTACAATCTCGAACCGCAGGCGGGGGAGCCCGCGCGCTTCGGCTTCCAGGTGCTCGGCGAGGAAAACCCGGTGTTCATCAATGCCTCGGTGCGCACCGGCGGCGATTATGGCATCACGGGCACGGTCCCGAATATCCCCGAGAAGATCGCGTTCCTCTCGAGCGTCGTCACGTTCTGGGGCGTCCCCGGCGCCGCGGTGCACGACAACCAGCGCGGCTCGGGCTGCCTGGCAAACCAAGACCCAGCGGGCCACGAACCGTGCCTGCCCTCGCAGCAGGCCGATCCGCAGCCGTTCTTCGAGGCGCCGACGTCGTGCACGGGGCCGCTTCAGTCGAGCATCGCAATCGACTCCTGGGCGCACCCCGGCGATTTCGTCAGTGCCGCCACCGGTGAAGGCGCGAACCCGGCGGTCCCCGCGCTCGACGGCTGCAACCGCCTGGCGTTCGAACCGACGTTGCAGGTCGAGCCCGACGTTGCGAACGCGAGCGCCTCGACGGGGTTGACGGTCAATGTCAAGGTCCCCCAGGACGCGAGCCTGAACCCCACGGGTCTCGGCGAGGCCGATATTCGCGACACGACGGTCACGCTGCCGCAGGGCGTCGCGATCAATCCCTCCGGCGGGGACGGCCTGGAAGCGTGCTCGAACAAGCTGATCGGCTATCAGCCGGAAGCGAGCAATCCGCCCTCCGAACTGCGCTTCACCCCTCGGCTTCCGGGGAGCGTTCCCGCGAAGCAGGCCGGCGAAGGAGCCCCGTTCGAACCGGGGATCGACTTCTGCTCGAACGCGTCGAAGATCGGCACCGTGCGCGTCAAGCTGCCGATCCTCGAGCACGATCTCGAAGGCGCGGTGTATCTCGCGCCCCAGGAAGCGAACCCATTCGGGTCGCTCGTGGCGATGTACATCGTCGCGGAAGACCCCGAATCGGGCGTCCTCTTGAAGCTCCCCGGCGAAGTCTCGCTGAACCAGCAGACGGGGCAGATAGTCACGACGTTCCTGAACACCCCCCAGGGTCCCGCCGAAGAAATCGAACTGCACTTCTTCGGCGGCGAACGCGCCCCGTTGGCGACCCCCGCGCACTGCGGGTCCTACACGACGAGCACGTCGATCGTGCCGTGGACGGCCCGCGAACCCGCGAGCCCCGACGAAATCGCGACGCCCTCCTCGACGTTCGACATCGAACATGGCCCGAACGGCGGCCCCTGCCCCGGCGCGAGCCTGCCGTTCAAACCGTCGTTGACGGGTGGCGCGACGAACCTGCAGGCGGGCGCGTTCTCGCCGTTCACGCTGACGATGAGCCGCGCCGACGGCGAACAGAACCTGCAGTCCGTGCAAGCGCATCTGCCGCCGGGCCTCTCGGGCATACTCTCGAACGTGGAACTGTGCCCCGAACCGCAGGCCAATCAGGGCGCGTGCGGCCCGAACAGCCTGATCGGCGAAACGACGGTCAGCGTCGGCGTCGGCAGCCACCCGTTCACGGTCAGCGGCGGGAAGTTCTACCTCACCGGCCCCTACAACGGCACCGGCGCCTGCGCGGTCGGCACTCCCGGGTGCGCGCCGTTCGGCATCACGTTCGAGGTCCCCGCGAAGGCCGGCCCGTTCGACCTGGCGAACACGCGGCACAACCACCCGGCGTGCGACTGTGTGCTCGTCCGCGGCAAGATCGAAGTCAACCCCGAAACCGCCGCGATCACGATCACGAGCAATCCCCCCGGCACCCCCGACGCGATCCCGACGAGCATCGAAGGCATCCCGTTGGAAATCCAGCACATCAACGCGACGACCACCCGCGGGGACTTCCAGTTCAACCCGACGAACTGCAGCAAGATGGAAGTCACCGGGACGATCCACTCAAGCGAAGGCGGCACGGACACGCTCGGCGTCCCGTTCCAGGTCACCAACTGCGCGACGCTGAAGTTCGAACCGAAATTCAGCGTCTCGACATCGGCGAAGACCAGCAGGGCGAACGGCGAGAGCCTCTCGGTGAAGCTGACCTACCCCAGCGCACCGTTCGGGAGCCAGGCGAACATCAAGCAGGTCAAAGTCGAACTGCCCAAGCAGCTCCCCTCGCGCCTGACGACACTCCAGAAGGCGTGCACCAGCGCACAGTTCCACGCCAACCCCGCGGGCTGCCCGGCGGACTCGATCGTCGGGCACGCCAAGGCGATCACGCCGCTGATCCCCGTCCCCCTGGAAGGCCCCGCGTACTTCGTCTCCAACGGCGGGGAAGCGTTCCCGAACCTGATCGTCGTGCTCCAGGGCTACGGCGTCACGATCGACCTGGTCGGGACGACGTTCATCAACAAGGCGGGGATCACGAGCAGCACGTTCAAGACGGTCCCCGATCAGCCAGTCGACAGCTTCGAACTGACACTCCCCGAGGGCAAATACTCCGCGCTCGCGGCACCCGGCAACCTCTGCAAGGACAAGCTCAAGATGCCGACCGAATTCGTCGCCCAGAACGGCGCCGAAATCCACGAGACCACGAAGATCGAAGTCACCGGGTGCGCGAAGCACAAGACCAAGAAGGCCAAGCACACCAAGAAGCGCGCCAAGCACGGGAGGCGCAAGAAGCGGTGAGCCCGGCCCTCACCGGTCGTATGCCCTGCCGCGCGGCAGGACGCGCTGGACGACGATAAGTCGCGTCGCGGTGTCGCGTGTGAAGCGTATGCGCCAGTCGCCCACACGGATGCGCTCCTCGGCGGATGCCGTGAGGCGTCGGACGTCGAGCGAGGCGTCTCTGGCGAGCAGTCGGTCGAGTGCGGCGAGCACACGGTCTCTGATCTGCGGGTCGAGACGCCGCAGGTCACGTCGCGCCTGGGGCGTGAAGTCAAGACCCCACGGTCCGTCGGTCACTTCGGGTTGTACCCGAGCTCGCGCTTGATCTCAGCGAACGGGATCAGTGGGACTCCCGCGGCGATTTCGTCCCGGGCCTCCTGGACGGCGGCCTCCTCCTCGGCGGTGATCTCCTCGTCCTCCTCGGGCCTGGAGTCCAGCCAGCGGGCAAGACCGTCGGACTGGCTCTCGCCGCCCCGCGAGGCGATGAACTCGACCACCGGCTCGATCTCCGACTCGGGCAGCTCGTCCAGCAGCCTGTGTGCCTTCTCGCGAGTGGTCATCGCGTTGATTCTAGCGTCAGCCTCAGAACTCCACGCGCGCGGGGACCGGCCCGGTGGGCGGGGGCTGCTCGAGCAGGCCGGGCGGCGCGGTTTCGGTCTTGCGCGAGAAGAACTCTTTGAAGTACGGGCGTGAGACGAGCATGATGATGGCGCCCAGGAGCATCCCGCCGATGCCCATCCACAGCGGCAGCGTGATGCCGAGGATCGGCTTGGATTCGACGTTCTTCGTTTCTGCGTAGTAGAACGCAGCCTTGATGCCGATCCCGAACAGCATCAGGCCGCCCAGGAGCGGGCCGACGCCCAGCAGCAGCAGCTTGCGCGTGCTCTCCCGCAACTCGCGACGGAAGTACCAGGCGCAGGCAACCCCGGTGAAGCCGTAGTAGAAGCAGATCGGGAAGCCGATCGCCGTGAGTGAGTCCGCCAGCACGCTTTCGGAGACCAGCAGCAGGGCGATCGTGACCATGATCGCCAGCGCGCCGAAGCCGAGCGTCGAGACGGTCGGCGTGAGGTAGCGTTTGTGCATGCGCGAGAGCAGCGAGGTGACCGCTTTCCAGTGGGCCATCGAGAGCGTGGTGCGGGCGGTCGGGAGGATCGTCGTCTGCGTCGAGGCCGACGCAGAGGTGAGCACGGCGATGATCAGCAGCTTGTTCAGGGGTTCGCCGAACACACCCGCTCCAAGCGCCTTGAGGATGTCTTCCTGGTTGGCTTCGTTGGTCAGGAAGCCCGTGCCGTGGAAGGACTGCGCGGCGGCCGAGACGACGACGTAGATCAGCACGAGCAGGATCGTGGACATGACCGCGGCCTTGCCCGGCCCCTCGGCCGGGTCCTCGGACTCCTCGTTGACCGCCACGCCGGAGTCCCACCCCCAGTAGATGAAGACCGCGAGCAGCAGCGCGACGACGAGGTCGCCGAAGCTCATCGCGAACGGGTTGATCCAATCGAGCGACGGCTTGATCGAGCCGGCCGGCGGGTGGCTGCCGTAGACCTTGACGAACGCGACCACCGCGAAGGCCCCGAGGATGAGCACCTCGGCGCTGAGCAGGAACTGCTGGATGCGCGCCGAGAGCTCGATGCCCCGGTAGCAGATCCAGGTCATGATCGCGATCCACGCAACCGCGGCGATGACGATCGCCGCTTTGGATTCGCCGAGTTCGGTGAAGCCGAAGAGCTGGAAGGTGTAGATCGCCGCGATGTCCGCCAGGGAGGCCATCACGATCACGTCGGAGAGGAAGATCGCCCAGCCGTTCAGCCAGCCCGTGGACGGCCCGAACGTGCGCGTGGTCCACGCGAACGTGGTGCCCGCGTCGGGGTCGGCGCGGTTGAAGTATTTGTAGGCCGAGGCGACCAGCAGCATCGGGACGAACGCCACGAGCATCACCGCCGGCGCGTGCACGCCGACGCCTTTCACGACGACGATGAACCCCAGCGTCGCGGCCAGCGAGTAGGCGGGGGCGGTCGAGGCCACCCCGATGACGATGTTCGAGAGGTACCCGATCGCGTTTTTCTTGAGGCCCTTGTCCATCACGCCCGAGGGTCTCGGGGACCTCGGGTACCGCTGCGCTGATGGTTGCCATGTTCGTCTCCCTCCAACTCCGGGGTGCCCCTGCACCCATGACACCGGTCGTGACAAACGCTACGACCGCCCCGGGGAGGACACAAGGTGCGCAATTCCCAAAGATTCGCGACCGCCTTGTACAACTCGTACAATGAGACCAGAAGCTCTTGAACTAGTGGCGCATTGATACAGAGGTTGTGTCAGAGTACGTTTGTCCTTAGCGTCTATTCGAGAAGCGCCGAGTTCCGATGGAGGAGATGAGACCATGGCCACCCACCTGAGCGATCCGATTCTTGCGAGCGAGCCCGCGGCAGGGGGCGGCGACCTCCAGGAGCAGGCCCACCGCCACCTGTGGATGCACTTCACGCGGATGGGCGCGTATGCGGACCACGAGGTCCCGGTGATCGTGCGCGGCGAGGGGTGCTACGTGTACGACGAGCACGGAAAGCGGTACCTCGACGGGCTCTCAGCGCTGTTCTGCGTCAACGTCGGCCACGGCCGCGCCGAGCTCGCGGACGCCGCGGCGCGCCAGGCGAAGGAGCTCGCGTTCTACACCAACTGGAGCTACGCGCACCCCCGGGCGATCGAACTGGCGACGCGGATCGCGGAGCTCGCCCCGGGGAACCTCAACCGCGTGTTCTTCACCTCGGGCGGGTCGGAGGCCGTGGAGAGCGCGTGGAAGCTCGCCAAGGCGTACCACGCGGCGCGCGGGGAAAAAGGGCGCTACAAGCTGATCGCGCGCAACCTCGCCTACCACGGGACCTCGATGGGGGCACTCACCGCGACGGGGCTGCCTGCCCTGCGGGCCCCGTTCGAGCCGCTGACTCCCGGCGGCCACCACGTGCCGAACACCAACGACTACCGCTGGGCGGAGGCGCGCGACCCGCTGTGGGCGGCCGACGCGATCGAGGAGGCGATCGTCTTCGAGGGCCCCGAGACCGTCGCCGCGGTGATCCTCGAGCCGGTGCAGAACAGCGGCGGCTGCTTCGTCCCCCAGGAGGGGTACTTCCAGCGCGTGCGGGAGATCTGCGACCGCCACGGCGTGCTGCTGATCTCCGACGAGGTGATCTGCTCGTGGGGCCGCCTCGGCCACTGGTTCGGGTGCGAGCGGTACGAGTACCAGCCCGACATGGTCACGACCGCGAAGGGCATCACCTCCGCGTACGCACCGATGGGCGCGCTGATCGCCGGCGACCACATCGCCGAGCCGTTCATGCACGGAAAGGCGATCTTCAACCACGGCTTCACGTTCGGCGGGCACCCCGTGAGCAGCGCGGTGGCGCTCGCGAACATCGACGTGATGGAGCGCGAGCAGCTGTGCGAGCACGTGCGCGCCAACGAGCCGGCGCTGCGCGGAATGCTGGAGGGCCTGCGCGACCTGCCGATCGTCGGCGACGTGCGCGGCGCGGGCTACTTCCAGGCGGTCGAGCTGGTCAAGGACCGCGAGACGAAGGCGACGTTCACGCACGAGGAGGCCGAGGAGCTGCTGCGCGGCTTCCTCTCGCGCGAGCTGCACGACCGCGGGCTGATCTGCCGCACCGACGACCGCGGCGAGCCGGTGATCCAGCTCTCCCCGCCGCTGATCGCGGGCCCCGAGCAGTTCGAGGAGATCGAGGCGGTGCTGCGCCCCGTGCTGAGCGAGGCGTGGGAGCGGATCCGGTAGGAACGATGCTGACCGTCGAGGGACTAGTGAACGAGCTGGGCCTCGAGCTCGTCAGCGGGCACGAGTCGGCCAACACGCACGTGCGGTGGGTGCACAGCACCGAGCTGCCGGACCCGACGCCGTGGCTGCGCGGCGGCGAGCTGCTGCTGAGCACCGGCCTGCAGCTGCAGAGCGCCAAGGCCCAACGGGAGCTCGTCGCCCACCTCGCCGAGCACGAGATCGCCGGCCTCGGCTTCGGCACCGGCTTCGCCCACAAACGCCTGCCCGCGGCGCTCGCCGACGAGGCGCGCAAGCGGGAGTTCCCCCTGTTCGAGGTCCCCTACGAGCTGCCGTTCATCGCGATCACCGAGCGCGTGTTCGCGCAACTGCTCGACGAGCGTTACGAAATGCTGCAGCGCGGGATGGCCGGCGACGTGCTCGCCGAGGCGCTGACCGGGCGCCTCTACCCCGAGGAGCTGCAGGCGAGGCTGCGCCCGTTCGGGATCGGCGAGCGCGCGGCGGTGCTCGCGTTCGCGCCGCGCGACCCCGCGGTGGCCGCGCCGCTGGTCGAGCGGATGCTCGCGCGCGGGCAGGACGCGACCGGCGGGGCGGGCAAGGGCAGCGGCATCGAACCCCCCGCGGGCAGCCTCGTGGCGATCCGCGGCGGCCTGCTGTGCGCGGTGGTGGACGGGGGCGGCGAGCTCGACCCGATCGCGCTCGCGCGGCGCGTCCGCGCGGAGCTCACCACCCGCCTCGGAGCGGAGGTGCGCGCGAGCGCGAGCCGCGTGGCGCCAACCCAGTCGCTGCGGGTCAGCTTCCACGAGGCGCGGTGCGCGCTGGAGGCGGTGCGCCTGCAGAACGGCAACGGCGCGGAGGTCGTGGCCTCCTACGCGGACCTCGGCGCCTTCCAGCTGCTGCTGTCCCTCCAGGACGACGACGCGCTGCTGACGTACTGCCGCGGCGTGCTCGGCCCGGTGGAAGCGGGCGAGGGCGAGTACGGCGACGAGCTGCTGCGCTCGCTGGACGTGTTCATCGAGCACAACGGCCATTGGGAGAAGGCCGCGAACGCGCTGTACTGCCACCGCCACACGCTGCGCTACCGAATCCGCCGCGTGGAGCAGCTGACGGGCCGCGACTTCTCGACCGCGCGCGATCGGATCGAGTTCTGGCTGGCGCTGCGAGGACGGGAGCTCGCGAGGTGAGGGTGGGGATTTTTTTTAGAAAGACCCCCACAGGGGGGGTCAGGAGCGGCGTTCGTTGCGCGAACCTGGGGTCTGTGCAAACAGCCGGGGGGCCACGGCCGTGAGGATCGGCGTCCCCAGCGAGATCGACATGCACCGGCGGAGCAAGGAGGCGCGGCCGTGAGGATCGGGGTCCCCAGCGAGATCAAGCTCGACGAGTACCGCGTGGCGATCACCCCCGCGGGCGTGCGCGAGCTGAGCGCGCGCGGGCACGAGGTGATCGTGCAGGCCGGCGCCGGCCTCGGCAGCGCCTTCGAGGACGCGGCGTTCACCGCGCAGGGCGCGCGGATCGCCCCCGACGCCCGAGCGGTGTTCGCGGAGGCCGAGCTGGTGCTGAAGGTCAAGGAGCCCCAGCCGGGCGAGGTGGCGCTGCTGCGTGAGGAGCAGACGCTCTTCACCTACCTGCACCTCGCGGCGGAGCCGAGCCTCACGCGCGGCCTGCAGGCCTCGGGGGCGACGTGCATCGCGTACGAGACGGTGGAGGACGCGCGCGGCAACCTGCCGCTGCTGGCCCCGATGAGCGAGGTCGCGGGCAAGCTCGCCACGCAGGCGGGCGCGTTCATGCTCGAGAAGCCGCTCGGCGGGCGCGGCATCCTGCTCGGCGGCGTGCCCGGCGTGGCGGCGGCCACGGTGCTCGTGATCGGCGGCGGCGTGGTGGGCGCCAACGCGGCGGTCATCGCGATCGGGATGCAGGCGGACGTGTTCGTGTTCGACCGCTCGATCGACCGCCTGCGCGAGCTCGAAGTGACGTTCGGGGGCCGCGCCTCGACGGTGTACTCCTCGACGCTCGCGATCGAGGAGATGCTGCCCGCCGCGGACCTCGTGATCGGCGCGGTGCTGATCCACGGCGGCCGCGCCCCGCACGTCATCAGCCGCGAGCAGCTCGGCCTGATGCGCCGCCACGCGGTGCTCGTGGACGTCTCGGTCGACCAGGGCGGCTGCTTCGAGACCTCGCACCCGACCACCCACTCGAACCCCACCTTCGAGGTGGACGGGATCACCCACTACTGCGTCGCGAACATGCCGGGCGCGGTGCCGATCACCTCGACGTACGCGCTCACCAACGCCACGCTCCCCTACGTGCTGGCGCTCGCCGACCACGGCGTGCAGGAGGCGCTCGAGCGCGACCCGGGCCTGCGTCTCGGGCTGAACGTGCGCGACGGCCAGATCACCCACCCCGCGGTGGCGGAGGCGCTCGCCGACCCCGCCGCGCAGCCCACCTGAGTCCCCCGGCCACGCACCGCGGGTGCGGGGCCATGAACGCCGACACGAGCCAGCAAGAGCCGCCCTTGATTCTGCACCAGCCCTGAGCACGCGCAACGAACGCCCCTCCTGACCCCCCTTGTGGGGGTCCTCCTCCCAAAAGCAACCCCCCGCACCACACCGACCGCAGCCCCCGAAGGAGACCCACATGGCCACCACCGAGACCCTCACCAACTTCGTCGACGGCGAGCGGGCGCCCTCCGACGGCGAGACCGAAGCGATCCTCAACCCCGCTACCGGCGAGGAGCTCGCGCGTGCGCCGGTCTCCAGCGCCGAGGACGTGGACCGGGCCGTGCAGGCGGCCCGCCGGGCGTTCGAGGGCTGGTCTACCGCCACGCCCGCCGAGCGCGCGGGGGCGCTGCTCGCGATCGCGGATCTGGTCGAGGACCACGCCGAGGAGATCGCGCGCCTGGAGGCGCTGAACGCGGGCAAGCCGATCGAAGCGGTCACCGCCGACGAGCTGCCGGTGATGGCCGACAACCTGCGCTTCTTCGCCGGCGCCGCCCGCTGCCTGGAGGGCCGCGCCGCCGGTGAGTACATGCAGGGCCACACCTCCTTCACCCGGCGCGAGGCGGTCGGCGTGATCGGGCAGGTCACCCCGTGGAACTACCCGCTGATGATGGCGATCTGGAAATTCGCCCCGGCGCTCGCGGCCGGCAACACGGTCGTGCTCAAGCCGGCGGAGACCACGCCGCTGACGACCGTGCGCCTGGCCGAGCTGGCCGCCGAGATCCTGCCGCCGGGAGTGCTGAACGTGCTCACGGGCCCCGGCCGCCCGACGGGCGAGGCGCTCATCACCCACCCCGACGTGGACATGCTCGCGCTGACCGGCTCGGTGGACACGGGCAAGCACTTCGCACGCACCGCCGCCGACACGCTCAAGCGCGTGCACCTGGAGCTCGGCGGCAAGGCCCCCGTGATCGTGTTCGACGACGTGGGCCTGGAGGCCGCGCTCGAGACGATCGCCGGCACCGGCTACTACAACGCCGGCCAGGACTGCACGGCCGCCACGCGGGTGCTCGCCGCCGAGGGCGTCTACGACGAGGTGGTAGCCGGCCTCTCAGAGCAGGCCCAGGGCCTGGTGCTGGGCGACACCCTGGCCCCCGACACGACGCTCGGCCCGCTCAACTCCGTCCGCCAGCGCGAGCGCGTGCAGGGCTTCCTGGAGCGCCGCCCCGCCGGCGCCGAGGTCGTGACCGGCGGCGCCGCCCCCGCCCGCCCCGGCTTCTACCTCGAACCCACGGTGATCGCCGGCGTGGGGCAGGAGGACGAGCTGGTCCAGCGCGAGATCTTCGGCCCCGTCATAACCGTCCAGCGCTTCACCGATGAGGCCCAGGCGATCGAGTGGGCCAACGCCACCCGCTACGGCCTGGCCTCCTCGGTCTGGACGCGCGACGTCGGCCGCGCCCTGCGCGTCGCCAAGGCGCTGCGCTTCGGCTGCGTCTGGGTCAACGACCACATCCCGCTCGTCTCCGAGATGCCCCACGGTGGGTTCAAGGAGTCCGGGTACGGGAAGGACCTGAGCGTGTACTCGCTGGAGGACTACACAGTCGTCAAGCACGTGATGGCGTCACTCGCGTAGCCTACGCCCGGCGCGCGAGTACTTGGAAGATCGAGGTGAAGCCCGTGGCAAAGCCGTTGCGTGCGGCGCGCAGGTAGAGGCGCCAAACACGAACGCGCTCGCCGCCCGCGATCCGTTCGGCCTGCTCGCGGAGGCGTCCAGGCGGGCGATCCACTCGCTCAGCGTGTCCACGTAGTCCTGGCGCAGGCCCTCCACGTGCGTGGGCTCGAAGCCGGCGCGCTCCAGGGCGAGGAGCACGCGCGAGACGTGCAGGGGGGCCGCGTCGGGGAAGACGTAGCGCTCGGAGAAGGCGCCGGCCTCGGGGTCGCCGTGGCGCAGGCGCGCGATGCCGTGGTTGAGCAGCCGCCCGCCGGGGTCGAGCAGGCCGGCGAGCTGCGCGGCGTACGCGTCGATCTGGCTCGCGCCCACGTGCTCGACCATGCCGATGCTCGCGATCGCGTCGAAGCGCTCGCCGGCTGCCCAGGTCGCGGTAGTCGCACAGGCGGATCTCCACGCGGTCCTCGAGGCCCGCCTTCGCGACCCGCCGGCGCGCGAGCTCGGCCTGGTTGCGCGAGAGCGTGATCCCCACCGCGCGACACGCCGTGGCGGGCGGCGGCGTGCAGCACGAAGCTGCCCCACCCGCAGCCGACGTCGAGCAGGCGCTCGCCCTCCTGCAGGGCGAGCTTCGTGCAGACGAGCTCGCGCTTGGCCAGCTGGGCGTCCTCCAGCGTGGCGGCGCCCGCGCGAGAAGAGCGCGCAGGAGTAGGTCATGGACGAGTCGAGGAACAGCTTGAAGAAGTCGTTGGAGACGTCGTAGTGGTGGCGCACCGCGCGCGCGTCGCGCGCGCGGCTGTGGCGGGCGCCCTGCGGGCGCAGCTCGCTGGCGGGGACCCGCGGGGGGCGCGTCAGCGCCGCAGGCCCGCACGGCCGCCAGCGGCCAGGCGCAGGCGCGTCGCGCGGTCCAGCGCGGGCGCGTGGAAGCCGTCGAGCAGCCCGATCACGCGGTCGAGGTCGTCGGCTTCGAGCTCCCCCGCGGCGTACGCGCGGCCGAGGCCGAGCTGTCCGGGAGCGCGCAGCAGGTGGGCCACGGCGGTCGGCGAGCGCACCGTGAAGACCGGGCCGCCCGGCGCGGTCGCCGGGAGCTCCGTGCCGTCCCAGAAGCGCAGCGCGAACGGGCGCTCGGGGAGCGCCCGGGCGAGCTCGCGGCGCAGCGGCTCAGTGCGGGCGAACACGTGAGACATCGTCCTTGCGACAGAGTAGGGTGCTGCTTGCTAGCTTGCTCGGAGCCATGACAGATCAGCTCGCCACCCTCGAGCCGTACGACGACACCCAGCCCGCCGCGCGCCCTGGGCCGGAGGATGTCCAGCCCCCCGCCTACGAGACGCTCGACCGGGCGCTCACGGGGCTCATCACCGTCGGGCCGATCCTCGCCCTCGGCTTCGTCGGCTGGCAGATGTGGGACGGGCTGCTGCACCCCTCCGACCTGATCGTGTTCGCGATCATGTACGTGCTGACCGGGCTCGGCATCACCGTCGGCTTCCACCGCCTCTTCACCCACCGCAGCTTCAAGACCTTCCCCGCGGTGCGCGGCGTCCTCGCCGTGCTCGGCTCCGCGGCGATCGAGGGCCCGGTGATCTCGTGGGTGTCCGACCACCGCAAGCACCACGCCTTCTCAGACAAGGACGGCGACCCCCACAGCCCTCACGTCGACCACGGCGTCGGCCTGCGCGGGGCGCTGCGCGGCCTCGGCCACGCGCACCTCGGCTGGCTGTTCATCCACACCGAGCGCGGCTCGCGCGAACGGTACGCCCCCGACCTGCTCGCCGACCCCGTTGTCGAGTTCGTGGACCGCACCTTCTTCGTGTGGGCGATCGGCGGCCTCGCCGTCGCCTTCGGCCTCGGCTACGCGATCGGCGGCACCTGGCGCGCCGGCCTCACCGGCCTGCTGTGGGGCGGCGCCGTGCGGATGCTCGTGCTGCACCACATGACGTACTCGATCAACTCGCTCTGCCACTTCTTCGGGCGCCGCGACTACGTGACCGGGGACCACTCCCGCAACCTCGCGTGGCTCGCGCTGCCCACGTTCGGCGAGGCGTGGCACAACAACCACCACGCCTTTCCCACCTCCGCCCAGCCACGGCCTCAGCTGGCGCCAGCCCGACGTCTCGGCGCTCGTGATCCGCGGCCTGGAGCGCGTCGGGCTCGCGTGGGACGTCGTCACCGTGGACGAGGAGCGCCGCGGGCGCAAGCGCTACGCGGCGGCCTGACGCGTGCTCCGGTCACCGCGCCGGGTGCGGCCCTACGATTGACCCCATGACCCCCGCTCCCATCCCCCCGGTGCGCGAGATCCTCGCGCGGCGGACGGGGGAGGAGCTGGCGCTCAACGACCGCTACCTGAACCCCCAGATGGGGCGCATCCTGCGCACGCTGGGGTTCGACCGGGTGTGGGTCGGCGGCGAGGGGGCGCACCTCATCGACGCGGAGGGCCACCGCTACCTCGACCTGTTCGGCGGCTACGGGGTGTTCGCGATCGGGCGCAACCACCCCGAGGCGATCGCGGCGGTCGAGGAGGTGATGGCGGCGCGCACCGGCAACCTGCCGCAGCTCGGCGTCACGCTGCTGAGCGGCGTGCTCGCCGAGCAGCTGCTCGCGCGCGCGCCGGCGAGCGTGGGCGGCGATGGTGCCCGCCAACAGCGGCACCGAGGCGGTCGAGGCCGCGATCAAGATCGCGCGCGCGGCCACCGGCCGCCCGCGGATCCTCTACGCCGAGCACGCCTTCCACGGGCTCACGCTCGGCGCGCTCTCGCTCAACGGCGACGACCACTTCCGCGAGGGCTTCGGGCCGCTGCTGCCCGGGTGCGAGGCTGTGCCCTTCGGCGACCTCGACGCGCTGGAGCGCGAGCTCGCGCGCGGCGACGTCGCCGCGTTCGTGGTCGAGCCGGTGCAGGGCAAGGGCGTGAACCTCCCCCCGGAGGGCTACCTGCCCGGCGCGCAGGCGCTCTGCCGCGAGGCGGGCGCGCTGTTCGTCTGCGACGAGGTGCAGACCGGCCTCGGGCGCACCGGGCGCTTCCTCGCGCTGGAGCACTGGGGCCTGGAGCCCGACATGATCTGCCTCGCCAAGGCGCTCTCCGGCGGGCCTCGTCCCGGTCGGCGCGGTGCTCGTCTCCCGCGCCGCCTTCGAGCGCGTCTTCGACGGGATGGAGCGCGCCGTGCGCCACGGCTCGACCTTCGGCGGCAACGACCTCGCCGCCGCCGCGGGGCTCGCGACGCTGCGGGTGCTCGACGAGGACGGGCTCGTGGAGCGCGCCGAGCGCATGGGCGAGCTGCTGCTGGAGCTCACGCGCCCGCTGGTCGAGCGCCACGCGATCGTGCGCGACGTGCGCGGCCTCGGGCTGATGTGGGCGATCGAGCTCGGCCCCCCCGAGGGCCGCTCGGCCGCGCGCGACGTGGCTCGCGCTGGAGCGCGCCCAGCCCGGGCTCTTCTCGCAGCTCGTCACGGTCCCCCTCTTCCACGAGCACCGCATCTTCTGCCAGGTCGCCGGCCACCGCATGAACGTGATCAAGGCGCTGCCCGCCGCTCGTGATCGAGGAGGCGGAGATCCGCCGCTTCGCCGCCGCGCTGGAGACGGTGGTGGCCGCCGCGGAACGGATGCCCTCGGCGCTGAGCCGCTTCGGCGTGCGCATGGCCCGCAACCTCGCCGGCACCCGCTAGCCTGCCGGGCTGCCATGCTCGAACCCCGCAAGGACATCCGCAACGTCGCGATCGTCGCCCACGTCGACCACGGCAAGACGACGCTCGTCGACGCCATGCTGTGGCAGTCGGGCGCGTTCCGCGTCGGCCAGGAGGTCGCCGAGCGGGTGCTCGACTCGATGGACCTCGAGCGCGAGAAGGGCATCACGATCCTCGCGAAGAACACCGCGCTGCGCTACCGGGGGGTCAAGCTCAACATCGTCGACACCCCCGGCCACGCCGACTTCGGCGGCGAGGTCGAGCGGGGCCTGACGATGGTCGACGGGGTGCTGCTGCTGGTCGACGCCTCCGAGGGGCCGCTGCCGCAGACGCGCTTCGTGCTGCGCAAGACGCTCGAGGCGCGCCTGCCGGTGATCCTCGTCGTCAACAAGGTCGACCGCCCCGACGCGCGCGTGGCGGAGGTGATCGACGAGGTGTACGAGCTGTTCCTCGACCTCGACGCCGACGAGTCGCAGATCGACTTCCCGATCGTCTACTGCAACGCCAAGGCCGGGCCGCGCGTCGCTGGAGTACGACGCCGCGAAGGCCGGCGAGGACGCGGTCGCCGGCTCCGACCTCGCGCCGCTGCTGGACCTGCTGCTCGAGCACATCCCCGCGCCCGTGCACGACCCCGACCACCCGCTGCAGGCGCTCGTCACCAACCTCGACGCCTCCCCCTACGTGGGGCGCCTGGCGATCTGCCGGGTGCGGAACGGGCGCGATCCGCCGCGGCCAGCAGATCGCCTGGTGCCGCGCGGACGGCTCGATCGAGCGCGCGCAGGTCTCCGAGCTGTACGTCACCGAGGCGCTCGAGCGCGTCGACGCCGCCGAGGCAGGGCCGGGGGAGATCATCGCGGTGGCCGGCATCGCCGAGGTCACGATCGGCGAGACGCTCGCCGACCCCGAGGACCCGCGGCCGCTGCCGGTGATCACCGTCGACGAGCCCTCGATGTCGATCACGCTCGGCATCAACACCTCGCCGCTGGCCGGCCGCGAGGGCTCCAAGGTCACCGCGCGCCAGATCCGCGACGCGCCTCGACGCGGAGCTGATCGGCAACGTCTCGCTGCGCGTGCATCGCACACCGGCGGCGTCGGCCGGAGTCGTGGGAGGTGCAGGGCCGCGGCGAGCTGCAGCTCGGCGGTGCTCGTCGAGATCATGCGCCGCGAGGGCTTCGAGCTGACGGTCGGTCAGCCGCGCGTGCTCGGAGCGCGAGATCGACGGCAAGCGCCACGAGCCGGTCGAGCGGCTCTCGATCGACGTGCCCGAGGAGTACGTCGGCGTCGTCACGCAGCTGCTCGCGCTGCGCAAGGGGCGCATGGAGCACATGACCAACCACGGCACCGGGCTGGGTGCGGATGGACTACCTCGTGCCCGCCCGCGGGCTGATCGGCTTCCGCACCGAGTTCATCACCGAGACGCGCGGCACCGGCATGATGCACCACGTCTTCGACCGCTGGGAGCGGTGGGCGGGGGAGATGCGCACGCGCACGACCGGCGTGCCTGATCGCCGACCGCCGCGGGCGAGACCGGCGCAGTACGCGCTGATGAGCCTGCAGGAGCGCGGCACGCTCTTCGTCGGCCCCGGCGAGGAGGTCTACGAGGGGATGATCGTCGGCGAGAACGCCCGCTCGGAGGACATCGACGTCAACCCCGTCAAGGAGAAGCACCTGACGAACATGCGCTCCTCGACCTCGGACGTGCTCGAGCGGCTGATCCCCCACCGCGGCTCACGCTCGACGAGGCGATGGAGTTCGTGCGCGAGGACGAGTGCGTCGAGGTCACGCCGAAGACCGTGCGCCTGCGCAAGGTCGAGTTGGGTAAGACTGAGCGGATGAAGGCGGCGCGCATCAGGCGGGGCAAGTGAGCTCTCCCGCGCAGGTGGATCGGGCGGGCGCGTGTAGCCGCCCGTCCATTGGGCCATGACGGATGTCATGTCAAAGTCAGCACATCCGCCACTTTCCCTCGGGCGCGGCGTGGCCTAGTCTCGGAGCATGACCAACGTAATCGAGGTCACCAACCTGCGTAAGCGCTACGGCGACCTCGAGGCGGTGCGCGGCGTCAGCTTCGCGGTCGCGGCGGGCGAGGTTTCTGCTTGCTCGGCCCCAACGGCGCCGGCAAGACGACGATCGACCGAGATCCTCGAGGGCTACCGCACCCGCACCGAGGGCTCGGTGACCGTGCTCGGCATCGACCCTGCGCACGGCGAGCGCGAGCTGCGCGAGCGGGTCGGGATCGTGCTGCAGTCCTGCGGGGTGCAGTCGCGACCTGACCGTCGCGCGAGCTGCTGGACGATGTACGGCCGCTACTACCCGCGTGCGGCGTCCGGTCGGCGAGCTGATCGAGCTGGTCGAGCTCGACGTCAAGCGCGACACGCCCGCCAAGCAGCTCTCCGGTGGTCAGCGCCGGCGGCTGGACGTCGCGCTGGCGCTGGTCGGCGACCCCGACCTGGTGTTCCTCGACGAGCCGACGACCGGCTTCGACCCGGCGGCGCGCCGGCACGCGTGGTCGACGATCCGCTCGCTGTGCGAGCTCGGCAAGACGGTCTTCCTCGACACCCACTTCATGGACGAGGCGCAGACGCTCGCCGACCGGTCGCGGTGATGGCGACGGGGAGATCGTCGCCGACGGCCGCCCCCAGGAGATCGGCGGTCGCGACGCAGGCCCGACCGAGATCCGCTTCGCGCTGCCGCCGGACGCGTGCGCTCGCCGAACTGCCCGGCTGCCAGCGTCGGGTGCCGATCGCGGGGACCGCGTGTCGTGCGAACCCGAGGTCGTGCCGTGACGCAGCGGATCACCGCGTGGGCGCTCGAGCAGGGCTCGAGCTCGCCATTTCCCGGTCGCGCAGCCGTCGCTGGAGGACGTCTACCTGGCGCTGACCGGCTCGACGAGGACGGCGGCACGCGTGACGCGCCGAGCACGGGTCCGCCGACCGGCGCCGACCTGCGCCGCGACCTCGCGCTGCGGCCTGGCAGATCCGTCTACGAGCAGCGTGCATTCTGGCGCAACCGCCACCGGGCGTTCTTCTCGTTCCTGTTCCCGCTCATGTTCCTCGTGATCTTCGCGACGATCTCCCAACGGCCAGACGATCGCTGGCCCGCGCGGCGCGGATCCCCTACGACGACTTACTTCGTCCCGGGGATCCTCGCCTACGGCGTGATCTCGACGACGTTCGTCAACATGGCGATCAGCACCTCGATCCTGCGCGAGCAGGGAGTGCTCAAGCGGATGCAGGCACGCCGCTGCCCGGCTGGGCCTACCTCGCCGGCCGCATCGGCTCGGCGATCTGGTGACCGCGGCGATGACGATCGGGTGCTCGCGCTCGGCGCGGATCGCCTACGGCGTCCACGTGCGACCGCGACGCTGCTGGGCTGCTCGCTGGCGCTGATCCTCGGGCGCCTGCTTCACCGCGCTCGGCGTTGGCGTCGTGCGCTTCATCAAGAGCGCCGAAGCGGCGCCCGCGGTCGATCAACTTCGCGATTCTGCCGCTGACGTTCATCTCTGGCGTGTGGTTCCACGTCGAACCTGCCGTAGGCTGCTGACCGACATCGCCGACGTCTTCCCCGATCCACGCGCTCGCGAACGCCTTCCAGTACGCCTTCGACCCGCACACGCACCGGCACCGGGATCAGCGGCGCCGACCTGAGGACGCTCGCGATCTGGTGGCCGTCGGGGTGTTCCTGATGGTGAGGTTCACACGAAAGCCGTTGGGCGAAGGCTCCTGATGGCGACGGGCCCCGGCATGGGCAACGCCCTGGGCCGGACGATGGCCTTCGCGTGGCTGGCCGTCCTCGCATTTCCGCTCGCGGCGACGCTCGACGCGCACCCGCCGGTGGTGGAGCTCGTCGCGACGCTCTTCGCGGCGGCGCTGTTCGTGGGCCTCTACGTGTGGCTGGTCCTCAGTGACACCCGGCCCTTCCCGGACGCCCAGGGCCTCGCGTCCCTGGGGCTGCTGCTCGCGATCGCGACCGCGCTGACGCTGGGGGAGCGGGCGGCGTGGGCGTCGCTGTTCATCTTCACGGCGGCCGTCGCCGGCGCGATCCTGCGCAGCCAGCTGGCTGCCGCGGGGGTGGCGCTCTGCGTGCTGCTGGCGGGGGTCTGATGCCGCGGCGGGCGCTGGTGCCGTCACCGCGCTCGTGCTCGCGGCGGGCGCGGCCGGTATCGGCCTGCTGGTCCTCAGCCTCGCCGGCCTGCGCGCCCGCAACGCCGAGTTGTACAGCGCGCAGGAGCTCGCGCGTCGCGGTGGCCGACGAGCGGCTGCGCTTCGCGCGCGATCTGCCGACCTGCTCGCCAGAGCCTCTCGGTGATCGCGCTCAAGGCGGAGCTGGCGGGAAGGCTGCTCGACGCCGGCGAGGACGTCGGGGTGGCGCGGGTGCACGTCGGCGAGCTCGAGGGAGTCGCGCGCAAAGCCCTCTCGGAGGTGCGCGAGACGGCCAGCGGCTACCGCCGGCCGGTGCTCGCGCTCAAGCTCGACGGGGCGCGCATGGCGCTGGAGGCGGGCATCGAGGCGGGGCTCGATCGCGCCGGCGGCAGCTCAGCCGGATGTCGAGGCGCTGCTGGCGTGGACGGTGCGCGAGGGGACGACCAACGTGATCCGCCACTCCGCGGCCAGCCGCTGCTGGGTCGCGATCTCCGCGACGCGCAGCGGCGAGCGTCGAGGTCCTCGACGACGGCCGGGGTCCCGCGGGCGTGAACGGAGGCCCCAACGGCGTCGCCGCGAGTCCGGACGGGCACGCCGCTGCCGCCGGTGACAACGGGCATGCCGGTGCTGTCGGCCCTCGCGGTCACGCCGGCGCAGTCGACTCCGGCGGTGGCGCCGGTCTCGGCCTGGCGGGCCTGCGCGAGCGCGCGGAGCGTCTGGCGGGGCAGATGGAGACGGGGGTCGGCCCGGGCGGCGGCTTCCGCCTGTGTGTGAGCGTCCCGAGCGCAGCCCCCCGCGGGGAGGGCCGCGATGTGATCCGAGTGCTGCTCGCGGAGGATCAGGCGATGGTGCGGGGCGCCTTGCGAGCCTGCTGGGCCTGGAGGAGGACATCGAGGTCGTGGCCGAGGTGGCGCGCGGCGACGAGGTGCTCGCGGCGGCGCTGCGCGTGCGTCCGGAGGTCGCTTTGCTGGACATCGAGATGCCGGGCGCCAGCGGCCTGGAGGCGGCGGCGGAGCTGAGCCGCGAGCTGCCGCGGTGCCGGGTGCTGATCGTGACGACGTTTGGCCGGCCGGGCTACCTGCGGCGCGCGATGGAGGGCGGCGCGGCGGGCTCCTGCCGAAGGACGCGCCGGCCTCCGAACTGGCGCGAGCGATCCGTCGCGCCGCGGCGGGCGAGCGCGTGGTGGACCCGGGTCTCGCCGCGGCCGCCCTCAGCGAGGGGGCCAGCCCGCTGACCCCGCGCGAGCACGAGGTGCTGTGCGCGGCCCGTACGGCGGGCACGATCGCGGAGCTCGCGCAGGTGCTGCACCTCTCCGCGAGCACCGCGCGCAACCACCTCTCGACGATCATGCGCAAGGTCGGGGCCTCGACCCGCGCGGAGGCGATCCGCATCGCGGAGGAGCGCGGCTGGCTGTAAGGATCTCCGCCCTCAAGCACCGAAACCCGCTGTGCGCGGGCCTCGGCAAGACTCTGGCGCCCAAACTGCGGGCTGCGACTGTCCCTCGCGTGCCCAGGCTACCAGGTCTTGCCGTTGCCCTCAACTTCATGGCTCCGGCGGTCGGACTCGAACCGACACCTCGCGAGGGACAGTCGCGCATGCTGCCATTACACCACGCCGAAAAGCCGTTGGCGATCATAGGCGCCGCTTGGGATGGTTCGCTCGCTCGGCGCGCTAGGGTTCCCCGCATGACCCACTGCGATCAGACGCCTTGCCCTGGCCGCCGTATGCGCGGCATCGCGCGCTGGGACTCGCTCGCGACCCCGGCGCTCGCGACCCACTTCCAGCCCGAGAGCTACTCCGAACTGCTGGCGCAGCTGCACCACCGGGAAGTCCTCGCGATCGTGCTCCACCCGCAGGGGCACAAGGCCCACGCCTCGCTCTCCACCGGGGGGCACGTCACGGTCACCTACACGCCGGCGGAGGTGCCGCTGCTGCGCGCGGCGACGCTCGCCGGCGGCTCCTCGTTCGCGATCGCCACGGCGAAGCCCAAATCCACCACGACCCACCACAAACTGCGCTACATCGCAGGCGGCGTGCTGATCGTGGTGATCGTGGTCGTGCTGGTCGTGCTGCTGATCGGCCGCCGCCGCACGCTGGAGGAGGAAGGCCCGGGCGGCGAGGCGGCCTCCGCGTCTCCGCCCGCCGGCTCGGGCTGAGGCACGCCCACGGTCGCTGGCCGACGGGGACTCGTGCCGAAGGCACGCACCCGGTTCGGTCGCCCCGCCGGCCTCCGCGCGCCGCGTCGGGGCGGCGCTCGCGCTGATCCTGGGGTTCATGGCGGTCGAGGTCGTGGCGGGGGTGCTATCGCACTCGCTCGCGCTGATCTCCGACGCGGCGCACATGCTCACCGACGCGGCCGCGCTCGGGCTCTCGCTGGTGGCGCTGCGCCTCGCGGCGCGGCCGGCGCGGGGGGCGATGACGTACGGCTTCCTGCGCGTCGAGGCGCTCGCGGCGCAGGCCAACGGGATCACGCTGCTGGTGCTCGCAGGGCTGATCGTCTACTCGGCCGTGGGGCGGCTGATCTCCCCGCCGACGGTCTCGGCGTGGACGATGGTGGCGGTGGCGCTGGCGGGGATCGCGGTCAACGGTGCCGCGACCGCCGCGCTCGCGGGCGCGGGGCGCGAGTCGCACATGAGCATCGAGGGCTCCTTCCAGCACATCCTCACCGACCTGTTCGCGTTCATCGGCACGGCGCTCGCCGGGGTCGTGATCCTGCTGACGGGCTTCGAGCGCGCCGACCCGATCGCCTCGCTGGTCGTCGCCGCGCTGATGCTGCGCTCCGCGGTCGGCCTGCTGCGCGCCTCGGGGCGGATCTTCCTGGAGGCGGCGCCCGCCGGGCCTCGACCCGCAGGAGATCGGGCACGCGCTGGCGGCCCACCCCGGCGTCGTCGAGGTCCACGACCTGCACGTGTGGGAGCTCTCCGCGGGCTTCCCCGCGCTCTCCGCGCACGTGCTGGTCGCGCCCGAGGCCGACTGCCACGCGGCGGGGCGGGCCTTGCGGGAGCTGCTGCGTGAGCGCTTCGGCGTCGAGCACACCACGCTGCAGGTCGAGCACGCGGGTGGCGGGGAACTGCTGGAGCTGGAGCTGCCCGAGGGGTGAGGGGCCCCAGCGCCGGCATTGCGCCGGTACGCGCTGGCTGTTGTCTTCTTTTTCGGGCCTATACAAATAAGAACAAGACTCAGTCTTATTTTGGTAGGGTGCCGAAAATGAGATGGCTTGGTCTCCTGCTCGCCGGTGTCGTGCTCGTGCTCGCCGGTGTGGGCCGCCCGGGGCTGGGTCAGGGCGAAGGGACCGCGGCCGGCCCGACGGTCGCATCCAGGTGGTGGCCGCCGAGAACTTCTGGGGCTCGATCGCGGCGCAGCTCGGCGGCGACGCGCGTGCAGGTGCGGAGCATCATCGTCAACCCCGCCACCGACCCCCACAGCTACGAGCCGACCGCCGCAGACGCGCGCACGATGGCGGGCGCGCGGCTGGCGATCGTCAACGGGGTCGGCTACGACGAATGGGCCTCGAAGCTGCTCGCCGCGAGCCCGCTGAGCGGGCGCGTGACGCTGGACGTCGGCCACCTGCTCGGGCTGCAGGACGGCGACAACCCCCACCGCTGGTACTTCCCGGCCGACGTGTACGCGGTCGTCAGGCAGATCGCCGACGACTACGAGCACCTCGATCCGGGCGCGAAGGGCTACTTCGCACAGCGCCGCGGACCTTCGAAACGCAGGGCCTCGCCCGCTACAACCAGCTGCGCCGCGAGATCCGCGAACGCTACGCCGGGCATGCCGGTGGGCTACAGCGAGAGCATCTTCCAGGGCCTCGGCGAAAACCTCGGCCTGAAGCTGCTGACGCCCTACAGCTTCGCGAAGGCGATCGCAGAGGGCAGCGAAGTGACCGCGCAGGACAAGCGCACGGTGGACAGTCAGGCCGAAGCACCACACAGATCGCGGTGTGGGTCTTCAACAGCCAGAACGTCACCCCCGACGTGCAGCGCGTGAACGAACTGGCGCGCGCCGCGCACATCCCGATCGCGACCGTCACCGAGACGCTCTCGCCGGCGAGCGACACCTTCGAGCAGTGGCAGGTCGCCGAGCTCGAAGGGCTCGAGCGCGCGTTGCACGAGGCGACGGGGCGGTAGGGGCCGCGGCCGTCGCGTGGGCGGGAAGGCGCCGGCTCGGGACGCCAGCCCGGTCGGAGCTGACCGACGCGGCGGTGCGCCTCGGTGGGCGCCACGATCTGGAGCGACGTCGACCTGCTCGTGCCCGAGGGCGAGTTCGTCGCGATCCTCGGCCCCAACGGCGCCGGCAAGTCGACGCTGCTGAGCGTGCTGCTCGGCCTGCTGCGCCTCCCGCGGCGGGTCGCGCGTGCTCGGCGGCGCGCCCGGCGCGCACAACGAGCGCATCGGCTACCTGCCGCAGCGGCGGGTGTTCGACGCCGGCACGCGGGTGCGCGGGGTGGACATGGTGCGCCTCGGCCTCGACGGCCACCGCTGGGGCGTGCCGCTGCCGGCGGTCGGGCCGCTTCGGCGCGCGCGCGCGCGAGGCCCGCGAGCGCGTGCGCGAGGCGATCGAGCGCGTCGGCGCCGGCGCCTACGCGGGCGCGCCCGATCGGCGAGTGCTCGGGCGGCGAGCAGCAGCGGCTGCTGATCGCCCAGGCGCTCGTGCACGACCCGCGGATGCTGATCCTCGACGAGCCGCTCGACGGCCTCGACCTGCCCAACCAGGCCGCGGTCGCCGCGCTCGTGCAGGGCATCTGCCGCTCCGCGGGGGTGACGGTGCTGCTGGTGGCGCACGACGTCAACCCGCTGCTGCCCTACGTCGACCGCGTGCTCTACCTGGCCGGCGGCCGGGCCGCGATGGGCCCCGTGGAGGAGGTCATCACCAGCGCCACGCTGAGCGGCCTCTACGGCGCGCCGATCGAGGTGTTGCGCACCACCGACGGGCGCCTCGTGGTGGTCGGCCAGCCCGAAGCTCCCCACCTCCACGGCCCCCGCCACGTGCTGCGATGAGTTGGCCGGGATTGCCCCACCACCGCGGACGCTGGGCATGGAGGCCCAGCGCTCGCGCGCATGGGCTGCAATTCACCCGCGCGGATGATCCCTCATGAACCCCCACCTCACGTTCAACCTCGTTCTCCGACGTCCACCAGCTGCTGGCCTACCCGTTCATGGTCAACGCGCTGCAGGCCGCGGGCATCGTGGCGGTCACGGCGGCCGTGGTCGGCTGGTTCATGGTGCTGCGCGAGGAGACGTTCGCGGGGCACACGCTCTCGATGATGTCCTTCCCCGGCGCGGCGGCGGCGGCGCTGGCGGGCCTGCCGCTGGCGTGGGGCTACTTCGTCGTTCTGCGGTGCGGGGGCGCTCTTGATCGCCGGCTCCTCGCCCGGCGGGGTGCGGCGCGGGCAGGCGCAGCAGTCGGCGGTCGATCGGGATGGTGCAGGCGGGCGCGCTGGCGGTCGGGTATCTCCTGCTGAGCCTCTACGGCGGCGTGCTCGAGAGCCTGGAGACGCTGCTGTTCGGCTCGATCCTCGGCGTCACGCGGGGCGAGGTGCTGACGCTGGCGATCGTCGGGGTGTGCGCCGTGGCGTTTCTCGTGGTCGTCGGGCGGCCGCTGTTCTTTGCGTCGGTCGATCGCTCGCTCGCCGCCGCGAGCCGCGTGCCGGTGCGCCTGCTGTCGGTGGCGTTCCTGTTCGTGCTCGGGCTCGCGGTGGCGGCGACGGCGCAGATCACGGGCGTGCTGCTCGTCTTCGCGCTGCTGCTCGCACCGGCGGCGATCGCGCGCGAGCTGACCCCGCGCATCGGACTGGGCCTGGCGCTGAGCGTGCTGCTTGGGCTCGTGATCGCCTGGGTGGGGCTGGGCCTCTCCTACTTCACCAACGACCCGCCGGGCTTCTTCGTCACGAGCATCGCGCTCGCGCTGTTCGCGGCGGCGCGGCTGGCGCGGAGCGCGCTTCGCTGATGCTCCAGGGGTTCCTCGGCAACGCCCTGCTCGCGGGCTCGTGCATCGCGGTGGCGAGCGGGCTGATCGGCTACTTCGTGGTGCTGCGCGTGCAGGTCGTTCGCCGGCGACGCGCTCAGCCACGTGGCGTTCACGGGCGCGCTGGCCGCCGCGGCGGCCGGTCTCGACCTGCGCGTGGGGCTGTTCGCGGCGACCGTGGGGGTGGCGCTGCTGCTGGGGGCCCTGGACTCCTCCGCCCGGTCCTCCGCCCGGCGCGCGCGAGCGGACGACGTGACGACTGGGATGGTGTTCGTGTGGGTCCTCGGGCTGGGGGTGCTGTTCCTCGACCTCTTCAACTCGGGCGCCTCGGGGGCGAGCGGGACGATCGCCGCGCGCACGCTGTTCGGCTCGATCTTCAGCCTCACCGCGGGCGAGGCGCAGCTGGCGGCGCTCCTCGGCGTGGCGCTCGTGGCGGCGCTGCTGGCGATCGGCACGCCCGCTGCTGTTCGCCTCGATCGACGCGCCGCTCGCGGCGGCTCGGGGCGTGCCGGTGCGTGCCCTGGGGCTCGCGTTCCTGGCGCTGCTCGGCCTCGACGCGGCCGAGGCGACGCAGGCGGTGGGGGCGCTCCTGCTGCTCGGCCTGCTCGCGGCTCCCGCGGCGGCCGCGCACCGGCTCACCGCGAACCCCTACTGGGGGCTGGCGCTCTCCGCGCTGATCGCCCTGGGCGCGATGTGGGGCGGGCTTGCTTTGGCCGACTGGATCGGGGTGGTCCCCCCGGGCAGCGCGGTGATCCTGGTGGCGCTCGCCTGCTACGCCCTTACCATCCTTGTATGACCTCTCTCACCGACACCTGGGCCGACCGCGCGGAAGCTGTGCTGGCCGCGGAGGGTCGCAGGTACGGCGGCGCGCGGCGCGCGCTGTTGGAGCTCCTCGCCGAGCAGCGCTGCGCGCTCACCGCGGCCGAGATCGAGCAGGCGCTGGGCGCGCGCTCACCACGGCCGGTGAGCCGTGCGAGCGTCTACCGCATCCTCGACGAGCTCGAGCGCCTGCGCCTGGTGGCGCGGGTGGAGACGGGGCAGGCGATGGTCCGCTACGAGCGCGCACACGACTCCGCCGGCGCACACCACCACCACCTGGTGTGCGACTCCTGCGGCGTGGTGATGCCGTTCTCCGACGACGCGCTGGAGCGGGCGATCGACGAGCTCTCCGAGCGGGTGCCGCTGGCGGTCTCAGAGCACGAGATCGTGTTGCACGGCGCCTGCCGTGCCTGCACCTCATAGGACGCCGGTGCGCTCCCGTCCGCGTGCGCCGTTCACCGTGAGCTCGTTCTCCGCGGCGAGGGGAGCGGACGGACCGAGGTGCCCTCGATGTTCACGCGCGGCAGCAGGCGGTCCAGGCCGGCGGGGATTCGCCAGGTGCGCTCGCCGACGATGTGGAGCACTGCGGGCAGCAGCATGCAGCGGACGACGACCGCGTCGAGGAACACCGCGCTGGCGAGGCTCAGGCCGAACTCCTTGATGACCCGGCTTTCCCCGAGCACGAAGGAGAGGAAGACGCACACCATGATCGCGGCGGCGGCGGTGACCACCCGGCCGGTCAGCGCGAGGCCCTCCCCGACGGCCCGACGGTTGTCCTGGGTGCGCGTCCACTGCTCGTGGATGCGCGAGACGAGGAACACCTCGTAGTCCATCGAGAGCCCGAACACGATCGCGAACAGCATCACGGGGATGAACGATTCGATCGGTCCAGGGCTCACGCCCAGCAGCCCCGGCAGCCACCCCCACTGGAAGATCGCGACGATCACCCCGAGCGAGGCGCCGATGCTGAGCAGGTTCATGACGGCCGCCTGCACCGGGATCACGAGCGAGCGGAACACCACCGTCAGCAGCAGCGCCGAGAGCAGCACGACCACGCCGATGAACAGCGGCAGCTTGTGGGCGAGCACGGTGGCGAAGTCGACCGTGCCGGCGGTGACGCCGCCCACGTATGCGACCGTGCCCGTGCGTGCCTCTATGGGTGGGATCACGTGCTCGCGCAGATCCCGCACGAGCACGGTGGTGGCGTACGCCTGGGGGGAGGAGCGGGGGTACACCGAGAACGTGGCCACCTCGCCGGTGGGGTTCAGGCGGGGCGGTGTTACTGAGACCACGCCGGGCGCCCCGGCGAGCGCGCTCTCCAGTCCCCTCAACGCCGTCGTGTCGTTGGGGTGGGGCAGCCGCACGACGACCTGCAACGGCCCGTTGAAGCCTTCGCCGAAACCCTCCGCGAGCAGCTTGTAGGCCCGGTGGGTGGTCGTGCTCGGGGGGTCGTTGGACGCGTCGCTGTAGCCGAGTCGCAGGGCGAGCGCGGGGGCAGCGATTAGGAGCATGACCAGCGTCGCGGCGAGCGCGATCGTCTTGGGCCAGCGCTGCACGAAGCCGCTCCACCGCAACCACGCCCCGCCGCCGACCGGTGTGGGTGTGCCGTCGGGCGCCGACGGGGTGCCGTTGGCCCCCGCGGCACGCCGCGCACGCCTGCGAGCCCGCCGACCGGGTCGCGCGAGGCGGTCGCCCGCGAGGGTCAGCAGCGCGGGCAGCAGGGTGAGCGAGGCGAGCATCACGAGCAGCACCCCGATCGACGCCGAGATCGCGACGCCGTAGAGGAAGTTGACCCCCAGCAGCATCATCCCCAGCAGAGCGATCACCACAGTGGTGCCGGCGAACAGCACGGCGCGCCCGGCGGTGTCCATCGCCTGCACGACCGACTCGCGCACCCGCCCGTGGTTGGGGCCGGGGCCGGCGTAGGCCTCGCGGTAGCGGGTGAGGATGAACAGCGAGTAGTCGATCCCCACGCCGAGGCCGATCATCGCGGCGAGCTCGGAGGAGAAGTTGGGGGTGTCCACCACGTGGGTGAACAGCGCTATCAGCCCGAGGCCGGTGCCCAGCCCGAAGAGGGCGGTGACGATCGGCAGGCCCATCGCGATCAGCGAGCCGAAGGTCATCAACAGGATCACGATCGCCGCCAGCAGGCCGATCGCGGTGGTGAAGCCGAAGCCTTCCTGCTCGGTGAGCTCGATCGCCTGTCCGCCGAGCTCCACCTGGAGGCCCGGCTGCCGGGCAGCCTTGGCGACCTCGACGACGCGTTCGCCGGCGCTCTTGGGCAGCACGTTGGCTTTCTCGTCGAACACCACCGTGGCGAACGCGATCCGGCGGTTGGCGGAGATCGCCTTGCCCGCCGAGGCTTCCGCGTAGGGGCTCATCACGGTCGAGACGTGCGGCAGGTGGGCGACTTCGGCGAACACCGCGCTCATCCGTTCGCGCACGGCGGGGTCGAGCACGGTGCCGTGCTCGACGCGGAACACGATCTGGTCGCGGTCCCCGGCCTGCGCGGGGAAGCTCTTCTGCAGGAGGTCCGCGGCGCGCTGGGCGTCGGAGTTGGGGATCGTGAAGTTGTTGGAGTATCCCGTGCCTGCCGACTGCGCTACGCCGTTGACGAGCACGATCAGGAGGATCCAGCCGATTACTACGTACAGGCGATGGGTTGTGGACCAGCGGGCGAGCTTGAGCATCGGCTACCTCGGGCGGTTGGGAAGCGTGAGGGGCGGGGACGGAGCGCGCACCTGGGGTGAGCTTCTATAGAGAGTAGAAAGCTCTTCGCCGGAGGCCGGCTGTTCGGTTGGTCCTCAGTTCACGCTCGGGTCGAGCGGCATCCGCGCCATCAGGACGTAGGCGCCGCCCTTGCGGGCCAGTACTCTGCTCCAGAGCTCGTCTGGGTCTTCGGTAAAGACGTCCTCGGGCTGCGCGGGGAGAGCGATCCAGTCGCCCTGGTCGAGCTCTTCGTCGAGCTGGCCCTCACCCCACCCGGCGTAGCCGGCGAACACGCGCCGCCGCGCGATCGCCTCGGAGAGCTCGTCGATGTCGGCCTCGGGCGCGGGGAAGCCGATGCGTCCGAGCACGAGCAGCCCGGCGGGGGCTGGGTCCAGGAACTCGGCGAGGAAGACGATCGAGCTCGGCTGGACGGGTCC
The DNA here is from genome assembly GCA_963842005.1 of uncultured Solirubrobacterales bacterium. Taxonomy (GTDB): domain Bacteria; phylum Actinomycetota; class Thermoleophilia; order Solirubrobacterales; family Solirubrobacteraceae; genus Palsa-744. The sequence goes on along the minus strand of CAWJEV010000005.1, from coordinate 754,198 downwards.
CCCGACGTACACGGTCTCGAGCTCGCCGACAGCCTGCTCGAGCTGTGGCACCGCCTCGCCGACCGTCACCGCGGAGGGGCGGTTGAGCACGACTCCCATCGCCCCCTCCTCGCTGTGGGCGCCGATCAGCACCACCGCCCGGCGGAAGTTGGGGTCCCTCAGCGACGGGGCGGCGAGGAGCAGCTGTCCGCTGAGCGATTCCGCCATGCGTTCAGGCTACCCCTGCGAGCGGGGTTTGGCTACCCCTGCGAGCGGGGTTTGGCTACCCCTGCGAGCCGGGTTTGGGTGTCGCCCTCCCCGAGATCACCGCAAGGTCACAACCATGGCGGGCGCGAGCGCAAACATCGACTCGTCCCGAGGGGACAGGAGCGACGTGTGTTCCGAGCAGCCGGTCTACGAACTCTCTCTCCGCTGGCTGCCTCCCGGATCTCGCGCCGGCCCGAGACCCCCTCAGTCTCGGCGCCGGACGAGCGTCGGCGGCCCTGCACCGGGTCGCCGACGCTTCGTCGCCTGTATCCTGCGCCCATGCCGAAGACACCGCAGGTCGGAGAAGCGGCCCCGGATTTCGAGCTGGAGGGCACCGAGGGTCAGTTCAAGCTCGCCGAGCACCGGGGGGAGCGGGTGGTGCTGCTGTTCTACCCGGGGGACAACACGATGGTTTGCACGAAACAGTTCTGCTCCTACCGCGACCGGGCGGACGACTTCGCGGCGCTGGACGCGACGGTGGTGGGGATCTCCTCCCAGGATCTCGACTCCCATAAGGGATTCATCGAGAAGAACGGGCTTACGGTCCCGCTGCTGGCCGACGTCGATAAGGCAGTGGCAAAGGCCTACAGCGCCTTCTCCTCACGTCTGGGCACCAAGCGCGCGGTGATCATCATCGACGAGCAGGGCGTGGTGCGCCATCGCCACGACCACCTGCTGGGTCTGGATTACCAGTCGGTGGACGACCTCAAACAGATCCTCGAGGCCATCCCGGCCGCAGCTCAAAGCCGAAGCGCTTCGATCGCGTCCGCGGCCGCGGCTGGGCCCCCCGCCGCCGCGTAGGCGCGACTCACGCGCTGCGCGCCCGCACGGCGATCGAGCGCGGTGCGAACAGCGTCCAGGAGCCGCTCGGGGGTCAGGCGCCGGGGCGAGAGGCGAACGCCGGCGCGGGCGACATCGACGCGGCGCGCGGTCTCGAGCTGGTCGCGCCCGAAGGGCACGACGACGACCGGGACCTCGGCCGCGAGGGCCTTCTGCGTGATGCCCATGCCGCCGTGGCAGATCACACACGCGGCGCGCTCCAGGATGGCTTCGTGGGGGACGAAGCGCACAACCCTGCTCCCGGCCGGCGCGTCGAACGCGTCGGGGTCGTGCGCGGCAGAGGTGGCGAGCACCGACATGCCGGCCGCGGGCAGCGCTTCCAGCGCGACTCTTACCAGGCGCGTGTCGTGCTGGTGCTCGGTCGAGCACGTGACGAGCACCAGCGGGTCCGACATCTCGGCCAGCCACGACGGCGGCGGGTGGGGGGGATCCCAATTAATGGCGCCGACCAGGCGCACGTTCGCCGGCCAGTCGCTGCGCGGGTACTCGAAGCTCTCGGCGGTGAGCGCCAGCAGCAGGGCAGGACGCCCCAGCAGGTCGGTGAAGTGGTGCAACCCGCCGAGGCCGTGCCGGGCGCGCAGCGTGTTCAGCGCCGGCAGGACCGCCCGGTCGAAGCCGACGTTCCCGAGGCGGCGCAGGAGCACGTCGCGCGCGCGGCCGAGCAGGCCGCCGGGGGGAGGCAGCCCCGGCCCGTAGGCCGGGGCGTCGCGCGAGGGCAGCATCAGCAGGTAGGGGCAGTACATGGCCCAGGGGAGTCCCGAGGCCTCGGCCACTGTCGCGGCCCCCCAGCAGTTGACGTCGATCACGAGCAGGTCCGGGTCGTGAGCTTCGATCGCGCGCGCGAGGTCGGGCGCCTCGTGCTCCGCCCGCGCGGCGAACGTCGCCAGCGCGCGCCTGCCCTTCGCGGGCACCGAGTGCGCCAGGTAGTCGTCGAGCTCGACCGCTTCGACCTGCCCCGAGATCGGCTCCGCGTCGATGTCGAGCGCGCGCATCAGCTCGACCTGCGAGGAGAGCGTGCGCAGCGCGAGCTCGTGGCCGCGTTGCTGCAGCTCCTGCACGATCGGCACGACCGGGTACAGGTGCCCGCGCGCGGGCGAGGTGTAGGCGAGGATCTTCACTGCGCCTCCCCGAGCAGACGCTCGATCGCAGTGGTCAAGGTCGCGAGGACCTCGGAGCGCTCGAAGCCGAGGTCGTGTGAGAGCAGCCACCAGGTGTGCACGTCGCAGAGCACGATCAGTGCGGCGCGGCAGCGCACGCGAGCCTGCCCGTGCAGACGTTCCAGCCTGCGGGCCGAACGCGTACTCGACCCAGTTGTAGTGAAGCTGGCGCGCCATCTGCGAGAGCCTGGCGAGCTCGGGGGGCCCGCTCTCGAGCCAGGCGCCGATGCGCAGCGAGCGCTCGCCCAGGGCCTCGTAGTGGTCGAGCACGTTCTCGACCGCGCCTTCCACGTTCCCCGGGGGGGCGCTCCAGCGCTGCTTGACCGCGTCTGAGGCGCTGTGGAGGAGCGCCTGCATCAGCAGCCCGTCCTTGGAGCCGAAGTGGCGTAGCAGCGTCTGCTTGGTGACCCCGGCCTGCCCCGCCAGCGCCTCGAGCGACACCTTCGCCCAGTTGCCTCGGGTGAACTCCTCGATCGCGGCGTCCTGCAGCGCGTCGCGGGTGCGCTGCTGCGCCTGCGCTCGCGCTACCTGTTTGTACGGGCGTTTTGCGATGTCGGCCGTCAATGTACCGGCGTCGGACGTCAACTTGGCGAGCTGAGTGTCGGGTGTCAACACGCTAGTCCTGCAGTGCGAGGGCGGCCGGCACGCGGGTGGCGAGGTAGCCGGGGATCGCGAGGATCGCGAGCGCCGTGGCGGTCACGAGGGCGAGGCTCTCGAGCCCCGCGAGCGCCGTGACGGAGTAGACGACGGGGAAGTCGATCGCGTCGGCGAGCGCGCGGTCGGCCAACTGCTGGCCGTAGAGGCCGAAGATCGCCCCGGTCAGGCAGCCGACGCCCACCAGCAGCAGACTCTCCAGCAGGATCGTGCGCCACAGCTCGGCGCGGGGGAGCCCCTCGAGCTTGAGCTTGGCCAGGCGCGGCCGGCGCTGCCAGACAAGCGCGCCCATCGCCGCGGCCATCGCGAGCACCGCGGCGATCGGGATCAGCGTGGCGATCTGAGTGAGGCGCGCGAGCGCTTCGCGGCTGAGCGCGCGCTGGCGGCCGGTGTGCTGCTGGGCCGTTTCGACAGCCAGCCCAGAGCCTGAGCCCAGTACACGCTCGATCTCCCGGGCGCCCCGGGCGGGCCAGACGCCGGGAGCGAGCAGGACGGTGTAGGCGCTTGCGTCCTGGCTGCCCCACGCGCGGGCGTAGTCGGAGGCGTTCATCACGATCGCGCCGGGCGCCCACGTCATGTTGGTGGACAGCGCCGCGAGGCGGAACGTCTGCGGGTCGGGGCTCGGCAGCGTGAACGCCTGGCCGAGGTGCAGGTGGTGTTCGGCGGCGAGCGCCCGCGAGAGGACCAGCCAGGCCCCGGCGCGCAGGCGGGCGGTCGCCTGGCGCAGGTTGCCCTGCACGAGCTGGTCCGCGGGCAGCAGCGGTGTGGCCTGGCGCGGCGGGGCGATCACCAGCACCCGGCGCTCGCCGTAGTCCAGGAGGCCGCTGCGGTAGAGGCCCACCGCGCGCACGCCGGGCAGGCGCGCGAGCTGCGCCTGCTGCGTCGGTGGGAACGGCGCGGTCTGCAGGAGGTTGTAGGAGCCGGCCGGGGAGACCCACACGTCGGTGAACGCGTTCATGTCGTGCGCCGCGCGGTCGAGGCCCACGAGCAGGTCGTGGTGTGCGCCCTGGATCGTGACGCTGCCGAAGACCGCGACGGCGCCGGTCGCCGCGATCGCGACGGCGCGCGCACGGGCTGCGCTCAGCTCCATCACCGCGACGTGCGGGACCGTGCTCGTGAACGTGCAGGCGAGCCGCTTGACGAGCGCGAGCGTCACGCTGAGCGCGAGCGGCAGCTCCAGCAGCAGCGCCCCGAACAGCAGGACCATGCCCGGGATCGCAGCGTCCGGAGCCGCGAGCAGGATCGCGGTGGCGCCGGCGAGACAGGCCAGGCCGGCGAGCGCCAGAGTGGGCGCGCTCCCGATCGAAGCGGCGCCGCCGGAGCTCGCCTGCGGGCTGTCGATCGCGGCAAGCTCGCGGGAGAGGACGTCACGCAACGGGCTGAGCACCGCCACGATCGCGGCGAGCACCCCCCCTCCCGTGGCGAGGGCGACGTTCTGCCAGCTCACCGCGCGCTCGGAGCCGAGCGCAAAAGCGAGGGAGAGGAACGCCGGGTTGGAGTGGAGCACGTGGATCGAGAGCTCCTCGCCCAGCGCCAGCCCGAGCACGCAGGCGGCGAGACCCAGCGCCACGGCATCGAGAAGCAGCACCGCGACCACCGTCCGAGGGGTGTACCCGACGAGACGCAGGTCGGCGCTCAGTCGCCGGCGCTGAGGGACGGTGAGCAGCATCGCGTTGAACGCGAACAGGAACCCCACCAGCGCGCTGATCGCCGCAAACAGCGCGGTCGACTGGTTGCTCGCCGCGGCGGCCTTTGCGAACAGCGTCTCGTCGTAGGTGGTCGCCTCGACGTCCAGGCGGCCCGCGGCGAGCGTCGTGAGCGCGGCTCGCACCCGAGCTTCCGCGCCGGCGGCGGGCTGTACGAGGATGCGGCTCACGCGAGCGCCCAGGCCGGTCGCTTCCTGCGCAAAGGAGAGCGGCACCAGCGCGACGGGGCTCCCGATCAATGGCCCGATCTGCCGTTCGTGAAGCTCGGTGTAGAGCGGGGCCTTGACAGTGTGCCCGGCGAGCTGGAAGGTGACTTCCTGGCCGAACTTGGTGACGCCGAGGGCCCTCGCAAGCGGAGCGGGCAGCACGACCGCGCCGATGCCCCCGACCGGCGCGAGGGCGGTGTGACGTACGAGCGCCCCGCCGAGCTCCGAAAGGCTCGAGTCGGCCCCGACGAGCTCGACCGACTCGCTGCCCCGGGGGCCGATCGCATTGGTGCCCGCTTCCAGCAGCGGCGCCGCCACGCGCACTCCGGGGATCCTGCGCACGAGCCCCAGCGTGCTTTCCGGGAAGCCGTGCGGGTCGCGCGCCAGGAGCTCCAGTGTCGCGGCGCCGTCGATCCCGCGCGAGAGCTCGGCCACGGAGCTCTGCAGGCTCGAGCTCGAGACCTGCGAGGCGAACAGCAGCGCGACGCCGGCGGCGATCCCCACGATCGCGAGGCACTCCTGCACCAGCCGCGCACGCAGGCGCACACGGTAGAGGCGCAGGATGTTCGACGGCTTCACACATACACCCGATCGGTCACGTGGTCTGAGAGCCTGCCGTCGCGCAGGGCGAGCGCCCGGTCGGCGTAGTCGGCGGCCATCGGGTCGTGGCTGACGAGCACGACGGCGACTCCCCGCTCGCGGCACAGCTCTCGCAGCAGCTCGAGCACTTCGCGCCCGCGCTGGGTGTCGAGGCTCCCCGTCGGCTCGTCGGCGAGCAGCAGGCGGGGCTTGGTGGAGAGCGCCCGAGCGATCATCACGCGCTGGCGCTCGCCCATCGAGAGCGTCTCGGCGCGGTGGCGCAGGCGCTCGCGCAGCCCGAGACGTTCGAGCAGGGGAGCGATCTCGCGCTGCGCGTCGGGCCAGCGCATCGACTTCAGGAGCTTCAGCACCGCGTTGTCGATCGCGGTGACGCCCGGCAGCAGGTCGAAGGTCTGACGGATGAAGCCCAGTTCGGAGAGCCTGAAGTGCGAGGCCTCGCGCTCGGAGAGCGAGGACACGTCGCGCCCGCCGATGCTCACCGTGCCGGCCGTGGGCGTGAGCAGCGTCGCGACCATCAGCAGCAGGGTCGTCTTGCCCGACCCGCTCGGCCCGTACAGGGCGACCATCTCGCCGGGGGCGACCTGCAGCGACACGCCGTCCACGGCGCGCACCGATTCTCCGCCGACGGCGGGGTAGTGCTTGACGAGGTCACGCAGCTCGAGCACGCGGTGCCCCCTCGCTCACCCGCCGGCCCTGGCGGTGCAGGGGACCGTGGCGAAGGCGTTGCCGGTGGAGCCGTCGGCGTAGGTGAATTCGGCGGCGAACGGGAAGCCGCCCGCCGGGCACCTGGAGGGCACGAGCACCGTGTTCGCGTCGCGGGCCCGGTGTCTTGGGCTCGCGCCGATGGTGAGCGAGAGGCTGACCATCGAGACGTCCGGGTTGGAGGGCAGCGTGGGAACCGGGGGGACGGGGATCACGAGCTCTTCCCCGTAGGGGGCGCGGGCCGGGACCACCGTCCCGGTGACCACCACCTGCCCGGGCACCGGCTCGGAGCCTTCGCCGAGGAGCTCGAGCGTCGGCACGTTGTTCTGCGGCGGGCCGATGAACGCCCACACGGTGACCGGCTCGGCAACGAGGCTGAGCTCCTACGGGCACCTCGGCGAGCGCGTGTCCACTGCCGATCCTGGACTGCGCCGGGCAGCCGCCGGGGCCTCGGGCCAGCAGCCGCGCGGCGGTGCAGCTGCGCAGGCTGGGCACGTCGAGGGTCAGCCCGGCGGGGAACCGCACGACCGACCGGTGCACCGGGGAGGGCACGCCGGATTCGCCGCCGGTGTAGTGGATCGTGAAGGTGAGGGCGGCCTTCGCGCCGGGTCTGTCGGGGGAGAGGGACGGCGTGATCGTCGCGGAGGTCTGTGGGGGCGCGGTCGTCTGTGCCTGCCCGGGCGCGGCCAAGGCCACGCCTGCAAGCAGGGCCCCAAGAAGCATTCGAACTGTACGGTCCACTGCCTCCCCTCTCTTCATATTACCCACAGTAACACGAACTTGCGGGGGCGTCAACGCGCCCCGTTCGTATTGCTAATAGTGATATTTCTCTAGCACACTAGCACTGAGTGTGCGGGCCGTCAAACGCCCGGCCCGCCGTCGGCAGGGGTCCCTGCGAGGCGCGACCAGCCCGCCCCGCAGGCCCTCAGTGCGACAGCGCCTCGGAGCCCTCGCGCTCCCCGGGCCGCTCCTCGACGGCGCGCAGAGCGTGCAGCTCGATCAGCTCGAGCTGCATGGAACGAGGCGGCTCATCGGGCTGAGGGTGCAGCCGCCGCCAGTGGCCGTCGGGGTGGAGCTCCCACGCGTTGAGGTTGTCGTGGAAAGCCCGCTCGAGCACGTCGAGCAGCTCGGCCTGCAGCTCCGGGGTCTCGATCGGGACGGCCATCTCGACGCGGTGGTCGAGGTTGCGGGGCATGAGGTCCGCGGAGGCGATGTAGACGGTGTGGCGGCCCTCGCGCTCGAAGGCGTAGACGCGGGAGTGCTCGAGCAGGCGCCCGACGACCGAGACGACGCGGATGTGCTCGGAGATCCCCTCGACGCCGGGTCGCAGACAGCAGATGCCGCGCACGTTGAGATCCACCCGCACGCCGGCCTGGGAGGCACGGTAGAGCGCGCGGATGCAGGGCCCGTCGACGAGCGCGTTCATCTTCATGAGGATCCGCGCGGGGCGCTCGGGGGAGTGCGCGGCGACGGTGCGCTCGATCTCGGCGAGCAGCCCGTCGCGCAGCTGGGCGGGCGCGATCAGGACCTTGCGGTAGTGCAGGGGGCGCCCGAAGCCGGTGAGGTAGTTGAACATGTCCGCCACGTCGGCCCCGATCTGCGGGTCGGTGGTGAACAGCCCGAAGTCGGTGTAGAGGCGGGCGGTGGTGGAGTGGTAGTTGCCGGTGCCGATGTGCACGTAGTTGCGCACCCCCTCGCCCTCGCGGCGCACGACGAGCACGCACTTGACGTGGGTCTTCAGCGCCGGCTGGCCGTAGACGACATGCACCCCGGCCTCCTCCAGCGCCTTGGCCCAGTGGATGTTCATGCGCTCGTCGAAGCGCGCCTTGAGCTCCACGAGCGCGACGGCCTCCTTGCCTCCCTCGGTGGCGTCGATCAGCGCGGGCACCAGCGGGGAGTCATCAGAGGTGCGGTACACCGTCTGCTTGATCGCGAGCACGTTGGGGTCGGCGACGGCCTGCTCGACGAAGCGCTCCACGGAGGTCGTGAAGGAGTCGTAGGGGTGGTGCACGAGCACGTCCCCGTCGCGCATCGCGCCGAGCACGTCGGGCCGCTCGCCCTCGTGGCGCAGCAGCCGGGGGTGGGTGATGGGGCTCATCGGTGGGAAGCGCAGCTCCGAGAGGCCGGGCAGGCGCGCGATCTGCCAGAGGGAGCCCATGTCGAGCAGCCCGTCGACGGGGTAGATTTCCTCCTCGGCCATGCCGAGCAGGCTGAGCAGCTCGCTGCGCAGGGGCGCGGAGCAGTGGGTGCCGAGCTCGACCCGCACGACCTCGCCGAAGCGCCGGCGGCGCAGCTCGTCCTCGACGGCCTGCAGAAGGTCGGCGGCGTCGTCGGAGACCTCCAGGTCGGCGTCGCGGGTGACGCGGAAGGCGTTGTAGTCGACGATCTCCATGCCGGGGAAGAGCGCGTCGAGGTGGTGGGCGATCACCTCCTCGAGCGGCACGAGCGTGACTCCCTCGGCGCCCTCGCCGGGCTCGACGGAGATGAAGCGGGGGAGGATCTCGGTGGGGACCTTCACGCGGGCGAACACGGTCTGGTCGTTGACGGGGTCGCGCACGAGCACGGCCAGGGAGAGGGAGAGGTTGGAGATGTACGGAAAGGGCCGTCCGGGCGCGACCGCGAGGGGGGTGAGCGCGGGGAAGATGACCCGCTCGAAGTGCTTGGCCAGGTGGGTGCGCTGGCGCTCGTCGAGCTCCTCGAAGCCGACGAGGCGGATGCCGTGGCGGGCCAGCGCGGGGCGCAGCCGCTGCTCGAAGCATGCGCTCAGCCGCCCGGAGAGCTCGAGCACCCGCTCGCGGATGAGCCTGATCGTCTGCGAGGGCGTGAGGCCGTCCTGCGAGGGGTTCTCCACGCCGGCCTCGATCTGGTCGTGCAGACCGGCGACGCGCACCATGTAGTACTCGTCGAGGTTGGTGGTGTAGATCGCGCAGAACTTCGCGCGATCTAGCAGCGGGATCTCCTCGTCCTCGGCGAGTTGCAGCACGCGCTCGTTGAAGTCCAGCCAGGAGACCTCGCGGTTGAGGTAGAGCGAGGGGTCGTCGAGGTCGTCCATCGGCCCGCAACGCTAACACCCTCGACATCCCGCTAGTGTGAAGTGCGAGGGAGAAGATGGCTCGCCAGCTCTGGTTGCTACGCCACGCGGACGCGGAGCCGCACGGAACCCGATCGGACTCCGAGCGGCGTCTGACGGAGCGGGGCGAGCGCCAGGCGCGGCTGGCGGGCGCGGCGATCGCGCGGATGGGGGTGGAGTTCGAGACACTGCTGAGCAGCCCCAAGGAGCGCGCGCTGCGCACCGCGACGGTGGCGGCGCAGGCGTGGAGCGAAGCACAACGCGACAGACTGAAGGTCCACCCGCCACTTGCGGGGGGCTTCGACGCGCAACAGGCGTTGGGGGCACTCGCGGAGGTGGTCCCGCCCACCGGTGAGTCGGCCCCACCCGCCCGGTTGCTGCTCGTCGGCCACGAGCCGGACCTCTCGACGGTGGTGGCGGAACTGACGGGCGCCCGCATCGACCTGAAGAAGGGCGGGCTGGCGGTGGTCCGGGTCGACGGCGCCAGCGGCGAGCTGCTGGCCCTGCTGCGCCCGAGCGAGCTGGCGCTGATCGCGGAGTGAAACCGCGCCACACGGTAGGGTCCCGGGCGTGGCCGGCAGACCAACCGCGCTGATAACCGGGATCACCGGTCAGGACGGCTCGTACCTCGCGGAGCTGCTCCTGGAGAAGGGGTACGAGGTGCACGGGGTGGTGCGCCGCTCATCCACGGAGCGCTTCGAGCGGATCGAGCACCTGCGGGACCGCATCACCCTGCACCAGGGCGACCTGCTCGACCAGCGCTCGCTGGTGGACGCGCTGCGCGCCGCGCGCCCCCAGGAGATCTACAACCTCGCGGCGATGTCATTCGTGGCGGTCTCGTGGATCCAGCCGACGCTCACCGCGGAGTTCACGGGGGTGGGCGTGACGCGCATGTTGGAGGCGATGCGGGAAGTGTGCCCGCAGGCGCGCTTCTACCAGGCGTCCTCGAGCGAGATGTTCGGCAAGGTGCGCGAGGTCCCGCAGACCGAGCACACCCCCTTCTACCCGCGCTCGCCGTACGGGGTGGCGAAGGCGTACGGGCACTTCATCACCGTCAACTACCGCGAGTCCTACGGCCTGCACGCGACCAGCGGGATACTGTTCAACCACGAGAGCCCCCGCCGTGGGCTGGAGTTCGTGACCCGCAAGATCACGTGGCACGCCGCGGCGATCAAGCTCGGCTTGGCGGAGAAGCTGCACCTCGGCAACCTCGACGCCGAACGCGACTGGGGCTACGCGAAGGACTACGTGGAGGCGATGTGGCTGATGCTCCAGCGCGGGGAGGCCGAGGACTACGTGATCGCCACGGGTACGGCGCACTCGGTGCGCGAGTGCCTGGAGGTCGCCTTCGACCAGGCCGGCCTGGAGATCGACGAGCGGGTGGTGGTGGACGAGTCCCTGAGGCGCCCCGCCGAGGTGGACCACTTGATCGGCGACCCGGCGAAGGCCCGCAGAGACCTCGGGTGGGAGCCACGGACGAGCTTTGAGCAGCTGATCAGGCTGATGGTCGACGCGGACCTCGAGCTGCTGAGCAGGTGATGGTTCCGCCCCGCCCTCCCGGCCAGACGCTCGACAGGAGACTCGCCGTGCAGGGCGTCGAGCTTGAGACGCAGCCCTCCAAGGGGGGCTAGGTGGCAGCAGGCGCGCGCCGGGCGCTCGTGACGGGGCTCACGGGCCAGGACGGCTCGTTCCTGGCGGAGCTGCTGCTCGCGGAGGGCTACGCGGTGACGGGGATGGTGCGCGCGGGCCAGAGCGCCGCTGAAGCAGCGCTAGGCGCGGCGGAGCACCTGCGGGGGCGCGTCGAGGTGGTGGAGGGCGAGCTGCTCGACCCGGGGAGCCTGCACGCGGCGGTGGAGGGGGTGCGCCCGCACGAGGTCTACAACCTGGCGGCGCCGTCGTACGTGCCGGCCTCGTGGGAAAACCCGGCGCAGACGCTCGCGGCGATCGCGAGCGGGACGGCCGCGCTGCTGGAGGCGGTGCGCGACACCGACCGAACGGCCCGCGTGTTCACGGCGGCATCGGGCGCGATGTACGGCGCGGCGGGGGAGAGCCCCCAGCGCGAGGAGACCCCGTGCCGCCCGGACACCCCGTACGCGATCGCCAAGCTCGCGGCCCACGAGCTGGTGGGGGCGATGCGCGCTTACGACGGCCTGTATGTGTGCTCGGGGATCCTCTACAACCACGAGTCCGAGCGCCGCCCAGAGCAGTTCGTGGCGCGCAAGATCACGCGCGCTGCGGCGGCGGTGGAGCTGGGGCTGGCAAACGAGGTGGTGCTGGGCGATCTGGAGGCGGTGCGCGACTGGTCCTTCGCGGGGGACATCATGCGAGGGGCGTGGCTGATGCTCCAGCAGGAGGAGCCCGAGGACTACATCCTCGCAAGCGGAGAGCCCCACACGGTCGCGGAGCTGGCAAAAGCGGCGTTCGCGTGCGTGGGCCGGGACGCCGAGCGCTACGTGCGGGTCGCGCCCGAGCTCGTGCGAGCGCCGGAGCCGACCCCCCTGGTGGGCGATCCGAGCAGGGCCCGGGAGCGGCTGGGCTGGAAGGCGAGCCTGAGCTTCGAGCAGCTGGTGGAGCGGATGGTGCGCGCCGACCTGGACGCGCTGAGGGCTGTGCCGCACGGCCCCGGCTGAGCGTGAGAAGCCCGCAGGCCGCGTGCATTTTCGCGCGATACGTGACAGACGCGGAAGGACGTAGTGGAGGTCGTAGTACTACTGGGTTGTCTCGCCCGCCAGTAACCGGGCGGCGCTCACGCTGGCTTCACGGCGAAATCGATCAGCCATCGCAGCTTTGATTTATCGTCGTCTATCAGATATGCCTTTAATGTGTCTGCCATAAGAGGCAGATTGGTGATGGGAATGACGTAATCAAAAACCTGAGGAAGGATTTGAAGAGTTGCGCGCGTCCAATCGCCGTCCGTCACCAATACGGCGAGAAGTTCGCGGTGTCGCCCCTTCCAGTTGATCGCCGAGAACATCTTGTCCTTCGCATATAGCGAGGCATGACGAGACGATGACTTTCGTACCTCGATAAACGCCTGAGGTTTGTCCGCATCGGGCAACACAAAGTCGGCCCGGAAGTCGTATACGACACCTGGCAAAGCCTTATACTCAGACTCCCGTAGAAAGCTCAGCGCTCGAGACTTGAGCGCGTTCTCGACAAGGCTCTCCAGCAGGAGGCGGCCAACGAGGTCGCGCACGATTCCCTCCAATGTGCTCTCCAACCCCCGCAACACCTCTCCTTGGGTCAACGGACTGGGGCCTCTGACCCTGCTCTGAATCAGGACCGCGAGCTTGGCAGCGGCCGGTGTTGAGATGTGGTTGTCGCTCGCGGTGCCGATCAAACGTTTGAGTTCGGCCTTGCTGAAGATGCCTCCGATCCTCATGTACAGTGGCAACAACGCTGGATGGGCACACATATACGCGGCATCGATTTCCAGGAAGTTCTCTGTATCGCACGCGAGTTTCGAGAGCCTGTCTGCCGCACGCTCCCTGAGGACAAGGTAAACGCCGGTAGTTATTGCGGTCTCGACGTCGAAGGGTGTCGCTGTACGACGCTTCACCTCCTCTGCTACGAACTCGGCCGAGACGGTGTCGGCGTCATCAGGGGCGCCAAAGCCGCCAAGGAGCATACGACGCTCGTCCACGGACTTGACATGTGCCGGCAGCACCGACGACAGGCCGTTTGAGGCGTCTGCAAGCGCCAGATAGCGGTCGATAAGCCGCTGCATCTCCTCCTGTGCAACTCCGTAGAGGGTCGGATCTGGATTGTGCGCGGCGGCTTCGGCTTTCCTGGTCATCTAACTGCGGAAATCCAGTACTCGCCGAGTTTGCCGCGAGGCCCTTTGCGCTTGGCGAGGACCCATCGGTCGCCGCGCTCCCTAAGATGTTTGACCGTTATAGCTTGAAAGTCGTATCGATGTAGCATCTGGGCTACGAGGGTGTGGAGTGGGATGTGTACGCCGTAGAGGGCCGAGTCAGCAACGATGATGTGGATCGGAGCTTTGTCTTTAAGGGACCGCGACGTCGCGCCTATCACCTCGTCCAAGCCATGGATGTAGGGAAACACTAAACGGTTGTAGTCCTTGTTGCGATTGCTGCAGGCGATAGCAAGTTCGTCGTGCAGACGATCAGCTACCTTGAAGAGGTCTCCGGACAGGGAATCGGCGAATTGCTCGCGGCCACCCTTCAAATGTGAGGGCGCAGTCGTCGTGTTTACGAGCAGTCGAGAGCGCACGAGGTCGGTGATCTCCCGCCAACTCTCGGCCCATCGCCAAAAGTACAACTCCATTCGCGTCATCTCGGCGAAGTCAAAGTTGTTGAGGTATGGCGGTGATGTAACACAGAGTGATGCGCCTTCGAGTATCTCGTTGCCGGCAGGTTGCTCGATAATGACCGCAGGGGGCCGTGAGTCTGCCAGTAAAAGATCTTCCCGCAGTTCAGCGCATACAGACCTCAGCGCTGAATCGACGGCCAACGAACGCTTCAGGCTCGTGGGGGCCTTATAAATGCCGTCTGTCCTCGAGCCGGAGCTTCCCTCGAGCGTGCGCGAGACGATCAGTCTGAACACTGGTTGAAGACGCGCCGGGAGAGTGTCTGCGATTCCAGGACAGGGTGCGAGCTGCGACAGAGCATTCTCTGGGATGAGCTTGCGAAGGAATAGGACTGGCCCAGGCGCCCACACCTCTGCGGGAGCGGCCGGCTTGGAAAGCGCGTCCAAGATGACCATTTCAATCAGATCTATGTCCTCTGGTACAAGATCCGAGGCGAGCTTGGCGCGTGCCATTTCAGCAAAGAAGGGATGGGGCTCATACCCCACGGAGCTCAAACCTGAGCTTTGTGACTCAACGAGCGTCGTGCCGGCGCCGGCGAACGGGTCGAGCACGAACCCATCCTGTGCGTGACCTACCTCGCTGATGCAGGCGCGGACGAACTCAGGCGAGAAACCGGCGATGAAGTTGAACCAACGATGAATCTGATGCTGGCGGCTACTCAGGCTGGTGGGAAGCCGTGCTGCTGCGGTCAGTTCCGGGGAGGCCAAGGGCACGGTACTTTACGTTGCCTTGCCGACGGACCTTCGGCCGGGCTCGGGTGCTGTGGCCAACCGTTGTCTGGATGGCCGCGAGGTCTATCGGGGCAGCGGCGGAAAAGTGAGCCATGAAGCGTCTGATTAGAGTTGCTAGCCCGGAGCGTGCAGTAACGACCGCGCCCCCGGGGTGAGCGGGGGCGCGGAAGCGTCCGGCTGGGCTTGGAGGATTGGGCTTGCTGAAGGGCCGATTCCCGAACTCAGGAGGTTCACCTTGAAGGTGATGCGTGATGGACGCCCGGTAACCGTAGAAGTCACGTCGGACGGAGCGGGTTTGGTCTCGCATGTGGGCAGCGCGCTGGTCGCGCAGGTCGCTGAGGAGGTTGGGCTCACCAATGCGTTGTCGTTGGGGCTGGCCGGGATCAAGCAGCGGCGTCGGGGTCATGACCCGGGCTGGGTGGTCCGCGATCTGGCGGTGATGTTGGTCGATGGCGGCGAGTGCGTCTCGGATCTCGGCGCGGTCCGTGAGCAGGACGCGTTGTTCGGGGCGGTGGCGTCTGATTCGACAGCGTTTCGGGTGATCGACCGGATCGCCTCGACGCCTGGATTGTTGGATGCCCTCCGTGAGGCTCACGCGCGCGCCAGAGCCCGGTTCTGGGAGATGCATGGTGCGCCTGGGCGGTTGACGCTCGATGTTGACGCGACGTTGATCACTGCGCATTCGGAGAAGGAGAAGGCGGCTGGGAACTACAAGGGTGGCTACGGGTTTCACCCGTTGCAGGTCTACCTCGATGAGACGCGCGAGGCGATGGGCGGGCTGCTGCGGCCGGGGAACGCCGGCTCGAACACCGCCGCTGATCATGTGGCGGTGCTGGATCGGGCGCTTGAGCAGGTCCCTGCCGAGTACGTGCAGGCGCTGGAGATCTTGGTGCGCGCGGACTCCGCCGGCGCCACCCACGGGCTGGTTGACTACTGCAGGGAGGGCAATATGCGCTTCTCGGTCGGCTACGAGCTGACCGAGACGGTCCGCTCAGCGATCCTCCAGGTCCCCCAGGACGCGTGGGTTGTGGCGCTCGACCAGGACGGCTCGGCCCGCAAAAACGGCGAGGTCGTGGAGATCACCGACATGGTTGATCTGTCCGCTTGGCCCGAGCGCTCCCGGCTGATCGTGCGCAGGGAGCGTCCGCACCCCGGAGCACAGCCTGTCCTTCACCGACCACGACGGCTACCGCTTCCAAGCGATCCTCACCGACCAGGCCGACCAGGACATCGCCGTGCTCGAGTGCCGCCACCGCCAGCACGCGCACGTCGAGGACCGCATCCGCGATGACAAGGACACCGGCCTTTCCAAGTTCCCGTTCAAAGAGTTCGCGCTCAACGAGGTATGGCTTGAGATCGTGATGTTCGCGCACGACCTGCTCGTCTGGACCCAAGCGCTCGCCCTCACCGGAGACCTCGCCAACGCCGAGCCCAAGCGCATCCGCTATCGACTGCTGCACGTCGCCGGCCGGCTCGCGTTCTCCGGCCGCCGCGCAAAGCTCCACCTCCAGAACACATGGCCGTGGGCAGCCGAGCTCCTCGCCGCCTTCGAGAAGCTCAAAGCGCTCCCAGCCCTCACCGGCTGACAGCCGCCACCGGCCGACCACACCCACCAAGCAGCTTTCCGGCCGCGGCCTCGCTCACCGCTACCCGCACACCGGCCGCACAAGCATCGCGCTGCCGCGAAACCCACCCGCACGGCCACCATCACCGGACAACGCCACCCCCACAACCCCCCGGATCGCCGCACGCGGGCTCCTCGGTCACTCTCCCACGCTTACTGCACGTTCTGGGCTAGGCCTTGTCCCAGTCGTATGGCGCCCGGCCTCCCGTCGCGGCCGGGGCGGGAGGCCGGCTCAGCCGCAGCGAGCGCTCACTCTCAGCCCCCCAACCGTTCCCGCGGCGACTTCAGACCAGCGCCTCGACCCTGTCCCGCTCGACCTCAGGGGCAGCGTCGGGCGCCTCAAGCGCAGGAGAAGGCGCAATAGCGGGAGCGTCGACTCCATCGACGTCGCCCCCCGGGCCCTCCACAGGAAGCGGAGCCCCGTCCGCGGGTTCGGCGGCGAAGCGGTAGCCGATCCCGAAGTGGGTGTGGATGTAGCGCCAATCGGGCGAGGCGCGCTCGAGCTTCTGCCGCAGCTTGCGCACGAACACGTCGACGGAACGGTCGCCGCGAACCATCGCGTAGCCCCAGAGCCGGGAGTAGATGTCCTCGCGCTCGAGGACACGGCCCTCGGCGGCGGCGAGCAACTCGATCAGCTCGAACTCGCGGCGGGTGAGGTCGATGGAGCGCCCGGCGACGAACGCCTGGAAGCGGTCGGAGCGGATTTCGACCTCGCCGGCGGAGACGGGCTTGAGCTCGGCCCGTCCGGTGGAGCGCCGACGGCGGCGCACAACGCCCTGGACGCGGGCGATGACCTCCTCGGGGTGGCAGGGCTTGGTGACCCAGTCGTCGGCGCCGAGGCGCAGCCCGCGCACGCGCTGGGCCACGGTGGAGGGGCCGGTGCAGACGACGATGCCGAGCTCGGGGAGAGCGCCGCAGAGGCGCTCGAGCCACGCCCAGGCTTGGGGACCGAGGATCGCGAGGTCGACGACGAGCGCGGAGAGGCGCATCGAGGCGATCGCGTCGGGCGGCACGGGACTAGAGAGCACGCGGTGCTCCCAACCGAGCCGGTCGAGTCTCTTGGAGAGAACTTGGATGAAGCCGCTGTCGCGGTCGAGAACGGCGATCCGCAGTTGGGTGCCAGTGGCGGAAGCGCTAC
Source organism: uncultured Solirubrobacterales bacterium (assembly GCA_963842005.1). GTDB lineage: Bacteria > Actinomycetota > Thermoleophilia > Solirubrobacterales > Solirubrobacteraceae > Palsa-744. The sequence continues at coordinate 737,194 of CAWJEV010000005.1, read as the reverse complement.
GTGCGTCCTGCACGGCCCCCGGCGCGGCGCGAGTGCTTTCCCTCATCGCGGACCCCAGTCTAAGCAAATCGGCGGTCGTGGTGTGGCCCGGTCACAGGATGGTCACAGGAAAGAACGCTAATTGCGAGTGGGCGCGTCCGCCCAGCCGGCGGGTACGGCCGCAGCGGGTCGCGTCGGCGATCGGCGCTATATGTCGGCGCGTGGGGTCGCGGCGCCGCACGGCCGCTCACCCGAGGCGCGGGCGTCAACCGGGACCCCCCCCGCCCAGCGGGTGCGAGGAGTCGGAGAACTCGCGGAAGAGGCCGGTGACGACGAAAGCGACCTGCTCGCCGACGTCGACGGCGTTGTCGCCGATGCGCTCGAGGGCTCTGGCGACGAGGATCATGTACATGGTCCATTCGCGGGTGTCCAAGTCGTCGCCGACGTCGAGCGCCATGCGGAAGATGTCGCGGTTGAGGCGGTTGATGGCGCGGTCCTGGCGGACGAGGTCCTCGGCGAGGCCGACGTCGCGGGCGGCGAAGGCGGCCTTGCACTGGGTGACCTCCGAGCGGGCGAGGGCGCCCATCCGCAAGAGCGCCTCGAGCAGCGGGCGGCGTACGGGGGGCTCGTAGCCGGAGAGCGGGATGAGCTTGGCGATGTTGACGCACTGGTCGCCCATGCGCTCGATGTTCTTCATCACGTGTAAGAGGGCAGCCACGACCCGCAGGTCGCCGGCGACGGGGGACTGCAGCGCGAGCAGCGAGAGGATGCCCTGGTGGATCTCCAGGTAGCGCCCGTCGACGCGGTCGTCGTCGGCGATGACCATCTGGGCGAGCTCGACGTCCTGGTGCTCGAGCGCCTCGAGCACACGGTCGAGCTGCTCGACGACGAGGTCGAGGCCGCCGAGGGCGCGGGACTCGAGCTCCAGCAGCTGCTGCTGGAAGTGCTGGCGAGGGGTGCGTCTGGCGGCGGCGAGCGCACCTGCTGCGCCGACCCCACCGGCCGCACCGACCCCGCCCGCCGCGCCGGAGGCCCCCCCGCGGGGGCGCGGGGCGCGGGGCGCGGGGGAGTCAGCCGAACTTTCCGGTGACATATTCCTCTGTGCGGGGGTCGGAGGGGTTGGTGAAGATCTCGTCGGTGGGCCCGACCTCGACGAGCTCGCCGGCGAGCATGAAGGCGGTGCGGTCGGCGACGCGGGCGGCCTGCTGCATGTTGTGGGTGACGATCACGATCGTGATGCGTCGCTTGAGTTGCGCGATCAGCTCCTCGATACGCAGCGTGGCGATCGGGTCCAGCGCGGAGCAGGGCTCGTCCATCAGCAGCACCTCGGGGTCGACGGCGAGCGAGCGGGCGATGCAGAGCCGCTGCTGCTGGCCCCCGGAGAGCCCGACGCCGGGCGTGGAGAGCCGGTCGTGGACCTCCTCCCAGAGGCCGGCGCCGCGCAGCGCGGCCTCGACGCGGTGGGAGAGCTCCCCGCGGCCTTTGGAGGTGAGCCGCAGGCCGGCGGCGACGTTGTCGAAGATCGACATGGTGGGGAAGGGGTTGGGCTTCTGAAAGACCATCCCCACGGCGCGGCGCACGGCGATGACGTCAACGGAGGGGTCGTAGATGTCGAGGTCGTCGAGCAGCACGCGGCCCTCGGCGCGGGCGCCGGGGATCTCCTCGTGCATGCGGTTGAGGCAGCGGACCATCGTGGACTTGCCACAGCCGGAGGGGCCGATGATGGCTGTGACACGGTTGGCGGGGAAGCGCAGGTCGATGCCCCGCACCTGCTCGGAGGAGCCGTAGAAGGCGCGCAACTGCTCCAACCGAACCTCGGGCGCGACCTTGACCGAGGAGACCTCGCCCGCCCGCCCGCCGGCAGCGGCAGCGGACTCGGCGGAGGACTCCGCGGCGGAGGGGCCGGCGGCCGAGGAGGAGGGAGGACGGGAGGGCTCGAGCACGGGCTCAGGCGGCTCGCCCGCGGTCGAGGAGGAGGGTGCGTTGGTGCTCATGCAAGGCGGCTCCTTCGAGCGAGCAGGCGGGCGAAGAGGTTGAGTAGGAGGATCATGACGACGAGCGTGAGGGCGGCGCCCCACGCACGGTTTACCACCTGGGTGGTGGGGGAGGTGACGTCGTTGTAGATCTGGTAGGGCAGCGAGTTCATGAACTGCCCCAGGTCGAGGGTGGACTTGTTGGTGTGCCCGGCGGTGAACAGCAGCGGCGCGGTCTCCCCGGCGGCGCGCGCGACAGCGAGCAGCACGCCGGTGAGCATCCCGGTGAGCGCGGTGGGGAGCACGACGCGGAAGATCACCTTCCAGCGGGCGGCGCCGAGCGCCAGGGCGGACTCGCGCAGCGCGTCGGGCACGAGCGCGAGGATCACCTCGGCGGAGCGGATCACGACGGGGAGCATCAGCAGGGCGAGCGCGAGCGAGCCCTTGTAGCCGGCGTAGGTGGAGCCGGTGCCGATGACGAGCACGATGTAGATGAACAGCCCGAAGACGATCGAGGGCACCCCGGTGAGGACGTCCACGAAGAAGCGCACGGTGTGGGCGAACCACGAGGAGCGGCCGTACTCGACGAGCCACAGCGCGACGCCGATGCCGATCGGGATGGCGATCACGGAGGCGAGCGCGACGATCTCGAGCGTCCCCAGGATCGCGGACTTGATGCCGCCGATGGAGGAGCCCCCGAAGAACGTGGAGCCGGTGGGGTCGGTGGTGAAGAAGCTCACGCTCCAGGCGCCGAGGCCCTTGCGCAGCAGGTAGTAGACGATCAGCACGAGCGGCACGAGCGCGACAAGCGTGGCGGCGAGCAGCAGCCCACGCGCGAGGCGGTCGGTGCGCCGCCGCCGGGGACTGACCGCGAAGCGCGCGAGGCGGTCGGGTGCGGCCCCGTGCGCGCTCACCGCCGGACCTCACGCAGCACAGGAGTGATGTTCAGGGGGGATCGTCCGCGTGTGTGGGTGCGGTACCCGGGCGGGTGCGCGCGGGGCGTCGTGCCCCGCGTCAGCGCGTGTGGGCTCATGCTCCGGCCGCCACCGCGGCGCCGAGGTCGCCGGGGCTCTCGTCGGACCCGGCCGTCGGCTTGCCGGCGCGCGAGGCGCGCTGCACGAGCAGGCGGGCGAGGGCGTTGACGAGCAGGGTGAGCACGAACAGCACGAGCGCGGCGGCGAACAGCGCGGAGCGGTGCAGGCCGGTGGCCTCGCCGAATTCGTTGGCGAGCACCGCGGCGAGCGTGTAGCCCTGGCCGAAGAGGTGGTGGGCGAGGGTGGGGGAGTCGCCGATCACGATCGTGACGGCGATCGTCTCGCCGATCGCGCGGCCGAGGCCGAGCATCGCGCCGCCGACGATCCCGGAGCGGCAGTAGGGGATGACCGCCATCCGGACCATCTCCCAGCGGGTGGCGCCGAGCCCGAGCGCGGCCTCCCGGTGGTCTGGAGGCACGGTGGTCATCACCTCGCGGGCGATCGCAGAGACGATCGGGAGGATCATGATCGCGAGGATCAGCCCGGCGATGAAGCAGTTGGGGATCGTGACGAGGCCCCCGCCGACGAAGGGGATGAAGGAGAAGGTGCGGGCGACCCATTCCTCGGCGGGCTGGAGCCTGGGGGCAAGGAAGAAGATGCCCCACAGCCCGTACACGACGGAGGGCACGGCGGCGAGCAGCTCGACGAGGACCGTCAGCGGCGCGAGGAGGCGCCGCGGGCAGAGCTCGGTCAGGTAGAGAGCGGTGGCGACCGCGATCGGCACGCCCATCACCAGGGCGAGGCCGGACGTGATGAGCGTACCGACGAGCAGCGGCAGCGCGCCGAAGTGTTCGGCGGAGGGGTTCCAGTCGTTGTTGAAGACGAAGCCGAACACCCCGGAGGCGGCGAACGCGGGGCGCGCTTCGCCGAAGAGGCGCAGGAAGAAGTAGACGATCAGGACGAGGATCAGCGCGGCGAGCGTGGTGAGCCCGTAGCGCAGGGCGCGGTCGGGGAGGCGCGCAAGCGGCGACCGCTCCAAAGAGGAACGGCCACCGCCTGGGATCGAAGCTGCCTCCAAAGCGCCTAATAGGTTAAGGGTCCACGTCAGGATGCCTGACGGTCCGAGGCAACCGTTCCGCGGCGGTCTGCGCCACCCGCGGTGCTCGCCGTGCTACCAGCACGGCTGCGCTCGCGTGCGTCGCATCCCATCCACGGCCCGGTCACCTCGATCCCGCCATTCATCCTGACGCGAACCCTAGCTGAGCGGCGAGCCTTCGCACGTCAGTCCGGCGACCGCCGCTTTGGACTTGGCGAGGATCGACGCGGGCAGCGCGGCGTAGTCGGCCTTGGCGAGGATCGCCTGTCCCGCGCCGAGGCCGTAGGTGAGGAACTTCACGACGCCTTCCGCCGCCGCCTTGCCGCCGGGGACGCCCGCCTTGCAGAGATCCTTGTAGACCATGACGAAGGTCTGCGAGGTGATCGCGTAGGCGCCGGGGGCGGAGGGGTTTTTGATCGCGAAGCCGAGGTTGGGCGGCACCACGATGCCTTCCGCGGCGGCGCTGGTGGAGGCCAGCGTGGGCGCCACGAAGTTGCCCGCCTTGTTCTTCACGGCGGCGTAGGTGAAGTTGTGCTGCAGCGCGTAGGCCTGCTCGACGTAGCCGACCGCGCCGGTGGTCTGTTCGACCGCGCCGGCGACGCCGGCGTTGCCCTTGGCGCCGGTGCCGACCGGCCAGGGAACGACCTTGCCGGAGCCGACCTTGCTCTTCCATTCGGGGTCGACGGCGGCGAGGTAGCCGGTGAAGCCGGCGGAGGTGCCGGAGGAGTCCGAGCGGTGGACCACGGTGATCGCGGTGCTCGGCAGCGTGACGCCGGGGTTCAGCGCCGCGATCGCGGGGTCGTTCCAGGTCTTGATCTTGCCGAGGTAGATGTCGGCGATCGTGGGGCCTTCGAGCTTCAGGCCGGCCTTCACGCCGGGGAGGTTGTAGGAGACGGTGATCGCGCCCAGGAACATCGGGATCTGGACCGGTTCGCCGATCTTGGCGAGCGCCGCCGCTTCGGCGGCCTTCAGCGGCGAGTCGGAAGCGCCGAAGTCGACGGTCTTGCCTTCCAGTGCGGTGATGCCGGCGCCGGAGCCGACCGCCTGGTAGTTGACGGTGAGGCCGAGACCGGAGCTCGGCGAGCCCCACTGTTCGTAGACGGGCGCGGCGAAGGTGGACCCCGCGCCGGAGATCGTGGCAGAGCCTGCTCGTGGAGGCGCTGGCGGTGCTCGAGCTCGTCGTGCTGGAGCTGGAGCCGCAGGCGGCGAGGAGGAGCGAGAGCGCCGCGACGCCCAGGGCCGTCACGGCTGTCTTTTGCAAGTTGATCACTGCTGAGTCTCCCTCTGGCTTGGGGTTATGGATTGGAGCAGGGGGAAGCGAGGCGGAAGCAAGGCGACCCTGCCCGAGTGAGGCCGACTCTACTGTCCTACTCCACGACGGCGTGCGTGTGAAAATTTCGTGAAGGCTGGGGCTGGCGGTCGATTGCAGGCCCCCCTCCCGCCAAAGGTTGGGGCTGGAAGCGGTAGCCGAAGCCGGGGTGGGTGTGGATGAAGCGCCGGTCGGGCATCGCGGCTTCGAGCTTGGTGCGCAGCTTGGAGACGTACACGTCGACGGAGCGGTCACCACTGCGCAGCTCGCGGCCCCACACGGCGCTGTAGAGCTGCTCGCGTGTGAGGATCGCCCCCATCTGCCTGGCCAGGGCGACCAGCAGCTCGAACTCGCGCACCGACAGTCGCAGCGCCCGGCCGGTGGCGAGCGCCAGGCCCTCGCCGGGGCGGATCTCGAGCTCCCCCGCGTACAGGGTGCCGCCGCCATTCTCACGAGAGCCCTCCACAGGATGGCAGAATCGAGCACCAGACCCGCGCGCGGGTTGCGATCTCGTGATCGATTCGTGAAAAAATCGTGAAAGCGCCGAGGAGGGCGGCGAGGGCTTAATATCCTCCGCCGATGAGCCTACTGCGCCGCGGCATGGACGGGGCCCTGATGGACCTCCTGGAGGAGGCCGGACGCAACGTGCAACGCTCGGGCCTGCTGCTGCGCGACCTGCTGGAGGACTTCCCCGAGCACGCCTCGCTGGCGCGCGAGTTGAAGGTGTGCGAGCAGGAGGGGGACCGCATCACCCACGACATCATCCACCGGCTCACCGGGGGCGGGCGCGTGCGTGCCCCGTTCGGGGCGGGCGACGGCTACGCGCTGGCGACGGCGCTGGACGACATCGTCGACTACACCGAGCACGGCGCGGCGCAGATGGTGCTCTACGGCGTGGAGGCCCCGATGGAGCAGTCGGTGGAGTTCGCGGAGGTGCTGGTGGGCGCGGGCGAGCAGATCGCCAGAGCGCTGCGGTGCCTGCGCACCGGCACCGAGCTCGCCCCCCACCTCGTGGAGATCCACCGCCTGGAGAACGAGGGCGACCGCCTGCAGCGCGACGCGGTGGCCTCGCTGTTCGCGGGTGGCATCGACCCGATGGTGGTGATCCGCTGGAAGGACATCTTCGAGTCCCTCGAGGCCGCGGTGGACGCCTGCGAGACGGTGGCCCACGTGCTGGAGGGCATCACGCTCAAGCAGCGGGGGCGCCGGCGCTAGCGTGCGGCGCACGTATGGTACGATATTTGGTACCAGTGAAAGGAGATGGCGGTGGCGATCACGGCTAGCGAGGCACGCCGAGGGCTGTTCCCGCTGATCGAGAAGGTCAACGACGATCGGGCGGCGATCGAGATCACGTCCAAACGCGGCAATGCCGTGCTCATGTCGGCCGACGAGTACGCGGCGTGGCACGAGACGGCGTACCTGTTCCGCTCGCCGGCCAACGCGCGGCGCCTGCTCGATGCCGCTGAGGCGGCCGAGCGCGGCGAGACGGTCGAGCACCCACTCGACCGCGCGTGAGGCTGGTCTTCACGCCACAGGGCTGGGAGGACTACACCTACTGGCAGCGGGCAGATCGCGCGATCGTGAGACGCGTCAACCGTCTGCTCGACGACGCTCTACGCGATCCGACGGGCGGGATCGGTAAGCCTGAGCCGCTCAAGTACGGGATCGCCGGGGCCTGGTCGCGGCGGATCACCGAGGAGCACCGGCTGGTGTACCAAGTGCTCGAGGCCGACCTCGTGGTCCTACAGGCCCGCTACCACTATGAGAAGTGAGAGGTATTGCTGTGCGTATCAAGTGCCTGAGCCGATGCCCCTGCGCCCCGGGCCGAGCTTTTCTCGGAGGTGCTCGGCGATGCGCCTCGCGCGGGTGTGACGTCCTTGGGGGCAGTGGGGGGACGTGCTGAAATGGGTGGCGATGAGCACGGTCTCCACCACTGAGCGGGCGCCTGCTAGCGCCTCCAGCCCCGGCGAGGGCGACGGGCGCGGGGTGTACGAGCTCGACGTCTCCGGGATGCACTGCGGGTCGTGCGCCGCGCGGGTGCAGAGCGCCCTAGGCAGCGAGCCGGGCGTGCTGGACGCGGTCGTCAACCTCGCGACCGGCCGCGCGACAGTGGACACCGCGGGGGGCGCTGTCACCCCCGAGCGCCTGGTCGAGGTCGTCGAGGGGCTCGGCTACGGCGCGGCGCCCGTGGTCGCCTCGCAGACGCCGGCGCGCGCGGCCGAAGAGCTCGACGCGGCCGAGGCGCGCGAACGCGCCGGTTGGCTGCGGCGGATCGTCGTCGCGGTGCCGCTCACGACGGCGATCGTCGTGCTCACCTACGTCTGGCCCCACAACGAGACGGCGCGGTGGATCGTCGCCGTCCTGGCCGTACCGGTCCAGTTCTGGTGCGGGGGGCCGTTCCTGCGCGGGGCGCTCGTGCGCGCGCGGGCGCGCACGACGAACATGGACACGCTGATCGCGCTCGGCACGCTCGCGGCGTTCACCTACTCCACCGTCGAGCTCTTCACCGCCACGAACCTGCACGACCACGGCGGGCCGGGGGGCGAGTTCATGAGCGGCCACCTCCACTACGACATGGCGGCGATGATCGTCACGTTCCTGCTGTGCGGCCGCTGGTGCGAGGCGAGCGCGAAAGGCAGGGCGGGGCGGGCGGTCCGGGAGCTGGCGCGCCTCGGCGCCTCGCAGGCGCGGCTCGTCGACGAGCGGGACCCCACGGCCCCGGAGCGACTCGTGCCGGTGGAGCAGGTGAGGCGGGGTGAGGTGTTCCTCGTCCGCCCGGGTGACAAGGTGCCCGTCGACGGGATCGTGCTCTCGGGGGACTCTGCCGTCGACGAGTCGATGCTCACGGGCGAGTCGCTCCCGGTCGAGAAGCACGCCGGCTCGATGCTCACCGGAGCGACGCTCAACGTCGACGGGGCGCTGCGCGCGCGCGCGACCGCGGTCGGCGCCGACACCGCGCTGGCGCAGCTCGTCGCGCTCGTCGAGCGCGCGCAGGCCTCCAAGCCGCAGATCCAGCGGCTCGCCGACCGGGTCGCCGGCGTGTTCGTGCCGAGCGTGCTCCTCCTCGCCGCGCTCACTGCGGCGGGGTGGGTGCTCGCGGGCCAGTCCGAACGCGGGTTCCTCGCCGGCGTGGCGGTGCTGATCGTCGCGTGTCCCTGTGCGCTCGGCCTGGCGACCCCGGTCGCGATCCTCGTGGGCAGCGGACGCGGGGCGAGGCTCGGACTGCTGATCAAGGGGGCGGAGATCCTCGAGCGCAGCAACGAGATCGACACGGTCGTGCTCGACAAGACCGGGACCGTCACGACCGGCGAGCTGTCGGTCGCGGAGCTGTGGAGCAGCCCCGGCGTCGAGGAGGACGAGCTGCTCGCGCTGGCCGCCTCGGCCGAGGCGGGCTCCGAGCACCCCGTGGCGGCGGCGATCGTGCAGGCCGCGCACGAGCGCGAGCTGCAGCTCGCCCCTGTGTCGGCGTTCCGCTCGCTCCCCGGACGGGGTGTGCGCGCGACTGTGGCGGGAGAGCCGGTGTGGGTCGGACGCCCCGCGCAGGAGGGCGAGCGACCGCCGGCGTTCGACGAGTGGGAGCAGCGCGGCAGGACCGCGGTGCTCGTCACGCGCGGCGAGCGCACGCTCGGCGCGATTGCGCTCGCCGACACCGTCAAGCCGGAGGCGCAGGCGGCGGTGCGCGGGCTGCAGCGCATGGGCTTCGACGTCGCGCTGCTGACCGGGGACAACGCCCGCGTGGCGGGCGCGGTCGCCGCGCAGGTGGGTATCTCCCGCGTGCTCTCCGAGGTGAGCCCGGCCGGAAAGGTCGCGGAGGTGGAGCGCCTGCAGGCCGCGGGGCAGCGGGTGGCGATGGTCGGCGACGGCGTCAACGACGCCGCCGCGCTCGCCCAGGCCGACCTCGGGATCGCGATGGGGACGGGCGTCGGCGCTGCGGTCGAGGCCGCCGACATCAGCGTGCTCTCGGGCGACCTGCGGGGCGTCGCCCGCGCGCTGCGTCTCGCGCGCGAGACGTACGACGTCATCCTGCAGAACCTCGGGTGGGCGTTCGGTTACAACCTGATCGCCCTGCCGCTGGCGATCACCGGGCTGCTCAGCCCGACTCTCGCCGGCGTCTCGATGGGGCTCTCGAGCGTGTGCGTCGTCGCCAACAGCCTGCGCCTGCGTCGCTTCGGAGGCCCGGGACGCCCCACGCCGGTCCGCTCTAGGCGCGAGCGGGTGGCGGGCGTCGCGCTCGCAGCGATCGCTCCGGCTCTGCTGCTCGGCGGGCTCGTGCTCGCCGACCCGAACACGTTCGTCGGCCCGCCGACCGCCAGCCGGATCGTGCCCGAGCCGGCTGGCGAGAGCCTCTACATCACGGCCCTGCCGCTGCAGCCGGGGACCGTCGACCTCCACACCTACCTGGTGAGCGCCTCGAACGCCCAGCCGACGATCGCCGCGATCGCGATGCGGGGCACCTCCACGACCGGCGCCACCGCGACGCCGCGCTTTTTCCCGGCCGGGCCGGCGCACGAGATCGGCGAAGTGAAGCTGACGCAGGGCACCTGGACGTTCCGGATCTCCGGCAGCGACGGAGCCCACCACCCGCTCGGCGGCTCGTTCACGATCACGATCGGCTGAGGGGGAGGTCGGCTGAGCAGCGGGCAGGCCTGGCGATCACGATGGGCCCACCGACGGGGCGGGCCCGTCAGCTCAGCAGCTGCATGGCGGCGAACATGTAGGCCATGCCGAGTGTCATCACGCACATCGAGGGGCGCAGGTCGCGCTCGCAGACCAGCGGCTGGACGGCGCTCGCCGTGAGCGTGCCGTCGGGGTTCACCGCGTTGCCGGCGACGATCGCACGGTTGTCGAGTCGGCGGTAGGAGTTGGTCGCCCACAGCAGCGCCTGGGCGGTGAAGTACGCGACCAGCAGCCACGTGATCGGCGCGACGAAGCCGCCGGGCGACCACATGTAGACCATCGCCGCGAGGTCGATCGCCATCACCACCCAGAGCATGTTCACAGCGCGGCCGCTCAGCGCCTGCACGAGCGTCCAGGCGACCACGAGCCCGGCGGCGTTGGCGAACAGCAGCTGCCAGAAGCCGGTGGGGATGTTGAAGTGGTCGAGCGACGCCGGGGCGAACATGAAGATCATGCCGAGCGCCATCAGCACGTGGCCGGAGTGCCACCACCGCCGCCCCTCGCGCGTCTCGGCCACGTGGCGGGCGTGCAGGACGAGGACGACGAGGAAGGCGAGCGTCCAGAGCACTGCGAGCCAGCTCGGGAGGATGTTGGTCGCCCCGTGAGGTGCGCTCATCGACATCCCGCCCATCGCCGTTTTGGTCGGGTGAGCCGGACCCATCGACATCCCGTTCATCACCATGGCGCACGAGTGTACCGGCTCCGCTGCACGCGTGTGGTGGTATTCTCGCCCCGCGATGAGCCTGATGTACCTGCTTCCCGCGCTCGTGCTGGCGGTCGTCCTGCTCGGCCGCCGTTACCCGGGCGAGCGCGTCATCGAACGGCTGCGCGAGGCGCGCGCGACCCGACCGCGCGCGTGTGCGGCCAGCGCCCCGCGTCCACCTCAGCGTCTGCGGGGCCACCAGCGCGGGGGACTCCTGATCGCAGTCTCACTCGCCGGGCGCGCACCGCCGCTCGTGGCGGGCTGTTGCTGAAACCGGCGCAGCCCGCGTTCCCGATCGCCTGATCCCGCCCCTCTGGTGGCGGGACTACCTCGACCTCCGCCGACACGCACGCGTCGCGGAGTCCGCAACGCGATGGGAGTTGGTGCATGGCCGACGAAGACAAACCCGCGCGGGCCGCTGAGCTCGCGCCATCCATGGGCGAGACGCTGCGAAGTCGCCTGCGCGTCACCCGGCGCGGGCTGCAGATCGCGCTCGGCTGCATCTGGCTGCTGGACGGGCTGTTGCAGTTTCAGAGCTATATGTACAGTCACGCGTTCCTCAGCCAGATCGTCGAACCGACCGCCAAAGGGCAGCCGGGCTTTATCTCCGACCCGATCCTCACGCTTGCCCACTTCTACGGGCACGACCTGACGCTGTGGAACACGCTCGCCGCCGAGATCCAGTGCGCGATCGGGCTCGGGCTGATCCTCAGCCGGCGCACGGTGCGCCCCGCGCTGCTCGTCTCCTTCGCGTGGGCGTTCGTCGTGTGGTGGTTCGGTGAGGGCTTCGCGACGCTCTTCTCGGGCGCGCCGGTCTCGCCGCTGATGGGTGCGCCCGGCGCGGTGCTCGTGTACGGGCTGATCGGGCTGCTCGTGTGGCCGAAGGACGCCGAGGGCGAGCGCTCCGTCGCCGACGGCGGGCTGCTCGGCGACCGCGGCGGGCGGGCCGTCTGGTCGCTGCTGTGGCTCGAGGCGGCGGTGCTGTGGCTGCTGCACGTCGACCGCTCCCCGAGCGCGATCCACGAACAGATCGCGGGCATGGCCAGCGCGGCGCCCCACTGGCTCGCCACCGCGCAGAGCTCGGTCGCGAAAACCTCCCAGGGCCACGGCGTGACGATCGCCACCCTGCTCGCCCTCGCCTCGGTCCTGATCGCGTTCGGCGTCTGGACGCGGTGGCGTCCCGGCGCGCTCGCTCTCGGGGCGGTGCTCTCGCTCGCCTACTGGGTGTTCGGGCAGAGCCTCGGCGGCCCGTTCTGGTCAGGACAGGCGACCGACGTCAACACCGGTCCGCTGCTCGTCCTGCTCGCGCTCACGCTGATGCCCCTACCGAGCGCGGCACGGCAGACCGAGCGCGTGTCAGTGCCCGCCACACCCGACCGGGTCGCCGCTGCCGTCTGATGTGAGCTCACCACTCTTCTCCGCCCGACTCCCCCGACGGAGCGGAGAGGGCTGCCAATCTTCGGCGCCTGCGCACCACGACCACCAGCGCCACTCCGCCCAGCACGATCGCCACGAGCGCGACGATCGCCGCGACGGGCGTCTTGGTGCCTTCCTCGGGGACCCAGAAGAGCTGCCCGTAGATCGTCGCCGGCTGTGCTCCCACCCGGATCGGCACTTCCCATTCGAAGACTTTCGTGCGCTTGGCCTGGTTGGTGACCTCGGGCGGCAGCAGCGGCGACATCCAGTGGATGCGGTGGTCGTGCCATTCGAACTGACCGGCGCGGTCGATGACGCTCCACCGAGGGGTGGCGTCGGGGGACGCGGAGGCGGGAACGGCGACGTCGCCGTAGAAGCTCTGGTTGAGGTAGTACGCGGGCGAGTGCAGGTTGACTTCGACCGTGCCGTTGGCGAGCACGCGCACATACGGTTCCTGCTGGTAGCCGTAGACCGTGACCGTCCTGCCGGTGTGGTTGACCATGATCAGCCGGTCGGCGAATTCGAGCACGTGCAGGCTCAGGCCCGGCACGCTCGGAGCGACCCGGGTGATGTAGGTGCGGTAGTGGTAGCTGCTGCCCTGGTCGAAGATCGGGTTGCCGCTCTCCTGGAACTTGAGCTGGCTCGCGCCCAGGGCGCCCGCCGGGAGCGCCGGCGCCAGGGCGAGGGCGCCGAGCGCCACGGCGAGGGCGAGGCGGCGGGGGATCACGTCCCCACCGCCGAGAGCAGCCACAGTCCGAAGCTCGTGAACGCCACCATCACCGCCAGCATCCAGTACTGGCTGCGCAGCGCCTCCTGCGGGTCGCGGTAGATCGCGAGCGCGCGGTCGTGCGCGAGCGTCAGGCCGCCGACGTGGCCGGAGAGCAGGGCGGCGACCTGCACGTACCAGATGGCCGCGTAGGAGACGATCCCGTAGTGAATCTGGTAGCTGTCGGTGCCGAGCAGGTTCGCCCCGTTGCCCAGCGGATCGGAGGCCAGGTAGACCATCGCCTGGCTCTGCCAGATCAGCAGCGAGAAGTAGTGCGCCAGCACGTACGCGAACCCGATCGGTGCGAGCGTGTGCGCGAACGTGCGCATCAGGTGCGGGATGTCGTAGCGGCCGCTGACGCTGTGCACCCCCAGGACCCCCAGCCGGTACACGCACGCGATCACACCGATGCAGAACACCAACCCGACCGAGTAGGCCAGCTCGAGCGCGGCCATCTGGCCGAGCCCGAGTTCGGCGAAGCGGCTCTGCAGCCACGGCTCGGAGTCGTGCCAGTAGATGCCGTTGCTGAACCCGTCGAACGTGGTGATCCCGATGATCGCGCACATCAGCGCCACCGTCCCACGGCGCACCGGCAGGTCGGTCAGCCCGCTCAGCGGCCGGCGCAGGTAGACCACGCCGTCCTCCCCGCGCACCAGCGCGGAGAGCCGCGAGAGCAGGCTGAAGTACACCCCGAACCCGTCGGCCTGCTCCCCCCACCCCTCCACTCCGAACACCGTCATCCCGGCGACGCTCCACAGGAAGTACCCCAGCGACAGCGCCGCGATCAGCGAGGGCTCATCGCGGCCCGGTATCGGGTACACCAGCTCCAGCCACCCGAACCCCACCAGCGTCGCTATCGCCGGCCACACCCCCAGCCACTGCGGATAGCGCAGCGGCGCGGTCCGAGCGCGCAGCGGCGCCACCGCGTCTAGGCCTGCACGCAGCACCCGCGCGCAGGTTCGCCACGGGTTGAGCGCCCGGAAGACGTCCCCGAACAACACGCTCAGCACGGGCACCCCCACCCAGAACACGACGTAGACGAAAGTCACCGAGAAGTTCACCGACCACACCTGGGCGCCTGCGAAGCCGCTATAGACCACCAGTACGAACAGCCCCACCCCGACGACGTTCCCAAGCACGTCCACCGCCCGCGGCAGCGCGAACAACGCCCGGCGGTGCTGGCGCTGCAGCTGTGGGCGCGTCCACAGCGTCGAGAGCGCCACAAACGACACCACCAGCACGACCGCCGCCGCCCAGCTGAACAGCCAGGGGGGGATCGGCAGATCGGCCTTGCCGACGATCCCGTGCGCCGAGGCGCTCGCGGGGAACAGGAGAGCCCCAAGGCCAAGGCCGCCGAGCAGCGACAGCCGCACACGCATCGGGCTTCTCATGGCCGCGGCAGTCTAGTCCCGGGCGCACGCTCCACGCCGCAGTGCGGGACCGCCTCGGACTCCGAGCTCGGCAGCGCAGGTTGTCCTCGTGGCCAAGAGATACATCAGTAGTGATGTGTTATCCCGGAATAACGAGATAACGCGTCATAAATGATGGTTCGCGTGTCACGGATCGTGTGATGCTCTGCGTCAGATCCGATGTATTATCGCCGTATCAAATGCTTAACACATCAGAATCGATGCATTTCGATGCGCTGATGACCGATGCCGCTATTCTCGCCGAGCTCGGCCGGAGGCTGGCACGTCACCGCCTCGAGCGCAACTGGACTCAGGCCGAGATAGCCTCCCAAGCCGGGGTCGGTCAGGCCACTGTGCAGCGCGCAGAGCGGGGGGAGTCGGTGCAGATGACCTCGATGATCAAGCTGCTGCGAGTGCTGGAACTGCTTGAGGGCCTCGACGCCGCCATCCCCGAGTCGATCGACCTCCCGATTGCCCAACTGGAACGCGAGCAGCGCAAGCTCCGACGGCGCGCGCGCGGCCGGAGCCATCCACGTACCGAGTCCACCGAACGGCCGTGGATGTGGGGCGACGAGCCGGGTACGACCGTCTGACCGTTGCGGCGGTTAGGCGATTCTCGCCGTCGGCAGCTCCGCCGGCGGCGCGCGTCCGAAGGCGTTCATCGCCTACAACGACGCCACCGGCGAGGTCCGCTCGGGGCAGGTCGAGGTAGGCGAGCTACAACGAGCCGGGCACGTACAGCTACGAGCAGCTCACGCTGCTGATCCGCCGGCTGGACCTCGGCACGCCTGTCGTCGAGCAGCAGTTCCGGCGCATGGTCTTCAACGTCCTCGCGCGCAACCAGGAGGACCACGTCAAGAACGTCGCCTTCCTGATGGACCGCGCAGGGGCGTGGTCGCTGGCCCCCGCCTACGACGTGATCTGGGCCTGGGTGCCTGGCAACCGCTGGCTCGACAGCCACCAGATGTCGCTCAACGGCAAGCGCGACGGGTTCACCGTCGCCGACCTGCGCGCGGTCGCCGGAGTGGCGGGCCTCAAGCGCGGCCGCGCCGAGGCCATCCTCGCGGAGGTCCGCGACGTGGTCGCGGGCTGGCCCGGGGTCGCTGGGGAAGTCGGGGTCGACGAGCGGCTGGCCGAGCAGATCGCCCGCTCGCACCGCCTGACGCTGCCGACGCTCTGAGGTGGCGCCGAGCTGGCGTACCGTCCCAAGCGCGGAGTACCTTTCGAGACAGGAGGGTGCAGCCGGGTGGTCCCGGCAGGCACCTGATACGTGCATTCTCGGAGTCATCCTTCGAGGGGTTCGATTCCCACACCCTCCGCACTGCACAGACCGGACGGCTCGCAAGCAGGCGCCACCATCATGCGCCGCGGGTTCATGGCCGCCACGCTTGAGTCGTCCGGCGCAGTGGTGACAGTCGGGCCGGTGGGTGGCCTGTTACCATCGCTGGTGCGTATCAGGTGCTTGGGGCTTACGCCCCTGCCCCCGGCCCGCCGCAAGGCGGGCCGAACCTTTTCTAGTACGTGCTCGGCGGGGCGCTCACTTCGAGCTTCGCTCCGGCGGCGCTGCCGATGAACAGCACCTGGAACGGGCTCGAGCTGTGCGCCGCCACTTCGGCGAGCACTGCCCGGCCTGCCGCCACGATCCGCCCGCCGTGGCGGGCGACCCCGTAGACCACGAGGCCCTGCTGCGCCACGGCCGAGTCGTTGGCGACGGTTCCCGCCGCACCGGCGCTGCCGCCTTCTTCGGTTGCGTGCACACCCGACACGGCGACCTTCGGCGCGCTCGCGGGCGCCTGTGGGGCTTCGCCGACGAGTGCACTCACGCTCGCCGGGTTGCCAGCGGCCTGCACCTGGTCGTCGATCCACGTGACCTGCGCGCCGGGCGCCAGCAGCGGTACGGAGGTCAGCGCCGCTTCCAGGCCGGGGGCGTTGTTCTGGTACAGCGTCCCTCCCGCGGCGTCCTTCACGGTGATCGCGATCGGCACCTCGCGCAGCGCGTGCGGGGAGGTGTTTCGCAGCGTCACCACCGCGGCGGTTCCTTCGGAGTTGTGCAACACCTGGGTGGACACCACCCGCACCTCGCGGCTGGCCTGCGTGATCGTCAGGCCGCGGCTGGCCTGCACGGGGTTGCGTGCCCGCTCGACCTTGGCTGCCTTTTCGAGCTGCGCGCTCTTTTCCTGGCTGCTCTCGCACCCTCCCAACGCGAGTGCGCAGAGCAGGAGCGCGATGGCTGGCCTCACCCGAAGGCCCCGCCGATGTACTCGCGCGTGCGCTGCTGTTGGGGCTGCCCGAAGATCTGCTCCGCGGGGCCGTACTCGATCAGCTCGCCGAGGTGCATGAACGCGACGTGGTCGGCCACGCGCTGGGCCTGCTGGAGGTTGTGGGTGACGATCACGATCGCCACGCTCTCGCGCAGGCCCACGATCAGCTCCTCGATCACCGCCGTGGAGATCGGGTCCAGAGCCGAGCACGGCTCGTCGAGCAGCAGCACCTCCGGGTCGGCCGCCAGCGCGCGCGCGATGCACAGCCGCTGCTGCTGGCCGCCCGACAGCGCCAGCGCTGGGCGATCGAGGTCCTCGGCGACCTCCTCGTGCAGGCCCGCCCTGCGCAGCGCCTCGCGCACCTCCGGCTCCAGTTGGCTGCGCCGCGCGCGGCGGCGGCGTCCGGGGGCCTCGCGCAGCGCGTACGCGACATTCTCGAAGATGCTCATCGGGAACGGGTTCGGCTGCTGGAAGACCATCGTCACGCGCCTTCGCAGCGCATTGACCTCGATCTCGTGGATCTCCTCGCCTTCGAGCGTGATCCGGCCGGCGCGTCCTGCTCCCGCGGTGATCTCGGTGAGGCGGTTCAGCGATCGCAGCAGCGTCGTCTTGCCCGAGCCGCTTGCGCCGATCAGCGCGAGCACCTCGCCCTGGCGCACCGGCAGGGTCACGTCGCGCACCACCCACCGCGTTCCGTACGCGAGCGAGACGGATTCGATTCGCATCCGTTCCCTTGGCGGGGTGGTTGCCGGGCGCGCGACGCGGCGGCGGGCCGTGACCCCGCCCGCCACGGCGGTGGTCGCCCCGTTGCCCGTGCCGTCGCTGGGCGGCGGGGGCGTCGCCACGCGCGGGTGGCGGTCCACCGCGATGCGGCGTACGGGCGGGGGGGTTGTGCTCACAGTTTGGTCGTCCAATCGACTGTGCCCGGCGAGAGTCCTTTGCTCAATCGCGTCACCAGCGCGTTGAGTCCCAGCACGATCATCAGCAGCACGAAGCCCGCCGCGTACGCCTTCTGGGGGGAGTTGCCGTCGCCGGTGGGCGCGAAGTAGTAGACGTAGTAGCTGAGCGACGAGCCGGTGCCGCGCAGCGTGCTGAGCACGGGCGACCCCCCGGCCCCTTCGAGCTTCAGCGTGTTGAGCAGGATCAGGATGACCGCGGTGTCGCCGATGATCCTCCCCATCCCGAGCACCGAGCCGCTCGCGATCCCCGGCCTGGCCGAGGGCAGCAGCACCCGCCGGATCGTGGTCGCGCGCGTCTTGCCGAGCGCGTACGACGCCTCGCGCATGCGCGTCGGCAGCTGCAGCAGTGCCTCGCGCGTGGCCGCCACCACCAGCGGCAGCGCGAGCAGCGACATGATGATCCCGGCGTTCAGGAACGACTGGCCGCCGACGGTCCCG
This sequence comes from uncultured Solirubrobacterales bacterium, assembly GCA_963842005.1. Classification (GTDB taxonomy): domain Bacteria; phylum Actinomycetota; class Thermoleophilia; order Solirubrobacterales; family Solirubrobacteraceae; genus Palsa-744. The sequence goes on along the minus strand of CAWJEV010000005.1, from coordinate 719,234 downwards.
TTGCTTGCGCTCGCGGACAGGAACGCGAACAGGGGACGCGCGAAGATCAGCAGGCCGAACAGCGCCAGCACGATGCTGGGTATGCCGGCGATCGTCTCGATCGCCGACTCGACCGTGCGCGCCAGCCACCGTGGCCGCGCGTACTCGACCAGCCACACCGCGATCCCCACGCCTGCCGGGGCGGCGATCGCGATGCCGATCGCCGTGAGGATGAACGTTCCGACGAGCGGGTCGAGGAAGCCACCGGAACCCTTTTCGTGCAGCACTCCCGCCGATGGCGATTCGACGAACAGGTTGAGGCGCAGCGCCGAGATCCCCTTGATGAACATGAACACCACGATCCCCACCGCCACCACGCACAGCCCGATCCCGACCGCCCAGCACAGCCCGTACGCCAACCGGTCGGTCAGCGGCCACGACGACGTCGATTCGCGGCGTGGCCGGACGATCGCGGTGGCGGGCGGCTGCAGCGCGGGCTCGGCGGTCGCCATCAGATGCCTATCCCGTACCGTTTGAGCGGCTGCCGCACGGCCCACCCGGCGAGCGACAGCATCGCTGCGCTGAACAGCAGCACCGCGCCGATCGCGTAGACGGTATGTCCGATCGGCGTGTTGGGGTTGTCGCCGAATTCCTTGACGATCGACGCCGCCAGCGGCTGGATCGGCTCGAACAGGAACGTGAGTCCGTCCAGCGGGTTGGGGGCCCACGGTCGCCCGCCGCCGAGCATCGCGAGCATGATCGCCTCGCCGAGCGCGCGCGCGGTGCCGAACACCGTGGCGGAGACGATCGCGGGCCGCGCGGCGCGCACCGACACGCGCCACGTCGTGCGCCAGCGGTTGACGCCGAGCGCCACCGAGCCCTCGCGCCAGGCGGGCGGGACGGCCGCGAGCGCGCCAGCGGTGAGCGCGATCATGATCGGCAGGATCATCACGGTGAGCACCAGCGTGGCGGTCAGCAGGTCGGAGCCACTCAACTGCACGACGTACTGCACCGATTCCTTGCGTCCGGTGCTGATCAGGCCGTTGACCCACGGCGCGATCAGCAGCAGGCCCACCAGCCCGTAGATCACCGACGGCACGCCCGCGAGCAGTCGCACCACCGGTTCCAGCACGCGCCGCACCGGCGTTGGCGCGAACTCGGTCAGGAAGATCGCCGCGAGGATTGAGACGACCAGCGCGATCGCCACGGCGCCGAGGGTACTGAGAAGCGTCCCCCAGATCAGCGGCCACGCGGTGAAGTACAGCAGCGGGTGGCCGGGCAGGTGGATGCCCGTCTGCATCGCGCGGAACTGGAGGACGGGGTCCCCGCCCGCCCCGCCGCCGTTGCCGAACCAGCCGAGGCCGTTGGTTTCGAACGAGGGCCACCCGTTGACGAGCACCGTCACCAGCATCGCCGCGATCAGCGCCAGCGTGCCGGCGGCCAGCGCGCCGAGCCCGAGCTCGACGCGCCGGTCGCGCGCGGCCTCCTTCAGAACGTGTTTGAGAACAGGCGGTGCGTCCGGGGCGTTCATGGATCAAGCTGGGCGACGCTGGCCGAAACGGGGATGCGAGCCGAAGGCGAGTGTCTCCCGGCTTCGGTCGGTGAAGTCCGTGCTGGTGGCACGGGCAAGCCGGCACGTGGCGATCCAGCGCCGTGTCCAGGGGCGCATCCGGGCGTGCCGATCGTTCTCAAACACGTTCTCAGGTGGGCGGTGCTGCTAATAGATCGCGATCCAGTTCGAGTTGATGATGCTTTTGGTTGTCCTGTTGCCGCTCGTCACCCAACTGAGGAACTTCTTCGTTTCGCCCTTCGGCGCGCCCCTGGTCACCATCCAGAAGTTGCGCACGCCGCCGTACTGGCCGGACTTGGCGTTGCGCAGGGTGCACCCCACGCCCTGGTAGGCGGCCGGGTGGACGCCCGCGGTGTACGCGAAGGAGACGAACCCGATCGCGTTGGCGTCGGCCGATACGGCGTTCTGCTCTTCGCCGTTGGAGGACTCCGCGCTGGCGCTGGGGGAGATCCTTAGGTCGATGCCCATGAAGATGTTCTGAAAGGCGTCCTGGGTACCGGAGGCGCTGGAGCGGTCGAACAGGTCGATCGGACCGGAGGCGGTCGCGCCCGGCACTTCGCTCCAGTCGCGGATCGAGCCGCTGAAGATTTTTTGGATCGTTTCTTGAGAGAAGTTCGCGACTGGGTTCTTGTCGTTGGTCACCACGCAGATGCCGTCGCGCGCGATCTTCGTCCAGGTGAGAGGGACGTTTTTGGGGTCGGTGCTGAGCGGGTCGCGCGAGGAGTCGCCGATGTCGAAGCGCCCGGCGGCGGCGCCCGCGACGCCGACGTCGGACTGCCCACCCTCGACCTTCGGTTCGGGGATCCGCGGGTACGCGTGGTGGTAGGCGGCGGCGAGTTTCTGGGCGAGGGGGAGCACCGACGTCGAGCCGCCGAGGATCAGGCGTTTGGCCGCGGCGGCCGTCGCCGGGGCAGAGACGAGCAGGGCGAGACCGACCAGCGAGCTGACCTTGAGGGTGCGGTGTGCGCGCACGGAGACTCCTTTGCTTTCGAGGGGCGTCGCGCAGTCTCGGCTGCTCGCCGGGCGGCTCCCGTGAACAGGTGGTGTTCAGTTGGAGAAAGTTTGGTGAAGCCCGGCGGGAGTCGTTGCCTTGATGTTTTGTTTTTGTGAAAGCGGGTTGCTTTTCCCATCCGCTCCGGTAGACCTGCGGTACCGGGGCGGCGCGTCGTTGCCCTGCGTACCCCTCTGCCCGCGGCCGCTGCGGGCCGGGGCTGCCCAGCCATGACCGACGAGCCCCTCCCCGACAACCCCGCCCCGCTCCCGCCGGCCCGGCCCTCGGGGAACGGCCGCGCGGGCAACGGACGCGCCAACGGCCGGGGCGGGCGGGCACCCGAACCGGGCCGCGCCGCCGTGCGCTCGGGTTTGGCAAAGCGCCGCAACCCGGTGCTCGCGAACCTTGGCGCGTTCGCCCACAACGTGCGCCGGGTGGCCTTCCGCGACCCGGTCGCGCTGTTCCTGCTGCTCGCCTCCGTCGGCCTGGCGATCGCGTTCGCCACGCTGCTGGGCGACATCAAGCCGAGCAGCGCGGGCGTGGAGGTGCCGATCAACACGGTGCAGACGCTCGCCAAGAACAAGGACCTCGCCGACGCGCTGCTGCTCGACCACGACAACCGCGTCGAGCTCGTCACGACCGTCGCCGCGCCCCGGCTCTTGCCCGCGGGAGTCGTGCCCCCCTCCACGCCGCGGACCGTGCGCACGCCGGTCACGGTCCACGGCAAGCGGAAGATCCGCGTCAGCACCGTCCTGGTCCCCGCGCCCGGGGCCGGCCTCCGGCAGCCGCTGTGGGCCGCCTACCCGTCCTCCGGCGCCCAGACCCAGCAGCTGCTGCACGAACTGCTCGCCGGCGGCGCCACGGTGGCGGTCGACCAGCAGTCGGGCAAGGGCACCAAGGCGATCATCGTCCAGTTCCTGATCCCGATCCTGCTGCTGGTGTGCCTGTTCTCGCTGTTCATGCGGCTCGGCACCGAAGGCGCTGCGGGCGGCATCGCGGGCTTCTCGCAGTTCGCGGGCAAAGGGCGTAAGAAGGGCAAGGGGACGAGCGACAGGATCACCTTCGCCGACGTCGCGGGCGCCGGGGAAGCGGTCGCCGAGCTGCGTGAGATCCGCGACTACCTGGCCGACCCGAGCAAGTACCTGGCCGTCGGCGCGGCAGCGCCGAAGGGCGTGCTGCTGGTGGGCCCGCCGGGCACCGGCAAGACGCTGATCGCCAAGGCGGTCGCGGGCGAAGCCGATGCGGCCTTCTTCTCGCTGTCGGGCTCGGACTTCGTGGAGTCGCTCGTGGGCGTCGGCGCGGCGCGCGTGCGCGACCTGTTCCGCAAGGCCCGCAAAGTGTCGCCCGCGATCATCTTCATCGACGAGCTCGACGCCGCGGGACGCAAGCGCGGCGCCGGCATCGGCCAGGGCAACGACGAGCGCGAGCAGACGCTCAACCAGATCCTCGTCGAGATGGACGGCTTCGCCGGCGACGGCGGCCTGGTGGTAATGGGCGCCACCAACCGGCCCGACATCCTCGACCCCGCGCTGCTGCGCCCCGGGCGCTTCGACCGCCAGGTGACGATCGACGTGCCGGACGTGCACGGGCGCCTGGAGATCCTGCGCCTGCACGGCGGCAAGCGCCCGCTGGCGCCCGACGCGTCGCTGGAGGAGGTGGCGCGCCAGACGCCGGGCTTCAGCGGCGCCGAGTTGGCGAACGTGATCAACGAGGCCGCCCTGCTCAGCGTGCGCGACGGGCGCGCCGAGCTCGACGCGGCGACCCTCGACGAGGCGATCGACCGCGTCGTCGCCGGTCCGGCCAAGCACCACATCCTCAGCGAGCACGAGCGCTGGCTGATCTCGGTCCACGAGGCCTCCCACGCGGTCGTGACCGACGCGCTGGGGCACACGGCCTCCACGCGCAAGCTCTCGATCGTCGCGCGTGGGCGCCAGCTCGGCACCGCCGCGCACATGCTCTCCGACCGCGACCAGCTCATCATGACCAAGCGCGACTTGGAGAGCCAGCTGATCGTGATCACCGCGGGCTTGGCGGGCGAGCGCATCGCATTCGGGCACACCTCGACGACCGTCAACGACGACCTGCACGCCGCGACCGCGCTGGCGCGCTCGATGGTCACCTCCTTCGGCATGTCCGAGGCGCTCGGCCTGGTGACGATCGGCGAGAAGGGCGGCGAGGTGTTCCTCGGCGCCTCGCTGCAGGACCTCGGCTCGGTGGGACCGCACACGCTGGACCTGATCGACAGCGAGGTCGAGCGCATCGTCGGCGACGCCGAGGCGCGCGCCGCGGCGATCCTCGACCGCAACTGGTCCACCGTTGAGGAGACCGCTACCGCGCTCTTGGAGCAAGAGACGCTCTCGGGCGTGGCGCTGGAGGCCGTGCTCTCCACCGTGCAGGAGGTGACGCTGGAGGAGCTGCGCGAGGTGCGCCGCGCCTCGCCCACGCCCCCGCGCTTCACCCGGCGCCCCGACCCCGAGCAGGCGGGATGAGGGCGCGCCCGCCGCGGCGCCTACCCTCGCCGGCGATGGTCGTGGCGCTGATCGCGCTCCTCTTCTCGCTCACCGGCGCCGCCGACGCCGCGCGCCACGCCGTGGTTGGGATGATCGCCGGGCACCCCGTCAGCTCCACGCCACGCCCCGGCGCGCTGCTGGCGCTGGGGCGCAACGGGAAGTTCCCCGCCTCGGCGATCCCGACCGTGAGCACCGCCGAGAACGCCAAGCGCTTCGACGGCAAAACGGCCGCAGCGCTTGTGGCCACCTGCCCACCGCTCACGGTCGACCTCGGCACGTGGTGCCTGGAATCGACTCCCTTCCCGCTCACCAAGGAAGAGCTCGGCAAGAACAACTACCTGTGGGCCTCCAAGAAGTGCGAGGAAGAAGGCGGCTGGCTGCCCGACGCCTCCGAGCTCCTCGGCGCCGCCGCGCGCGTGAAGCTCGAGTCCACGATCCACGACTCGCCGCTGACCGCGACGATCAACCTCGACCCGACCCGCGGACTCAAAGACGAACGCGAGATGAGCTCCTCGCTGGTCACCACCGAAGCGGGCTCGGCGGCCGCCGGATTCGAGGGCGTCTCCGAAGGGGCGACCGGCGACCCCCGCCAGGGGCAGGCCAACCCGATCCCGCTCCCCGCCAACCCGCTGCCGGAATCGCTGCAGTACGTGGACGTGTACTCCAACGGGACGAAGGGCGGCTTCGCCGGCTCGCAGCCGGTCGGCGAACCGCAGAACTTCCGCTGCGCCTACTTCCCGACGCCCGGGGCGCTCAACAAATCGACCTCGTGAGGGAGCGTGAGGCTGTGCCGATCCCCTGCTCGCCTGCGCGCCGGTGGCATCGGGCGGTGCTGGCCGTCGATCGCGTGGTGCTGGCCGTCGGGCTCGCGGCGATCCTCCTCCTCGCCGTGCGTGCGCCTTTGGCGCACGCGGTCATCCTTCCCGCACAGACGATCGACGGCCCCGCCGAAGGCATCGTCGGCCTCGGCGGCGTCGCGATGGCCGAAGACGGGACCGGCGGGCTCGTCTACCTCAAGCGCGTCGAAGGCGTTCCTCACGTGTTCGTCTCGCGCTACGTCGGCGGGCGGTGGCTGGCGCCGATCCGCGTCGACCGCTGCCTGCCGAGCTCGGGCAACCCCTCCGCCACGAGCGAAGAACACTGCGAAACCCCCTTTGCCGCGAGCTGGCCGCGGATCGGGGCCGCCGAAGGCGGCGAGCTGGTCGTCGTGTGGGCGACGCCGTTCGCCACCAAGGCGGGCAGGCCGGTGTACGAGCTGCTCGGCGCGTTGCTCGGTCCGGGCTCCTCGCAGTTCGGCCAGGCGATGATCGTCGACCCCGACATCGAAGAAGCGACCGGCACGAGCCCCGCTCTCGCGGTCAGCTCGACCGGCCAGGCCGACATCGTCTACAGGGTTGTCGAGACCGCCGTTTCCAACGTCCCGCTGCTGCGCCCCGGCGACGTGGTCGAGCAGGTGCGCGTGGCGCACTTCGACGGCCGGCGCTGGTCGGGTCTGGGCGCGATCAACCGCGACCCCGGGGTCTCGATGCGCGCGCCCACCCAGGCCAACGCGCCGCAGCTCGCGATCGGCCCCACCGGCAACGGGGTCGTCGTCTGGCAGGAGCCCGACGTCGAAGGGGTCGCGCGCATCTGGGCGAGGCGCCTCTTCAGCACCGCCCTCGACTACGTGCTGCCGGTCACCGCGACCACCTTCAACGGCGTGCCGATCAGCCAGGACGCCGACGCGCCGAGCGTCGCCATCTCGCGGCTCGGGCAGGCCGAGGCCGCCTACCGGCAGGCGGCCGGACCGGGCTCGCCGCTGCCGGGGCCGCGCATCTTCGTGAACACGCTGCCCGACGGCGAATCGGAAAACGGCTCGGAGTTCACGGGCGCGAGCGTCGCGGACTCGGCCGTCCCGGGTGGCGAGGCCGCGCAGATCGGCCCGCCGAGCGTCGACATCGACGAAAGGCGCGACGTGCGCCTGCTCTACGACAGCAACGGCACGCCGCGCGTGCTCGAGGGCACCAACCGCACGCTGAGCGCCGCGCTCTTGCTCGGCCCACCGTTCACCGGCTCGGAAACGTCCGCCGCGAGCGTGATGAACCCCTCCGGTGGGGGCCTCTCGGCGTGGCCGAGCGCCGACCCGCAGGGGGACCCCGCGGTGGCCGTGCGCGAGGATTTCCCCGATGGCGCCGTGCAGACCGCGCTTCTCAGCGGCGGGGCGGGCGGTGAAGTCGCCGAACTCGCCGTCGGGCGCTCGGGGCTGGGGGACGGCCTCGTGGCCTTCCGCCAGGGGCAGCTCGGCAACGCCGCGATCGTCGCCGCGCAGGCGACCGCGCCGCCGGTGGCGACCATCCTCAACCCCCCCAAAGGCTGGGTGAAACCCTCGCGGGCCGCCGTCTCCTGGCAGCCGGCCGTCAGCGCCGACGGGCCGCTCACCTACCACGTCGTGCTCGACGGCCGTTCGCTCGCCGTCCCCGCGGGCAGCCGCGAACTGCGCCTCGACCCACTCGGGTTGGGCTCGGGCCGCCACCGCATACAGGTGCTCGCCACCGACGCCGACGGGGCCGCGACGCTCTCCGCGCCCTCGACGCTGCTCGTCGACGGCGTCCCGCCCACCGTGCGGATCGTGCGCGCCCGGGGCGGGGGAGTCGTCGTGCGCGTGCTCGACCGTTACTCGGGGGTTGACGCGCGCGCGGTGGTCGTGAGCTTCGGCGACGGCGGCTCCGCCCACGGGCGGACGCGGTTCGTCCACCGCTACGCCCGGCCTGGCGTGTACCGGGTGACCATTCAGGTGCGTGACAAGCTTGGCAACTCCGGCACGGTGCGGGAGTGGGTGAGCGTCTCGTGAGGGGGTTGGGGTCTCGCGCGAGGTGGCAGATGGCGGCGGGACCGTGTCCGGGGTCGTCCAACGCTCTGTCGTTGCGCGCTCTGCCGGCGCTCCTGGGGGTTCTGGCTGCCTTGAGCGCGGCGCTCCTCACAGCTCCGGCGCCCGCCGGCGCCGACGTTTTCGGGCCGATCTCGCTGGTCTCCGCGGGGGTGCTGGGCGGCGGCGAACCCCAGCAGGCCGAATACGCGCACGACCCCGCGATCTCGGGCAACGGGCAGTACGTCGCGTTCGACGGCTCGCTGGGCGGGGTCACCGGCGTATGGCGGCGCGACCTTGCGACCGGCGTGGTCGAACAGGTGGCCGGGGGCGACGCGGAGCTGCCCTCGATCAGCGAAGACGGGCGTTACATCAGCTTCACCACCAACGAAGGGGCGAGCCTCACCGAAATCACCGACGACCGGTCCGACGCACATCCCAAGCAGGAAGCGGTCAACGTGTACGTGCGCGACATGGCGGTCCCAATCCCTGCGTCCGGGCACTGCGAACCCTCGCCGCAGCCGTGTCCCTTCACGGTGGTCTCGGCGCCGGATGAATCCGCAAAGCCGCTGACCTACGAAGCGGCGGGAACGTTCCTCGGCTCGGCGGCGGTCGGTCGCTCGGCGATGAGCGCCGACGGGCGGGAGGTGGCGTTCGTGACGGCGGCCGTCTCCAACCTGGTGCAATCGAAGCAGGAAAAGGAAGCAGAAGCGAGGGGCCAGACGCCCCAGCCGAAGACGCCCCCGCTGCAGGTCGCGGTCCGCTATCTGGGCACCGACAGGACGGTGCTCGTCAGCGGGCGCTACGTCGAAGGCCGGACCACCGAAGAACCGGTCTCCGTCCAGGAAGGCGCCACGACCTACGGTGCGGTCTTCCCGGGCGCCGGGTGGAAATTTGGTCCCCCCCCGCCGTACGGGCAGTATGGAAAGACCCCTCCGTTGGGTGCGTCGCTCAGCGCCGACGGCTCGACGGTCGCGTGGATGGGCGCCGACATCGGTGAGCAGGCGCAGCTGCTTCCCGGTGAAACGAGGAGCCCGACGTACACAGAGCCGCTGTGGCGGCGCATCGCGCCCGGTCTCGCAGACGCCGACCGAGCGGATCACAGGCGGCTCGGACCCAACGAACCCCGCGTGCGTGGCGAGCGGCGAGCTCGTGCTGCCGGGGACTCCCTCCCCCTCGGACCCCTGTCAGGGCCCGTTCGTGGTGGAGGAAGGGTCGGGGCAGGGGAGCGGGATCTGGGCCGGCGGAGGAGGGGAAGCGGGCGACTTCGTTCCGCGGCTGAGCGCCGACGGCTACACGGTGGCGTTCCTCTCCGAGGCGCCGCTCGCATCGCTCGGTGAAAACTTCGGTCGAGGCGCGCTCGGTCAGGACAGCGACCTCTACGTCGTGAACATGGACTCGAACCCCACCCGCCCCACCCGCGACGAGGCGCTCACCCCCCTGACCGAGCTCGCGGGCGGCGAATCGGCGGGCATCGGGAGCACGTCGCCGATCTTCGACTTCGACATCTCCCCCGACGGCGGCCAGGTCGCGTTCACCACCAGGCGCACCCAGTTCCCACTCGGCTCGCCCGCCTACATCAGCGCCCCGGCGGCGGAACCCGGCATGGACGAGCTGTTCGACGTCGACCTTCGCAACCAGACGCTCACGCGCGTGAGTCACGGCTACGAAGGCGGCCCCAGCGAACAGCCCCATCCGCCGGTGCGCGCCGGTCTGGATCCCTACGGCGAAAGCGAACCGGGACTCGGCGCGCTCTCGCCCTCCTTCTCCGCCGACGGCGACACGCTGGCGTTCTCATCGACCGCCTCCAACCTCGTCTTCGGCGACGGCAACACCCCCGGGCCCGAACAGAAGATCGGCTCCGCCGACGGCAGCGACGCCTTTGTCCTTGAACGGATCGGGTTCGGCCTGACCGCGACCCCGCAGTACGTCTCCCAGGCGCCGGCCGGCCCGCGGCTCACGCCGGCGTGGAGCCTGAGCGCCACCGGAGTGTCGCGCCCCGATGGGAGCGTGCTGCTCTACGTGGAGGTCCCGGGGGCCGGAACGCTGGACGTCGGCGCCCAGAGCGCGGTGCCCGTGCGGGCGGCCGGTGCATCGCGGGCCGCTCGCCGTGCACGTGGCGGGCGGCGACGGGCCCGCACGATCGCCGGGCGCTCGCAGGTGCACGCGACCGTCGGCACCCGAACCGTCGCGACCGCCGACGAGCTCGCGCAGTCCGGCGGCGGGGAACTGCTGACGGTGGCACTGAAGCTCTTCAAGCCCTACAGCGCGCTGGCCGCCGAGCACGGCGGGCTCTCGGCGACGGTCAGCCTCGCCTTCACCGCCACCGGCCGGCCGGCCCTGCGCCAGTCGCTCGAGGTGTCATTCGTGCGCTCAGGGTCGCGCTCGCGACGCTCGAGTGCAGACCGCGCCGCCGCCCGCCATCGTCGCGGTGCCCGTGGAGGCCGGCGGCGATGAGGAGGGCGCTCCCTCTTACGGGCGCCCGGCCGCTTGTTGGCGCACGACCGCTTGTGCTCAGTTCGGGACCAGCGCTCGCCGTCGCGGCGACGCTGGCCACGGCGCTCGCGCTCGCTTCGCTAAGCCTCGCGCGCCCGGCCACCTCCGCCGCCGCTGAAGCGGCGGTGACGTGGCGTCTGGAACAGCCGAGACCTCCGAAACCGCCCCCCGGCGTACCGGAATCGCAGGTGCCGATCGCCCTGGGCGCGATCAGCGACATCGAGTTCTGGGCGCCCAACCGCGGTCTGCTGCTGACGGCCGGCAACCCCCCCACGATCCCACCGGGCGTGTGGGCGTACAACGGCGTGGAATGGCATGAGCTCGCCTCGGTGTGCGGCGCCACGGTGCACGAATCCAACCACGGAAGCATCGCCTGGGCCGGACCGGAGGACTTCTGGACGGTCTCGGACGGTCGGCCCGGGCAGGTCGCCGAAACCGGGGCGTTCAGAGAACCGCCGCTCGAAGACAACACTCTCTGCCACTTCTCCGGTGGGCAGGTCGTGGCCTCCTACGCCCACCCCGCCTTCCAGGCTGACTCCTACCAGGCGATGCGGGCGGCGGGATGCCTCCCGCCGTCACCGCCGGCCACCGTCTCCACCGACTGCTGGTTCGCCGGCGAACCGCTGGCGGAACCCCAGATCGGCGCCTTCCAGCTGCACTGGAACGGCAGCGCGCTGGAAGCCGAACCGTACCCGGAAGAAGGGCATCCGGTGCAGGACATGCGTCTGTTCGCAGACCACCTCTACGAGAGCGTGCGCCTCTCGCCCGGCGATCGCGTCGCCAGGCAGGAAGTCGAATCGCCGATCGTTCACGACATCAATCCCGAAGGTGTGCTGCCGGCGTTCGAACCCGAAAAAGGGGTTCTCTCCTACGCAGCGGGGGAGCTCCCGGAAGCTCTCGGCTTCCTGCACCTCTCAGCCGCCGACGGCGCTCTGTGGGGAGCGGCCGGCTCGGTGGCGCCGGCGGAGCTCCCCGAAAGCTCCACGCACGGGGAAGTCACCGTCGTGCACCGCTCCGAAGGGGGGACCTGGAGCCAGTTGATCGGCCCCGCCCCCGCCCACCCCCTGGGGACGAAGCTCTTGCCCGAAGAAGCGGGCCTGCTCCCGGAAGGCGCTGAACGGGCGGCCCTGACCTCGATCGCGGCCGAGCCGGGGACGGACAGCGCCTGGCTGGGGCTAGCTCCACAGGAACTGCGCAGCCCGGCCGCGCGCGCGGTGCTCGTGCGCATCTCTGCCGAAGGGAACGTCATCGAAGCGCAGGCGCTGCCCTCGGCTCGAGAACAGGGGGAAGGCGTCGGCCCCAAGGGCGAAGCCGCCAAGCTCGCCTGCCCGGCCGTCAACGACTGCTGGCTTGCGACCACGCGGGGATGGCTGTTCCACCTCGCGCCCGAAGACGAACGGAGCCTTCCGCAGGACACCGACCCGGCATTCGCGGGTCTCATCACCTACCGCCCGCCGGATCAGGGTCTGCCGCAGGTGCCGCCCGACGCGCCGCCGGTCGACGACTCGGGGCTGGGCGAAGAACCTCCTCCCTACGGCAGCGTCATCCCGGAAGCCTCGAAGTCCGAAGCCGAATCGAAGGTTACGGTGCCGCTCCTCTCCCACCTGCGCAGCCGACTCGTACATGGCACGACGCTCGAACTGCGCTTCCACCTTGCGGTGCGGGCGCGCGTCCGCCTGGTCGCCAAGCGCCGTCGGCAGGTCGTCGCGGCCACGCCGACGCGCACGCTGGCGGCCGGCGGCCGCAGGCTGCTGCTGCCCCTCGACCGCCGGCGCTGGCCGACCAAGCTCGACCTGCAGACCCACGCGCTCGCCCAGCTGCCGACGGTCGCGGGCAGTGGCGCGGGCGCCGGCGCCAACACCGTGAGCACGGGCCTGACCGTGCTCCCCCACAACCCCCTCTTCACGGGATCGGAACCGCAGCGTTGAGGCGTCGCCGTACGCACAGAGGCCGGATCGCCCTCCGGAGGACACTGCTCCTGGGCGCGCTCGCGCTCGCGCTCGTGGGCGCCCTCGGGCTGACAGACCGCCTGTCCGGTCCCCGCGCGGCCGCCCAGCCCGCGCCCGCTGAAGAACCGACGCCCCAGACCGACGCCTCGGTCCCCGCACGCGAGGTGACGATGATCGGCGCGACTCCGGACGAACCCCAGGCGCCCGGCGGCGAGGAGACGTGGGGTGTCGGTCAGGCTGGCTCCACGACGGTGCTCGTCCGCTACACGAGCCAGGGTGGATGGTCGCTCGGGCCTGCCCTGCTGGACGACACGGGACAGCCGCTGTCCGGCTTCACGCTCGACCAGCCGAGCGGAGCCCCGAGCCCGCTTGCCGGCCAGATGACCCCCGCCGGCGCCGGTGTGCTGGCCGGCGCCGTACCGGCCGCGGGGAGCAAGGTGCGCCAGGTCCTGCTCGTGCGCAACCCGGGCGGATCGTTCGAGGAGACCCAGCCGGTTCCCACCGAAGGCGAAGCGCTGAAGGAAGGCGAAGCGCCGCTGCTGAAGAGCGGCGAAGCCCTCTTCGGCGCCCAGCGCGCGCCGCTGATCGCCCCACTCGACGAAGCGGGCGCGCAGGCTGGCGCGCTGGTCGTGCCGGTCAGCGAAAAGGGGAGCGTGGAGGGCGGGGTCCTGCACTGGGACGGCACACGCTGGACCCTCGAGACGATCGAAATTCCGGAAGCGAGCCGCGAAGACTTCCACGTGCTGGCGCTCGGCGCGAGCTCGCCCGCGAACGCCTGGCTTCTGGCGCAGCTCTCCTCGAAGGCGTACCCGCCGGGCGCCGTGGCCCTCTTCCGCCGAGTGTCCAAGCAGGCCGAAGGCGCGGAAGTTGCCGGCTGGAGCTGGAAGCCGGTCGCGCTCGTCCCCGGCGAAGGGGACGGCAAGGCCCATCCTCTGGTCGTTCCGGTTCCCGCGGCGCCCGCCGAAGAGCCCTTCACCGTGGCCGGCACGGGCGAGCCGCCGACGGTCACAGCGCAGGTCCTGACCGTTACGAGCGAAGGCGTCTGGATCGACGGCGAACGCGCCGACCTCCACGCCCGAGCGCCCACCACCACGACGATCTTCTTCAAGCCCGAAGGCCCGGCCGGCGGCCGCCTGGAAGCGAGCTGGTGCGAGCTGCCCGCGGGCGCGCCCGAAGGGACGCCGCCGTGCGACCACGAACTGCCTGAACAGCTGCCCGCCGGCCCCTCGCGCAGCATCGCCTGGGCGAACGGGACCCGCTTCGGCGAGCGCGTGATCACGGGGCTGCCCGAAGGGGTGAGCCTGCGCCTGGACGGCGAATCGTTCACGCCCGTGCTCGCGCTCGGCGCAGGCTCGGACCCGGGCAGCGACCCCGGCGCCGAGCGCGGCGCCGCGTTCTCGCAACCGCGCGAGGGGTGGCTGGGCGTCGACGGCCTGCCCATCCACCTGACACACGAACCCGCCGCCAGCAGGCTCGCGCCGTGGCCCGTGCCCTTCCGCCACCCGTTGACGGCGATCGCCCCCCAGCCGGGCGCGCCGGTCGGCTCGCTCTCGAGCGAAACGCTCGCGGTCGGCGACCAGGGCGCCGTCGCCCGCTACAGGCCGGGCCGGGGCTGGCTGCCCGAAAGCCTGTTCGGCCCCGGCGAGCGGGTGGAAACGCCGCGGCTGCGAGCCGTCGCCTGGCCGACGCCCACCCGCGCCTACGCGGTCGGCGACCTCGGGCAGATGTGGCTGTGGCGGGGCGAGACAGGCCTGTGGGAACGCGACCCCGCCACGCCGATCAACTTCCGCGGCAACCTGCTCGGCGTCGCCTTCGATCCCAACAACCCGGCGCGCGGGTACGCGGTGGGATCGGCCGCGGTGGGTCAGGGCGGCGTGCTGCTGCGCTACGGCAAGACCTGGGCTCAGGAACCGCCGGAAGCGCTGCCGCCCCAGGTTCGGGGAGCGAGCTTCACCGCGGTCGCGTTCGCGGGCTCTGAGGCGATCGTCGCCTACCGCGAACAGCCCAACCCGCGGGAAAACCGGTTCACCGGAGGCCTGATCGTCAACGACGGCTCCGGCTGGCAGCTCGACCAGGGCGCGGCGGCGGCGATGGGCGCGAGCGCCCCCGAAGCCGTCGCCGGGCTGCCGGACGGGGGCGCCGCGTTCGCGGCCTCGGGGCCCGAAGGATCCCGGGTGTACGAGCGCGAATCGGCCGGCGCGCCCTGGCAGCCCACGCCGACCCCGCTGCCCGGACTCGGCGCGGGCTCGCTCGCGCTGTTCCGCGAAGGGGGGGCGCTGCGGGCGATCGCCTCGAGCGGCGCCAGCAATCTGAGCCAGCCACCCTCGCCGCCCCCCGGGTTTCCGCCGAACCTGCTCCCCCCCTTCCCGCTCGGAGCCAGCGGGCCGGAAAGCGGGGGCGTGCTGCGGCAGACCGCGACCGGCTGGAGCGACGAGAGCCACGAACTGAACCCGGCCGGCGAACCGGCCGGCAACTATGCCCACCACGACCTGCCCTACCGGCCTGACCCGATCCTCGCGGTCCTGGTCGACCCGACCGGCACGCAGGGCTGGGCGGTCGGCGGCGAAGTCAACAACAGCGAACCGCTGCTCGAGACCTCCGACGTCGAGCGCTACCCGGCCGACGGCGTCGCACCGTCCGGCGTCGGGCCCGGGGCTGTGCCGACCACCGCCGGGGACGCGACCTTTGCGATCGGCGGCGACGCGCAGTGCGCGGCCCCCTGCGCCGAGCGCGCCCGCGCCGGCACCGGCCCCGAGGTGTGGCTCTCGGCGGCGCTCGCCCGCGCGGGGCAGATCCCGGGCGTGCGGGCGTTCCTGTACACCGGAGGAGGGGTGACGGCCGGGGAAACCAGCGGCCTCAAAACCCTGGCGATCCCCTTCGCGCGCGAGCTTCACCGCTACGCGGAAATCCTCGCCTCGAGCCCTCTGCCCACCTACGCCGCCATCTCACCCCAGGACCTCGACGCGCGTCCCGAAAGCGAGGGCGCCGAGGCAATGTTTGCGCAGGAGCTCGCCGGCCTCCACGAACCGCTCGGGGGCGCCCCGCAGGCGGCGAGCCTGCCGACCGCGCCGAGCGGGCGGCTGGGCGAAGGGGAACCCCAGTCGTGCGCCGGCACGGTCGGCTGCGAGGGCGCCTACTACGCGCTCAGCTCCGAAGGCGCGGCGGGCACCGTGCGGGTGATCGTGCTGGACGACTCCCGCGACGTCAGCCCCACGCAGCTCGCGTGGCTGGAAGGGCAGCTCCAGGACGCGAGGAGGGCGGCCGAGCCCGCGATCGTCGTGGGAGCCGCAGACTTGAACGCGCAGCTCGCCGCCGGCGACGTGCAGGCCGGGCAGGTGGCCGCCGCCCTGGTGAAACCCGGGGGCGCCTCAGCCTACTTCTACGACTCGCCGGAAGAAAACGTCACCAGGCCGCTGCGGGCCGGCGGCGAATCGATCCCCACCTTCGGCTCGGGCACGCTGGGCTACGTGGATGTGCTCGGGGAGCACCGCGGCGACTTCCACGGCGCGAGCGGCTTCCTGCTGGGCGAAGTCGACATGGCCGCGCGCAACGCCAAGACCGAACGGTGGCCGGTCACCGCGCAGCTGATCCCCGACATCGGCGAACTGGCGCTCGAAGCCAGGGACGGGATCCTGCTGCGACGCAGCGAGCCCGCGCTGTTCGACGCGCTCGCGCGCCGCCCGCGCGCGGGCGGCCGCGCCGCGCCTTCAAGCCAGGAATCCGAAGTCGACCCCTACATCCCGATTCCCTCAAACTGCGTGGGCCGGGAATGCGCGGTCGGCCTGTTCCCCGAATACACGTTCAGCTCCTCGCGGACGGACATCGGCAACTTCGTCGAGCCCAACCTCGCCTCGCCCGATCCCCACGCCGTCCTGCAGGGCCCGAGCGGGCAGCCGATCCCGGATCCAAAATCAGGCCTGTTCTGCGCCTTCAACGCCGGCACCACGATCGTGACGATCAGCGCCGGCGGCCTCTCCTCCTCACTGCCCGTGACCGTGCAGGCCGGGAGCGTGCGCCAGCCGTGCGGCACCCAGCCGCTCAAAGAAGTCTCCGGCAGCCGGCAGGCGATCCCGGCCCCGCCTCCGCCCGCACCGGCGCCGGCGCCCGCCGGCCCGGCACCCGCGTCGGCGCCACCGCCGGTGCCGCTTCCACCACCACCGCCGCCGCCACCGCCTGTGAGCCCACCCGCTCCAGTGCGCGCGGCGCCCCCCGCGCCGCCGCAGCCGTTCTTCGTCCCTGCGATCGCTCCCGTGGCGCTGGCCGCGTTCGTCCCGCCGCCGCTCCCGCCAGCCGCCAACCCGACTCCCCCGAGCGGCACCTCAGCCGTCACCTCGCCCGTCGAGGCGGCCCAGCGCGAAGAGGAAGAGGAGGAGGCGACCGAGTCGGTCAGCAACCAGGCGGTCGCCTACCGCGCGCCCGAACACGAGCCCTCGCCGGCTTATGTTCTCGGGCTCGTGGTCCTCGCGGCGTTTGCCGGCGCCTCAATTCGCCGCCCGCGCCGGGATCGGCGCGAGGTGCGCGTGGCGCCGGCCACGCTCTCGGGCGCGCGCGCCCAGCGGCGGATGGCCACGAGGTCCCGGCGGTTGCCGTGAGGCGCACCGGATGGCCGCGAGTCCCGGAGGCCGCCCTTAGGTGCACCACTTCTTCACAGTCACTTCACCGGTTTACAACAACCCTCGGTGCCGAGCTTTGAAACGCTGTCTGCGGTTCTATGCCCGGCACCGGAGTAGCGGTGCGCTGAGACGATGACCCGCCAGCCCACGAACTACAGAACGGAGCCCCCCATCGTGCCCAGGTTGCAAAGCGTCCGTCGTACCCTGCTCATGGTCATGGGCCTGCTGGGGCTGGTGATGACGCTCGGGGCGCTCACCGCGACGGCGCGCGCCGAATACGGCGAACTCGGCAGCCCGTTCAAGGAGACGGCGAACGTCAACCTGAAGTTGGGTCACGCGTTCGGGGTGGACCCATCCGATGGCAGCTTCTACATCGTCGACGAACCGGAAGCTGAACCCGGGAAGTACCGGATCCAGAAGTTCGGCGCCACAGGTAGCCTCGTTGCCTCGGTCTCGTTCGAGCGACCCGCGGGTGCGGATAGCCTGAGTGGTATTGCGATCGACCCGAAACTGAAACGCGTCTATGTGCTGGTGGGGTTCGAACGCGAAGAAGACGAAGAAGAAGCAGAACCACCTGTATTGCGGTTCGACCCGAAGACGGAAGCGGCCGGGTATCTGTACGCCTTCTCGACCGAACCGGAAAGCGGCAAACTCGTCCCCGCCGACAATGAAGGCGTACCTCTCAAAGAAGGCCTCCTCATAGAACGCGAAGCGCTCGGGTCGCCCTCGAAAAGCTCCGCTGAAAAAACCAGGATGGCGCTCCTGGACCCTCGTGGGATCGCGGTGGATCCGACGAACAGCGAAGTGGTGATCCTTGGGCGGGAGAACGAACGGGAAAAAAAGGTGAAAGAAAGCGAAGAAGAATCCGAACCGCCATTCCGGGTTGCTGCGCAGCGGGTCAAGCCCAATGGCACACTGGGATCCCGCTATGTTGACACCGCTCACTGCCTCGAAGGCGGCGAAGTGGTGCCGGAAGAAGAAGAACCGGCGTGTGCGGAAGCGCCCATCGAAGAAGAGCCCGCTTCCCCGATCATCTCGCCGGGGGGCAGGGTGTACGTCGAGGACGTTGGGGGCGCGGGAGAAGTCTGGGAAGTCCCATCCAAGAAGGCCAACGGAGAACCGCTCAAAGAAATTGGAAAGGGTGGGAAAGGAAAATTTGAAACCCACCCGAAGCGTCTCTTCGCAACCGGCGGCGAACAGCAGCTCATCCAGTTCCCCGAACCAGGTGTCTCCGCTGTCGGAGGCGAGATGTCATTCGTGCCCGCCACGGGCGCGGGCGAAGGCAGGATTTATCTTGGCGCCGGAATCTTCGAAGACCTGCCGGGCGGCATAACGAGGGGATCCGGGTCGTACCCCGGCGCGGTGGTCCTTGACTACACCGAACACGGCGCTGAAGCGAAGCCCGAAGCGACGGAGCTCGGCTGGACCGGCGGCCAGAGCCCGGCGTCCGGAGAAAAATGCTCGCTCCCGATCAGCATTAGTTCCCAGCCAATCCTGCTGGGAGGCGGCGCCAACGAAGACGTGCTGCTGTTCGACGCGAGCGAAGAAGCCAAGGCCGTCGACGTCTTCCAGTTCGGGCCCCAGGCGCCGGAAGGCAAAGGCGGCTGCCGTCCCGCCGAAATGACCGTTCCGAGCGTGACGGTGGAAGGCAAAGAGGGAGTCGCCTCTGTGCCGCTCGGTAAGGTGGCGACACTCTCCTCTGAAGTGACCGAGGGCAACGCCAAGAGCGTCGAATGGAAGTTCAAGTACAAGACCGCCGCGGGCGAAGAAGGAGAAGAAACCCCCGTAAAGGGCGGATACGAACTCCAGACGCCACAGACGCCACGTGTCGAACATGAATTCCAGCACGCCGGTAAATACCAGGTCACGGAGATCGTAGAAACCGACGATCTCGCGAGCCCCAAGCTTGAAAAGACGCGGGAAGTGGTGGTCGCCGCGCCCGCCCTCACGGTGAGCTTCTCCTATCCCGCGTCGATCCCCGTGGGTAAAGCCGCGAAGTTCGAAGCCAAAGTCAACGACCCGAACGAACCGCACACGGCACACCTGAAGTATGTCTGGACGTTCGGCGACGGAAGCCAGAAGGAAGGCAGCACCGAAGCCACTCAATTCAACGAAGAACACGCCTACTCGGCCGCGAGCGCCGGTGAGCAGGTGACGCTCAAGGTGACGGATGGGCGTGGCGCCCTCGGTGAAGTAACCCATACGATCGCGGTGGTCAAGGAAGAAGAACCCGGCGGTGGCGGTGGCGGTGGCGGTGGCGGTGGCGGTGGCGGTGGCGGTGGTGGTGGAGGTGGTGGTGGTGGTGGTGGTGGCGGGGGAGGTTCTACACCTCCCAAAGTGGAAAGCCCGCCCGAAGTGACGCTCCCGACCAGCTCGGTGAGCGTGAGCTCGGGCGGCGCGGTCACCCTCATGGTCGGCTGCCCGTCGGGCGACAGCAGCTGCGCGGGTACGGTGACGTTGCGAACGGCCGAAGCGGTCGCGGCACGCGCTGCGGGCCGACGCGGCAAGAAGGGCAAGCACAGGGTCGTGCTGACCCTCGCCACCGGCTCGTTCACGGTGGCCGGCGGACAGGTGCAGGCGGTCACGCTGCACCTCTCTGCCACGGCGCGCACACTGCTGGCGCGCACGCACGTCCTGCGTGCGCAGGCGACGCTTGTGGCGCACGACCCGGCCGGCGCGAGCCACACGACGCAGGTGGTCGTCACACTGCGCGCGGCCGTCAAGGCCAAGAAGCGGCACAAGCACTGATCGTCGCGCAACAGGTTGATAACGCCCTCGACACAGGTTGGCAACCTTGTTAGTGGACTGGGGCGAGATAGTGTCGGTGGGAGTTGCGACTCCCTGCACATCACGCAAAACCTATCATGGAGGTATCACGAATGCGTGTATCATTGGTACGCCGTACCATCTCGGCGTGCATAATCGCGGCGGCTGCAGTGGCCGCCATGTCTGTGCCGGGAGTCGCGAGCGCGGCGACGAACTCGGACCTTGGCGAATGGTGCTCGGGAACGAACATCAAGGGCCTTGGCTCGTCGTTCCAGGCGCCGGCCCAGAAACTCTGGAATCCCAACTTCAACCTGTCGGAAAACCCGACTGCCTGCAAAGGGGCGTCACCGACCGCCACGTATGAACAGACGCAGACCACGAAGGGGAGCGGCGCCTGCATCAAGTCGATCGGCGCCGAAAAAGAACCGACAGCCAAATGGGGCGAATTCGGCTACTGCGGCACGGACGAAGCTCCCAATGCGCAGCAGAAAAAAGAAATGGAAGAAAAGGCCGTCGAAGTAGAAGGCAAAAAAGTCGAAGCAAAGTCGCTCGAGACGCTTCCGGTTGCGCAGGGCGCGGTCGCGGTGATCGTCCACCTGCCGGAAGGGTGCGTGGCGGAAAGCGAAGTTCCGTCGGGCACGAAAAAAGTGAAGCTGGGTCGTCTGGTCTTCGAGCTGGGCGACGATCGAGGGCATCTACCGCGGCACGGTCAACACCTGGAAGCAGGTTGTCGAAGCCGGCGCCGGCAAAGACAAGCTGACCTGCAAAGGCGGCGAAGCAGAAGAAAACAAAGAAATCAAGCGGGTCGTGCGTCTCGACCATTCGGGCACGACGCACATTTTCAAGACGTTCCTGTCGCTGGTGAACGGCGCAAAATTCGAAGCAGAAGTGTACCCCGAAGAAGTTGGGGGCAAGAAGACCGGTTGCGGCAAAGAACTGCCGGCGAAAGAACTGAAGACGTGGACTGAAGTCGACCAGGCCTGTGAAAACCAGCGCTGGCCGGAAGCCGCGAAAATCATCAGGCCCGCCGAATCCGGGAACCCCGGCGTCGTCAACGAAGTCGCCAAAACCGAAAGCAGCATCGGGTACGCCGATCTCGCGGTCGCCCGCGAAAACGGCGAATTCTCGAAGAAATACAGCAAAGAAACGAAAAAAGGCGGCGGCGAAAACAAAAAGGGCTCGGAAACCAAAGTGGGCGAACAGAACACGAGGTTCTGGGCCGAGATTCAGAACACCAGCGCCGAACCGATCACCTACGCCGAACCGGCAAGCAACGGCGACGTTGAAGCGGTTGCAAACTCCAACTGCAGTGGCACGGTGTACACGGAAGAAGCCGGGAAAAAATTCCCGCCGTCCAGCACACGTGAACTGTGGAACGAAGCCAAGGCGGAACTCACCGAGAAAAAGTACTCGGTGTGCGGTGTGACCTACGACCTGGCGCCGAGGCAGTTCGTGTTCTTCCCCGGTACCACCAAAGAAGAGGCGACCACCGTCTCGAACTACCTCCTGTTCGAGATCAACAGCAAGACAGGTGGCGGTGGTGCCCTGCTCAAGAACCACGACTACGAAGCGCTGTCGTCGTCGATCCTGGAGGAGACGGAAGACGGGATCGAAGAAATCAGGTTCGCGGCGGCAGGCACGGTGAACTTCAGGCACCGTTGTGCCGAAGTCACAGAAGAAAAAACAGGGACGAAATTCTACAAAACCAAGGAAGAATGCGAATTCTCCACGAAAAATGGCACGAGCGGCAAATTCGAACGTAAGTTCTGATTTGCTCGCACGGCCAGCCTGAAGAGTAGGTCCATGGTCGCTGTGCCGGGGGAGACCCCGGCGCAGGCCGACCAGGACTGAGAAGGCTCACAGGTTGGAGAAGGATGCAGTGACACGGCCGGGTCGCTCCAGGGATGGGGCGGCCCGGCTTTTTTTGTCGCTCGGGAGGCCCCGGATTAGCGGCCGGCCTCGTGTTTTCGCCCCGAGAAGATCACGAAATCTCGACATCTGTTCGATGCTGGGGCGTCATCATCGCGTCATATGCTGCAGGAGGCCTCGCTGACGACCGCGCCGACCGCATCGGCGCCTCCTGTCGAGCGGGCAGGACGCTTCTCCGAGCTTCGGGGTTCGCCGCTGCCCCAACCGGTCGCGCTCGATGCGTTCGGCCTGGCGCGCTCCTCGATCGCGCGCAAACGCGCGCTCGACCTGCTCGGCGCGTCGCTCGGTTTGCTGGCGATCGCCCCGCTGATGCTCGCGATCGCGCTCGCGATCAAGCTCGAGGACCGCGGCCCGGTCCTCTTCCGTCAGCGGCGCGTCGGCCGGCACGGGCAGGGCTTTCAGATGCTGAAGTTCCGCACGATGGTCCCCGAGGCTGACGCCCTGAAGGAGGCGCTGCGCCACCGCAACGAGGCGCGGGGGGGCCTCTTCAAGATTGCCGAGGACCCCCGTGTCACCCGCGTGGGCCGGTTCCTGCGCCGCAGCGCCCTGGACGAGCTGCCCCAGCTGCTGAACGTGCTCAAAGGCGAGATGAGCCTCGTCGGGCCCCGTCCGCTGATCGTCGAGGAGGACCGGCGCATCGAGGGGTGGCGCCGCCGGCGCCTGGATCTGATGCCCGGCATGACGGGCCCCTGGCAGATCCTCGGGCCCGCGCGCGCCCCGCTCGGGGAGATGGTCGCGATCGATTACCTATATGTCGCCAACTGGTCGTTCTGGACGGACCTCAAGATCCTGCTTCGCACGGTGCCGCACGTGCTTGGCCGGCGGGGGTTGTAGGAGATAGGCCAGAGCACCTGCGGGTCGTGCAGGTGGAGCTCGTGCGTCGCGGAGCTCACGCGGAGTGCTCGGCTGGCTTGCGTGCGCGCACGATCGCTGAGGCGGCCTGCTCGTGGACGCGGTGGGTCTCGCGGACCTCGATGTCGGTGAGGCCGGCGTCCGCGAGCGCGGTTGTGAACTCCCGGTGGGTGAGCGCTCCGGCGATGCAGCCGGTCCACTGCCGCATGTCGGCGCGGGTGGCGTCGTCCATGTCCTCGTCGGCGATCACGTCGGAGATCGCGAAGCGTCCGCCGGGGCGCAGGACCCGCGCGACCTCGCGCAGCACCCGCGGCTTGTCCCCGGAGAGGTTCAGCACGCAGTTTGAGATCACGACGTCGACGCTTGAGTCCGGGAGCGGAATCGCCTCGATGTAGCCCTTGTGGAACTCGACATTCTCGACGCCCGCCTGCTCGGCGTTGGCGCGGGCGAGGGCGAGCATCTCGTCGGTCATGTCCAGGCCGATCGCCCTGCCGGTGGGGCCGACGCGCCGCGCGGAGATCAGCACGTCGGTGCCTGCCCCGGAGCCCAAATCGAGGACGGTCTCTCCCTCTTTCAGGTCCGCGACGGCGGTGGGCACACCGCAGCCAAGTGACGCGGCAACCGCCGTCGCGGGCGCCTCGGCTGCCTCGCCCGGCTCGTACAGCGCCCCGCCGAACACCTGCTCGCCGGACGCATCGGTTCTGGACACGGCAGGCCCGCAGCAGGAAGACGTTGGCGCGGTCGGGTTGGGCTCACCGGAGCCGCAGCACGAAGGCGTCGCCGCGGCTGGGGTGGGCTCGCCCGAGGACTGGTGCTCGGCGACGGCACGGGCCGCGGCGGCGTAGCGCTCGCGCACGGTCTCGCGGATATCGGTGGTCTGCTCGGTCAGCTCAGCCATGCGGACAGCTCCTTCAGTGAGTCGGGGATGACGTAGTAGTAGGCCCACAGCCCCTGGCGCTCGGAGTCCACGATCCCGGCGTCGCGGAGCTTCTTCAGATGGTGGGAGAGCGTGGGCTGGGAGACGTCGAACAGGGGCACCAGCTCGCAGACGCAGACCTTGCCGGCGTGTTTGCGCAGCACATCGACGAGCTGCAGGCGGATCGGGTCGCCGAGGGCCTTCGAGACCTCAGCCATCCGCAGCGCGTGATCGCGCGCCACGTCGGGGTAGACGACCGGCTCGCAACAGCGCTCGCCGGCGGCGCGCTTCTGCTTGGGGGCCAGCTCCAGATCGACAGGCATCTATATACATATATCAATAACACTCGCGCTTGTCGATGTAATACGATTTGAGGCGTGTACGCAGACGACGCACCCGCACCCACGCCCCGATGAGCACACGCGTGGGGATCAACGGCTTCGGCCGCATGGGGCGGCTGGCGCTGCGGGCCGCGTGGGGCTGGCCGGAGCTCGCGTTCACGCACGTCAACGAGCTGCACGGCGACGCGAGCACGGCCGCCCACCTGCTGACGTTCGACTCGGTCCACGGGCGATGGTCGGAGGATGTGCACGGCGACGGTGATGCTCTCATGGTCAACGGGAGCACGCTCGGCTACAGCTCCGGCGCCGAGCCTGCGGATGTGCCGTGGGGCGAGCTCGGCGTCGAGATCGTGCTCGAGTGCTCGGGCAGGTTCCGCACGCCGGAGACACTCGACGCGTACTTCCAGCAGGGTGTGCGCAAGGTCATTGTCGCCGCGCCGGTGAAAAAGAGGGCGCTGAACGTGGTGCTCGGCGTCAACGACCACCTCTACGACCCGCGGTGCCACCATCTGCTGACGGCGGCCTCGTGCACGACCAACTGCCTCGCGCCCGTGGTCAAGGTGATCCACGAGGGAATCGGGATCCGGCACGGGCAGATCACGACGCTGCACGACATGACGAACACGCAGACGCCCGTCGATGCTCCGCACAAGGACCTGCGCCGGGCGCGCGCCGCGAGCGTCTCGCTGATCCCCACCACGACGGGGTCGGCCACCGCGATCGGGCTGATCTTCCCCGAGCTCGAGGGCAAGCTGAACGGCCTCGCCGTGCGCGTGCCGCTGCTCAACGCGTCGCTGACGGACTGCGTGTTCGAGGTGGCCCGTGCCACGACGGTGCAGGAGGTAAATGCGTTGCTCGAGACGGCGGCGGCCGGGCCGCTGGCGGGCATCCTCGGGTGCGAGCGGCGGCCGCTCGTGTCGGTCGACTTCAAGGACGATCCACGCTCGGGAATCGTCGACCTCCCCTCGACGATGGTGACGGACGGGACGCAGGTGAAGATCCTCGCGTGGTACGACAACGAGTGGGGTTACGCGAACCGCCTCGTCGAGCTCGCCCGGACCGTCGCGGAGAGCCTATGAACATGCAACGCCGCGAGGATCTGCGCAACTACGCGCTGGGGACCGCGGCGTACTGGACCGAGACGCTTGTCGACGGGGCGACCCGCACGCTCGTGCTGTTCTACTTCGACCAGCTTGGCTACAGCCCGCTGCAGGTCGCCTCGCTGTTCGTCCTGTACGAGATCGCGGGCATCGTCACGAACCTCGTTGGGGGTTGGCTCGCGGCTCGGCTGGGTCTGAAGATCACGCTCTTCATGGGCCTCGCGATCCAGGTCGTGGCGCTCTGCATGTTGGGCTTCGCGCCACCGTCGTTGCTGGTTGTCGCCTACGTGATGGCCTCCCAGGCGCTCTCTGGCATCGCCAAGGACTTGACCAAGATGAGCTCCAAGAGCGCCGTCAAGCTGGTTGTGCCCGAGAACGACCAGTCCTCGCTGTACCGCTGGGTCGCGGTTCTGACCGGGTCGAAGAACGCGCTCAAGGGAGTCGGCTTCTTCCTCGGCGGCCTGCTGCTCACGCTCTTCGGATTCCAGACCGCCGCGCTCGCCATGGCGGCGCTCGTGCTCGTCGTCCTGCTCGCCACCTCGAGCCTGATGCACGGATACCTCGGCCGACCCGACAAGACCGCGAAGTTCACCCAGATGTTCTCCAACAACCACGCGGTCAACATCCTCGCCGCCGCGCGCATTTTCCTGTTCGCGGCCCGCGACGTGTGGTTCGTGGTCGCTCTGCCGTTCTACCTCTACTCCGTTCTGGGTTGGACGTTCTGGCAGGTCGGAACCCTGCTCGCGGTGTGGGTGATCGGCTACGGGGCCGTCCAGGCAGCCGCGCCGCGCTTCGTCCGCCGCCGGGTCCACGGCTCCGGCGGCGAGCCCGATGGCAGGACCGCGATGTGGCTGGCGCTCGGACTGGCGGTGTGTCCGGCCGCAATCGCACTGGCCCTCTCGGCGCACGTCGACCCGACGCTCGCGATCGTCGGCGGGCTGATCCCCTTCGGCGTCGCGTTTGCGATGAACTCCGCGGTTCACTCCTACCTGATTCTCGCCTACGCCGACAACGACAAGGTTGCCATGAACGTCGGCTTCTACTACATGGCCAACGCCTGCGGGCGCCTCGCCGGGACCGTTCTCTCGGGACTGATCTACGAGTGGCGCGGGCTGACCGCCTGCCTGTGGACATCGGCGGGATTCGTCCTCGCGGCCGGCCTGCTGTCACTTCTGCTGCCGAGCGAGGTCACACGGAGCACACGACCCGCGCGGCTCTCGCGGACGGCGTAGCGTCCTGTGGGCCTGTGGTCTCGCCGGTTGGCGCGGGGATCGCGTTCACCAGCGCGATGAGCCATTTGCGGAAAGCATAAGATACGGTGTATGTTCGGTCAGGTGGGTGGGCATGGCGGTGGCCTGGGGGCAGCGATGAGCGGGGTCGGCGCTCGCGAGCAGGCGTTCTGGGATGAGCACGTGCCGGTCCTCGAGCACTGCCTGCGTCAGTATGAGGCTGGTCCAGACCCCAACACGCAGGCGATGCTCGACGCGCTCGGGCCACTGGAGGGACAGCGCGTGCTCGACTTCGCGTGCGGCGCGGGCGTCACAGCCGCGTTCCTCGCTCAGCGGGGTGCGCTCGTCACCGGCATCGACATCAGCCCGGCCTCGATCGAGCGCGCCCGCGAGCTCGCCGAGCGGATCGGGCTCTCGATCGACTTTCTCGCCGGCGAGCTGACACCCGCAACGTTCCCGCCGGGCAGCTTCGACGCGGTCGCGGGGCACTACGCGCTGCACCACGTCGACCTCACGGTGATCGCCCCGATCCTGGGCGAGATCCTTGTGCCGGGCGGCCGAGGCGCGTTCGTCGAGACGATGGGGCTCAACCCGCTGCTGAACCTCTCACGGCGGCGGCTGGCGGGGAGGGGGCGGGTCGCGAGCTACGGCTCGGAGGACGAGCGTCCGCTCGACGCCGCGGATCTGCGCGTGCTCGAGCGGAGCGTCGGAGGCGTGGAGCGCGCGGTCGGCGAAATGCGCTTCCTGCGGATCCTCGACCGCAACGTGCTGCACTACCGCCGGCCGGTCGCCTCGAAGCTCCTGGGCGCTCTCGACGACGTGCTGCTCCGCCTTGGCCTGGGCGTCCTCAGCTACCACCAGGTGGTGAAGGTGACCAAGGGTCTGGGCCTCAAGCCGGACGCCGTGTGAGGAAGCTCTTCAGGGGCCTCCTTGGTCACCGAGCAGCGACGGCGCGCCCTTTGGCAGCGTCTTCGAACACGGGCGCGGCGACAGGCGGCTTGCGTCTGCCGCGGAGCACGGCCGGCGCACGGCCATCTTCGCACGCGGGTGACGGCTCGCCAGGCGCTTCCTCTCGACTGTGGACGGCCTGGCTCACGTGTGCGTGCAGGCGGCGCTGGAAGGCGGCCACCGAGAAGCGCTCGGCGTTCTCGGTCGCGCGGGCGGGGTCGAAGTCGAGCTTGTCGATGTCCCTCATCGCCTGTGCGAAGGACTCCACGTCGTCCACGGCGGCCAGCCGTCCCGTCTGCCCGTCGAGCACGGTCTCAAGCGTCCCTCCGGCAGCGGTGGCGATGACCGGCCGGCCGGCCGCCTGGGCCTCGACGGCGGTGATGCCGAACTCCTCCACGCTCGGTACGACGACCGCGCGGGCTTGCGCGTACAACTCCGCGAGATCCTCGTCGCCGACGCGTCCCAGGAACTCGGCCTTCGGGTAGGCCTCGCTGAGAGCGGTGTGGTCTGGCCCCGAGCCGACCACGCGGATCGAGACGCGCGCGCGTTGGGCAGCCTCCAGCGCGACGTGCAGGCGCTTGTGGCGCACGAACTCCGAGACGACCAGCAGCGAGTCGCCGGGCTCGCCCGGCGCGAAGCGGTGAGTCTCCACCGGCGGGTGGATGACCGGGGCCTCACGCCCGTAGCAGCGCTTGATCCGCTCACGGCTGAGCTCGGAGATGGCGATGTATGAGTCGACCCGTTGGCTGGCGGCGAGGTCCCACCGGCGGATCCGGCGCAGCTCGCGGCGCAGCAGTGGACGCAGCAGCGACGGGACCTCGCCGAGGGCGCACGCTTCCTCGTCCCACGCGTAACGAAACGGCGTGTAGCAGTAGCAGACGTGCACAGCCCCGTCGGGAACGCGCAGGCCGTGGGCGAAGGCGCTGCTGCTGCTGATCACCACGTCGCAGGCGGGTGGCCGCAGGCGCTCGACGGCGGCCGGGTACAGCGGCAGCAGCCGCCTGAAGTTGGACTGGCCGACGCCCAGGCGCTGCAGCGGCGAGGTCGTGATCGAGCGGTCCGCGAAG
The DNA here is from genome assembly GCA_963842005.1 of uncultured Solirubrobacterales bacterium. Lineage (GTDB taxonomy): Bacteria > Actinomycetota > Thermoleophilia > Solirubrobacterales > Solirubrobacteraceae > Palsa-744. The sequence continues at coordinate 691,133 of CAWJEV010000005.1, read as the reverse complement.
CGGCGGTTGGTGCCCTGCTCGTCGTAGAGCAGGGTGAAGATCGGCGCCTGAGCGTAGAGGTCGGCGATCGCCGCGAACGCGCGCTCGGCGCCGCGCATCACCAACAGGTAGTCGTGGGCGAGGCTGACACGCCCAACCGATGGTGAAAGTTTGGTGAAGGACGCCTGCGGCGGCTCGTGGGCGGAGGCGGCGTCCCTCTCAAGTGGTGAAAAATTGGTGAAGCGCTCTGCTGGTGGAGGGAAGATGGGTGTATGACTCATCGCTGGTTATGGTTGATCCACAGGCGGAGCATGAGCGAACATATCCCCCACCCAGACGGGTAGATGTGAAGTGTTTGGGAAGTCGGTGAACGCGTGCGCGTAGTGGTAACGCTGCCGTGGGGGGAGCGTCTGGGCGGCGCCGAGGCGATGCTTCAGGCGATCCTCGACGGGGCGCAAGAGGCCGGACACGAGCTCGAGCCAGTGTTCTTTGGGCACGGGCCGTGGCCGGAGGAACTGAGCAGCGCCGGCTTTCGCGTCGAGGTGATCCCCGCGGGGCAACTCCGCCAGGCTCACCGGTGGCTTGCGACGGTCGTGCGACTCGCAGCGATCCTGCGCGCTCGCAAGCCCGATCTGATCCTCAACTGGGCAGCGAAGACGCAGCTGTACGGTGCGCCGGCCGCGGCGCTCGCGGGCATGGGCGGACGCGTCGTGTGGTGGCAGCAGGGGATTCCCGACGGCTACTGGCTCGACCGCTGTGCGACGCTGCTCCCGGCCCGGGCGATCGGCTGCTACTCCCAGGCGGCCGCCCGTGCGCAGGGGCAGCTGCGGCCGCACCGGAAGACGTTCGTCGTCGCCGCCGGCGCGCCCGCGCCCGGCCCAAATGGGCACTGTCCGATCGACCTTGCCGTTCCGCGGAACATGCCGGTGGTTGGCATCGTCGGCCGCCTGCAACCCTGGAAGGGCCAGGATCGACTGCTCGACGCGCAGGCGCTGCTGCGCGAGCGGGGACACGACGTTCACCTCGTGATCGTGGGCGGCGACGCGTACGGCCTCTCCACCGAGTACGCCGAGTCGCTCCCGGTGCTCGTCAGCCGCCTGGGGCTCGACGGGGCCGTCACGTTGACCGGCCAGGTGCCTGACGCGGGCCCCTACATCGAGCAGCTGGACGTGCTCGTCAACGCCTCGGACCCAGAGCCGTTCGGCATCGTCCTGCTGGAGGGCATGGCCCGCGGTGTCCCCGTCGTCGCGGTCGATTCGGGCGGTCCCGCCGAGTTCATCGAGGACGGCCGGACGGGCGTGCTGGCGCGCTCAGGCGAGCCCGCCGCGCTGGCGGACGCGCTCGAAGTGCTGCTGCTGGCCTCGCCCGAGTCGCGCCGGGCGATTGGCCAGGCGGGCCGCGAGCGCTTCCTGGCGGAGTTCACTGACGTCGCTCTGCGCGAGCGGTTCTTTCGTCGGCTCCACACGTTGGTCGCTGACGGGGAGGCTCCGACAGCGTTGCGCGCAGACGGGGACGCGGGATCGGGCGCTCGCGCATGACCGCGGCGATGCACTCCCGCACCGAGCCCGTCCGCACGCCGCGGGGGACTCCGCTCTCGCCGTGCGAGGTGACGATCGTCGCCCACGACGTCGGCTCCGTGGGCGGCATGGAGCGCCAGCTGGCGGAGCTCGCGATCGGGTTGCGAAGGCTCGGTCACGAGGTCACGGTCATCGCCTGGACGTGTGAGCTGCCGAGCGACGCGGGAGTCGCCTTTCACAGGGTGCGCGGTCCCAGGCGCCCGTTCCTGCTGGGGTACCCGGCGTTCATGGTGGCCGGCTCGCTCGCCGTGCGCCGCCGGCGGCGGGGAGTCGTCCAGGCGACTGGAGCGATCGTGTGCAACCGTGTCGACAGCGTCGCGATCCACTGCTGCCATCAGGTCTACCGGGCGGCGCCCAGGCGTGCGACGCGGCTGTTTGGCTGGTACGGGCAGTTGTTGGGCGCCGTCAAGCGGGCCGCGGAGCGCGCGTGCGTGCGCGCAAGCCGCGCGGCCGTGTTCGTGTGCGTCTCCGAGGGCGTGGCCGAGGAGATGCGCGAGCACTATCCGCGGGCGGCCGGCCGGGTCCTGACGATCCACAACGGCGTGGACACGCGCGCCTTCGCCCCGGGGGCGCACGAGCGTGAGGCGCTCGCGCTGCGTACCCGCCTCGAGATCCCCGCCGGGCGTCTGGTGGCCGCGTTCGTCGCGCGCGGCTGGGGGCACAAGGGCCTCGGGCCCGCGATCGAAGCGCTGGCGCAGGCGCCGGAGTGGGATCTCGTGGTGGCTGGGTCCGGAGACCGCCAGCACTACCAGGAGCTGGCCGACTCTCTCGGCGTGGCCGGCAGGGTGCACTGGCTGGGGGTGGTGGGCGACATCCACGTCGTCTACGGGCTCGCCGATGCGTTCGTGCTGCCTTCGAGCTACGAGACCTTCTCGCTGGTCACCTTCGAGGCGGCGGCCAGCGGCCTGCCGATCCTCGCCACGCCGGTCAGCGGCGTGCGCGAGCTGCTGGTGGACGGGGAGACCGGTTTGCTGATCACACCGGAGCCGAGCGTGATCGCTGCGCGTTTGAATCGGCTGGCCGCGGACCCGGCGTACAGGGAGCGTCTGGGGCGCGCCGCGCGGCAGGCGGCGCTCGCGTTCAGCTGGGAGGAGATGGTGGCCCAGCACCACGATTTGTACGTGCGCTTGGCTGGGGGGAGGTCGGGAGGGGGGCCTGCCCCCTTCCCGACACAGTGATGGTGGCCGAGCACCACGATTTGTACACACGTCTGGCGGGCGGCTCGTAACGAAACGTTCACCAACTCTTTACACGACTCGGGGCGTCCGGCGGACGACCGGTAAAGAGACCTTCACCAACTTTTCACACTACGCTGAGCCAAAGCGGGAAGCCATCCGACGCATCTGCTTATGATAGTGTCCGGCGTTGCGTCAGCCGGAATTGTGTCCGAGGGTGGTGGCGGACCCTCAGGTGGATAACGAGTGGTTGATATTCGGATAACCCAGTCGAGCCCAACCCCAGCCCAATCCAAACCAGGGAGAACGAATGAGACGTCTCAAGCTATTGATCGGACTCGCTTCTGCGGCGTCCGTGCTGTGTATCGCGGCGACACCAGCGGTGGCCCATGAATTCACCGCGAGCCGGCTGCCGAAGCCGCTCTCCGAAGCCGAACCCGGCAAGACGAAAGGCCTCGGCATCGGCTCGACCGAACTGGGTGGCGAAGAACGCAACCAGGAACTGGCGTTCGGCGCGTTTCACATTTACTGTGCCGTCCACACGGCCGCCCAGACGATCGGCGAAGGCGCGGTGACGTGGCCCACGTCGCAGGTCTTCGCGACGGAGCTCAAGTTCTCCAAATGTCTGACGGAGGTGACCGCGGGGCAGTTCAAGGCGGGTCTCCAGACCAGCTTCAACGTGAACCCGGAAACGAAAAAATCTGAACCCCTCAAGTTCGTGTACCACGTCAACGGGTTCGCGGAACTGGGCGTGGGTGAAACCGAATCCGAAGTGGAACTCGGCTCGGGCTCGGCCAGCTTCAAGATCAGCGGCAAGCTCTGCGATATCGAATGGCCTGCCCAGACCGTCCCCGCCAGGGCGCTCGTGAAACCCGAAGAACAGTACTCGGCGGTCAGCTACTCCAACAAGGAAGTGCCCGTCGAAGCCACGAAAATCAAGCAGTTCCCGACGCTCATCAAGAACAGGCTCGTCATCTCCAACGACTTCACGACTATGTTGTGGAGCTACACAGAAGGACAGTGCCTGGGCGAAGGTGGATTCGAAAAAGGGACGGGCGGTAAGACCGAAGCCAAAAGCGGGATCTACCGGGGCGCGATCGAAGAGGAACTCGACGCGGGCAACATCGGCTTCCGGTAGAACGCGAAGCTCTGACAGGGTGCGGGCACGTCCCGAGGCGGTCCCGCCCGCACCGTCTGTCAGTCAGTGGCTCCGGGTTTCGGCGCGCGCCGTGGGTTCCCTGCGGCGCGCGCCGTGGCCTCGCCCGCGGCGTGTGCCAACAGGCGCTCGAGCGCGTCCGTCGCGGCCGCCACGGTGAACAGCCGCTCGACGGCGGCCCGCCCCCTGCGCGCCAGCTGTCCACGCAGTCTCCGGTGAGTCCCGCAGGGTGTTGAGCCGCGCGGCGAGCGCCTCGCGATCGCCCTCGGGGAAGACGAGCCCCCCGCCCGTCAGCTCGATCAGCCACGGAATCTCGCCCGAGTCCGAGCCGACGACCGGCACGCCGCACCACAGCGCCTCGACGATCACGCGACCGAACTGCTCCTTCCACTTCGCGGTCGTACGCGAGGGCAGCACGAGCACGTCGAACCGAGCGTACGCGCGTGCCATCTGGTCGTGGGCCACGTCGTCGAGCACGCGCACGTGGGCGCCGGGGATCGGCTGACCCTCGAGCTGCGCCCGCAGCTCGCCGTTGCCGACGAGCAGCAGCTCAACCGGGGCGCGCAGCTCGCGCACGGCGCTCAACAGGTCCATCAGCCCCTTGCTCTCCACCAGGCGGCCGGCGTAGCCGACGGTGAAGACCCCGTCCGCTCGCTCGCGCGCCGCCGGCTCTGCGGGTTGACTCTCCCACGCAGGCACCGCGGGAGGAGCAAGCCCGACCTCGCCCCGCGCGCCCCACGTGCGGGCCAGCCGCGCCGCCGTCTCCGAGCGGGCGGCGACGAACGCCGCGTCGCGGAGCACCCGTGCGCGCAGGCGGCGCACCGGAGGGGGGAGGGGGCGGTCGATGTTCTCGTAGCACTGCACCCCGAACGGCACACCCAGCCTCGCCAGCGCGCGGCCCCACTGCGTCGCGGCCAGCGCGTAGGGCTCGGCCTCGACGAACGCCACGTCCGGGCGCACGCGGGCGGCCAGCGCGCGGCATCTGGTCAGGTAGAGGTGCCGTTGGGGGTGTCCTGCGAACACGACCGGCACGGGGCGCAGCGAGCCCTCCAGCCCGTCGAGCGGGCGCGGAGCGATCGGCGCCTGGGAGTAGGAGTGGCGCCAGCGGCTGGGCACGACGATCGTGACCCCCCAGCCCCGCCGAGCCAGCTCGCAGTACACCTCCTGGTTGACGCTCACCACCGCGGGATGGCTGACCACAAGCACGCGCCGCCGGGCTCCGTTCATAGGGCGCATCCTCACAGATACCGGTCCCCCCAGATGTGGCCCCGTGTGAAGGGGCCCCACGGAGCGCATGTGATTACAAATGCTTTACATATCGGCGCCGCTCATGCCCGATGCTTGACCGTCCCACGAGTCCTACTGGCGCCTCACCTCCCGCAACCGGCGACCGCCGGCGGAGATGCGAATCGATGAACGACACGACTGACGCGGCCGCCCTCCTCGCTCCCTTGTGGAAGCGCAAGTGGCTGATACTCCTGGTGGGCCTCCTCGTCGCCGCGGCGACGTACGGCTACTACAAACGCCAGCCGAGCGTGTTCAGCGCCTCGACGCAGCTCAACCTCGCCAGCGGCGTCGAAGAACAGGGACTGCTCAGCGGCGACCAGGGCAAAGCGCTCGACACCCACCTCGTCGGCGATGCGGCTGCGCTGATCACCTCCAATGGGGTTGCCGAACACGTCCATGCGCTGCTGCGCTCCGAACACGTCCCCGTGAGCCACGGCAAGGTGCGCACGAGCGTGAGCTCCAGCAGCGACATCATCACGATCGGCGCGGAAGCGCACGGCGCCAAGGCGGCCGCCGCCCTCGCCAACGCGTACGCGCAGGTGTACATCAAACGCCAGCGCACAGCCTACCTGCGGGCGCTCGAGGTGGCGATCGCCAACACCCGCCGGCAGCTGCAACGCGTCGAAGCCCAGTCTGCGAGCGCTCCCAGGGGCAGGGGCGCGAAGGGCGCGCCGAGGGGCACGGGCTCCACGAGCGCGACCGCGGTCATCCAGGCCGCGAACCTCAGCAGCAAGCTCAACCAGCTCGAATCCGAGCTGCGGGCTTCCGGCGTACAGCAGGTCAACCCCGCCAAGGCCCGCTCCGCGGCGCTGGTCGCGCCGATGCCGAAAAAGAACGCGCTCTTCGGATTCGTGCTCGGCCTCGCCCTGGCCTCGATCGCAGCCCTGGTGCTCGCGCGGCTGGACCGGCGGCTGCACTCCGTGTCCGACATCGAGGCCGCGCTCGGGGCCCCGATCCTGGCCGCGCTGCCGAAAGCGCGCAATCCGATCGTGTCCCGCGACGGGCGCCCCGCGCCGGCCGAGGCGCTGGCGGAGCCGCTCTGGCGGATGCGCGCCGCCCTGCAGCAGGGCGGGGTGCTGCAGAACGGTCGGGTCGGCCCGCCCCGCTCGATCCTGTTCCTCAGCTCCGAGACCGGCGACGGCGCCTCGACGCTGGTGGCCGGGCTCGCACTTGTCCAGCGCGAAGCCGGTGAACGCGTGGCGGTGATCGACACCGATCTGCGCCGCCCCACCCAGGCGCGGCTGCTCGACGTGAGCGGTGCGTACGGGCTCCCGGAGGTGCTCGCCGGCGCGATCTCCCTCGACGAGGCGCTGAGGGCGGTGACCCCGCCCCCCGCGCCGGGCGGCGTCCACCAGGGCTCGGCCGGCGTACACCAGGGCTCGGCCGGCGTACACCAGGGCTCGGCCGGTGTCCACCAAGGGGCATTCGCCGCGGGGCTCGCCACCGCGGTCAGGCAGCGCACCGCCGGCTCGGTGTCCGTGCTCGCCGGCGAGGAGCCGGCGGCCAACCCGCCCGCCGTGCTCGCGAACAGGGCTGTGCCGGAGCTGCTGCGCGCCCTCGCCGAGGACTTCGACTGCGTGCTGGTCGACGCCCACGCGCCGCTGGAGGCGAGCGACGTCATGCCGCTGCTGGGCGCCGTCGAGGCGATCGTACTTGTCGCACGGGCGGGGTACACGCGCGATGTTTGCGCCGAGCGGCTCGCGCAGCTGCTCGCGCGCTCCGCCGCGGCCCCCGTGCTCGGGACGGTCGCCAACGACGTTCCGCACCGGGAGCTGGCGCGGTACGGCTTCTCCTCGGAGCACGGCCGGCACCGGCGGCGCACACTGCCACGCCGATGAGCGCCGCGGAAGCGCTCCTCCACGATCCCGCCGGCGGGCCGCGTGCTCGCGTCCGGGCTCGGCGCCTGCGCGACCCGCTGCGCAGCGCGCTCGGGGGGCTGATCGCTCTCGCGATCGCGCTCGGAGTCAGCGTCGCGGTGCCCCACCCGAACCTCCTGCTGACCTTCGCGCTGCTGCTCGGGGCGCTCGCGGTCTTCGCGCTGGCGGCCGTGAGCCGCCTGGAGGTGACGGTCACGGTCCTGGCCGTCTACCTCGGAGTGCTCGACGGCCCGGTCAAGCTGCTGTCGGCCAGCCAGGCGGCGTCGAGCGTGCGCGACATCCTGATCGCCGCCGTCAGCCTCGGTGCGCTGGTGCGTCTGCTCAGACGTGGTGAACGACTGCGCCTGCCGCCGTTGTCGGGCTGGGTGCTGGCGTTTGTGGCGCTGGTGGCGATCGAGGCGTTCAATCCGCGCACGCACGGCCTTGTGAAGATCGCGGGAGGGTTCAGGCAGAACCTCGAGTGGGTCCCGTTCTTCTTCTTCGGCTACGCGCTGATGCGCTCGAAGGAGCGGCTGCGCAAGCTGTTCGTGCTGCTCGGCGTGATCGCGCTGCTCAACGGGGCGGTGAGCGCCTATCAGACGAAGCTCACCCCGGGCCAGCTCGCGAGCTGGGGTCCGGGCTACGCGCAGCTCTACGAAGACAACTCCGTCAGCGAAACCGGGCTCACCGCCCGCAGGTACCTGAGCGAAGGCGTGGCGCTCGTCCGTCCCCCGGGGCTCGGCGCCGACAGCGGCTTCGCAGGCGGCGTCGGCGTGATCGCGCTGCCCGGAACGCTCGCGCTGCTCGCGACCGGGACGGGACGGCGACGATGGCTTGCGATCCTGCTGAGCCTCGGCGCGCTGGTGGGCATCGCGACCGGTCTCGGCCGGCTGCAGGTCGTCGGCGCGGCGATCGCCGTCGTGGGCTTTCTGCTGCTCTCACTGAGCGCCGGCGAGCGGGTCGCCAGGCCGCTCGCCGCGCTGCTCGCCGTGGCGGCGTTCGCGCTGCCGCTCGGCGCGCTGCTCGTCTCGCTCGAGGGCGCGCACGTCTTCTCGCGCTACGAAAGCATCGAACCCAACAGCGTCGTGCAGACCTCGACCAGCTACAAGAAAAAGTCGCTGGAACTGATCCCGCGTTACATCGCCAGTGACCCGCTCGGGTTCGGTCTGGCGACCGCGGGTTCGGCGTCGACCTTCGGCGGCAAGGCAACCGAAGCGCTCGAAGGTCACGGCGTCAGCTCCGAGACTCAGTACAACTACGTCGAGGACGAACTGGGCGCGGCCGGCTTGATCCTGTGGGTGGCGCTCGCGCTGCAGGTGATCGTGCTCGTGTTGCGCCGCCTGCCGCGCGTCGCCGACGTCGAGGTGCGCATCGACCTCGCGGCGGTGTTTGCGGTGTTCGTCGCCTTCGCGCTGATGGGTCTGGAGGGATCGTTCATGAGCAGCGCCGCCGGCGGCCCGTTCTTCTGGTTCGCCGTGGGAATCGCGGCCTACTGGCTTGCCGGTCCCGGGCGCACCCGCGCGCGAGGCAGCGGTGCGCTCACCCCGGTGGGAGCGGTGTGATGTCCGCCGCGCGGGCGCGGTTGAGCGCACTGCTCGGGCAGCGGCGGGGAATGGTCGCCACGCTCTCGGTCAGCTCGGTGATCTCAGGCCTCGCCGAAGCGGCGATGCTCGTGGTCCTGGCGCAGATCGCGGCGACGCTCGTCGACAAGCAGAAACACATCCCGCTCAAAATCGCTGGACTCCAATTCCAGGCGACGGTGGGGACGCTGTTCCTGGTGGCGCTGTTGTTCGCTCTGGTGCGTCTCGTGCTGCAGGCCGGGCCGCTGTCGATCCTGCCGGCCCGCATCGGCGCGGACGTGCAGGCCAAGCTGCGGGTCGACGTGATGCACGCGTACACGCGCGCGTCCTGGGAGGTGCAGTCGCGTGATCGTGAGGGGCACATGCAGGAGATCCTGACCAGCCAGGTGTTGCAGGCCTCGCAGGGTGCACAGCAGGCGACGACGCTGCTGACCGCGAGCTTCACCTTCGTGATCCTGATGATCTCGGCGATCGCGCTCAACGCCCGTGCCGCCGGTCTGGTGCTGTGCGCGGCGTTGCTGTTGTTCGTCGCGATGCGCCCGCTGAACAGGCTCGGGGTGCGCAGTGTCCGTCAGCTCTCGCGGGCTCAGCTCGACTACGCGGGCGGTGTCAGCGAGACCGTGCGCCTGGCCGAAGAGACCAACGTGTTCGGCGTGGGCGCTGCGCAGCGCGACCGGATCGACCGCTTGATCGACGTGGCTCGCGACCTCTACCTACGCACGCAGACGATCATGCGTCTGACCCCGAACCTCTATCAGAGCCTGATGTACCTGCTGCTGATCGGGGGTCTCGCCGCTCTATATGCCGTGAACAGGCACGACGTGGCGGCGCTCGGCGGCGTGATCCTGCTGCTCCTCCGTGCTGGGACCAACGGCCAGCAGATACAAGGCGCCTATCAGGGGCTGCGCCAGTCGCTGCCGTTCATCGAACGGATCCAGGACGCGGCCGAGCGGTATGACAAGAGCACGCCCGTCACGGGTGAGTGCCGGCTTGACAGCGTGGACAGCCTCGCCTTCGATCACGTCAGCTTCTCCTACCGGGTCGGCTCGCCCGTCCTCTCCGACGTCAGCTTCGCGGTCGACGGGGGCGAGGCGATCGGCGTCGTAGGACCGTCCGGGGCGGGCAAGTCCACGATCGTGCAGATCTTGCTTCAGCTGCGTGCGCCCGAACGGGGCCGCTACCTCGTCAACGGCCTGCGGGCCGATGAGCTCGCAAGGGAGGCTTGGCACCGGCGAGTGGTTTACGTGCCCCAGGAACCCCGCCTCGTGCACGCGACGGTCGCAGAGAACATCCGCTACTTCCGCGAGGACATCGACGGCGAGGCGGTGGAGCGCGCCGCGCGGCTCGCGCGCATCCACGACGACGTGATGGGCTGGGCGGACGGGTATGAGACGATCGTCGGCCCACGCGCGGACGCCGTCTCCGGCGGCCAGCAGCAGCGCATCTGTCTCGCACGCGCGCTCGTCGTCAAGCCTGACGTGCTCGTGCTCGACGAGCCCACCAGTGCGCTCGATCCCCACTCCGAGGCGCTGATCCAGGAGTCGCTCATGGGACTCAAGGGTGAGCTCACGCTGTTCATCATCGCCCACCGCATGTCGACGCTCGACGTGTGCGACCGCGTGATGGTGATCGACGAGGGACGGCTGGCGGCGTTCGACACGGTCGAGCGTCTGCGGCGAGAGAACGCCTACTACCGCTCGGTCACGGGGCTCGCGGCGGGAGCGTCCGCAGGCGCGAGCCTCGGGCCCGAGGTGGGCGCCGTGCTCGAGGAGGCTGGGGAGGCGGTGGTCGACGCGGCGCGAGCAGTCCTCGACGCCGCGCGGGCCACCGTCAACGGCTCGGCGCCGTCTGTCAACGGCTGGGTGCCGCCTGTCAACGGCTCGGCGCCGTCTGTCGCCCGCGTAGCGCGCTCGAACGGCGCGCACACGGCGCGGGGGCGACTCCCCGACTTCTTCATCGTCGGCCATCAGAAGTGCGGCACGACCGCCCTGTGGGAGATGCTGAGGTGCCACCCGCAGATATTCATGCCCGACCAGAAGGAGCCTCGATTCCTGGCGTCCGACATGGCTTCCAGGTTGGGGCAGCCGCGCGGGCCGTGGACGCCGGATCGACGGCCGCGCACGCTCGAGCAGTACCTCTCACTGTTCGCGCCGGCCGGCCCCGAGCAGCGGGCCGGCGAGGCATCGCCCGAGTACCTGCGCTCGAGTGTCGCCGCGAGCCGCATCGCCGAGCTGCGGCCCGACGCGCGCATCGTCGCGATCCTGCGTGAGCCCGCGAGCTTCCTGCGCTCCTTTCACACGCAGCTCGTCTCCGCGAACGTCGAGACCCAGCGCGACTTTCGCAAGGCGCTGGCGCTGGAGGACGCGCGGCGGCGCGGCGAGCGGATTCCCCGCCGTTGCCACCACCCGGAGGCGCTGCTGTACTGCGAGCACGTGCGCTACGTCGAGCAGCTGCGCCGCTACCACTCGGCGTTTGCGCCCGAGCAGGTGCTGGTGCTGATCTACGAGGACTTCAGGCACGACAACGAGGCCACCGTGCGCCAGATCCTGCGCTTCCTCGAGGTCGACGACGCCCTCCCGATCGAGACGCTCCAGACGAAACCCGTGCAGGCGGTGCGCTCGCTGGCGCTGCACCACTTTGCCGCGGACGTGCGCGCGGCGCGTGATCGCCCTGCTGGGGCCGGCCGGAGCTCGCACGTCGCCAATGCGCTGATACCGGCGCGTCTGCGCCGCAGCGAGCGCGTGCGCGCAACGTGGCAGCGAGTCGTCTACACGGCACCGCGAGCGGCGGACCCGGAGCTCATGGCGGAGCTGCGCCGCCGCTTCAAGGGAGAGGTGGCGGCGCTCGGCGAGTACCTGAATCGCGACCTCCTCACCCTGTGGGGCTATCACGATGTCGGCTGATCCACACAGCTCTGAGATCTCACCCAACGGGCTGGGAGCACCGCCGAAACCAGCCGGACGGGTTCCCGACTTGGGCTGGGGGAGGGCGGGCCCTCCCCCAGAGCCCCCTCCCGTTGAGAGTGGACGGGTTCCCGACTTCTTCATTGTCGGGCAGCCCAAGAGCGGCACGACAGCGCTGCACGAGATCCTCAGGGAGCATCCCCAGATCTATATGCCAGACCGCAAGGAGCCGCGCTACTTCGCCGAGGAGATGCGCTACCGCGACTCGCCCCGGCCCGGTGGGACCCCGGCGACGCTCGAGGAGTACCTCGCCTGGTTCGACGGAGCGCGCGATGAGCAGCTGATCGCTGACGCCTCACCCTGGTATCTGTGGTCGCGCACCGCCGCCGCGGGTATCGCCGAGGTCGCGCCCGACGCGCGCATCATCGCCATCGTGCGCGAGCCGGCCAGCCTGTTGCGCTCGCTGCACATGGAGTTCGTACAGCTGTACGTCGAGGTCGAGACCGACCTGCGCAGGGCGATCGAGCTGGAGGAGCGCCGGCGCGCGGGGCAGGACGTGCCGCGTTACACCTACTGGCCGAAGGCGCTCATGTATTCCGAGCACGTTCGCACCGTCGAGCAACTGCGGCGATTCGACGCCGTGTTCGCCTCCGAGCAGATGCTGGTCATCGTCTACGACGACTTCAGGGCCGATAACGAGGGCACCCTGCGCCGGGTCATGGATTTCCTGGGGGTCGACGAGAACGCCCCGCTCAAATTCAAGAACGCCAACCCGACCGTACGCGTGCGCTCAGCGAGGATGCACGAGCTGGTACACGCCGTGTCGGTGGGGCACGGCCCGTTCTCGCGAGCCGTGAAGGCGTCGGTCAAGGCGCTGACGCCGAGAAATCTGCGGCGCAGCACGCTGGACGTGACCCAGAGGCGAATCGTCTTCGGCGATCCGCACCCGCCGGAGGAGGAGCTCATGATCGAGCTGCGTCGCCGCTTCAAGAGGGAGGTGGTGGCGCTCAGCGAGTACCTGGATCGCGACCTCGTCACCCTGTGGGGCTATGACAACCTCGGCTGAGCGCCGGGGATGCTCAGGGGCGCTCGTCGCGCTCCGAGCGCCAGGTGGCGCGGGCGGCGCGATAGCTCTCCGCCAGCTTGCTCACGTGCTGCTCACGCGAGAACCGCTTGGCGACCGCTTCCCTGCCGGCCACGCCCATCGCCTGCTGGCGCGCCGGATCGGCCAGCAGCTCGTTGAGCGCCAGGCTGAGCGCCCCCACGTCTCCCGGACGGACGAGCACTCCCGAGACGCCGTCCTGCAGCCAATCGGACACGCCCCCGGTGGCGCTGGCGACCACCGGCCGCCCAGCGGCCAGCGTCTCGATCCCCACGAGCCCGAAGGGCTCTGGCCACAGCGACGGGATCGCCACCAGCGACGCGTTCGCCAACTCGACCGCGAGGTCCGCGGCGGCCAGCCACCCCCTGAAGGAGATCCGCTCCTCGACCCCGAGCTGATGCGCGAGTCGGCGCAGCGAGGGCAGCTGCCTGCCGTCTCCGCAGATGACGAACTCGGCGTCGACGTCGCGGGCGGCGCGCACCAGAACCTCGACTCCCTTCGGTTGCACGATCCGTCCGGCGAAGACGACCCGGCGCCTGGTGTGGTGCCCGGAGCCCGCGTGTGGCGCCATCGTGGTGAACAGGGGGACGATCGCCCGTCGCGTCACGCCGTTGGCCGCCAGGTGGCGGTCCACCGAGCTCGAGTAGGCGACGGCCAGGTCGGCGCGCCGGAGCGCCTCAAGCCCGCGGCCCGCGCGGGCATACTTGGCGGGAAGGTCGCGCGGATCGCGCGTGTGCATGCAGCCGCGGGCGAGCATCCTCGGTATGCAGCCCACGCCCCGCGCTCGCGTGCATTCCTGGCCGGGGCGAAAGTAGTAGACCCCGGAGGGGCAGGCGCCGTAGCCGTGCGCGCCGACCGCCACCGGTGCGCTCGCGCGCATGAAGTCGACGAGCCCAGGATCGTAGACCTGATGAAAGTGAACGACCTCGGGACCGCTCGACAGCGCGTCGGCGACCCGCCCGCGCATCGGGACGTCGGCGTCGAAGAGGCTCGGGCTGTGAAATATGGTCGCCCCGTGAGCGCGCGCCTGCGAGTCGACCCGTGCCGTGAGCACCGCGACGTGCACGCCGTGCTCGGCGAGCGCCGCCGCGCTTGCCTGCACGTGCGCCTCGACTCCTCCGTCCCTCGTCCAGCTGGGCGTCACCAGCAGCACCGAGCGAGGCGTCCTCGGTCTCGTGCCGGCAACCATGCGGCGACCCATCATACCCGGGGCGCTGAGTGAGTACCTCGGTTGTGACCCGGTCACTCTGTGGGGCCACGGCGATGTCGGCTGACTGCGGCGAGCCTCCCGTGAACGCGTCCGAGCGGGCGGTAGGTGACGCCGTGATACCGGTCCTCGCGCCGGTGCCACTGCTTGTAGTCGACATACGCGAGCTTGACGGCGACCTCCCCCAGCTCCGATGTGCGCAGCGCTCGCCCCTCGCGCGTATAGCCGAGCTCTCTCATCGGCGCGCCGCAGACGCGCTCGACCAGGGCCACCTGCCGATCGCTGAGCCTGCCGGCGCCACTCGGCCGGGTCGGCCTGGATCGGCTGCTGAATCTTGGCGCTCCGCACGACGTCGACGTAACCCGATGCGGTCTCGCCAAAGGCGAGCATCGCGGGGGTGAAGTCCTCGTCGAGAAACTCACACACCTCCCGAACGACCTGCTCGGGGCTGCCCACCAGATCCTCGTAGCGCACGGTCAGCCGCTGGGCGGCGGGCACCGAGCTGTCCAAGATCGCCCGGCCCCGCGTCCAGGTGTCGCGCCAGAGCCGTGCGTTGAGGACCGTGTCGTTGCCTGCCGCCACGAACCGGTTCAGCGATGCCACCACCGCGCGCGGGTCGCGTTGCACCGCGACGACCTTCGCTGCTGGAAACAGACGCATGATCGCGTCGGCGTAGAAGATGTGCAGCGGCGTCTTCTCTCCCCACCGACCCTTCCCCTGCGCCGCCGCCCAGCGGCGGTGAGGCAGCGCCAGCAGGAGTCCGAAGTCGGGCGCGCCCTGGCGCAGGGAGTCGCCCACCTCGCGCAGATCGAGGGTGGGACGAAACCGAGCTTCACACAGCCGCATGAAGGAATCGACGGCCTGTGGCCACGTCGTCGTGTTCGGTGCCGTGCCGTTCCGCGCCGCGTAGCGCCAGTAGATCTCAGGAAAGTAACTCGTCTCGGTGGGAATCGCGATATTTGGATGGGCATTGAGGATCAGCCGCATCATCGTGGTGCCCGAACGCGGCGCTCCGACGACAAAGATCGGGGAGTCGCCTCCGAGTCGCTCCGGGCCGGCGGGCGGCGAGGTACGCTCGACCGGGCCGTTGTTGATGTCAGCAGCAGACATGTCGTCCCACGCGCGGAGGCCTGCCGTGGTCGGTGACCGCAGGCCGGTGGCGGTCGATCACGCTATCAAGCCGAAGCCGTCGAGCCCGCGTGAGTTACAGGGGAGAGTCCCCGACTTCTTCGTGGTCGGCCAGGCCAAGAGCGGCACCACCGCCCTGTACCAGATGCTGCGTGAGCACCCGGCGATCTTCATGCCCGACCTAAAGGAGCCTGAGTTCCTTGCGAGCGACATGCGCCGGCGGTTTCGGCCACCGATAGCGGGAGCGGTTCCGGCCACGCTCGAGGAGTACCTGGCGCTTTTCACCGGGGCGCGAGCGGACCAGCTGGCGGGGGAGGCGACGGCGCTTTACCTCTCTTCGCACACCGCGGCGTCGTCCATCGCCCAGCTCAATCCCCGCGCACGTGTCATCGCGATCTTCCGCGAGCCGGCGTCCTTCCTGCGCTCACTGCACCTGCAGCACCTTCAGAACCACAACGAGGACCAGCGCGATCTGCGCCGCGCGATCGCGCTCGAGGCGGCTCGCCGTGACGGTCGCGGCATTCCCCGGCGGTCGTGTCGACCCCAGGTTCTCCAGTACTCCGACCACGTCCGTTACACCGAGCAGCTGACTCGCTACCACGACGCGTTCGGGCGTGAGCAGGTGCTGGTGTTGATCTACGACGATCTGCGGCGCGACAACACGGCGACGGTGCGCGAGATCTTTCGATTTCTGGGAGTCGACGACTCTCTCCCGGTGCTGCCGGTGAGGGCGAATCCAACCGTGACGTTGCGCTCGCAGGCCGTGGATGAGGCGGTACACCGGCTCTCGGTCGGTCGTGGCCGGTACTCCAAACAGGTCAAGGGGGCGGTCAAGACACTCCTGCCGCGGCGGGCACGCCGTCGCCTGCTCAGCACGGTGCAGCAGCACGTCGTTCACTCCCCGCCGCCACCCGCCGACGAGGAGCTGATGGCCGAGCTGCGGGGGTGGATGAAGCCCGAGGTTGAGCGCCTGGGCGCGTACCTCGGACGCGACCTCGTGGGTTTGTGGGGCTACGACGATGTTTGAGGGGGTCGTGGCGATGTCGTCTGAGTGCGGTCGCGGCGATGGTGCCTGGATCATGGCGATGTTGCCTGAATGGGCTAGTGATGTTGTCTGAGGGAGTCACGGCGATGTCTGGGCCTAGCCTGAGCTCCGAGGTGCGTGCGGGCAGCGACTGGCGCGCGGAGGCGAAGCGCACGCAGCTGCAGGCGTTGCCGGACGGGCCGACCGTGGTCTCCTGCACCGGACCGTACGGCAACGGTGGTCTTGGGCAGCACCTCGCCGATCTGGTCGAGGCGCTGCGCGGGACGGGCAACCTGGCGGGCTACCTGACGCCTCGTCCGGACCCGCGGGACGCCGGCCGGCTCGGGATCGCGGTGGACCTGCCCAGGGCGGCCAGAGTGACTCTCGAGGCGAGCGCGCGCATGTCGCCGGGGCTGCGCGTGCTCTCGGGCAACGTCGCGTTCGACCTCGCGGCCTCGCGCCGCCTGCCCGCCGACGCCGAACACCTGCTGGTCTTCAACGGGCAGGCCCTGCGCCACGTCGCGGCGGCCCGTCGCCGCGGTTACCGGTCGGTCGGGCTCGTCTCTGCCAACGCCCACCTGGCCTACGAAGCTCGCCAGTTCGACCGGGCGTGGCGGCAGTACCCGATCGAACGGCCGTGGGCGGCGCGCAACGTACACCGTAACCTGGCCGAGTACGCCGCGGTCGATTACGTGCACGTCTCCTCGCGGTACGTGTGGGAGAGCTTTCTCGGCGAAGGGTTTCCCGAGGAGCGGCTGCGGCTGTTCCCGCTCGTGCCGCACGAGCGCTTCCAGGCGCGCCGCACTCCGCCCACCGTGTCGACGTTCAACGTCGTCTACGTGGGCAGCCTGTCGGTGCACAAGGGCGTGCCGTTGCTGATCGACGCCGTGCGCCGCCTGCCCCACGAGGACCTGCGCCTGGTGCTCGTCGGCGGCTGGGGCACGCGCCGAATGCGCCGTCACATCGAGGCGGCGCGCGCCGCGGACCCGCGCGTGGAGGTGCGTCCGGGCGATCCGCTGCCGCACCTGCTCCAGGCGGGCGTGGGTGTGCATCCGAGCTTCGGCGAGGGCTGCTCCTACTCGCCGGGTGAGGTGCTGGCGTGCGGCGTGCCGCTGATCGCCAGCGCCAACACGGGCATGAACGAATCGATCGGCGAGCCCGGCCAGCGCCAGGTGGTGCCCACGGGCGACCTCGACGCGCTCGCACAGGCGATCGACGCCGCGTACCGCCGCGAGACGCGCGGTGGCTGAGTCGCCTGCCGTCGGTTCGGTGGCTGAGTCGCCTGCCCTCGGTTCGGTGGCTGAGTCATCTGTCGTCGGTTCGGCAGTGAGCCCGACCGAGCGGACTGGATGCGCGCGGCTCGCCGTCGTCGGCATGTCCAACCGGCCGGTCTGCGGGGTGCGCGATCACGCGCTCGTGCTCGCCGCTGCCCTCGGCCGCGAAGGTGTCTCCTGCACGCTGCACTGGCTTTCGAGCGCCGAGGGATCGCTGTCGGTGAGAAGGGCGCAGGTCCGCCGGTGGACAGGCGAGCTCGCAGAGGAACGCGACCGTAGCCCGCCGAAGGCCATCCTCTTTCACTACTCGGTCTTTGCCTACTCCTGTCGCGGTATTCCGCTGTTCGTCCATCCGACCGTCGCGGCGCTGCGCAACACACGCGTTCCGGTGGTCACCTTCATGCACGAGCTCGTCTACCCCTGGGGCCGCGGTGGCTGGCGAGGCAGCGTGTGGGCCGCGACCCAGCGCGCGGTGCTCGTCGAGGTGATGCGCGCCTCTGCGGCGGTGCTCGTCACCACCGACTTCAGCGCCGAGTGGTTGACGTCCCGGCGGTGGCTGCCACGGCGGACGATCGCGGTCGCTCCCGTGTTCTCCAATCTGCCGCCCTCGGAGGCGGAGCCGCTCGCGGATCCCGCTGCGCCCGTCGTGGGCCTGTTCGGCTACTCCCTCGATGCGGCCACGATCTCGCTCGTCGTCGACGCCCTGCGAGCGCTGGCCGATCGGGGTGTCCGGCTGCGGCTGACGCTGCTCGGCGCGCCCGGCCCGGACTCCGCAGTCGCCGAGGCCTGGCTGGGGGTGGCGGAGAGTCGCGCCGTGGGGGGTGCGCTGTCGTTCTCTGGCACCCTGTCGGCCCAGGCTCTGTCCGACGCGCTGGCGGCCTGCGACATCCTGCTGTACGCCGACCCGATGGGCCCGGCCTCGCGCAAGGGGACGCTGGCCGCGTCGCTTGCCTCCGGCCGGCCGCTCGTCGCGCTCGAGGGCCGTCGTCGGTGGTCACAGTTCCTCGAGTCAGACGCAGCCCGGGTGGCGCCGCGTACGTCTCGAGCCCTGGCCGATGCGCTCCAGGCGCTGCTCGGCGACGAGCGCTCGCGCGAGCTGCTGGGTGCGCGCGGCCGCGCGTTTGCCGAGCAGACGATGGGCGTGGCACGCACCGCCGAGCTTGTGCGCGGGCTCCTCGCGGAGGGGGCACGGCCGTGACGGCGATACGCAGATTGACAGGCGTGGCGTCGCGGCGCCTCGGGCGACCCGAGCCTGCTGGCCGCGGTGTCGCCGCAGGCGCGGCAGGCCCAGCACGAGGAGATCGGCATTCGGGCGGCGCTGGCGAGCGCTCTGCGCGGTGAGGCCACCTACGTGGACGTGGGCACCAACCGGGGTCAGGTGCTGCGCGAGGCCGTGCGCGTCGCCCCGCACGGGCACCACGTGGCGTTCGAGCCGATCCCGGAGCTGGCGAGCGAGGTCGCGCGCGCGTTTCCGCAGGTCGACGTCCGGCAGCTGGCCGTGGGGGCTCGGGCGGAGCGCACGCAGTTCTGCCACTTCACCCACCTCGACGGCTGGAGCGGCCTGCGACGGCAGCCAGAGATCAGCGACGAGCGCGGTCGGCCGCGGTACATCGCCGTGGAGGTCTCCACGCTCGACGAGCAGCTGGTGGACCTCGCGCCGAGCGTCGTCAAGATCGACGTCGAGGGCGCCGAGCTCGGGGTGCTCGAAGGCGGGCGGGGGGTGCTCACGCGCGCGCGGCCGGTGGTGATCCTCGAGCACGTCGGCGCGGCGGCGGCGCTGTACGAGGCCACCTCCGAGGCGGTCTGGGACGTGCTCGCGGAGCTCGGCTACACCGTCTTCGCCGCCACCGGAGACGGGCCGTTCACGCGGAGCGCCTTCGCGCAGGCGGCGGGCGTGGTGAACTGGCTGGCGACCCCCTCGCGGTAACCGTTCGCGGTAACCGTTTGGGCCGGCGAGCCCCTCGCGGTAACCATTTGGCAACAGCACGCGGCGTCTGCCACGGTTCAATCCCCCAGCGCCGATGGAGCGATCCCCAAGACCGGTGCGCCGAGCGTGGACCGTCGCGCTTGCGGCGCTCTGCCTACTCCTACCCGCCCACGGTGCGTTTGCGGCGAGCGGCGGCATCCATGACATCAAGCACGTCGTGATGATCATGCAGGAGAACCGCTCCTTCGACTCCTACTTCGGTACCTACCCCGGCGCCAACGGGATCCCGGCCGAGGTGTGCGAGCCCGACCCGCTGAGCGGCGGCTGCATCAAACCCTTCCACGATCGCGCCGACCTCAACACCGGCGGCCCGCACGGAACCGAAAGCGCGATCGCCGACATCGACGGCGGCCGCATGGACGGGTTCGTCGGCCAGGCCGAGCGGGGCCTGAAGTGCTCCTCCACCGACCCGAGCTGCAGCGTGTGCAACACCCAGGAAGCGGGGGAAGCGTCGTCCACGTGCATCGACGTGATGGGCTACCACGACGCGCGCGAGATCCCCAACTACTGGGCCTACGCCCACGACTTCGTGCTGCAGGACGACATGTTCGAGTCGGCGGCGTCGTGGAGCCTGCCCGAGCACCTCTACATGGTCTCCGCGTGGTCGGCGGTCTGCCCGCACGAAGACACCAACCCGCTGGATTGCGTGGGCAGCCTCGAAGCGGTACACCCGGGCGACAGCTGGGAGGGCCCGATCGTCCCCGGCAAAGCGACCTACGCGTGGACGGACATCACCTACCTGCTGCACCGGGCGAACGTGAGCTGGCGCTACTACGTGCTCGCGGGCGACGAGCCCGACTGCGAGCTCGACGAAGCGGTCAGCTGCGAAGGCGTCGCGCAGGACGCCGAAACCCCGGGCATCTGGAACCCGCTGGCGGACTTCACCGACGTCACCGAAGACGGCCAGCGCAACGACGTCCAGCCGCTCAAAGACTTCTACGGCGCGGTCCACCACCAGAGCGGGTGCGGCCTGCCCGCCGTCAGCTGGATCGTCCCGAACGCCGAAGTCTCCGAACACCCGCCCGCCTCGATCGCGACGGGGCAGGCGTACGTGACGACGCTTGTCAACGCGATCGCGCGCAGCCCCTGCTGGCACAGCAGCGCGATCTTCCTCTCGTGGGACGACTGGGGTGGCTTCTACGACCACGTCCCGCCGCCGACGATCGACGAAAACGGCTACGGGCTGCGGGTCCCCGGCCTGGTCATCAGCCCGTACGCGAAGGCGGGCTACATCGACTCTCAGCAGCTCAGCCACGACGCCTACCTGCAGTTCATCGAGGACGACTTCCTCTCGAGCGCGCGGCTGAACCCCACCACCGACGGGCGGCCCGACGACCGCCCGGACGTGCGCGAAGAAGCCCCCGGTCTCGGCAACCTCGTCAACGACTTCAACTTCAACCAAACGCCGCGCGAACCGCTGCTGCTAGCGCCCGAACCGCCGCCGGGCCCCCCGAGCGAACCTCCGGGCGGCATCCCGAACCCGCCCACGATCGCGCCGCTGCCCGTCTCCGCGGTGACACCGACGAGCGCCACGCTGAACGTGACGGTCGAACCCAACGAAGCGCCAGTGAGCCCCTGCACCTTCGAATACGGCACGACGGCCGCCTACGGCACAGAGCTCCCGTGCACGCCGCCGCCGGGGTCGGGCGAACTGCCGGTGCCCGTGTCCGCCGCGCTCAGCGGGCTGACGGCGGGGACGACCTACTACTTCCGCGTGGTCGCGACCAACCGGGGCGGGACCGGCTACGGGGCGCCCCAGTCGTTTACGACCGCGCGCGCGACGGGGCTTCCGGAAGTCGGCAGCTGTGTGACGCTGCCCACCAAGACCGGCGCTTTTGAAGAAGGCGACTGCCTCGCCCCGAGCGCGAGCGACACCGGCCGCCGCGAATGGGTGCCCGGCCCGGCGTTCGCTCTCGAAAGCAAGGCGTCCCCCGCGACGCTGGGTCCGCCGGGCGAATGGCAGGTGAGCTGCCGCAACACCACCACCGTCGTGGTCGACGTGACCGGCGCGCGGACCGTACGCGCGGTGGTCACGTTCAAAGGGTGCACGGCCGGCGGCTCGAAAGTCCCCTGTCGGAGCGCGGGCGCCAGGACCGGGGAAATCGAGAGCGACCCGCTGGAAGGCGAAGTGGGGCTGATCGCGGGCGGGAGCGACCCCTCGGTCGGGGTGGCCCTCGCGCCGGGCGCGTTCACCGCGCCGGAAGTCGTCGCGTACGAATGCGGGAGCTCGACCAGGGGCGCTCGTGTCACCGAAACGGGGTCGGCGATCGCGCAGCTCGGGCCGGTCGACGAATCGCTCAGAAAATTCACCTTTACGTATGTGGCCGGCGCACACCAGATTCCGGAAAAACTCGAAGGCGGGCCGGCGCAGACGCTCACCGCGACCGTGCGTGTCAACGGAGGGGCGACCACGGAAGAGTCCTCGGTTTGGCAGTTCGCGAGCGCCGGTAGCTTGCGGGAACCGCTTGAGTTCAAAGCGCTCGGGTAGAGCCAATACCGTTGACTTACGAGCGGACGCCAGCAGGCGGCTGCTTTGTGTGGAGAGCGAGCGCACCGTCGGGACGCAGGCTTGGCTGCTGCTCATCGTCCGCAGCGAGCGTCTGCTCGGATCCGGCGCGGACGCTCGCTCAGCGCACCAAGCACAACTCCGCGCATCGTCGGCCCACCCCGGAGTACGACCGTCTCGAGCACGGCACTCGTCTAACGCACTTACGCGACTGCGCCGATACCTGTCCCATGCCGCTGCCCGTCCGTACAGCGCTCCTCGCGGTCGCCGCACTCGCCGCGCTCGCGTTGGCCGCCGTGCGCATTACGAGCGCGGCAGAGCGCAAAACCATCGTGGTCGAATCAGCGGGACCCCAGCGGAGTGCCACTCCGGCGCAAGCAGCCGCAACGTTGGCGAAGCTACACGTCCCGGCGGGGTTTCGGCAGGTCAAGCGCTGCCGCTTTCCGGACTCAGCCGTCGCAGAAAAGTGCTTCTGGACTCCCCGCGCACTCGTTCTCGACGCTCAGACGCTAGAGCGGATCTCAGCGTCCTGGCCAGCGCGAGCAGGCATCGTACCGCTTCTCGATTTCTGCTCTGGCTCTCGCCACAGAGGAGGAATAGTGATGGGCCACTGCACCTGGGAGCTTGAACTTGGCCCCGAACTCGTAGCCGTTTCCTGCGACTCGGTGTTAGTGCCGGCCGGATCGACACGGACGCCGACCGCTGCGAAGGTGCTCCGCTACTGGCGACGCGGCACCGAAATAAAATTGGCCGTCATCGGCCACTGGCCTCACGACAAGGCACCCGCTTCGGCGTTGCGACTCTAGAGCTTGCCCGGAACCGCTTCGCTGACAAGCGTCGTGATGAGCGGCTGCGACGACTCCCCACCCTCAAAAGGCGATCAGAAGCCCGAGAATCACTTGCCGGCTGAGACACTCGGTGAGCAGCCCTTGTAGCGCGACTTCTGCTTCGGGTTCCAAATGCGGGCACCGTCCGCCCGTCGTCTGAGGTGACCGCTTCGGACGAGCCGCGAGCGTCTGGCGCCACGCTCGTTTGACGCCTGCTTCGCACGCCGTCCGGTAGAGGAGCTGCAGCCGCAGCCCTGACTAGCAGTTGCCGCTGGCCGACCGCCTCATCGCTTCGCTGAGGTGGGAAACCAACTCGCGGCGGGAGAAGGAGCCAGCACAACGCGCGCAGGGCCTCCGCCACCGCGAGACGATCTATGACCTGCACTCCGATCTGGTGCAGGCCGATCGCGCGACGCCCACAACTCAGAGCCTGCTCGCCGAGTCCGCTCGCATCGTGCTGCATAGCACCCCTGCCGCGAGCGCGGCGGCCCGGCGACTCGCCAACCAGTGGCACGAGCAATCGCTGCTCGACCCAGACGCGGCCGAGAACACGGCACTCGAGCTCGAGACCGAGCTTGCCCACGCCGAGTCCGTACTGCGAGTACTGCTCGACCGGGAGACCGCGATCGCCGCGCAGCTCAAAGCCTTGACAGCAGAGGAACGCTGACGCTCAGGAGCTCGCGACGCGCTCGGCCGCGGCCTGCTCGAACCGCGCCGCGAGCCTCAGGGCGCCGGCGCGATAGCCCTCGATGTCAGTCGCCGCAGCCTTCGCGCGCAGCTCGCTAGCACGATCGAGCAGCTGCTCAGACGTACGCGTCGTATTGGCGAGAAGCTCGTCCATGATCTCCGTCGCCCACCGTGCCTCCGGGGCGATACCAGCCCAATGATCGACTGAGGACATGGCCGGATTCTACCGCGCGTCTACTACGAACTCTAGACGTCGCACCGTAGATACCTCCCTGCGTGAGCGTCAGGTCCCCGGCGTCCGACGGATCCGCCCCAGGGGCATCCGTCGGGCACCCTTGAGCACCCATCGGTCGGGTTCGGCGCGGAAGACCCGGCTCACTGAGGGTGCACTGTGTCCGTCACGAGCCCGGGTATTCGACCGTGAGCAGGCGCGGGTAGTCAGTGGCGGCGAGTTCGAAGACGGCGGTGGTGCCCTGCCGCGAGACGAGCCGTGCGGGTGTGGCTTCGCCTCGCAGCGGGTCGTACGCGCTCACGGTCGGCGGGTCGGCCGTCTCGGGGAGGTTGCCGAGGGTGATCTGGAACGTCTCGGGGGGGAGGTCGAAGCGGCTGAGGTCCGTGGCCGGGGCGCCGGGTTCGTAGAGCGTGAGCAGGTCGCGCGTCATCACGTAGACGGGCACCACGAAGCGCGTGGGGGAGGACTGGAAGGGGAGCACCGCGAGCACGTCGCGGTCGTAGAGGCTCGGGTGCGCGGCGGTGCCGTCGCCGGCGAACTGCGCGTGGTCGCCGTCCTGGGCGATCGACAGGAGCTGCAGCTGGTGCGTGCCTTCCGGGCCCGGGCCGGGGCCTTCGAAGTGGGTGAGCAGGTTGTGAAAGGCGCTCATCACTTCGCCGCCGAGCGCGTCGCCGGGGTAGGTCGTGGGGTGCGCTTCGGCCGCCGCCGTGAAGCTCGGGCTGATCATGCTCAGGTCGCCGGCGTCGGCGGCGGCGTAGAAGTACTCGCGGCTGATGCCCTTGCCGACCATCGACACGAGGCTTCGCAACAGCGCCTTGGCCTCGAAGTGCGCTTTGTCGGCGGGCGTGAGCTGGGCGGAGGGCCCCGTCTGCGGAGTCACCTCATCCGGTCCCACGGGGGTCACTCCGGCCGAGTCGAGGTTGTACTCGGTGACCCACTTCTGCACGGGCCCGCCCCCCGGTGGTCCGACGTTGCGACCGTGCGGGAAGCCGTAGACGTCGGTCGTGGCCGGCGACAGGTCGCGGATCAGCGTCTCGGTCGAGGTTCCCGTTAGCGTGTACTCGGGAAACAGTGACTGGTAGCTCGGGGTGAACAGCGGTGTGAACGGCGCTTTTTCTCCGGCGCGCGTGTCGCGCGCGCCCAGCGCGTTGAGCGGGCGGATGGCGTCCTGGTAGCTGGCCGGGAACGTCTCGGCTCCCTGGTAGGGGTGCTTACTCAGCGCAGTGAGGCCCAGCGGCGCCTTCGCGCCGGAGGGGAACGGCGTCTCACTGGCGAAGCCGTCGGTGATGCCGACGCCCGGCGGGATGCCGTTGGCGGGGTTGCGCACGTAGGCGACCGTTTCGTCGAGCAGCGCTTTGACCACCTCCTGAGTCACTTCGCCTTTCGAAGGTGCGTTCGAGGCGCCTTCCGCTTCCGAGCCCGCTTCACCTTCGGAGCCGACTTCCGTTTCGGAGTCGCTGGCGGGCGAGTAGTATTCCGAATTGAGGAACTGAGAGCCGAAGGTGAGCTCGTTCCAGACCTCGAGGTCGTAGCCTTCCGGTCCCACGACACTCGCGGCCTCCCTGCAGACAGCGGCGACGTAGCTCAGCCACCCTTTGAGAGGCGTCTCGAAGGCGGGATTCGGCGTGCCGCTCGGGAGCTGGGGAGGGCCGAACGGTGCGTACAGCAGCGTCGTGCCCCTGTGCGCGCCGGCCGCCAGCGCGCCCGGCAGCGGCCTCGACAGCGTCGCTGCGTCGCCGGCGCCGACGGAGGAGACGAGGATGTCGGGAGAGCCTTTGAAGTGGGTGAGTTCGTCGAAGCCCGTCTTGCCCGGCACCACCTGAGCTGCGCTCGCGGCGGTCAGGGGCACCGACCGCGACCCCGCCGGCGCTTCGGAGGTGGTTTCAAGGGTGACGGCGGTCGAGGGGGCGGGGTCCCCGCTGTTGGAGTCGAGGATGATCAGTGGCCGCAGTCCGTGCCTGTGCAGCGCCGTCAGCCGGGCGGTGAGGGAGGCTTCGTCGGCGGGTCTGAGCGCCGTGGGGTCGCTGTAGGAGATCGAGTTCCACGCGACTCCGATGCGCGCGAGCTTGAAGCCGCTGTCCTGGAGCAGCTGCGCGGTGTCTTCGGCCTGCGCTGTCGGGACGTTGAAGTTGACCCCGACGGAGTCGAGCAGCCGCGATGCCAGCCAGGTGTCGAGGTACGCGCGCCACGGCTGGATCCAGAACGAGCTCGCCCCGAACGGGACTGCGGTGAGGAATCTCGGGTCGATCGGGTCCGTCAGGACTCCGCCGGTCGGCCACGGGCCGCTGGCGGATTCGGATTCGGGGAGCAGTTCGCCGCCGGGTTCGCTCGGCGTGAGACCTTCAGTTGGGAGGATCGGCGGGGTGCCTTCGACCGGCCCGGTGGGTTCGGTGGCAGGCCCCGTCGGTTCCGGCGAGGGTGCACCGGATCCGGAGTTGGGTGGCGTCCCCTTGGCGCCTGTCCCGCTGCGGGATGTCTTGGGGGCCCTCCCGGCGTTCCGAACCCCTCGCTCGCCGGAGCGTCCCTTCAGGCACGCTCGAGCCGCTCGACCGCGGCTCGAGGATCGCCTGCGGGCCTTCGGTACGCACTGCTCGTGGGCGTTGCCGCCGCGTGTCGCCGCGTGTCCGTGGTGCTCGAGCGCTGCCGTCGTGCGAGCGTCCCTCGCCGGCCCGGGGGAGGGTGTGGCGTCCCTTGTCGGCCCGGGGGCGGGTGTAGCGCCCCTCGCCGGCGCGGCGGCGGGCGCGAGCAGGCCGACGCCGCACGCGAGTGCTACGGCACAGAGCAGCGCCAGCGGCCACGCCTGCGGGCGCTGGGTGGGCGTATCGAACGTTGGCATTCGGCGGGCGAGGCGGGGTCGGGGGACGCCTCGCTGTGTGGATCGCCGCTGTGTGTGCGATGCTTGAGAGGGATGAGCACCGGCGGACGTTCGTATTTGTCCCGATCGCCGGTTGCGGCTCTCCCGTACCTGGTGCCTTGACGTGTGAGGGTTGACTTCATGTCTCAGAGGCCGCGTCTGCTGATGATCACTCCCGACTTTCCTCCTACCCGGGGAGGCATCCAGGTACTCGCCCACCGCCTCGCCGACGGGATGAGCGGCTTCGAGACGAGGGTCGTCACGCTCGACTCCCCCCGCGCCGCGCGGTTCGACGCGACGAGCGGGGTGGCGACGCGCCGCGTCCGGGCCGACAGGCGCCTGGGGGCGGGACGGAACGTCGTGCTCGACGCGGTCGCCCTGTGGGAGGCGCTGAGCTTTCGCCCGCACCTGACGCTCAGCACGCACATCGTCGCGAGCCCTGCGGCGGCCGCCATCAGCCGTACGACGGGAGCGCGAACCGTCCAGTACTTCCACGCCAAGGAGATCGGCGGCCGCCCGCGGCTGGCGGCGTTCGCCGCACGGCAGGCGCATGCGTCGATCGCGGTCAGTGCCTACACCGCCGGCCTGCTCGCGGCACTCGGACCTGCGGGAGCGGGCAGGGCAGGCGGAGCGGGCGGGGCAGGCGGAGCGAGCAGAGCGGGTGGGGTGGACGAGGCGGGCGGGGCCGAATCCCGCGCCGACGTCAACCTCATCCCTCCCGGTGTGGACCTGCCCGATTCCGCGGAGCTGCCGGGCGACTCCTCGTCGTCGGCGGCGGAGCGTCCCACGTTCGTGACGGTCTCCCGCCTGGAGGATCGCTACAAGGGCCACGACGTGCTGCTCCGGGCGCTCGCGCTGGTGCGCGCGAAGGTGCCCGACGTCGAGTGGGTCGTGGTCGGAGACGGGCCGCTGCGCGGGGAGCTGGAAGGGCTGGCGCGCTCCGGCGGCGTCGCTGACTCGGTCCGCTTCCTCGGCTCGGTCTCCGACGAGCAGCGCAACCGCTGGCTGGCGCGCGCCGACCTGCTCGCGATGCCCTCCCGCCTGCCCGGCGGCGGCCTGGCTGGGGAGGGCTTCGGGATCGTCTACCTGGAGGCCGGCGCCTACGGCAAGCCCGTCGTCGCCGGCAACGTGGCCGGCGCGCTCGACGCTGTGGCCGACGGCGAGAGCGGCCTGCTCGTGGACCCCGCCGATCCGCAGGCGGTCGCGGAGGCGATCGCCACGCTGCTGCTCGACCGCGAGCTCGCGCGGCGGCTCGGCAGCGCGGGCGCAGAGCGGGCGCAGCGCTTCGCGTGGCCCGTGATCGCTGCGCGGGTCGAAGCGCTGCTGCTCGAACAGCTCCGGCACTCCTCTCGCTTTGGTGTGCCAGTGCCGTGCGAACGCGACGACACTGCGCGGCCAGTGGCGTGAGGGTCCTCTACGTCAACCACACGGCGCAGGTCTCCGGGGCGGAGCACTCGCTGCTGAGCCTGCTAGCCGCGCTGCCCGAGACGGTGCAGCCGCTGGTGGCGACGCCGCCGGGACGGCTCGCGGCCGCTGTCGAGGACCTCGGCATCCCCACCACGCCGGTCACGGGGACCTCGGGCAGTCTCAGGCTGCACCCCCTGCACACCCCGCGTGCGCTCGCCGAGCTGAGCGCGGCCGCGTTGCAGGTGCGCCGGGCGGCGCGGCGCACCGGCGTCGAGGTGGTCCACGCCAACTCGATCCGGGCCGGGCTCGTCCTGGCGCTTGGGCGGCTCGCCCCGGCCGCGACGGTCGTGCACGTGCGCGACTGCTTGCCGCCGAGCCCCCTCGCGAGCGCCACGCTGCGCCTGATCGCCGCCACCGCCACCACGGTCGTGGCCAACTCCCACTACACCGCCCGCGCGGTGCAGGCCCTCGCACCGCGGGCGCGCGTGGAGGTCGTGCACAACCCGGTGGACCTCGCGCGCTGGGACCCCGCGCGCATCGACCGAGCCGCGGCCCGCGCCCGGCTCGGGGAGGCCGGTGAGCGCCGGTTGCTGCTCGGGGTGGTCGCCCAGTTGAGCCCGTGGAAGGGTCAGGACACCGCGATCGAGGCCCTGCGGGTGCTGTGCGCGGAGGGAGTTGACGCGCACCTGCTGCTGATCGGCTCGGCGAAGTTCCTTGCGCGCGCCACCCGCTTTGACAACGAGGCCTACGTGGCCGCTCTGCGCGCGCAGGTCGCCGACGCCGGCCTGCAGCAGCGCGTCTCGTGGCTGGGGGAGCGCGAGGACGTGCCCGAGCTTGTGCGCGCGCTCGACGTCCTGCTGCTGCCCTCGTGGGAGGAGCCGTTCGGGCGGGCGCTGATCGAGGCGATGGCGCTGGGCGTGCCGGTGCTCGCGACTGACGTCGGCGGGCCGGCGGAGATCGTCGAGGACGGCCGCGAGGGATACCTGCTGCCGCCGCGCGAGCCTGGCGCCTGGGCGCGGGCACTCACCCGCTTGGCCGAGGACCCCGAGCGCGGTCGGGAGATGGGCTGCGCCGGGCGCCGCCGCGTCGAGCGGGAGTTCTCCGTCGACCGGCACGTGGCGGCGGTGTGCGGGGTGTACGAGCGGGCGGTGGAGTCTTCGAGGAGAGGCGCACCCGGCGTGCCGGACTCTTCGACGGGCTCTTTGAAAGCCCATTCCTAGCCCGACTGTATGGACGGTACCGACAGTACGCCGCATTGTGAACATCTTGTGACGCTCGCGTGAAAACGGCGCATCGATGAAGTTAGATACGGCGGCTGTGAAAGGATTGTTGACCGATGGGCCTCTCCGGTGGCGGGCGGCGCTGGCGGGCACCCTGCTCGCGGGGCTGCTGCTCGGCGTGCTGCTCTCCGACGGCCTCGCCGCCGAACCGCCTGCGCTGACCCAGCAGGGCCCGAAGCTCACCGGCGGCGAAGAGCTCGGCGCGGGCCGCTTCGGGCGCAGCGCGGCGCTGTCGGCCGATGGCAACACCGCCCTAATCGGTGGGCCCCGCGATAGCGGCGAAGTCGGAGCGGCGTGGGTGTACGTGCGCTCGGGCTCGACGTGGACGCAGCAGGCGAAGCTCTCGCTCGTGGGCACCGACGAGATCGGCGAAGGCCACTTCGGTCGCAGCGTGGCGCTCTCCGCCGACGGCGACACCGCACTGGTCGGCGCTCCCAACGACAGCGGCGGTCTCGGAGCTGTGTGGGTGTTCACCCGCTCGGGCTCGACCTGGACGCAGCAGGCGAAGCTCACCGGCTCGGGCGAGAACGGCGGGGGCTGGTTCGGTCGCAGCGTGGCGCTCTCCGCCGACGGCAACACGGCGCTGGTCGGCGGCTTCGTCGACCACTCCGACGTCGGCGCGGCGTGGGTGTTCACGCGGTTGGGCTCGACGTGGGCGCAGCAGGGCCCGAAGCTCACAGGCGCCGGCGAGGTCGGCGCGGGCGAGTTCGGTTGGAGCGTGGCGCTCTCGGCCGATGGCGACACCGCGCTGGTCGGCGGCCACCAGGACGGCGGCGACGCGGGCGCGGCGTGGGTGTTCACGCGGTCGGGTTCGACGTGGGCGCAGCAGGGTGAAAAGCTGACCGGCGCCGGGGAGACCGGGGCGGGCAAGTTCGGGCAGGACGTCGCGCTCTCCGCCGAAGGCGACACCGCGCTGATCGGCGGCTACGAAGACGCCGGCGGCGTGGGCGCGGCGTGGGTGTTCACGCGGTCGGGTTCGACGTGGGCGCAGCAGGGTGAAAAGCTGACGGGCACCGGTGAGAGCGCCAGCGGCTACTTCGGTGATGGCGTGGCGCTCTCCGCCGACGGCGACACCGCGTTGATCGGCGGTTTCAACGACGCCGGCGGCGTCGGCGCAGGGTGGGTGTTCACGCGCTCGGGTTCGACGTGGGCGCAGCAGGGCCCGAAGCTCACAGGCGGCGAAGAGAGCGGCAAGGGCCAGTTCGGCTGGAGCGTGGCGCTCTCCGAAGCCGGCGCCACCGCGCTGGTCGGCGGGATCGCCGACGGCGGCAACGCCGGGGCGGCGTGGGTGTTCGGCGTACCCCCGTCTCCGCCGGGCGGCGCGCCTGTGGGCGGCGAAATCCCAGTGGGCGGCCAAACCTCTGGGGGCGGCGGAACCCCGCCGGGCACACAGACGCAGACCACCGCGGGGGACCCGTCGGGCGGCAGCTCGCCCAAACAGGGTGTGGAAGCGTACAGAGCCGAAGGCGGCGAGGTCGTGCTCGTCGGCCGGCGCCTACCAGTGCGCGGCAGGCGGGTGCAGGTGGTGCTTCGCTGCACCGCGCCGGTCGCCTGCCGCGGGCGACTGACGCTCACGCTCGCGGCGGAGGTGAGGGCCAGGGCCGCGCAGCGCTTCCGGAGGGTCACGGTCGCAAAGGCCGGCTTCTCGATCCCGCGGGGGCGGACCGTGACCGTCACGCTCACGCTCTCCGCCGCGGGTCGCCTGCGCCTGCGCGCCGCCGGGGGGCGTTTGGGTGCAGGCCTTGGGGTCCGCGTCCTGGTCCCGGACCCTCCGGGAACGCGGACCTACGCGGTCAAGCTCGTGCCACGGCGTCGTCGCTAGCGGCGCACGTGCGCCCGATGCGCTTTGTGCACCACCGGCGGCGCGTGCAGGAAGACGGTCCGGCTGGAGCCCGACACCTGCTTACCGTTGCTCACCTTGACGAGCGCGCGGTACAGCCCGCTGCGGCGGACGCTCACCACCGCGCTGAAGCGCGAGACGCCCGCGGTCCCTCGTTTGACCACGGTGCTGCCTGCGCCTGCCGGCCCGCGAGTGGCCCGCAGGCGCTGGAACATGACCGGTGCGCCAACCTCGGCGGGCTCGACTGTGCCTTCGAGGCGCACGAGTCCCCGGCTTCGGGTGGGGCGCGCACGGAGGGTCACCAGCACCGCGACGTGCTCGGTCACCACCTGGCTGTAGGTGGGCGGCGCGTCGAGCGTGCCCACGCGCAACTGGGTGGTCTGCGAGATGCCGGGCACACGGAACGAGAAGCCGCCCTGGGCGTTGGTGCTCACAGGCGCGCCGACATCGGTGAAGCTGCCCAGGTAGGGAAACGGGTTGGCCTGCAAGATCACCTGGTGGTTGGCGGCGCTCGTGCCGGTCAGCGTGCCCGCGACGGTGAACGGGCTCCCGTATACGTCTGGCGTGGCTGCTGTGTCGATCACGAACTTGAGCGGGACCTGCTTGGTGGTGAACGTACGATCCTGCCCGTCTGCTGGACCGGCCGAACTCATCGCTACCAGGCGGTAGTGGTAGGTGGCGCCCAACTGGAGGCCGGCTATGGACTGGCTCACTTTCACTCCAGCGGTGCCGCCGCCCACCGCAACGGTGGGTGTCTGCGCGCCGTAGGCGGTGGTGAGGCCGTACTGGAAGTAGTAGCTGGTTTCCGTGCCGCGGGGATCGACTACTCCGGTGAGCGCGGCGGAGGAGTAACTCACGTCGGAGGCGCCCCCGGTGGTCGGGAGCGGAGGGGTGGGGGCGCGCGGCGGCTTGGGAGTGTGCGGCGGCTTCGGAGCGCTCGCCGGCTGGGGAGCTCGTGGCGGCTTGGGAGCGCTCGCCGGTGAGGAGACGGCCAGCGCCAGCGCGACGCTCGTCAGGAGCGCTCCGGTCAGGGCCGCTCTGCGGCCGGTTGCGGCTCCCCTCACGCCCACGTCATTCGCTCTGTGCGACGGACTCGGGCGCGAAGCGGTAGCCGATCCCGAAGTGCGTGTGGATGTAGGCCCACTCGGGCGCCACCGCGGCGAGCTTGGTGCGGACCTTGCGCACGAACACGTCCACGGCGCGGTCGCGGTGCTTCATCTCCCCGCCCCACACCTGCCGGTAGATCTCCGGGCGGCGCACCACACGGTCCTCGCGGTCGGCGAGCACCGCGAGGAGTTGGAACTCACGCACGGTGAGGCCCACCCGCGTGCCGGCGACGAGCGCCTGCATCTCGTCGGGGCGCAGTTCGAGGTTGCCGAAGATCCTGGTCTGCCGGTCCGCCTGGTCGGGGTCTGCCTGGTCTCGGTCTGCCTGGTCTTGGTCTGCCCGCCCACCCGTGGTGGGAGGCCGCGAAGCCGGGGGCGCGGACTCCACATCCAGGGGGCGTGGGGCTAGGACGGTGGACTCAGGCGTCATCGCATCGGCGAGCTGGGTCCCTGTGGCCGTGGCATCTGCTCCGAAAGCTGCCCCACCGCGGGACCCGAGGGTGTGAAAGGTTTGTGACGGCTCCGCGCGCCGGGGCGCGCGCGAGGAGCGAGTGTCGCAGGGCGGGGCGTTCCCGGGCGGCCTGTTCACCGAATCGTCACCAGTCGCCGCCCGGGGCGGTCCTTATCATGCGTACCTATGCAAACCTGCGCTCACTGCGGCGCCTCGCTCACCGACGACCAGCGCTACTGCCTGGAGTGCGGTGGGCGCCAGGTGCAGGCACGCAGCCAGTTCCTCGACCGCTTCACGCCCGCGGCCGTCTCCGAGCTGGCTCTCCCCTCGAGCGGGGGGGCGGCGGTGGGTGGACGCTCCTCGGGCGCGACCGCCGTGGCGGGCGTCGGGGTGCTGCTGCTGGCGATGGGCGTCGGCGTGCTGATCGGCCGCGCCAGCGGCGGCAAGACCGTCACCGAGCCGGCGCAGGTGATCTCGGTCGCCGCCCCCGGCGCCGCGGCTGCGGGTTCGAGCGTCGCCACCACCCCGACGCTCCCCACCTCCACGGGGAGCGCTCCCGCCGCCGCTGGGACCCACAAAGGCAGCGGCTCGGAATCGGGCGCGAGCACCAACGGCAAAGGCTCCTCCTCCCCGGGGTCATCTTCAAAGAAAGGGGGCGGTTCGAGCAAGACCTCCACCACCAAGTCGAAGTCCTCCACCAGCGGCGAAAGCGCCGAGCAGAAGACGCGCAACATTCCCAACGTGGTGACCACCGGCTGAGGGTCTGATGGGCATCTTCGACTCGCTGCTCGCCCGCTCCGACGCTGACGCCGACCAACCGGCGCCCGCGGGGGCCTCACGCCCGCCCTTGCCCCTGCCCTCCAACGACGGGCGCGCCAGCCTGGAGCGCCGTCGCGACGAACTGGTCGCGCAGGTCGCCGAGCTGCACTGGGACCTCGGCGGCCTCGCCTACGAGATGGCGATTCGCGACCACTTCCGCCTCGACGTGCTCGTGCGGCGCGCCGCCGAGCTGCAGGAGCGTGACGCCGAACTCGGCGAGCTCGAACGCGTGCTCACCCTCCAGGAGTCCGCGGGTGTCGGCTCGTGCCCGGACTGCGGGGCGGTCCACGCGCGCGGGGCGCTCTTCTGCTGGCAGTGCGGCCGGGCGCTGATGGAGCGCGTCCCGAGCGCTGCCGTGAACGGCTCGGTCGGCGAGCCTGAGAACAGCGAGCACCCCGCCGAGACTCCTACCGGGTGAGCGGGACTGCGAACGCCTGCGCGGAGTGCGGCTCGGCGCTCGCCGCCGACCAGTGCTACTGCCTGAACTGCGGCGCCCGCCACGGCCCGCGCGCGCCGGCGCTGGAGCGCATCCTCGTCGACCTGCGCCCGGGCGGGCGGGCGTGGGAGCGGGGGTGGACCCGGGGGGGTCGGCCGACCTGTGGGAGTGGGTCACCGGGGACCCCGGCCCCCGGCGCGGCAGGGGCGCGCAGCGGCTGGGTGGGTGGGCTGCCAGGCCCGCGCCCGGCCGCCGTGCTGACGCTTGCGATGCTCGCCTTCGGCACGCTCACCGGCGTCGCCGCCTCCAACCCCGCGGGAGCGCTGCGCACGCTGCGCCGCGGGCCGCTCACGCTGCTGGTCCCCGCCCCCGCCCCCGCCCCGGCCGCCACGACGCTCGCCGAAGCGCCGCCGCCCGTGGAAGGGACCTCCACGCCCGAACCCATCGCGGCGCCGCCCGCGACGGAATCCACGCCCGCCACCTCCACCGAACCGGCCGCCTCCACCGGCAGTGGCCACAAGAAGTCCGGTGGGAGCTCCGGCGAATCCACGGGCGCGGGAGGCTCGCACCTGCCGCCCGTCAAGCACGTCTTCCTGATCGTGCTCGCCGACCAGCCCTACGCGCAGACCTTCGGGCCGGAATCGCCCGCGCCCTACCTCGCGCACACGCTCGAGCACCGCGGTGAGCTGCTCGTGCGCTTCTACGCCGTCGCCCACGAAGAGCTGCCCAACGAGATCGCCCTCGTCAGCGGCCTCGGGCCGACGCCGCAGACGGCCGCCGACTGCCCGACCTACACAGACATCATCCCTGGGGAGGCCAACTCCAAGGGGCAGTACACCGGCCAGGGCTGCATCTACCCAACCGAAGCGCAGACAATCGGCGAACAGCTCACTGCCAAGGGGCTCACCTGGAAGGTGTACGCGGAAGGGATGGCCGCCGGCTGCCAGCACCCTGAATTCGGCGCCGCCGACCCCACCTCCCAGGCGCCGGAGGGAGACACGTTCGCCACCTTCCGCGACCCCTTCACCTACTTTGACGGTGTGCTCCACTCACCCGCCTGCGCCCGCGAGAACCTGGGCCTGGAAGGGCTCGCGAGCGACCTGCGGAGCGCCCGGAGCACCCCTGCCCTCTCCTACATCGTGCCCGACCTCTGCCACGACGGGCGCCCCACGCCGTGCGCCCCCGGCGCACCCTCCGGCCTGCCGGCCGCCGAAGCCTTCCTGCGCCACGTGGTCCCCGAGATCCTCGCCTCCCCCGCCTACCGGCACGGTGGGCTGCTGATCGTGACCACCGACCAGGCTCCCGCCACGGGGGTGTACGGCGACTCGAGCTCCTGCTGTGAGCAGCCGCGCTTCCCCGCGCCGCTCGGGTGGGCGGGCGCGAGTCCGGGCGCCGCCACGCCGGGGGCGACGGCCGCTCAGCCGGGCGCGACGACGACTCAGCCCGGCGCCGCGACCACTCCTACTGGGACGACCCCGACCGCTCCGGCAGCGACCACCCCGACCGAGACGACTCCGGCCGCGACCGCTCCAGCTGGGAGCGCTCCGGCGGCGACGACTCCGGCCACGACGACACCCAGTGGGACGATTCCGGCGGCGAGCACTCCGGCCGCCACGACCCCTGGGACGACTCCGGCTGCGAGCACTCCGACCGCGACCACCCCGCCGGCGACGGCCCCGCCTGGGGTGAACCTGCCGCCTTCGGGCGGTGGGCAGGTCGGCGCGCTGCTGCTCTCGCCCTTTGTCAAGCCCGGCACCTTCGACCAGGAACCCTTCAACGACTTCTCGCTGCTGCGCACGCTCGAGAACCTCTTCGGGCTGCCCCCCCTGGGCTACGCGGCGACGCGGGGCCTCAGCTCGTTCGAAGCCTCGGTCTTCTCGGCCTGGGCCGGCGCTCCGGCCAGTTCGTCGTAGGTGACGGCGAGACGGCGCCGGGCGGTGTGGGCGAGCACCCGTTCGAGCGCCCGCGCCTGGCGGGGCTGCTGGAGGTGCGTGGGGGACACGTCCAGTCGCAGGGTGCGCCCTCGCGCGAACAGCGCACCCGCGCGGACGGAGCTCGGGCCCCACGCGGGGGCGAGCTGCTGCCGGGGGAGGTCTGTCGCGCCGTGCAGGCCCAGCAGGCTGGCCCACCAGCGGAAGCGTGCCCCCACCGCGCGGCGCAGCGCGGGCGTGTAGGCGTAGGCGGGGGCGACGAACCCGTCGGGCTCGACGCCCGCGAGCTTCAGCAGCCGCCAGCCGGCCTCCACCGCTCGGCGGGTCTCCTCGCCGTCGAGTCCCGCGAACTCCGCCGCACGGCGTGTGCGCGCCGGGGCGTACAGGCGCTGGGGCCAGCTCGCGCGCCGCAGCCGCTCGTGCTGGAAGCCGTGCTGGGCGATCGAGTCGCCCCTGCGGCGGCGCTCGGCCAGCCACGCGACCATCTCCGGGGAGCGCTCGCCCAGGGGGTGCAGGTCGCGGGCGGGGATCACCAGCAGCGTCACCCGGTCCACGCCGCGGTCCCCGAGCCAGGCGCGGATCTCCGCGCAGCGCTCGTACGTCGCCGGCTCGACGTCGTGCAGCGCGACCGCGAGCGTCTGTGAGCTACGCGGCACGGCGCGCCCCCGGGGTCGTGTCTGTATCTGTCTCTGTACCGCTCGCGTTGCGGGGCTCGGCCAGCACCCTGCGGTAGCCCTCGCCGAGACGCTCCATCGCGCTCTCCCACGTGCGCCGGCGCACGGAGCTCAGCGCGACCGCGGCGAGGCGCCGGCGCAGCAGGGGGGAGCCGGCGAGCTCGAGCACGCACTCCGCCAGGGCGTCCGGGGCGGGCTTGCAGAGCAGGCCGCTGACGCGGTCCTCGATCAGCGAGAGGGGCCCGCCGGCAGCGACGGCCACGACCGGCACGCCGGAGGCCTGCGCCTCGAGGATCACCTGGCCGAAGGTGTCGGTGGCGGAGGGGAACAGGAACACGTCGGCGCTCGCGTAGGCCTGCGCGAGCTCGTCCCCCTGCAGCCACCCGAGGAAGGTGGCGTGCCCCTCGCCGACGCGCTCGCGCAGGCGCTGGAGCTCGGGGCCGCCGCCGGCGAGCACGAGGTGCAGGCGGGGGTCGCGGCTGTGGGCGTCGAGGAACGCGTCTGCCAACAGGTCCACACCCTTCTCGCGGGTGAGGCGCCCCGCATAGAGCACGTTGAGCTCGCCCGGCAGCTCGAGCTCGCCCGCGCAGCGCGGGGTCGAAGCGCTCGGTGTCCACGCCGCGGTCCCACCGCGCCACGCGCTCGGCGCCGACGCCGATCTCGCGCAGCGCCTCGTCGGACGCCGGGCTGGGGGAGAGCACGAGGTCGCACGCCCCGTAGAAGGCCCGCACCGCCAGCGCCATCGCTTGTGCGAGGCGTATCTCACCCGAGCGCTCCGCGGCGTAGGCGGTGAGCTCGGTGTGGTAGCTGCCCACCAGCGGCAGGCCGAGCGCGCGTGCGACGAGCGCGCCCGCCACCCCGACCGGCCCGGGCGAGCAGACGTGGATCGCGTCGAAGGCGCCCTCGGCGAGCGTCTCCACGGTGGCGGGCAGGCTCGGCACGCCGATGCGCAGGCCGGGGTAGAAGGGGACGTCCACCTCGGCGACCGCGGCGAGACGGCGGTCGACGGAGGGGTCGGTGCCGATCACCTCGATCTCGAAGCCCGCCACGCCGCGCTGGCGGATCTCTTCGAGCGTGCGCGAGACCCCGTGGGTGCTGCCGATCCCGTCGGCCATGATCGCCACCCGCGGCGTCTCCCCCTCGCGCGAGTCGAGCTTGGCCTTCTCGCTGCCCAGGAAGGCGGCGGCGGGGGCGTAGGGGATCGCGGCGACGCAGCCCTCGAAGACGCTCCACGCCGCGCCCGTCGCGTCGACGCCCCCCGCCTGCTGTGTGTCGGAGGGCGCCGAGATGGCCTGCACGACCGACTCCACGGCAGCGCGCAGCTTGCGCTCGTGTGCGCGGCAGGCGCGACGGTACAGGTCGGCGTGAGTGAAGCGCTCGTCCTGCATGTACGCGATCAGCCCGCACTCGTCGAGCTCGTCGAGCCCGACTGCGGCGAGCCACGCGCGCAGCAGGCGCCGGGCGTCGGCGGGGTTGAGGTCTGCGCCGACGGCGCCGTGGCGCGCCTCGCCCTCACGCAGCAGACGCTGGGCCATGGTGAGCACCGTGCGGGGGTCCGGCCCCTGCCCACCCCCGGCCTCGCCACGGCGCTCGGCCTCGACGGGGCCGCTGCCGAGCGTGTGCGCGGCGAGCGCGATCGCGGCGTGCGCCCACTTCGCGGCGCTGCCCTGTTCGCCCCGCGCGGTGGCCCGCCCGGCGCGCACGTGGGCGAGGAACTCCGTGGGGCTGCGCGCGGGCGGGGTCTCCGTCCAGGTGCGTCCGACGTCCACCCCCGCGTGGTCGTCGCTGCCGCCGATGCCCGTGCCGTCGAGCGTGGCTACATAGGTGGCCGCAGGGCGGTTGAGCTCGCGGGCGCGCGCGCCGTTGCGTACCTCCCAGATCGCGAACGCGTCCGCGAGGCGCCGGCGGTGGCGCGCGGTGAGGGGGGCGCCGACGGTGTAGTAGGGGTGGGCCAGCGCGCACACGCGCTCGCGGGCGCGCAGGTACTCCGCGCACTCCTCCACATCCCCGCGGTGCGCCTGCAGCCACTCGTGGTCGGCGGGGTCGATCCCGTAGCAGAGCACGTGCACCGCCGCCCGCGGCTCGCCGCGGAAGTGGGCGGTGAGCTCCTCGGAGACGAACACGTCGGGGCGCTCGGCGATCTCCAGCACGCCGGCGATCGTGTCGTGATCGGTGATCGTCACGAAGTCCATCCCGCGCCGCTTGGCCAGCTCGTAGACCTCCTCCGGCGGGGTCGCGCACTCGGGCAGCCCCACCGCCCGCTGCACCCCCAGGCGCGAGACCTCCGAGGCCGTGGAGTGGCAGTGCATGTCCACCCTCGCCACGCGCTCGTCGCTCCTGTCTCGCTCCCCTGCGACCGTGCTCTTCGCGTCCATACGAAGAGATTCGGCCGCAAATTGCGGGTTCTTGTAACCAGCCGGGCACCACCGTGTGAAGGATTGGTGAAGCGCCGGCGGTCTGTGCGGGCCGCCACGAACGCGCTGGGCGTCTGTGCGGGCCGCCACCCTCTTGCGGAGGAGCCGAACAAAATGGCGCTCGCGGGGAGTTAGCATGGGTGCCGGCCGGCAGCGAGGAGGGGACTGGGCACTGAGCTGCTGGGGCCGCCACTGCGATGCACGTCGACCCCTACATAGTTCTCGGAAGCGCCGTGGTCGGGCTGCTGGTCGGCATGACCGGCGCGGGCGGCGGCGCGCTGATGAGCCCGATGCTGATCCTGCTCTTCGGGGTCACGCCGTCCACTGCCATCTCCAGCGACCTCGTGGCCGCCGTCGTGATGCGCCCGATCGGCGCGGGGGTGCACCTGCGTGCCGGGACGGTCAACCTGCGCCTGGTGCGCTGGATGGTGCTCGGCTCCGTGCCGGCAGCGTTCCTGGGCGCCTACCTGCTGCACCTGATGGGCCACACGAAGATGGCCCAGGAACAGATCGAGGTCGCGCTAGGCGCGGCGCTGCTGCTGGGCGCCGGCGCGATGGTGCTGCGCCTGGCGCTTGACCGCCGCGCGGGCCACACCCGCACGGGCGCGGTGCACGCCGTGATCGCCCGCCCGCTGCCGACGGTGGCGATCGGGGTCTTTGGCGGGATCATCGTGGGGATGACCTCCGTGGGGTCGGGGTCGCTGATGATCGTGCTGCTGCTCTTCCTCTACCCCACCCTGGGGGCGAGCCAGCTGGTGGGCACCGACCTCACCCAGGCCGTCCCGCTGACGGCCGCCGCCGCGCTGGGGGCGCTCGCGTTCGGCCACGTCGACTTCGGGGTCACGGCCTCGCTGATCATCGGCAGCGTCCCGGCGGTCTTCGTCGGCTCGCTGTTCTCCTCCTCGATGCCCGACCGCTACATCCGCCCCGCGATCGCGTTCGTGATCTTCGCCTCCGGGTTGAAGTACGTCGGAGTGGGGACGACCGCACTCGGGTGGATCCTCTGCGCGGTGCTGCTGGCCGTCGCTACGTTCTGGCTCGTCGACGCACGCCCCTGGCGCAGGACGACCGTCTCGGTGGCACTGGACGACGGGCCGTCCTTGGCCCACTGGACAGATCGGCACGACGCCCCCGCGGTCGCCGTGCTGGACGAGGACGGCTCGGAGGGGGCGCTGGAGGCGAAGTAGGGCCCCAGGCAGTCGCGACCGCCGTTCAACGCGGGCGGTAGGCGTCGGCGCGGTGCGCGACGGCGAGTACCGAGACCGTGCGGGACGCGTCGTCGATGCGGTAGACGACCCGGTAGGGGCCGCGGCGTGCCGAGAGGCACCCCTCGAGCTCGAAGCGCAGAGGCTTGCCCAGGCGCCGGGGGTTGGTCGTGATCGCGCTGAGCGTCTGGAGGACCGCGGCGGCAACTGAGACGGGTAGGCGGTCGAGCCTGACGGCGTGCCGGCGCCATCACCCGCACGTCCCACGGTGCTTCGCTCACGCCGCGGCGTCGCGGCGGCGCTCGAGCGCCCCTCGGAGCTCGGCGAGCGTCGTGCCGGGCCCGCCCTCCGCGAGCGCCCGCTCGCTCTCGCGGATGTCGGCCATCGCGGCCGGGTCGGACATGATCGCGAGCGTCTCTTCGAGGCCGTCGAGATCGTCCTGGCTGATCAGCACAGCGGCCGGCCTGCCGTTGCGCGTGACCACGACTCGGTCGTGCTCGCCCTCCACGCGATCGACGATCTCAGAGAGATGGGCCTTTACGGACGACAGGGGCAGTGTCTCGAACATGACCAAGATTCTAGTCAAGGCATGGTCGAGAGTCAAGCGCTGGCGCGGATCGCTGGCAATGCTCGGCGGTCGCAGGTCAATAAGCAAGCAGGCGTATCAATCGAGGGCGCCGAGTGCGCGGGCGATGTCCTGCGGCCATTCGTGGAAGTCCTCTGGCACTGTTATCCGCCCACGCATCCGACCCGGTTTACGCATGATCTCGCTCTCCCCAGCATCGATTGCTGCAGTTGAGAGCTGGGTCTTGGCTTCGCCGATGCTGTAGCTCGACACGCATTGATGATAACGGTGCCCGACCAACTTGGCCAAGTGCGAGGACGGGAAGGCGCTACCGTGGTGTCATGAGGCATCCAATCCAGAGCACGATCCCGGGACCCGAGACTCCGTCGCTGAGTGATGATGAGCGCCTCGAACGGCGCAGGCGATTTATCGAGCGAGTGTTCAGCCCGGATGGGCTGGATCGGGACACGCTCGAGCACATCGAGCAGCTGACCGGCGAAGAGCCTTAGCGACTGCGGTGGACGCTGCCGAGCTGTTACGTGGCGACGTGCCGTTCATCGTCGACGCGTCCGCGTGGTGGCGGTTCTCGTCGCTTCCCAGCGAACTCGTCGACAAGGCGATCGTTGACGATCGTCTGTGGATCACCCCGATCGTACGAATGGAGATCCTCTACTCCGCCCGCAGCAGCACCGAGTACATCGCGTTCGAGACGGAACTCGACGGGTTCCGAATCCTGCGCAACGATCGTGCCGTCACCGATGCCGCGATGAGCGCTATCGGCGAGCTGGCGCAGCGAAGCGACGGATACCATCGCGTGCCGTTTACGGACGCACTCATCGCGGCGGCGGCCGCAGAGCATGGGGCTGTCGCGGTCCTCCACCACGACACGCACTTCGACAAGCTCGCTGAAGTCCTCACATTCGAGAACGTCGAGCTTCCAGGGTCCTGACCTGTTCTACGCCGCCGGAGGCGTATAGTCTGGACCTGGCGGACTACGTGCCGTAGAGTGGTAGGATCAGGAGCGAACGATCATGGGCGATCTCGACAGCCGATATCTCACCGTCCCCCAGGTGGCCGCCGAGCTGCAGATGGACGTGTCCGCGGTCTACAAGATGTGCAAGGCGCGGCAGCTTCCGTCGGTCCGCTTCGGCAAGTCGGTGCGCATTCCGCGCCTGGCCTACGAGCGCTTCCTGCAGCGGCTGGAGGGAGGAGGACCCGAGCCCCTGAAGCACGACTCGCTCGACCCGCAGGATCAGCGGGAGGACTTTCGCCGCGCCACCGGACACGATCCCGAGACGTGGATCGATGGATGGCGGTCCGGAAGCATCCCCGACACGCCGGAGCACGCCCATCTGGCCATTCATGCCCTCGGATTGCTGGACGTGCCGAGCGGGCGGGTGAAGGAAGCCGCTGCGTAGCCCTTGCCGAACCAGTCCTCCGCGGCTCTCCCGACTCGCTCGCGCATTCGACGCGAAGCAGCCCCCCGCCCGCGCGCGGGTACGCCACAACGCGACCCGCTGCCGAAGGCCATCCTCCAAAGAACCCCGGTCTCGTCCCCGCTCCGGACGCAGTAGAGCCGACCGGGCTCAGGCGAGTGTCCGCGACGTGCCGCGTCGGGCGGCGCCCGGTTCGGAGGTGACGCGGGGACGGCGTGCGAGGACCTGGTAGACCTTGGTGTAGCCGACGTCGAAGCCGTGGCGTGCGGCGCGCAGGTAGAGCCGCCACACGCGCAGGCGCTCGCCGCCGGCGAGGCGCTCGGCCTCCTCGAGGTGCGCGTCGAGTCGCTCCTGCCAGTGGCGCAGCGTGTCGGCGTAGTCCTGCTGGAAGCCCTCGACGTGCTCGGTGTGCAGACCCGCGCGCTCGAGCGCGAGCTGCACGCGCGAGTAGGGCAGCGGCTCGCCGTCGGGGAACACGTAGCGCATCGTGACCTCGTCGTCGAGCGGGTCGTCCTCGGGGTTCGTCACGGCGATCCCGTGGTTCAGCAGCGCGCCGCCGGGGGCCAGCAGCCCCGCGAGCGTCTGCGCGTAGCGGTCGATCTGACGCGCCCCGACGTGCTCGACCATCCCGATGCTGGCGATCGCGTCGTACGGCTCCCCGGCGAGCTCGCGGTAGTCCGCGACGCGGACCTCGACGCGCTCGCTCAGGCCCGCGGCCGCGACGCGCTCGCGCGCGAGCGCCGCCTGCTGGGGGGAGAGCGTGATCGCGGTGACGCGCACCCCGTAGTGGCTCGCGGCGTGCACCGCGAAGCTGCCCCACCCGCACCCGACGTCGAGCACGCGCTGGCCGGGGGCGAGCGCGAGCTTGGTGGCGACCAGGTCGAGCTTGGTCGCCTGGGCCTCCTCGAGCGTGCTCGCGCCGCGCGAGAACACCGCGCAGCTGTAGGTCATCGTCGCGTCGAGGAACAGCGCGAAGAAGTCGTTGCCGACGTCGTAGTGGTAGCGCACAGCGGCCGCGTCGCGCTCGAGGCTGTGACGCTCGCCGCCGAGCAGCAGCTCCAGCGCCGGCCGGCGCGGCACCCCGCCCGGCAGCGCCGCCACCGCGACGCCCACCGCCAGCCGCACGCGGTCGGGCGCCGAGACCGGCGGCGGCTCCCAGTCGTCGACGACGAGAAAGGCGGCGTCGAGGTCGTCGACGCTCAGCGAGCCCTCGACGTACGCGCGGAACAGGCCGAGCGCCCCCGGCGCCCGCAGGCAGTGCGCGAGCGCCGAGGGTCGCTCGAAGCAGAACGTCGGCGCCGCGGGCACCGTCGCGGCGACAGTGCCGCCGTCCCAGAACCGCACGTTGAACGGGCGCTCGGGCAGGGCGTGCACGAGGCTGCGACGCAGGGGCAGGGAGAACTGGAGCGCCATCGGAGCCACCGATGTTAGGCCCCGCGATACAC
The DNA here is from genome assembly GCA_963842005.1 of uncultured Solirubrobacterales bacterium. Lineage (GTDB taxonomy): Bacteria > Actinomycetota > Thermoleophilia > Solirubrobacterales > Solirubrobacteraceae > Palsa-744. Next base: position 647,783 of record CAWJEV010000005.1, on the reverse strand, counting down.
CGTCGCCGGGCCGTTCCATAAGCTTTCGCGCCGGTGCACCACCTGATCTCCTACTTCCAGGCGGTGGTTCTCGGCCTCACCCAGGGGATCGCTGAGCCGTTCCCGATCTCGAGCCTCGGGCACGCGGTCGTGCTGCCGCGGCTGCTGGGCTGGAACATCCACCAGTCCGCTCCCTACTTCCTCACGTTCCTCGTCGCCACCCACCTCGCCACGGCGCTGGTGCTGCTGCTGTTCTTCCTGCGCGACTGGGTCCTGATCGTCAAGGGCGTCCTGCGCTCGCTGCGGATGCGCGAGGTCCGCGAGGACGACGTCTACGCCCGGCTCGGGTGGCTGCTCATCGTCGGCACCATCCCCGCGGGGCTCCTCGGGCTGCTGCTGCAGGACACCCTGCGCAAACTGTTCGCCTCCCCCTCGATCGCCGCCGCCTTCCTGATCGTCAACGGGGTCGCGCTGCTCGTGTTCGAGCGGCTGCGCCAGCGCCCCCCGCAGCCCGGCGACTACCTCGGCGACGCCGACGCGCGCATCGCGCAGCGCAGACTGGCGCCAGGCGATCGCGATCGGCACCTCCCAGGCCGCCGCGCTGATCCCCGGCATCTCCCGCTCGGGCTTCGCGATGGGGGGCGGTCTGCTCACCGGGCTCTCCAACGAGGACGCCGCCCGCTACGGCTTCCTGCTCGCCACCCCCGTGATCCTCGCCGCCGCGGCGCTGAAGCTGCCCGAACTGCTCGGTTCCCAGGGCGACGGCGTGCGCGGCCCCGCGCTCGTCGCGGGCCTCTGCGCCGCGCTCACGACGTTCCTGGCCGTCAAGTTCCTGCTGCGCTTCCTGCAGACCAACCGGCTCTCCCCGTTCGGGTTTTACTGCATCGGCTTCGGTCTGGTCTGCACCGTGGTGTTCGCGCTGGAAGGGTAGGCGCCCGGGGAAGGCTAGGTGCCCGGGCTGGCGGCCTTCGCCTTCGGCCCTGTCTGAAACCACGCGAACGCGAAGCACGCCAGCGCGACCACGAGCGCGGCGATCCCGTGCTTGGTGTGGTGGTGGTTCGCTTCGGCGCTGCCCACCGAGGCGTGGCCGGGGAAGAACGACGGCAGCGAGTGCTCGGGCGTCACGAAGTAGACCACCGCGACCACGATCAACACGACGCCCAGGACCACCGCGGGCACGACCAGCTTGCGCAAGGTGGAGCTGCTCACTGCCGCGGAAGGCTACACCCCCGTGGCCAGGCGCGGTGTCAGGCGCAGGGCGCCATCATGTGGGGCGTGGCTCGTGCGAGAGCCCGTAAAGCCCATGCCCCGCACCCCACCCCTCCCCAAGACCCCGGCGAAGATGTTCGAGACCCGCAGCCAAGCGTGGCAGGAGGTCGGTCTGCTGCACCAAGTCAACCCGCGTGCGGCGAAGCGCGCCCGTGTGGAGGGGCTCGTGCTGGCCGTGTTGTTCGTGGTGGTCGTGGTCGTCTACGACCACCGCCAGAGCCTGTTCTCGGTCGAAACGCGGGGCAGCACGCCGGAAGTCAACACCCTCGTGCAGATCCTCACGGTGCTCGCGCTGCTGGGTCTCGGCTGGGCGATCGCGCGCGACGCCGGCCGCGCGCTCGGGCCTGCGCTGTTCCGGCGCATGGACCCGGCCACCGCGGGGACCGTGGGCTTCCTGGTGCGCCTCGCGACGGCCGTGCTTGCGCTGCTGGTGGCGCTGGGCGTGGCGGGGGTCGAAGCGCGCGCGCTGGCCCTCGGTGGAGCGTTCACCGCCGTGGTGCTCGGCCTCGCGGCGCAGCAGACGCTCGGCAACCTGATCGCGGGCACCGTGCTGCTCTCCGCGGGGCCCTTCCGCGTGGGTGACCACGTGCGCCTGCAGGGCGGGCCGGTGGGCGGGCAGATCGAGGGGGTCGTGAGCTCGCTGGGGCTGCTCTACACGACGTTCGCCACCGCGGAGGGGTCGGTGCTGGTGCCCAACAGCGTCGTGCTCGCCGTGGCGGTTCACACCGGGAAGGGTCGCCTCGGTGACGGGCGCGGGGCTGCGGGTGCCAGGGAGAGCGCCGGAGAGGCAGGCTCGGGCGAGGAGAAACAGGCCGCGGAGGAGCCCCGCGCGGGCGCCGCAGCCGGCTACCGCGCGCCGCCGGCCCCGCCGACGCGGTAGCGCAGCAGCAGCTGGGACTCGCTCTCGAGCACCCCGAGCAGCTCCAGCTCCAGGGGGGGATCGAACTCGGGGCCGGCGAGGATCCGCGGCGACTCGCCCGCGAGCCCGCCCCCGCCGAGCTTGGGGGCGAGGGACAGAAACAGCTCGTCGACGAGACCCTGCGGCGAACAGCTGGCCGTTGAGGTGCGGTCCCCCCTCGCACAGCACGGTGCGAACCCCCAGGCGTGCGTGCAGCTCGGCGAGCGCGGCGGGCAGGTCGAGCGCCCCGTCGCGGGCGGCCCGGACGTACTCGACGGGCGTGGCCGTCCCGGGGAGCTCCCCCGTGGGGGAGGGGGTGAGGACGGCGATCCGTGCGGCGGGGTCGGCGAGCAGGGGGATGTCGGGCGCGAGGTCGAGGCTGGCGGAGACGAGGCACGCGAGCGGCTGCACTGCCAGCCCCCGCGCTGCTCGCAGCCGCAGGTGCGCCTCGTCGCGCACGAGCCGGCCGTAGCGCTCGGCGCGCACCGTGCTTGCGCCCACGAGCACGGCGTCGACGGCGGCGCGCAGCGCGTGGAAGAGCTCGCGGTCGGCGCGGTTGCCGATCGGCCCGGAGCGCCCCCCGACGGTGACCCGCCCGTCTGCGGTGGAGGCCATGTTGAGCAGGACCAGGGGCCGTCCACGCGGCGCGTCTGTCGGCGGGAGCTCCCACAGCGCCAGCTCCTCGACGACCTGCTCGGCGGCGAGGGGCTCGGGCGGGCCGACCGAAGCCGGGAGACACTCGCCTTTGGCTCGCATCCCCGTTTCGGCCAGCAGCCGCTTGAGTGGGGGGGGTCTGGGGGGGCGTTCACGGTCACGGGTATTCAACAACTCTCCGAACAAAATGGTCGCCGCACGTGCTACCGTCGTTTTCGTTGGGCCAGCGAAAATGGCTGGCTAAAGTAGTGCAAGCTCTCGCAGGTCGAAGCTCTTAGCAGCATCCTCCGCGCAGCAGCACGCACGAATCGTGGAGGAAAGTCACATGCCCACCGGCACAGTGAAGTGGTTCAGCGACGACAAGGGATTCGGCTTCATCACCCCGGATGACGGGGACAAGGATCTCTTCGTACACCACACCGGCATCAACGGCGACGGGTACCGCTCGCTGCAGGAGGGCGCCAAGGTGTCCTACGACGCGGAGCAGGGCGACAAGGGCCCCAAGGCCGTCAACGTAAGCGCGATCTAATACAGGCGGCCGTTAGTCCGACGCTTCGCGGGGGGCCTCTCCTACCGGAGGGGCTCCTCGCCGCGCGGACGCGCACGCGCAGAGAGACGGTGCTCGCGGCCTCGGCGCTGGCCACGATCGCGGTGTGCGTCGCGCTGATCGTGGTGGCCGCGGCCGACCGTCCGAGCTTCCTCTCCGCGCCGACCCACTACGGGTTCTTCCCCGGCTGGATGGCCGGTCCGCTGGGCGGGCAATGGCCGTGGTTCACCCGCAGCCCGCAGACGGTCAAGTCGCTGTTCACGGGGGCGCTGCTCGTGATGTACGTGGCGTACCTCGTGGGCTTCAGGTACGTGCCGGCGCTGCGGGCGCGGTGGGCGGTTGCGACCGTGGTGGGGGTGCACGTGGTCCTGCTGCTCTCCCCACCGCTGTCGCTGACGGACGTGTTCAACTACATCAACTACGGGCGCATGGGGGTGCTGCACCACCTCAACCCCTACACCACGGTCCCGGTGCTCGAGCCACACAGCGACCCGAGCTACGACCTGAGCAACTGGCACCAGCTGTTGAGCCCCTACGGGCCGGCGTTCACGTTGCTCACCTACGCGGTGGTGCCGCTCGGGATCGCGGCCTCGCTGTGGACACTGAAAAGCCTCGTGGCGGTCGCGAGCCTGGGGACGATCCTGCTGGTGTGGAGGTGCGCGCGCCTGCTCGGCCGCGACCCGGTGCGGGCGATCGTGTTCGTGGGCCTCAACCCGATCGTGCTGGTGTGGGGCCTGGGGGGCGACCACAACGACTTCTTCACGGTGTTCTTCATCGTGCTCGCCTTCTACCTGCTGCTGCGCGCGCGCGCGCCGGGTATCTCACCCGAGCTCGAGGTCTCCCCCGAGCGCGTGCGCGGGTGGCTGCTGCCGTTGGCGGCGCCGGAGCTGGCGGCGGGGCTCGCGCTGGCGAGCGCGATCGCGCTGAAGGCCTCGGCGGGGATCCTCGTCCCGGTGGTGCTCGCGGGTCTGCTGCGGACCCCGCGCCGCCTCGTGCAGATGGCGGTGGGCATCGTGGCCGGCGGGGTCGTGTGGGGGGTGTGCAGCGTGGTGGCGTTCGGCTTTCACCTCCCCAACCTCGGCACCCAGGGCCGCCTGGTGATCCCGATGAGCCTGCCCAACGTGGTGGGACTGGTGCTGGGCCAGGGGGGGGAGACGGACACGATGCGCGTCCTGCTCAGCGTGGTGCTGGCGCTGTCGGTGCTCGGCTGCTCCGTGCTGGCGTGGCGGCGGCGGGACGCGCTGAGCGCGTCGGGCTGGGCGACGGTGGCGCTGCTGGTGACCCTCAGCTGGGTGCTGCCGTGGTACGTGCTGTGGGTGCTGCCGCTCGCGGCGCTCTCGCGCTCACGCGCGCTGCGCCGCACGACGCTGGTGCTCGGGGCGTACCTGGTCCTCACGTGGATGCCGTCGGCGACGGCGGTGGACAACACGATCGGCCTCCGGCCGACTAAGACCTCGCTAGGACAGCTCCACCAGCGCTACGTCAAAGAGCTTTTGAATTAGCTGACGCCACCCGGCGTCCGCCCACGTGCTACCAACCGATCGAAGATCGGCCAGCAGTCGCCCACCGTGCGACGTCAGCCGCGCCCCATCCAACTTGCGGACGCGTCTAGTGCGCGGCTCCAGGGGGGCCTCCGCCGACGCGCTCCTCGCCCTCGGGCAGGCGCCCGTCGCGCCCGACGTAGCCGTCCTTGCCGCCGACGCAGAGGTAGACGGCCTCGCCCTCGCCGACGTTGCGCATCGAGCGCACGGTGGCGGCGTCGACGCGGGCGAAGCCGCCCTCCTCCAGCCTGTGCGCGGAGCCGTCGCCGAATTGCATCTCCAGCGCGCCGCGGTGCACGAAGTAGAGCTCCTCCTGGGTCTCGTGAAGGTGGCGCCCGGACTGGTAGCCGGGGGGCATGACGATCGCGTTGACGCCGAACGCGGTCACGCCGAGGCCCTTGCGGACCTTGCGAAAGCCGGGGCCCTCGCCTAGCGCGTCGAGGTCGCCGACGGCGTAGCCCTCGCCGACGGTCACGTTGGGGTACTCGGTGGACGCCTCCATGTGGATCTCCTCTTGTTGCGGTGGTCAGTGGTCGGCGACGTGCCCGCCCTCGGGCGAGAGCGGGCGGCCCTCCTGGGCCCAGCGCAGCAGACCGCCGCGCATCGTGTGGGCCTGAAAGCCCGAGGCGCGGAACGCCTGGGCGGCCATGTCGGAGCGGCTGCCGACGCGGCAGTAGAAGACGATGAGCCGCTCACGGTCGATGGTGCCGGCGTTGGCGGTGAGCTGGGCGAGCTCGATGTGGCGGCTCCCGTCGATGTGGCCGGCGCGACGCTCGTGATCGAGGCGTACGTCGATCACCTGAACCGCGGGGTCCTCCTGGGCGAGCCATTGGGCGACCTGCTCGGGGTCTACCTCGATCTCAGAGGACGCGCCGCTCGAGCTCATCGACGGAGCGTAGCGGGCTAGTAGCATCAGGACGGTGGAGGCAGTCAGCGACGTTTACACAATCCCCCAGGAGCACGTGGACCTCTGCGCGACGATCCGCCAGATCGCGCAGGAGCGGATCGCGCCGCGCGCGGCGGAGATCGACGAGCGGGCCGAGTACCCGTGGGACATCCGCAAGGTGCTGGCCGAGCAGGACGTGCTCGGGCTGCCGTTCGGAATCGAGTACGGGGGTACCGGTACCGGCACGCTGATGCTCAACCAGGCGATCGAGGAGATCGCGAAGGTCGACGCGTCGTGCGCGCTGATCCTGATGGTGCAGGAGTTCGGCACGCTGCCGGTCCAGCTGTTCGGCACGGAGGAGCTCAAGGAGCGCATCCTGCCGCGGTGCGCCAGCGGCGAGTGGTCGCCGGCGTTCGCGCTCTCGGAGCCCGAGGCGGGTTCGGACCCTGCGGGGATGAAGACGACCGCGGTCAAGGACGGCGAGGAGTGGGTCATCAACGGCACCAAGAACTGGATCTCCAACCTCGGGGTGGCGGACTTCTACATCTGCTTCGCGGTCACAGACCGGGAGAGCCGGCGGATCACGGCGTTCGTGGTGGAGGCCGACCGCCCGGGGTTCAGCGTGGGCAAGCTCGAGCACAAGCTCGGGATCCGCGCCTCACCGACGGGCCAGCCGGTCTTCGAGGACGTGCGGGTGCCCCAGGAGAACGTGATCGGCGAGGTCGGCCGTGGCATGAGGGTGGCGCTGGCGACGCTCGAGCGCACGCGCCTGGGGGCGGCGGCACAGGCGGTGGGGATCGCCCAGGGGGCGACCGACTACGCAGTGGGGTACGCGCGCGAGCGGGTGCAGTTCGGCCAGCCGATCATCGAGCACCAGGCGATTCAGTTCAAGCTCGCGGATATGGAAACACGCACGGCGGCAGCGCGGGAGCTGCTGTACAAGGCGTGCGCGATGGCCGACCGCGGGGATCCCCAGCGTGCGAAGTACTCCTCGATGGCGAAGGTGTTTGCCTCGGACACCGCGATGGCGGTGACAGTCGAGGCGGTGCAGGTGTTGGGGGGCTACGGTTACGTGAAGGAGTACCCGGTGGAGCGCATGATGAGGGACGCCAAGATCACCCAGATCTACGAGGGCACGAACGAGATCCAGCGGCTCGTGATCGCCCGGACGCTCAAATAAGGGTGGGCGGGCTCGAGTCCCGGTGATATGCGCGCACCCAAACCTCCCGGAGTCTTCGGCCAGCTGCGGAAGGTCGGCCTGGCTGCGCTGACCGCGCTGGCGCTCGGCCTGACGGTGGTCGTGGCGGGGCAGGGCTTCAGCACCGTGGCGGCGGTGCGGGTGGTCGAGCAGCTCGTCCTGGGGCTCGCGGTGATCGCGGTGCTGATGACGGCGGCGGCGTTCGTGGCGGTGCGCCTGGCGGGGTGGCACGACCCGGAGTCCGAGGAGGAGTTCGAAAAGATCGTGCGCCGCGCCGAGGAGCTGGGGCGCGAAGGCCTGGCGGTGGACCCCGAAGAAGCGGAGTTCACGGAGCTCGACCCCCTGAACGACGAGGACTTCGAAGAGCTCGTGCGAGACGCGCTGGACGACCTCCCGGACCTGCTGCGCAACGCGCTGCGCCACGTCCCGGTGGTGATCTCCGACAAGGGCCGCCAGGCGGGGGCGTACGGCCTCTACCAGGGGGGGCAGGGCCGCCTCAACACGTTCGGGCCTCCCACCCACGACCGCATCATGATCTTCCGCGACACGCTGCGGCGGGACTTCGGGCACGACCCGGACCTGCTGCGCGAACGAGTGGTCAAAACGGTGCGCCACGAGCTCGCCCACCACGTGGGCTTCGACGAGTTGGGCGTGTCCCGACTCGATTTGTAACCGATCCCGTAGGATTCCCGGCCCCAAACCACCAAGGAGAGCCGCAATGCCAGAGGCCGTGATCGTCGACGCCGTACGGACGCCCATCGGACGGGCGGGGAAGGGATCGCTGAGGTCGGTGCGCGCGGACGACCTGGCGGCGGTGCCGCTGACGGCGCTGCTGGAGCGCAACCCGCAGCTGGAGTCGAGCTCGATCGTGGACGTGATGATGGGCTGCGGCTTCTGCGAGGGCGAGCAGGGCTACAACATCGGGCGCAACGCGGCGCTGCTCGCGGGGATCGACCACCACGTCCCGGGCACGACGGTCAACCGCTTCTGCGCCTCCTCCCTGCAGACGACGCGGATGGCCTTCCACGCGATCAAGGTGGGCGAGGGCGACACGTACGTCGCGTGCGGCGTGGAGGCGGTCTCGCGCGCGGGGGGCGGGGCGCAGTTCGAGTTCCACCACCTGCTCGACGGCTCGGAGGGGTCGCTGTACAACGTGTACATCCCGATGGGCCTCACCGCGGAGAACGTCGCGGAGGAACGCAAAGTGAGCCGCGAGGCGCAGGACGAGTGGGCGGTCATCTCACAGAACCGCGCGGTCGCGGCCCAGGAATCGGGGCACTTCGACGTGGAGATCGTCCCGGTGACGGTGCCGGCTCACACCGAGACCGACAGGGAGGGCAACGAGGTCGAGGTGCCCGAGACGGTCGTCACCAAGGACGACGGCCCGCGCCCGGGGACGACCCTGGAGAAGCTGGCGGCGCTGAAGCCGGCGTTCAGGCCGGACGGGACGGTGACGGCCGGCAACGCCTGCCCGCTCAACGACGGCGCCGCCGCGCTGCTCGTCACCTCCGAGGAGCGCGCAGCAGAGCTGGGGTGCAAGCCGAAAGTGAAGATCCTCGCCTCGACGGTGGTGGCGATCCGCCCGGAGGTGATGGGCCTCGGCCCGATCCCTGCGATCCAGCAGCTGCTGAAGAACACGGGCATGTCGATGAGCGACATCGACGTGGTGGAGATCAACGAGGCGTTCGCCGCCCAGATCGTGCCGTGCAAAGACGAGTTGGGCATCCCGGACGAGAAGCTGAACCCCTTCGGCGGCGCCATCGCGCTGGGCCACCCCTTCGGTATGACCGGCGCGCGGATCATGACGACGCTGATCAACGACCTGCAGACCCTCGACGGGACGTACGGCATCGAGTCGATGTGCGTCGCGGGGGGCATGGGCATGGCGATGTTGGTGGAGCGCTTGGGGTAGGCCTCGATTGGCAACGCCCCCGCGTTATGCCCGTGTGGGTGCTGCGCGGGGGCTGTTTTTTTGGATAGGGCCGCCTTGAGGGCGGCCCGCGCGGGTCGCGTTGCGCGGAAAGGGCGCTCAGCGCGGAGGCTCAGGTATCGAGCCCGGGGATCGGCGCGATCGGGAGCTCGCCGTGGGCGAAGCCGCTGCTTACGACGTACTTCAGTCCGACGGCACTGGTGTCGGCAACGGCACCATCAAGGTCAGGACCATGCTGGCCACGGTCTCGGTCCCGGAGTCCTCAGTGGGAGACGTGATCGGCGATCTCAACAGCCGCCGTGGGCGCCCCAAGGGGATGGAGCCGTCCGGCGCGGTGACGGAGATCAGGGCGGAGGTTCCGATGTCCGAGATGCTCAGGCTACGCCCCCGACCTGCGCTCGATCACGGGCGGGCAGGGCGACTACACGATGGAGCTCCTGCGCTACGAGGAGCTCCCCTCCCACCTGGCCCAGAAGGTCGTGGAGCAGGCCGGCGGGGAGCGCGCCGCGGCGCACGCGTAGGTCGGAAACATTCTTTCGCGGATCGGGGCGGTTTTGGCCCTTGAGATGCGGGTTTCGTGCTTCTCCCTTGACAGGCGTGCGGGCGACGCGGTAGTGTTGCTGTGTCATTGACCGAGATGGTCGATGGCTATGGAAGGATTGTAGCGTTAGATACAAAGTCGGATCTGGACCAAACCTCAACCAACATCAACCAATCAACAGACCAACAAGATCAAATCGAGATAAGAAGGAGTTGCAGACATGAAGTCGATACGTATCGCGGGGCTCTGCCTCGCGGCCGTGTTCGTGATGAACATGGTCGCGGCGGGGACCGCTTCGGCAGCACCACACTGGTTAGTGTGCTTACCATCACATACCGGTACTACGACGACGAAGTGGACGGAAAGTCAATGTAAAGTCGCCTCATCGAGTGGTACCTGGGAATGGAGCGAACTCAAAGGGACCGAAAAGACCGAAACCCAGGGGACACTGACACTCGAGTCCAAATCTATCCTCGGTAACATAGAAGTCAAATGTTCGGGTACGGATGTAGGGTCGGTTGGCCCTGGAGCCCTGTCAAGAACAACAGAAGTAAAAGTAGCCAAATGCGAAGCAGGTGAAAACTGCGAAAAATACATAGCAGGTAGTGCCGAAGCGCTCCATACGCCGTGGAATTCGGAATTGAAGGAAACCGAAGGCGTAATACACGCCACGATCAGAGGTACCGGAAAAGGAGAACCAGGTTGGACGGCAACCTGCAGAGCCTTTGGTAAAGAAGAAGCAAATGAATGTACGAGCGAAGCGGGGTTACTCGTACTGTCGAATGATTTTACCCCGGGTACCGTAGGTCCATTATTAGTATTAGCTGACTTCATACATCCAAACAACCCAAAGGCGAACTGCAAAGTCACCGGAGTTGGAACCGGTGATGTGTTAGGCAGTATTTCGATATTACTGGCTAGTGGTCGGGGGCTTCGAGTCTCCAAATAAAGGCGTCTGATTGGCGTGAGTGGTCTGGGTGGGGCCGGCGCAGGTTGGCCCCACCCAACCGAGGTGGACGGCGTCGGGGACGTTGTGTATGTGTGGGCGACGAGAGAGAGGTATGGGGATTCGATGAGGGGATGGGGAGGCGAGGTCGATCGCGTGCAGACAGACGGTGGCTACCTTGTGATGGTGGGAGTGCGCGGGGTGGGGTGTGCGCGATTCGCGGCGTTGGTTGGATCGATGCTCGCGTGCGTGGTAAGTTTGCTTTGGGGCTTGGGGCCTGTCGGGATCCCAGTCGCCTCCGCCGAATCCTGTCCCAACGCAGCCTCGCGTCAGGGCCCGTCGGTCAACTTGCCTGAATGCCGTGTCTATGAGCAGGTTACGCCAGTGGACAAGGGCGATGCCATCGACATCTTTGGCAGTCATCCTGAAGGCGCTCGGGGAATCGTCGTTGATAGGGGCAACGGGGCGTATGTCGCCGAAGACGGCGATGCGATCCTGGTCAAAACGGACGGGTCGTTCGCGCCGCGGGCTACCTCCATCGCGTCGGCGTATGTTTTCTCGCGTGGCGCCGAAGGGTGGCGCATGAGCGTTTTGGCACAGTCGACCAATGCGCCTCAGGAAGTGGAAGAAGTCGAGTTGTTCGATCCGGGTGATCTCTCGGAGGTCGGTTTCGTCGATGAAATTGGCACGCTTAGCGAGTTGGCGGGCGGCGAAGAATCTGCATATCGGCGCACGGAGTTGGTTGGCCCCGCCGGTGGTTCGTACGCGCCGGTGTACTCGGCCAGCGGATCTGCCGCGGAAGCCGCTTCTTCGGAGGCAGTCGAAATGGTTGGTGGCTCTGAAGATTTGAGTCGTGTGGTGTTGGAGAGCGAGAATCATTCGTTGGCGGCGGGCGCGGAAGGTCAGGACGAAAGGACCGACGCGCTCTACGAGACGAACGGCGGCGGGGAATGCGACCCCCCCCCCGCGCCGCCGAATTGCGATCTCGTCGATGTGGACGAGGAAGGGCGGGTTATGCCGTGTGGTGCGACCCTCGGGCAGGGCGAGCTCGGCGAAGGTGGCGCGCACAGCGCGGTGTCGAGCGACGGTTCGCGGATCTTCTTCACTGCGCCGGAGCCGGGGAAGAGTGGCGTGGGTTGCTGGAATAATCCTGCAGCGAGTCCGCTGGAAAACCCGCCGGAGGCGCAGGAAAACCCGCCGGAGCTCTATATGCGTGAAGACGGGGTGAGGACCGTGGAGATCTCAGTCCCTCTCCCCGGGTCGGGCGTGAAAGTGGGTGGGGAAAACCCGCTGTTGCCGGCTGTGTTTGTAGGTGCGTCCGCGGATGGGTCGAAGGTCTTCTTCATGACCAGGACTGAGCTGACCAAGGGCGCGGTGGGGCACACCCCCGAGTTGTACGAGTATGAAACGGCAGGTGGCCGGCTGACGCTTATCTCTGGCGATGAATCGGGCACGGTCGAAGGCGACATCGACTCGGTCACTGCGGTCTCGAGCGACGGCTCGGCAGTTTACTTCAGCGCGTTCGGCGACCTCGCCACCGGAGCAACCAAATACCCGCCCGGAGGTGAAAACTTCTCTCCTGTCAATCTCTACCGCTATGACACCATCACCGGAGCCACGACATTCGTCACGACACTCAATAAGTATGACTATCCAATGAAGTTCGGCCAGGGCGATACCTGGTATAGCACTGAATTCGGCGGGTCCGGCGCGGAATATGAGGGTTTGTCGTATGAAAAGGAGTGGTATACGACTGCCGATGGGCGGTTCCTCGTGTTCGGCACGGTCCTGCCGTTGACCGGGTTTGACAACATCCATGCCCCGGGGGTGGAATGCCCGAACAACTATGGCGGTGCAGCAGAAGCCCCTGAAGGGTGTTTTGAGCTTTATCGTTATGATGCTGTGACGGGTCGGATTGTGTGTGTGTCGTGTGTGGGGGGCGCTCCGGTTGATGGTGCGTACTTCGCTCGTACTTTCTTTCGTTCTCCGGCGGATGGGCCGCCGCGTCCGATTTCTGAAGATGGGGGGCACGTGTTTTTTGAATCGGCTAATGCGCTTGTGCCGCAGGCTGTTGCGGGTCGGGTGCATGTGTATGAGTGGCATGAAGGTGTGGTTTCGTTGATTTCGTCGTCGAGTGATCCGGGTAATGCGTTTTTCTTGGGTTCGAGTGCGGATGGGAGTGATGTGTTTTTTGTTACGCATGCTCAGTTGTCTGCGCAGGATACGGATCAGGCGGCTGATGTTTATGATGCTCGGGTGGATGGTGGTTTTGCGGGGTTGACGGCACCGCAGTGTACGGGTACTGGTTGTCAGGGTGTGCCCGCGGTGCCGCCGATCTTCGCGACGCCGGCGAGCGCAACGTTTGAAGGTGTGGGTAACTTCACAGTGCTCGAACCCCCGGGTAAACCCGGTGTGAAACCAAAGAAAACGAAGGCAGCGAAGTGTGGTCGGGGTCTCGTCAAGAGGCACGGTAAATGCATTGGTCATAAGGTCGGGAAGTCATCTAAAAAGGGAAGAAAGTAAATATGTTCGAGAAGTGTCATACATATGTGCTTGTTGTGTTGTGTGTTTTGGTGTTGGTTGTGTGCTGTGTTCCGGCGGGGGCGGTTGGGTTTACGCTGGCTCCGCAGTGGACGGTTACGGCGTTTTCCGACCCGACGAATCTTGCTCCTGGGGGTAGGGGTGTGTACGTGGTGCGTGTGCAGAACACGGGTGGCGCGCCGAGTGGTGGCGAGGTCACTGTCGCTGATGTCCTTCCGGTGGGTCTGAAGGCTGCGGGGGTCGTGTCGGGTAAGTATAATGAGACGCAGGCAACGGAAGTGAGTTGTGTGGGTTTGACGTGTACGTATGCGGGTGTTGTCGGGATCGATAACATTCTCGAATTCGAAGTTCCTGTCGAAGTCGAAGCGGGGGTCCGTGATGGGTCGAGCGTCACGAATGCTGTCACGGTTTCGGGTGGTGGGGCGCCTGAAGCGAGTCGGGAAACGCCGACCCTGGTCAGTGCTGCTTCTGCGGGTTTCGGGATTGCGCGGGGTTCTTCTGCGGCTGCGTTTTCGAATGATCAGGCTGGTGGTCACCCTGATGTGACTACGGTGTTCGCGCTCAATAGTTCGGGTAATGGGGGTGCGGCTGGGAATGTGAGTGAAACTGGGGGGAGTTTGCCGCCGGGTTTCGTTGGGGATCTCGCGGATACGCCGAAGTGCCCGATCTCGGGTTTCAGTGAAGAGGGGGATGGTGCGCTTCACTGCTCGCTGAGTACTGTTGTCGGTACGGTGACGATCTATCTTGGTTTTGGCACGCGTAGCGTTGGTCCTCTCGTGCGGCCGCTTATGAATTTGACGACCAACCCGGGGGAAATCTCGAAGCTCGGCTTCAGCTTCTTGAGGTACGGTATCCAGGGCACGGTCACGTTGGCTCCTGGTGACTATGGGGTGCACCTGAACTTTGAAAAACTCTCAGACTCGTCTGTTGTGATCCGTGGTAGCTCGTTGACTGTCTGGGGTGTGCCTTCGGAACCGAGCCACGATCTGATGCGGGGGTCTCGACTGCCAGGAACCCGGCTTCTGTTTTTACGTGAACGAAACAAGGGGACTCTCGAATGGGATCGGACTCAATGAAGCCCCCGAAGGGCAGTCGGTGACGACGCCCGCGGTTCCGTATCTGACGAGCCCGACGGACTGTACCGCCGAACCGTTGTACGAGACGTTGTTCACGAACTCGTGGGAAGAACCCGAACGCGAGGTCAGCGTGTCCTCGGATGTCGGCCCGATGACGGGTTGCAGCCTGTTGGAATTCGCTCCGGCGGTCACGGCGTCGCCGGATACGGCTCGCGCGGACACGCCGGCGGGGTTCACGTTCGGTGTGAGGATGGGCCAGGAAGGGCTGGTCAACCCGAGTGCGAACTCCGAGTCGGATATCAAGGACACCACGGTCACGCTCCCGGAAGGCGTGGCGATCAACCCGGGGCAGGCGAGCGGGCTCGGCGCGTGCCAGCTCTCGCAGGCTCGTCTTGAAGAACAGGGTCCGCCCACGTGCCCGTCTGATTCGAAGGTCGGGCAGGCCGCCGTCGAAACGCCGGTGTTGAGGAACAAGCTGGAAGGCGACGTGTATGTGCTGCAGTCAAACCCGCCGAACGTGAAGCTGCTGGTCGCCCCCGAAGACCCGCAGGACGGGATCTACGTGAAGCTGGTCGGGACCGTGCACCTCAACGAAGTGACCGGTCAGATCACGACGACGTTCGATAAGACTCCGCAGCTGCCGTTCGACGACTTCAAACTGTCCTTCAGCGGTGGTGCGCAGGCGGCGCTCGTGACCCCGCTGCAGTGTGGGCAGTACACGACGAACACGGTCTTCGTGCCGTGGAGCACGCCGTTCGTGGCCGAAGCGTTCCCGTCGAGTAGTTTCGCGATCAACGAAGGCCCGGGTGGGTCGGCGTGTCCGTCTTCGCCGGCGCCGTTCGCGCCGTCGTTGGATGCGGGGTCCACGACCGACCAGGCGGGTGGGTTCACGGACTTCTCGCTGCTGTTGACCAGGGGGGATGGGCAGCAGCGGATCTCGACGTTGCAGTTCAAGACCCCGGAGGGCCTGTTGGGGATGATCAGCAAGGTCCCGTTGTGCGGCGAACCACAGGCATCCAAAGGGGAATGCCCGGCGTCCTCGCAGATTGGGCATACGGTCGTTGAAGCTGGTCCGGGCCCGTACCCGTTGGTGGTGCCCCAGCCGGGTCGGCCGCCTGCGCCGATCTATCTGACGGGTGGCTATGAGGGTGCCCCGTATGGCCTGTCGATCGTGGTGCCGTTGGTGGTCGGCCCGTTCAACCTGGGGACGATCGTGACGCGTGCGAGGATCGAAGTGGACCCGCATACCTCGCAGTTGACGGTCACGACGGACCCGTTGCCGTCGATCGTTGATGGTGTCCCGTCTGATCTGCGGACGATCAACGCGGTGATCGACCGGCCGGGGTTCATGTTCAACCCGACGAACTGCAGCCCGATGTCCTTCAGCGGGACAGCGAGAAGCACCGAAGGCGCAAGTGCCCCGATCTCGAGCCACTTCCAGGTCGGCTCGTGCCGGAGCCTGAAGTTCAAACCGGACCTCAAGGTCTCCACGTCGGGGAAGACCTCCCGCGCGGGCGGTGCGAGCCTCGACGCGAAGCTCGTCTACCCGACCGGCCCGTTGGGTGCTAACCAGGCATCCAGCCAGTCGAACATCGCGAGGGTCAAAGTCGAACTCCCCAAGCAGCTACCATCGCGGCTGAAGACGTTGCAGAAGGCGTGTGTCGCCGCGACGTTCGAAGCGAACCCGGCGAACTGCCCGGCGGCCTCGGTGGTCGGTCACGCGGAGGCGATCACGCCCGTCCTGCCAGTCCCGTTGACGGGCCCCGCGTACTTCGTCTCGCACGGCGGGGAAGCGTTCCCGAGCCTGATCGTCGTATTGCAGGGCTACGGCGTCACGGTCGACCTCGTCGGCTCGACATTCATCAACAAACACGGGATCACGAGCAGCACGTTCAAGTCGGTCCCGGACGTGCCGGTCGACAGTTTCGAGCTGGCGTTGCCGGAGGGGCCGTTCTCCGCGCTCGCGGCACACGGGGACCTCTGCACGATCAAGAAACTCGCAATGCCGACCGAATTCCTCGCCCAGAACGGCACCATCATCAACCAGAGCACCCCAATCACAACCACCGGGTGCCCACACAAAATCACCCACAAACACCACAAGACCCGCCGGACACACAAGAAGAAATAGCGGCCAAAGAGGATCGGAAACACGAGCAGGATCCTCGGCAGGAACCCCGCGGAGGAGTCCAAGGGGAGCCCGCAAGAAGTAGAAGGACGCTCAGCGTGAGGACTCAGGTATCGAGCCCGGGGATCGGCTCGATCGGGAGCTCGCCGTGGATCTCTGCCAGACCGATCAGGTCGTTGCGATCCCGGGGGCGACCGGCAAGGCGCTTGAAGCCCACGATGCTGCTCAAGCCGGCGACCAGGAACTCGAGCCCGTCATCCGCCGCGCGCATCGCGCGTGCCTCGACGGTCTCGTAGTCGAGCGGAGGCAGCCCGCCGCGCATGATGTCGATCACCCCGGCGCGCGTCTTCGCTCGCAGATGCGTCTGGTCGAGCAGGTGCTCCTCGCGAAGCGGGGCAGCGTCGCGCAAGCGCACGCCGTCGAGCTCGAGAAGGGCGGCCAGCACACGCTGGTCGTTATCAGGGTCGTCGGGGACCAGGAAGTCGATGTCCTCGGTCGCCCGGACGTAGCGGTTGGCGATGACCGAGAAGCCGCCGACTATGACAAAACGGGCATCCTCGGCGACCATTGCGGCGACGGCAACGTCGAGCTCAGGATCGAGGGCTGCCATTGGCTCGCTCGACGGCTCGCAGCAGCCATGCCGCCTGGGCCGAGAGGTGCTGCCCGCGCCTGAGCAACTCGCGGATCGGCGTATCGGCGGGCGGCGTCAGGGCACGGCGCTTTTCCTCGTTGAGCGCCGCCCACTCTGCCTCGTGACCGGGCGAGAGCAGAGGGGTCTTCGAGGGGTTCTTGGCTGGAGTGCTCACAACCTCATTCTATCCAAGATGCCCGACGGGCTCAGACTAATGTCGGCAAGATATCTATCGAGGTGCCATATGCGGCGCTGTCCAGTCGGATGACCGCATATGTCAGCGTTCGCCGACAAGAGCGCTCTGTCGCCGTACGACGACATGCGAGCGGCGTGCCTATACGCGGTCACGCGCGATCCAGCGGACGAGCCGGCGGCCGCTCAGCGCGGCGGCATCCGCAGCGCGCCATCCAACCGGATGACCTCACCGTTGAGCATCGGGTTCTCAACGATGTGAGCGGCAAGCTGCGCGTACTCGTCCGGCCGGCCGAGGCGCTGCGGGAAGGGCACCCCGGCGCCGAGCTTCTGGCGCGCCTCCTCGGGCAGCGCGGCGAGCAGCGGGGTGTCGAACAGCCCGGGGGCGATCGTGCAGACGCGGATCCCGTACTGCGCGAGGTCGCGGGCCGCGGGAAGTGTCATCCCGACAACCCCGCCCTTGGAGGCGGAGTAGGCGATCTGCCCGACCTGGCCGTCGAAGGCAGCAACCGAGGCGGTGTTGACGCAGACGCCGCGTTCGCCGTCCTCGCCAAGGGGCTCGAGCGCGAGCATCGCGGTGGCGGCGAAGCGCAGCACGTTGAAGGTGCCGACGAGGTTGATCTGCAGGATCGTCTCGAACGGCAGCAGCGCGTGGGGGCCCTTGGAGCCCGCGACCTTCTGCGCCCAGCCGGTGCCGGCGCAGCAGACGGCGATGCGCAGCCCGCCCTCGACGGCGGCGGCGCGCTCGACGGCGCCCTGCACCTGCGCCTCCTCGCGGACATCACACGCCACGAACTCCAGGCCGAGCTCGGAGGCCAGCGCGCCGCCCTTCTCGGCGTTGACGTCGGCGATCGTGACAAGCGCCCCGGCGGCGTGCAGCCGGCGCACGGTGGCCTCACCGAGCCCGGAGGCGCCGCCGACGACGATCGCTGAGTTGCCCTCGATCCGCATGGTGCGGCGGGAGCCTATATCACCCGCGCGGCCGCGAGAGCGTCAACGCGAACAGGTTCTCGGGGTCGGGGAGCCAGCGCACGAGCTCGAGGCCCGCGGCGTCGAGGTCGCCGCGCAGGCGCGCAGGCGTGAACTTGGCGGAGATCTCGGTGCGCAGCTCCTCGCCGGCGTCGAAGTGCACGTCGAGCTCCAGCGCGCGCACGGTGACGGTGTGCGCGTGCCGCGCGCGCAGGCGCATCTCGATCCACTCGTGGCGGTCGTCGAAGAGCGCGACGTGGTCGAAGTCGCGGGGCTCGAAGTCGGCGTCGAGCTCGCGGTTCAGCACGTGCAGGAGGTTGCGGTTGAACTCGGCGGTGACCCCTTGAGGGTCGTCGTAGGCGGCCTCGAGCACGTCGGGGTCCTTGACGAGGTCGGTGCCCATCAACAGGTGGTCGCGGGGCCCGAGCAGGCCGGCGATCTCGCGCAGGAAGCGCCGGCGCGAGCCGGGGGGGAAGTTGCCGATGGTGCCGCCGAGGAAGACCACCAGGCGGGGGCCGGCGGCGGGGGGCACGCGGTCGAGGTGGCGCTCGAAGTCGCCGATCACCCCGTGCACGCGCAGGCCGGGGTACTCGAGCGTGAGCTCGTCGGCGCAGTCGCGCACCATCTGCTCGGTGACGTCGACGGGGACGTACCGCTCGAGCGTGCCGGCGCGGTGCAGCGCGTCGAGCAGGACGCGCGTCTTGGCGGCGGTGCCGGAGCCGAGCTCGACCAGCTCGACGGCGCCGGTCAGCGCGGCGAGCTCGTCGGCGGTGTCGTGCAGGATGCTGCGCTCGGTGCGGGTGGGGTAGTACTCGGGCAGCTCGCAAATGCGGTCGAAGAGAGCGGCGCCGCGGGCGTCGTAGAAGTGCTTGGGCGGCAGCTCCTTGAAGGGCCGGGTGAGCCCGTCGAGGACGTCCTCGGCGAGCGTGCGCTCCTCGGCGCCGCCGAGGTGGGAGTCGATCTGGATGTCGGCGGCTTCCGGAGTGTCCCCGTTGGCGGCGGCTTTCCCGTTGACGGCGTCCCCGTTCGTGTTGCCCCCGTCAGCAGCGTCCTCGGGGGCGAGCGCTCGCTGGGCGGGATCTCTGACGGGCTCCATCAGGACTCCTCGCCGTCCTGAGCCAGCCGCAGGCCCGCGAAGAGCTGGCGTCGCACGGGGAGGTCCCAGTTGCGGAAGGTGGGGCCGGCGACGCGCGGGCTCGTGGCCCAGGAGCCGCCTCGCAGCACGCGGTAGTCCTCGCCGAAGAAGACCTCGGAGTACTCGCGGTAGGGGTACGCCACGAACCCCGGGTAGCCCCGGAAGGGGCTCGAGGTCCACTCCCACACCTGCCCGACGCCCTCGAGCGCCGGCTGGTCCCTCCTCGCCGCCCGCTCCCACTCGGCCTCGGTGGGCAGTCGCGCACCGTGCGCGCGGGCGAAGGCGTCGGCCTCGAACCAGCTGACGTGAAAGACGGGGACCCCACCCGCCCATTGGAGCCCGCCGGCCTCGCCGGAGGCCACCGAGGGGTGGTGAGTGATGTCGTACTCCTCCTTCCAGGCCCAGCCCTCCGCGGACCACCACTCGCGCCGTTCGTAGCCGCCGCCCTCGGAGAAGCGCAGCCAGCTCGCGTTGGTGACGGGGCGCCGGGCGATGCGGAACGCGCCGGTCTGCGCCAGGTGGCGGGGGCGCTCGTTGTCGTAGGCGAAGCCCTCGGAGCCGGGGGCGGGTGGGGCACCCATCAAGAAGGCCCCGGCGGGGAGCTCGAGCCACCCGTCGACGCCGTCGAGCGGCGCCAGGCGGGGCTCCCCCGGCGGGAGCAGCCCGGCGAGGGCCATCGTCTGGCGCATGGTCTCGGTGTGCTGCAGCTCGTGGCGCAGGACCAGCTCGTGCAGCAGGCCGTCGCCGACCCCCTCGCGAACGATCGCGCCGGCGACCCGCTCGCGGACGGCCTGGAGGTAGGCGCGCGCGGCGGGGGGGTCGAGCAGCTCGACGGACCCCCGCACGGCGCGGGGGGTCTCGAAGGCGTCGTAGCGCTCGGCGAGATCGGGGCGCAGCAGCTCCAGGCCGGCGTGGCGGTGGGCGAGCCACAGGTCCTCGTAGGCGGCGATGTGGGCGAGGTCCCAGGCGAGGGGACTCATGAGCGGCGAGTGCGCGCGGGCGAGCTCCTCGTCGGAGAGGTGCGCGACGAGCGCGAGCGTGTCGAGCCGAACGCCGTCCAACGCAGCGAGCGGCTCTGCGGCGAGCGGGTCGGGCGCGACGGTGTGGTGGGGAACGGTGCGGGCCATGGGCTCCGAGCGCCTACTCAGTGCAGAGTACGACGTTTGCGCCCGTCTGGCTCACCCCGGGCCTCGGAACCAACATTCCGAACGTCAGGAACCGCCCGCGGCGGCGGCGTCGGCCACGACAAGCAGGCGCTCGGAGGCGAGCAGGCTCGCGGGCACCCGAGGGTCGGGTCCTGCCAGTACGGCGGCGAGCGCGGAGGCCTTACCGGCGCCGGTGACGAGCAGCAGGGAGCAGCGCGCGGTGCGCAGCACGGGAAGGCTGAGCGTCACCCGCTCAGGCGGTGGCTTGGGCGCGTCGCGCACGGGGAGGCAGAGCGCGCCGGAGTCGTCGTCCACCTCGGGGTGCCCGGGGAACAGCGAGGCGGTGTGCCCGTCCTCGCCGAGGCCGAGCAGAGCGACGTCCAGCGCGGGCAGACCACCGTCCTCGGCGGGGGGCACCCGTGCGCGCAACTGCGCCTCGTACGCGCGCGCGGCGGCCTCGGGGCCGAGCTCGCCGAGGATGCGGTGCTCCCACGGGCCCAACGGGGGGTCGGGGAGACCGGCGAGCAGCGTGCAGGCCACGAGCTGGTGGTTGCTCTCAGGGTCCTCGGGCGCGACGCAGCGCTCGTCGCCGTACCAGAGCTCGACCGCGCTCCAGTCGTCGAGCAGACCGGCGAGCAGAAAGTAGGCTGGACGGGGGGTAGAGCCCCCGGCGAGCGAGAGGTGTGCGACCCCGCGGAGCTCCACGGCCTCCTGCAGCACACGCGCAAGCTCTGTCGCGGCGTGTACGGCCGCGGCTTCGGGGTCCGCGAAGGTGAGCAGGCGTGTCACGGCGTGCGTCTCCGGAGGCACGTCAACCCCGGGGATCGGCGCCCCGCCCACCCGCTGGTCCGAGGCCCCGCCCACCCCTCGATCCGCCCGCGGACCGTCACGGCGCCATCTGCGCCACTGCCGCCAGAGCGGGCGCGTAGGTGGGGTCGCGCAGGAGCGCCTGGCGGATGCCCTCCCCGAGGATTCCGGCCTCTCCGCGGGAGGCGCCGAGCAGCGTCCACTCTCGCTCCACGCCCCCGGGGTCGGAGCGAAAGGCGTGCAGGCCGCCGGGCCCGCGGTCGAGGCGCAGCCGCCAGCCGCCGGCGGTCTCGAGGGTCAGTCCGGCGAGGCCGCGCACAGACAGCTCGGGGGCGGCCTGCAGGCGCAGCGCGACGTCCTGGCGGCGGGTGCGGCCCACGCCGGTGAGCGCGTCCTCGTGCGCGCTCAGCGGGGGGACGTCCCAGCCGAGGCGGGAGGCGAGCCAGCCGACGAGCAGCAGTGCGGAGATCGTGGATTCGGGGTGGTGGCGGATCGTGAGCGCCTCCAGCAGGGACAGCTCGCGGCGCAGCTGCGGGGGGTCGAAGGCGGTGGCGAGGCGCTCCCGCCACGGGGTGGAGCGCAGCCAGGCGAGGTCCACCACGTAGGCGCGCGCGGAGAGCGCGCGGGCGCGCTCGACGGCGTCCCGCCAGACGGGCTCGTCCACGGAGTCGAGCAGCACCGCCTGGGCGAGCCCGAGCAGCTCGTCCATGATCTCGTGGTGGCCGTGGGGCGACCACAGCAGCGTGGGCAGGTCGGACACGACGAGCGGGTCGGCGATCGTGTAGAGGTCGTCGAGGTGGCGGTCCCCGAGCTCGACCACCACCGTCTCGCGCAGCAGGGTGAGCTCGCCCGGTCTCGGGTCGCCCTCGGAGGCCACGGTGGCGCGCGCGTCGAGCTGGGTGCGGCCGGGCTCGTAGGAGAGGACGACCAGGCGGGAGGCGTGGAAGCGCCCGACACCGCGCAGGCGGTTGGCGATCTCCCCGCTCCACTGACGGTCCACGAAGGCGATCATGTTCAGCGCCCGCGCGGGCACGAAGCCGCCGTTCTCGGCGTGGCGCTCGGCGAGCATCTCCCGCAGCGCGGCCTCGATCGCGTCGGGCGTGGTGCCCTGGGCGCTCCAGACGGCGTCGGAGACCGCGGGCATATCGATGAAAGATAGAGGGGCCCGGCTCGGCCGGCTTTGCCGGCCTGCGCCACCCTCTAGATCGTGCGCCAGGCGTGGCCCTCGCGCAGCAGGCCGGCCGCCTCCGCGGGGCCTTCGGAGCCGGACTCGTACTGAGGCAGCGGCCCAGGGTCGGCTTCCCAGGCGCGCACGAGCGGGTCGCAGATCTCCCACTGGGCCTCGACCTCGTCGTTGCGGGTGAACAGCGTGGGGTCCCCGCGCATGGCGTCCATGATCAGCCGCTCGTACGCCTCGGGGGACTGCGAGAGGAACGCGGTGCCGTACAGGAACTCCATGTTGACGGGGCGGATCAACATGCGGGTGCCGGGGATCTTGGCGCCGAGCTGCAGGGTGACCCCCTCGTTGGGCTGCAGCGTGAGGATCAGCTGGTTGGGTCGGATCCCCAGCGAGCCCGTCTGGTCGAAGGCGAGGTGGGGGACGGGCTTCAGCGTGATCGCGATCTCGGTGATCTTGCGCGCGAGGCGCTTGCCGGCGCGCAGGTAGAACGGCACCCCGGCCCAGCGCCAGTTGTCGACCTCCAGGCGCAGCGCGGCGAAGGTCTCGGTGTTCGAGCGCTCCCGCACGCCCTCCTCGTCCAGGTACCCCGGCACGTCCTCCCCGCCGGCGTGCCCGGCGGCGTACTGCGCGCGCACGGCGATCTCGGAGATGTCCGCCTCGGTGGGGGCGTGGACGGCCTGCAGCACCTTGACCTTCTCGTTGCGCACCTCTTCGGCGGTGAAGTTCACGGGGGGCTCCATCGCGACGTGGCAGAGCAGCTGCAGCATGTGGTTCTGGATCAGGTCGCGCAGCGCGCCGGCGTGGTCGTAGTAGCCGGCGCGGCTGCCGATGCCGATGTCCTCGGCGGCGGTGAGCTGCACGGAGTCGATGTAGTTGCGGTTCCACAGCGGCTCGAACATGCCGTTGGCGAAGCGGAACGCCAGCATGTTCTGGACGGTCTCCTTGCCGAGGTAGTGGTCGATGCGGAAGACCTGGGACTCGTCGAACACGTCGAGCACGCGGCGGTTCAGTTCGGCAGCCTCCGCGAGGGAGGTGCCGAAGGGCTTCTCGATGATCGCCCGCACCTCCGCGCCGGCGTGGCGGTCGAGCCCCTGCGCGCCGAGCGCCTCGACGATCACGGGGAAGAACTCGGGCGCCGTCGAGAGGTAGAAGGCGCGGTTGAGCGGCTCGCCCGCGCGCTCGTCAAAGCGCTCGAGCACGAATGCCAGCTCGCGGTAGACGCGCTCGTCGTCGAACGTGCCGGGCACGTACTTGACGTGGGCGAGCAGCCCCGCGAGCACGTCCTCGTCGGGGGGACGGCGCGAGAAGGAGCGGATCGCCTGCTCGCACTCGGCGCGGTAGTCGTCGCGCTCCTTCTCTTTGCGCGAGACCCCCACGAGGTTGAAGCGCTCGGGCAGCGCCCCCTCGTGCGCGAGGTTGTAGAGCGCGGGCAGCAGCTTGCGCCGCGCGAGGTCGCCGGTGGCGCCGAAGATGACGAGCGTGGTGGGGGCGACGGGCAGCCGCTCCAGGCCCTCGACGAGGGGGTTCTCGGGGGTCTGCTCAAGGGTGCTCATTTGGGATCGTCCACGTGTGTGGGCGCGCCGACCAGGCGGGTACGCGCGGGACGTCCGTGTCCCGCTCCAGTGGGCTGCGTACTCATCCGCTCTTCCTCACCGCGTGCCCGCCGAACTGGTTGCGCAGCGCGGAGAGCACGCGGTTGGCGTAGTCGCCGTTGCCGCGGGAGGAGAAGCGCGCGTACAGCGAGGCCGTGATCACCGGCGTGGGCACGTCGCGGGCCGTGGCCTCGGCGATCGTCCAGCGCCCCTCGCCGGAGTCCTCGGTGTAGCCGGTGAGGGCGTGCAGGTCGTTGCCGTCGGCTTCGAAGGCGCGGGCGGCCAGTTCGCACAGCCACGAGCGCACCACCGAGCCCTGGCCCCAGAGGTGGGCGATACGCGCGTTGTCGAGCTCGTACTCGCACTTGTCGAACAGGTCGAAGCCCTCGGCGTAGGCTTGCATCAGCCCGTACTCGACGCCGTTGTGGACCATCTTGACGAAGTGCCCCGCCCCGGCGGGCCCGAAGTGCAGCCACCCGCGCGGGCCGACCGCCCCGACGCTCTCCTCGGAGGTCGGAGGGGCGAGCACGTCGAGGAACGGGGCCAGCCGTCCGACGGCCTTCGCGGGCCCGCCGACCATCATGCAGTAGCCGACCTCCAGGCCCCACACCCCCCCGGAGGTGCCCACGTCGACGTAGTGCAGGCCGCTTTTTTTGAGCCTGCGCCGCGCGGGCCTTGTCTTCGGTCCAGCGGGTGTTGCCGCCGTCGACCACGGTGTCGTCGCGGTCGAGCAGCTTGGCGAGCCGGTCGATGGTGTCCTGGGTGACCTCGCCGGCGGGCAGCATCACCCACACGATCCGCGGCGGCGCCAGTCGTTTGACGAGCGCGGCAAGCGACGCCACGCCGACGGCCCCGGTGGCCGTCGCCCGCTGGACGGCGGCGCGGTCGGCGTCGAACACGACCACCTCGTGAGCGGAGTCACGGAGGATGCGGTGCGCCATGCCGCCGCCCATGCGCCCCATCCCGACGAACCCGATCTGACTCACGATGACTCCTCCTCTGGTGTAGGTTTCAGGCACACGCGCACGTAAAGGTATCCATTTGAGTCCCGACCCCACTCACCAGCGCCCCGACCGCAACCTCGCGCTGGAGCTCGTGCGTGTCACCGAGGCCGCTGCGCTCGCCGCCGCGCGGATGGTCGGCAAAGGCGACAAGGAGGGCGCCGACCAGGCTGCGGTGGACGGGATGCACTACGCGCTGCAGTCGGTCCAGATGGACGGCGTGGTGGTGATCGGCGAGGGCGAGAAGGACGAGGCCCCGATGCTCGCCAACGGCGAGCACATCGGCGACGGCTCGCCGCCGGAGGTGGACATCGCCGTGGACCCGCTGGAGGGCACCACGCTCGCGGCCCACGGGATGCCGTCCGCGCTGGCGGTGATTGCGCTCTCCGCCCGCGGCACCATGTTCGACCCGGGCCCGTGCGTGTACATGGAGAAGATGGCGGGCGCGCCCGACGTGGCCGACCTGCTCGACCTCGACCGCCCTCTGGCCGAGACGGTCGCCCTGATCGCCGAGCGCAAGGGCCGCGAGGTCGGGGACGTGAAGGTGGTCGTGCTCGACCGCCCCCGCCACGAGCAGGGCATCAGGGAGATCCGCGAGGCGGGAGCGTGCGTGCGGCTGATCCCCCACGGCGACGTGTCCGCGTCGCTGCTGGCGGTCACCGAGCGCTCCCCGGTGGACCTGCTGTGGGGAATCGGGGGTACCCCCGAGGGTGTGATCTCGGCCGCCGCGATCAAGTGCCTGGGTGGCCAGTTGGTGGGACGGCTGTGGCCCCGCGACGAGCAGGAGCGGACGGCTGCGCTGGAGGCGGGTTACGACCTGCAGCGGGTGCTCGACCGTGACGACCTGGTGGCGGGCGAGGACGTGTTCTTCTCGGCCACCGGCATCACCGACGGCGACGTGCTGCAGGGTGTGCGCTACCCCTCCGCAGGCGGAGCGACCACCGAGTCGCTCGTGATGCGCACCCGCTCGGGCACGGTGCGGCGCGTCCACGCGCGCCACGATCGCGCGAAGCTGCGCGAGATTTACGGCGACGCGCGGTTCGGCTGAACCTCTGCCAGGTGCCCGACCCGCGACTCTGCGAGGTCCAGACGCGCGAGCGAGCGCAGGAAGCCGTGGGTCACGAACACGTGGATGCGCGACTGGGTCGCGTTGTAGAGGCGGAGACTGAGCCCCGAGGCGATCGCGGGGTGGAAGTTGGCGACCTCCACCTCGATGTGCAGGCGCGCCCCATTGGTGCGCTCCACTTCCGAGTCCGCCCCTTTCGAGCCTTTCGCACCCAAGCTCTCCCCCTCCAAGCTCTCCCCCTCCGAGCCCCCCGCGCGCAGGCGGCGCACGTCGATCTGCAGGTGCCCCTTGCTCTCACGTCCCGCGCGGGCGACCAGCAGACCCCGCCGCAGGCGCCAGCGCACCACACCGTGGTCGGGCTCCAGCTCGTACTCCGGGGCGCTGAACGCGAGCAGCGTCAACGGCCGGAAGAGCAGCACCACGAGGCGCTCGCGTTCGGTGTAGCGCACTCGCACCAGACCCAGCGTGACGCGGGTGAGGAAGCGCCAGTAGGTCCTCGCCAGCCGCTCCAGGTTCTCCGGTGACCAGAGCTCGCTCAGCGCGCGCTCGCTCAACAGCACGTCGGCGGTCTGCACCGAGCGCATCGCTCCGGTGTGCTCGTCCACGGTGGTGAGGTCGCGCAGGTTGGCTATGCGGGCATCCGCCACTGTGCCTCCAGGCTACCTGCCGGCTCGTGTCTGGCGCCTCTGATATTCAAGAGGCTCAGTGAGCGACTTCCCTTCCGATCCGATCCCCCACTTCGCTCACGAGCGCGAGGGGTTGCCGTCGGCGCGCCTGGCACGGGCCGCGCGCGCGGCCGAGGAACTGTGCGGGGCGCTGTGGGAGGCGGTGCACGACGAGCTGCGCCAGCCCCGCGCGCCGCGGGTGGCCGAGCTCGCCGAGCGCCTTGCGCAGGTCTGCTCCGCCGTCGCGGCCCTGGCCGCCGAGGAGCCGGCGCCCGAGTGGGAGCGACGCGCGGTGCACGAGCGGGAACCACTCGCGGCGCCCGAGTGGGAGCGACCCGCGGCGCTCGAGCCGAAGCCACCGGTACTCGCGGGGGCGCCGGAGATCGCGATCCACGACGCTCGCCGTGAGAGCGGTGAGGGTCCCGCTGCGTGGATCGAAACGATCGAGGCGAGCCTCGAGCGCCACCGGGCGGAGGGGCCGCCGTTCGCAGTGTTGCTGGTCGAGGCGCTGGATGTAGAACGGCTCGCCCGGGCGGAGCTCACGGCCGCGCTCACGGGCCTGCTCGACCGCATCGAGGCGGCGATCGAGCGGGAGCTGCGTCCCGCTGACGCGCTCGTGCGCGAGAGCAGCGGACGCTGGTGGCTGACGGCGTCGCAGACCGACTCCGCCGGCGCACGTGCGCTTGCCGAGCGGCTGGCGCGCGCCGCGTGCGCCACGGCAGTCCACCGTGGTCAGCCGCTGGGGGTGGCGGTCGGAGTAGCGGCGTGCCCCGCCCACGGCGACGAGGCGGCGACGCTCGCGGCCCACGCCGACGTGGACCTCTACGCCGCGCGCGCCATGGGGCGCCCCGTAGCGCCGGCGGACGACGCCGCGTAGCGCGGCTCCTCGGCCGGCTCACCGGCGTTGTGTGCTTTTCAGGAGAGGAGAGGGTGCTCAGCCTGCGGTCGCCCCGCCGGTGGTCGCCCCCGCGGGGGCGGGTGCGAGCGGGCCGGAGGGCGTGCCCGACGCGGACGGGTCCGGTTCGCCGAGCGTGGGGGTGTTCGCAACCTGGCCGACGATCTGGGTGCTGACGCGCACCGTCTCCTTGATTTCGAGCGCCTGCGCGGCACCCTTCGTCAGGTCCCAGGTGGCGCCGTTGTGGCCGTAGGGCCCGCGGTCGAGCACGGGCACCGTCAGGAGGTGGCCGCGGTAGCCGATCTGCACGAGCGCCCCGCAGGGAAGGGTCCGGCTCGCGACGCCCACGATCGTGGGGCTCATCGTCTGTCCGCAGGCGGTGGCGTGGCCGTAGAAGCCGGGGCCGAACCACGTCGCCAGCGTGAGCTTGCCCGGGGAGGCCGGCGTGGCCGGTGTGGGGGCCGCTCCGCCGGTGGGCGAGCCGCTCGCCGCAGGGGCGCCCGCGCCGAGCGACGCGGTCAAAAGCCCTGCCAGCAGGGCGTGCCTGAAGAAAGCGGTGCGCATGGGTGTTGTCGCCTACGGGGTGAGCTGACGGGCTCGCGCCTGACGGCGCTACGGTCCGGATGGACCGATTCGCCCCCGTGGACCGACGCTCGGTCCACAATGGGTCCCCCGTCCCCCGCGACCTGAGCCGCAGAGGTTCGGCGTGCGCGCAAGTATACAGGGCTCGCGGACGGGTGTGCTCCAGAAGAGCGTTCGAGAACCCGCAGTTTGCGGAAGCTCAGCCCGACAGCCTCAGCCCGACAACCGCCGGAGGGCGTCCTTCACGAGCCGCTCCCCGGCGGAGACCCCCGCTTGGGCGAGCTCCCCGATGAGCTCCGCCACCGAGGCCGCCAGCTCGGTGCCGCTCGGCGGCTGGACGGGACGCCCCGGCTCGATCTGCTCCTCGGCCTCGAAGCCCTGCGGGGGCACCGGGGGCTCGACCGGCTTGGGCGCGGCCTTCGTGGTCCGCCGTGGGCGAACGTTCGTGGCCGGCTTCGTCGGGGTCGTCGTTTCTTGTTTGGCGCGAGCCTTCGTCCGGCGTGCGCTGGGGCGCTGGGGACGAGTACTGGGGAGGCTCCCCAAAACGCTCGGACTGTCTCGCTCGGACCTGTCGGTTGCGCTGGGAGGAGTCATGCGGTCGCATCATCGCGCATAAGGACAAACGGCGGCGAAGCGTTAACATAGGGTCCACGTTCGGTCGTAAGGTGGCGAGCCGCGGACGCGGCCGGACGGGTGCAGGTTCTCGGTGCATCCGGCAGGGTCGCCTCGGTTGCGACGGGGCGGGCGGCCAGGAAAGATTCGAGAAGATCGCTGTCAACGGAAACGGGAATCGATGTCAGGATGTCAGTAGTCGAACTGCAGGAGCTCGATGAGATAAAGGGCCTGCTGGCGAAGGGCCAGCAGATCGGGGTGTTGACGTTCGCGGAGATCTCCACCGCCACCTCGGAGCTGGACCTGGACGAGTCGGACGTCGAGGAGCTGCACGGCTTCCTGGAGAAATCCGAGATCGAGCTCGTCGAGGACATCGACCCGGCGACCGCCGCGGCCTCGCAGGTCGAGCGCGCCCCGGACAAACGGGGCCGGCGCAAAGCGAAAGCGACGCTCGACCTCAAGCCGGACATGACGACCGACTCGCTGCAGCTGTTCCTCAAGGACATCGGCAAGGTGCGGCTGCTGACCGCCCAGGAGGAGGTCGATCTCGCCAAGCGCATCGAGCGCGGCGACCTCGACGCCAAGCAGAAGATGGTCGAGTCCAACCTGCGCCTGGTGGTGTCGATCGCCAAGAACTACCGCAACCAGGGCCTGCCGTTCCTCGACCTGATCCAGGAGGGCACCCTCGGGCTGGTGCGCGCGGCGGAGAAGTTCGACTACCGCAAGGGCTTCAAGTTCTCCACGTACGCCACCTGGTGGATCCGCCAGGCGATCGCGCGGGCGCTGGCGGACAAGGCGCGCACGATCCGCATCCCGGTACACGTGGTCGAGAAGCTCAACAAGATCGGGCGCGCCGAGCGCAAGCTGGTCACCGAGCTCGGCCGCGAACCGACCGCCGAGGAGATCGCGGACGTCACGGGCATCGACCCCGAAGAGGTCGACTCGATCAAGCGCTCCGCGCAGGCCCCCGTGTCGCTGGAGAAGCCGGTCGGCGACGAGGAGGAGTCGGAGTTCGGCCAGTTCATCGCCGACGAGCGCGCCGAGTCCCCGTACGAGCGGGCCGCGGAAATCCTCACCAAGGAGGCTCTGCGCGAGGCGCTCGAGAACCTCTCCTACCGCGAACGCCGCGTGCTCGAGCTCCGCTACGGCCTCGGCGGCGAGCACCCCCGCACCCTCGACGAGGTCGGGCGCACCTTCAACGTGACCCGCGAGCGCATCCGCCAGATCGAGAACCAGTCGCTGAAGAAGCTGCAGTCGCTCGCAGAGGCGCAGAAGCTCAGGGACGTAGCCTAACCGCCTCGTCAGGAGGGCTTGGTCTTCGTCCAGGGGGGATTGCCCTACTCAAGCCCCCCGTGCGGGGTGCCGATGCGGGGAGCATGTTCGACGTGCAGTCAGCGCTGCGCGAGCTGGTCTCCAAGCACGGCTCGGACCTGCACCTGAAGGTGGACTCGCCTCCGCTGTACCGGGTGTACGGCGTCCTCACCCACGACGAGCAGGGCGAGACGTTGAGCGCGGAGGACACCGAGCGGGCGCTGCACGACCTGCTGCACGACCCGACGAAGCTGCACGAATTCACCGAGGAGCACGAGGTCGACTTCTCGTTCGAGATCGCTGGCGTGGCGCGCTATCGCATCAACGCCTTCCGCCAGCGCGGGGTGATCTCGCTGGCGTGCCGCGCGATCCCCCACAAGATCAGCACGATCGACGAGCTGACGCTGCCCCCGGTCGTGCGCGACCTGGCCGAGGAGGAGCGCGGGATCATCCTGCTCACGGGCACCACGGGGTCGGGCAAGTCCACGACCCTGGCGGCGATGATCGACCACGTCAACGAGACGTTCTCCAAGCACATCGTCACGATCGAGGACCCGATCGAGTTCGTGCACCGGGACAAGAGCTCGGTCATCAACCAGCGCGAGGTCGGGATGGACACCGCCTCCTTCAAGCGCGCGCTGCGCCGCGTGCTGCGCCAGGATCCCGACGTGATCCTGGTCGGCGAGATGCGCGACGAGGAGACCGTCCAGACAGCGCTGTCGGCCGCCGAGACCGGCCACCTGGTGCTCTCCACGATCCACACGGTCGACGCGGCGGAGTCGATCAACCGGATGCTCGACTTCTTCCCTCCCCACCAGCACGCCCAGGCGCGCTCGATGATCGCGGGCACGATCAAGGGCGTCATCTCCCAGCGCCTGGTGCCGGGGTCAGACGGCGGTCGGGTCGCGGTGTGCGAGATCCTGCGGATGACCGGCAGGGTGCGCGACATGATCATCGACCCCGCCCAGACGGGCAAGCTCCACGAGGTGATCGCCTCCGGCGGCTACTACGGGATGCAGACCTTCGACCAGGCCCTCTTCGGGCACCTGAAGGCCGGGCGGGTCACGATCGACGACGCGATGCGCGTGGCCTCCAGCCCCCACGACTTCAAGCTGCTCGTGCAGGCCGACGGCCGCCGCGGCACCACGATGGAGGACGTCGCCTCGATGGCCGAGCAGCGGGGCGAACGCCCCACCGGCCCGACCGCCGCCCCCGACGGCGCTCCCGCGGCGCAGCGAGGCGAAGGCGAGTCCGCCGAGAGCGCCGCCGAAGAGGGCCACTCTGCCACGCCCCTCCACGGCCCGGCCGGCCAGTCGCCGCCGGTCACGGCGAACGGGCTGCAACGTTGGTAGCCCGGTCTGCTGTCGGCACCTTGAACGTCTTTCAAAATAGACGGTGCGTCCGGGGCGTTCCTGGACCAAGCTGGGCGACGCGGGCCGGCGCAGCCCGTGCTGGTAGCACGGGCAAGGCGGACCGTGGCGATCCGGCGCAGCGTCCAGGGACGCATCCGGGCGTGCCGGTCTTTTTGAAAGCCGTTCTTACTTCATTTGGTAAAGTAAAGCGGTGGCCGTCGATGAGACATGTCCGGTGTGCCGCACGGCCGAGATCGTGTGCGCGAAGTGGACGCTGCTGCTGATCCGTGACCTCGCCGAGGGCCGCTCGCGTTTCTGCGAGCTGGAGCGCTCGCTGGAGGGCATCAGCCCGCGCACGCTCTCGCTGCGGCTGCGGGCGCTGGAGGAGGAGGGGATCGTCGAGCGCCAGACCTTCTCGGAGGTCCCCCCGCGCGTCGAGTACGCGCTGACCGAGAAGGGCTCGGCGTTGCTACCGATCATCGAGGACATGCGCGTCTACGGCGAGCGCTGGATCGTGCAGGGCTGCGAGGACCGGGTGACCTCTGCGATCTCCCGTCCGGTTGCGGCGGTCCTCGCGTAGGGCTCGACGTCGCGTAGGGCTGCAAGACCGGCTGCGTCCGCAGGAGCGCGCGGAGCCCCGGCGAACAGCCTCCCGTGCGCTCCCCCCAGCTCGAGACGGCCCTCACGCAGTTCGTAAAGGACGCCGCGCGGCACCTGCAGGCGGAGCTCGACGCCGGCGCGGAGGTGCCGTTCGAGCTCGCGGCCACCGTGGTGCGCGGGCGGCCGGCGCTGTACAGCTACCGCCCGCTGACGGGCGCGTTCGTCCACGAGCGCTGGCCGGCGCTCACCGGCCTGGAGAGCTACGCCCCGGCGGAGCGCCTGCTGGAGTGCTTGCAGGGGCTCGAGCGGTACCTGCTCGTGCGGGACGTGCGGATCGGACGGGGCGCGCGACGGGCACGGGCGAACGTGGTCGTGCGGACGCTGCTGGAGGTGGTGTTCGCGGAGCAGACCGACTTCGCGCTGTGCGAGGAGCGGCTGGGGCGCGCGCTCGAGGAGCTGGACGAGGCGGCCTTCACGAACGCCGGCGAGGCGGCGCTGATCGAGACGCTGCACGGCCTGTCCACGGTCGCGCCCGAGCTAGCGGGGACGCGCGCCCCGGCGATCGGCCGGCCCGAGCTCGCGTGGGCGCTGGCGCGCTTTGAGATGGGCTGCGAACGGGCCTCGGAACTGGAGGCGCTGTCCGACCACCTGCTCGCACTGCGGGCGCTGCTCGAGCCGGAGGGACCCTCCTCCGGCCGCCTCGCCGGCCGGCTCGCCGCGCTCTGCGCCACGCCCGCGGAGCGCGCCGGCCTGACGCGGCGGGCGCACCAGGCGGTCGCCCTGGAGCGCGCCGTGATCACCGGTGCCGCGCTCGAGCACACCAGTTGCGACGCGCTGGTGGCGGAGCTCGCCGGCCACCTGCGGGCGCTGCTGCGCGACGTCGTGTGCGGCCACCTGCCCCCCGACCTCGTGACCCTCGCCGACGCGCTGGTGGAGCCGCCGGAGGAGACCGGGGAGGTGACGGTGCGGCGC
Source organism: uncultured Solirubrobacterales bacterium (assembly GCA_963842005.1). Lineage (GTDB taxonomy): Bacteria > Actinomycetota > Thermoleophilia > Solirubrobacterales > Solirubrobacteraceae > Palsa-744. Next base: position 614,942 of record CAWJEV010000005.1, on the reverse strand, counting down.
GGGCCGGCGGGAGCGCCCCGGGAGGAGACTGAGGCAGTGACGGCGCGGCGCGGGACGGGGCGCTCGCCTCGGGAGGGGCTCTCCCAGGAGGGGTCGCCCCGAGAGCGGGTGTCAGGAGAACAGGTAGTCGGCGACGCGAGCGAGACCTGCGAGATCCTGAACGTCCCCGTCTAGGTGGGGCACGAGGATCGGGTCGGGGTCCCCAAGCGCCTCGGCGAGCCGCGCGACGCTCGCGCGGTCGCGCTCCACGAGCACGTCGAAGTCGGCGAGGTTGGCGGCCACGCGCGCGGCGAGCCGCTCGCCGAGCTCGTCCGCGAGCAGCGCCTGCACCTGCGCGGGGGTGTGCCCCTGCAGGCCGTCGCGGTGGACGCGGTTGACGATCGTCCCCACGCGGTCCATGCCGGCGGCGGCGAGGTGCTCGGCGAAGAGGGCCGCCTCGCGCGCGGGCTCGGGCTCGGGCGAGGTGACGAGCAGGAACGCGGTTGCGGGGTCGCGCAGCAGCGCCTCGACGGCGTGGGCGCGCTCGCGGAAGCCGTCGACCATCCCGGCGAGCGCGCCGAAGAAGCCCGAGAGCTCGCCGATCAGGTCGACGCCGGTGAAGCGGGAGAAGACCGACAGCACGAGGCCGGTCCCGCGGCCGACAACGCGCGCAGCGAGGGTGCCGGGGGCGAGGAACATCTTCAGCGCGCGGCCCTCGAGGAAGCGGCTCATGCGCCCCGGGGCGTCGAGGAAGTCCAGTGCGTTGCGCGAGGGCGGGGTGTCGAGCACGACGGTGTCGAAGCCGCCCTCGCGGTGCAGCTCGTAGAGCTTGGCGATCGCGGAGAACTCCTGGGTGCCGGCGACGGCGGAGGAGACCTCCTGGTAGATGCGGTTGGAGAGGGCGGCCTCGCGCGCGCGCTCGTCGGGGGCGAGGCGGGCGATCAGGTCGTCGAAGGTGCCCTTGGCGTCGAGCATCGTCGCCCACAGCTCCCCACGGAGCTCCACCCCGTGGGCGGCGAGCAGGGCGGGGTCGATGCGCCGGGGCTCGTTGTCGAGCTCGGCGAGCCCGAGCGCGCTCGCCAGGCGCCGGGCGGGGTCGATCGTGACGACGGCGACCCGCTGTCCGCTGCGAGCGAGGCCCAACGCGAGCGCGGCTGCCGTGGTGGTCTTGCCCACCCCGCCGGGGCCGACGCAGACGCAGACGGTGCGCCCGGCGAGTCGCCGCTGCAGCTTGACGTGGCGGGGGGGCACGGGGAGATGGTATGGAGTCCCCGCCGGCCCCTATATGTAGGCCCCAAAAATAGAACACAGGACCCCCGCCCGAGGACCCGTGCAGGAATCCGCCCGCCGCGTGCGAATACCCATCCGACGGCTTCCCATCAACGGGCTTCCGATCAAAACGGGCCCCAACAACGAGCAGGAGCGTGCCGTGCAAGGACGGGCGAAGGTCATAGCGTTCGCCAACCAGAAGGGCGGCGTGGCGAAGACGACGACGACGCTGAACCTGGCGGCGGCGTTCGCGGAGGAGGGCCACCGGGTGCTGTGCGTGGACATGGACCCGCAGGGCAACCTGACGATGTCCCAGGGGATCGACCCGGACACCCTGGAGAAATCGATGTACGACGTGCTGGTCCACAAAACGTCGATCCGCGAGGTGATCCGCAAGCGCGAGATCGACATCGCCTGCGCCTCGATCGACCTCGCGGGCGCGGAGATCGCGATGAGCACGATGATCGGCCGCGAGCGCTCGCTGCAGAAGGCGTTCGAGCCGATCCGCGAGGATTACGACTTCATCTGCATCGACACCCCGCCGAGCCTGGGGCTGCTGACGATCAACGCGCTGACGGCGGCCGACAAGGTGATCGTCCCCGTGCAGTGCGAGTATCTGTCGATGCGCGGGCTGATCCAGCTGCAGAACACTCTGGCGATGATCCGCGAGAACCTCAATCCGAACGTCGACATCGAGGGTATCCTTCCTACCCTGGTGGACACGCGCACGATCCACGCGAAGGAGGCGATCGAGATCCTCGAAGAGAACTTCGGCGACCGCGTGTTCGCCTCGCGCATCCGCAAGACGGTCCGCTTCGCGGAGGCGCCGGTGAAGGGCATGTCGGTGCTCAAGTACGAGCCCCACGGCGTCGCGGCGCAGTCCTACCGCCAGCTCGCGCAGGAGGTTCTCGCGCACGGCGTGAAGGAGGAGGAGGTTCTCGTCCATGGCCCAGAGTAAACGCGCAAGCATGAGGGAGGGGCCCCTGACGGCCCTGTTCAGCAAGACCGAGGAAGAGCAGGCGAAGGAGCCCGAGGAGCAGCCCGAGGCGGTAGAGGAACAGCCGGAGGCCGTCGAGAAGGCGGCCGAGGTCGAGGAGGAGGAGACGACCACCGTCCCCAGCCCACGCGAGCGCCTGCGCAACGTGTTCTCCGCGGAGATACCCGCGAATGTGATGGAGCGGCCCGCCGCAGCGGCCCCGGAGAAGGAGCCGGCGGCGGACGTGTACGCGCGCGAGGAAGAGCCGCGGCTGCCAGACGGCGGGCAGGGCGTGACCGAGCCGGTGATCCGCGTGGTGGGCGTCGGCGGCGCGGGCGTGAACGCCGTCAACCGAATGGTCGAGGCCGAGGTCGCGGGCGTGGAGTTCCTCGCGATCAACACCGATCTGCAGTCGCTGCAGCAGTCCACCGCGGACATAACCCTGCACATCGGCGCCGAGCTGACAAGGGGGCTGGGGTCCGGCTCGGACACGAACCTGGGCCGCGCGGCGGCGATGGAGGACTACGACCGCGCGAAGGCGCTGCTGAAGGGCTCGGACATGATCTTCATCACCGCGGGCGCGGGCGGCGGCACGGGCACGGGCGCGGCCCCGATCATCGCGCGGATCGCGCGCGAAGTGGGCGCGCTGACGGTCGCGATCGTCACAAAGCCGTTCGGCTTCGAGGGCTCGAAGCGCGCCGAGGCGGCCGAGCAGGGCGTGCAGGCGCTGGCCGAAGAGGTGGACACGCTGATCGTGGTGCCCAACAACCGCCTGCTGACGGTGCTCGACAAGCAGACCTCGATGGTGGAGGCGTTCCGCGTCGCCGACGACGTGCTGCGCCAGGGCGTGCAGGGCATCTGCGACCTGGTGACGCTACCGGGCCTGATCAACCTCGACTTCGCCGACGTGCGCACGATCATGAGCGGCGCGGGCAACGCGCTGCTCGGCATCGGGATGGGCGCGGGCGGCGAGCACCGCGCGACGGAGGCCGCGATGCAGGCGGTCGCCTCGCCGCTGCTGGAAACCTCGATGGAGGGCGCCCGCTCGATCCTGCTCTCGATCACCGGCGGGAAAGACCTGTCCCTGTGGGAGGTCAACGAGGCCGCCAAGGCGGTATCCGAGGCAGCCCACCCGGACGCGAACATCATCTTCGGCGCGATGGTCGACGAGAAGCTCGAGGAGCAGGTGTGGGTAACCGTGGTGGCCACCGGCTACGAGGAGAAGCGCGGCGCCCGCCCCACCGGCCGCGGCCGCCTGGAGGAGCCGCGGGGCGAGCCACGTGTGCAGCGCACAGGCCGCGCCGGGGACGCAGGCCGTCGCGAACGCCGCGGGGGCTTCGCCGTGGACGAGTTGGACGTCCCGGAGTTCATGCCAAAGGCCTGAGGGCCGGCGTACTGCGACCGGGCGAGTGAGGCCCGGTTTCGTATTCTGGGGGGATCGTCCGCGTGTGTGAGTACGCCCAACCAGGCGCGTGCGCGCGGGGCGTCGTGCCCCGCGTCGGCTCGTTCGGACCCCACCACGCGCGTTCGGCATCCTTGACAAGAGGGTGAGTGTCAAGACGTTGTGAGGTCATCCGAGGTCGTGCGCGCACAAGACGTCGTGCTGCGGTCAACCGGTGCGGCGCCGGCGGGGACCTGGGAATCTCCTGTATCCGTGGGGATTCGTGGCGTGTCGCGGGGTCGCTGCGGGCGCGGCGGCTGGGCGCGGCGAGGGGATGCGGTGCGGATAGCCCTTGACAAGTCGTTCGAGGTGTGCTTATGATGGGTGGGTCAGGTGCCGATAACGGTTGCCGGGCGCAAACATAGGGTCTGGTTGGGGTCTACCCAGATGGTCGACCTCGTAGCGCTCAAAGGGAAATGACGGGAGAGGGACCGGGTCGGGATGAAGAGGGAGCAAGTCAGCGTGGTTTCGAGAGGGAATAACGTGCCGGATATGCGTGCGGCCCCAGGTAGGGTTCTTGCTAGATGCGTCAGCAGCCTGACGCATCTCTCTCTCTCTCTCTCTCTCTTGTCCTCTAGGACCGGCTTCTAGAGCCACCCATCGGCCGGTTTCGGCCGGTCGTCGGATTCCCCCGAGGGGGGAAGGGTGAGGGGCGTGTCCGATCGGCGGGCACCTCGGCGTGGTGGGCGTCCCGCCGCCGCGCGTGTGCGTGTGCCGCGGGAGCGGGTCCCCGAGATCGAGGTGCCGCGTGAGCAGGTCGCGGAGATCCAGCGCTCGCGGCTGTTGGCGAGCGCGGTTGGCGCGTTCGACGAGCACGGGTACGCGGATACCACGGTGCAGCGGATCACCTCCCGCGCGCGGGTATCGCGCCGCACGTTCTACGAGCTGTTCGGGAACCGCGAGGCGTGTCTGGCGGCGATCTTCGAGGACGTCGCGGGGATCGTCGAGCGCGAGATCGAAGCGGCGAACCTGGAGGGATTGCCGTGGCGTGAGCGGGTTCGCGGCGGCCTGTGGACGATCCTCCAGTTCCTGGATCGCGAGCCGGCGCTCGCGCGGGTCTGCGTGATCCAGACGCTGCGCGGCGGCCCGGAGGTGCTGGAGCGCCGCGAGGCGGCGCTCGCGCGTCTCGCCGGCGCGCTCAATGAGGGTCGTGGTGAGAGCGCGCGCGGCGCGGAGTGCACGGCGTTGACCGCGGAGGGGTTGGTCGGCGCGGCGTTCGCGATCGTCTACGCGCGGCTGCTGCGAGAGGAGCGCAGGCCGCTCACGGATCTGCTTGGTGAGTTGGTGGGCATGATCGTGCTGCCCTACCTCGGCCCAGCGGCCGCGCGCCGCGAGCAGGCTCGCCCCGCGCCGGCGCTGGTGTCTCCGGCGAGCGAGGAGACGGCGCCCCCGGCGCCGCGGGGTGAGCAGGATCCGCTGGCGGGCACCCAGATGCGTCTGACATACCGCACCGCGCGGGTGTTGGAGTGCATCGCCTCCCAGCCGGGTGCGAGCAACCGCGCGCTCGGCGAGCGCGCGGGGATCGCGGACCCTGGGCAGATCTCGAAGCTGTTGCGGCGCCTGGAGCGCCTGGGCCTCACAGCGAACACCGGTGCGGGGCACGCCAAGGGCGAGCCCAACGCGTGGGGGCTCACTCCCCTCGGCCGGCAGGTCGCGCAGCGGCTCAACCTCGACACCCGCCACCGGGAGGAGGCCGCGTGATGCGCCGGCGGCGAGCAACAGTGAAACCGCCGTCCGCCCCGGCAGACCTTGCATTGCGCCTCTGGTGGGCAGCCGCCGGTTGGCTCCGCCGCGACCGGCGCGAGACCTCTGCGGTGCCTCCTGATCTTCACCAGTTCAACTCAACCCGCGTGCGTAGCGCTGAGCGCAGCACGTCCTAGAAGGAGATAACCGATGCTCTCAGCTCTACGCAAACGCATGTCCTACGCGAACGTCACGGCGACGCTCGCGCTGTTCTTCGCAATGTCCGGCGGAGCCCTTGCCGCCTCCCACTACCTGATCACCTCGACCAGGCAGATCAAGCCGAGCGTCCTCTCCCAGCTCAAGGGTAAGCTTGGTCCGGCTGGACCCGCCGGAGCTGCCGGCACGGGGACACCGGGGTCGCAGGGTCCCGCCGGCCCCCAGGGCCCCCAGGGCAACCCCGGCGGGACAGGTGAAAAAGGCGCCAACGGCACAAGTGTCACGAGCACGGAATCGAAAGCCAAAATCGGCCCCTGCGCCGGTGGCGGCTCCGAATTCACCTCTGCGAGTGGGAAGACCTACGCCTGCAACGGTACGACCGGCTTCACCGAAACCCTCCCTCCTGGCAGGACCGAGCGCGGCACATTCGGCGTTGCGCAGCAGCCAGCCAAACCTTTTCCCGGCTTTTTCGGCGCTCTGACCGCTATCTCGTTCAACATTCCGCTGGCGAAGCCCACCGTGGCCCATTTCATTCCGGCCGGAACTACTCAGGACCCAGCTGGCTGCCAAGGGACTGCTAAAGCGCCGGAAGCCGAAAAAGGCAACCTTTGCGTGTATGCCAATAAAGAAAGCAACGTGCAACTTGGGTTCTCCTTCTCCCCCGAAGAAGGCGAAGCGGGTAAGTCGGGTTTCGTGGTTGGGCTCCAAGCGATCAGTGAAACGGAAGCCGTCGCTGCCTACGGCACCTGGGCGGTGACCGCCGAATAGCCGATCCGCTCGTGCATCCGGGAGCAATCCCGGATGCACGGGCCACGAGCCACGCACAGCACAGCGATTGACACAGACATGGCCGCCACTCCCACGACAAGGACACCGAGATGACTGAGACCCTCGACCGTACCGCTGCGTTCCGCCGCCGCCTGACTGGCGCGACTCGACGTGCTCGCCCGGATGCCTTGCGAGGGAGTGGTGTGTCCGCTGCTCGTGTGATTGCGCGCCTCGCGCTCGCCGCGCCGGCCGCACTCGCGGTGCTCGCGCTTGCAACCGCTCCTGCCCTGGCCGTCCGCGGACATGTCTTCAGCAAGTCGTTCGATGGCGCGGGCAAACATGCGCTCAAGGAACCCTCCGCGGTGGCGGTCAGCGAAGCGACGGGCAGGGTGTACGTCCTGGATCAGGGTAACGGTCGTGTGGAGTGGTTTAGCTCTGCAGGCGTGTTCGAAGGCGAATTCAACGGCACCGAAATCGACGGCAAACCTGCGGGGGCGGGCAACGAAGCCCCGGCTAAGTTCTCCTTCGGCGCACAGGCCGCGACCGGCGGGATCGCGGTGGACAACACGTGCGCGTTGAAAAACCCCGCCAGCGAAAAAGCCTGTGCGACCGACGCCTCCGCTGGGGATGTGTATGTCGCGGATGTGGGGAACAAGGTTGTCGATAAGTTCAACCCGGAAGGGAAGTATCTGGGGCAATTGAAGGGCGGGCGCTGTGAGGTGCCGGTGGGGTGTTTTCGTCAACCTACACCGATTCCGTTCGGGACGGAAATCCCGTTCGAACTACTTGATGGTGTGGCGGTGGACGCGAAGGGTGAGGTGTGGGTGTACGACCAAGGACTGCTCGTATCAAACTTCAGCGATGCGTCACCTAATGCGCCTGTTGGTTTCAGGGACTTCTTAGGAAATGGCGGAATGTTTGGTGAACCGGGGTTCGCGGTCGATACCGAAGACAATCTCTACCTAGATCGCGGTAACAAAGAAGACCGCCGTGTGACAAAGCTCGGTAACCACGGCGAAGTGACCATCGCCGATTTCGGCGAACTCATCACCGAAGCGGTGGATACCGAAGAATCGTCTGGTGTGACGGTTGATCTTTCAACGAGTGAACCGTATCTCGATAATGTCGGGTCGATTGGTCGGTTCAGCTCCGAACGGGTGCCGGTGGAAGACGAGCGTTTCGGCGCGGGGCATCTGACGAGTGGTGGTGGCCTGGCCGTCAGCGCGGAAGCCGGGTTGTTGGGTGGGGCGGTGTTTGTCGCGGACACGGGCAGCAATGCGGTGCAGGTGTTCGTGCCCGAACCGCCGGGTCCGCCCACGGTGCAGGGCGAGTCGGTCTCAGATGTGAGCGGGGAAGCCGCGACGCTCGAAGGGCAGGTGAACCCGCGTGGGACGGCGACCGAAGCGCGCTTTGAATACGGGCGCTGTTCCTCTCCGCCGACGTGCTCCTCGAGCGGGTTTGAAGCGAGCACGCCGTTTGAACCGGTGGGGTCGCAGTTCGCGGTCGCGTCGTTGCATCCGGTGCATGTGCAGGGCCTCTCCCCGGACACGACCTACCACTTCCGAGTGCTTGCGCGCAACGCTCACGCACCCGTGAACGGTGCGGGTGAAGGGGAACGTGGTGAACACGGTGAAGAACTCGTCCGCGGCTTCACGACCCAGCTGCCCGGTGGCTCGTTCGTGCTGCCTGATGGTAGGGCGTGGGAACTGGTGTCTCCGGCGGATAAGCACGGCGCCGCGTTCGAGCATTTGGGCGGGATCGGTGGCGTGATCCAGTCCGCGGCGGGTGGCGGCGCGTTCGCGTTCCTGTCGCTCGACGCGAGCGAAGCCGACCCGCAGGGCGCGGGCGTAGACTCGCAGCTGCTCGCGACGCGGGGTGCCTCGGGCTGGTCCTCGAAGGACATCGCGATCCCGCACGCCGCCCCGACCAGTTACACCAATAATGTCGGCTATGAATACAGGCTGTTCTCCGAAGACTTCTCGTCGGCGGTGGTGCAGCCGTTCGGGCCGTTCACCCCGTGCCATGACGGTGAAGGGGTCGCACAGCCCTGCCTGTCCCCGGCGGCTTCTGAACAGACCGCGTTCATGCGCACGAACTACCTCGGCGGCGGTACGGCGACGCCTTGCAGCGAATCGTGTTTTCAGCCGCTCGTAACCGGTTGCCCCGGCGGAGAACAGGCTTGCGAACCAGTGGTGCAGGAACAGGCCGACGTGCCGCCCGGGACGGTCTTCGGCCAAATCGGCGAACCGGATGCCGCATCTTGTCCGCCGGCCCTGGAGTGTGGCCCGCTCGCCGTCGGCGCTACCGGGGATCTTCGGCACGTGGTGTTGGCCTCCTGGGTAAGGCTCACCGAAACCAAGACCACCGGTAGGGCCATGTACGAGTGGAACGCGGGTGCTGCTCCTAGCGAACGGATCAGGCTCGTGAGCGTGTTGCCGAAGGGTCCGGAAGGCGGTGGGCCCGCGCCTAACGCGGCGCTCGGCGACCGCCTAAATGCGGACACCAGGCACGCCATCTCGAGCGACGGGTCGCGAGTGTTCTGGTCCACCGACGCGCGGCTGTACATGCGCGACTTCACGGGCGCACCGGCCACCGAACCAGCCACCCTGGCGTTGGACGAACCCGAAGCCAAATGCCTGTCCTGTGAAAGCGGCGGCGGGGTGTTCCAGGGGGCGAGCGCCGACGGGTCGCGCGTGTTCTTCACCGACGATCGAAAGCTGACCGCAGACGCCGGCGCAGGCGGCAACAATGGGTCCGATCTGTATGAGTGTGCGATCGTCGAGGCGCCAGGCGGCCCCGAATGCAGGCTATCTGATCTGACGCCTCCGAATGGCAAGGAACCCGCGGGCGTCTTGGGGCCCACGATCCCCGGCTCAAGCGAAGACGGCTCGTGGGTTTATTTCATGGCGGACGGGGTGCTCGCACCCGGAGCCCGTCCGGGACACTGCCGGGGAGTTGTCGAACTCGCGACTTCAACCTGCAACCTCTACGTCTGGCACGAAGGCACGATCGCGCTCGTCGCGGTGCTCGCGGTCGAAGACAGCCCGGACTGGGGCAGTGAAGGAGCTACGGACCTTACGACGTTGACTGCGCGCGTATCGCCCGATGGGCGCTGGCTTGCGTTCATGTCGCAGCAGAACCTGACGGGGTATGACACGCGTGACGCGAAGACGGGCCGTCCCGACGAGGAGGTCTACCTCTACCACGCCCAGGGCGAATCATCGCTGGTGTGCGCCTCGTGTGACCCCACGGGCGCGCGCCCGGTGGGGATGGAATACGGCGATGCCGGGATCGCGCAGGTCGGCAGGTGGGCAGAGACGCGGGGGCTTGCCGCTGATCTCCCCGGCTGGGATCCAGAGGAGTCGGGTCGCGGGCTCTACCAGCCGCGGTATCTCTCTGACAGCGGCCGGTTGTTTTTCAATTCGCCGCAGGCGCTGGTGCCGCAGGACGGCAACGGCACCTGGGATGTGTATGAGTTCGAGCCGGCGGGGATGTTCAACGGGGAAGGCAAGCCCGTGTGCACGGAAGGCTCGACGTCGTTCAGCGAACGCTCCCACGGCTGCGTGAATCTGATCTCCTCGGGGACCTCGAAGGAAGAATCCGCGTTCCTCGACGCCTCTGAAAACGGGTCGGACGTGTTCTTCCTGACCGCCGCGCACCTCTCCACGGCCGACAGAGAAGGCGGCCTGTCCGTCTACGACGCCCACGAATGCACCGGCCAGTCGCCGTGCGTGCCACAGCCCGCTGAACACCCCCCGGCCTGCCATGAACCCGAATCCTGCCGCGGCGCGGCCACCCCTCAGCCTGGGATCTTCGGCGCCCCCTCCAGCGCCACCTTCACCGGCCCCGGCAACCTAACTCCACAAGCGAGCTCGACCAGATCCTCGAAGCCCAAATCGCCAGCCGAAGTCCGCGCCGAAAAGCTCGAGAAGGCCGTGAGCTCGTGTCGCAAGAAGCACAAGAGACAAGAGAAACGCCGAGCCGCGTGCGAAAAGCAGGCAAGACGCGCCCACGGCGCCGCCTCGAGAGCAAAGAAGTCAACCAATAGACGGAGGAGTTACTGATGCGACGACTGTTGACGACGGTGGTTTTGCTTGTGGTCGTCGTCTCGGCGGGGACGCTCCCGGGCGCCTCGTCCGCGTCGGCCTCCGTCGAATCGTGCTCTGGCTGCACGCCGTGGTGGCATCTGACCTCCGGTGCGCGCCCGGCGAACCTGGAACCGGAATCCACGAGCCAGATCGTCGTGACCGCTGCGAATCTCGGTGACGCGACCGCCGGCGGGGAATCCTCGCCGGTGCGGATGGTGGACAGGCTGCCTGCGGGGGTGGTGGGCAAGAGCGTGCATGGCATCGCTGGCGAATCTCCCACGGCGGGCAGTCGCGGCCCGGTGACGTGTTCGCTGCCGAAACCGCAGGAAGCGGTGTGCGAATTCGCGAGCGGCACGCTGCCGCCATATGAGCACATCGAAATGCTGATCGGTGTCGCTGTGGAAAACCCCGTGGAAGCCGTCAATCATCTGTCGGTCTCCGGCGGCGGGGCGCCGTCCGCGCAGATCTCGCGGCCGCTGACCATCGCCGCGGGCCCCACACCCTTCGGTGTCGAAGACTTTGAACAATCGCTAGAAGAACCGGGAGGTGGCCCAGATACCCAGGCGGGCTCGCACCCGTTCCAGTTCACGACCACGCTGACGCTCAACCAGACCTCCGAGGCGCTGCCGGCAGAGCTGGCGAAGGATCTGAGCTTCCGGTTGCCGCCAGGCCTGATCGGCAACCCGACGCCGTTCCCGCGCTGCATGCTCGCACAGTTCCAATCCTCTGAAGACTGCCCGCTCGATACGGTCGTGGGTGTCGCTATCGTCACCGTCAACGAACCGAAAATCTTCGTAGGTAGCCACATTGGCACGATCACGACCCCCGTGTACAACATGGAACCGTCTGTGGGCGAGCCCGCGCGCTTTGGCTTTCACCCCGACGCCGTGCCCGTGTTCATCGACGCCACGGTGCGCACCGGCTCGGACTACGCGGTCGTGGCGACGGTCTCCAACATCAGCCAGCTCGCGGGGTTCGTCCACAACGAAGTCGTATTCTGGGGTGTCCCCGGCGATCCGCGCCACGACAACTCCCGTGGCGATGCGTGCCTCAACGGCGGGCTAGGGGTAGGAGGACCGTGCATCCCGCTGGGAGAGAACCACCCGCCGCCGCTGTTCTCGCTGCCGACCTCCTGCCAGGAGGCGCTGACGAGCGCCGCCTCCGGCGACCCGTGGGTGAACGCCGTCCCCGCGGGCGGCGTGCTGCCCCAGCTCGCCTCCTACACCGCCCCCTACACGCCCGATGGCTGCAACCGGTTGCCGTTCAGCCCCTCGATCAGGGTCACCCCCGACGGGACCGCCGCAGCCACCCCGACGGGCCTGGGCGTGGACGTGCATGTCGACCAGAGCTCGATCTTGAACCCGAAGGGCTTGGCGCAGTCCGCGGTGAAGGACATCACGGTGGCGCTGCCGCCGGGTGTCGCGGTCAACCCCGCGGGTGGCGACGGGCTGTCGGCGTGCAGTGAGGGCGAGGTCGGTTTCGCCGGTGTCGAAGAAGGCTCGGGGACGCTGCTGTTCACGCCGACGCTTGCGGAACCGTTCTGCCCGGACGCTTCGAAGATCGGCACGGTGGATATCGCGAGCCCTTTGTTGCCGCCGACTCAGCACCTGAAGGGCTTCGTCTACCTCGCGACCCAGAACCAGAACCCGTTCGGCTCTCTGGTCGCGCTGTACATCGTCGCCGAAGACCCGGTGTCCGGGGTGATCGTGAAGCTCCCCGGCGAAACGCGGCTGACTGAATCCGGGCAGCTGATCGGTGTCTTCAAGAACACGCCGCAGCTCGCTTTCGAAGACGCCGAACTGCACTTCTTCGGTGGTGAACGCGCCCCGCTATCGACCCCCGACCGTTGCGGCTCGTATGAAACCGTGGCGACGTTCACGCCGTGGTCGGGCACCGAACCGCAGACCGCCGGCAGCCACTTCGAAATCACCTCCGGCCCGCACGGCAGTGCCTGTCCCGGTGCGAGCCTGCCGTTCAGCCCGTCGCTGACGGGCGGCACGAGCAACATCAACGCGGGTGGGTTCAGCCCGTTGACGACGACGATCGGCCGCGAAGACGGTGAACAGAGCATGCAGTCGGTGACGCTGCATATGCCGCCAGGCGTCTCGGGTCTGCTGTCGGGCGTGAAGCTCTGTCCCGAAGCGCAGGCGAACGGAGGGACGTGTGGCGCGGAATCCCTGATCGGCGAAACGACGGTCAGCGCGGGCGTGGGCTCTGATCCCGTGTCCGTCAAGGGTGGACGTGTCTACATCACCGAACAGTACGCTGGTGCGCCGTTCGGATTGTCGATCGTCAACCCTGTGAAGGCTGGCCCGTTCGACCTAGAGCACGACACCTCCAACCCCAGCCAGAACCCCGCGTGCGACTGCGTAGTCGTGCGCGCAAAGATCGAGGTGGACCCGCACACCGCGGCGCTGACGGTCAGCACCGACCCCTCGGGTCCGCACGCGATCCCGCACCTGATCGACGGGGTCCCGGTGCAGATCAAGAGGGTCAACGTGCTGATCAACCGGCCGGGGTTCACGTTCAACCCGACCAACTGCAACCCGATGAGCATCACCGGTACGATCGCAAGCGACGAAGGCGCCACCTCCCCCGTGTCGGTGCCGTTCCAGGCCACGAACTGCGCGGTCCTGAAGTTCGCCCCCAAATTCGCGGTCTCGACCTCCGGGAAACCGTCCAGGGCCAGCGGCGCGAGCCTCGCGGTGCAACTGACCTACCCCCACGCGCCGTGGGGTACTCAGGCGAACATCGCCCGGGTCAAAGTCGAACTGCCCAAGCAGCTGCCCTCCCGGCTGACGACGCTGCAGAAGGCATGCGCCAACGCGCAGTTCGAAGCCAACCCCGCGGGGTGCCCGGCAGCGTCGATCGTCGGGCACGCGAAGGCGATCACCCCGCTGATCCCCGTCCCGCTGGAAGGCCCCGCGTACTTCGTCAGCCACGGCGGCGAAGCATTCCCCTCGCTGGTCATCGTCCTGCAGGGCTACAACGTCACGCTGAACCTCGTCGGCACGACCTTCATCAACAAGGCCGGGATCACCTCGAGCACGTTCAAGACCGTCCCCGACGCCCCCGTCGGCAGCTTCGAACTGACCCTCCCCCAAGGCCAGTACTCCGCGCTCGCGGCGAACGGGAACCTCTGCAAGGACAAGCTGACGATGCCGACCGAATTCATCGCCCAGAACGGCGCCGAAATCCACGAGACCACGAAGATCGCCGTCACCGGGTGCGGCAAGACGAAGAAGACCTCCCACAAGAAGAAGAAGCACCACAAGACGAACAGGCGCCACAGGCGGAAGAAGTAGGCCGGGGGTGCGGTGGAGCGCGCCGGCGTCGCGAGGTGGCCGCCTCTATCGGGTGGCGGGTGTGTCTTTGCGCCGGAAGAGCTTGCGCGACACCTGCGTCTGCATCTGGCTCACGGACAGCAGGCGCAGCCAGTCGGCGAGCCCGGGTTTGTTCGGTTTCGTGGACATCCCCACCCACTGCTCCGACGAGACCCCCAAAGTGAGACAGCCCGCGGCTCTGCGTGGGACGGAACGCTCGCCGGCGACGCGGGGCATGGAAGCCCCGCGCACACCCGCCCGGGCGGAGTACCCACTCACGCGGACGATCCCCCCTGATCAGACGGATCTCAAACCGACACCGCCACCCCGCCCCGGCGGGGGTCGCCGGTGCCGAGCAGCTCCCCGTCAATGCGCTGTACGGCCTGCACGCCCCCGAAGTAGAGGTTGAGCGCGTGGAAGATCACGACCCGCCGGTCCTCCCGCGCGAGCGCTCGCACTTCGACGCCCGGCTCCGCGTACACCACGCCCTCCTCGTAGTGCACCCGCGGCGCGCGCACCGCCTCGGGGGCGCGCAGGCCGTGGTCTACCACCCCCACGATCGTCTGCAGCAGCGCCGAGCGGATGCGGTTGGAGCCGGCGCTGCCGAGGACCAGCTCCACCTCGCCCGCCCGCCGCACGATCGAGGGCGCCATCATGCTCGGCATCCGGCGCCCCGCCGGGTGCAGGTGGAAGCCCAGCGGGTTGAGGTCCTGCTCGCCCATGATGTTGTTCACGTGGATGCCCGTCCCGGGCACCACCACGCCCGAGCCCTCGCCGTTGGTGCACGTCACGCTGCACGCCCGCCCCGCTCCGTCGAGCACCGAGATGTGGGTCGTCGCGCCGAGGTGGCCTGCGGAGGCGGAGCCGCTCGGGGGGTGCTCGCGGGCGCCCAGGCGCTCCGCGAGGAACCGCTCCAGGAAGCCCTCCTCGGCGAGGCCCTCGACGAACTCGGGGGTGCGCTCCGCCTGGGCGGCCTCCATCGCCGCCACCACCTGCTCGAGCGTCGGCGGCGCCGGCTGGCGGTCGAGCAGGCCGAGCGCGTACGCCAGCAGCGTGCCCCCGGCCGAGGGCGGCGGGTTGGTCAGCACCTCGCGGTCGCGGTACCCCTGCCGCACGGGCTCGCGCTGCTGGGCTCGGTAGGAGGCGAGCGCCGCGCGCGTCACCGAGCCGCCGCGCTCGCCCACCCACTCGCTGACGGCTGCTGCCACGTCCCCCTGGTAGAAGGGCTCGGCGCCGTCGCGGCCGAGGCGCTCCAGCGCGTCCCCCAGCTCGGGGTTGCGCAGCACCTCGCCCTCGCGCAGCACGTGGCCCGCGGGCGCCCACAGCGCCGCGCACTCCGGGGTCGAGAGCAGCAGCTCGGCGAGGATCTCCGCCACGTACGCCTGCCCGGCGTTCAGCGCCACGCCCGCGCGCGCCAGGTCGGCCGCGGGCGCGGCGAGCGCCTCCAGCGGGAGGGTGCCCCACCGCGCGACCGCCTCGCAGACCCCCGCCGGGGTACCGTAGATCCCGCAGGAGGCCGGCCCGATGTGGAACGTCTGCGCCGCGTCCCCGAAGGACACGTCGATCGCCTGGAGCTCCGCGGCCGAGCCGTCCCGCGCTCGCGCGGGGGCCTCCACGAAGAAGTCCAGCAGGGCGGGCTCCCACTCCGGGCCGGCGACCATCAGGTAGCCCCCGGCTCCCAGGCCGGTCAGCAGCGGCTCGGCCACGAACGAGGTGAGCACTGCCCCCACCGCGGCGTCCACCGCGTTGCCGCCTTCGCGCAGCACCCGCGCCCCCGCCTCCGCGGTCAGCGGATGCCCGGCGGCGACGCAGCCCCGTTCGGGCGCGCTCACGCGGGTTGCCCTCTTCCAGCGGCGCTCGCGCCCCGGCCTCGGCGGTCGGCGGGGTGCCTGGCGGCGCATATGCTCCGTGCGAGTGAGCTCATTTGCGAAGGGTACGGTTAGCGCTGGGTGGACGCCCCCCGCCGCGTGGGTGGCGCGGGCAGGCGTGGTGATCGGGACGCTGCTCGCCGTTGTCGCCGTCGCCGCCGTGGCGGGATGCGGGGAGAACATCGTGCTCCCCGACCTGTTCGTGGTGCAGCGCACCGGCGGGGCGCCCGGGGAGACGCTGTTGATGGTGGTCAACGAAGGCGGGGCGGTCCGCTGTGGCGAAGGACCCGCCCACCCCTTCCGCCTGGGTCGGGCGCACCAGTTGAGCGACTCCCAGCTGGTGCTCGCACGGAGTCTGCAGGAAGAACTCCAGGAACCCTCCGCGAAGCACCTCTCGCTGCCTCCACGCCCAGGGTCGGTGTTCGACTACAGGGTGCGCGACCCCGAAGGCTCGGTGCGCTTCGCCGACAACTCCGCCGGCCAGCCCTCTGTGTTCCGCCACCTGGCCCTCTTCGTGCTGGAAGTGGCGCAGCGGGTCTGCGGCCTGCCGCAGTGAGCGTGGGGTATGGGGCCTGGGTGTGTGGCTTGCCGCGGTGGGGTTGGGGGCGTGCGGCCCGCGGTGGGTGAGCCCTACCCGAAGCGCACCTTCCCGTTGGACTGCGCGTGCGCCTGGGCGCGCTCGACGAGCTCCATGCGCTTGATGGCGGCGCGGAAGAGCATCGTGAGCAGTCGCAGGCGCGCGTTCTCGGAGCGCAGCTCCAGCAGCTCCTGCTTGGCGTCGGCGCCGAACTCCACCGTGGCGGCCATGCGGTAGGCGTCGAGCGCCTCGAGCTCCTCGCTCGAGAGGGCGTTGTCGGTCGCCTGCTCGACCAGTTTGGCGTACAGCTCGCGGGTGGCGTGTACCACCTCGAGGTCGGCCGGCTCGTCGTGCTCGTCGAGGAACTCCACGACACCGGCCGGGTAGGGGAGGTCGTCTTGGCGCTCGAGCAGGCGGAACGGCCTGGTGCCGCGCACGAGGATGTTCATGCGCCCGTCCTCCTTGCGCTCGAGCACCTGCTCGACCGTACAGGCGCAGCCGACCGGCTTGAGCTCGTCGTCGGCCATCCACACGATCCCGAACTCGCGTCCCTCCTCCAGGCACTCCTCGATCATCGTGCGGTAGCGGTCCTCGAAGATGTGCAGGGGCACGTTCTCGGTCGGCAGCGCCACGATGCCCAGCGGGAAGAGCGGAAAACCCCGGTGCTTTTGGTCGGTCACGCCGCAGAGTCTAAGGGGATGAACCGTCTGGCGCTGACGAACCTCGGCGGGTGTGTAACGATCGGTACCCGGTCACTCAGCCTTGTGCGCGGAGAGCATCAGGTTGTAAAAGATCGCGGCGGGCAGCCGCGACTCCAGCAGGCGGCGGTCGAGCTCCTGCAGCACGAGGTACCCGCGGTAGGCGTACTGGCGCCACGCCCACGGGACGTCCGCGGGCTCGGCGGTGGCCTCGAGCGTGCGGTTGGTCCAGCCGAACCAGTTGGCGGTGAGCTCCTCGCCGCACACGCGGACCTGCTGCAGGCCCGCCCCGTGCGCGAGCTCGCGCAGTTCCCCGGGGGCGAAGGCGTGGACGTCGACCACGCTCTCCAGGGCCGCGTCGGGCGCGCCTTCGTCGGATCCGGTCCCCGCCCACCCGACACGACGGGCGCGCAGCGCGACCCGCCACAGGGGGGCCACGGCGCCGGCGAAGCGCTTGGGCACGCGCGCGAGGCGGTCGCCGTAGCGGGAGGGCTCCCCGGCGAACAGCAGCGTCCCGCCGGGGGCGAGCACGCGGGCGAGCTCGCCGAAGGCGGTGGGGAGGTCGGGGAGGTGGTGCAGCACGGCGTGGCCGAGGACGAGGTCGAAGCTCTCGTCCTCGAAGGGCAGGTGCTCGGCGTCGGCGCTCACGGTCTCGACCTGCAGCCCGAGGCGCTCCGCGTTGGCGCTCAGCGCCGCGAGCATCCCCGGAGAGATGTCGGTGCAGGTGGCCTGCTCTGCCAGCCCGGCGCGCTGCAGGTTCAGCGTGAAGTACCCCGTCCCCGCCCCGATCTCCAGGGAGCGCCGGTAGTGGCCAAGGTGCCCGCCGAGCGCCTTGCGCACCTTGGCGGTGACCTGCTCGAGGCCGACGTCTCCGAAGTCGATCCCCCACTTCGCGTCGTAGTGGCCCGCGGCGACATCGTGGTAGCGCGTGTTGACGTCGCGTATCTCCTCGGCTGTCAGCGGGGGCGGCATCGCTCCCGGGACCATATACTCGCGCGCCGTGGCGGCGCCTCTCTACGTGCAGCGCGACCAGCCCGCCGACGTGCCGCCGCTGGCGCTGACGGGGGAGCGCACACTCCCGGACGTGCCGGAGGAGAACTACTGGTTCCGCCGCCACCTGGTGGTCTACCAGTGGATCGCGGCGCGCGTGGGGGGCCTGCGGGTGATCGACATGGCGTGCGGGGAGGGCTACGGCTCGGACGTGCTCGCGGGGAGCGCCGCGAGCGTCGTGGGGGTGGACGCCAACCCGCAGGCGCACGAGCACGCGCGCGCACGCTACCGGCGGGCGAACCTGCGCTTCGAGCGCGACCTGATCGAGACCTTCTCCGAGCCAGCGGACGCGGTGGTGTTCCTGCAGACCGTCGAGCACCTGCAGGACCCCGGCGCGGCGCTCGAGCACTTCCGCGCGCTCGTGGCGGGAGCGGGCGAGGGCAGAGGGGGCACTGTGTACCTGTCCACCCCGAACGTGCTCACCCTCGCGCCGAAGGGGGCCGAGCGCTCGGACAACCCGTGGCACGTGCACGAGTACCGCGCGCGCGAGTTCGAGCGGCTCTGCCGCGAGCACTTCGCCTCGGTGGCGCTCTTCGGCCTCTTCCACGCCCGCCGGCTGCGCGCGCACGAGCTCGCGCTGCGGCTCGGCTGGGACCACGTGCACCCCCGGCTGGGGCTCACCGAGCGCTTCTACGGGTGGTTCACCCCGGCGCTCTCCGTGTCGGACTTCGCGCTGCGCCCCCGCGGCCAAGCCGACCTGGAGCGGGCGCTCGACTTCGTGGCGGTGTGTCGGGCGTGAGTAGGCCCCAGGGCGAGCTGGCGATCGTCCTGCACACCCACATGCCCTACGTGGAGGGCTTCGGGACGTGGCCGTTCGGGGAGGAGTGGCTGTGGGAGGCGCTCGCCACGTGCTACCTGCCGCTGCTGGAGCTGCTGGAGGCAGGCGCGCCGCTGACGGTGTCGCTGACCCCGGTGCTGTGCGACCAGCTCGAGGCCCCGGGGGTGGGGGAGCGGTTCGCGCGGTTCGTGGCGGAGACCCGCCGCTACACCCACGCCGAGGACGCCCAGGGGCTGCGCGCGGGGGGCCACGAGACCCTGGCGCGCGAGCTGGAGCGCGCCTGGGGGGACTACGAGCGGGCGCTCGAGGACTTCGAGCGCCGCGGCGGGGACCTGCTCGGCGCGTTCGCGCCCCACGCGCAGTGGACCTCCTCGGCCACCCACGCGGTGCTGCCCCTGCTCGCCACGGAGGCGGGGCTGCGGCTGCAGGCGCAGACCGGCGTCGCCTCCCACCGTGCGCGCTTCGGCGCGGGCTGGCGGGGGGGTTTCTGGCTGCCGGAGTGCGCCCACGCCTCCTACCTGGAGCCCACGCTGGCGGAGGCCGGGGTGCACGCCACCTGCGTCGAGCTGACCGGCCGGCTCGGCCTGGGGGCGCCCGCGCACCTGCGCCCGCTGCGGGGGGCCGCGGGCGTGGTGCTCGTCCCGGTCGACCGCGCCACCGTCGCGCGGGTGTGGAGCGAGGCGGGCTACCCCGCGCACGGGCACTACCGGGACTACCACCGCCACACCGTCCACCACCACCAGCCGTGGGCCAACGACGGCGGCGCCTACGACCACGCCCGCGCCCTCGCGCTGGCGCGGGCCCACGCGGCGGACTTCGTGGCGCGCACCGGCGAGCGCCTGCGCCGCGACGGCGCGGGCCTGCCGGGGGGCGGCCTGGCGGTGTGCGCCCTGGACACCGAGCTGCTCGGCCACTGGTGGTACGAGGGTCTCGCTTGGTTGACCGCGGTGGTCGAGGAGTGCGCGCGTCAGGGGCTCCCCCTGGTGCGCCTCGACGACGCGCTGGTCCGCCACGAGCCGGCGCCTGTGAAGGAGGCAGAGGAGTGGGGCGCGAGCACGTGGGGGCAGGGCGGCGACCTCTCGACGTGGTCGTGGCCGGCGGTCGCAGACCTCGCCTTCGCCACGCGGGCTGCCGAGCTTGACGTGGTGCGCGCCGGTCCCCGCGCGGGGACCGCGGCGGTGCGGGAGCTGCTGGCGCTGCAGGCGAGCGACTGGGCCTTCATGGTCTCCCGCGGCCTCGCGGTCCCCTACGCGCGCGAGCGCTTCGCGGGCCACCGCCTCGGGGTGGAGCGGGCGCTGGCGGGCGGTCCGGACGCCGACGCGAGCGCCGTGCGCAACCTCGCCATGCACGCCGACCGGGCCGCGCTGCTGGCCCCGTGACTGCCCGGCGCCTGCACGGCCTGCACGCGACCCGGGTCCGCTACACGAACGCCCTCCCGGTGGTGTATCGGTTTGGGGGTATACACCAAACTGGACCTGTGGGTAGCAACCAGATGGCAGTTATGAGAGGTCCAGCAGCTGTATATGTCGCCCAAATGCATTATGGCGTCTCGCGGGCCTGCGGGTTCCGACCAACTGAGGCGCTACCCCCTCCCCGACCCTCTCTGTGTGTTGACACCGGCGCGCCTGCACCCGACCCCGAGTCCGCCACACGAACGAAACGCCCTCCTGACCCCCCCTGGGGGTCCTCCTAAAAATCCCCTCCCCCGTCACCCCCACCGCAGCGACCGCGGCGTCTCGCGCATGCGGATCACGCGGGCGGGGACGCCGCCGACCACGGCGTTCGCCGGCACGTCGCGGGTGACCACCGCGGAGGTGCCCACCACGCTGTTGTCGCCCACCGTCACCCCGCGGAGGATGCAGGCGCCGTAGCCGAGCCACACGTTGTGCCCGACGCGCACGTCGCGCTTGTAGATGCCCTGCAGGCGTACCGGGCGCTCGACCTCGACCGTGCCGTGGTCGAAGTCGATCAGCATCACGCGGTCGGCGACGATGCACTCGCGTCCGATCGAGACGTGCTGGAAGGCCGAGACGGTGCACTCCTGGCCCACCACCGTCTTTGCGCCGATCCGCACCTCGCCCTCGTGTACGCGCAGCTTGGTGCCGTGCCCCACCCACGCCCACCGGCCGATGTGCAGCTTCGCGTGGCGGCCGATCTCGATCTGCACGCCGGGGCAGATGAAGCACGGCCCGTCCATCTGCAGGCGCCCGCGCCAGCGCAGCTTCAGCCACAGCCACCTTGCGCCGAGCAGCGCATAGTGACGGCTGACCATGTTGTTCGCGCGCATCCACCGCCACGTGCGCGCGCAGTCCCGGAGGCGTGTCACGAGCGGGCATGCTAGGGCCGCAGGCCCGGTCAAGGGAGCCTGGAGGGCTCCCCGTCGTCTCATGGGGACGGCCGGATGCCGTCCCCACGTAATCTTTCGCCCGTGCCTTCCACGCTCGCCCAACGCCTGCTCGCCGGCGACCGCCGCGCGCTCGCGCGGGGGATCTCGCTGGTGGAGGACGACCGCCCGGAGGGGTGGGCACTCGTGCGGGAGGTCTACCCGCACACGGGCCGCGCCGCGGTGGTCGGCTTCACCGGCCCTCCCGGGGTGGGCAAGTCCACGCTGATCGGCGCGCTCACCCGCGCGCGGCGCGAGGCTGGGCGCACCGTCGGGGTGCTCTCCGTGGACCCCTCCTCGCCGTTCACCCACGGCGCGCTGCTGGGGGACCGTATCCGCCTCGGCGAGCACTTCCTGGACCCGGGGGTGTTCATCCGCTCGATGGCCTCCCGCGGCGCGCTGGGGGGGCTCTCCGAGGCCGCGCTGCAGGCCGCGCTGCTGCTCGACGCCGCCGGCCGCGACGACGTGTTCGTGGAGACCGTCGGGGTGGGGCAGGCGGAGGTGGACGTGGTCGACCACGCTGACACGGTCGTGCTCGTGCTGATGCCCGGCTCGGGCGACTCCGTCCAGGCGCTCAAGGCGGGCGTGATGGAGATCCCCGACGTGATCGTCGTCAACAAGGCCGACCACCCGCTCACCGACGCGACGGTGCGCGAGATCCGCGGCGTGCTCTCGCTTGGCCCCCTCGGCGGCGCCGACGGCGCGGGGGAGGGGCGCGGGCGGAGCTGGCGGGTGCCGGTCGTCCGGACCGAGGCCGCGCACGGCCGGGGTGTGCCCGAGCTGGTGGAGCGTCTGGAGGCACACCGCGCGTGGATCCTCGCCGAGGGCCACCTCGCCGAGCGCCGGCGGCGTCACCTGCGCAGCGAGGTGCTCGCGGTGGCGAGCGCCCGCCTGCGCCGCCGCCTGGAAGCTCCAGCTGCGCGGGGACGCCTCCTTCGAGCGCCTCCTGGACGAGGTCGCGGCCCGCCGTCTCGACCCCGCGAGCGCGGCCACGGAGCTGCTCGAGCGGGGCGCGCTGAGCGCCGACGCGGGCGCGCCGAGAGCGACTGACGGGCGCGCTGAGCGCAACTGAAATCCTGGAAAGACCGGGAAACGTAGCTCCCGTTCTATTTGAAAGGTTCTTAAAGAGCTCCACTTGGGAGCGGTTTGGTGTACGGTTACGGAGTTGTGACCGAGCGGTTGTCGAAGGGACGACTGGGAGACTGATGTCTGCAAACAACTCGACCGCTGTCGTTGACAGAACTTGGATGCGTGGGTCCTCGCCCCTGAAGGGGGCGATCCTGGGCCTTGTCCTGGAGCGCCCCGGCCACGGTTACGACCTCGGCGCCCGCCTCGGGGCGCGCCTGGGGCCGACGTGGGCGATCGACCCCAAGCGCCTCTACCGGATGCTCGACCAACTCGAGCGGGCGGGCCTGATCTCGGGCACGGTGGAGTCCGACCCGGAGAACCCGCGCCAGCACCGCACCGTGTACCGCGCCACCGAGCTCGCTCCCGAGGCTCTGCGGCTGTGGCTTGAAACGCTCGCCCCCCGCGAGCCCACGCGCGCCGAGATCCAGGCGAAGGTCGCGGCGGCGCGCGAGCAGGACGCGCCCCAGCTGCTGCTCGCGCTGCGCCGCTACGAGCTCGAGTGTCTCGAGCTGCTGCGCAAGAGCTCCGGGCCGCCGCTGCCCGTGCGCTCGTGGATGGGCCTCGTGATGGAGATCGTGCGTGACGCCTCCTTTGCCCAGTTGCACGCCGAGGCGGACTGGGCCAAACGCACGCGCGGGCGAATCGAGGAGCATGTCGAGCGGAGCCGCTAGCTCTGCTGCCGGCGGGCCGGTGCTCCGCTTCGAGCGGGTCACCAAGGCCTACCCCGACGGGCGCCAGTGGACCGAGGTGCTCAGGGGGGCCTCCTTCGAGATCCACCGCGGCGAGCACGTCGGCATCCTCGGCTCGCGGCGTTCGGGCAAGTCCACACTGCTGCGTCTGGCCGCGGGCATCGAGGCGCCCGACGACGGGCACGTCGACTTCGAAGGGCGCGACCTGGCGCGGCTGTCGGCGCTACAGCGCGACCGGCTGCTGCGCCACCACATCGGACTGCTGGCCTCCGACGACTGGCGTCCCGCGAGGGGTGAGCGGGTCGTCGATCTAGTGGCCTTGCCGCTGCTCAGCGACGGGGCCACCCTGCACGAGGCTCATCGCCGGGCACGGCGCAAGCTGCACTGGCTGGACGCCACGGAATACGCGGATGACCTCGCGGCCTCGCTCGCGGCGGGGCAGCGCATGCGCGTGATGCTCGCCCGGGCGCTCGTGCGCGAGCCGCGCCTGCTGCTGGTCGACGAGCCGGCGGTGGTGCCGAGCTCGACCGAGCGCCTGGAGCTGTACGCGCTCCTGCGCGCCGGCGCGCGCGAGCACGACGCCACCCTGATCGTGGCCTCCGAGGACACCGATGCCACACGGGGAACCGACGTGCTCATCTCGATCGGGCGGGGAGAGCTGGTGCGCACCAGCGGCGAGCCGGGGGTCGTCGTGCCGTTTCCGGCTCCGCGGCGGCCCGGCGGGTTGGAGCGCTCCGGGTCGTGAGTTCGGGCCTCGAGCTGCGCGAGCTCGTCAAGCACTACGTGAGCGACTCCGAGGTTGTCCGGGCGGTGGACGGAGTCTCGCTGACGGTCGCCCCGGGCGAGCTCGTGGCGCTGTACGGGCCCTCCGGGTCGGGCAAGTCCACGCTGCTGCTGCTGACCGCGGGGCTGCTCACGCCGGACCACGGGAGCGTGTGGTTCGGCGAGCGCGACGTGACCCGCCTCTCGGCCGAGCAGGGCTCCCGCTACCGCCTGCGGGAGGTGGGCTTCGTGTTCCAGTCCTTCCACCTGATGGCCGGCGCCTCGGCCCTGGACAACGCCGCGCTGAAGCTGCTGGGGGACGGGTGGACCCTGCGTGAGGCCCGCCGGGCCACACGCCCGTGGCTGGAGCGGGTGGGCTTGGAGGAGCGCGCGGAGCACACCCCCGACCGCCTCTCGATGGGCGAGCGCCAGCGGGTGGCGATCGCGCGAGCGCTCGCGGCCCGCCCGCGCCTGGTGCTCGCCGACGAGCCCACCGGCAACCTCGACTCCAAGCGCTCCCGGGAGGTGCTCGGGCTGCTGCGCGACCTCTGCCGGGAACAGGACATCCCCGGGCTGCTCGTCACGCACGATCCCCAGGCGAGGGCGTTCGTCGACCACGTGCACACGCTCCGCGACGGGCACCTGCACGAGGGCCTGGACGCGGAGCTGGCCGTCAGCTTCGCGTGATGGCGGCGCCCCGCCCGCGATGAGCCGCCTCTCGGTGAACCCGACGGTCCTCGGCGTGCGCGCGAGCATGCTGCTGCGCTTCTACGGCTGGCGCCTGCGGCGCTACCGGGCGCAGGAGCTGCTCGCAGGGGGAGGGATCGCGGTGGGGGTGGCGCTGGTGTTCGGGGTGCTGGTGGCCAACACGAGCCTGGTCGGCTCCGCCACCCAACTCGTGCACGGCTTGGCCGGCTCCGCCCGCCTGCAGCTCGCTGCCCGTTCGAGCGCCGGGTTCGACGAGCGCCTCGCCGCGGCCGCCGGCCGGTTGCCGGGCGTGGAAGTGGCGGCGCCGCTGCTGCGCGAGAACGTGACGATCGTGGGGCCCGGCGGTCGCCAGGCGGTCCAGCTGATCGGGGTGACCCCCGCGCTCTCCTCGCTGGGAGGGCTGGCGAGCAAGGGCGTGAACGTGGGCCTCTCCACGCTGTTGGGGGGGGTCACGCTCCCGACGGGGGTGGCGGACGCGATCGGAGTGGGGCAGGGAGGCCGGGTGGCGCTGCTCGCCGACGGGAGCTCCCACGCCGGGCGTGTCGCGGTGGTGTTGAGCGCCGCCTCGGTGGGCTCGATCACCGACAACTACGTCGCCGTCGTCAGCCTGCCGGTCGCCCAGCGGTTCACCGGCAAGCGGAGAGTCGTGACACAGGTGCTGGTCAAGCCGCGAGCGGGAGACGACGCGCTCGTGGGCCGCGAGCTTCGGCGTCTCGCCGAGGACCGCCTGGACGTCGAGTCCGCCGACAACGAGCTGCGGCTGCTGGCCGAGGCCACGCAGCCGAACAGCCAGTCGACGACGCTGTTCGCCGCGATCAGCGTGATGGTCGGGTTCCTGCTCGCGCTCAACGCGGTGCTGCTGACGGTCCCCGAGCGCCGACGCTTCATCGCCGACCTGCGCATGCAGGGCTTCGACTCCCACCAGGTGCTGCTGCTGCTCGGCTCCCAGGCGCTGGCGCTCGGCGTGGGGGCCTCGCTCGTCGGGTGCGCCCTCGGAGAGGTGCTCTCTCACACCCTGCTGCACCAGGTGCCCTCCTACCTGACCTTCGCCTTCCCGATCTCCGCGCACCTGGTGGTCCACGCGAGCACCGTCGTGTTCGCCCTCGGGTGCGGCCTGCTAGCCGCACTGCTCGCCTCGCTTCCCCCGGCGCTCGATCTACGTCCCGGGAGGCCCCCGGATGCGATCTTCCGCGAGGCGGGGGGTGGCACCACGGTCCCGGGACGCCTCTCCGCGTGGCTGGGGGGCGCCGGTCTCGCGCTGGTCGCGGCTGTGACCGTGCTGGTCCTGCTCTTTCCCAGCCTCACCATCGGCGGTGGCGTGCTGCTGGCGGTTGGGACGCTCTGCCTGATCCCGCCCTGCTTCGTGGCTGTCGTACACGGGTGTGCCCTGCTGAGCGAGCGCATCCCCGGCTCCATGCTCGTGATCGCCGTCGCCGAGCTGCGCGCGACAGCGACGCGTTCGATCGCGCTCGCCGGTGTGGCCGGGCTCGCGGTCTACGGAAGCGTGGCGATCGGGGGCGCTCGCAGCGACCTGACGCACGGACTGAACCGGGCGATCGTGCAGTACCTCAGCACCGCCGAGGTTTGGGTGACGACAGGCGACAACGTGTTCACTACCGACAGCTTCCGGGCTCCCGGTGCGGCCGGCGCGATCGCAAGGGTCCCCGGTGTGGTGTCGGTCCGCGGGTACCAGGGCGGGCTGCTCGACGTGGGTGACCGGCGGCTGTGGATACGCGCTCGGCCACCGGGCGACACTCCGCTGCTGCAGTCCAGCCAGATGGTGGCGGGTGACTTCGCCCGTGCGACCGCGCTGATCCGTGCCGGCGGCTGGGCCGCGATCTCGAACGGGTTCGCAAGCGAACACGGTCTGCGAGTGGGAGACAGTTTCACGCTGCCCACGCCCTCCGGCCCCGCGCGCTTCGGGGTCGCGGCGATCACCACCAACGTCGGCTGGCCCCCGGGGGCGGTCACGGTCAACGCCCGCGACTACAGCCGCTACTGGCAGACGGACGAACTGGCCGCACTCGAGGTCGACTTCGCGCGTGGAGTCCCCCCGGCGCTCGGCAGGCGCAAGGTGGAGGAGGCGCTTGGGAGCAGGCCGGGTCTGCGCGTGCAGACCGCCGGGGAACGCGAGGCACAGTTCGAGGCCAACGCGCGCCAGGCGGTCAGGAGCCTGGGCGAGATCGCCACGCTGCTGCTGCTCGCCGCGGGCTTCTCGGTCGCGATCGCGCTCAGCGCTGCCGTCTGGCAGCGGCGTGCCCGGCTCGCTGCGCTGAAGATCCAGGGCTTCGACCGCCTCCAGCTGTGGCGAGCGCTCCTGCTGGAGAGCGCGATCCTGCTGGGTGTCGGGTGTCTCGTCGGCGCGGTCCTCGGGGTGTACGGCCACGCGCTCGCCAGTCGTTGGCTGCGGCTTGCGACCGGTTTCCCCGCGCCCTTTGCGCTCGGCGAGGTCCAGGTGCTGCTCACCTTGGCGATCGTCACGGGAGTTGCGATTTTTGTCGTCGCCCTGCCTGGTTACACTGCGGCGCGGGTGCCGGCACGAGCGAGCTTCCAGGAGTGAACGTGGCCACGAGCAGCGTCCCATA
This sequence comes from uncultured Solirubrobacterales bacterium, assembly GCA_963842005.1. Taxonomy (GTDB): domain Bacteria; phylum Actinomycetota; class Thermoleophilia; order Solirubrobacterales; family Solirubrobacteraceae; genus Palsa-744. The sequence continues at coordinate 587,973 of CAWJEV010000005.1, read as the reverse complement.
CGAGCAAGGCGATGCCATTCAGTGGAAACAATCCGGGGTCTGGGTGCGCGTTCATAGGCGCCGCGAGGCGCTACTGGCTGAGCGTCTTTCCCGCGGTGCGCCGCGAGCTGCGCCACTGGCACCTCCGCGCCAACGAGATCCCCGACCCGGTGCTCCGCAGGCTTGCGTTGGACGCGCAGCACCACAAGCGCGGGAACATCGAGGGCGCGGCCGCGTTCGCCGCGTTCGTGGAGCCGGCCAGCCGCCCTCTGGTGGTACGTGCGCTGGTGGCTTTCCAGACAGCGTACGACTACGCAGACGTCCTCTCTGAGCAGCCGAGCAGCGATCCCAGCGCGAACGGGCACCGTCTTCACCAGGCGCTGCTCGTCGCGCTCAATCCCCGCGTGCCTCACCTCGACTACTACAGGCACGCCGCCTGGCACGAGGACGCCGGCTACTTCGACGAACTGGTCGACTCCTGCCGGTTTGCGTTGGAGGCTCTGCGCTCCTACGCCGCGGTCGCCGAGCAGGCGCTGAGAGCGGCCTCGCGGATCGCGTCCTTTCAGAGGTTCAACCTCAGCGAGTTACGGGGAGGCCACGAGGCGCTGGCGCGGTGGGCGCGCGCGGAGACCCCGCGGGGCACCGACCTGCGCTGGTGGGAGACCGCCGCCTCGGCCGGCTCCTCGATGGCGATCCTGGCGCTGATCGCGGCAGCCGCCGCTCCCCGAGTTCGCTCGGCCGAAGCCGCCTCGATGTGCGCGGCCTACTTTCCGTGGGTCGGTGCGCTGCACACGCTGCTGGACTCTCTCGTGGACCGCCAGGAAGACGCTGCGGCCGGTCAGCGCAGCCTGCTCGACTACTACTCCTCTCCCCAGGAAGCCGCCGCCCGCCTGGGCCTGCTCGCCGCCGAGTCGCGCAAGCGGATTCGCACACTCCCCTCCGGCCGCCAGCACATGCTGCTGCTCGCTGGGATGGCCGGCCACTACCTCTCGACGCCCGAGGCCTCTCGGCCTGACGCGCTGCTCACCGCCCGCTCGGTGCTGAAGACGATCGGTGGGTTTGCGGCCCCCACGATGCTGGTGATGGCCGCTCGCCGGGCGACCGCCCAGTCTGCCCACGACCGGCTCGAACTCGCCGCCTGAGCGAATTACTCGCAACGCGACCATTCTTGTTGCGACTTTCATCGTGCGGGCGCGTTGGTCACAATGACAGCTCAAGGTTGAGGGTGCGCCTGAGCTCCCAGCCGCCGGCTCTCCGGGGGGAGGGCAACCCACGTAAGTCTGCGGGTCGGTTGCACTGACCGCCCGCGTACGGTCGTGGTTGGGTTTGCCTGCCTCGGGGAACAATCTACACCACAGCCTTGATCCAACCACCGCCACTGTTCGCCGATCACGACCGCCGCTCACCACTCACCCAAGCCATGGCCAAGCCACTAGATCCCGAGCATCCCGGTAGGTTCTCCTCCTCGCTGGTCGCCGGTCTGGCGATGCTCACGTGCTTCACCGCCGAACACCCCGTGCGCGGGATCGCCGACATGGCCGAGGAGCTCGACCTCGGCCGCTCAACCACTCACCGTTACGCGACCACGCTGGTGACGCTCGGCTACCTTGAGCAGGGGCCCTCGCGTAAGTACCGGCTCTCCTCGCGCGTCTCGGACTTCGGGCTCTCGCTGCTGGACTCGATGGTGGTCCGCCGGGTGGCCCGCGAGCACCTGCGGGAGTTGCGGGCGCGGACTGGACGCACTGCAAGCTTGGGGGTTCTGGGGGGGACCGAGGTTGCCTACATCGACCGTTGGCAGGGGTCGCGCCAAGGGCAGTACGCGGTCGACGCGGGCATCGGGCTGGGCACGCGCCTGCCCGTCCACTGCACCGCCGCGGGCAAGGCGCTCCTGGCGCGCCTGCCCGAGGCGGAGCAGCGGGAGCTGATCGCCAACCTGCGCTTGACCAAGCGCGGCCCCAAGGCGATCGTGACCAAGACCGCCCTGCGCGCAGAGCTCGAGCGGATCGCCGCGGGAGACGGGTTGGCGGTGGAGGACGAGGAGCTGCTCGCCGGCCGGCGAGCGATCGCCGCCGTGGTCGTGGACGGGGAGGGCACCGCGATCGCCGCCGTGGAGCTGGCGGTCCCCGCGCAGGCGTACGCCCGCGAGCGGTTGCTGAAGGAGCTCGGCCCCAGGGTGACCACCACCGCCCAGCGGATCACTGCGGCGCTGGGATGAGGCGCCGCGACGCGCGCTGGCACGCCGTCGGCCGGGAGCTCGCGCGCCGTGTGGTTGGCTGCGGTCGCCCCGTGCTGCCGCTCTGCCCGCTCGCCGAGCGATCGAAGGCTACGCCCCGAGGGCTCGCGCGATCACCATCTGCTGGACCTCGTCGGTGCCCTCCCCGATCGTGAGGATCTTGGCGTCGCGGTAGAACCGGCACACGGGGTACTCCTCGATGTAGCCGTACCCGCCGTGGATCTGCACCGCCTCCTCCGCGCAGCGCACCGCCAGACGGCCCGTCTTGAGCTTGGCCTGGGCGGCCGTGAGCGTGAAGTTCACGGACGCGTCCTTCTCGAGCGCCGCCTTGTGAACGAGTAGTCGCGCCGCGGCGATCTCGGTGGACATGTCCGCGAGCTTGCCCTGGATCGCCTGGAACTTCGAGATCGGCCTGCCGAAGGCGCGGCGCTGCTTGGCGTAGGCCAGCGCCTGGTCGAGTGCGCCCTGCGCGAGGCCCACGCCCATCGCCGCCACCCCGATGCGCCCGATATCGAGGATGTGCAGGAACTGCTTGAAGCCCTGGCCGCGGGGGCCGAGCAGGTTGCCCTCCGGGACGTGGCAGTCGGTGAACGTCAGGGGGCGGGTATCCGAGGCGTTCCAGCCCATCTTGCGGTACGGCTCCCCCTGCTCGTAGCCCGGGGTGCCGTTCGCGACGACGATGTTCGATATCTCCTTGGTGCCCGCACCGTGCTCGCCCGTGACCGCAGTGATGCACACGACCCCGGAGATGTCGGTGCCGGCGTTGGTGATGAACTGCTTTGCCCCGTCGATCACCCACTCGCCGTCCTGTAGGCGCGCGCGGGTGCGCGTGTTGCCCGCGTCCGAGCCCGCCTCCGGCTCGGTCAGTCCGAACGCCCCGAGCTTCGTGCCCGCGCACAGCTGGGGCAGCCACTCGCGCTTCTGCTCCTCGCTGCCGAACAGGTAGACCGGCTGCGTGCCCAGCGAGGTGTGGGCGCACACCGTGATCGCCACCGAGGAGTCCACCCGCGCGAGCTCCTCGACCGCGAGTGCGTACGCCAGCGTGTCCCCGCCGCCGCCGCCGTACTCCTGCGGGAACGGAATCCCCATCAGGTTCAGCTTGCCCAGCTTCTCCACGATCTCGTACGGGAACGACTTCGTGCGGTCGAGCTCCTCCGCCACCGGGGCCACCTCGCCCTCGGCGAACTCCCGCACCGTGCGGCGGATCAGCTCGTGCTCAGGCGCCAGGTCGAAGTTCATCGGGCATAGGAGCGCGCGAGCTCGACGAGCAGCCGCACTCCGTACCCCGAGGCGCCCTTGCCGACGTACGCCCGGCCGAGGTCCCACGCCGAGCCGGCTATGTCGAGGTGCGCCCACGGCGTCTCGCCGACGAAGTTCGACAGGAACGCCCCGCCGGCGATCGTGCCCGCCTTGCGCGCTTCCGGGGCGTTGTCGAGGTCGCCGTACTTGCCCTTGATCAGCTCGTCGTACTCCTCGTGCAGCGGCAGGCGCCACACGATCTCCCCGCTGCGCTCCCCCGCCGCCGCGATCCGCTGCGCGAGCTCGTCGTCGTTTGACATCACGCCCGCGTACGTGGAGCCGAGCGCGACGATCACCGCGCCCGTGAGCGTGGCCAGGTCGACGATCCGCTCCGCCCCGAGGGTCACCGCGTGGTGCAGACAGTCGGCCAGCACGAGGCGGCCCTCCGCGTCGGTGTTGTTGACCTCGATCGTCTTGCCGTTGCCCGCCGTCACGATGTCCCCGGGCTTGACCGCCCGCCCGCTCGGCAGGTTCTCCGTCGCCCCCACCACGCCCACGACGCGCACCGGCAGGCCCAGCCGGGCGATCGCGCCGACTGCCTCCACCACCGCCGCACCCCCCGACATGTCGAACTTCATCTCGGCCATTTTCGCGCCCGGCTTCAGCGAGATGCCGCCGCTGTCGAACGTCACCGCCTTGCCCACGAGGCCCAGCAGCGGGCCCTTGGACGCCCCGCCGGGACCGTTGGATGCCCCGCCCACCCCGTCATACCGCAGCACGATCAGCGCCGGCTCCTGCTCGGAGCCCTGCGCGACCGCCGCGAACGCGCCCATGCCGCGCGCGGTGATCCCCTCGCGGCCCTCTGTCTCCACCGTGAGCCCCTCGATCTCCTCTGCCAGCGCCTGCGCGTGCGCCGCCAGTGCGGTTGGGGTGAGGTCGTTCGCCGGGCGGTTCTGCAGGTCGCGCGCCGCGTTGACCGACGCCGCGACGGTCGCTGCCTCGGAGACCTCCCGTTCGAGCTCTGCCGCGTCCCCCGCGCCGGGGGCGCTGAGCACCAGCGCCTGCAGGTGCTTGGGGGCGGCGTCCTCGCCGTCCGGCGGGGCCGAGCGGTGGCGGTCGAAGCGGTAGTCGGCCAGCGCCGTGCCCTCCACGAGCGCCGCGTTCACCCCCGGGGCGCTTTCCGCCGGTGCCTGCCAGCAGAGCGTGCGCGTCGAGAGCTCCAGCGCCCGCGCGTGCGCGCCCGCCGCGGCCACACGGGCGCGCTCGGGCGTGAAGTCCTCGCGCTTGCCCAGCCCCACCAGCAGCCACCGCTTGCCGTCCGCGTGCGCGACCGCGAGCGCCTTGGGCTTGCCGCGCGCCTCGCCTGTTGCGATCAGCTCCGCAGCCTCAGCCGGCAGTCCGCTCGGGGGCGCCTCGCCCTCGAAGATCCCGACCGCGACAGTGTCTGCGTCGGTGCCTGCGCCGTGCTCTCTTGTCCCTGAGACGTTCACGTTCAGGGGGAACCTTATCTCGCTCGCTAGCATTCTCGGCGTCCGGCCCTCTCATCGAACTAGGAGAGCTTCACCAAATGCCCAAGACCGTGATCCTCGGCACCGCGCGCACACCGATCGGCAAGATGGGTGGCGGCCTCTCGACGCTCGACGCCACCGAGCTCGGGGGGCTCGCGATCGGGGCCGCGCTCGAGCGCGCCGGGGTCGAGCCCGCCCAGGTCGAGCACGTCGTGATGGGCCAGGTGCTGCAGGCCGGGCAGGGGCAGATCCCCTCGCGCCAGGCGCAGATCAAGGCGGGCATCCCCAAGGAGGTCTCCTCGGAGACCGTCAACAAGGTCTGCGCCTCGGGGCTGCGCGCCACGGTGCTCCTCGACCAGGCGATCCGCGCCGGCGACGTGCAGGTGGGCGTCGGCGGCGGGATGGAGTCGATGTCTCGTGCTCCCTACCTGCTCCCCGGCGCGCGCTTCGGTTTTCGCATGGGCGACGTGACCGCGCTCGACGCGATGGTCCACGACGGGCTCACCAACCCCTTCTCCGGCAAGCAGATGTTTGTCGAGGCCACTGCCATCGGCGACGAGCTCGAGCTGACCCGCGCCGACCTCGACCGCTGGGCGCTGCGCTCCCACGAACTCGCGCTGGCCGCGACCGACGAGGGGCGCCTGCCCGAGGAGATCGTGTCGGTCACCGTCAAGGGCCGGAAGGGCGACACCGTCGTCGAGGTCGACGAGGGTCCCCGCCGCGACACCTCCCTGGAGAAGCTCGCCGCGCTGCCGGGCCTGGTCGGCAGGGAGGGCTCGCACACCGCGGGCAACTCGCCCGGTGTCAACGACGCGGCCGGCGCGCTGGTGGTCGCCTCCGATGAGTGGGCCTCCGCCAACGGCAAGGAGGTTCTCGGCGAGATCGTCACCCACGCGCAGAGCGGCGACGACTTCGCCTACCTCGCCCGCACGCCCGCCTCTGCCGCCACCAAGGCCTTGCAGAAGGCCGGTTTGAGCGCCACCGACATCGACGTCTGGGAGATCAACGAGGCGTTCGCCTCGGTCACGCTCAACTCGATCCGCCTGCTCGGCATCGACGAGGACCGTGTCAACGTCAACGGCGGCGCCGTCGCGCTCGGCCACCCGATCGGCGCCTCCGGCGCGCGCATCCTCGGCTCGCTCGTGCTGGAGTTGCGCCGCCGCGGCGGCGGCCTCGGCTGCGCGGCGATCTGCTCCGGCGGCGGCCAGGGCGACGCGGTGATCGTCAAGGTTTAGGGCCTATCCCTCTTGGGTCGCACGCCTGGATACGGCCGATGGCCTTCGCGAGGCTTTGTCCTCGGCCTCGGCGTGGGCCCACCACGCCTTCGGCCTTGCGTCCGCGCCTCGCTCGACCCTCGACCGCCCCAGTCGCACGCCCCAATCGGGATAGGCCCTTAGATGTCCGAGCGCGCAGCGGCGTTCTTCGACCTCGACAGGACGTTGATGGCCGGTTCCTCGGGCATCTTCTTCGCGCGCGCGGCCTACGAGGCGGGGATGATCTCCCGGCGGCGCCTGCTGGGGGACCTCTACCAGAACCTCCGCTTCCGCCTGCGCGGCTCGACCGACGACTGGGCCGACGCGGTGCGCCGGCGCGTCGGGGAGATGCTGGCCGGGGTGGCCGTGCGCGACCTGCAGCGGATGTCCCCGCGCGTGCTCGCCGGGGTGCTGCCGCGTCTCTACCCGCAGATGCTTCAGCGTGCTTACGCTCACCAGGACGCCGGCCTGCCGGTCTACATCGTCACCGCCGCCTCTCAGGAGATGGCCGATCTGATGGCTCACGTGCTCGTCTTCGACGGCGGCGTCGGCTCGCGCCTGGAGGTCCGCGACGGCCGCTACACCGGGCGCGCCGACGGGCCGTTCAACTACCGCGAGGGCAAGGTGCTCTCGCTGCGCGAGCTCGCCGCCCGGGAGGGGATCGACCTCGCCGCCTCCTTTGCCTACTCCGACTCGGAGTCCGACCTGCCGATGCTGCGCGCCGTCGGGCACCCGGTGGTCGTCAACCCCGATCCCGTTCTCGCCCGCACCGCCGCCGATGAGGGCTGGGAGGTTCTGCGCCTCGACCACCTCGGGCGCCGCCTGAAGATCGCGGTGGCGCTCTCCGCCGGGTTCGGCCTCGCCGGTCTCGGCCGCGTCGTACGGGGGCGTGCAGGCGAGCGCGAGCAGGCGCGGGCATAGGGCGTGCAGGCGAGCGCGGCCCCTCGCGGGCATAATCCCCCGCGATGTCCTCTGCCGCACCCACCCACGGCAAGATTCGCGTCGTGGTCGCCAAGCCCGGTCTGGACGGCCACGACCGCGGCGCGAAGATCATCGCGCGCGCGCTGCGCGACGCCGGGATGGAGGTCATCTACACCGGCCTGCACCAGACCCCCGAGCAGATCGTCGAGACCGTGATCCAGGAGGACGCCGACGCCGTCGGGCTCTCGATCCTCTCCGGCGCGCACATGACGCTCGTGCCCCGCGTCGTCGAGCTGCTGCACGCCCAGGGGGTGGACGACGTGCTGGTGACGGTGGGGGGCACGATCCCCGCCGAAGACATCCCCGAGCTCAAGCGCCTCGGGGTCGCCGAGGTCTTCACGCCCGGCGCCCCCACGCAAGCGATCGTGGACTTCATCCGCGCCGGCGTGGCCGACTATTGACTGACTCGTCAGTCAACCGCGCGAGAGAGTAAGCTACATGGGTCCAAACACCAAGGAGATTGGCTGAAGAATGAAGATTTGCGTCCAAGCCATAGCTGGGGGAGGGCGGGCCCGGGTGGGCGGGCACCGGATCCCCCTCCCGACAACGAGGAAGCGGGTCTGATGAAGATTTGTGTCTTGGTCAAGGAGGTTCCGGACGCCGCCGTCGAGAAGCGCATCGACAACTCGACGGGGCGTATGGACCGCAGCGGGGAGAAGAACCTCAACCCCTACGACACCCACGCCATCGAGGCCGCCATGCAGATCAAAGAGGGCGGCGCCGTGGCGGTGGACGAGATCGTCGCCGTCACGATGGGCCCCGAGAGCGCCGTGCGCGCCCTCCACAAGGCCGTCTCGCTAGGCGCCGACCGCTCCGTGCACCTCTCCGACCCCGCGGTGGCGGGCTCCGACGTGGCCGCCACCGGCTACGCGCTCGCGCAGACGCTCCAGCGCGAGAGCCCGGACCTCGTGCTGCTCGGCCAGCAGTCCGACGACGGCGAGTGCTACACGATCGGCGCCGTCGTCGCCGAGCACCTCGGGATGCCCTCGCTCACGCAGGTCATCAAGATGGACGTGGATTTGGATGCCCACCCGCCCGCCCTGCGGTGCGAGCGCCAGGCCGAGTACGGCTACGACACCGTGCAGGTCGGCCTGCCCGCGGTGATCTCCGTCGGCGACGCCATCAACGAGCCGCGCTACCCCTCGCTGAAGGCGATCATGGGGGCCAAGAAGAAGCCGCTCGACACCCTCGGCATTGGCGACGTCGGCATCGACGCGTCCAAGGTGGGAGGCGGTAACTCCGCCGCCCAGTGGGTCGCAGCCAAGGCCCCGCCGGCGAAGGCGGCAGGAGAGATCATCGAGGACGAAGACACCGCCGAGACCGTCGAAAAGATCGTGGCTTGGCTCGACGAGCGCAAGCTGCTCTAAGCGTGGATCAGCGAAAAAGGAGCTGAACTGAACTAATGGCAAACATCCTGGTCTACGCGCTTCACTACAACGGCGCGATCAACAAGAACTCGCTCGGCGCCGTCTCCGAGGGCGCGAAGCTCGCCGCGGAGCTCGGCGGCGAGGCGCACGCGATCCTGCTCGGCGAGAACGTCCCGCAGGAGCTCGCCGCGTCGCTCGGCAAGTACGGCGCCAAGAAGGTGCTCGTCGCCGAGGGCCCCGAGGGCCTCGCCCAGCCGCTGGTCGACGCGATGGCCGCGGCGATCTCAGGCGGCGGCTACTCCTACGCGCTGTTCGGCGGCGGCCTGCTGGGCTTCGAGATCGGCGCCGGCCTCGCCGCGCGGCTCGGGGCGGGGGTCGTGATGGAGGTCACCGGCGTGCGCGCCGAGGGCGGCGAGCTGATCGCCGAGCGCCCGATCCTCGGGGACTCCGCGATCTCCGAGATCAAGTACCGCTCCCCCGTGGGCATCATCATCGGCCGCCTCAACGCCTTCGAGATCAAGGAGTCCGGCGCGGGCGACGCGCCGGTCGAGCAGCTCCCCTTCGAGCTGAGCCCCCACGCGGCGCGGGCCAAGATGATCACTCGCGGCGAACAGCGCGGCGCGGACGTGGACATCGAGGGCGCCTCGATCCTGATCGCCGGCGGCCGCGGCCTCGGCAAGGCCGAGGGCTTCCAGCTCTGCGAGGAGCTCGCGGGCGCGTTCGGGGGCAGCACGGCGGTCGCGGCGACCCGTGCGGTCGTGGACGCCGGCTGGTACCCCTACGCCGCGCAGATCGGGCAGACCGGTAAGACGGTCGCGCCGAAGCTGTACCTCGCCGCGGGCATCTCCGGGGCGATCCAGCACAAGGTGGGGATGCAGGCCTCGGAGAACATCGTCGCGATCAACAAGGACTCCAACGCGCCGATCTTCGAATTCTCCGACCTCGGCATCGTGGGCGACCTGAACAAGATCCTGCCCAAGTTGACCGAGGCTGTAAAGGCGAAGAAGGCGAGCTAGCGAGGTTCGAGGGGAGCTCGACGGGTGTACCACGCCGACCCCGAAGGGAGCATCTGAGCAATGTCAGGACAGAGTCTGAAAAACGAGGGGCCCGACCGAAGCCGGGAGACACGCGCCTCCGGCGCGAATCCCCGTTTCGGCCAGCCGGCCTCTGGCCGCCTGCGCCACCCTCGTAGCGGCTCCAGCAACGGCAAGGTCGTTCCCGCGGCCTACCCGCCGCCGGTTGACTCGCAGAAGGAGTTCGTCAAGCGCGGCCTCGACGCCGAGGACGAGCTGATCGAGGTCGGGGTGGCGATCGTCGGCGGCGGCACCGCGGGCCTCGCCTGCGCCAACCGCCTGCTGCAGCTGCTAGCCGATGATCCCGAGACGATGGAGCGCCTCGGCGAAGTGCCCGTGGCCGTGGTCGAGAAGGCGAAGACCTGCGGCGGGCACAACCTCTCGGGCGCGGTGATGCGCCCCGGCCCGCTGCAGGAGCTGTTCCCCGAGCTGACGCGCGAGCAGTGGCGCCAGGAGGGCTTCGCGTTCGGCGAGGTGACCAAGGAGGCGGTCTACCTGACGCCGACCTCCAAGCTGGCGATCCGCATCCCCACGCCGCCGCCGTTCAAGAACCACGGCAACGAGGTCGTCTCCGTCTCCGCGCTCGCCCGCTACCAGCAGCAGCAGGCCGAGGAGGCCGGCGCCTACATCCTCACCGAGACGGCGGCCACGCAGCTGATCGTGCAGGACGGCCGCGTCGTCGGCGTGCGCTCCGGTGACAAGGGCCGTGGCAAGGACGGCGAGCCGCTCGGCAACTTCGAGCCCGGCACCGATATGAAGGCGCAGGCCACCGTGCTCGCCGAGGGCTGCTGGGGTCACCTCACGGGCGCGGCGATCAAGGAGTTCGACCTCGCCGCCGGGCGCGAGCCGCAGGTGTGGGAGCTCGGGGTCAAGGAGGTGTGGAAGGTTCCCCGGCCGCTCGACCGCCTGATCCACACGATGGGTCCCTGGCCGCTGAAGATCTCCACGAAGTACGGCCAGATCGGCGGCACCTGGATCTACCCGATGAAGAACGAGAAGACCGGCGAGAACCTCGTCTCGATCGGCTTCGTCGTCGAGCTCGAGTACGCGGACGCGACGACCTCGGCGCACGACCTGCTGCAGACGTTCAAGACCCACTCGCTCGTGCGCCGGATCCTCGAGGGCGGCGAGCGCATCGCCTGGGGCGCCAAGGCGCTGCCGGGCGGCGGCTACTGGTCGATGCCGAAGCTGTCGATGCCCGGGGCGGTGCTGGTGGGCGACGCCGCCGGCATGGTCGACACGATGGCGCTCAAGGGCGTGCACCACTGCATTCGCTCGGGGGCGCTCGCGGCCGAGTCGATCTACGCGGCGCTCAAGCGCGGTGAGACGAGCTTCGAGTCCTACGAGCGCACGATCGAGGAGTCGTCCGTCGGCAGGGAGCTGTGGGAGGTGCGCAACGCGCGCCAGCCGCTGCAGAAGGGCCTGCTCGTCGGCGCACCGCTCAGCGGCGTCCAGCAGATCACGAAGGGCCGTCTGCCGGGCCGCGCGGCCTGGCACCGCAACGACGCCAAGCCGATGTTCGTCGGCAAGACCAAGGACTCCTACCCCAAGCCCGACGGCAAGTACACCTTCGACAAGCTCTCCTCGGTGTTCATCACCGGCAACGCCACGCGCGACGACGCCCCCAACCACATCCGCGTGCAGAAGCACGTCCCCCGCGAGATCGCCGAAACCTGGCGCTGGATGTGCCCCGCGGGGGTCTACGAGATCCCCGAGGACGCCCCAGAGCACGGCCTCGTGGACGTTATTGTCAACTACACCAACTGCGTGCAGTGCGGCGCGATCACCGCGAAGGGCGGTCGCCTGACCACACCAGAGGGGGGCGACGGGCCTCTCTACCAAATTCTTTAGGGTTGCGCAACCCACACGCTATGTGAGTGTTAGGGAAGAGCGTGTTCTCTACGGCCCTGACCGCAGTCGCGTTGATGGCGGCGCTCCCTGGAGCGGGCACGACGGCCCCTGCGCCGACTCTGAGTGCGAACGTCGAACAGTGCGTCACCGCGGCCACCCAAGCCGGCCGTTCGGTCACGTTCACCGGGCAGATGGAAACAATCTCGGGCGCTCACAGGATGGCGATGGAGATCGTCGTGCAGGAGCACGACCCCGGCGAAACAGGCTTCCACACGCTCACCGCCGCAGGCCCCGGCACATGGCAGCGCTCCGAAGTGGGGCTGAAGATCTACAAGTACGTACGGCAGGTGACCGACCTGCCCGCCCCGGCGGCCTTCCGCGCGATCGTGATGTACCGCTGGCTGGGCGAAAGGGGCCGCGTGATCATGCGCGACGAACGGCGCACTCCCATCTGCCGGCAGCCCACCGCTACAATGCCCAGAGCATGAAGACCGCGATCCACCCCAACTATGTGCAGGCCCACGTGAGATGCACGTGCGGCAACGAGTTCACCACGCGGGCCACCCGCGAGGAACTGCACGTGGAGGTCTGCTCCAACTGCCACCCCTTCTACACGGGCCGCCAGAAGCTCGTGGACACGGGCGGACGCGTGGAGCGCTTCCAGCGCCGGGTGGCGAAGAGCCGTGTGCGCCAGGCGCAGGGCGCACAGTCCGGCACCGCTGCCCTCGCGGCCGAGGCGGGCGCCGGCGCACAGAGCCAGGCACCCCCCGAGTAGCGATGTCCTCGCGCGCGCTCGCCGGTCCGTCCGCCGCGACGCAGCCCGCTGGCCGATCTCCGATCGGTCGAGCGCTGAACGGTCGAGCGCCGAGCAGCGAGGAGACAGAGGCCGCCTACACGCCGGCCGAGGACGGCGAGCTGGTCGCCCAGCGCGACGCCCCGCTCGGCGGCCAGGCGGTGCTGGAGGGCGTGATGATGCGCGGGGTCTCCAACTGGGCGGTGGCGGTGCGCAAGCCGAGCACCGAGCAGCTGCAGCACGGCGGCATCGACCCCGAGGAGGCGGCGCTGGGGGAGATCGAGGTGCAGAGCTTCCCGCTGAGCTCCCCGATCCGCCGCCACCGCGCGCTGCGCCTGCCGATCGTGCGCGGCGTGGTCGCGCTCGGGGAGTCGCTGGCGATCGGCTTCCGCGCGCTGGGGGTCTCCGCGAACGCGCAGCTCCCCGCCGGCGAGGGCGGGGGCGAAGGCGAGGAGGAGGAGTCCCAGGAGATCCCCGGAGTGGTGTGGGCGGGGACGGTGGTGGTCGCGGTGGTCTTCGCGATCGGGCTGTTCTTCCTGATCCCGGTGGGGCTGACGAGCCTCGTCAAGGGCCAGCTCGGCGGCTCCTCGGTGCTCTTCTGGCTGATCGAGGGACTCGTGCGCACGGCGATCTTCCTCGGCTACATGCTGCTGCTCTCGCGCATCCGCGACCTGCGCCGAGTGTTCGAGTACCACGGCGCGGAGCACAAGACGATCTCCTGCTACGAGGCGCAGCTCGACCTCACGCCGACCAACGCGCAGCGCTTCTCGCGCCTGCACCCGCGCTGCGGCACGAGCTTCCTGTTGATCGTGATGATCGTGGCGATCTTCGTGTTCGCCCCGATCGGCCTGCCCGCCTGGTACTGGCTCGTGGCGACGCGCATCCTCGGCGTGCCGCTGATCGCGGGCATCTCCTTCGAGATCATCAAGTTCGCGGGCCGCAACCGCCGCCGCGGCTGGGTGCGCGCGCTGATGTACCCCGGCCTGAAGCTGCAGTTGTTGACCACCCGCGAGCCCGACCTCAGCCAGCTGGCGGTAGCAATCGCAGCCCTGAACGCTGTCCTAGAGCACGAGACCCCGGGCGAGCTGACCGCGGCGGACCTCGTCGGCGTCGAGGTCGTCGCGTAGGGCGTTGCACCTAGACTGGCCTTCGTGATCGAAGACCTCGTAGCGCAGATCGAAGCGCGCTTCGCCGAGCTCGGCGCCCAGCTGACCGACCCTGCGGTGATCGGCGACCGCGAGCGCTACGCGGAGGCCGGCCGCGCGTACCGGCGCCTGGAGCCCGCGGCGAAGCTGGCCGCGGAGTGGCGCCGCGCGCAGGACGACGCGGCGGGCGCGGAGGAGCTCTTGAGCGAGGACGGGGAGGACGCGGAGGTGCGCGAGATGTTGACCGGCGCGCGCGCGCGGATCGAGCAGCTGGCGGAGGAGATCCGCATGGCGATGGTCGAGGAGGACCCGAACGACGAGAAGGGCGTGATCGTCGAGATCCAGGGCGGCGCGGGCGGCGAGGAGGCGGGGCTGTGGGCGGGCGACGTCCACCGGATGCTGAGCCGCTACGCGGAGCGCCGGGGCTTCCAGGCCGAACTGTTGGAGGCGGGCGAGGGGGGCAAGTTTACGTTCGCGATCAAGGGCGAGGGGGCGTACTCGGTGTTCAAGTTCGAGGGCGGCACGCACCGGGTGCAGCGCGTACCCGCGACGGAGTCCCAGGGCCGCACGCACACCTCGACGGCGACGGTGGCGGTGCTGCCGGAGGCCGAGGAGGTCGAGGTGCAGATCGACCCGAACGACCTGCAGATCGACGTGTACCGCTCGACGGGGCCGGGCGGCCAGTCGGTCAACACGACCGACAGCGCGGTGCGGATCACGCACAGGCCCTCGGGGGTGGTGGTGGCGATGCAGGACGAGAAGTCCCAGCTGCAGAACCGCGAGAAGGCGATGCGCGTACTGCGCGCGCGCCTCTACGAGCGGGCGCTGGCCGAGCAGCAGGCGAGCCACGCCGCGGACCGCCGCGCGCAGGTCGGCACGGGCGACCGGGCGGAGAAGATCCGCACGTACAACTACGGCGAGCGGCGCGTGACCGACCACCGCGTGAAGCTGACGACGCACAACCTCGACCAGGTGCTGGAAGGCGAGCTGGAGGAGTTCACGGAGACGTTGCAGTCGGACGAGAAGCGCCGAAGGCTGCAGGCGCAGGCTGCGGCGTGAACAGCGCTGGGGGGTGGGGAAGGGTTGGGATGGGCGGCCCCCCTCCGGGGCCGCCGGCGGCGTTCGCAGCGCATTCCGAGAGCGGTGCGCAGGGGCCCCGCGCAGCGGCGAGGCTGGGTGTCCCGGTGCAGGACGCACTGGAGGGCGCGATGACGGCCCTGACCGCGGCGGGCGTGGAGACTCCGCGCTTGGACGCAGAGGTATTGCTCGCCCACGCAATGGGCATCGACCGCGCCCGCCTATATATCGACAGCGAGCTGACGGTGGAGGGCCCCGCGGTGCGCATATATCAGGAGGCGGTGCGGCGCCGATCGGTCGAGCGAGAGCCGGTCGCCTACATCACGGGCAGGCGCGGCTTCCGCCATATAGAGCTGAAGGTGGACCATCGCGCATTGATCCCACGCCCCGAGACGGAGCTGCTCGTGGAGATCGGCATATCCCTGCCAGAGGCCATATGCGTGCTCGACGTGGGCACCGGCAGCGGAGCGGTGGCATTGGCGCTCAAGCACGAGCGCAAGGACCTGAACGTCACCGGCAGCGACATCAGCGAGCACGCGCTCCAACTGGCGCGCGAGAACGGACAGAAGCTCGGCCTGGAGGTCGTATGGCTGCGCTCCGACCTGATGGACGACGTCCCCGACGAATTTGACGCGGTATTGAGCAACCCGCCATATGTGGCCGACTCCGAGCGCAATACGCTCGCCCCCGAGATCCTCCGCCACGAGCCAGAAGACGCCCTGTTCGCCGGCCTCGACGGCCTGGACACGATCCGCGCGCTGCTCGCCCAGCTGGCCGCCCGTGAGCGCGTGCACCTCGCCGCGCTGGAGGTCGGCGCCACACAGGCCGACCCCGTGAGCGAGATGATGCGCGCGGCTGGCTTCCCCGAGGTGCGCACAGAGCGCGATCTGGCAGGCATTAAGCGCGTGGTAGTCGCCGAGCGCAGGCGGTAGACCGGACCGAAACCCTGGCCACGTCCGTGCTACGGCGGCGAGCCTTGTACGAGGAGGTCCGTGCTGCGACTGGCGGCGTAGCTGGGACAAAGGTCGCTGGAACAAGGACTCCGCTGTTTAGGTATTGACAAGCATACGCGAGTGGTGTACGCTTGCCATTGTCAAGGTCATCCCCCTGGGATACCTGGCGAACATAGGGTCGGGTTTGGGTCGACGCGCCTTGCGGTTGACATCAAAGCGCTAAGCAGGGAAGAGTTGTTCGGGAGAGGGACCAACGTCTCGAACGGTGAGGAGTGGATGTAGCGTGGTTTTGAGAGGGAATAACGTGACGGGGATGCCTGTCGCCCAACGAGGGCGCCTTGCTAGATGCGCCAGCTTGGCGCTGCCGCATCTCTCTCTCTCTCTCTCTCTCTTCAGTCTCTGGCCTAGCCTCTAGAAGCCCCCATCGACACGCGCCCGAAACCCCATCCGCGGGGAGGGCGATCTGATGCCCTCGGGCGCGCGTGTATCGAGGGCCTCGGGTGTCAAGACCTCGGGTCTCGCCCAGCGGGCCCGTGCGACCGGCGGCGCAGCTGAAGCCTCCCCCCGCGCGTCTGTAATAGACCGCGGCACGCAGAGCGCGGAGCTGGTGCGGATCCAGCGCGCCAGATTGATCGCGGGCGCGGTCAGCGCGATCGAGGAGCTCGGCTATGCGCAGACGACGGTCGGCCATATCACCCGCCGCGCGAGCGTCTCGCGGCGCACGTTCTACGAACTGTTCGCCAACCGCGAGGATTGCCTATCCGCGGTCCTCGAGGATCTCGTCGGCCAGATCAGCAATGAGCTCGCCGCGGTGGACATCGATCTGCCATGGCGCGAGCGGGTCCGCACGGGGCTATGCGCGATCCTCTCGTTCTTCGACCATGAGCCGGCGCTCGCGCGTGTATGCGTGGTGCAGGCGTTGCGCGGCGGCCCGCGGGTATTGGAGCGCCGCGAGGAGGTAATCGCGGGCCTCGCGGCGATCGTCGACGAGGGCCGCAACGAGGGCCATCGCGGCGGGGAGTGCACCCCATTGACGGCGGAGGGATTGGTCGGCGCGGCGTTCGCGATCGTCTATGCGCGCCTGTTGCGGGGCGAGCGCAGGCCGCTCACCGATCTATTGGGCGAGCTGATGGGGATGATCGTGCTGCCATATCTCGGCCCGGCGGCGGCGCGCCGCGAGCAGGCCCGCCCCGTCCCCGTGTCGGGGGCGACGAACCCGCAGAGCGCGCGTAATGTGCAGGGCGCGGGCGACCCATTGCGGGACGTCCCGGTGCGCCTGACATATCGCACCGCGAGGGTATTGGAAGGCGTCGCCGAGCAGTCGGGCGCAAGCAACCGCATGGTCGCCGACTACGCGGGCGTCATCGACCCGGGGCAGATCTCGAAGCTATTGGCGCGCCTGGAGCGCGTCGGGCTGCTCGCGAACTCGGGTGAGGGCCACGCGAAGGGCGAGCCGAACGCCTGGACGCTCACCCCAATGGGCGAGCGGGTCGCGCGGAGCATCCACGTGCACACCCCCCGTGAGCGGGAGGCCGCGTGATGCTCAGCAGTCCACATCTTTCCCCCGCGCCGCCGCGCGGATTGTCATATACGACGCGGGGGGCGCTCCCCTCCGATCTCGAGGAGGAGATGGTTCGATGAGTGCTCGCAGGCTGACCTCGATGACTCTGGCATCGCTGTGCGCGCTGGCCGTGGGCCTGCTGCTCCCCGCGGCGCAGGCGCAGGCCGGGGCGGTGCACGAATACCTTTCGAGCATTCCGGGGGTCCCGGTCGAAGGGCCGCACGGCGAACCCGTGCCGCTGCCGGGCCCGTTCTCCGAAGGGCATGGCATGGCGGTGGACGCGGGCGAACTGTACGTCGCCGATCAGCCAGGCGGCGAAAGCCGCTTGGACAAGTTCAACGCCTCCACGGGCGCCTTCATCTCGCAGTTCGCTCAGCTCCCGCCGCGGCTTTTCGATTTTCGCCAGAGTGTCGCCGTCGGTCATGGGACGGGCGAAACCGAGGTGTACGACGTGGGAGACGAATCCGGCGTGCCGCGAGAAAAAGAGGGGATGGTGGCCGTGATCGGCGCCTCGGGCGCGTTACAGGGCGTCTGGAAGGGTGAAGACACGCCGGGGAAAAGCTTTGGCTGCTTCGAATGCGCTGGGCCCGGGGGTGTCGCGGTGGACAACTCGGCGAATCCCCTGACCACAGGCGATGTGTATGTCTCGGTCCCTGAACAGGGGGTTGTGGACGTCTTCGAACCGAAAGCGGGTGGCGGGGAGAAATACCTCAGGCAGCTGCCCGGCCCGGAACCGGAACTCAACCCGGAAGTCCACTTCAAAGGGCTGCGGAGCGTGGCCGTGAGTTCAGTCAACGGCGATGTGGTGGTCGTGGACGGCGAAACGGTGGATGTCTTCGAACCGACGCTGCTCGAAAAGTTTGCGCTCGTGCGGCGGCTGACCGGCACCCCGGCCGGCCCGTTCAACACCGCTCTCGCCCATGTGGCCGTGGACGGCAACGGCGACATCTACGTGTCCGGGGACGGAGAAGAAAGGAAAACCGTCTACCAGTTCAGCGCCGAAGGCGTCTTTCTCGGACTGGTGACCGGCACGCCGGCAGGGCCCTTCATAACGCTCAGAGGGTTGGCGGTCGACCCGGCGACCCATCGCGTATATGCCGGCGCCAGAGTCGAAGAAAAAAACGGCGAAGAAGTCGAACTCGTGGATGTCTTCGGGCCGACCATCGTGGTCCCGGATGTAGTCACCGAACCGGCGTCGAACTTGAGGCCGGGGAGCGCGACGTTGAACGGGTCGGTCAACCCGGACAACGGGGGCGAAGCGAAGTGCCGGTTCGTGTGGGGCACGAGCAAGTTCTTCGGCAAAGAAGCGCCGTGCGAACCGGAAGCGGTCGCCGACGGCGCCAGTCCCGTACCGGTCCACGCCGCGCTGGGCGAACTGCAGCCCGATACGACCTACTACTACCGACTGCAGGCGACAAACACCGCGAACGGCCGCACGAACCCGGGCGAACCGTCGCAGGACCAGGAATTCACGACGACCGGGCCGGGTATGGACGGCGAGTCGGCCTCGAGCGTGACCGCGACCTCTGTGACGCTCGACGCGAGCATCAACCCGCACAATCTCCCCACGACGTACTTCTTCCAGTACGGCACCAGCGTCTCCTACGGCGCGGACGCGCCCGGGGCGCCGGGCGCGTCGATCGGCTCCGGTGAAGGTGACGCGGAAGTCGCGCGGCACGTGCAGGGCCTGCTCGCGGGCACGATCTACCATTATCGCGTCGTCACGGTCAGCGAAGCGAAACCGGGTGTCTTTGAAGTCTTCGAAGGTCCTGATCAGACGTTCACGACGCAGCCGGTCGGGTCCGGGTTTGTGCTGCCGGATGGGCGTCAGTGGGAGATGGTCTCGCCGCCGAACAAGCACGGCGCACCGATTGGACCCCCTGGCCCGCAATCCCCTGGGGTGACCGAGGCCTCCGTGAACGGCGACGCGATCAGCTACCTGACGGGGGCTCCCCCCGAAGCGGAACCGCAGGGGTACGCCCAGGGAGTCCAGAATCTGGCCCGGCGTGGGCCCGGCGGGTGGGAATCGCGGGACATCGCCTCCCATCACGGCCAAGGTCCCACCGGGAAGACGGTCGGGTACGGGGAAGAGTACCGGTTCTTCAGCGAAGACCTGTCGCTGGGCATCGTGGAACCGTATGGCAGTTTCGATCCGTCGCTGTCGCCGGAAGCGTCTGAATTGACGTCCTATCTGCGTAAGATGTACCTGAATGGCAATGTCAACGATCCATGTCTGGAATCGTGCTATCGCCCGCTGGCCACGGGCAAGGCGGGGTATGCGAACGTGCCACCCGGCACCGTCATCGACCCAGTCATAGAAGGCAAGAAGTGCTTCCTGGGGCCCGCCTGTGGCCCCGTGTTCGAGGGCGCCACGCCCGATCTGAGCCATATCGCGTTCGAATCGCGTGTGGCTTTGACGTCTGAAGGTGAAGGGGAAGAAGGTCTTTACGAGTGGACCGGCGGTAAGCTGACGTTCGTGGGTAAGGGACATTTGGGAACTGTGACCGATTCCTCCGCCAGGCATGCGATCTCCGAAGACGGCTCTCGCGTCATCTTCACGGGCCAGGGCAACAACCTCTTTATGCGCGACACCGCAGGGGGAAAAACGGGTGAAGCGGTTCAGCTGAACGTGCCCCAGGGCGGCTCGGGACGAGGCCAACCCATCGCGTACTTCCAGGACGCGTCGAGCGACGGGTCGAAAGTGCTCTTCACGGCCGGGCAGCAGTTGACCAAAGACGGAGCGCATAACGGCACGAATGATCTGTATCAGTGCGAAATGGTCGTGTCCGCGGGCAAACTGCAGTGTGATCTGAGCGATCTGACGCCAGTGAACGCCGAAGGAGAACCCGCGAAGGTGCTCGAAGGGGTGCTCGGTGCGAGCGAAGACGGCTCGTATGTGTACTTCGTCGCCAACGGTGTGCAGGCGGAAGGCGCCGTCCACGGGACGTGCCAAGGGCAGCTGACGCCCTTCGGCGCGACGTGCAACCTCTACGTGCGTCACGGTGGTGTGACGAAGCTGGTGGCGGTGCTCTCCGGCGCGGACAATCCTGACTGGCGTGAAACACTGGCAGACAAGACTGCACGGGTCTCGCCCAACGGCGAATGGCTGGCGTTCATGTCTCGGCAGGATCTGACCGGGTATGTCACGCGTGATGCGGTCAGCGGCCAGCCGGACGAGGAGGTGTACCTCTACAACGCGAGGTCGGGGCGGCTCGTGTGCGCGTCGTGCAACCCGTCGGGCGCACGGCCAGTCGGATTCGAACTCGGCGGTGGAAACCGGGTCTTCGATTTTCAAGGCTGGGACCCGCACTCGTGGCTGGCGGCCAACATTCCCGTATGGTCGGAAATCAGCATCAATAAAATGCGCTACCAGTCGCGGTATCTTTCCGATAGCGGTCGGTTGTTCTTCAACAGCAACGATGCGCTCGTGCCGCAGGACGTGAACGGCGCCGAGGACGTGTACCAGTACGAGCCGCCGGGTGTCGGGCCGGGTGTCGGGAACTGCAGTGCCTCCAGCGCGACGTTCAGCGAACGCTCGGGTGGCTGTATCGGCCTGATCTCCTCGGGGACATCAGGGGAGGAATCGGCGTTCCTGGATGCGAGCGGCAGCGGCGGGGACGTGTTCTTCCTGACGGCCGCGAGGCTCTCGCCGCAGGACGTCGACACGGCGATGGACATCTATGACGCGCATGAATGCACTGCTGGGTCGCCATGCTTCCCGGCGGCGGCGTCGCTGCCGCCGCCGTGCGATACGGGCGACGCGTGCAAGCCGTCGCCGACGCCGCAGCCGGCGATCTTCGGGTCGCCGTCGAGCGCGACGTTCTCCGGGGCGGGCAACATCGTGCCGTCGACGAACGTGCCGGCCGTCAAACCGAGGGGTTTGACGCGGGCGCAGCAGCTCGCGCGGGCGTTGAGGGCGTGCCGCAAGAAGCGGGGGCGGGCGCGTGCCGTGTGCGAGCGGAGGGCGCGGGCGCGGTACGCGAAGCAATCTCGTAAGGCCGACAATGCGAGGAAGAGGGGTAGCGGGCGATGAGCGTGGTGGATGTTCTCAAGAGGGGCATTGCCGGTGTGTTCGCCGCCGCGCTGCTGCTGGCGCTCGCGGGCGCGTCGCCTGCGTCCGCCTTGTCGCCGTGGTGGCATCTGACGTCCGGCTCCAGGCCCGCGAACCTGCAGCCGGGGCTCGCCCGGGACGAGGTTCAGGAACTCACGGTGAGCGCCACCGGCGGCGAAGTCGCTCTGGTGAATCTAGAAACCGAAACTTCTGAATTCTTTAAATGGAATGCTACATCCCAGGAATTACGGGAAGGGCTTGAGCATTTGTACGGTGCGGGGAATGTGGAAGTGAGCGGTGGTCCCGGCGATAAAGAAGGCGCCAAACCTTATGTGGTCACGTTCGTCGGCGCGCTGGCCGATCGGGCGTTACGGCCGATGCTCGCTATCTCCTTTCTGGAAGGCGGCCGCGAAGAAGCGGTGGTGACGGAGAAGGCGCAGGGCCGGAACGATGGCCAGATCGTCGTGACGGCGTCGAATCTCGGCGATGCACCTGTGAACAGCGAAAAAGTGCCTGTGAGGATCACGGACACGTTGCCACCGGGGCTGAAAGCGGTGAGCATCGAAGGGGGGACGAGCAACTCCAACATGCCCAAGCCGTTTGCGTGCTCGCTCAAACCGCTTTCGTGTACCGTGACCGAATCCGTGGCCGTGCGGACCTATAGGCAGGTCGAAGTGGTCATTGGGGTGGTGGTGGAAAAAGGTGCGTCCTCGGGTGAAGTCAATGAAGTGAGCATCACGGGCGGCGAAACGCTGAGTGCGTCGATCAGGCGGCCGGTCAGGGTCGGCGGCGAACCGGCGTCGTTCGGGGTGGAAGACTACGAAATGGTGCCTGAAGAAGAGGGCGGCGGGGTGGATACGCAGGCGGGCTCGCACCCTTTTCAGCTGACGACGACGATCACGTTCAACCAGAAGCCGCTCGCCACGAGCGTCAGCGGAGAACCGGAACCTGTGGCGCTCGCGAAGGATCTGAGCTTCAAGCTGCCGCCGGGGCTGATTGGCAACCCGACGCCGTTACCGCAGTGCACGATCGGACAGTTCTTGACTATCGCCAGCAAGGGCGAGGGGAACGAATGCTCGCCGCAGACCGCGATCGGAGTGGCAGCGGTCACGGTCGTCTCAAACCAAGTCGGCAAAGTCACGTTCTTGGAGCCGTTGTTCAACCTGGTTCCGGAAGTCGGAGAGCCGGCGCGGTTCGGCTTCTACGTGATCATCGGAGGAGCGCCGGTGATCCTCGACACCTCGCTGCGCACGGGCGGCGACTACGGCGTCACGGTGAAAGTCAACAACATCACGCAGTCCATCGGGTTCATCAGCAGCGCGGTGACGTTCTGGGGCGTGCCGGGCGACCCGCGCCACGACCGACAGCGCGGCTGGGGCTGCGTCGAAAGGTTCACTTTCGAAAATGAAAGTTACGCTGCAAATCCATGCAATCCGTTGGAAGCAAACCATCCGCCGCCGTTCTTGAGCATGCCGACGTCGTGCACTGGCCCGCTGCAGAACAGCGTGGAAGCTGCGTCGTGGGATCAGCCGGGGGTGTTCGAGACGTTTCCGAGCGATCCGATGCCGGCGATGGATGGTTGTAACCGGCTGCCGTTCACGCCGAGTGTGATCGTGACGCCGGATGGGCGGGCGGGGAGTACCCCTACGGGGTTGAACGTCGATGAGCACATCTCGCAGCTATCGACGCTCGCGCCGGAAGGGTTGGCGGAGTCCGACGTGAAGGGCCTGTCGGTGACACTGCCCGAAGGCGTAGCGATCAACCCGGCTGGGGCGGATGGCCTGTTGTCGTGCTCGCTTGAACAGATCGGGCTGCAGAACGCTGAAGCGCCGTCGTGCCCGGAAGCGTCGAAGATCGCGACGGTGAAGATCAAGACGCCGCTGTTGCCGAACCCGCTTGAAGGCGAGGTGTATCTGGGGGCGCAGACGGCGAACCCGTTCGGGTCGCTCGTGGCGATGTACGTGTACGCCGAAGAACCGTCCTCGAAACTGCGCGCGAAGGCCGCCGGGGAAGTGTTCGAGAACCCGGTGACAGGGCAGTTGACGACACACTTCGAAGGCGACCCGATCTTCGAGAGCGACCCACGGTACGCGGGCGATGTCCAGGCGCAGTATCTGCCGCCGGTGCCCTTCGAAGACCTCGAACTGCACTTCTTCGGCGGGGACCGCGCGCCGCTGGCGACACCGTCCAAGTGCGGGCCCTACACGACGACGAGCTCGTTCGAGCCGTGGTCGGGGAACCCCTCGGTGGAATCCTCATCGACGTTCGAAGTCGTCTCCGGTCCGAACGGGAGCCCGTGTCAGAGCACGCTGCCGTTCAAGCCGACGCTCACCGCGGGCACGACGAGTATCCAGGCGGGCGGGTTCAGCCCGTTCACGATGACGATGTCCCGCGAAGATGGCGAACAGACGCTGAAGTCGATCGAACTGCATCTGCCGCCGGGGCTCTCGGGGCTGCTGACGGGCGTGAAGCTGTGCGGCGAAGAACAGGCGAACGCGGGGACGTGCGGCCCGGAAAGCGAAATCGGAGAAACGACCGTCAGTGTGGGTGTCGGCGGGGACCCGTTCAGCGTGAAGGGCGGCAGGGTGTACCTGACCGGCCCCTACAAGGGCGCCCCCTTCGGCCTCTCGATCGTCAACCCCGCGAAAGCCGGCCCGTTCGACCTCGGGAAAGTCGTGGTCCGGGGGAAGATCGAAGTAAACCCGGAAACCGCCGCTTTGACGGTCACGACGGACACCGAAGGCCCGTACAAGCTCCCGACGATCCTCGACGGAATCCCGTTGGAGATCAGGCACGTAAACGTCGACATCAACCGGCCCGGGTTCACGTTCAACCCGACGAACTGCAGCCCCCTGGCGCTCACGGGGACCCTGGGGAGCACCGAAGGCGCGACCTCGGCGGTATCGGTCCCGTTCCAGATCACCAACTGCGCGGTCCTCGCATTCAAGCCGAAGCTCGAAGCCTCCACTTCGGGGAAGACCTCGAGGGCGAACGGCGCGAGCCTGACCGTGCACCTGGGGTACCCCGCGGGACCGTACGACGCGAACATCGCGAAGGTCAAAGTCGAACTCCCCAAGGCGCTCCCCTCCCGGCTGACGACGCTGCAGAAAGCGTGCAAGGCCGCCACGTTCGAAGCCAACCCCGCCGCGTGCCCGCCCGCGTCGATCGTGGGGCACGCGACGGCGACGACCCCGGAGCTCCCGGTCCCGTTGAGCGGCCCGGCGTACTTCGTCAGCCACGGCGGCGAAGCGTTCCCGAGCCTCGTGATCGTGCTCCAGGGGTACGGCGTGACCGTGCATCTGGTGGGTTCGACGTTCATCAACAAGGCGGGGATCACGAGCAGCACGTTCAAGACGGTCCCCGACGCCCCCGTCGGCAGCTTCGATCTGACGCTCCCCGAGGGCCAATACTCCGCACTCGCCGCAACCGGCAACCTCTGTAAAGAGAAGCTCGCGATGCCGACCGAATTCGTCGGGCAGAACGGCGCGCTGATCAAGACCAGCACGAAGATCGCGGTCACCGGCTGCCCCAAGGCCCGGCACAAAGCGAAGAAGGCATCCCACAAGAAGAAGGGCAGGAAGGGCAAGCGGAAGAAGTAGAGCGGGAGCCGAGCCGGCTCGAGCTATCGCAGCAGCCGGTAGGGCACGTCGAGTGCGCGGTAGGTGCGCTCGGCTCGCCCGTCTGACAGCCGTGGGGAGTTGATGCGCAAGGCCGGCTTCCCCAGTGTGCGCGCCGTGCGCGACCTGGCGGGCATCGAGCGCGTGGTGGTCGGCGAGCGGCGCGGGTAAAGGGCCGCCTGGGCGGGCCCCGGCCGAGCGTACCATCCCAAGCATCTCGTAATTTGGGCGGATGAGCTCTTCCAGCCCGATAGGAAGATGACCACGCGCACCGAGGTGGGGATCGCCCTCGACCACGGCCGGACTACTGCTGTCGAGTCGCTGATCGGCTTGGCGCAGAGTCAGATCGCGGCGGGCATGGCGCGGGCTGCGAATATCGACGCGCAGGCGCTCGGCCTGATCGGGCTCGACGCAGGGCTGATCGCCGTGGCCGTCGCCGCTCAGGGGCTGCTCGGACCCAATTGGTGGGTCGCGATCCCCGGGCTGGTCGTCTCGATCGCGATCGGCGGAGCCGCTCTCGCCATTACACGGTTCGATCTCGGACCCGAACCGGAGAAGCTGTACGGGCAAATCGAGGCGAAGGCGCTGTCCGGCGAGGAGACCATCGCAAGGCTGCTCGCGGACCTCGTCGAGACATACAGGGCGAATCGAGAGCCTCTGCGATCGAAGGCGACGCGGTTGCTGATCGCGGTTGGCGTGCTGGTGACGACGATCGTCTACGCGACATTAGTCATCATGCTCTAAGATTGGAGTCGAAATGCCGGACGAGCAGAACGACAAGACCGTGGCGGGCGCGCAGCCCGAGGACCCGCAGCGCGTCCCATGGCCCCCGTGGCCCGAGCCATTCGACGTCCCGCACGTAACCATGAGCGGGGGTCTCTTCGGCGGTCTCGACGTCATGCGCACCGAATACATCAAGCCTCGCCCGCCGCGTCGCGGCCTATTGCGCAGGCTCCGCCGAAGCGCGTAGCCTCGCGCGCGCGGATATCAAGGGCCTTGGGTGTCAAGGGCCTCGGGTGTCAAGGCGTAGGGCCTCGCCCAGCGGACGCGCGCGTCTGTAAAGCGGGAGTCGGCTCACCCGCGCCGCCGGCGCGCGAGCTCCAGCGGTAGGTCAGATGGCGAGTAGGTCCTCCGGTGTCAGGCGGATGTCGAGGCCGTCCACGGCGAAGCCGCTCCGGGAGACTCCTACCAGGAGGGTGTCGTCGCTTGCGCCCGGGATCAGCGCGCGGTGTCGGATCAGATCGCTGAGATCGCGGCGGTCGAGCTCGTTGCGCTCGCGCCACTTGATCGAGCCGACGAAGTCGATCTGTTCACTCGTGGCCTGCCCGCGGCCGCCCACGAGATCGACCTCGACACTGTTGTCGCGGTTCCAGAAGGAGCCGACGAATTCGGCGCTGCCGAAGCGGGAGTCGGGCAGCAGCGCCTGGATCGCGCCGCGAATCAGCGGCTCGATCGCGCGGCCCGCGAACGAGGGCCACGACTCGCGGATCTGCCGGTGGACGAGGTCGCCGCGGCCCCGCTCGATCGTGGGGATGCTCGCGCGGATGAAGCGCAGCCAGAAGCGCAGGTAGGGATCGGAGACGTAGTAGCGCGAGAGCTTGGGGCGTGGTTGCGCGGAGTAGGGCAGCGCCTTGTCGATCACGCGCTTGGCGATCAGCGTCGTGAGCGCCGTCTCGAGCGTCTTGTTCGACATCTGCGCCCGCTGCAGGATCGCCGTGAACGTCCGCTCGCCGGCCCCGATCGCTTCGAGCGCGTCACGCGCTCTTATCTCGGCCGGAAACTCTGCTCCCAGCGAGCGCTCGCCGAGCACGATCAACGGCGACTCGGGGTTCTGAAGCTCTCGGCGCAGGAACCTCCAGAGGTCCTCGCCCCGCTGCCAGATCTCCGCCAGTCGCGGAAAGCCCCCGATCGCCAGATACGCATCGAGCGCCGCGGCGGCGGGCAGCCGCAGCATGTCGCCGATCGCCGCCGGGGAGAGCGGCCCGATCGTCATCTCGGTGAGGCGTCCGTACAGCGGCCGGCCGTACTCGCCGAGGGCGCTCATCATCGAGACGTCGGAGCCGATCAGCAACAGCAGCACGGGCTGTGACTCCAACCTCCGGTCCCACTGCTTCTGAATGATGGCCTCGATCGCCGGCTCGCTCTCGATCAGGAACGGCAGCTCGTCGATCACGAGCACGAGCGGCTGTGCGGGGGAGGCACCTCCTGCCGCGATCGTCAACGCGGCCTCCCACGAACCGATCGGCCCCGCGGCGGCGATGCTCGCGGCGTCCGTCTCAGACGCCGCGATCTGCTCGTTGAAGTTGCGCAGCTCCTCGGTGGCGCTCTGGCGTGAGGCGGTATAGAAGATCGCCCTCGCCCCACTGCGCCGGATGAACTCCTCCACCAGGCGCGACTTGCCGATCTGCCGCCGCCCTCGCAGAGCGAGCATCCGCCCAGATCCCCGCTTGCGCACGTGATCCAGGTGCCCCTGAAGGGCGACGAGCTCGGCCTCCCGTCCGACGAAGTGTCTTGTGCTCATCGTAAAAGTATATCTGAGTAAACACTACTCAACTACACTTTGCCTCGCCAACGGTCTCGACGCCGTGCGCATCGAGGTCCGCCCCTAGACTGGCCTTCGTGCGCGAGCTGATGCGCGAGGCTGGCTTCTCCAATGTGCGCGCCGTGCGCGACCTGGCGGGCATCGAGCGCGTGGTGGTGGGGGAGCGGGGGTAGAATCTGGGGATGACCACGCGCGAGAAGGCCCACAAGCTGCTGGACGAGCTGCCCGAGTCCGAGGTGGAACCCGTACTCGAGTTCATCGTCTCCCGACATGCCGACCCGCTGCTGCAGGTGATCGCCAACGCGCCCGAGGACGACGAGCCGTGGACCGAGGAGGACGAGGCCGCGGTTCAGGAGTCACGCGACGAAATTGCCGCCGGGGTGCCGCTGATCTCGCTCGAGGACGTCAAGCGCAAGTACGACCTCGCGTGAGCGAGGGACCTTGGTCCATCGGCTTCACCAGGCGTGGTGAGAAGGCGCGGCGGTGCTCACCCTCGTCGCCGGCGCGCGAGCTCCAGCGATTCGAGGTCGATCAGGTCCTGCGGGCGGCCGGCGGCGCGCTTCATCGCGATCAGGTCATCGATCGAGGCGACGGCGATGGTGAGGCCGTCGAGGTCCATGCGATCGGCCCTGTGTCGCAGCGCCGTGTAGCCCGGCGATCCGTCGGGGTCGACGAGCAGGTCGATGTCGCCCTCGCCAGTGCTCAGCGTCAGGATCTGTGTCCGCCTCAGCGTGCGCGCGTCGGGCACGAATGGCAGGTCCTCATCGACGCCGCGCAGCATCGCGTCGAGATCCACCAGCACTCCGGCGAGCCGATCGAGGTTCTCCCGCGCGGTGGCGTAGCAGATGTCGAGGTCTCGGGTGAAGCGCGGGCTCGCCTGGAGGACTACCGCGACGCCGCCCACGATCACGAAGTCCACCTCCGCCTCGGTCAGGCGGCGCAGCAGGCTGCCCAACTTGAAGGCTGGCTGGTCGAGCCAGGACTCAGGCGTGCTCACCGCGACTCCGCGCGCCCGCCAGAGCGAGTGCGCGCTCCGCCTCGGTCAGGCGGCGCAGCAGGCTGCCCAACTTGAAGGCTGGCTGGTCGAGCCAGGACTCAGGCGTGCTCACCGCGACTCCGCGCGCCCGCCAGAGCGAGTGCGCGCGCCTGCGCGTACATCGCTTCGAGTCCGTGCAATCGCTCGCCGGGCGTCAGCTCGAGCTGGCGACGGATCAGGCTCTCGTCCACGCCGCCGCGCCGCGCCGGCGCCTCGAGCTCCAGACGGTGCCCTGTCGCCCGTAGGGCTGCCGCGAGCGTCGCAAAGGTCGGATTCGCCCCCGGGCGCTCCAGCTTCGCGATTGCCGCCTGGCTGACCCCCAGGCGCAGCGCGAGCTGCCGCTGCGTCAGCCCCGCGCGGCGGCGCGCGTCTCTGAGCAACGCAGCGGGATCGGACATGAGCCCATGATAACCCATAGGTTGTACGCCGCAGCGAGCCGGCTTGAGCTACCGCAGCAGCCGGTAGGGCACGTCGAGTGCGCGGTAGGTGCGCTCGGCTCGCCCGTCGCGCGTGAGGAGCTCCAGGTCGTACTCCAGTGCGGTCAGGGCGATCAGGCCGTCGTAGGTCGCTCCGCCGCGGATGCCGGCCTCGGCGAGCCGGGCGGGTGCCTTCGCGTAGTCGCTCCCACTCAGTGTGGCGAAGGTCGCTGGCAGGCGCTCGCCGAGCACCGTGGCGGTTGTGGTCGCGTCGGGCTGGTTGGGGGGCGGCAGCCGGGTGAGGACGCTGTAGGTCTCGGCCGCGACGTGGGCGATCGTGGTGGTGCAGCTCGCGAGCGCCTCAGCCGAGCTTTGATGAGCGGGATGGTCGTTCAGGAGCGCAGCGACTGCGATACTGCTGTCGGCTGCTCTGCTCACCGGCGCTCGCGCACCGCTTCGAGCGTGCGCCGCACGTCCTCGTCGGCGATCGGCGTGCCAGTGCCGGCAAACGACGGCCCGTAGGGCCCCTCGACCAGCTTGGCCGGCTCATGCGGCGCCGACAGCTCGAGGTGTCCGTCGACCACGTCGATCTCGAGCGGTGTGTCGGGTGAGAACCCGAGCTCCTCTCGTATGCGCTTGGGCACGACCACCCGACCCGCGCTGTCGATTGACACGTGCATGGTAGGAGCCTACCACGGAAATGCCACGTAATGCCGTTTGTGCCGCCCATAGACTGGTCGAGATGATCGAAGACCTTCATTGGAGGGCGCGATGACGGCCCTGACCGCGGCGGGCGTGGAGACCAATACGCTCGCCCCCGAGATCCTTCGCCACGAGCCCGAAGAAGCCCTGTTCGCCGGCGATGACGGCCTGAGAACAATCCGGCGCCTCATTGCCCAGCTGGCCCAGCGAGAGCGCATCCGCACAATAGCCCTCGAGGTGGGCGCCGGCCAGGCAGAGGCGGTATGCGAGCTCATGAGCGCAGCAGGCTTCCCGGCGGTGCGTACCGAGCGCGATCTAGCAGGCATCAAGCGCGTGGTCGTCGCCGAGCGCAGGCGGTAGACCAGACCGAAACCCTGGTCATGTCGGTGCTACGGCGGCGAGTCTTGTACGAGGAGGTCCGTGCTGCGACTGGCGGCGTAGCTGGGACATAGCGACCGGCCTCGTGCTACGAGCGACCCGCCTCGTGCTACCCTGCTCGGACGAGAACTCGTACGACTTGGGGTTCGTTTATGCGCAGCGGTTCGGGACTTCCATTGGAGCGTCAGCTTGGCACCGACCAGGCTCGGACCAGGCTGCCGAAACTGGTCGACGCGATGCGACGCCGGCGCAAGCCGTCGAGTGGCCTGCTCGACAACGCCTATGGCATCGGGCCGCGCCGCCAGGGTGGGGCGCTGCTGATCCCAGAACTCGACGTGCTTGCCGCGGTGGAGCGAATCGAGCGGCTCGAGGCGGAGGCCGAGGATCTCGCGCTCGCCCTGCTGCTGCGTGAGCGCGCCGGCGAGTCGAGCGCCCAGGGTATCCCGATCGACGATGTGATTCACGAGCTCGGCTTCACGCATGCGGAGCTCCAGCGCGCGGGATGAGCTACCAGGTTCTCGTGCTGCCAAGCGCGCGCGGGGACTTCGTGGAGCTGGCCGAACGCGACCGTGAGGCAGCGCGAGCCGCGTTGCGGCTGGCCGGCGAGCTCGAGGAGAATCCGTGGCTCGGAGCGCAGATGCGAGCTCGCCGGGGGCTCGAGGAGCTCGCTGACTGCCGACGAGTCCCGTTCGACCGAGACGACTGGACCGGCAAGCCTCGCTTCCGGCTCGTCTACCGCAACGAGCCCTCCGACGGGGCGCCGCACATCGTCGCGATCCTCGCCGCGGCGGAGCGTGGGAACCTCGGCGTCTACCGCCGAGCCAAGCCACGAATCATCGATCGCCTGCGCGCCCTCGGCGATCCCCGCCCGCGACGGGAACTGGGCGCCGAGGGGCGGCGCAGCCCGTGAGCGGCGGCGGGGGAAGGCGCGTGCCGATCGCGCCCGACGCGGCCGGCGCGCGGCGCCTTACGGAGTGCCTGCGCGCCGGCGGCGTGGCGGTGCTCCCCACGGACACCGTCTATGGCCTCGCGTGCGATCCGCTGCGGCGCGAGGCGGTGCAGCGGCTGTACGAGCTGAAGGGCAGGCCCCCGGAGCGCCCCGCGGCGGTGATGTTCTTCACGCTCGACGCCGCGCTCGATGCGCTCCCCGAGCTGGGTGCGCGGGAGCGCGCGGCGCTGGAGGCGCTGCTGCCGGGCCCATTGACGGTGCTGCTGCCCAACCGCGAGCATCGCTATCCGCTGACGGGCGGGTCGGACACCCTGGGCCTGCGCGTCCCGCTGCTGCCCGAGCGCCTGGCAGCCCTATACGCGGTAGGGCGTCCGATCGTGCAGTCGAGCGCCAACCTCTCCGGCGGCTCCGACACGCGGCGGCTGGCCGACATCCCACCCGTGCTGCTGGAGGGCGCCGACCTGGCGATCGACGGCGGCGAGCTGCCGGGAACCGCCTCCACGGTCCTCGACCTGCGCGACTACGAGCGCAATGGGCGGTGGGACATCGTGCGCGCGGGGCCGGTGGGGGAGGCGGAGCTGGAGCGGGCGCTGGGCGGGTGAGGCGCGTGGCCTGCACGGAGAATGGGACGCGCCGATGCGGGGCACGGAAGCCCCGCGCACACGGCCGCGGGACGTGTCCCGACCTGCGCGGATGCGCCCCAAATGAGCACCCGTATTGGTGCGCGCATGTGATCTCCGCCACGTGCTAGCCTCGGAGCTGGTCATCGCGACTGGCGCCGGATGAGGTGGAGCACCACCGGGGAGCGATCGGCCTGTCGAGTTAGCCGCGCGCCTGGGCACCCTTCCGCTTTCGTCCCCGAGGAGTGCCCCATGTCCGAGCTCAGTCCCGACTACTTCAACCGTCCCCTCGCCGAGGTCGATCCCGAGGTCGCCGAAGCGCTCCGCGGGGAGCTCGCCCGCCAGCAGGGCACGCTGGAGATGATCGCCTCCGAGAACTTCGTGCCCCGCGCGGTGCTCGAATGCCAGGGGTCGGTGCTGACCAACAAGTACGCCGAGGGCTACCCCGGCCGGCGCTACTACGGGGGCTGCGAGTGGGTCGACGTCTCCGAGCAGGCTCGCGATCGACCGCGCCCGGGCGCTGTTCGGCGCCGAGCACGCCAACGTGCAGCCCCACGCCGGGGCGCAGGCCAACACCGCTGTCTACCACGCGCTCCTGCAGCCGGGCGACACGATCATGGGGCTCTCGCTCGCGCACGGCGGGCACCTCACGCACGGGATGCGGCTCAACGTCTCTGGGCGGCTGTACGACATCGCCGCCTACGAGGTGTCGCGCGAGAGCGGGCTGATCGACATGGACGAGGTTGCGCGCATCGCCCGCGAGCGCCGGCCGAAGCTGCTGCTCGCCGGGTGGTCGGCGTACCCGCGCCAGCTCGACTTTCCCCGCTTCCGCGAGATCGCGCGCGAAGTTGGGGCGCTCTTGATGGTCGACATGGCCCACTTCGCCGGGCTCGTCGCCGCGGGCCTGCACCCCAACCCCGTCGAGTTCGCCGACGTCGTCACCACCACCACCCACAAGACGATCGGCGGGCCCCGCGCGGGGTTGATCCTCTGCAAGGAGGAGTTTGCGAAGAAGATCGACTCCGCCGTCTTTCCTGGCCAGCAGGGTGGGCCGCTGGAGCACGTGATCGCCGCCAAGGCCGTCGCGCTTCAGATCGCCAAAAGCGAGCTCTTCCGCGAGCGCCAGCGCCGCACGCTCGACGGCGCCCGCGCGCTGGCCGCTCAGCTGCTCGGCGCCGGGCACGGCGTCTCTGTGCTCACCGGGGGCACCGACGTACACCTCGTGCTCTGCGACCTGCGCGACGTGCGCCCCGAGCTCACCGGCCGTGCCGCCGAGGACCGCCTGCACGCCCTCGGCATCACCGTCAACCGCAACGCCGTCCCGTTCGACCCCCGCCCCCCGATGGAGGCCTCGGGTCTGCGCATCGGCACGCCCGCGCTCGCCACCCGCGGCTTTCAGCACGACGACTTCGTGGAGGTCGGGCAGATCCTCGCCGCTGCGCTCACCCCCGGCTTTGAGGCCCGCGCCGATGAGCTGCGCGAGCGCGTGCGCACGCTGGTCGAGCGCTACCCGCTGTACGAGGAGCTCCCCGCGGGCGTGCACGTGTAGGGCGCCACCACGCGCACACGACCCCCGCGCCTGCGATGCTGTCCGCGAGCTGATGCGCAGCCACGAGCTCGAAGCGCTGTACGCCTTCCCCAGGCTGACCTCGCCCCTGCCGCGGCTGATGACGTCTGCACGTGCGATCCTGCCGGTGGTGCACCCCACGGAGCTCGACGCGCTGTACGCCTTCCTGGCCGCCGCCGTTCTCACGGCGCTGCTGACGCCGCTCACGATGCGCCTCGCGCGGGCCGTCGGGGCGATCGACCAGCCGCGCGAGCGCGGCCTCTCCGAGTGCGCCACCCCGCTGCTCGGCGGGCTTGCGATCTTCGCCGGGGCGCTCGTGGCCGGGCTGCTGTGGCTGCCCGACGAACGGATCTGGCACGGCATGTTCCTCGCTGCCACCTTCATTACGGTGGTCGGCGCGCTCGACGACCGTTTCGACCTCCCGCCCCTGGTGAAGCTCGTTGGGCAGGTGTTCGCCGCGCTGATCGTCGTGCACTACGGCATCGTCGTCGAACTGATCACGCTGCCGTTCGTCGGCGCGCTGCACTTCCCCAACGCCGGCGGGGCGATCACGGTGGTCGGGCTGGTGGCGCTGATGAACGTCGTCAACTTCTCCGACGGCGTCGACGGCCTCGCCGCGGGGGTCTGCGCGATCGTCGCCGCCGCGCTCGCGGTGATCGCGTTCGACCTCGAACGGTGGGCCCCCGGCGTGCTCGCCGCGCTGATCGCCGGCGCCTCGCTCGGCTTCCTGTTCTACAACTTCCCCCCCGCCTCCTCGTTCATGGGCGACTGCGGCGCCAACCTGCTCGGCCTGCTGATGGGCTGCCTCACGGTCGAGGGCGCGGTCAAGACCGAGGTCGTGCTCTCCTTCGTGCTGCCGCTGATCCTGCTCGCGGTGCCGTTCCTCGACACTACTTTCGTGGTGCTCAAGCGTTTGAAGTACCGCCGCCCGATCTATGCCTCCGACTCCGAGCACTTCCACCACCGCATGGCCCGCATCGGCTTCTCGCGCCGGCGCACGATCGCCTACCTCTACGGGTGGACGCTGCTGCTCGCCGGGTTCGCGCTCGCGCTGCGCTTCGTCCCCTACTCCGACCACAAAGGCCACCTCCACCTCGGCTGGACGCTCGTGATGGTCGCGCTCGCGCTGGTCGTCGCGGCCGCCTCCGTGTACCTCGTGTACGTGCTGGAGATCCTCAAGTTCCGCCGCCTCGACTCGATCCGCCTGCGCCGCTTGCGCCCTGAGGCCACCTCCGCGCAGATCGAGAGCGACGTCGCTCAGGACTTCGAGACCGGCGAGTACGAGATCGTCTCCTCGTGAAGCGCCTCACCCTGCTCGCGCTCCTGCTCACGCTGGCCCTCCCCGCGGACCGATCGAAGATCGGCCAGCACGCGTTGGCCGTGGGGATCGGCGAGCAGGAGCCTTTTATGTTCGCCGATCCCCGCTTCCAGGCGCTCGGCATCCGCTACGCGCGTCTCTCGATCGGCTGGAACGCGCTGGAAAACCGCTCCCAGAGCAGGGCGCTGGCGAGGTGGCTGGGCGCCGCCCGCGCCGACGGCGTGCGGCCGCTGATCGCCTTCGAACACTCCTGGACCGCCGGTCGGCACCGGCGGCTGCCGAGCGCCGCGCAGCTCGGCGTCCAGTTCCGGGTGCTGCACGCGCGCTGGCCGTGGGTCACCGACTTTGCGACCTGGAACGAGGCCAACTACTGCGGGCAGCCGACCTGCCACTCCCCGGCGCTGGTGGCCGCCTACTACGTGCAGATGCGCCGCGCCTGCCCCGCCTGCAACGTGCTCGCCGCCGAACTGCTCGACGTGCCGGGCATGGTCGCCTGGGTCGGCGAGGAGCGCCACGCGCTCGGCTACGAACCGGGGATCTGGGGCCTGCACAACTACCTCGGCGCCAACCGCCTCTCCACCGCCTCCACGCGAGCGCTGCTGGCGGCCACGCGCGGCCAGGTGTGGTTCACCGAGACCGGCGGCGTGGTCTCCCGCCACAACCACTCCGCTCACGACTTCCCCGAATCGCCCGCCCACGCCGCCGCGGTCACCCGTTTCGTGTTCGACCGCCTCGCCCGCCTCTCCGGGCGCGTCGCGCGGGTGTACCTCTACCAGTGGAACGCCGGCACCCACCGCCGCGAGCCGTGGGACTCCGCGCTGATCGGGCCCCACGGGACGCCGCGACCCGCGTTCTGGGTGCTCGTGAAGGAGTTGAGCGCCCTCGGGCAGCTCCCCGCCACGCCCGCCGCGCGGGCGCTGCTGAAGGCGGCCGTGCACGCCTCTGCCGTCCGGTGAACATGCAAGCATCCTCTGCGGCCGGTACCCTGTGCGTGCGTTGCGCCGCGAACCCATCTCATCCGGGGGCACCGGCCCACGCCGTGTCCTGATCCTCTCCGCCGACGTCGGCGAGGGCCACGCCGCCGCGGCCCGTGCGCTGGCCGAGCAGATCGAAGCCTCCCCCGAGGAGACCGAGGTCGAGGTGATCGACGGCCTCGCCGCGATGGGGCGCGTGCTGCGCCAAGTCGTCCAGGACGGTTACCGCGTACAGCTGCGCTTCCTGCCGTGGAGCTACTCGCTCGTCTACTGGCTGCTGGAGCGCGTGCCCCCCGTCCGCTGGCTGACCCGCTGGCAGCTGCGCCTGTTCGGCGCCCGGCCGCTCGCGCGCCGCATCGCCGAGTACGAGCCCGACGTGGTCGTCTCGACCTACCCCGCGGTCACCGTCGTGCTCGCGCGGCTGCGCCGCACCGGCGCCGTGAGCCTGCCCCACCGTGGCGACCATCACCGACCTGACGGGCCTCTTCTTCTGGGCGCAGCCCGGGATCGACATGCACCTCGTGATGTACGGCGAGTCGATGCCCTCGGTCGAGCGCATCGCGGGGGCCGGCTCCGCGCGCCTCGTGCGCCCGCTGATCTCCGCCGAGTTCCTCGAGCCCCGTTGCCCGCTGGAGGCGCGGCGCGCGCTCGGGCTGCCCGCGGAGGGCCGCATGGTCGTCGTCTCCGGCGGCGGCTGGGGTGTGGGCGACGTCGAGGGCGCAGTGCGCGAGCTCTGCCGGGTACCGGAGGTCTCGAGCATCGTCTGCCTCGCCGGGCGCAACGAGCCTCTGCAGGCGCGCCTCAGCGCCACCTTTGCGCGAGAGTCCCGCGTTCACGTGTACGGGTTCACCGACGCGATGCCCCAGCTGTTGGCCGCCGCCGACGCTCTGGTGCACTCCACCGGCGGGGTCACCTGCCTGGAGGCGAAGGCGACCGGCACCCCGGTCGTCTCCTACGGGCTGCCCGTGGGCCACGCTCGCCTGAACACCCGCGCGATGGCCGCCCTTCAACTGCTGCGCCTCGCCAACGACACCGGCGAGCTGCGCCAGCACGTGCAGGCGAGCTTCGCGGAGGAGGCGCCGGTCGGGTCGGCGCCCGGCGCACCGGCGTCTGCGCCGCCGGCCCCCGCGGAGGAGCACCCGCACGCCGTGGACGTCGTGCTCGGGGCCCCCCGGCGGGTGAGCCCGATCCCCCTCTGGCGGCTGCGGCTGGCCGCGTTCTGCGCGCAGCTCGTGGTGCTGCTGAGCGTCGGGATGTGGACGATGTCCACCGACGAGGTGAGCGCGTGGGCGGCTGCGATCCTGCACGTGCACCCGCTCACGCAGGTACACACCGACCGCCCGGACGTGAGCTTGATCGTGCGCACCCCCGCGGGGGACGTCACACGCGTAGCGAGCGCCCTGGCCGCGCGCGGCATCCACGTCTCGTTCGCGGACGGCGGGGTGCACGCCCCCGCCACGATCCTCGCGCTGCGCGCGCTGGGAGACGAACTGCTTCCCGAACTGCCCCCGGGCTCGAGCCTCCTGCGCTGGGTGCGCACCCGCGGCGCGCTGCACGCGCAGGCGCGTGCGCTGGGCCTGCACCGCCGCTTCTACTTCCTGGAGCCCGCCGGTGGCCTGACGGTGGGACAGGCTGCTGTTCGCCCGCACCGCGGACGCCACCCCCGTGAAGGGGTCGCTGCGCTTCAGCGCCCGCGGGCCCCTGCCTCAGCGTCCCGCGCGCGCCGGCGAGGTGCTGGTGGCCGGGTGCGACGGGTCGGGCGCCTCCGTGGTGGGGGTGGAGCGCGTCGTCGCTCGCCTGAGCTCCGAGCGGCTCTCGGTCGAGTCGCTCGCCGCGCTCACCGGCTCGCGTTGAGCGTCGGGGGGATGCTCCGGCTCCACTTCCGTCAGCGGGGCACCGCCCTCGAAGAGGGTGGTCAGCAGCGGCGAGCGGGCGAGCGCCACGGCGCCCCCCAGCAGGACCAGCAGCGACGCCGCCAGCAGCACCCCGCCCAGCGGCGTTTCGGTGAAGTGCTCGCCCAGCAGCACCGGCGCGAGCGCGACCGGCACGGCGGTCTGGATCACGAACACCACCGGGGCCACCTGGATCGCGGGGCGCGACTGCAGCGCGCTCATCTCGCTGAGCGCGGCCGTCGCGGAGACCGCCGCGGTGGCGAGGCCCCACGCGACCGCCACCCATATGTACCCGTAGTGCAGGTTGTTGGAGGCGAGCACGGTGGCCACCCCGGTCCAGCCGTACGCCAGGCCCGCGCCGACGACCGTGAGCATCGCCGGCGGCCGGCGGGAGAAGCGCAGCATGATGTACGGCAGCAGGCTCGCCAGACCCACTGCGCCCAGCACGATCGCGAGGACCGTGTCGGAGGCCTGGGCGTAGGTGTGCGGGGGCGCGCACAGCGCCGCGCCGAGCACGCCCACCACGATCGCGACCACGGCCAGGTGCTCCCGGCGCCCCGCGCGCTCTCCCAGCATCCGCTCGCCGATCACCAGCAGCACGAGCAGGCCGGCTGCCATCGCGGGCTGCACCACGACCAGCGGCGCCAGCGAGACCGCCAGCAGCTGCAGCGGCCAGCCGAGTAGCGACAGGCCGGTGCCGAGCAGCCAGCGCCCGCGTTTGACCAGGTTTCGCGCCAGCCCCAGGCGCAGGTACTCGTGCCGCGGGGTCTGCTTGGCGTCCATCGCCTGCAGCGCGACCCCTAGGCTGTAGAGGGTCGATGCCCCCACTGCCGCCATGATTCCCAGCACCAATTCGCCCATGCGTGGTTCCGATGATCGCAGCCTTCTCCCGCCGCTGGCGGGCGCGGTGGCCGGCGCGGCCGCGCTCGCCTACACCGGCTACGCGCTGCCCGCGCTCGCGAGCGCCCGGGTTCGCTTCCGCAGCGACCGGGCGCGCGAGTCGCCGTCCGGCTGTGCACCCCCCCCGCGTGTGGGTGCCTTGGGGGCGCTGCGCGGCGCGTGGGTGCTGCGCGGCACGTGGGGGATCGAGGAGCGCACCGCGAGCGGCACGGGGTACGCGCTGACCTTTGACGACGGCCCCCACGCGCAGGGGACCCCCGCGGCCCTGGAGATCCTCGCGGAGGCGGACGTGCGGGCGACGTTCTTCCTGGTGGGAGAGCAGGTGCTGCGCAACCCCGCGCTCGCCGCGGAGATCGTGGCGGCCGGCCACGGGGTGGGCCTGCACTGCCACCGCCACCGCAACCTCCTGCGCCTGACACCGCGGCAGGCCCGCGAGGACATCCTGCGGGCGCTTGGGATCATCGAGGAGACCACGGGCCGCTCGCCGACCCTCTACCGCCCACCCTACGGGGCGCCCAACGCCACCGCGCTCGCCCTCGCGCGCCGGCGCGGCTGGCGCACGCTGCTGTGGAGCCACTGGGGCCGGGACTGGGAGGCCCGCGCCACGGCGGAGTCGATCGCCGCGCTCGTGACCGGCGGCGCGGGGGAGGGTGCGGTGTTGCTGCTGCACGACGCCGACGACTACTCCGCCCCCGGCTCCTGGCGGCGCACCGTCGCGGCGCTGCCGCGGGTGCTCGACACGCTCGGCGAGCGGGGCCTCCAGGCCGTCGCGCCCTGAGCGCCCGCGTTTGCCGGGTCTGCCGAACGAGCTCCGGGGAGCCGTACGGGAGCCGGTTAGGATTGCTGGATGGCCTCGGGCGTCCAGGCGGAGACAGCCTCTGGGGAATTGACGCTGCCGGCGCTGCCGCACGCCCCGGCGTTGCCCCATGTCCCGGCGCCAACTGCCCGACCAGCGCCAACAACCGCAGGCGTCGTGCCAGTCCCGCGTCCCCGCTGGTGGGTCGAGGCGCTCGTGGTCGTGTGGCTGTGCTGGGTGTACGACGCGATCAACAACCTCGCGCCACTGCGTGTGCACGCCGCGGTGGCGCACGGCCGGGCCGTGCTGAACCTGGAGCGCGCGCTGGGTCTCGACCCCGAGGTCGCCCTCAACCGCTGGCTGGCGACGCGGCACACGCTCGGCCTGCTGCTCTCCGACTACTACGACAACGCGCACTTCGTCGTGACCCTCGGGCTGCTGGGCTGGCTGTGGTATCGACGGGCGGACATATACAGGCCGCTGCGCAACGTGCTGGTGGCGATCAACGTGCTCGGGTTGGCCGTCTTCTGGCTGTACCCCACCGCCCCCCCGCGGCTGCTCGCGGGCAGCGGCTTCGACGACGTGGTGGCCTCCACCGGGGCGCTCGGGGGCTGGCACACCGGCCCGCTGGCCGCGGCGGCCAACCAGTTCGCGGCGATGCCCTCGCTGCACATGGCGTGGGCGGTGTGGTGCTCGGTGGTGTTGTGGTCTCTTTCGAGGAACATATGGGTGCGCGTCGCGGCGGTCCTCTACCCGTGCCTGACCTGCGTGGCGGTGCTCGCCACCGGCAACCACTACCTGCTCGACGTGCTCGCGGGCGTGGCCACCGCGGGGCTGGCCGTCGTGCTGGTGCGCGCCATCGACGCGGCGTGGCGCGCGCGGGGTGGTGCATTTGTTCTTTTTGAGGCCCTATATAAATGAGACTAGGTCTCATTCTTGTTTATATAGGTCCCAAAACAAACGTTGTACCGCCGAGGTCGCTCCGCGGTCCCCGTGGCGCATGTCACAAACTTGTTACGAAGTCCCTGACCAGGTAGACTTCGCCGCGCTGCTCCAGATCGTCAGAGGAGGGCTCGGGTGAGATTCCGCCGCCGGCGGACGCACGGGCCTTTGCATCTGTAGGGTGGCCAGCCAAATACCCATGCCAGACCACCGTCATATCGACGTCGTGCTCGTCGCGCTCGCGGCGCCTGTGGCGCTGGCGCTCGGAGCGCCCGCGTTCGGCTACGCGGTGGGGGCGGGGGCGTGGGTGGTGCAGCGGATCCTCGCGCACACCGACCGCCGCTGGATCGCCAGGGCGACCGAGCCCCGTACGCAGCTCGGGCTCAACCTGTTCGAGGCGTTCGGGCGGATCTGGCTGCTCGCGGGGGCGATCGTCCTCGCGGGGGTCGTGGGCGGGCGCGCCGACGGCCTGACCACGGCGCTCGTGATCTTCGGCGCGTACACGGCGGCGTTCGCAGTCAGGGTCCTGTCCGGCCCGCCCGCCGCCCCGACTCGTCCCGGTCCGCACGCCCCGCCGCGGCCCCAGCAGAAGGCGGCCCGATGAGCGCCGTGGCCGCCGCCCCCGCCGCCCCCGGCGGGCGGGAGACCAAAAAGGGTGGGATGAGCACGACCAGGAAGATCCTCTGGAGCATCGTGGGGGTCTACCTCGCGGGCATCGTCCTGTTCGTCGCAGTCTTCGGCATCAAGGGCCACAAGAACGAAAGCTTCAAGGTCATCGACGCCTTCCACCTGGAAACGTGGCTTCACGTGGCCGGGCCGCTGAACCTCGACAAGGGGGTCCTGTACCTGGTGCTCGCCACGGGGATCACGATCGGGATCATGGTGTCGATCGCCAGGCACATGCAGAAGCGCCCGGGCCGGATGCAGGTCGCGGTCGAGATGGCCTACGGTCTGATGTCGCAGGTGACGCGCGAGAACATGGACGAGCAGCGGACGAGGAAATGGTTCCCGGTCGTATTCACGCTGTTCGTGTTCATCCTCGTCTCCAACCTGATCGGCTACGTCCCGCTGCCGGTTGACTCGCAGAACGCGTTCAGGGTGTTCGGGGCGAGCATCCCGTCGTTTCAGATCTACGCCGCGGTGACGAACGTGGCGGTCCCGCTGGTGCTCGCCCTCGGCGTGTTCTGCGCGTACAACTTCGAAGGAGTCCGTGTCCACGGATTCGCCGGCTACATCAAAAGCCTGATCCCGAGGGGCGTGGGCGGGCCGATGCTGCTGTTGATCTTCCCGCTGGAGATGCTCTCGAACTTCGTCCTGCGGCCACTCTCGCTCACGATTCGTCTCTGGGCCAACCTGCTCGCCGGGCATCTGCTGATCGGCTTCATGGCCGGCAACCTGGCCGTGCTCCTCGGACTGCAGCCTGCTCGGCTGGGTTACCCTGCCGCTCGGCGTCATCCTCTACCTGTTCGAGGCGGTCCTGATCGCCGGTCTGCAGGCCTTCATCTTCGCCATCCTGACCGCCATCTACCTCGGCGGCGCCACAGCCGCGAGCCACTGAGTGCTAAGCACCCGACAAGGAGACCGATGCTGACTCACCTCTTCCCTTTCATGTCCATCCACCTGGGCGCTCCGTTGCTTGCGGTAGCAGAAGCGTCGAAGGAATACGGCGAGAACGCCGGTAAATCGATCGCGCTCGGTGTGGGCGCAGGCGGCGGCGCCGCGGGCGCCGGTGCCGGTATCGGCATGCTGTTCGGCAAGGTGATCGAGTCGGTCACCCGTCAGCCGGAGATGCGCGATGAGATCACCTCGATCCAGTGGCTCGGCTTCGCGCTGACCGAGGCGACGTTCTTCTACGGCCTGGTCGGCGGCTTCATCGCCTTCTTCCTCTAGGCCGATGCAGACCCTTGCCAACACAATTGGCCTGCCGCTCGGCTCGAGCTCCTCCTCGTGGCTGATCACGCCCGACGTCGGGCTGATGGTCTGGACGTTCCTCATGTTCGGGATCTCGCTCTACATTCTCAAAAAGCTTGTGTTCCCCCGCATCCGCGACGCGCTCGACGAACGCCGCACGGGCATCGACGAGTCGATCGACGCCGCCGAGCGCACACGGGCCGAGGCCGAGACCATCCTCGCCGAATACCGCGAGCGCCTGAAGGAGGCCAGGGTCCAGTCCGAAGAGATCCTCCAGCGCGCGCGCCAGACGGCCGAGTCCCACGAGCACGAGGCCCGCGACCGCGGGCAGGAGCTCCTCGCGGAGGCCGCCAAGCGCGCCGAGCGCGACATCGAGGCGGCGACCAAGCGGGCGCTCGACGACATCCGCCGCGAGGTCGCCGACCTCACGATCATGGCCACCGAGAAGGTCGTGCGCAAGACGCTCGACGACGCCGACCAGCGCCGCCTGGTCGAGGAGGCGCTCAGCGAATTGGACTTCTCCGGCCTCGCCTCGGGAGCTCGGAGGAACTGATGGAGGGGCGCGACTGATGGACGAGCTGGCCCAGGTCTACGCCCGTTCGCTGTTCCAGGTCGCCCTGGAGCAGGGCAAGCTCGACGTGCTGCGCGAGCAGCTGGGTCAGTTCGCCGACGCGCTGGACAAGAACCGCCAGCTCGCCGTGTTCTTCTTCTCGCCCTACTTCTCGAGCGCCGAGAAGCAGCAGGCGCTGGGCACGCTGCTGGAGGGGGCCGACGAGAACTTCCTCAACTTCCTCTCACTGCTCATCGAGAACCACCGGATGCCAGTGATCTTCCGCATCCGTCAGGAGTACGAGCGGCTGTGGGACGAGGAGAACAAGACTTTGCCGGTGCAGATCACGAGCGCGATCGCGCTCGACGAGGCGACCACTGAGAGCCTTGGCAGGACGATCGGGGAGCGCGCTGGGCGGAAGGTCACGCTGGCGGCGCGGGTGGACCCGGACATTCTCGGGGGCATCGTGATCAGGGTCGGCAACTCGATTCTTGATGCCTCGATCAGGAGCCGCTTGGAGCAGTTGCGCAAGCAGGTAGCGTCCGCCGCCTGACCGACTCGCACACGAATTGACAAGGAGCTTCACGAAGTCATGCACATAAACCCAGATGAGATCACCAGCATCCTGAAGAGCCGCATCGAGGGACTCGACAGTGGCACCGCCGAGCTGACCGAGGTGGGCACTGTGCTGTCGGTCGCCGACGGCATAGCGCGCCTGCACGGGCTGGAGAACTGCATGTCTTTTGAGATGCTCGAGCTGCCTCACGGTGTTACTGGGCTTGCGTTGAACCTCGAGTCCGACAACGTTGGCGCGGTGCTGTTCGGCGACTGGGAGCGGGTGTCGGAGGGCGACACTGTCAAGCGGACCGGCTCGCTGCTGGAGATCCCCGTCGGTGAGCAGATGTTGGGGCGGATCGTCGACCCGCTGGGGCGCGCGCTGGACGGGAAGGGTGCG
Organism: uncultured Solirubrobacterales bacterium; assembly: GCA_963842005.1. Lineage (GTDB taxonomy): Bacteria > Actinomycetota > Thermoleophilia > Solirubrobacterales > Solirubrobacteraceae > Palsa-744. The sequence goes on along the minus strand of CAWJEV010000005.1, from coordinate 544,844 downwards.
ATCGCCGTGCAGGAGACCCGTCCCGCGGAGTTCAAGGCTCCCGGCGTGGTGCAGCGCCAGCCGGTCAAGCAGCCGATGCAGACCGGCCTGAAGGCGATCGACGCGATGATCCCGATCGGCCGCGGCCAGCGCGAGCTGATCATCGGCGACCGCCAGACCGGCAAGACCGCGATCGCGGTCGACACCATCATCAACAACAAGGACACCGGGGTGGTGTCCGTGTACGTCGCGATCGGCCAGCGCATGTCGACCGTGGTGGCGCTCGCGCAGACGCTCGAGGAGTACGGGGCGCTGGAGAACACGATCATCGTGGCCGCGCCCGCGGACGAGGCGGCGCCGATCAAGTTCATGGCGCCCTACGCCGGCTGTGCGATGGGCGAGCACTTCCTTTACTCCGGGCGGCACGCGCTGTGCGTGTACGACGATTTGACAAAGCACGCCTACGCGTACCGCCAGATGTCGCTGCTGCTGCGCCGCCCGCCCGGCCGCGAGGCGTACCCCGGCGACGTCTTCTACCTGCACTCGCGGCTGCTCGAGCGCGCGGTCAAGCTCAACGACGACCTCGGCGGCGGCTCGCTGACTGCGCTGCCTGTGATCGAGACGCAGGCCGGCGACGTCTCGGCGTACATCCCCACCAATGTGATCTCGATCACCGACGGGCAGATCTTCCTCGAGTCCAAGCTGTTCAACTCGGGCGTGCGCCCGGCGATCAACGTCGGCATCTCGGTCTCGCGCGTCGGCGGCAACGCGCAGATCGGGCCGATGAAGAAGGTCGCGGGCCGCATCAAGCTCGAGCTCTCCCAGTACCGCGACCTGGAGGCCTTCGCCCAGTTCGGCTCGGACCTCGACGCCGACACGCAGCGCACGCTCGCGCGCGGCGAGCGCCTGGTGGCGACGCTCAACCAGCACGAGCGCGCGCCGCTCGCGGTCGAGGACCAGACGGTGCAGATCTTCGCTGCCACCAACGGCTACCTCGACCGGCTGCTCGTCGAGCGCGTCCCCGAGTTCCTGCTCGCCCTCACCGAACGCCTGCACTCCCAGCACCCCGAGCTGCGCGCGAAGATCAACGGCGGGGACTGGTCAGAGGAGACTCAGAAGGAGGTGCGCGACACCGTCGACGCCTTCGCGCGGGACTTCGGCTACGACCTCGACGAGGAGGGTCAGCCGCTCGACGAGGACGCGCCGCTGCGCCCGGACGAGTCCGCTCGGGGCGGGCAGGACGAGGGCGCCGGGGCCCAGCAGGGTGAGAGCGCCGGGAGCCCCCAGGGCGAGGGCGCGCGCGAGAAGGAGGCCCAGCCGGCCTAGCCGGCTGACGAGCAGCCATGGCCTCTCAGCGCGACGTCAGGAACAAGATCGCCTCGGTGAAGAACATCCAGAAGATCACCCGGGCGATGGAGATGGTGGCCGCAGCCCGCCTGCGGCGCGCCGAGCAGCGGATCTCCGCCCTGCGCCCCTACGCCGACGCGCTCGGGCGCATGACCCGCCAGGCGGCGCAGGCGGCCGGCGCGGAGGCCGGCAGGCTGCCGCTGCTGCGCGAGCACGAGTCCTCCACGAACGTCGGGCTGCTGCTCGTCACCGGCGACCGCGGCCTCGCGGGCGGCTTCAACTCGCAGATCATCCGCGCCGGTGTGCGCCTCTCTGCCGAGCTGGCCGAGGAGGGGCTGCGCAGCAGCTGGTACGCGACCGGCCGCCGCGGCGTCTCCTCACTGGCCTTCCGCGGGTACGAGCTCAGCGGCAGCTACACCGGCTTCGCCGACCGGCCGGCCTACGCGGACGCGCGCACGATCGCCGACGACGTGATCGCGGCCTACGTGGACGGCCGCGTCGACCGCGTCGAGATGGTCTACAACTCCTACGTCTCGCCGCTCACCCAGCACGTCACGCGCCAGACGCTGCTGCCGCTCACACACGAGGTGGTGGCCGGGGAGGAGGGCGAGCCCGCGGCCGTCAAGCGGACGCCCGTCGATTACGAGCCCGAACCGGAGAAGATCCTCCGCCGCCTGGTGCCCGACTACCTCGAGGTCTCCGTCTACCGGGCGCTCGTGGAGTCCGCGGCCGGCTTCTTCGGGGCGCAGATGACCGCGATGCGCAGCGCGTCGGAGAACGCCGGGGAAATCATCACCGACTACACCTTGCAGATGAACCGCGCCCGCCAGGCCGAGATCACCCAGGAGATCATGGAGGTAGTAGCGGGCGCCGAGGGTTTGGCATGACGCTGGGCGGCGCCATACTGCGTCCTCAGTCGCTCGTGTGCAAAGCACACTTCGCTCCTTGCGTCCTTGTCTGGCTTGCCCATCGCCACGCCAAACTGGCGCTCATATCCACATGAACTTGAATAGATAGACAGGAGAGTCAGGAAAATGGAGGCCAGCATCGCCACAGAGCAGACAGCCACCGTCAACGGCGCCCCAGCGCGCAACGTCGGGCGCATCGAGGAGATCCAGGGCGTCGTGATCGAGGCCGTGTTCCCCGACCGCCTGCCCGAGATCAACCACGCGATCACCGTGGCGCGCCCCGCCGCGGCCGCCCGCGAGGAGGAGGAGGACATCGCGGCCGCCCGTGAGAGTGTGCTGGTCTGCGAGGTCCAGCAGCACCTCGGCGACGACCGCGTGCGGGCGGTCGCGATGGACACGACCGACGGCCTGGCGCGCGGCACGGAGGTGGTGGACACCGGCGGTCCGATCACGGTCCCCGTCGGCGAGGTCACGCTGGGGCGGATCTTCAACCTGCTCGGTGACCCCATCGACCTCGGCGCCGAGCTGCCCGCGGACGTGGAGCGCCGCGGCATCCACCAGGACGCCCCGCGCGCGGAGGACCTCACGCCGACCACCGAGATGTTCGAGACGGGCATCAAGGTCGTCGACCTGCTCGCCCCCTACGCCAAGGGCGGCAAGGTGGGGCTGTTCGGGGGCGCGGGCGTGGGCAAGACGGTGCTGATCCAGGAGCTGATCCACAACCTCGCCAAGGAACACGGCGGGCTGTCTGCCTTCTGCGGCGTGGGCGAGCGCTCGCGCGAGGGCAACGACCTGTGGCTGGAGATGAAGGAGTCGGGCGTGCTCGACAAGACGATGCTCGTCTTCGGGCAGATGAACGAGCCCCCGGGCGCCCGCATGCGCGTGGCGCTGTCGGGGCTGACGATGGCCGAATACTTCCGCGACCAGGGCCAGGACGTGCTGCTGTTCATCGACAACATCTTCCGCTTCGTCCAGGCCGGCTCCGAGGTCTCGGCGCTGCTCGGGCGGATGCCCTCCCAGGTCGGCTACCAGCCGACGCTGGAGACCGAGATGGGCCAGCTGCAGGAGCGCATCACCTCAACGCGCGAGGGCTCGGTCACCTCGGTGCAGGCGATCTACGTGCCCGCCGACGACCTCACCGACCCGGCCCCCGCGTCGGTGTTCGCGCACCTCAACGCCACCACGGTGCTCTCCCGGGCGATCTCCGAGAAAGGCATCTACCCGGCCGTGGACCCGCTGGACTCCACCTCGACGATCCTCAAGGCCGACGTGCTCGGCGAGGACCACTTCCGCGTGGCCAACCGCGTCAAGGAGATCCTGCAGCGCTACAAGGAGCTGCAGGACATCATCGCGATCCTCGGCATCGACGAGCTCTCCGACGAGGACAAGCTCACCGTCCAGCGGGCGCGGCGGATCGAGCGGTTCCTCTCCCAGCCGTTCTTCGTGGCCGAAGAGTTCACGGGGACCCCGGGCGCGTACGTGCCGATCGCGGAGACCATCCGCGGCTTCGAGGAGATCATCGAGGGCCGCCACGACGAGGTGCCCGAGAGCGCGTTCTTCCTGAAGGGGACGATCGATGAGGTTGTCGCGGCGGCGAAGAGGTGAGGACACATGCTTTTGCATCCGTTAGGACAGGGCCGCACATGTGCGGCCCTGCGGACCGGTACATGTACCGGTCCGGACCTCGGCACATGTGCCGAGGTCAACAGCTGAGGGGTCGACGGCGGGTACGTGCCGAAGGGGTGGCGTGATGGCCCACGCGAAGTTCCCCGCTGAAGTCATCACCCCCGAGGGCGAGGTGTTCTCTGAGGAGATCGAAATGCTCTCCACGCGCACCGCCGTGGGGCAGATCGGCATCCTCGCCAACCACGAGCCGCTGCTCGCGCTGCTCGAACCGACCGAGCTGCGCCTGTACCGCTCGGAGACGGAGATCGTGCGCTTCGCGCAGGCCGAGGGCTACCTGCAGTTCGCCGACAACCGTGCGCTGGTGCTCGTCGAGCAGGCGCTGGCGCCGGGCGAGCTCGACCGCGCGAACCTCCAGGCGCGGCTTGCCGACGCCCGCACCGCTGCCGAGCAGGCCGCGCCGGACAGCGAGGCACGGGCGCGCGCGCTGCGCGACTGCAAGCGCTACGAGGCGTTCCTGAGCGTCGAGGGCTAGCCTTCGCTGTGCATATGAGTTCGGAACGCGAGCCGATTGCGGTCATCGGCACAGGCTACGTGGGCCTGGTCACCGCGGCCGGCTTCGCGGAGCTGGGCTCCGAGGTGTGGTGCGTGGACATCGACGCGGCCAAGGTCGAGCGCCTGCGCCGGGGGGAGGTGCCGATCTACGAGCCCGGTCTGGAGGAGCTGCTGGCCAAGCACTCCGGGCGGCTGCATTTCTCCACCGAGCTTGGGGACGCGCTGGAGCACGCCCGCCTCTTGTTCGTGGCGGTCGGCACCCCGCCCACCTACTCCGGCGACGCCGATTTGTCATCGGTGCACGCGGTGGTCGACGCGATCCAGGCCTCCGAGGGCCACGCGCTGGTGATGAAGTCCACGGTCCCCTGCGGCACTGGGGCGGCGATCCGGCGCGTCTTCGGCGAGCAGGGCAAGGGGGGGCTGAGCTACGTGTCCTGCCCCGAGTTCCTCAAGGAGGGCTCGGCGGTGCGCGACTTCCTGCACCCCGACCGCGTGGTCGTGGGGGACAGCGGCGACTGGGCCGGGGACGCGGTGGTCGAGCTGTACCGTCCGCTGTTGGACGCCGCGAACGGGGGCGCCGGCGGTGGTGGCAGTGCGCTGGTGCGCACCGACGTGGCCTCCGCGGAGATGGTCAAGCTGGCCTCCAACGCCTTCCTGGCGACGAAGATCTCGTTCATCAACGAGATCGCCAACGTCTGCGAGGAGACCGGCGCGGACGTCGTGGAGGTCGCGCGCGGCATGGGCCTCGACGAGCGCATCGGGCCGAAGTTTCTGCAGGCAGGTATCGGATTCGGAGGATCCTGCTTCCCGAAGGACGTCAATGCGCTCAAGCAGCTCGCCGGCAACTCCGGCTACCACTTCCAGCTGCTCACCGCCGTGATCGAGGTCAACGAGCTGCAGAAGCGCCGCGTGATCGGCAAGCTGCAGAAGCACCTCGGCAGCCTGGTGGGCCGGCGGGTGGCGCTGCTGGGGCTGGCGTTCAAGCCCAACACCGACGACATGCGCGAGGCCTCCTCGCTGGTGCTCGCCGCACGGCTGACCGCCGACGGGGCGACCGTCAGCGCGTACGACCCCGTGGCCGAGGGTGAGGCCCGCAGGCTGCTCGGCGGGTTGCAACTCGCGGACTCCGCCCTGGAGGCCGTGCGCGACGCCGACGCCGTGGTGCTCGTCACCGAGTGGCCGCAGTGCACGGGCCTCGACTGGGCGCAGGTCGCCGGGGCGATGCGGGGCACCGTCGTGATCGACGGTCGCAACGCGCTCGACGGCGAGGCCGTGCGCGCTGCGGGGCTCGTCTACGAGGGGATCGGACGGGGTTAGTGGCGCGCTCCGCAAACCCACTGCTGCCCGGATTGCCCACGTGCAAACGGGCTGACAGGAGCGATCGCTGATGCAGGCCGTGATCCTCGTCGGCGGCGAGGGCACCCGCTTGCGCCCGCTGACGTCCACCGTGCCCAAGCCGCTCGTCCCGCTCGTGGACCGGCCGTTCATCGTGTACATGATCGAATGGCTGCGCGCGCACGGCATCGAGGACGTGATCATGTCCTGCGGCTTCCTCGCCACCTCGGTGCGCAACGTGCTGGGCAACGGCTCCGGGCTCGGGATCCGCCTGCGCTTCGTGGAGGAGCCCGACCCGCGCGGCACCGCGGGCGCGCTGAAGTTCGCCGAGTCGATGCTCGACGAGCGCTTCCTGCTGCTCAACGGCGACGTGCTCACCGACCTCGACCTGACCGCGCAACTCGCCCAGCACGAGCGCACCGGGGCGCGGGCAACCCTTGCGCTGGTGCCCGTCGAGGACCCCACCGCCTACGGGCTCGTACACCTCGCGGAGGACCGCTCCGTGCGCGACTTCGTGGAGAAGCCCGGCCCCGACCACCAGGAGGGTGGCGCAGCCGGTGTCAGGTCGTCCGCCGGCCGGGCGCCGCTCGAGTCGTACACCAACCTGATCAGCGCCGGGGCGTACGTGCTGGAGCGCGAGGTGCTCGAGCTCGTGCCCGGCGGACGCAACGTCTCGATCGAGCGCGAGGTGTGGCCGCGACTGATCGGCCACGGCCTCTACGGGTTCCCCTCGGAGAGCTACTGGCTGGACATCGGGACCCCCGAGCGCTACCTGCAGGGCACCTTCGACATCATCGAGGGCACCGTCCGCACCGCGGTGGGCGAGCTCGTCGGCAGCGACTACCTCTCGGTTGCGCCCGACGCGCAGGTGCAGGGGCGCGTCGTCCCCCCCGCGGTGCTCGAGCGCGGCGTGCACGTCGCGGCGGGTGCGCAGGTGGGCTCCCTCGTGGTGCTTGGCCAAGGGGTCCAGATCGGCGCGGGCGCGACCGTGGAGCGCGCGGTGATCATGAACGGCGCGGAGATCGGCGCGGGGTGCACGCTGCGCGACTGCGTCGTCGCGGCGGGCTGCCGCGTGGGGGAGGGCACCCAGATCACGGGCTCCGCGGTGCTCGGCGAGGGGGTCACGGTGGGGGCGCACAACGTCGTGACCCGCGGTGCGCGTATCTTCCCCGGCGTGACCCTTCCCGACGGAGCGCTGAGGTTCTCGTGACCCACGGAGTGGAGGAGCTCTCGTGAGCGTGCGGCCGCCCGCCGTAGCGACTCCGCTGGCACGGTCCCGCGCGCCGCGTGCGCGCGCGCAGGGCCTCCCACCTGAGAGGATGGGGCGGTGACCGAGAACGTACTGAGCGCCCTCTCGCGCGAGGCGATCGCCGAGGTGGACCGCTCCGGGCAGCTCGCCGACGTGCTCGCGCTGCCCGAGCACCTGCGCGACGCGCTGTGGCGGGTGGAGTCCGCGATCATGAACGAGTGGGACACGCCCGGCGGCCTGGTGGTGGCCGGCATGGGGGGCTCTGCGATCGGTGGCGCGCTGGCGGCCGCGGCGCTCGGCGACCACGCTTCGCGGCCGATTCTCGTCACGCGCGCCTACGGGCTGCCCCCGTGGACGACGCCCGATACCACCGTTCTGTGTGCCAGCTACTCCGGCAACACCGAGGAGACGCTCGCCTGCTACGAGTCCGCCGGCGCGCTCGGCGCCCAGCGCGTGGTGGTCACCACCGGCGGTCGCCTCGCGGAGCTGGCGCGCGCGGACAGGGTGCCGGTGATCCCGCTCCCCGGCGGCTTCCAACCGCGCGCCGCGGTCGCCTACATGACGGTCGCCTCGCTGGAGGTCGCCGCGCTCTGCGGAGCCGGCCTACGTCTCACCTCGGAGATCGACGTCGCCGCCTCCCACGCCGAGCAGCTCGTCGCCGAGTGGGGCCCCGACGCGCCGGAGGACTCGCTTGCAAAGACGATCGCATGCGGCCTGCAGGGCACGACGCCGGTGATCGCCGGAGCCGGGCTGACGAACCCGATCGCCTACCGCTGGAAGACTCAGATCAACGAGAACGCCAAGCAGCCCAGCTTCGCAAGCGAACTTCCCGAGCTCGACCACAACGAGATCGCGGGCTGGGAGGGCGCGCGAGACTTGGACCCACCCGCCCGCTTCTCGGCTGTCTTCCTCGACGACTCCGACGCGCACCCGCGCGTGAAGGAGCGGATGGACCTGACCGAGCGTTTGATCGCCGACAACGCCGCGGTCAGCTTCCGCTTGGAGACACGCGGGCAGACCGCAATCGAGCGGGTGTTCTCGCTGGTGCTGCTGGGCGATCTCGTCTCGATCTACCTGGCGACGCTGCGCGGGGTCGATCCCGGGCCGGTGAAGGTCCTGGACGAGCTGAAGTCTGCGCTGGCCGCCCGCTGAGCGGCCAGGAGCGTGTGATACCGTCCGAGACGGCCGAGGAGCGCTGCGACGGGGCTGTAATCCGCCACGCTCGGCCTCTCTGCAGCAAGGGCGCTCACCTGACCGGACAGGAGGACTCGTCATGTCAGCAGTGACCCCCACAGCAACGCTGAGCACCGACTTCAAAGTCGCCGACCTCTCCCTCGCGGAGCTGGGACGCAAGGAAATCACGCTCGCCGAGCACGAGATGCCGGGGCTGATGGCGACGCGCGCCGAGTACGCCGAGGCCCAGCCGCTGCGGGGCGCGCGGATCACGGGCTCGCTGCACATGACCGTTCAGACCGCTGTGCTGATAGAGACACTGACGGCGCTGGGAGCTGAGGTCCGGTGGTGCAGCTGCAACATCTTCTCCACGCAGGACCACGCCGCCGCGGCGGTCGCCGTCGGCCCCGAAGGGACTCCCGAGGAGCCCCGGGGGGTACCGGTGTTCGCGTGGAAGGGCGAGACGCTGGAGGAGTACTGGTGGTGCACCGACCGGGCGCTGCGGTGGCCGGGATCGGACTCCGCCTCTCCGAACGGGGCGGGGGCGGACGGTCCAAGCGCCGGCCCCAACATGATCCTCGACGACGGTGGCGACGCCACGCTGCTCGTGCACAAGGGCACAGAGTACGAGGCCGCGGGCGCCGTTCCCGAGGTGGACGAGGACGGGATCGACGGGGACGGGCTGGTCCACTCCGAGGAGTTCCAGGTGGTCCTCTCGCTGTTGCGGCGCTCGCTCGGCGAAGACCCGCAGCGCTGGACGCGGATTGGGGAAGGCGTCAAAGGCGTCACCGAGGAGACCACCACCGGCGTGCACCGGTTGTACGAGATGACCGAGGCGGGCACCCTGCTGTTCGGAGCGATCAACGTCAACGACTCGGTCACGAAGTCGAAGTTCGACAACCTCTACGGCTGCCGCCACTCGCTGGTGGACGGCATCAACCGTGCCACCGACGTGATGATCGCCGGCAAGATGGCTGTGATCTGCGGCTTTGGCGACGTCGGAAAGGGCTGTGCGGAATCGCTGCGTGGCCAGGGTGCGCGTGTGGTCGTCACCGAGATCGACCCGATCTGCGCGCTGCAGGCCGCGATGCAGGGCTACACGATCCGCACGCTCGAGGAAGTGGTGGGGGAGGGCGACATCTTCGTCACGTGCACCGGCAACCGCGACATCATCCGCGCCGAGCACATGGCGCGCATGAAGCACCAGGCGATCGTCGGCAACATCGGGCACTTCGACAACGAGATCGACATCGCCGGCCTCACCAAGGTGCCGGGCGTCGAGCGGCTCAACATCAAGCCGCAGGTCGACGAGTGGCGCTTCCCCGACGGCCACGCGATCATCCTGCTCTCCGAGGGCCGCCTCCTGAACCTCGGCAATGCCACGGGCCACCCGAGCTTCGTGATGAGCAACTCCTTCACCAACCAGACGATCGCCCAGATCGAGCTGTTCACCAAGAACGAGCAGTACGAGCGGCGCGTCTACGTGCTCCCCAAGCACCTCGACGAGAAGGTCGCGCGCCTGCACCTCGACGCGCTCGGGGTCCGGCTCACCACGCTCAGCGACGCGCAGGCCGCCTACATCGGCGTTCCCGTCGAGGGGCCGTACAAGCCCGACCACTACAGGTACTAGTGTCCCGAGTCACAAATTCAATGGCATTTCCCGGCGCCTGCCCGCGCCTGACGCCCGCCGGCATCGGCTCATGTGCTACCGGCACACACGCCGATACCGTCGAACGTCAGATCACGCGCAGGCACTCGGCAAATACTCACCGAATTTCCGACTCGGGACACTAGCGCTCGATGAAGGCGATGGTCCTCGCGGCGGGGCTCGGAACCCGGCTGCGCCCGCTGACGTACGAGCTCAACAAGCCGATGGTGCCGGTGCTCGACCGGCCGGTGATGGCGCACATCGTCGATCTGCTCGACCGGCACGGGTTCGACGAGACGATCGCCAACCTGCACTACTTCCCCGACTCGATCCGCGACTACTTCGGCGAGCGGCTGACCTACCGCACCGAGCAGGAGTTGCTGGGGACCGCCGGTGGGGTGCGAGGGTGCGCGGAGTTCTTCGGCGACGACGCGTTCCTGGTGATCTCCGGGGATGCACTGACCGACATCGACCTGCGGGCGTTCGCCGCCCGGCACCGTGAAGCGGGTGGGGTGGCGACGCTGGCTGTGAAGAAGGTGGCCGACACGCGCGAGTACGGGGTCGTGCTGCACGACCGTGCGGGGCGCGTCACCGGCTTCCAGGAGAAGCCCGAGCCCGAGGAGGCGTTGTCGGACCTCGGCAACTGCGGCATCTACATCTTCGAGCCGCGCGTCTTCGACTACTTCCCCGACCGCCCGTTCGTGGACTGGGCGCAGGACGTGTTCCCGGCGCTGCTGGCCAACGACGTGCCGTTCCACATCCACGAGGTGCGCGACTACTGGAACGACGTGGGCTCGCTGGCGGAGCTGCGCCAGGGCACCTTCGACGCGCTGCGCGGGGAACTGCACTTACAGGTCGCGGGCGAGGAGGTCGCCCCCGGCGTGATCGTCGCCGGAGAGGCGCCGCTGCCGGGCGACGCGGAGGTCGAAGGGCCGGTGTGGGTCGGGCGCGACGTGGAGATCGGCGCTGGGGTGCGGTTGACGGGCCCGCTCGTGTTGGGCGACGGCGCGCGCGTGGGCGACGGGGCGCAGCTGCGCGAGAGCATCCTCTTCCCAGGTACCCACGTCGCGCCCGGGGCGATCCTGATCGGCGCGATCACCGGACACGCCGGGATCCTCGACAGCCTGCGCCCGAGGGGCGGATAAAAAGAGAGCCCGCCGAAGCGGGCTCTCCAAAGTGCTGCCGCTCTGAACCGTCAGCACTCGGGCATTCGGTCCAACTCAGCGGGCACGCCTATCGCAGTTCTTCGATTGTACCATGCCCCCGCCGGGATTCGAACCCGGGACCTCGACCCTGCGATAGGCGTGCTCTGTCCACTGAGCTACGGGGGCAGCCGCTCCCCTTTCGAGAAGCCTGCTGACCCTACCGGCCGCTTGTGATGTTTTAGTTCGGTCGTACATCTGCGGAAAAGCCGATGGACAACCGCCGCTGTGGGGCGTAGCATCAATGGAGAAGAGAACAAGTCTCCCCGACCGAAAGGAGGCACGCATGCAGATCGAGATCAAGGGCCGCAACGTGCCGGTCCCCGACGATTTGCGCAGGCACGTCGAACGCCGCCTGGAGAAAGTCTCGCGGCAGGTCTCCGAGTTCGCGCGCCTGGAGATCGAGCTCCTGCGGGAGCCCAACCCGCGGGTCGCCGACCACCAAGTGGCTGAGGCCACGCTCTACCTGAAGGGGGTCACGCTGCGCGCCCGCGACGCCTCTCCGCAGATGCTGCACTCGCTCAACCTCGTGGTCGACGAGCTGGCCCGCCAGGTCAAGCGTCACCGCGACAGGCGCCGTCGTAGACGTGAGACGCGGGCGGCCCTCGCCGGGCTGGCCGATCTGGGGTCGGTCGCCGAGCACACGCTGGCCTCGCGCGGGGGCAAGCCGGCTGCGGACTCCGGTCTTCCAGCCGTGCCGTAGAGGCGGTCCGCCCCCACCGGATCGCCTCCACCGGACACGCCCCCAGGCGCTACCCTGGGGGCGTGTCCCTCCTGGATCGGGCCCTCAACGTCGGCGAGGCGAAGAAGTTCAAGCAGTACGAGAAGCGCGTCGCGCTGATCGGCGCGTTCGAGCCCGAGCTCGAACACGACACCGATGCGGAGCTACGCGAGCGGATGGACACCCTGCGCGAGCGCGCCACAAGTGGGGAGGAGCTCGACGAGATCCTCCCCGAGTGCTTCGCGGTCGTCAGAGAGACCGGCAAGCGCACGATGGGGATGCGCCACTTCGACGTGCAGCTGATCGGCGCGATGGCGTTGCACGAGGGGTGCATCGCGGAGATGAAGACCGGCGAGGGCAAGACGCTCACAGCCACCCTCGCGGTGGCGCTCAACGCGCTGGCGGGGAAGGGCGTGCACGTGGTCACAGTCAACGACTACCTCGCAAGCCGCGACGCGGAGTGGATGACACCGATCTACGACGCTCTCGGGATCTCGGTGGGGGTGCTGCAGAACATGCAGCCCTACGACGAGAAGCACGCCGCGTACGCCTGCGACGTGGTGTACGGCACCAACTCGGAGCTCGGCTTCGACTACCTGCGCGACAACATGGCCAAGGACCTCTCCGAGAAGGTCCAGCGCGGGCACCCCTTCGCGATCGTGGACGAGGTCGACAACATCCTGATCGACGAGGCGCGCACGCCGCTGATCATCTCCGGTGCCCCCGAACAGGCGGCGGACCTGTACGTCAAGTTCGCGCGGCTCGCCCCCACGATGTCCGCCGGCAAGACGCCTGAAGGGATGGACCCGGGCTCCAAGAAGAAATACCTCGCCGACTTCGACTACGAGTTCGAGGAGAAGCACAAGACGGTGTCGGTCACCGAGCAGGGGGTCGCCAAGGCCGAGCGCTTCCTCGGCATCGACCACCTCTACCGCGCCGAGAACGGCCACCTCGTCAACCACCTCAACCAGGCGCTGCGCGCCGAGTCGCTGTACAAGCGCGACGTCGACTACGCGGTGATCGACGACGAGGTGAAGATCATCGACGAGTTCACCGGGCGCATCCTCGACGGGCGGCGCTGGTCGGAGGGCCTGCACCAGGCGATCGAGGCGAAGGAGGGGGTGCGCATCCAGGAGGAGAACCAGACGCTCGCGACGATCACCTACCAGAACTTCTTCCGCCTCTACGACAAGCTCTCCGGGATGACCGGCACCGCGCTGACCGAGGCCACGGAGTTCATGAAGATCTACGAGCTGCCCGTCGTGCAGATCCCGACCAACGTGCCGATGGTCCGCGAGGACCGCAACGACCAGGTCTACAAGACCAAGGACGGCAAGTGGAGCGCGGTGGTCCGCGAGATCGCGGCGCGCCACGAGGCCGGCCAGCCGGTGCTGGTCGGCACGATCTCCGTGGAGGTCTCCGAGCTGCTCGGCGAACGCCTCAAGCAGCGCGGGATCCCGCACACGGTGCTGAACGCCAAGCCCGAGCACGCCGCGCGCGAGGCGGAGACCGTCGCCGAGGCCGGCCAGCCCGGCGCGGTCACGATCGCCACCAACATGGCGGGCCGCGGCGTGGACATCAAGCTGGGCGGCAACCCCGAGCACCTCGCTCGTCTGGAGCTCGCCAAAGAGGGCCTGAAGCCCGACGCGGAGGGCTACGAGCAGCGCTTCCCCGAGGTGCTGCCCGGCATCGAAGAGCGCGTCGCGGCCAACCGCGAGCGCGTGACGGCGGCCGGTGGCCTGTTCATCTGCGGCACCGAGCGCCACGAGTCGCGGCGCATCGACAACCAGCTGCGCGGGCGCTCCGGACGCCAGGGCGACCCCGGGGAGTCGCGCTTCTTCCTCTCCGCCGAGGACGACCTCGTGCGGCTGTTTGCGGGCGACCGCATCTACCGCATCCTCGACAAACTCGGCGGGGTCGACGAGGAGGGCAACGAGGAACCGATCGAGGCGGGGATGCTCTCCAAGCAGATCGAAAAAGCCCAGCGCAAGGTCGAGGAGCAGAACTTCCTGATCCGCAAACGCGTGCTCGAGTACGACGATGTGATGAACGAGCAGCGGCGTGTGATCTACGCCTACCGCGACCAGGTGCTCGAAGGCGAGGCGATGGGCGCGCAGGCGCGCGAGGAGATCGGGCACGTGATCGAGCGCACAATCGACGAGTACACCCAGGGCGACTACCTCGAAGACTGGGACCTCGGCGGCCTCTTCACCGCCCTCTCGCAGTTCTTTGCACTGGACCTCGCAGCGGACGACCTCAACGCCGAGGCGATCGACCGCAGCCACCTCGGCGAACGCGTGCTGCAGACGGCGCTGGAGCGCTACGACGCGCGTGAGCAGGAGCTCGGCGAGGAGCTGATGGGCCAGCTGGAGCGCTACCTGCTGCTGCAGATCATCGACGAACGCTGGCGCGAGCACCTGTTCGACATGGACTACCTGCGCGAAGGCATCGGGCTGCGCGGCATCGCCCAGATCGACCCCCTCGTGGCCTACAAGAACGAGGCCTACACGCTCTTCGGCGATCTCATCAACAGCATCTGGGCGGACTACGCGCGAATGATCTTCAACGTGCAGATCGTCGCCGAGGGCCCCAACGGCGGCGGGACGCCTCCCGTGCCGGCCTTCGCGGCAGCCGGCAACCCCACCCGTCCCGCGCGGGTCTCCTACTCGGGCGGCGGCGCCGTGATGGGCGCCGGCGCGATCGCGGCCGCCGCGGCGGCCGCGGGGGCAGGTGGCGCGCAGGCGTACGCCGCAAACGGCGGCGGCGAGGAGTACGAGATGGCGCCCGTGGTCGAGCAGCGCGTCCTCGACGCCGAGCGCCAGGTTGGGCGCAACGACCCGTGTTGGTGCGGCTCGGGTAAGAAGTTCAAGCGGTGTCACGGGGCCTGAAGCGGTCCCGGTGTTTCTGCGCGAATTTGGGACGGTAACTCGACCTGGCGTGTAGGCGGAGCCTCCTCCTTGGCCGGCAAGCCCGTGTGCCCGTGACCATCCATGCCCGTGGCGGCGCAGCCCACGGGCACCAGTTCAAGAAGTACCGCGCGTAGCCGGGGACCCTGGTAGCGTGGGTGCATGGCCACCACGGCATCTACAGAGTCGGTCCCGCAGAGACTTGCCGCGATTCGCGAGCAGCTGAAGCTGCTCGCGGACTATCTTTGACCCGGCTTCGTTGAGTGAGCGCGCTGGGGCGCTCGAGGTGGAGATGGAAGCCCTGGGCTTCTGGGACGACTCCGAGCACGCGGGGAAGGTCGCCGCGGAGCACTCGCGCGTGGCGCGGCGCCTGGAGGCGTTCAGGACGCTCGAGAGCGACGTCGGGGACCTGGAGGGGCTCACCGAGCTCGCGCAGGAGGACGAGTCGCTGGCCGCGGAGGTCGAGGAGCACATGGCCTCGGCGGAGGCGCGCCTGCGGGAGCTCGAGGAGCAGCGGCTCTTCTCCGGGCCCTACGACTCCGGCGACGCGCTGGTGACCGTCAACGCCGGCGCGGGGGGCACCGACGCGCAGGACTGGGTGGAGATGGTGTTGCGCATGGAGCTGCGCTGGGCCGAGTCGCGCGGTTTCGCGGTCGAGCTGCTGGAGGCGAGCGCCGGCGAGGAAGCGGGCCTCAAGTCCGCGACCTTCCGCGCGGCGGGGGAGAACGCCTACGGCCTGTTCGGCGCCGAGCGCGGGGTGCACCGCCTCGTGCGCCTCTCCCCGTTCGACTCCGCCCACCGCCGCCACACGAGCTTCGCCGGGGTGGAGGTGGCGCCGATCGTCGAGGAGGCCGGCGAGATCGAGATCGCCGACGACGACCTGCAGGTGGACACCTACCGTGCCTCCGGCGCGGGCGGTCAGCACGTCAACAAGACCGACTCCGCGGTGCGCATCACCCACCGCCCGTCGGGCATCGTCGTGCAGTGCCAGAACGAGCGCTCCCAGTCCTCCAACCGCGCGACGGCGATGGCGATGCTGCGCGCCAAGCTGCTCGAACGCCGCGAGCGCGAACGCCAGGCGGAGATCGCCCGCGAGAAGGGCGAGGCGCAGGACGTCAACTTCGGCTCGCAGATCCGCTCCTACGTGCAGCACCCCTACACGCTCGCCAAGGACCACCGCACCGGCCACGAGGTCGGCGACGTGCAGCGCG
The DNA here is from genome assembly GCA_963842005.1 of uncultured Solirubrobacterales bacterium. Classification (GTDB taxonomy): domain Bacteria; phylum Actinomycetota; class Thermoleophilia; order Solirubrobacterales; family Solirubrobacteraceae; genus Palsa-744. The sequence goes on along the minus strand of CAWJEV010000005.1, from coordinate 528,987 downwards.
TGCTCGACGGGGACCTCGACGGGTTCGTCAGGGCTTACCTGCTGCGCGCGGCGGCGAGCTGAGCGCAGAGCGCGCGGAGGGCCCCGCGATGCCCGGCGGGGCGTCCGTCGGTGGGGAGGTGACGGTGCGCGGCGGCGTCGCCTCCCGTTCGTCGGTGTCGTGACTGTCGATCAAGCCGAGGTTGCGACGGGTGTGCTTGACCCCGACGATCGCGTGTCCGCTGAACGCACCGATCACTGCCGCCCACAGCGGGGCGCCCAGTTGGAACGCTACGACACCGAGTGTATAGGTCGCCAGCATGAGGCCCCAGTCGTACCGGCTGATTTCGGCTGCGGCTTCGCCGAGGATGCTCTTTGGCCTCATGAGGCCACCTTAGCAATGAATACAAAGAGCATCAAGGCTCCGAAGGGTACTCCCACGATGAAGCCGATCCCCATTCCCTTGCTGATCGCATCGGTTCGCATCTCCGGTCTGACCGTGACGAACAGCGACACTGCGGCCGGCAGCCCGGACCAGAAGGCCACGCAGCCTGCGAGGACGGTCGCCGACGCGAGCAGCCCGTTCACGACGGTGGTCGTGAACGAGGGGTTGGTTTCACAGAAGACGTGGATGACGGCGGCCATCCGCACATCAAACCCCGCGCTTGGGATGGAACGCTCGCTCGGGCGCCTATGCTCCCGTCACCGATGCGCTCCGCCCTCCCACAAGCTGAGTTGTCCGCGCTCGTGCGCCGTGCGCTGGAGGAGGACGTCGGCTCCGGGGACGTGACTACTGAGGCCACGGTGGCCGCTGACGCGCGCGCGCGGGCGACTATCTCCCAGAAGGCGCCCGGTGCGATCTATGGGCTCGACGCCGCCCAGGAGGCGTTTGCGCTGCTCGACCCCGCGGCGCGCTGCGAGCGGCTCGTGGGGGAGGGGGTGTGGCGTGAGCCGGGCGGTCCTGCGCTTGGTGGCGAGGGCGCCCCGACCCTGCCGGTGCTCCGCGTGGAGGGGCTCGCTCGCGCGCTGCTCACCGCGGAGCGCACCGCGCTGAACTTCCTCGGGCACCTCTCCGGGGTGGCCACGGCGGCCGCGCGCGCGGTGCGGGCTGTTGAGGGAACCGGGGCGCGGGTGCTCGACACGCGCAAGACCACGCCGGGGCTGCGGGCGCTGGAGAAGGCGGCGGTCACGGCCGGGGGGGCGCACAACCACCGCGCTGGGCTGTACGACGCGGTGCTCATCAAGGAGAACCACATCGCCGCCGCCGGAGGGATCGCGCAGGCCGTGGCCCGCGCGCGCGCGGCGGCGCCCGAGCTGGCGGCGACGCTGGAGGTGGAGGTGCGCGATCCCGAGGAGATCGCCCAGGCGCTCGCCGCCGGCGCCCCGCGGCTGTTGCTCGACAACATGGACGACGCGCAGCTGCGCGCAGCGGTAGCGCAGGTCGCCGGGCGTGCGCAGCTGGAGGCCTCCGGCGGGGTGACGCTGCAGACGCTCAGGGCTCGCGCGGAGACCGGGGTAGAATGGATCTCGATGGGCGCCCTCACCCACTCGGCGCCGGCGCTCGACCTGTCGATGACCCTGGAGGCTTTGCCGTGAACCTGCCGATGGCCCCCTCGCAGGCTCCGGCCCCCGCGCTCACCCCGCGGGAAGTCGCGGAGCTGCAGGAGGAGGTGCGCGCGCTCGCGGCTGCCCGCGGGGCGGTGATCCTCGCCCACAACTACCAGGTGCCCGAGGTGCAGGACGTGGCCGACTACGTCGGCGACTCGCTCGGGCTCTCGCGCAAGGCCGCCGCGGCCGAGGGGGATGTGATCGTTTTCTGCGGCGTGCACTTCATGGCCGAGACCGCCTCGATCCTCTGTCCGGAGAAGACCGTGTTGATCCCCGACCTCGACGCCGGCTGCTCGCTGGCCGCCTCGATCGACGCCGAGCAGCTCGCGCAGTGGCGCGCGCAGTACCCGCGGGGGGTGGTGGTGATGTACGTGAACACCACCGCCGCCGTCAAGGCGCTGACCGACTACTGCTGCACGTCGGCGAACGCGGTGGCTGTCGTGCGCCACATCTACGAGACTCGTGGTCCCGCCACCGAGATCCTGTTCGGCCCCGACCTGTGGCTGGGGGCGTACGTGGAGAAGGAGCTCGGCCGGCGCATGCACGTCTGGGACGGCGAGTGCCACGTGCACGCGGGCATCCGGCCCTCCGACATCGAGGCGACGCGCGCCGCCCACCCCGGCGCGGACTTCCTGATCCACCCCGAGTGCGGCTGCTCCACCTCCGTGATGGAGTACGTCGCGGCTGGGGACATCTCTTCGGAGGGCGTGCACATGCTCTCCACCGGTGGGATGCTCGCGTACGCCGAGCAGGCCGAGCGGCGGGCAGCTCCCGGCGCGGTCGAGGGTGCGGGCGTCGAGCGGTGGGTCGACGGGGAGGGAGGCGCCCCGGCGGCGAACGGCGACGGCGCCGAGGGCGACGGCGCCCGGGGCGGCGGGCGCAGAGAGGTCGTCGTCGCCACCGAGGTGGGGATGCTCTACCCGCTACGCCAGGCGGCGCCCGACGTGGACTTCATCCCCGCCAATGCCGAGGCGAGCTGCCAGTACATGAAGATGATCACGCTTCCCAAGCTGCGCGACTCCCTGAGGGACATGCGGTTCGAGGTGCGCGTGGCACCGGAGATCGCCGAGCGTGCGCGGGTCCCCATAGACCGCATGGTCGCTCTCGGCTGAGCTGGGGGGTGGGTGGCGCCACTCCGCGGCGTGCGTGCCGCCTCCGCCCGCCCCCGAGGGGCGGGCGACCACATGCCGTTGGGTCGAGTTGCGCGTGGCACTCCTGCCGAAGGCCATCCCCAAAATTACCCGCTCAGAACTCCTCGGCGCTGTGGGGTCCCACACACGCCACGGCCAGCTCCTCCGTGATCCCCGCGGCGACCTCTCGGACCTCCTCGAAGGTGACGGCGTCGAGCGCCGCGATCGCTGCGTCGGGGTCGCACTCCTCGCCGAACACGATCGCCTGGCTCGCGGCGTAGCGGGCGACAGCGTTGGTGTTCTCGAACGCGAGCACCGTTCGGCCTGCGGCGTAGGCGCGCGCGCGGGCGACCTCCTCCTCGCGCGGGCCGTCCGTGCGCAGCTCCTCCACGATCTCGCGCATGCGGGTGTACGCCTCGATGCACTTCGCGGAGTCGAGGCCCGAGCCGAGCTGCAGGACGGGAACGTCGGCGAAGGAGTGGTCCACCGCGTACACCGAGTAGCACAGGCCTCGTTTCTCGCGGATCTCGTCGAACAGGCGCGAGCCCATCGAGCCGCCGAGCAGCGTCGAGTAGATCGCCAGCGCCGCGCGCTGGCGGCGGTCGGACACGTCCACCGCGGGGCGGTAGATCATGCGCAGGTGCGACTGGTTGGTCTCGCGCTGCTCCACCGCGGTCTGCGGGGCGAAGGGGGGTGCCGGCACGTAGGGCTCGGGCTCGCCCAGCGCGGGGAAGCGCGCGAAGCACTCGTGCAGTTGCGCCTCGGGGGGCAGGTGGTCGAGGTTGCCCACCAGGAACGCACCCCCGCGCGTGCCCGCCCAGCGGCGCTCGCGGAACGCGACGATCGCCTCGCGCGTGAAGCTGCGCAGGTTCTCCTCCGGCCCCAGCACCGTGCGTCCCAGCGGGTGCTCGCCGAAGGCGGCGCGGTCGATCAGGTACTCCGCGACTGTCGACGGCTGGTCGTAGGCGCGGTTGATCTCCTGTACCACCACCCCCCGCTCGCGGTCGAGCTCCTCGGCGTCGATCCGCGGGCGGCCCGCGAAGTCGCTCAGCAGGTCCACCGCCGCCGCCGCGGACTCCGCGCGGACGGTGATGTGGAAGGCGACGAGGTCGTGGCTCGTGTAGGCGTTCAGGACGCCCCCCAGCCGCTCCGCGGTCTCGTTGACGTCGGTGTACGTGGGGTACTTCTCCCCGCCCTTGAACACGAGGTGCTCGAGGAAGTGCGCCATCCCGTTCTCCTCGGCGCGCTCGGTGCGCGCGCCCGCGTCGAACGCGACCAGCGCGGTCAGCGCGCGCGTGCCCGGGACCGCGACGCGGTGCACCGGCAGGCCGTTGGCGGGGACCGTGGTGGTGGTGACGTGGGCCACCGCCCTACCTTAGTCTCTGAGCGCCCTTGACCCCTCGCCGTCGCACCCCCGTCCTCGCCTTTGCCGCCACGCTCGTCGTGCTCGTGGTGCTGCTGCTCGCGCTCCTGGCCGCGGGCGTCTGGTGGGGAGGGCACCCCGAAGACCTGCCCGGGTTCATGCAGCGGGTGTTCGTGGCCAACCGTGACACGCGCGTCGTCGACGAAGCGCTCGCGCGGATCCACCACGACTACTACCGTCCCGTGGGCGAGGCACCGCTCGCCGACGCCTCGATCGCGGGCGCCGTGGCGAGCCTCGGTGACCGCTTCTCCCACTACCTCACCCCCTCCGAACTGCGGGAATTCGAGCGCCCGGGGTCCTTCAGCGGCATCGGCGTGGAGGTCAACCCCGACCCGCGGGGGCTGCGCATCGTGCAGGTCTTCAACGCCTCCCCCGCTGCGCGTGCGGGCCTGCGCGCCGAAGACGTGATCGTGGCGGTCAACGGGCGCTCCCTCGCAGGCGTGGCGCAGAGCGTGGCGACGGGCCTCGTCAAAGGGCCCCCCGACACCACCGTCACGCTGCGCATCGCTCAGCCGCCCGCGGGTGCGAGCTCGGCCGTGGGGGCGGGGGCGCACGGTCGCAGGCGGCAGTCCGGTCACCCAAGCCAGTCCGGGCACCCCAGCTTCCGCACCGTGACCCTCACGCGCGCCACGATCTACCAGCCGCTGGTGGCCTCGGTGACCCGCACCGTGCACGGCGTCCGGCTCGGGGTGGTGGCGCTCGCGACGTTCTCCGCGGGCGCCCACGACGAACTGCGCGAAGCGGTCGAACACGAGCTGCACGTCGCGGGCGCCCGCGGGCTCGTGCTCGACCTGCGCTCCAACCCCGGCGGGCTGGTGGAAGAGGCGCAGCTGGTCGCCTCCCTCTTCCTGCCCCGCGGGGCGGTGGTGGTCACCACGCGCGGGCGCGTCCAGCCCACGCAGGTCATCACCGCGGTCGGCGACCCGATCCCGGCCACGGTGCCGGTCGTGGTGTTCGTGGACCGCAACACCGCCTCCGCCGCGGAGATCGTGACGGCGGCGCTCCAGGACCACCACCGCGCGACGGTCCTCGGCACCCACACCTTCGGCAAGGGGGTCTTCCAGGAGGAGCAGCCGCTCTCCAACGGGGGCGCGCTGGACATCACCGTGGGGGAGTACTTCACACCCAACGGACGCAACCTCGGCGGCGGCGGCGTGCGCGAGGGCGCGGGCATCGCCCCCGAAGTGTCGGTGCCCCGTGGCGTGGACACCCCCCACGGCCTGCAGGTGGCGCTCGAAACGCTCGCCGCCAAAGTCCACGGCTCATGAGCCCTGCCCATCCTCCCCGGGGGGGCCGGGGCGACAGAGGCGGCGCGGGTGGTACGGGCAGTGACGGGGGCCGGGGCGGCGCGGGCGGTCGGGGCCGCGGGCAGGGTGGCGGAGCCGCCCGTGGGAGCGGGCGCGGAGGCAAGGGCGCCGGGAGCGCCCGGGGTCCGGCGGGCACACGGGGTGGTCGCGGGTCGAGTGGCGCACGTGTGGTGTGGCCGCCCCAGCAGCGCGAGAGCGCGCGCGAGGCGATCGAGGAGCTGATGCGCGAGCGCGGTCTCGCGCGCCGCTTCGAGCAGGGGGTCGCCCGCGCGGCGCGTTCCGCCCGCGAGCGCGGTCCGCGGGTGGTGGTGGGCGCGCCGGCGCGGCGCGACCTGCGGGAGCTGGCGACGTTCACGATCGACCCGGTGGCCGCGCGCGACTTCGACGACGCGGTCTCGGCGGAGCGCCTCGGGAACGGGGCAGGGGCGGGGGTGCGAGTGTGGGTGCACATCGCGGACGTGTCCGCCTACGTGCGCGAGGGCTCCGCGGTGGACGTCGAGGCGCGGGAGCGGGCCACCTCCGTGTATGTACCGGGCGCGGTCGAGCCGATGCTCCCGGATGCGCTCTCGGGCGACGCCTGCTCGCTGGTGCCCGGCCGCGAGCGGGCGGCGGTGACGGTCGAGCTGGAGCTCCACGGCGCGGACGTGCGCCGCTGCGAGTTCTACCGCTCGACGATACGTTCCGACGAGCGTCTGGACTACGACCGCGTGGACCGCATCTTCGCCGGACGCGAGGCCGCGCGGGAGCCGTGGGCGGCGCCGCTGCAGGCGGCGCGCGAGGCCGCGGCGGCGTTGGGGCGGGCGCGCGCGGGGCGCGGCAGCGCGCTCACGGTGGACTCCGAGGAGCCGGAGTTCGTGTTCGACGCGCGCGGGGAAGTGAGCGAGATCAAAGCGCGTGTGCAGACGGAGTCCCACCGCCTGATCGAGCACCTGGCGATTGCCGCCAACGAAGCGGTCGCCAGGGAGCTGGAGCGGCGGGGCGTGCCGTGCCTGTACCGGGTACACGAGCGCCCGCAGGCGGCGGCCGTGGAACGGCTGGTGGACCAGTTGGCCTCGCTGGGGGTCGCGACCCCGCCGGTGGGGCCGCAGACTGTCTCCCGCGCAGGCGGCGGAGGTGGTGGGGGCGGCCTCGCGGCTGGTGGAGGCCCACGTGCGGCGCACGCTCGCGCGGGCGCGGGCGGGCGACCCGACAGCGGCGCCGACGGGGGGCCGCCAGGCGCTCAGCACGCTGGTGCTGCGGGCGCTGCAACAGGCGTCCTACTCGCCGCGCAACCTCGGCCACGCGGGGTTGGGGTCGGCGTGCTACTGCCACTTCACCTCACCCATCCGCCGCTACCCGGACCTCGTGTGCCACCGCGCGCTGCTCTCCACGCTCGGGGGCCCGGAGCGTGCGCCGCGCGCGGGGACCCTGCAGGAGCTCGGGGAGTGGACCTCCGCGCAGGAGCGCGCAGCGATGGAGGTCGAGCGCGACGCGGACGACGTGGCGCGGTGCTTCGCGCTGGAGCGCGAGCTGCTCGACGGGGACTGGCAGCGGGCGTTCGTGGGGGAGGTGGTGGGCCTGATCGGCGCGGGAGCGTTCGTCGCGTTCGGGCCCCCCGCGGGGGTGCCCCCAGGCGAGGGCGGCTACCGGTTCGAGGGGATGCTTCCCGTGAGACGCCTGGCAGCGAGCATGTCACAGCGCAGCAGCGAGCAGGAGCGGGATTCAAGGGATCGGCCCCCCGCCCAGGGGGGCGGGGCCAGGAGGGGGTCAGTGCGGGGAGGCCGACCGGGCGCGCGGCCCAATGGAGCGGCGCGCGCCAACGGCGGGAACCTCGCGCGCGCCGGGGGCCGGGAGTGGTGGGAGCTCAACGAGCAGGGCACCGTCCTACGGGGGGAACGCTCGGGTACGACTCTGCGCCTGGGGGACCCCGTGACGGTCCGGGTGGGGCGCGTGGATCCGCGAAGGGGCAGGGTGGACCTCGACCTGGCCCCCGCCGATGGCTAGGCTCGGTACACGATGGCCAAGACGCGAGGCGGCAAGCGCAAGGTGGGCGCGGGGGACGTGGCGAGCAACCGCTACGCCTCCTACCGCTACGAGCTGCTCGAGCGCCTGGAGTGCGGGATCGAGCTGCGGGGTACCGAGGTCAAGGCGCTGCGCGAGTCGGGGGCGCAGCTGAAAGAGGGGTACGTCGCGATCCGCGAGGGGGAGTTGTGGCTGCACAGCGTCCACATCCCCCCCTACGCCCCCGCGGCGCGGGAGAACCACGAGCCCGAGCGCGACCGCCGGCTGCTCGCGCACCGCTCCGAGATCGAGCGGCTGGCGGCGAGGGTCGCCGAGCGGGGCCTCACGGTGGTGCCGACGCGCATGTACTTCCGCGAGGGCCGCGCGAAGGTGGAGATCGCGCTGGCGCGGGGCAAGGACCTCTACGACAAGCGCGAGGCGATCCGCGAGCGGGAGATGAAGCGGGATCTTGAACGCGTAACACGCGCGCGGCGCTGAGGGGCCGCTGAGCTACGCGATGCTGCGTCCTCGGTCGCTCGTGTGCCGAGCACACTTCGCTCACTGCGTCCTCATATGGGGGGTTGGTTTGTCAAGTGGGCAGGCTGGGGTTGCCCGCGTGTTGGCGGGTGAGGGGGTGGGGCGTGTGGTGTTCTCGGGGCGTCACGGGCGGTGTCTGGGCGTGTCGAGTGCTGTTTCAGCCTCATATGCGAGGGCTGGGTACCTCATGACCGCCGATTCGTCGCGGGGCGCGCAGTCTTGTGGCGGGCGCGGCCGGCACCTGGTGGGTGCTGGTTGCCCGAGGACGCAGCGCGGGCCCGCTAGCCGCGACAGGCCAGGTCCCGGTGGTTCCCGTGTCGCCCCGACAGCACCGCTGCCGTCGGGGGGTGTGGTTGTGGGTTGGTGTTCAGGTCAGTTGGCCGATCTCCCAGGTGAACGCGGCGAGCTCGCGTGCGAGCGCGATCGTGACGATGTTCGCTGGCTTGCCGCGCTCCAGGCGCAGCCGCCGGTACTGGTGGTGCAGGCGGTGTTGGGCGCGCCACGCGATCTCGCACGCGCGGGGGTCCTGGCCGTCTTGGCGGCGTGTGAGTGCCATCCCGATCGCGGGGGTGTGGCGGTAGTGGTGGGCTGCCTCGACGAGCAGTCTGCGGGCGTGCGGGGAGCCGGCCTTGGTGATCGGTCCGCGGCGGGTCTGCTCGCCGGAGGAGCGCTCGCTCGGCACGATCCCGAGATAGGACGTCAGGGTGGTGGGGTGCTTGAAGCGGTGGAAGTCGCCGATCTCGGCGCACAAGCCGAACGCGGTAGTCGAGTTGATCCCCCGCATGCAGCGCAACCTGGCGATCGTCTGCGCCCACGGGCTCTCAGCCCACGTCTTCTTGATCGCCGCGTCCAGCGCGGAGCGGCGTTGTTCGAGCGCACGGACGCCGGTCAGGTAGTCGGCGAGCACCGCGCGGGAGGGCGCGTCATCGAACTCGAGCTGGTTCAGCCACTTCCAGTGCGCGAGCGTCCAGTTGCTCCCCGGGCCACCGAAACGCACGTCGCGGCGCAACAGGAGCTTCCCGAGGCGGTGACGGGCGCGCATCAGATCACCACGAGCGGCCTCCCGGCAACGCGCGAGGTCACGGAAGCTCTCTTCCTGCACGGTCGGTACCCGCACGAAGGACAACTCTCCCGCGGCCAAAAGTCGCGCCAGGCGCTCCGCGTCGCGACGGTCGGTCTTGATCCGCTCATGCGGACGACGCAATATCGAACCCGGCGCGCAGACACGGACATCCAGCCCCAGCTCGGCGGCTGCCCGGGCGAGCCCATACCCCATAGGACCCGCCTCATAGGTCGCGAGCACCCTCCCCGGGAGCCCCCGCAGATACCCCATAACCTCGCTCGGGGGTCCCTGGACCCGCCGGAACGTCAGCTCGCCGGTCGCGATCTCCAACACGGCGGCCTGCGTCGCCGTCCCATGCACATCCAGACCCACGATCGTCCTATCGTTCAGCATGTCGGCACCTCCCATGACTCAGGGTGTCGGCCGGAGGGCCACCCTCCAGCCCAGTCCCCGCACACTCATGCGCGGGGTGCCGACCATCACTACCGCGCGTATCGGTCGACACGACCCATACGGTCTTGCATCGCTTGCTCAGCGACCCCTCCGGGTCGTTCCGGTACCCGCGTTCACCGGGGGCGCGTCATTGGGGGTCGTCTTCTGGGGGCTTGAGGCCCCGCACGAGGTCGGCCGGGTCGATTTCGAGGCCGGCGGCGAGCTTGAGGAGGTTGTGCAGGTTGAGGTTGCGCCGACCTCGCTCGACCTGTCCGACGAAGGTCCAGTGGACGTTGCTCTGGTCGGCGAGCGCTTCCTGGCTGAGACCGAGGACTTCACGGCGTGCGCGGATTCGCTCGCCGAGCGTGCTTGTGGCTGTGGATATCGCTTGGGCCATTGCCCAGCGAAGAACACCCGTTGGGACTACCTGTGTCCAGAGCGCTCGTATCCCATGCTTTGCCGTCTGATTCGCCTATATCTTAGTATGTTTCCACTCAATGCACATCCGGCCGCAGATCCCCCTCCTCACGGCGTCTTCCGACGGCGCCGATTTGGTCGAGCAGCTGAGTGCGACGGTTGCCGTGGTCGCGGAGTACATACGCGAACACGATGGCGTGGGTCTCTCCGACGAGCAGCGGCTTCTGGAGCGTGTGCGGAGACTGCTCGCCGGCGGCACGGTCAGTTCGACCGAACTAGGCTACGAGCTGGATTCGCTGCATCTGGGTGTGATCGCCCAAGGTCCGGGGGCCGCGGCGCTCGTGGGAGATCTGGCGGAGGGCTGCGAGCGGAAGCTGCTCCTCGTCCCGGCCGGCGACCACGTGGTGTGCGGTTGGCTTGGCGGGCAGCGGAGGCTTGCGCCCGGGGAGATCGAGTGCGTCCTCGCGGCCAGGGGCGACTGGGGTGGGGTGTCGCTGGCGATCGGCGAGCTGGGGAGGGGTCTCGACGGATGGCGCCAGACGCACCGGCAGGCCCAGATGGCGCTCTCGGTCGCGTTATGTGGGCCACCGGGTCTCACGCGGTTCGCCGACGTGGTTCTGCTCGCACCGATGGTGGTGGACCGCGCCCTCGGCGGCTGGCTGGTGGAGAGCTTTCTCGCGCCGCTCGACCACGATGAGCAGGGGCCTCGCAGCGATGGCGCCGTGCTGCGCGAGACACTGCGTGCCTACGTCTCTTCCGGGCGCCGTTCCAAGGTGGCGGCCCACGCGCTCGGCGTGAACCCCCGCACGATCGCAAATCGCCTGCGAACGGTCGAGCAGCGGCTGGGTCGTCTGTTGGACACCTGCCTGCCGCAGCTTGAAGTGGCGCTCCAAGTCGAAGAGCTGAGCGCTATCTCGGGCACCGCGGAGGGGCTGCCGTCCATCCTGCGAGCGGTCCGGTGACGGCTCGGCCTTCCAGTTCCGGTCCTTCCAATTTCCCATGTAGGAAAAATTTGGGCCATTCCTTTCCCATATTGGCATTGACACATCGTCATCCTTCTTGGTATTCATAGAAGGCGGTCTGGTTGGTGGTCCTCTATCCACCGGCCCGCGAGTGCTTGCCGTAGTGCAATACGTGTTAATGATCTCGAACCTGGGGGTTGGGATGAGGACTGGTCTGCGGTCGCTGCTGATGTGTCTGGCCTGCGTTTTGGCGGCGCTGGCGGTGGTGTCCTCGCCGTCGGCATTCGCGGACGGCTCCCCGGTTCTGGGCGGCACGGGCGGGTCGTCGCTTGAAAGCCCGCTGGTGGTGCCGGGAGGGCTGTCACTTCTTGGCGAGCAGTCGGTGCGGGAAGCTGAAGAAGCGCGGCGTGCGAGTCCTGAAGCGACTTTGGCGCGTCAGGAATCTCAGACGAAGTATGAGGGTCTGAGCGCTGGGCAGGCTGCGGTAGTAGCCAGCGAAGCGTTCCCGAGCGTCGTCAACGAACGTGCGGGCGGTCCGCCGCAGTTGCCCGAAGGACGGCGTATCACGGGTTTTATCGACTCTAACGCAGCGCAGGTGGGGATGACCCAGGGCGGTCACGCGGTGCTGGAATCGATGGAACCGATCGCGACGGAGTCATCGCCGGGGAGGTGGTCGCCGGTCGATCTGAGCGTGAGTGAAGTGGGCGGTGTGTTCCAGGTCGCCAATCCGGCGGTGGGGGTGAGTATCCCGAAGTGGCTGCAGGATGGGGTGAGCCTGGCGGATTCGGGTGTATCGCTGACGCCTGTGGATGTGTCGGGTGCGGCTGTGGGCGGCAGTGAAGGGCGTGTCGACGGATCGGTCGTGTTCTATGGCGGGGTGGGTGTAGGGAGCGACGTGGATGAGGTTGTGAAGCCCGAGACGGGTGGGTTTAGCGAGGATGCGGTCTTGCGTTCGACGGCGAGCCCTGGGCGTCTTGTTTACCGAGTGGGAATGCCCGAAGGCGCGAGTCTGGTCAACGCGGCAGGCAGCTCCGGGCTCGTCCATGTCGTTAGCAGCGGATCGGTGATCGCGAGTATATCTGTGCCGCTCGCCCACGATGCGTCTGGGGCGTCGGTGCCGGTGTCTCTGAGCGTCGAAGGAGACCTCTTGGCTGTCGATGTGAGCAAAGAAGCGGGGAAGGAGACGTATCCGATCTTCGTGGACCCTGAAGTCCAGGACAGTTGGATCACCCGCAAGAATGGACACACCACAAATTGGCACTTCAAGACATCACCGGGGGCTACGGGGTTTACTGGGGGTGAACAGAACGGGGAATCGCTGTACATAGAGGGAAAAAGGCATAGCGCAACCGAATGGGGCGCTTTGGAGTATACAACTCAGGGCGACTCCGAAATCGGCGACCTGACGACCAAAAGCGTCGGAACCCAGAACCTAACTGAAGATAAAGTTGAAGCCTCCCAGCTGATTGTCAGCCCGGAAGGAAAAGTAGAAGCCAGTACAGTTTTGCCAGAAAAAGCGAGCGGCACATATGAAACCAAGGTTAAAGCCAAAATCGTCCCGGGAAACTCGGCTGAGTATCTCCTAACGGCTACAGGCGCCTACGAAGGCGGCGGCGTCAGCATACTGGGTGTAGCAGAAAACTTTGTGATGATCAACGAGCCGAACGGCCCAGAAATCAGCGTTGACACCACCCATGAATATGTTGATGGGGGGAAGCGCAATGCGTTTTATGGCGCTGGTAGTTGGCTTGGTCCGAATTCGGGTAGCGGCTTTGAACTGCACGGGAAGGACGCTGGGATCGGGATTAGCTACTTCAACATCAAGGCGGGTCTTGGCGAATCGTTCTTTACGGAAACCAATAACTATATCGAAAACTACGAATGCACAGGTGGCGTGCAGTGCTTCCCAGAAATCAACAAGGGCTACGGCTATGAGAGCCAGATGCCAAATGGAGAAGACACTCTGGAAGCGTACGTAAAGGACGCGACGGGCGCAGAAGGGCATCTGGCCACCCAAAAAATCAAAGTGGATAACGAACCTCCCTACAACATCACGTTGAGTGGCTTTCCGAGTAATCACGAAATCGATGATGGTCAGCACATATTGCTGAAAGCTAGCGCGACTGACGGTAAAAGCCCGGCTCCGAGCTCGGGGATAGCCTCGATTATGTTGGATGTTGATGGACAGCCGGTGAGTGGACCACAGGGTGGCTGCTCGAAAGGGCCGTGTACCGGAAACGCGGAATGGACTCTGAACGCAGAAAACTATGCTGCCGGCGAGCATACTCTCACTGTGGTGGCGACAGACAACGCCGGTAACGTGGCTGACAGCGAAGAATACCACTTGACCATTCACCATGCTGAAAGTGTGGCTGTCGGACCTGGCCCGGTGAACCCGGTGACGGGGGAGCTCGGTTTGGCCGCTACGGACGTGTCGGTTGGTGTGCCTGGGGGCGCGTTGACGGTGAGTCGCAGCTATCGCTCGCGTCACCTTGCGCAGGGCGCCGAAGGTCCGCTCGGCCCGCAGTGGAACCTGAGCTTGGCTGCCCAGCAGAGCCTATATAGGGTGTCGGGTGGCATGATTTTGACGGGCGGTAGCGGCGAACAGGTCGTGTTCGAGAGCAAGGGCAAAGGCGAATTTACATCGCCGACGGGCGATGCCGGCCTGGTACTGCTCGAAAAGACGGTCGAAAGCAAAACGGTGTTCACGTTGAGCGAGAATGGCTCGGTCACGACTTTCGAAATCCCCACCGGGGGAAGCGGTGTTTGGATGCCGTCGAGCGTTGAAGGTCCGAGCGGCACGAATGCGACGCTGTACAAATTCAAGGTCGAAGGCGGCGTTATCGAGCCGAAGGAGGAGTTGGCGCCCGTGCCGGCAGGTGTCTCTTGCGGGAAAGAAATCAGCGAACTCAAAGAAGGATGCCGCGCGCTGAAGTTCGAATATGCCACGGAAACGAAGGCCAAAGGCGAAAAGGGCAGCGAATGGAACGAATTCGCGGGGCACCTGTCGAAGGTCAAGTACATAGCGTGGAACGCGAGCAAAACAAAAACCGAATCCATCGTGGCGGAATACGCCTATGACGCGAAAGGCCGGATGCGCGCCGAGTGGAACCCCCAAGTCACGCCCTCGCCGCTGAAGACGACCTACGGGTACGACGCCGAAGGGCACGTCACGGCGGTCAGTACGGCGGGCCACGAGCCGGCGCTGCTGGAGCAGGGAACCATCTCAGGCGACGCTAGCCCCGGCCGGCTTCTGGCCGTAGCCATACCATCTGCGGCGACGGCGCTCGGCACCGGCGAAGCGCCGGTCAACACTGAAGTACCTACGCTGTCGAGTACCAAACCCGCTGTCGGAACGAAGGTCAGCGTCACCCTGACCAGCGAAAAAACACCGGGGAAATGGAGCGCGAGCCCGCTGGCCTTTATCTACCAGTGGGAGGACTGCAACAGCTCGGGCAAAGAATGCAGCCCGATCCCCGGTGCTGTCAACCAGGCGTACTATCCGGTCGCGGGCGATGAAGGCCACACGCTGGTCGCCGAGGCGATCGCGCTGAACGCGACGGGCGCAGTGACGGCCTCGAGCGTTGCGACGTCGACCGTTGCGTCAGGAACGCCCAACACGCCGCTGCCCGAACCGCCAGTGGTGGGCTCGGACGCTGTGACTACGCTTGAGTACCAGGTGCCCGTGTCGGGTAGCGGCGCGCCCTATGAAATGAGCTCCACGGAAGCGGCGAAGTGGGGGCAGACCGATGATCCAAGCGAAGCTATGGCGATCTTCCCGCCAGACAAAGTCATGGGCTGGCCAGCCAAGGAATACAAGCGCGAGACTGTCTACTACCTGGACGGCAAGGATCGCGCCGTGAACACAGCGCTGCCCACGGGCGGGCTCTCAGTGACCGAATACAACCTCTACAACGACGTCGTACGCACACTCAGCCCTGACAACCGCCTGAAGGCCATAACTGAAGGGTGCAAACCTGCCGAAGAATGCAAGTACGCGACCGAAAGCACCTACGAAGAAAAAGGTACAGAACCAGGCACCGCGATATTGAGTACCCGCGGCCCGCAGCACACGGTCAAGCTCGCGGTGGGCAAAGAAGGAAAAACCTATGAAGAAGTGTTGGCGCGTGACCACACGAGCTACTTCTATAACGAAGGCGCTCCGTCCGAAGGTGGTCCCTACCATCTGGCGACCAAGACTGTCGAGGGTGCGGAAACAGCGAGCAAAGAAGAATTCGATAAGCGCACCACCGAAACGTCCTACAGCGGGCAAAGTGGCCTTGGCTGGAAACTACGCAAGCCGACAATGGTCACGACTGATCCGGGTGGATTGAAACTCACGCATAGGATGATGTATGACAAAGTGACTGGGAATACGCTCGAAACCTGGTCGCCTGCGGCCGAAAAGATGCTGTTGAGCTACTTGTCCCAGTTTGGCTCAAAAGGCACCGGTAACGGTCAGCTGGGAGAACCTAGAGATGTTGCGTTGGATGCGGAAGGTAATGTCTGGGTGCTGGACACCGACAATCATCGCGTGCAAGAGTTCAAATCGGAAGGGAAATTCGTCCGCATGTTTGGCTTCGGCGTGCTCGACGGCAAAGAAGAACTCGAGGTCTGTACGAGTAGCTGCCGAGCAGGTATTGCGGGGTCGGGGAACGGCCAGCTCAACGAACCAAAGGGCATGGCAATCGACTCGAAAAGCAATATCTGGGTTTCTGACCAAGCCAACAACTGTGTGCAGGAGTTCAACAAAGAAGGCAAATTCGTGTTGAAGGTGACCACTGCGAACAGCAAAGCGTTCTCTGGGCCGCAAGGCCTCGCGACGGACTCGAAAAACGATGTGTGGATCGCCGATAGGGCCAACAACCGTATAGTGGAGACTCAACGAATCGGGAGGGTATGTCACCGAATTCGGAACCGGTGGCAAAGGGAATGGTCAGCTCAAAGAACCGATCGACGTGGCGGTCGACTCAAGCAACAACGTCTTTATTTTGGACACTGGTAACAGTCGCGTGCAGAAGTTCAACTCCAAACTCGAATACGTCCTCCAGTTCGGGTCCGCTGGGACCGGCGACGGCCAGTTCAAAGAACCAAAGGGCCTCGACGTCGATCAGGCCGGGAACGTGTGGGTTGCGGACAGCGTCAATGCGCGCTTGGAGGAGTTCACTTCATCCGGTGAATATCTTGGGCAGGACGGATCTGCGGGCACTGGTAACGGCCAGTTCAAAGAACCGAGGGGGATTGCCGTGAACTCGTCAGGAACCATGTGGGTCGCCGACGTCACGAACGATCGAGTCGAGCAGTTCCAACAGGGCACACCGCACGACACCAAGACGATCTACTACACCGCCGCCGCGAACTCAGAATACAAAGAATGCGGAGAACGTCCGGCGATGGCGAGCCTGCCATGCGAGTCGACTCCGGCAGCACAACCTGGGACAACCGGACTATTCGAACTGCCTATCACAAAATACACCTACAACGTGTGGGATGAGCCAGAAGCGACGACTGAAACCGTCGGCTCCACAACCCGTACCAAGACCGACACCTATGACGGAGCCGGACGTGTCAAAACCGCGGCAATCAGCTCCACCGTCGGAACGGTCCTGCCCATGGTCACAAACGAATACAACAAAGAAACAGGCACACTGGAAAAGCAGTGCACGAACGAAGGCAAAGCCTGCACCGAAGGTAAACCGAAGACGATCACAAACGTATTGAACAAGCTCGGCGAGCTCGAAAGCTACACCGACGCAGGTGAAAACACAAGCACATACGAATACGATGTTGACGGCCGCGTCAAGAAAGTCAACGACGGGAAGGGCACCGAAGCCTTCACCTATAGTGAAACGACCGGCCTGATCACAGAACTGGTCTACGAAAACGGCACAACCAAACTGCCGTTCACCGGCGCCTATGACGTCGAAGGGAACATACTCACCGAGGGCTACCCCAACGGCATGACCGCTACCTACGCCTACAACCAGGTAGGCAAACCAACAACCCTCGAATACAAAAAGACCACACACTGCACCGAAAAATGCGTCTGGTTCAGCGACAGCATCATCCCCTCAATCCACGGGCAATGGATTGAACAAACCAGCACCCTCTCCCACCAAGCCTATACCTACGACAACGCCGGACGACTGACCCAAGTCCAGAACACCCCCACCGGCGGCAAATGCACCACACGGATCTACGCCTACGACGAAGACACCAACCGCACAAGCCTCACAACTCGCGAACCGACGTCCGAAGGCAAATGCGCCACCGAAGGCGGCAAAGTCCAAGAACACACCTACGACACCGCCGACCGCCTCACCGATACAGGCATCGTCTACAACACCTTCGGCGACATCACGACCCTACCCGCCAAAGACGCCGAAGAAAGCGCAGAACACGCGCTCACCAACACCTACTACACCGACAACCAGGTAGCCAGTCAGAAACAAAGCGAACAGACCGTCGGCTACAACCTCGACCCCGCCGGCCGTACGCTCGAAACCATCTCCACCGGCAAACCAAACAACTCGACGATCGTCTCACACTACGCCGGGCCCGGCAACGACCCCGCGTGGACCCTCAACCCGGTCTCCAACGAATGGCGCCGCAACATCACCGGCATCGATGGTAGCCTTGTAGCCATCCAGAACAACGGCGAAACCCCAGAACTCCAGCTCACCAACCTCCACGGCGACATCGTCGCCAAAGCCTACCTGTCCGAAACCGCGACTGAACTGGCCGCGAAAGCCGACACCGGCGAGTTCGGTGTCCCGACCGTCAGCGCCCCAGCCAAATACGCCTGGCTCGGCGCCAGCGAGCTTCCCACCGAACTCCCGTCCGGCGTGGTCAGCATGGGCGCCCGCTCCTACGTCCCGGAGATCGGGCGCTTCCTGCAGCCGGACCCCGTCCCCGGCGGCTCCGCCAGCGCCTACAGCTACACCTTCGGCGACCCCGTCAACAGCAGCGACCCCACCGGCGCCTACGTCGAAGGCGCCTATCTCAACGCCTTCAACGACACCCAGAACAGGGAAGCGGTCGAACGTGAAGAGGCCCGCGAAGCCGCCGCCAGGGCAGCCGCGGAACAGGCCGCTCGTGAAGCAGCCGAAGCCGCAGCAGCCGCAGCCGGGCCCCAGTACGCGGGCGGGGAAGAAGAATGGGAAGAATGGGGCGAAGAAGAAGGCGAATACGAATACGTGTCCGACCATCAGGGCTCGAGCGGCGGCAAGGAAGAAGCACATATCGAACCGGCCATCCTCTACCAGCCACTTACGGAAGAAGTCGCAAACGATGATTCGGGTGCCAATGGACCGGAAGGGTGGTCCCGTATCGAGATCAAGGGTGGTCCAGGTGGACACGGCTGCGCCAAGAGAAAAACGTGTCATAAAGGAGGCTCTAGGCGGGGCGAAAACCAAGAAGTGTGTGAATTTGCTGGGGGAGCGATTGGTGGGATCTTGGGCTCCCCCGGGGGGTTGGGAGGCAGTACGGCGGGTGCTGCTGCCGGAACTGTAGCCGGTAAAGAGCTCTGTAAAGAATGAACCCGCGCGATTGGGGGATAGCCGCCGTGTGCGCGGTCGCGTTGATACTGTTTTTTCACTTCGTTACTAGCGTTAGCTGGCAGGGTAGTGTTCTAAGGGCGGCGATTGGTCTTGGGGCGGGGATCGTTGCGATCGGGATTAGACGTATGTCGGCGCGCAACCGTCGATAAGTGACTGAAGAAGACGGCGGATACAAATACGCTTCATACCACCACGGCAACGAAGATGGCAAGCAGGAAGTCCAGGCCGAACCAGCAATCCTGCTCCGAACTTCATAAGCGATCTCAAGCCCGACTTCGAGACAGTGACGGAACTAAGCCGTCGATGTAAAAGAAGAAGGCGGCTACGAATGCGCCTTGTACGCGCACCGCTGAGTCTGTCGCCTCGCAAACGCTCTGGGAAGCGATGCCGCGCCCTCTACGAGCTGCGCGGTGCCCCACCGACCCTGATGTCGTTCGCCTGGCGGGCGGTGCGCGTCGGGAACACGAACTCGCCCGACCTGTGCACGAGTCCGGTTGCGGTCTCTAAAGGCCCAGAACGTGATAGCATTCCATCATCTTGTAAGCAAATCCGTCGGAGGAGTCATCGTGGAGTCATCGAGTCGTGGGCTTGTCCGCCTTTATACTGCCATCGCAGCTTCACTCGTGGCGCTCGGTGCGCTGGGGTTGCTCGTGATGGGGTCGGTCAGCCCGGCGCAGGGGTATGTGCCCTCGCCACCATACCTAAACTGCTACAATGATAGCCAAGGGGCACTGGGTAGGCTGGAAGCGTCACTGACTCCCGCCAACGGCACGTCGGTCCAAGCGGGCGCACCCGTGACCTTCTCGGGTAACGCCTCAACGCCTGTGACGTTCGCTGTCGCATCTTCGCCGGCGCTGCTGTCCAATCCCGATATCGACGGTGGCCCTGGATCTGCGGTACCTATCTCGTCGGGCCCGTCGCCCACCTATACCTACATGTTCACGTCGACCAAGGCAACTGCCACACCGGGAACCGTCTACTGGGACGCATCCTTTTCGAGCGCCAATCTCGTTGAATGTGCCGGCCAACCGCCGAACATCTACACGACGGCTGCACGCGCACTGACGGTGCTGCCAGCGCCCGTGTCGCCTCCAGCCACGCCACCGACGCCTCCACCCCCTGCGGAGCCACCGCCTCTGCAGGTGGGTATCAGCGTGACCACCAGCAGCTTTCATCTCGCGCACCCTACCGTGACCTATCGCATCAACTGCACGGCGAGCTGCTCGGGCGAAACCTACTACCAGGCTCTCGTGGTGAGGCGCCACCGGAAGGCTGTTCTTGCCCCCAAGCTCGATCTTGGCCGAGAGCCGGTGTCTGTCACTACTGCAGCGGGCGGCGACGAGCAGTTCACCTATGTTTACAGCGGTAGCTTGTTGCGAATGCTCAGAACCATCGCCCGTACAGGCGACATATTGGAGCTACGAATCACTGTCAAGGTAGCCGGCGCCTCGGGTAACGTGGCACGGATACAACACACCGCTCTACTACGAACGTGACGCTGGGGTGCGCTGGTGAGCCCAAGGCGCCAGGCCGCCGGCCCCGTGCGCTGCTCTGAGCTCAAGCTGAACGAGACCGGCGCCGGGTGATGGCGTTCAGCGACCCGCTTGAGCTGATGATCGCCGCGTGAAGCGCCGCGCCCTCTACGAGCTGCGCGGCGCCGCGCCGATCCTGATGTCGTTCGCCCGGCGGGCTGTGCGCGTCGGGAACACGAACTCGCCCGACCTGTGCACGAGCCCGGTCGCGGTCAGCCTGCGCACCGCGTCCACGGCGTTGCTGTGGTGGCCCAGCTCGCGCCCGAGCTCCTGCACGGTCCAGGGGCACGAGTGGTCGCCGAGCATGAAGTCGAGCACGATGCTGTCCAGATGCTCCTCGCTGAGACCCTCCGTGAGGCGCTCATCTTGAATACGCTGGTCCAACATGGGAGTTCATACCTCCTGTGTCACGCCCCCGGCAGCGTCAACTGCGCGGGGGCACTATTTTTGGGATTCGATCGATCCTAGCAAGGATCTGAGCCCTGTCCTGGATCTGTCTGGCGGGCGCCAGCGAGCGCGACCAGGCTCAGGCGGTGGCCAGGGCTTCTGCGAGATCGTCGGCGTTCGTCTCGATCAGGTTGGGCACGGTGACGGTGATCTTGCCGTCGCGCTCTACAGCCATTTTGCGTTGACGATCGTGATGCCGATGACCTCCCCGCTGTCGTCCAACCTCACGGCGTGGCCCTCCGGCGTGCCGAACGTGTCCGCTGCGGCCTGTCGCTCGCCCAGGCGCAGGTAGAGCACGTCGCCGGCGCTGTCGTAGGAGACGTGATCGAACTCGTATGGGCCGACGTGGACGGTCATCTCTGCCAGCCTCCCTCTCGCGGATCGTTGGACTGCGGGAACGCCGTCACGACACGATCGACGTCCCGCTGAGCTCGGCGACCACGCGAATCCAGCGCAGGGGACCTCCGCGATGGAAGTAGCGTTCGCGTCCCGCCTGGGGGTCTGGTTCGCGGTGATCTGGCGCCTCGATCGCGGCCATCGTCTCTGCAAGGTACTCGCTCATCTCGACATGCTGGTCGAGAACATGATTCCACGCCACGTCGTCCATCCGGACGAGATGCCCCTCGGGATTGCGAACCTCGGCGATGACATGGTACTCGGCGATGCGCCAAGGCTAAGCGCGCAGTCGGACGCGGGTTGGCCCGCCGGGCCACCGTGACGGTGAACGTCACGTGCGGATCAGTGGCTCTGTGGCGCCGGCGAGGGCGTCAGCGAAGCCGTCGCGCGCGCCGGGCTCGGCGAACTCGCGTTGGTCGGCGGCGGCGGCCAGCAGCGATTGCCAGCGCTTCTCGCTGCCGGCCGTCTCGCGGAGTCGCTCCAGGTCGCGACGCAGATCGACGACGCTTCCGAAGGCCAGCATCATCGGCTGCTCTCTCACGACGTCTATCAGCCCGCGTCGTGCCCAGGCCCGAACCGTTGGCTTCGAGACACCGAGCGCAGTGGCCGCTTGGGCCACGTCTATCTCAGCCGGACGCATCGCCGCGATCGCGTGCTGGGTCTCCTGGAGCTCTGAAAGCGCCTGCTTGACGCTGCCGTTCTGGAGGGCGTCTTCGGTCCGGTTCAGGGTGTCCTCGAGCGTGATGAACCCGGCCGCCAGTGCCTGCTGCTCTCGCTTGGTCATCGAATCAGCCTAGCACTTCTTTCCGATAAGATGTAGATATAGGAAAAGAATTGGGCGCCACGCCATAGAGGAACGCGCGCGGAGGGCGGGACGTCTGTCTGATGAGCGCCACGGCAACAAGGTCATGGCGCTCGGTCGGCTCGGTCGTGAGGACGAGGCCGGAGGCGTCCACGACGACATGGTCGAGCGGGGGCCGGCGGGCTACGGCACCAGTGCCACGCCGAGCATGTTTGCGGCCTTGTGCAGCGCCGGTGTGTTGAACGTCACGTCTTCGATCTGCGCGGTGGTCTCGTCGAGCGGGGGCGGCTCCCACAGCGCCCAACACTCCCATGCAGGCGGCAGCCGGCTGGTAAACCGCAACCCCGACGCCTGCAGTTCGCCGTGCTCGTCGGTGGCGTCAGCGCGATAGACGCCGGCCATCGTACGTGTGATGTAGCGATTCTCGTCGAGCAGCGTGCGACGGTCGAAGCGTTCGATGCCGTAGCGGCTGAGCGCGGCCAGGGCGCGCGGCGCGGCGGCCAGGTAGGTGCGCCAGTGGTCAACGTCGAGCAGCCGTGCATCGAGCGCGGGTGCGTGGGCGAGCTTCCAGCCGAAGGCTCTGATGTCCTCCGAACTGAGCGGGTGGTGGTAGTCCTCGTCGAAGCCCGGCTCCGGCTCCGACTCCAAGAACGCCTCGATGCGTACGACCGCGGCGCTGCTGAACACGAAATCGCCCAGCCGCTCCCCCAACGCGCCCTCGGGCTCGGTGGCGCAGTAGAGGGTGCGAAACTTCCCGTCGGGGTCGTCGTAGCGACCGCCCTCGTCCTCGTCGGGCGGCGTGCCCAGGGCCGGCGGCGGAGGCGGCGGGACAAATGCCTGTGTCCACGCCGAAACCCGCCAGAATCCGCGGGCCGGCGGGGGTACGGTGCAATAACCGGCAAAACCGAAGGTCGGGGGCTCGATCATCGACCGTCACGGTACCCGCGCCGACGGCGGGTGCGCTTATCGGTGCGCCACAAACGCCCTGGCGGCGCCCATCACCTCGTAGGCGCGGCCGTCATGGATCGCCTCGATCGGCGCCCGGCCCCTCAACCGTGGGTTGCTGCCCATCATCCATGCCTTGATCGACGACCTGCGCATACCGTCGTCCAGGATTCGCACCACCGTGTAGATATCCACCAGCCGGCCCAGAGCCTGCGACTCCGGCGGACGTTCGCCGCGTGCGTAGCGGCCGATCGTCTTCGGGTGGCGGTCGCCGACAGCGAATGCGAGGAGCTTCTGACCCAACAGCTCCTGCAGCTCGCCCGCGAGCCGCCTGGGTTCCAGGTCGGTAGCGGCCCGATGCGCGTCCTCGATGAGTGGATCTACGGCCATTGCTCCGCTCCGTACCGGTCGAATCTGCACCCACATGGTACCACAACGGTCATCTCCTGGCTACATATCGGCTCCCTATCGGTCATCGTTTAGTCCACGCGGCGAGAGTGTCGCGGGGCCTGTGGGAACGCCGTAGACGAAGACCGGCCAGATCGTTCCGGGTAGAGCGCCGCCTGAGCGTGACGAGCTATGAGCGCGGTACCTCGGTGATGCTACATTTTCTGGTTGGCCGGGCACGCTTTTCGTGGCCGTGGGGTGAGAAAGTCATCGATCCGCTGAAGCAGCCCGGGCCGTGCAGCCGCTCGGGGACTGCTGTGAGGCGCCACTCCGGCGCGCCACGCCCTGACGCGGGGTAGGACGCCCCGCGCACCCGCGCGTGGTGGCGAACTGCGACACGTGGACGATCCCAAAGCAACCCTGCTGCGGGAGCTGCCCTCGGTCCTCGACCCCGCGCGCGGTCACGTCTTCGTCGACGCTGCGCGCGGCGGTGGGTCTCAGAGTCGGAAGCTGTGCCCGGCGCTGGCCAGCACGTGGGTCTCGGCCATCCCGAACGCGAGGGCGGCGGCGAGGCCGATGTAGACGACGGCGACCAGGAGCCGGTGGTGGGGGGCGACGCGGTAGTAGGCCTCCTGTGCGGGGGACCGGGTTTTGCGCAGCTGCCAGCGGCGGTACAGCTCGAAGCCGCCGAACAGCACGATGATCAGCACGATCGGGTTGAAGGGCAGCGCGAAGAGCATCACGAGCAGCGCGCCGAAGCCGACGAACCACATCCACGGCGCCATCGCGGCCATCGCGCGGCCGCCGTCGAGCGGCACGATCGGCAGGAGGTTGAAGAGGTTCAGCAGGAAGCCGACGTACGCGAGCGCGATCAGCATGTCGCTGTGGACGAGCTCCCCGACGACGGCGACGGCGGCGGCGGCGAGGCTGCCGAGGATCGGCCCGGCGAGCCCGACGCGCGCCTCGGCGAGCGCGTTGTCGCCGAGCGAGCGGGCGGTGATGAGGGCGCCCATGAAGGGCACGAACATCGGCGCGCTCGCCGGGATCCCCTCGCGGCGCAGCGCGATCACGTGGCCCATCTCGTGGATGAACAGCAGCACCACGAAGCCCGCGGCGAACTCCCAGCCCCAGAAGAGGCTGTAGGCGGCGACGGAGATCAGCGCGGTGCCGGTGGTGGTGAGCAGCTTCAGGTTGGGCAGCGCCACCAGCAGCGCCTTGAGTGTGGTGGCGAACTTTACGGCCAGCGCGCCGATGCCCGCGAGCGCGCTGCCGATCCGCTTGCGCAGCCCCCGGCGGGGCTGGCCGAAGGGCTCGCCGTCTACGGTGACGGCGCTCGCGGGACTCGCCGGGGCGGCGGCGTGCGTCACGGGGACGCCGTTCACGGTGACGGTGGCCTGCTCGGTCCCGCCGTTTGGGGTGCCGGCCTGCCCCTCTCCGCCCAACCCCGCGGCGCCGGGGGCTCCGCTGGGCTCCGGCCGGGGGGTGGTGCTGTGCGAGGGGTAGGCGCCGAGCGTGGGCCAAGCGGTGGGCACGGGGTTCTCGTCCATGGCTTCCATTGTGGCAGGCGCGATAAGCGGTCCCTAAGAGTTGCGTTCGGGGGCCTCCAGGGGCTGCGCTCAGAGCTCTCCCGAGCGGCGCCCTCGATTTTTTTCGGAGTTTGCGGGGAGAGCCCAAAAAAAGACTTGCATTCCTCGTGAGGCCGGCGTATGTTGGATCCAGACGCGGAACCGAGCCGCCAAAGAGCGAGGCCACCGAGGTGTGAGGCCGCGCCACCCAAGCCGGAGGGCCTTAGGGTCAGCCGAGGCGGGTTCCTCAAGGGTGGCCCGGGACCGCGTCGCTTTCGTTAAGCGCCCCGCTCTCGCCGACGGGGCCGTGGCGCGGCGGAACGCGCGCTACACTGGAGGCGTAAGCATCCCCGGGGACGACAGGCTTCGACGCGGTCGGTTCGTGGGGGTGGTGGCGAGCCGAGGTTCCGGGAGGCCTCGTAAATCACCCGGAAAACCATAAGTGCGGACTCTCACGAGTTTGCCCTCGCGGCCTGATTAAAAACCAGGCCTGAGGTCTCGGCCCCCGTTAGCCTGCGGCGGGGCTCACCGGGATCAGACAGCAGGCTCACCCGGTGAGGTCCGCTCTCGCCGAGCCGGGGACACTTCAGGGAGCTGGTCCCCTTCAACCCCGCCGGCGAGGCGAGCAGGGGATGAGACCAGAGCGCCGGCTACGCTCGTAGATGCCGCCTTTTCACGCGACTGCGGACGTGGGTTCGACTCCCACCGTCTCCACTAACACGCACAGATGCGAAATCACGCGAATGTCGCACCCTGATGCGGGATTTCGGGGTCGTTAGGGTGCGAAAGGGTGCGAAGAAAATGCCCCGATTTGCGGGCCCGCGGGCGCCCAGCGTACGCAGGACGGTCGCAGGGTCTGCGTACGCTGCGTACGTTGAGGGTGGCGCGAGTCCATCGACCGATCCGGGGCCCTGCGCTTCGGCGAGGCTTGTGCTCGGGCTTGGTGTCTAGATGAGTCCCTCGAGGAGCCAGCGAAGCGTTCTTGCTTGGGCACTCCAACGGGCCGGCGTGTACGGCTCGTCGGACAGGGCTGATTCGGCGTGGTCGAGGGAGTCCTCGATCAGGGCGTCATGCAGCGGTCTGAATATCAGCGGCCATTGCCAGAGCATTCGTCCCTCAGCGTGACCGATCAGCACGTGGCGCAGGGTCGTTTTGCCCTCGCACTCCTGGAGTTCGTAGCGGTGCTCGCCGGTGAGGCCGGGTGGTCCGGTGAAGCGGAAGCGGGCGAGGCGGCCGGGTTGATGCTCGACGACTTGGTAGCGGACGGGTCCGTGTCCGCCTTGGTTGCCGGGGGATAGTCCGCCGTCGAAGCGCATCGGCGGCCAGCGGTCCTGTGGCCAGAGCTGATCGTCGTCTCCGGCCAGACCGTCGATGAGAGATCCGGGCGCGATCTCCCCGGCGGGCAGTGTGCGTTCGTGGACGTTGTTCAGTCTCATCGCTTGGCCTGGCTTACGGCCGGACCGGTTCGCGCTCGGTGTCTGTCCAGAAGTCGCGTGCCAGGGCGCGTCGCGTCCGCCACTGGTCGCCTTCGGCGATGAAGCTGACGATTCCCGCGGCCTGATCGGCGTCGGTGATCTGCCAAGCGCCGTTGATCGCGCCGGTGAGTCCGGCTGCGAGCGCCTCGAAGCCCTGGGCGGTGTGGAGGTCGGCCTCGGCGCCCTTGTCGATCATGAACTTCAGTTGCCTGGCGGCCTGCTGGTTCTTCGATAGCAGGACGTGCACGAGCGCGTCGGTCTCCTCCTGGAGGTGGTCGTCCTCGACGACTCGGTTCCAGAGGCCGAGCTGGGTTGCGCGGCTGGCGGGGTGCAGTGCTTCGAGGAGGTTGATCTCCTTGGTCATTCGGCGTCCGATGAGGCGTGTCATGCGTGTGGTGCCGCCCCATCCGGGGGTGATGCCGACGTCGACCTCGGGCATGCCCCATTTCGCGCGGCGGGTGGCGATGACGAAGTCGCATGCCATCGTGATCTCGAGTCCGCCGCCGACGGCGTAGCCGTCGACCGCGGCGATTGTGATCTTGTCGAGGTCTGCGAGCGTGTCCGCCATTCGCTGGTAGCCGCGGACGCGGCGCATGATCTGGTTGGCGTTGCCCCACTGTCCCATCTCAGTGATGTCATCGCCCGCGCAGAACGTGCCGGCCGCCCCTCCGAGGCGCGTGCGCCGTCGGGGCCGATGAAGGTCGCGCTGGCCTCATACAGCGAGAGCATGCCTTCAAGGTCCCCGGCGTTGGCGCACTCGGCAAACAGCTGCGCGAGCTGCTCCGGATCGTCGATCGCTGTCGGTGTCGCTCGGCTCATGCTGCTCCTCGCTCGTGACGATGGCATCCGCACCATCGCGCAGTTAGGTATCGATTAGCGACCGGTAGCGTATCACTATCAATATCGAGACGCTACCATCACTGCATGTCTGCGGACCAGGACTTCCAAGACTCCGTCGGAGCGGCCGCCAAGCTCCTCGGAGACCGCTGGACATTCCTGATCCTGCGCGAGGCGTTCTTCGGCACACGCCGCTTTAGCGAGTTCGCCGAGAACCTCGGGGTCTCGCGAAACATCCTCTCCAGCAGACTGAAACTGCTCGTCTCGCACGGCATCTTCGAGGAGCACCCTTACGGTCCGAGCAAGGTCCGAAACGAATACCGGCTCGCACAGGCCGGACGCGACATCTTCCCGATCGTGGTCGCGCTGCTGCAGTGGGGCGACAAGCATCTCGCAGGCTCAAGCGGACCATCGATCATCCTCGAGCACGCCCCCTGCGGCAATGACGCCTACCCACTGCTCGTCTGCCGAGCGTGCCGGGAGCCGATCGAGCTCGGCGAGATCCTGCCTACCCCAGGCCCCGGCGCCAGCGAGTGGGTTCGCGAGCACCTATCCCACCTCGACGACAGCGCTTTCGTGGAAGCCAAAAGGGCGTGAGTGCGCGACTGCGCATCCTTGGCTTCTGAAGTCGCCGAATGAAGCCGCACCGATCCGGTTGTTGAGCGGGCGCTGAACTCCACGGCTCTCTGACCTTTTCGCGTGACGATGCAACGGTCGCGTGGCGCCGCCGTCGCGAGCGAATGCGGAGTACCTGGCTGTTCGCACACTGGATCTTCGTCTCGCCGGGTGTCTTTTGTGTCTTGCCCAGTGTTCGCCGCCGCCGGCTTGGCGCTGCAACCCCGCTTCGGGGGTTCCCCTCACTCGCTTCGCTCCTTCGGTTCCGCGCGCCGGTCGGCGTCGGTCTTGGGCGGCGTCACAAGACACCAGCCAAACGAAGGAGAACACCATGAACATCAACAAGATCATCTGCACCGGCAGGCTGACGAAGGACCCGGAGCTCCGGAGCGTCTCGGAGGAGATGAAGGTCTGCCAGCTGCGCCTGGCGGTCGACGGGATGGGCCGTGGCCGGGAGGTCGGCTACGTCAACGTAGCGGTGTTCGGCAAGGCCGGAGAGGCCGCGAGCCAGTACCTCAGCAGGGGCTGGCTGGTCGCGGTGGACGGGCGTCTGGAGTACGGGGAGTGGGAGACCGAGGGTGGCGAGAAACGCCACGACTACTCGGTGGTGGGGAACGTCGAGTTCCTCACTGCTCCTAAACCCGTTGAGGAGCCCGCATTGGTCAAGCCGGCGCGCAACGGTAGGAAGGCTGTCACCGCGTGAAGACCCTCCGGGGGTCCGTGCCCGTTGGCCGGGTGCGGGCCCCTGCGGTCATAGCTATCGGCGGAGATCGTGATGCCGAAGAAGAGCAATAGCAGCCAATGCGGTTTTCGCTATAATCAGTGTATGCGAAGTGCTGATCTTTTGGTTGCCGGGCGTCGTCGCGCGGCGCTGTCCCAGAGTGAGCTCGCCGGGCGGCTGGGCCGTCCGCAGTCGACGATCGCGCGTTGGGAGACCGGCCATCAGCACCCGCCACTTGAGAGCGTCATCGACGCCTTGCATGCATGCGGCCTGGAGTTGACTGTGGGGCTCGCGCGCTATGACGACTCCTACGAGTCTCAGATAGCGCGCCAGCTCCAGCTAGAGCCAGGCGAGCGGCTGGCGAGCATGGCGCCGGGGTGGGCGGCCCCCGGGTTCGACCCGATCGGGATGCTTGGCGAGCTCGCGGGGCAAGCGCGGTTCGTGGTGATCGGCGACGTCGCGGGTGCCCTTCATGGTTGGCCGATTCTGCTCGGCGAGCGAGTGCTCGAGATCGTCCCCGCCGAGTCCGCGACGGGCCGGCTGCGGGATGCGGCACGTCGACTCGGCGCCACACCCGTCGAGGAAGACGAGTCGAAGGCGTCGCAGCACTGGGTGCTGCCCTCCGGGGTGCAGCTGGAAGCGACGCTCGTTCCCGGCGGTACACGGGGGTATCGCGACCTGGTCCGCGACGCGCAGATGATGGAGATCGCGCCGAGTGTCTCGGTGCGGGTCGCCTCGCTGATCGACCTGATCCGGATCGCGGAGTCCTCGGGTGCGCAGGCCCGCACGTTCCTGCCCGCGTTGTGGGCGACGCTCGGTATGCGTCAGAGCCAGCCGGAAGTCGATGAGGCATGAGCGGCGCCGACGAGAGGAACCCGGGCCGCGAGGCGATCCTTGTGGCGCTCGAGCGCCACGGCGTGGAGTACGTCGTGATCGGCGGCGCCGCGGCGCAGGCTCGCGGCTGGCCACGGCTGACCAACGACATCGACGTCACACCCGAGCGCTCGAAGGAGAACCTGTCTCGGCTTGCCGGTGCGCTGGAAGAGCTCAGCGCCGGGTTCCGCGTCGATGAGCGCCGCTACCCCGATGGCTACCGGCCGCCCGGGGGGCTTGACTGGCGGACGTTCCGAAGCCAGGTCTCGATCACCTTCGCGACCCCTCACGGCGACGTGGACGTGGTCCTGGTCCCCGACGGGACCCGCGGGTATGCGGACATCATCCGCACCGCCACACCCGAGCGGGTGACCGGGACCGAAATCATCACGCAGGTCGCCTCCGCCGAGACGATCCTGCGCTCCAAGGACGCCGCAGACCGCCCGAAGGACCGCGAGACGCTCCCAGAACTACGCCAGATCCTCGACCCTCACGGCCTCTACCCGGGGCGCCACGACGCGCAACGCTCACGCCCCGAGCACGAGCCACCCGAATACGGACGTTGAAGCGCGTGAATCGCCAGGCGAGTTGGTGGACCTCAGCGTGCGCGCATCGCCGGCATGCCCGCCGCAACGGTTCGGGCGGGGACCACATCGGCACTCGCGGTATTCAAGTCAAACGGATCTCGGCTGGCCGCTGAAGACGATGCGCGCTCGGCCCGGCCCGGAGTAGTCGGGCACCTGCTCGCTGTCGAGACCGAGCGCGTGGTGGAAGGCGACCGAGGTGGCGTTCTCCGGTCGTGCGATTGCCTTCATCCAGGTGCAGCCGCGCTCGCCGGAGAGGGTCCAAAAACGCTCATACAGGCGCCGTGCGAGCCCCTGTCCTCGTTGGTCCTCCCGGACGGCGACGAGATGGACGTAGGCGAGTCCGCGATCGGGCACGAAGAACCCGAAAAGGTATGCGGCGACTGCGGCTCGCGCGTCGCGGATCACGAGGGCGCCGTCGCCGAACTCGTGGACGAACATGGGGTGATGTAGGTCTACCGGGTCGCGCTCGCCCCAGAACGTGCCCAGGTTGCGCGTGATCTCGTCAAAGTGCAGAGGCCGAGATGACGTGCAGTTCGCCGGCGATCCGCGCAGACTCAGCCGCCGGGAGACCCGCGAAACCAAGGAGTGAGTCGAGCTCGCCTGCGAGTGGGACCACGTCGGTTGCATGCAGCGTCGCCAGCTTGGCGAGCTCTGGTGCCATCGTTTCGATCTCGGCGCTCGAGCGGCCTCGCTCGGAGAGACTCTCGATGACCTCCGCACGCGCAACAAGGCTAATACCGCTTAGCTCGTTGAGGAGATTGAGACGGTCCAGGAGCTCACTCATTTCCTCTTCAGTCGCGCCCATACTCGCTGCCGCCGCTGCCAGCGCGCCCTGGACGCGGTCAGCCAAGGCGACCGAGCGAACGAAGATGTTGCTGTTGCCGGCGCCTGGGAGCAGCTCCCGCGTACCCACCCTCACAGCGGCGGCGAAGCTGTCTCTCCAGGTACGCCGCGGGCGTTCGGCGGCAGCGCGCTTGAAAGCGTTGATCGTGCGATGGATGTCCTCCTCCGATGTGGCCGCGGCCAGACGCAGCCGAAACTGCGGCTCGAACAGCTGAATCCGAGAGAGGCTCACGCGGCACGAGGAGATGAGCGCTCGTCTCGCCTTCTTATGCAGCGACGGCTGATCCTGCATCTCTCCCTTGAGCATTGACAGCGCCGTCTGCCAAGCGACGACCATGCGCACGCCGTAGAAATACGGAATGAAAGCGATCGTGAGCAGGAGAGGGAGCAGGAACTCGCGCGCGCGCTCAGCGTTCGCGAAGTCTCCCGCGTGTCGCACGACGTAGACGATGGTCGGCGTCAGCGTGCCGACGAGCAGGACGACACACAGAGCCCTGAGCGGCGCCCGGACGATCGCGAACTCCGGTCTCAGGTCGGCGAAGCTCGCAAGCAGCACAAGAACCACGACGCCGGGAACTAGAAGCAGTTCCACCGGCAACGGGAAGGTGTATGCGTTCGCGATGAACTCGATAAGCGCGGTCAATGCCACCGCTCTCACCACCAACCGCTGGAGCTCTCCGACGCCGCCCATGCTGAACGTCGCCGCGATGGCGGTGCCGAGGAACCACGCGACCGTCGCTGGGATCATCGAAGCTCCCCAGTACCCGAGGAGGCCAAGGGCGACCGTCACGGCTGTCGCGAGCAGCGTCGTTGACGCCAGCAGGACGGCTGCGAGAGGCTGGCGGAGAATCCTCAGCCCGGCGGAGAGGATCGTCCGCAGGCTCGGGATCGCAACCGCGCACAGCAGCGCCACGGCGCTCCAAACGAGCGTGGCCGTCTCGCGCGTGTTCATGTCTGGGAATGTCAAAGCAGCCATCGACTGAAGGGTAGGCGTGACATCGGCTGGGCCGCCCTGGGCCAGGCGTTCGGCACGGCCGGGGAGGAGCTGCCTACGAGGCGATCCGCCGTGTCCACCAGCTCGGCCCTGGCACCCACTCCCGTCCGCACACGCACACTTACCACTGCCCGCACGCCCCCCGTAGCCGCCCCGCCCGGCCACCCTCACGCACGCTCGCCGTCTCTGCCGGCCCCGGTCGCTCTCGTCCGCCTCGCTCCCCAACAGAAAGAAACCACACCTGATGCACGGCCCTCAAGGTGCAGTGCGATTGCAGTGTCGTTTCTTGGCCGCCTGGAGCGGTTGGCGGTCCGTTATGGGTAGTGATGAGTGCATCGAGCATCGGCGCGGGACGGGGCGGCGGCTACGCCCGCTACCTGGAGGGCAAGACGATTGCGCCGGAGCAGGGCGACTACTACCTCACCCCGGACGGAGAGCTGACAGAGGCCCCGGGCCGGTGGCTGTCCGACAGCGAGACGCTGGTGCGGCTCGGGATCGACGCGGACGCCCCGGTGGACGGCGAGCAGTTCATCGCGCTGATGGAAGGCCGCGACCCGGGCACGGGCGAGTGGCTGCGCCCGGCGGGCGCTGACGGCAGCCGGGGCGGTGGGATCGACGTCACGTTCAGCGCTCCCAAGTCCGTCTCGGTCGTGTGGGCGCTCGGGGACCCGTGGCAGCGCGAGCAAATCGAGGCGGCGGACGCCAAGGCGGTCGAGCGGTCGATGGAGTACCTGAAGCAGCGCGTGCCGCTCGTTCGGCGCCGCTATGACGGCCAGGTGGTGGAAGAGCAGGCCAAGGATGTGATCGCGACGGCCTACCGCCACACGACGGCCAGGGGAGTGTCCGGGGCTGAGGCGCCGGACCCGCAGCTGCACACGCATGTCGTGATCAGCGGTGCGGTCCGCGAGGATGACCGGATCGTCGCGGTCGCCTCCCGGCCGGTATTCCGGGGCCTTCGCGAGGTGGGGGCGTTCTACCGCTCGGCGCTCGCCGAGGAGCTCCAGGGCGAGGGCTATCCGATCGAACAGGGGACGGGTAGAGACGGCAAGTACTTCGAGATCGCGGGCGTGCCGGCGGGCTTGGGCGACGCGTTCTCAAAGCGCCACCGAGAGATCGCCGACGCAGCCGAGCGCTTCCGCGCGAAGCACGGCCGCGCACCCGAACGCGGCGAGATCCGCGATATCGCCTTGGAGAACCGGCGGGCGAAGGATCTCGCGACTGTCGGCGACCTGCAGCGTGCATGGGCACGAACAGGGGAGCGCCACGGGTTCGGTGCGGATGAGGCGGTCCATCTGATCGGTACCCCCGCACGCCCGGCGCCCGGGCTCGCGTTGGAGGACCGGGTGGAGGCGAAGCTCACCGAGCGCGAGGCCGTGTTCGACGCGGGGCTGCCGCGTGCGGTCGCTCTTGAGCAGTCAGCCGGGGATCTCGGCCCCGAGGAGGCCATCGGCGTGACCCGCGAGATGCTCGCCGAGCGGCGGATTCTCACGCTGGAGGGCGGGCGGATGACGACGCTTGAGGTTCGCGCTCGGGACGAGGCGATCGAGCGCCGCGCGATCGCCCTGTCTGCTCCCGCAGGGCGCGACACGGGCGAGCGCGCCAGGGCGGCGGCGGGGAGGGAGGTCGCGGAGCGCATCGCCGCACACCTGTCCGTCGAGCAGCAGCAGGCTCTTGAGATCGTCACCGGCCCGGAGCGCCTGGCCGTCCTGATCGGCCCGGCCGGAACCGGAAAGGGTGTCGTGATCGACGCCGCGGCGCGCGCCGAGCAGACTGCGGGCCGCGAGGTGATCGGCGTGGCCGTGTCGGGGTCGACGGCCGAGCGTCTCGGGGCGGACAGCCCCGCACTCGCTGGCAACACGTTGACCGTCGATGCGCTCGCCGCACGAGCAAACACCGACAGGCTCCAACTTGGGCGCGAGACGACCGTAATCCTCGACGAGGCAGGGATGGGTCGACCACAAGCGCATGGACGCCCTCACGGATGTGATCGAGCGCTCCGGTGCGAAGCTGATCGCGGTCGGCGACGGCAGACAGCTCCCCTCGATCGGACCGGGCGGCATGTTCGACCGCCTCTCACTACACGCACCGACCGCAGAGCTGGAGGAGGTGCGGCGTACCAGCGACCCGGACGAGCGCAAAGCGTGGGCCGCGCTGCGAGCCGGTGAACCGGAGCGGGCGATGGCGCACTACCGCACGCGCGGACAGGCTGTTCTTCACCGACACGCGCGATCAGGCAGGCGAGGCCGCCGTGAAACGCTGGGCCGAGCTGACCGAGACCCGCAACGTTCGCGATGTTGCCCTGATCGCCGACGCCTCGAACATCGAGATCGACCGACTCAACGCCCGCGCCCAGCACCTCCGCACAGAACGCGGCGAACTCGGAGCTGATGAGGTTCCACTCCCGAACCAGCACTACGGGTTGCGCAAAGGCGACCTGGTTGCTTTCACAGCCCAGCACCGCCCGCCCGGGCAGCCACGTGTCGAGAACGGCGCACGTGGCGAAGTCACCGCCGTCCATGGGCAGGGCCTGTCCGTCACCCTCGACGGGTCCGAGCGTCGCCTCGACCTGACCGGTGAGGACCTCGAGTCGCTGCGGCTCGGCTACGCCCAGCACGTCTACCGCCAACAGGGTGCGACCGTCGAGCGCTCCGTAGTCGTCACCGGCGGCTGGCAGACCAGCCGCGAGTCAGCCTACGTCCAGGCGTCCCGTGCCCGCAAAGGCACCGAGTTCTTCCTCGCCCGCGAGGAGCTCGGCGCCGACGGCCTCGATGATCGCCGGATCGATCGTCTCGCCGAGAAGATGCGCGCCAGCCGCGCCCACACACCCTCCCTCGCGCGCCGCCAGGTAAACGGGCCGGAGTGGGACCGGGGGCTCGAGATACACATACAACATATGGAGTGAGCCAGAAACCACCACCGAAACAGTTAGCACCACCAAACGCACCAAGACCGACACATACGACACCGGCGGGCGCCTGAAGACGAGCGCGGTCAGTTCCACGGTGGGTACCGCGCTGCCGACGGTGACATATGAATACAACAGCGAAACAGGCGCTCCTGAAAAGCAGTGCGTCAACGAAGGCAAACTTTGCACCGAAGGCAAACCCAAAACAATCACAAGCGTTTATGACAAGCTCGGGAAGCTCGAAAGCTACACCGACGCCGACGGAAATACGACGACATATGAATACGAAAAAGAAAAGGACGGACGCCTAAAGATAATCAACGATAAAGAGGGCACGGAAACCTTTGAATACAGCGAAACCACCGGGCTTCTCACAGAAGTGCTCTATACGAACGGAACTACCAAACTACCTTTCACCGCGACATACGACGTCGAAGGGAACATGCTCACCGAGGGCTACCCCAACGGCATGACTGCGACCTACACCTACGACACTGTCGGCAAGCCGACCGGGCTTGAATACAAAAAGACCACCCACTGCACCGAAAAATGCGTCTGGTTTAGCGACAGCGTCACTCCCTCGATCCACGGACAGTGGCTCGAACAAACCAGCACCCTCTCCCACCAAGCCTATACCTACGACAACGCCGGCCGCCTGACCCAGGTCCAGAACACCCCAACCGGCAAAGACTGCACAACACGCATCTACGCCTACGACGAAGACACCAACCGAACAAGCCTCACGACCCGCGAATCCAGCACAGAAAAATGTGCGACCGAAGGCGGCAAAATCCAAGAACACGCCTACGACACCGCCGACCGCCTCATCGACCCCGGCATCGTCTATAACACCTTCGGAGACATCACCACGCTGCCCGCCAAAGACGCCGAAGAAAGCGCAGAACACGAACTGACCAACACCTACTACACCGACAGTCAGGTAGCCAGTCAGAAACAAAACGAACAGACCGTCGGCTACAACCTCGACCCCGCCGGCCGTACACTCGAAACCATCTCCACCGGCAAACCAAACAACTCGACCATCGTCTCGCACTACGCCGGGCCCGGCAACGACCCCGCGTGGACCGTCAACCCAGTCTCGAACGAATGGCGCCGCAACATCACCGGCATCGATGGTAGCCTTATAGCCATCCAGAAGAACGGCGAAACCCCAGAACTCCAGCTCACCAACCTCCACGGCGACATCGTCGCCAAAGCCTACCTGTCCGAAACCGCGACCGGACTGGCCGCCAAGGCCGACACCAGCGAGTTCGGTGTCCCGACCGTCAACGCCCCAGCCAAATACTCCTGGCTCGGCGCCAGCGAGCTCCCCACCGAACTCCCGTCCGGCGTCATCAGCATGGGCGCCCGCTCCTACGTCCCGGAGATCGGGCGCTTCCTGCAACCCGACCCCATCCCCGGCGGCTCCGCCGACGCCTACAGCTACACGTTCGGCGACCCCATCAACAGCAACGACCCCACCGGCGCGTTTTCCGACGGTTTGCCCCCGGCCTATTCCATAGCGACATCGAGTCAACAAGCAAACGAAGCGGCTGCAGTGCGCGCCGCTGAAGAAGCCGCCGCCAGAGCAGTTGCCGAACGAGCCGCCCGCGAAGCACTAGCCGAGGCCACAGCCGCAGCCGGCCCCCAGTACGCGGGCGGGGAAGAATGGGGCGAAGAATGGGAAGAATGGGAAGAAGAAGAAGGCGGATACGAATACGCCAGCTACCAGCACGGCACCAAGCCGGAAAGCGGAGAAGGACATGTGGAATCGGCGACGCTCTACCAGTCACTAGACGAAGAAGAACGTGGGAGCGAAGAGGGGAGTGGCTCCGTTGGGGACGGGTTCCGTATCCCGGTAAAGGGCGGCTGCAATAGGCGCGAACAAAGCGGATGTAAAGGAAACGGGGAACATAATGGAACCCAATCAGGCTCGCGGTGCGCGCAGTATGGTGGACATTGGCAAGGTCATAAATGTGTCGGAGTTAGGAGTTCCGGTGGAAGTTCTGGAAATGCGTGCCGAGCGATAGGTGGCTCTACCGCCCCTCTTGCTGCGGCCTCGGGACCTGGCGGCTGGGTACTGTGGATAGTCGGGTTCGGTGCCTGCTGGATTCCTAACTAGCTAGTAAATCGCATCAATCTGATAGTACTAACATGCACAGTCATCGAAGTCAGACGCTTTTTGATCTCCAGGAGGATTGAGGAATGATGGCACATTTGAACAGTCACTGGTTGAGCGAGACGTTGGGCTCAGGCGGGCAACATGGCGGTAGACCCAAGCAGTCAATAGCGGCCCTCGTCGGGATGCTGCTTGTTGCAGCAGCAGGCGCAATCCTCAACTGGTCGTGGTGGCTTGAGTATGCGCTGATCGCGCCGTCGGCTGTTTGGTTGATTGTTAGTGGCCGACTTGTTGTGTACCGTCAGCTAGGCTCGCGCTCGGGTTCGCCGGATCGGAGAGTGCCAGTCGTGCTCGTAGTGCCTGTCGTGCTCGCCGCGGCGATACAGCCGACACGATTTTCGGGCCTTGTAATAACTGCAGCGTTTACGGTGCTTCTAGTATTTGGGAGGGATCGCGGGGGATGTCGTAGTGCCGGCGACCACGCTCAAGCTCGCCAGGCTGGGTGATGGACGAGCCCACCGCCGCCAGGCACGGACGGTTGACGAGGATGACCTGCCGGCTCGCGCTTCTTGAGTGGCTCGACAAGAAGATCGTCGCCTACAGGCGTGCACCCGTGTTGGCCAGGTGTTGATACAGACCCGTTCTCTGACTATCCAAGAGTCCATACCAAGGATTCTCGGCAGCTTGCTAGCATGCCCATGTGCCACCGGTGTCCATGGCTGGGAGCACGACAGTGTCCAAAGAAAGATATTGGGAGCCAAATGCCTAGTAGTACTCTGGTAGGTAGTTCATTCGAGTTGGGGTTGAGGGTGGAGGGGTAGATCGGCGAGGTTGATGCTCTGACGGCAGGTGGAGCAGCGGCCGGTCCAGCAACGTAGGAGTGGCTGGAACAGCAGGACTGCCTGGGGGAGGGTGAGGCCGGCCGCTGGTGATTTGGGTGCTGGCGCTCCAGGGTCAGGAAGCCGTGGACGGCGGTCACGATCGCGCAGTGGTGGTGAAACCCTTTGTAGCTGCGGCCCTCGTAGTGGTCGAGGCCGAGCTCTCCCTTGAGCTGGCGGTAGTCGGGCTCGATCATCCAGCGTAGTCGTGCGAGTTTCGCGAGGCGCTCGAGCGGCGTGTCGGCCGGGAGGTTTGAGATCCAATAGTCGCTGGGCTGCTCCTCGCCCTCGGGCCACTCGATGATCAGCCACTCCTCGCGTGGCTCACAGCGGTCGCGATCGACGGGATGCGCGGCAATCACGCGCACCATCGCGAACCGCGAGCAGACCTCCTCGCCATCACGGGTCCGGTAGGCGAGCGTTTGGTAGTCCTCGGTGCTCAGCGAGGACGCGAGATCGCTGACCGCGCGTGGCTCACTCTCGGTGGCCAGAGCGCTCGGCGCCGGCCCGCGTGAACCGGCCCTTCGCGCGGGCACGCTGAAGAGCGTGTCAGGGTCATAGACGAGGGCATCAGCGTTGAGGCTCAGCACGTACTCGATACTGGCCCCGTCAAGCCGTGTCCGCAGCCCGGTGTTCTTGCCGTACGCCTCGTCACCGAGCACCGGCGCCCGGGGGATCTCCCACGTCGCGGCCCGCTCGATCAGACCAGCGGCCTGCTGGGGCTTGGTCTGGAACTCCACGCCCTCGGGGATCTTCGCATCGCGGCGACGCACCGGGTCCTCACACCACTCCTCCGGTAGATACAGCGCAAAGTCAAGCGGCACGGTGCCTTGATCTCCGACCGCGTGCACAGACACCGCGATCTGACAGTTACCGATCTTCCCGAGCGTCCCCGAATACTGACGCTTGACCCCGGGCGAGCACTTGCCGTCCTTCACGACCCCCGTGTCATCGATCACCCACGCCTCCACGCCGATCTCGCCCACCACACGCTCAGCTACCGCGCGCTGGATCACGACCGGATCCCACGGGCTATCAGCCAGAAAATGCTGCAACGCCTCGTAGTCACCATCCTCGCCCAGCCTGGCGACCATCGGTTCGAGGGACTTACGCGCACCTGCCTCCAGCAACCCACGCGCATACAGTTCCGCGCAACGACGCTGCTCCGAGCGCCTCAAGCCCCGGGCGACATAGCCCATAAACAACACAAGACGCTCCCTGACCTCGGGCGCCACACCGACCACGCCCGCAACAGCCCCCTCCCCGTCCTCGCACTCCGTGACACGCTCCATAACAGTGACCATGCCACGACATTCGCCGCACCCCACCCACACTCCTCCAACTACCTACCAGAGTACTACTAGTAGTGCTTTGTCGGGTTGGTGCTTTGGGCCGATTCCTGGGCATCTCGGACCTCAAAGATCCGCTCAACCAAGCCAATGTAGGATTCTCGCCGTCGATGTCGTGTCGAGCCAAATCCGGCCGATCAAGGCGAGTTGACAAAGCACTACTAAGAGTTGCGTTCGGGGGCCTCCAGGGGCTGCGCTCAGAGCTCTCCCGAGCGGCGCCCTCGACTTTTTTTCGGAGTTTGCGGGGGGAGCCCAAAAAAAGACTTGCATTCCTCGTGAGGCCGGCGTATGTTGGATCCAGACGCGGAATCGAGCCGCCAAAGAGCGAGGCCACCGAGGTGTGAGGCCGCGCCACCCAAGCCGGAGGGCCTTAGGGTCAGCCGAGGCGGGTTCCTCAAGGGTGGCCCGGGACCGCGTCGCTTTCGTTAATCGCCCCGCTCTCGCCGACGGGGCCGTGGCGCGGCGGAACGCGCGCTACACTGGAGGCGTAAGCATCCCCGGGGACGACAGGCTTCGACGCGGTTGGTTCGTGGGGGTGGTGGCGAGCCGAGGTTCCGGGAGGCCTCGTAAATCACCCGGAAAACCATAAGTGCGGACTCTCACGAGTTTGCCCTCGCGGCCTGATTAAAAACCAGGCCTGAGGTCTCGGCCCCCGTTAGCCTGCGGCGGGGCTCACCGGGATCAGATAGCAGGCTCACCCGGTGAGGTCCGCTCTCGCCGAGCCGGGGACACTTCAGGGAGCTGGTCCCCTTCAACCCCGCCGGCGAGGCGAGCAGGGGATGAGACCAGAGCGCCGGCTACGCTCGTAGATGCCGCCTTTTCACGCGACTGCGGACGTGGGTTCGACTCCCACCGTCTCCATTTCGGCAGAGATTAGGGTCGTTGTGTAAACCCCTCAGCCTCGGTTGACGAGGTGAGGGTCTGCGAGCCTGCGTGGCGTCCACACCAATGGTTTCGCCAGCTCAGCGGCGTGCAGGTCCAGGTCGCCACTCACGATCACGTCGACCTGGGCTGCCTGGGCGACCACGTAGTCGTCCTTTTGGGGGTCGCGCGTAGCGCCCGTGAGTTGCGGCGGCGTGAAGGGTCGCGTGGAGCTCGCTCCGGCCGACTCCGTCCCTTACCGCTAGAATACGAACATACGTTTGTCCCTGCTAGAAGGAGGAATGATGGGTGAGAAGCATCAGCCGGCGACCGGTATGAATACGAACCGCA
The DNA here is from genome assembly GCA_963842005.1 of uncultured Solirubrobacterales bacterium. GTDB lineage: Bacteria > Actinomycetota > Thermoleophilia > Solirubrobacterales > Solirubrobacteraceae > Palsa-744. The sequence continues at coordinate 489,109 of CAWJEV010000005.1, read as the reverse complement.
CACGCGACGACGACGGGCGGCTGCGCCAGAAGCGCGCGGACACGCTTGTCGGGAACATCGAGCGTGAGTACGACGTCGACTTCAAGGTCCGCAGCGACATGGAGCTCGGCACACTCCGCGATAGGACCGGTCTGACGTCGATCGACGCGCTCGTCCGTAAAGCCCGCGAAGACCAGTAGATCCCGCCCAGGGACCGTTCGGCGCTGGCCATCCCCCGCGACAGTTACAGTGCTTTGGAGGATGACCAGTCTCGCGAACACCGCGCGGAGCACCCGGTGACCGTGAACACCTCACCGGCGAGCCGCATCGCACCGGACACCTATCGCAGCCCTGCGGGGCTGCTCGCGCTGCAGTCCCTCCCAAAGGTGGGGCCGGTCACCGCGCTCGCCGCGGCCTTGCACGCGACCGCGATGACCCGGCTGCTCGAGCGTCACCACAGCCAGCTCGACGGTGCGTTGGATCGCGCACGCGAGCGTCTGGAGCAGTACCGGGAGGCCGGGGTGAGCGTTCTGGCATTCTTCGATGAGCGCTACCCCGACCGGCTACGTGACCTCCCGGACCCGCCGCCGATCCTGTACGTCCGTGGCAACCCCTCGCTGCTCGCTCGGGAGCGTCTCGTCGCGGTCGTCGGCACCCGCGAGCCGACCCGGTTCGGGACAACCGCCGCGACCGAGCTCACCGCCGCCCTGGCCGGGGACGGCTGGGGGATCGTCAGTGGTCTCGCGAAGGGCATCGACACCATCTCACACCAGACCGCGCTGGAGACCGGTGCGCCGACGATCGCCGTGATGGGTGGTGGCCTTGACCGTGTCTACCCTGCGGAGAACAAGAACCTCGCCGCCCGGATCCTCGATCAGGGTGGGGTGCTCGTCTCAGAGCAGCCGTTCGGCGCGCAGCCCCGTCCGCAGAACCTGATCGCCCGCGACCGACTGCAGAGTGGCCTGTCCGTGGCGGTGCTCGTCGCGCAGTGCGGGCTGCAGAGCGGAACGATGCACACGGCACGGTTCGCTGCCGGGCAGGGACGGCCGTTGTTCTGTCCCGTCCCGCACAGCGACAACGGCGCCAGCGATGGACTGCGCGCGCTGCTGGAACGTCCCGCCAGCGAACTGTGCGCGATCCTGCCCGCGTGGCGCAACGCTAAAGCGCTCTGCGCCCGGCTCGGTGAACGTCCACTCGGACGGCCGATCGAGAAGAACCACTTGCCGGAGTTTATACGCGAGGTTTCGCTTGCCGGTGAGTGGCCGCGGCTAAATCGTGACACCCACACCCTGCTCGAGCCGCTCGAGCTCGACTACGGCTAAAGCACCGGCGCGACTTCTTTGTACGTGCAGCCGAGCGGGTAGTAGTTCGAGCAGCCGATGAACGGCTGGTAGCCCGAGGTGACCATCCGCAACAGCCCGCCACACTCAGGGCATTCCCGCGGCAGAGGATCCTGGGTGACGGCGAACGCGAGGACGGTCACCCTGCCCGCGCCATTGGCAAGCATCGCGCGACGGCAGTCCTCGGTTTGTCCGCCGCTGGTGATCACGTCGTCGAGCAGCAGTACGCGCTCGCCGTCCAGGACGGCCGAGTCGAACCGACCCCGGGCCCGCTCGATGCGTTCCTCGGGCCCGTGGTGCTTGTAGCCCTCGTCGCCGTGGAGCTGGGTGAGCACCTCGCCGCTCTCGCGCACCCCTGTCGTCTCCGCCAGCGCGGCACGGATCGATCTGAAACGGTCGTACTCCTCTCCCGGGCCCGGCGGGACGGACGTGATGAGGTTAGCCTGCGTTCCTTTCCACTTGGTGTAGGCGAGTCCGCGGATCACGGCCGCGATCCGCTCGGCGGCGTCCGGGTCCTCCTTGCCTTCGATGATCAGCCGCGATAGCGCCGAGGTTGGGTGGCGCTTGTCGGTGGTCGAGAAATACCGGCCGGCGCCGTACACGCCGCCGCCGAGACGCAGCAGCGAGCCCCAGTGCCACAGCGGCTCCTCGCCCGCGAGGACCGCCTCCGTGTACGCGTGGCGTGGCCCGGGGTTCTCGATGATCTCGATCACGCGGTCCGGCCGGGCGACCGCCACATCCGGCCAGCAGCGCCGCCATGCCTCGGGTGCCCGGCGGGCCCATGCCACCCCTAAGCTGAGCGCACCGGCGTTCTGGGCGGCCCCGACATCCGCCGCGTCATCGCCGACCATCATGCACTCCTGGACCGACACGCCGAGCTCGGCGGCGATCGCACGCAGCGATGTCGGGTCAGGCTTCGTCGGGTATGCGTCGGAGCCGGTGATCAGCGCGTCGTAGGGGATGTCGAACGCGTCCAGCAGACGCTCCGCATACCAGCGCGGGCTGTGCGTCAGGATCCCGACGGCCAGCCCGAGGGTCTTCACGTGCGCCGGCAACTCGGCGGCCTGCAACGAGGAGAGCTCGTCCCGATAGGGCTGGGCCTCATCTAGGCGCCGGGCGAGCCGGTCACGCCGGCCCGGGGTGCGGTCGGCGCGCAGCATGCTCGTGTCAAGCAGCGTCTCGTCAAGATCGAACACGACCGCGCGTATCACACGTGCATTCTGGCAATCCGCATAGGCCGGCGGACTGTCGGTGCGAGAGATATTGACGGCAACTCACGACCCAGGCAGGCTCTTCCCGAATTCTACGACGATTCACAGCCAGCGGTTGGGCTCGACGTGCTGGCGGTAGAAGTGGTCCCGGCCGGGAGTCGGGTCCAGAACGTGGAGGTCGGATCGCGCAACCGCCTCAAGGATCACGTCGACGTGATCGAGTAGCCAGGACGCCGGCGAGCCAAGGTGCAGATGGGAACCCAGCATCGAACACCACCACCAGCCGTCGTCTGGGTCGGTTGTGTGGGATGCTTCACGGCCACAGCCCAAGACGGTACGACGAGCTGTGGACATTACGCTGCTCTGTCCACGCTTGCGGCGCCGGTCCGCTGGAGCAGGGTTTCAAGCTGCATCGCCATCTCGTCGAGTACCGGTGAGCGCGGAGGCTCGGTTGAGAGAGCGTTGGGGCTCGCCGGCAGTGTCGTGGGCGCCCCACTCGCGGTAGTCCGCCGCTCAGCGGGATAAGCGGCTATTGGCCAGGGCTCGTCGCAGAGCCTCGATCCGGCCCTCGGGGTTTTGTCTTTGCCCCCCAATGTCCACTTTTTCGGACGTTGCGCAAACCCCGGCCTCAGTGGCATGATTGGGCGCGGTGACGCGGTAGGTGGGCTGGATGCCGTGCCGGCCGTCGACGCACAGCTCGACGATGAGGATGCGCATGGACCGACACCCGGGGACCAGTAAGATGCTATCTTACGCAGATGCGTACCACCATCTCTACGAAGGGCCAGATCGTTCTCCCCGCGGAGTTTCGTGCTGCGGATGGCATCAAGGCGGGGGAGGAGTTCGAGGTCGACCGAGTTGGCCCTGATGAGTACCGGCTCACCCGGCTTACGCCGCCGCCGAACCGTGGCTTGGTCGAATGGCTGCGGTCGTGTCCGGATGACGGCTGGTTCGTAGAGATTGAATCGGAGTCAACCGACTCGCTTTAGCTGATCGCATTGGTGCGCTTTCTAGTTGACGCGAACGTCCTCTCGGAGGCGACCAAGCCCGCCCCGGACCAGCGTGTTATCGATTGGCTTGGGCACAATGAGCCCGAGCTCGCCGTCGACCCGGTCATCCTGGGTGAGATCCGTTTCGGCATCCTGCTGCTCCCACATGGTCGCCGCCGAACCCGGCTCGAGCGCTGGTTCGAGGACGGAGTACAGAGGTTGCAGTGCATCCCGTGGGAGGCCTCGACGGGACTGCGCTGGGCCGAGCTGCTCGCGGCACTTCGCGCGGAAGGGCGCGCGATGCCGATCAAGGACAGCTTCATCGCAGCGACCGCGCTGGCGCACGATCTGGCGGTCGTGACCCTCAACCTACGCGATTTCGATGCTGCAGGCGTGGTAGTCGTAGATCCGGTGGCAGGGAAAAGGGTCCAGTCATGATGGATACGTCCTCGTCGCTGTCGAGACCGTCTTGCTCCGGCGCGTCGCTCTCAGCCTCGATCTCGGGACGTCTGTTGTGCCATCGTCGGCTGGCGTCTCGCGCGCCGAGCCGCGCGACTTCTGAGAGCAGAGCGCGCCGGTTGACGTCGCCTTTGGCGAGCAGGCGCGTGACGGCCCCGCCGATCCGGGGCGGGGTCAGGACGCGCGAGGGTCGTGTGCGGTGGTTGAGCACCTCGAAGAACTCGTCGGCTCTGCCCTGTTGCTGCAGGCGGCGGAGCACCTCGACGAGCACGGGCGGGACGTGGCCGGGGTCTTCGAAGTCGCTTGCGATCCAGTAGTGCTCGGCGAACTCGCGGTCGCGCCACCGTCCCCACCTGCGCGTCGCACGGTCCAGGGTGCGGTCGGATCCCTGCAGCGCGGCGGCAATCGTCTCGGCGAGCGTCTCGGCCTGCAGGAAGGCGTCGCCGATGCCGCGCCCGGGGGCGGGGCTCTTGAAGTGTCCGGCGTCCCCGCTCAGCACCCAGCCGGGGCCCGACGCCTTGCGGAAGTACCCCTCCCACTGGACCGCGCCGAGCCTCGCAGGCCTCGCCGAGGAAGCGCGGCACGACCACGGACCCCACGCCTGCGTTCCGTGCGGGACATGGGGCCCTGATCGCGGGTCGTCCCTGACTCGTCGTCATCCGTGACCCGTCATACCTGACTTGGCGGCAACGTTCCCGGTACGCGTGTGCCGGTCTCATCGCCTCTTGCAGCGCTTTACGCTGCGAAGCCCATGCTGATGGTTGCCGGGCCTCACCTGCGGCCACCCAAGGTGTTAGAAGACAACACCTCTGGTGGGGAGGTCTTCCGCTGCCGCCGCGCTTGTCGTGCTCGCGGCGCCTGTGCGTCTGCCCCTCGCGCGAGCGCCATCTGTCATGCTCGGGGTGGCACGTTGGAACCGAGTCGGCCACAGACGCCGGGCGCACCCGCCGGTGGGGAGGATCCACTGGCGCGCCACTCGCTCTCGCCGCGGGAGCTCGAGCAACTGCTCGCGGTCCAGCACGAGCAGTTGCCCTTCCTCGCCCTGCGCGAGCCGGACGGGCGGCTGCGCCTGGTCACGCTGGACAGCCGCCGGCCGAGCTTCACGATCGGGCGGCGCGTCGAGATGGACGTGCCGATCGCCTGGGACGACGAGGTCTCGGCGCTGCACGCCGAGCTGCACTGCCGGGGCGGGGAGTGGACGGTCCTCGACGACGGCCTGTCCACCAACGGCACCTTTCTCAACGGACGCCGGGTGGGCACACGGCAGCGGCTGCGTGACGGAGATCGCCTGAGGGTCGGGCGCACGACGCTCGCGTTCAGCCTCGGAGGCCGCCCCGAGCGGGCGCAGACGACCGTGGCGGGGCGCACGCTGCCGGTGCCGACGCTGAGCCCGACCCGGCGCAGGGTGCTCGTCGCGCTCTGCCGTCCCTACCGCGAAGGTGGCGCCTACGCCACACCCGCGAGCAACCGGCAGATCGCCGAGGAGGTGTTCCTGAGCGTGGACGCGGTCAAGACGCACCTGCGGGCGCTCTTCAACGAGTTCGGCCTCGCCCACCTGCCACAGAACCAGAAGCGCGCGGCGCTGGTGGAGCGAGCCACGCAGCTTGGCGTGATCACCCCGAGCGAGTTCGACTAGGTTCATCCTGTGGGATTTGCAGGAGGGGGCCACTGGCCTTCTTGACGGAGCGTACGAGGTGGTCGAGAAGTGGGTGAACGTTCAGGGGGACGTCGAGGCTTCGTGGACGGCCGCCCGCGCGCGGCGGTACTCGTTCACGACGATCTCTGTGAGCTCCTCGACCGAGGTCTCGGCGGTCGGCTTGTCGAGGGCGATCGTGCCGTCCTGGATCATGCTGACGCGATCGCACGCCTCGAGGACGTGCACGTAGTTGTGGAGGATCATGACGATCGAGACCCGCCCCTCGGCCTTCAGGCGCGCGACGAGGTCGAGGATCATCGCCCCCTCCTTGGCCCCCATCGCTGCGAGCGGCTCGTCGAGCAGCAGGATGTCGGCGTCGGAGCTGACGGTGCGCGCGACCGCGATCGCCTGGCGCTGGCCGCCGGAGAGGCGCGCGACGGAGACGTCGATCCGCGGGATGTTGATGCCGATCTCATCCAGCGCGGCGCGGGCTTCGCGCTTCATCTGCCGGTTGGCCAGCAGCGGCAGCGGGTGGTGCACCCGCTCGCGGCGCAGGAACAGGTTGTGGTAGATCGAGAGTTCGTCGATCAACGCGAGGTCCTGGTAGACGGTGTCGATCCCGTGCGCGCGGGCGTCGTCGACGCTCTTGGGCTCGTAGGGCTCCCCGTGCAGGAACATGCGCCCGGAGTCCTGGCGCTGAAAGCCGCAGAGGATCTTGATCAGCGTCGACTTGCCCGCGCCGTTGTCCCCGAGCAGCCCCAGCACCTCGCCCTTACGGAGGTGCAGGCTGACGTCGCGCAGCGCCGTCACCGGGCCGAAGCGCTTGGCGATGTGCTCCACGCGCAGCACGTCCTCGGGCGAGGCGTTCGCTGTCGCCTGCCCTGCACGCTCGCGCTCATCTCCGGCGGGTGCCGCCGCAGACCAGGCCACCGGCTCGGCCTGCAGTCCGCCACCATCGCGCTCGGGCTGCGCTTCGGGTGATCGCTCAGCCACTGCCGCGCCCCTTGCGCGCACGCTGCACGTTGACGTTGACGGTCATCGCCACGATGATCGCCAGGCCCGTGTAGAACAGCAGGTAGTTGGCGTTGACGCCCTGCAGGATCAGGCCGTCCTTGAGGATGCCCAGGAACAGCGCCCCGATCAGCGCCCCGACAACCGTCCCCGACCCGCCGGTCAGGAGCGTCCCGCCGATCACGCCGGCGGCGACCGCGAGGAACAGGATTTCGTTGGCGCCCGCGGGGTCGGGCTGCACTGTGCCCGAGCGCACCGCCTCGAAGATCCCGACCAGCCCGGCGGTGAGGCTGCAGAGGACGAAGTTGCGGATCGTCACGAGCCGCACGCGCACGCCGGCCTCGGCGGCGCCGAGCTTGTTTGAGCCGATCGCCACCGTGTACAGCCCCCAGCGCGTGAACGTCAGTACGACCTGCAGGATCACGATGACCGCGAGCGCCCAGATCAGCTCCGAGTAGGTGCCGCCGCCGAAGATCTCGGCGAACGTGCTCAGGCTGCCGCCGTTGGTGATCCCGGCGCCGGGCGTGGAGACGGGGGTGCCGTGGGAGATGATCAGCGCGAGCCCCTCGAACGTGAACAGCATCGCCAGCGTCGCCACGAACGAATTGATGCCGACGACCGCCACGAAGAAGCCGTTGGCGAGCCCCACCGCCGCGCAGACCAGCAGCGCGAGCACGACGCTCGGGACGAGCGGGATCCCGGCGGTGGAGAACTTGTAGAAGACGAACGGCGTGAACAGGTACATCGCGCCGATCGAGAGGTCGATCTCGCCGAGGATCATCACGAAGATCTCGCCCGCCGCGAGGATCGCGAACGGGGCGAAGTACGGCAGCAGCGTCTTGAAGTTGGCGCTCGTGAAGAAGGTGCTGGTGTTGGCCGCGAAGTAGGCCGCCGTGATCAGCGTCACGACGATGATGCTGCCCTCGCGCAGTGCGAGGGCTCGCTCGAGCAGTGCTCGCCCGATCGACGGGGAGGCCCGGTGTGCCTGCTCCGGGCCTCCCGCCGGTGGGACCGATCCCGGCGCCGAGGCCGGAGCCTGAGTGGGCTCCACAGACGACGGGGTCACGGTCGGCGACCTTTGACTATGCGGGGGTACCCGCTGGGATCGGGACGACCTTGGCTTCCGAGGAGGTGCCCTCGTAGCGGGACTTGGATCCCACGTACGGAGCGACGGTTTCTTTGTCGAGGAACTTCAGGCCGGTGTCGGTTTCGGTGATGCCGCTCAACGTCCCCGAGACATGCCAGAAGAACAGCTGCAGGGCTGGGATGAACCCCTGTTGGTAGGGCTGCTGGTCGATCGTGAATTCGATGTTGCCTTCTTTGAGCAGCTTCTGGGTGTTTTCGGTGAGGTCGAAGCCGCCGGCCTTGACGCCTTTCGCCGCGAGGCCGAGCTTCTGCATCACTTTGGCGAGGCTTTCCGTCGAGCCGCCGTCGACCGCGTACATCCCCTTCGTGGTGGGGTGCCCGACCCAGTACGCTTCGATCGTCGAGAGCTCGCCCGGCACCGCGGCGCCGGTGGCGACAGTGTGGATCGTGATCGGCTTACCCGACGCCCTGATCGCTCTTTCTGCGCCTTCGATCCGAGGCTGCAGGTTGGCCGAGCCGGGCGTGGCGATGAACAGCGCCACGTCCCCCGAGGGCACCGCGGCGACGATCCGCGCGCCCATCTTTTCGCCGGCCAGTTTCAGGTCCTGGCCGATGTAGGAGAGGCGCGGGTTGGTGGGTGCGTCGGCGTTGTAGGCGACGACCGGGATGCCGGCCTTCAGCGCCGCTTCGACGGGGGCGTTGAAGGCGTGCAGGTCGATCAGCGCCACCGCGATCCCGTCGGCTTTGGCGGCGACGGCGGTGTTGAGCGCGTTGATCATCTGGCTGACGTTGCTGCTTTCCGACCCGGTCCACTCATACGAGCAGCCGAGCAGCTTGCAGGCGTCGGCGATGCCGTACTGGGTGGGCGTGAAGAACGGGTTGGTCGTGACGTGGTTGACGAACACGAATTTGTATTCGGGGTGGGAGCCGAACACGGCGCTGGAGCTGCCGCCCGAGGAGCTCGCGCTCGAGCCGCACGCCTCCAGCAGGGCGCTCACCGAGCCCACCGCAGCGCCTGTGATGGCGGTACGGCGCAGGAACGCGCGGCGGTCGAACCCCGGGGGTCGCTCGCCTCTGGGCTGGTCAGCGTGCTCCAAGCGCTCCACCGTCTCGAGGGCCACATCGCTGTCGGACATCTCTCATCCTCCTCCTTCTCTTTCTCGGTAGCGGGCCGCAGGGGCTGAGGGACCCACCTTTAGGTTTCCCGCTCGAGTCATTTGTTACTCGCCCAATTCGAGCGCTTGGGAGGGTGAGATCGCCTCGCCCGCGGAGGATGTGACCACCGGGTACGCCGACGTCCTTGCGGCAGGCCGCTGCGCCTTGGCTACCCTCGGGGCGTGGCCGGGAAACCAGCTGAGCCGTCCCCCTCGACCGGCGCAGGCCGGAGCAGACAGGGCCGCGGGCTTGGGGAGCCGGGGCGTGGGCAGCCGGGCGAGCGCGTGGGGGCGCTCGCGGTCGCGCGCCACGTCAAAGACGACGGCCGCGCGCTCCTCCTCTACACCCGCGCCGAGCGCGAACCGACGTGAGCGAGCTTCGCTTCGAGGAGTTGCGCGGCGAGGACGTCGTCTACGCGATCCACCGCCAGGAGCGCACGTTCCTGCCCTCGCGAGACCACTGCCCGCTGTGCCCCACACGGCCCGGGGGGCCGGAGACCGAGATCCCCTTCCCTGCGTTCGAGATCGCCGTGTTCGAGAACCGCTTCCCTGCCTTCGGTGCGCCCCACGGCGCATCCGAGGTCGTCGTCTACACCGACGACCACGACGCTTCCTTCGGCACGCTCCCGGCCGCCCGTGCGGAGGCGTTGACGTGGGTCTGGCGCCACCGCTACGCCGAGCTCGGCGCGCGCGAGGACGTTGAGTACGTGCTCATCTTCGAGAACCGCGGGGTCGAGGTCGGGGTGACCCTGCACCACCCTCACGGCCAGCTCTACGGCTACCCGTTCCTGCCGCCGGTACCCCGGCTCGAGCTGGCCGCCGACGCGCGTCTCGGCGGCTGCGCGCCGTGCGCCCTGCTCGCGGGGGAGCTCGCCGACGGACGGCGGGTCGTGCACGAGAACGAGGGGGTGGTCGTGTTTGTACCCTTTGCGGCCCGCTGGGCCTACGAAGCCCACGTGGTGCTGCGCGCGCACCGGCCGAGCCTGCTGGACTGCGAGCCGCAGGAGTTTCGCCTGCTGGCGGACGGGCTGCAGGCGCTCGTGCGCGGCTACGACGCGCTGTTCGACCTGCCCTTCCCCTACGTCATGGCCGTCCACCAGGCGCCCACCGCCGCCACGGCCGCGGGGCACGGGCACCTGCACGTCGAGTTCTACCCGCCGCTGCGCTCGGCCGACCGGCTCAAGTACCTGGCCGGCTCCGAGCAGGGCGCCGGCACGTTCATCTCCGACACGCTGCCCGAGTCCTCCGCCGCCAGGCTGCGCGAGGCGATCGCTCGTGCCGCGTGAGAACCGGTTTCAGGGCAGGCGGTGCGGGCGTGCCGATCGTTCTGAAACCGGTTCCCACCGCTCCGGCGCCTTCGCGCCCGGGCGCGTCAACCTGATCGGCGAGCACACCGACTACAACCTTGGGCTGGCCCTGCCGTTCGCGATCGCCGAGGGCGTGACCGTGCGCGCCGAGGCCGCGCCCCGGGGCTCGCCCGGCGAGGGGCTTGTGTACGCCTACGCGCGCGACCTGGACGAGCGTGACGAGTTTGCGCTCACGCAGCCCGCGCCCGCGCCCGGCTGGCGTGCGTTCGTGCGGGGTGTCGTCGCCGAGCTCGCCCGCGCCGGCGTCCCGCTCGTCGGCGCTCGCCTGGAGCTCGGCGGGGACCTGCCGCTCGGTGCCGGCCTCTCCTCCTCCGCGGCGCTCGAGGTTGCGCTGTGCCTTGCCCTTGTCGACCTTGGCTCGCGCGACTGCCTCGGCGAGGCCAGTGTGACGGACCGAACCGAGATCGCCCGCCTGTGCGCGCGCGTGGAGCACGACTGGGTTGGCGCTCACACGGGCCTGCTCGACCCCCTCGCCTCGCTCTACGGCGCACCCGACGCCGCTCTGTGTATCGACTTCCGCACGCTCCGAGTCGCCCCGGTGCCGCTGCGACTCGGCGGCTGGCGCCTGGTCGTGCTCGACTCCGGCGAGCCTCACCGGCACGCGAGCTCCGGCTACAACGAGCGGCGTGCCGAGTGCGCACGAGCCTGCCGGCTGCTGGGAGTGGCCTCGCTGCGCGAGACCGGCAGGGCGGCGGTCGAGCGACTGCCCGAGCCCCTGCGCCGGCGCGCGCTCCACGTGATCGGCGAAAACGAGCGGGTGCGCTGTGCCGTCACAGCTTTGCGCGCGGGCGACCTGCCGGCCGTGGGCCGGCTGCTCGACGCCTCCCACGAGAGCCTGCGCGACCACTTCGAGGTCTCCACCCCCGCCGTCGAGGTCGCCGTCGAGCGGCTGCGCGGGGCCGGCGCCGCCGGTGCACGGGTCGTGGGTGGCGGCTTCGGGGGCTCTGTGCTGGGCCTGTTCGCACCCGGCGTGTCCCCGCCCGCCGGCGCGCGCGCTGTGCGCCCCGGCGCGGGCGCCCACCTGCTGAGACCGTAGGTACTTGACCGCTCAGCCTGACCAGGGTGGGTGAGAGCTGCAGGCCGGACGACCGAGCTGGCGTCGGTGCCCGCCCACGCTTGCCCGCCAGGCCTGCTCGAACAGGCCCCGGGTCCGCCACGCGAACGCCGCTGCGGCCGGAGGCCGCCGTCAAGGAAAAGTTCTTTTGGCCACCACCGGTTGACAGTCACAGACATCTCTCAAGCGCTGGGCGCCTGTCGCCGATGTGTCCGCGATGCCTGAGCTCTCCGTTCAGCCCGTTCGCCCCTCGGGGCACAGGTCGTCTGGCGCTGCCTCCACGCGCGAGCGGGAGCGGCGTGCCGAGGCGCTGCGCCGCTACCGGGCCGACGCGCGCGTGCAACTGATGGCCGGCGCCGGCGAGCTGGCCTACCTGCGCGCTCAGCTGCGAGTCGCCGCTCAGCTCACCGCGCGGCTGGCGGCGACCCACGAGGTCGAGGAGATGGCGCGTTTGGTCGTCGACGAGCTGCACTGCACGTTCGCCTTCTTTTTGGCCGCGATCCAGCGCCTGGACGGGGACGGGGTGCTGCGGCTGGTCGCGGGCGCCGGCCCGCTCGCGGAGGTCATGACCGAGTTCCTGGTCGTCGCCCAGCCCGTCCACGAGGGCGTCAACGGGCGCGTGGCCCGCTCGGGGTCCACTGCCCTCGTGTTGGACACGCGCGCTGACGCCGACTACATCGTGCGCGACCCGCTCACGGACCCCCGCTCGGAGCTTTCCGCTCCGATCTTTGTGGACGGCACGGTTTGGGGGGTGCTCAACCTCGAGGCCCCCGGGCCCGGGGCCTTCGGCGAGGCCGACGCGGTGCTCGTCGAGGCGGTCGCCGCCTCGCTCGGCGCCGCCCTGCACCGCGCCTTTCTGGTTGCCGACCTCGAGCGCGCCTTCACCACCACCCTGGCGGCGCTCACCTCCACCGTTGAAGCCAAGGACGACTACACCGCCACCCACGGGGAGGACGTCGCGGGGCTCGCTGAGCGGGTTGCGCTGCGCCTCGGGCTCACCCCCGCGCAGGCGCGCGACGTGCGCTACGCGGCGCTTCTGCACGACCTTGGCAAGGTCGCGGTGCCGTCTGAGATCCTGCTCAAGCCCGGGCCTTTGACTGATGCTGAGTGGGTCCTCATGCGCTCTCACGCCGCCGTCGGTGGGGACCTGGTGGCTCGCATCCCCGCCTTCGCGCACCTCGCCCCCGCGGTGCGCGCCTCCCACGAGCGCTGGGACGGGGGCGGCTACCCCGACGGGCTGGCTGGGGAGGCCATCCCGCTCGCGGCGCGGCTGATCGCGGCCTGCGACACCTTTGACGCGATCGTCACGGCTCGGCCCTACCGGCCCGCGCGCACGCCCTTGGAGGCGGCTTGCGAGCTGCTTCGGGTCGCTGGCTCCCAGCTTGACGCCCGGGTGGTCTGCGCGCTGCTTGACGAGCTTGGTCTCTCGACCTCTACCTGACGGTTACTCTTGGGGAGGGTGGGTCGCTGGTCGCCGGTCGCCGTGCGTGTGGGAGACTGCGCTCGTGCCTGCGTCTCGGCCGAGGGTGGCGGTGATTGGTCACGTCGAGTGGGTGCGCTTCGCGCGGGTGCCCCGTGTCCCCTGCGCCGGGGCTATCGTGCACGCGCGCGAGGCTTTCGAGGAGCCCGCGGGGGGCGGCGCCGTCGCCGCTGTGCAGCTGGCCCGCCTGGCCGGCGCCGCGGTGCTCGTCACCGCGGTTGGCGTTGACGCTCTTGGCCGCTGCTCGGTGGCGCGCCTGCGCGAGCTTGGCGTCGACGTGTGGGCCGCGCGGCGCGCTGCTCCCACCCGCACCGCCGTGACCTTGGTGGACGACTCTGGTGAGCGCACCATCACCACCTTCGGGTCGCGCCTTGAGCCCTTGGGAGGTGACGCGGCTGTTCCGTGGGGCGCGCTCGCGGACATGGACGCTGTCTACTTCACCGCCGGGGACCTCGGCGCGCTGCGGGCCGCGCGTGCGGCGCGTGTTCTGGTGGCCTCCCCCCGCGCGGCCGCTGCCCTTGGGCACGGCGTTCCGCTGGACGCCTTGGTGCTGTCCGGGGGGGACGCGGCCGAGCGCGGGGGCGCTGCCCGCGCGCGGGCAGATGCCGCCCTGGTCGTGCTCACCGCCGGCGCGCGCGGGGGCACCTTTCGTGGCCGCTCCGGCGCGTCGGGCTCGTGGGCCGCCGCCCCGTTGCCCGGTGCTCCCGTGGATTCCTACGGCTGTGGGGACTCCTTCGCCGCGGGGCTCACCTTTGGTCTTGGCGCTGGCCTCGCGGTTTCGGACGCGCTCGCTCTGGCGGCGCGCTGCGGGGCGGTTTGTCTTACTGGCCGCGGGCCCTACGAGCGGCAGCTGACCTTGTGACTGCTGGCGCTGCGTGTTCGCTACGGTGTCGTCCGTGTGTGCGAGCGAGGCGCAGCCCGAGCGGGCCCCCCGCCAGATCGCTTTGCTGCGTGGCGTGAACGTGGGGGGCCACAACCGGGTGCCCATGGCCCACCTGCGGGAACTGCTGCTCGATCTTGGCTACGAGGACGTGCGCACGCACCTGCAGAGCGGCAACGCCGTTTTCGCCGCTGGTGACACTCTCCCAGAGGTCGCGGCGCAGGCGATCGAAGGCCAGCTTGCGCGGTCGCTCGGGCTTGGCGTTCGCGTGCTCGTCCGCACGGCCGCCGACCTTGCGCGGGTGGTGCACGCCAACCCGCTGCCCGCCGCGGTCGCGGAGCCGTCGCGATTCCTCGTCACCTTTCTCTCCGCGCCGCCTGACCCCGGCCTGTTGGGGGAGCTTGACCCGGTCGACTTCGAGCCCGAGCTCTTTGGTTTCGGGGAGCGGGAGCTCTACGTGTGGTGCCCCGCGGGGGTGCGGACTCTCAAGCTCTCCTACGCCTTTTTTGAGCGGCGCTTTGGGGTGGTTGCCACGGCGCGCAACTGGCGCACGGTCACGCGGCTTTTGGCGCTCGCGCGGGAGTAACGGCGCTGCGCTTTGTGGCTTGCCACGTATGGGCAGGAGGTGGTTCTCAGCTACATCCATTGTGATAGCCTGCATGATCATGAAGCGAGCCAAGGTAACGCGGGGGGGACAGGTTTCCATTCCCTCGACCATCCGCAGGCGGTGGGGCACCTCGACGCTGACGCTGGAGGATCTCGGCGATCGAATCGTTCTGACACCAGCGCCCGACGATCCGATCGCTGCTGCGCGCGGGGCGCTGGCGGGTGAGCTGTCGATGAGCAGCGAGCAGCTGCGCACCCAGGCCCGTGACGCCGAGGCGACCGCCGAGCGGCGTAGGCACGCCGGCCGGTGACCGTCCTACTGGATGCCTTTGCGCTGATCGCCCTACTGGCCGAAGAGCCGGCCGCCGACGAGGTCGAGGTGATCTTGCGCAGAGGGCAGGCGGCCATCCCCGCGATCAACCTGGCCGAGGCGCTTGACGTCTTGCAGCGTGTCCAGGGCGTGTCCGGCGAGCGGTTGGATGCGATCACCGCGCCACTGCTGCAAACGAGCCTTGCGCTGCTCCCGGTCGACGAGCAGATGGCACGCAGGGCCGCGAGCATCCGCGCGCGGCGCTACCACCGCACCCGCGCGCCGATCTCGCTGGCCGATTGTGTACTGCTCGCCGCGGCGGACGCCGCGGATACGATTGCCACCGCCGATGCTCCCCTCATAGCTGTTGCGCGCGAGGAGGGCGTGCGGATCACGGAGCTACCGCGTCTCGTGTAGCCCCATCGTGTGGCCACTCGATCTGCTCGGCGAGCTCGCGCGGGCCGAGATCGATCAGCCCCGCGTGGACTTCCTTCGGGCGGGCGGGGTTCACCGCCCCGGCCGGTGCGAGATCCACACGTACAGCGTGTTCACTGTGGCCCCTTCGCGGAAGCTCGCCTGGGCGACGAGCTTGACGTGCTTGACGGGCGGTCGGGGTACATCGGAGAGGTATATGGCTTCGCGATATGGGCGGTTGTACAGCTCGTACCACGTGCCGAGCCGCAGGGCTGAGCCGGGGGCGAGCACGCGGGTGCCGCGGGCGACGAGGTCATACCGCACCGCCGGTTTGACGGGTTCGGTGGCGCCGTCGAGCTTGCCCTCCAGCAGGACGGTTCCCGCGCGGGGCACCTCCTGGGCGAGGCGCGCATCGATCGCTTTTACGGGCCTATATATGGGGGCGTGTTCGTCGGGCTTGCCGTTGGCGGCCACCGTCTCTCCCACCGCGGCGGTGGCGGCGACCCCGAGAAGGGTGAGGGCCACGGAGCCGCTCGCGGCGAGCGCTCCGGCGCGGCGGTTGGGCGCTGCCCGCGCTGCTCTGCGTAGGACCCACGCGAGCGCGAGCCACGCCGCCCACGCGAGGGTCAGCCACACGATCATGCCGACCTGGGAGCCCCACCACATGGTGTACCCCAGGGTGGCGGAGAGCAGGGGCGGGGTGGGTGTCGCTGCGGCCACCGCGGCGAGGGCGGGACACAGCACGAGCGCTGTCTCTGCGAGCGTGGCCACGTCGCGACGGCGGCGCCACGCCCCGACCAGGGCGACGGTCACGAGCGCGGCGAGCGCCGCGATGGTGGAGTTGGTGGCCAGCGGGGTGGGGGTGGAGCGGACTTCGTACTTTCGTTGCCACCGGCTCTTTGGGGTCTGCAGCCACCACGGGGTGACCCCCACGGCGTGCACGACGGCGTGCCACCCCACCTCGCTGCCGAGCGTGGCCTTGTGCTTGGTGGCGGCTTCGGCCACGAGCGTGAGGTTGCCGGGGTGTTCTGTGAGCTGCCCGTCGAGGGTGGCGCTCCAGCAGAGCGCGGCGGCGAGCAGCGTGGCGAGGGCCCACCCGACTTTCGCCCGCCTCTGCAGGCCGGGAGCTTTGCGCCGCCGCCGTGCGACCCACCCGGCGGCGAGGCCGCCCAGCCCGACGGCGCCCAGCGCCACGGTGGGGGGGAGGTAGGTGAGATGGGTCTGCACCGCGAAGCTCGCCACGACCACCGTCAGCGGCAGCAACCTATACTCCCCGCAGGCCACCGACCAGCAGAGGAAGATCGTCAGCGTGAAGGGCCACAGCCCGGCGGATGGGTTCCACACGTCGTGGAACGTCTCCGCCGCCAGCGACTGGCACATCAGCGCGATGGCGAGTGCGCTCATTACCATCAGCACGCGCCCCCCGCGGCGGCGGGCGATCGCCACGCAGCCGACGATGCACACCGTGTTGAGGGTGCCCATCGTCACGGTCATGCCGACGGTGCTCCCGGCGTGGGCGGTGGGGGCGAGCAGCCAGAAGAGCATCGGCCCGAGGCTGTGGGTGACCTTGCCGGTTACTTCCCCGGCGAGCGTGTACTGGCCGACCAGGGGCCGGTGGGAGGTGAGCACGTCGTGGGCGCGGGTGGCGATGATCCCGCGGTCGGCGAGCGGCACCCACCCGGCCTGGACGGCCTTGGCGGTGGCCGTGATGACCGGGATCGCGGCGGCCAACCCGGCGGCGAGCGTGAGCAGGCTCTCGCCCAGCCGCCACGCGGCACGTCGGCCGGGCAGGGGGAGCCTGCGTGGGAGCGCCAGCCTGACGCGGGGCGCCGGCGGGCGAGCGGCCTTCGCGCTGGGGTCCTCGCCCTGCGGGGGAGCCGTGCGCGGGCCGGGCGAGCTCACTCCTGCGGCAGGTAGGGCGCCAGCTCGCGGCGGGCGATCGAGAGCTTGTGGACCTCGTCGGGGCCGTCGGCGAGGCGCAGGGTGCGCAGGTGGGCGTAGGCCCAGGCGAGCGTGAAGTCGTCGCTGACGCCGGCGCCGCCGTGTACCTGGATCGCGCGGTCGATCACCTTCAGGGCGATCGAGGGTGCGGCGACCTTGATCGCGGAGATCTCGGTGCGGGCGTTGCGGTTGCCGACGGTGTCCATCAGCCACGCGGCCTTGAGCGTCAGCAGGCGGGCCATCTCGATCTCCACGCGGGACTCGGCGATCCAGTCCTGGACGTTGGCGCGCGCGGCGAGCGGCTGGCCGAAGGTTGTGCGGGAGACCGCGCGGCGGCACATCGCCTCCAGGGCGCGCTCGGCCGCGCCGATCGAGCGCATGCAGTGGTGGACGCGCCCGGGCCCGAGGCGGGCCTGGGCGATCGCGAAGCCCTCGCCCTCCCCGGCGAGGAGGTTCGCGGCGGGGACGCGGACGTCCTCGAAGAGCAGTTCGGCGTGACCCTCGTGGTCGTAGTACCCGAACACCGGCAGCGCGCGCACGACCTGCACGCCGGGAGTGTCCAGGGGCACGAGAACCATGCTCTGCTGGCCGTGGCGCGGGCCGTCGGTGCGCGTCTTGCCCATCACGATCAGCACCCGACAGTTGGGGTGCATTACCCCGGAGATCCACCACTTGCGCCCGTTGAGCACGTACTCCTCGCCCTGGCGCTCGATCCGCAGGGCGATGTTGGTGGCGTCCGAGGAGGCGACGTCGGGCTCGGTCATCGCGAATGCCGAGCGGATCTCTCCGGCGAGCAGGGGCTCGAGCCAGCGCTCGCGCTGCTCGGCGGTGGCGAAGCGGTGCAGGATCTCCATGTTGCCGGTGTCGGGCGCCGAGCAGTTGCAGGCCTCCGAGGCGATGTGGCTGCGCCCGAGGAGCTCCGCGAGCGGGGCGTAGTCGCTGTTGGAGAGTCCGGCGCCGTCGTCGGGGTCGGGCAGGAACATGTTCCACAGCCCGCGCTCGCGCGCGTGGGCCTTGAGCTCCTCCATGACCGGCGGCTGGATCGAGCTCCCACTCGCCCCGGTCCCGCCGGACTCGCGCAGCTGGCGCTCGTAGACGGGCTCGGCGGGGT
The DNA here is from genome assembly GCA_963842005.1 of uncultured Solirubrobacterales bacterium. Classification (GTDB taxonomy): domain Bacteria; phylum Actinomycetota; class Thermoleophilia; order Solirubrobacterales; family Solirubrobacteraceae; genus Palsa-744. The sequence continues at coordinate 471,081 of CAWJEV010000005.1, read as the reverse complement.
ACACGTGCTCGTCCGTGAACGCGGTCAGGCGCTCTTTGAACTCGGTGCAACGGGCGCTGGGCTGGAAGTCCATCGGTCTCCTCCTGGTGGGGTGTTGACCTGTATACCGATTTGGCTGGGGTCCGCGTGGTCGGTTCGGGTGAAGTCCACCTCCAGTATTGATATAATCTAATGGCAAACTAAGACTCTTCGGGCCGGGAAGGCCCGGTCAAGGCGGCCGACCCGTAGTCTAAACCTATGCTTCAGCTTTAGATTCCACATGATGGATCACGTGTTCGAACAAGAGAGACAAGCGATGCTCACAGGGCCAAGCGTCCGGCGCGTACGGGGACCCTACTCGCGGCCCGTCCGTACGCTCGAACTTGAACCCATCGTCCACGACAGATAGAGTCTGAGAGAGAATCGCCATCGTTCTCCGGGCTGGGAGGCCCGGGATCTCGATGTCGCCGGGCCGAGCACGGTTCGGAGCTACCCGGATCGAGGCGACCTGCCCAAGTCAAATACACAGAGGAGAGAGAGCTGATGATGCGCATTGCATCCACCAAAAGGGCCTTGCTCGGCCTTTGCACCCTGGGGCTGCTGGCCCTGCCGGCCACCGCTGCGGCGAGGCCCGTGGTCACGCTCAAAGCGGCGGCCGTCCCGATCCCGATCAACCCGGCCAACCCGCACAGCGCCACCTACCGGGGGACCGGGGACATCCTCGGGGCAGGCGCCGCCATCGAAACGGAATTCACGATCACCGGGACCGAATACGGCACCGGCTCCCAGGCGAGCCCCTCGCCGATCACGCAGGTCAAGGTCTTCGTGCCCAGCGGTACGAAGCTGCACACGACGGGGTGGGCCACCTGCTCGGAAGCGGTGATCAAAGAAAAAGGCCCCGAAGGGTGCCCGAAGAAGTCGTACGCCGGCCCCAAGGGCGAAGCGCGGGGTACGGTCAGCTTCGGCGAAACGCGCGTTCACGAGACGTTGACCGTGCAGCCGTTCTTCGCCCCCGGCGGGGGTCTGCTGTTCGCGGCCGACGGCAGTACGCCGGCCTCGATCGAACTCATATCCTCAGGAACCATCAGCAGCGCGAGCGGCCCCTTCGGCGATGTGTTCACAGCCGAAGTGCCGCTGGTCGAATCGGTTCCCGGGGCGCTCGACGGGTCGGCCGAATACATCAAGGTCAAGGTCGGCGCCGCGTACAAGAAGGGCAAGAAGCTGATCTCCTACGGAACCGTCCCGAACAAGTGCCCGAAGGGCGGCTTCCCGCTCAAGACGGAAGTCAAATTCCTGAGCGGCGAAGTGGTTGCGGCCGAATACAAAGCCCCCTGCCCGAAACACAAGAAGTAGGTTGATGGCGACGAGTTAGATCAAAGACGGACGCCCGCCTGGGGCGGGCGTCCGTCTGCAAACGACAGCGGGCGGGGGCACCCAGCGGAGAGGGGTCGCCCCCGCTCTGCTGGCCGATCGGAGATCGGCCAGGACGGAGGAGGAAGGATCGGTCGTGAGTACCGCGGGGTCTTCGAGGAGGGGTGCGGCAGCGGCAATCGCCGGCGCGCTCGGCGTCGCCGTGCTGGCCGGCGCGATCCTGCTCGCCACGGCGGCCGGGGGCTCGAGCCGGGGCTACACGGTGCGCGCGATCTTCGACAGCGCCGCCAACATCGTCCCCTCCGAGGACGTCAAGATCGACGGCGTGAAGGTCGGCACGGTCGGCGCGGTCACGCCCACCCCGACGGGCAGGGCGGCGGTCGTGCTGAACATCGAAAACCCGGGCTTCCAGGACTTCCGCGCCGACGCGAGCTGCACGATCGAACCGCAGGCGCTGATCGGGGAGAAGTTCGTCAACTGTCTGCCCACCCAGCCGCGCCCGGAAGGCACGCCGCTGCCGCCGCCGCTGCACCGGGTCCCTGCGGGCAACGAAGGCGCGGGGCAGTGGTACCTGCCCGTGACCAACACCTCGAGCCCGATCGACGTGGACCTGCTCAACGACATCGGCCACCTGCCCGAGAACCAGCGTTTGACGATCATCATCAACGAACTTGGCGCCGGCCTCGCCGGTCGGGGCAGCGACCTGAACGCGGTTCTGCACCGCTCCAACCCGGCGCTGCGCGAACTGGAAAAGGTGTTCGGCATCCTCGCCTCCGAGAACAAGGTGCTCGGCGACCTCGCCGTCGAAGGCGACCGCTCGCTCGTCCCGATCGCTCGCGACCGCCGGCAGTTCGCCGAGTTCTTCGCCCAGGCCAACACCGTGGCGACCGCCACCGCCCGCCACCGGGGCGAGCTCGCTGAAAACCTGCACGCATTCCCTGTCTTCCTGCGCAAGCTCGGTCCCTACCTCAAACAGCTCGAAAAGCTCGCCGCACAGGCCACGCCGACCTTCACCGACCTCGGCGTCGCGGCCCCCGGCATCAACCGTACGTTCGAGAACATCGCGCCGTTCGCCACCGCCTCGACGCAGTACTTCCAGAGCCTCGGCAAGACCTCCAAGGAGATCGGGCCGGCGCTCGTCGCCACCCAGCCGTTCCTGAAGAAACTGGAGACGCTCGGCGGCGCGGTCAAGCCGTTCGCGAGCAACTTCGCGGCGCTGCTCTCGAGCATCCGCTCCACGGGCGGTCTCGAGCGCCTGCTCGACTTCATCTTCCTCGGCACCAACTCCGCCAACGGCTACAACTCGCTCGGGCACTTCCTCCGCACCGTCGGGGTCGGCAAGCTCTGCAGCGCCTACAAAGTCCACTCCCAGAGCGGCTGCGAAGCGAACTTCATCAACGGCTCGGGCGCGGCCGCACAGGCGAGCGCCGTGCCGGGCGCGAGCGGCACGTCCGTCGCGGAAGCGCGCATCGCGGCGCTCGCACACGGCGCCACCGTGGCTCAGGCGCTCGCGGAGTACCCCTCCTCGGAAGCGGCGACCCCCGGGGCGGCGGGCGGGGCGGCGACCACGTTCCCCGCGGGCTCCCCGGCCGTCGCCCAGCCGGTGGGAGGCGCGAGCGCCGGCACCACCTACTACACGCCCAGCAGCGAAGCCGAAGCCGGCGGCCTGCTGCTCAACTACCTGCTCGGTAACTGACACGATGGCCGGCCGACACCACCTGCGTTGCCTCTTGCCGGTTCTCGCGGTGGCGCTCACGGTGGTGCTGCTCGCGGTGGGCGCGACCGCCGCCCAGGGCGAAGGGCCCGGCGGGGCGGGCGGGCCTGCGTCCACGAGCGAAACCTCGACCTCGACCTCGACGCCGAGCACCGCGGCGCCCGACTCTGAAGCGCCGGCCGGCGTGCACGGCCAGGTGGGCGAACCGACGAGCACGACCGAAACCCCACCGGCCGCGCAGGGCGGGGCAGGGAGCGGGACGGCAGGTGCCCCGGAAGCGACTGCGACGACCCCCGCGCCCGAAGTCGAGGCGCAGAGCCCGCAGGCCACGAGCACGCCGGGCGGGGCGAGCGCGACAGACCACCACGGCCACGCGCACCGAGGCTCTGGCGGGACCGGTGCCGGCACCCCGGGTGGACGGGGCCGCTCCTCGGCCAAGCAGCCCTCGACGCCGTCCGCTCCGGCGCCCTCGGCGCTCACGCCGCCGCTGCCCGGCGCGCTCGGGACGCCGATCTCGGGGATCCCGGACTTCTTCATCGAAAGCTTCCGCATCCCGCCCTTCCTGCTGCCGATCTACCAGGCGGCGGGCACCGCCTACGACATCCCCTGGCAGGTGCTGGCGGCGATCAACGAGGTCGAGACCGACTACGGACGCGACCTCAGTGTCTCCAGCGCGGGCGCCGAGGGTTGGATGCAGTTCCTGCCCTCCTCGTGGGCCCGGTACGGGGTGGACGCCAACGGCAACGGCTACGAGGACCCCTACAACCCGGCCGACGCGATCTTCGCCGCCGCCCGCTACCTGCAGGCCGCCGGAGGCGGTCCTCAGCACATACGCGCGGCGATCTTCGCCTACAACCACTCTCAGCAGTACGTCGAATCGGTGATGCTGCGCGCGCAACTGCTCGAAGGCACGCCGCCGGAACTGCTGAGCGCGATCACCGGACTGACCGAATCGCGCTTCCCGGTGCACGCGCCGGCGCACTTCACCGACGGCTTCCCCGCTACGCCGGGAGACCCCGGCCGCACGCTCGCGGGGACGGTGATCTACTCGCAGGCGGGAGCGCCGGTGATCGCCGTGCAGGACGGCGAGGTGACCGCCGTCGGGGACTCGCCGACGCTCGGGCGCTACGTCTCGCTGCGCGATGCCTACGGCAACACCTACACCTACGCGCAGCTGGGCAGTGTGGCCGCGCTCTACCCGGTGCTCGAACCGCGCGTGGAGACTGCGGTCAGCGACCGCATCGCCCCGGCCGGCTCCGGCCCCAGTCTGCCCAGGCCGAGCGCCCCCGCGAGCGCCGGCGTGCAGCCGCACTCCCCGCTCTCCGAAGGGGCCGTGAGCTCGGGCCTGGCGTTGGGCGCGGCGAGCGCTCTGGAAACGCCGCCCCCAGCCCCGGTCGCGCCTGCGTCGGCGCCCGTGCTCGCCGCTCCGCCTGCGCCTGCGAGCACCCGGCGGGTCTTCCGCGCGGGACCCGACGAGGTCTATCTGCACCCGCTGGTTGCGGGCGTGCAGGTGCTGGCCGGCACCGTGCTCGGGCACCTCGGCGCGGCAGGGGAAAACGAAGCGGCGCCGGCGCCCGCCTCCGCGTCCGGTCAGCCCGGTCTGGCCGGGGAGGCGGAACCGCACGTGCTCTTCCAGATCCGCCCCGCCGGCGCGGGGGCGCCGCTGATCGACCCCAAGCCGATCCTCGACGGGTGGGTGCGCCTGGAAGAGACCTCGGTCTTCAGGGCCAAGGGCGAGAACCCGTTCCTGGCGACCTCGCCGACTGTGGGTCAGGTGCTGCTGGCGTCCAAGCCGCAGCTCGAGCAGCTGCTGCTGCGTGACTCCGGCGTGCACCTCCCCCGGTGCGAGCGCGGCGAGGTGCGGGCCGGCGAGGTCGACCGGCGGGTGCTCGCGGCGCTCGAGTTCCTCTCGGTCTCCGGGCTGAGCCCGACGGTCTCGGCGGCGGGCTGCGCCCACGGTGCGAGCTCCGCCGCCGCGGGCAACGCCGTCGGCGCCGCCGCGGGCGACGCGGTGGACATCTCGGCGATCGACGGCACCCCCGTCGCCGGGCACGAAGGGCCGGGCTCGGTCACCGACATCGCGGTGCGTCGGCTGCTGCGCTTGCAGGGCACGATGAAGCCCGCGCAGATCGTCAGCGCGGAGAGCTACCCGGGCACCGACAACACGCTGACGCTGCCCGGCTACCGCGGCCTGGTCCACGTCGCCTTCGCCTCGCCGTTCGCGGCGGGCTCCTCCCGCACCGGCGCCCGCGCGGCCAGGTTGCGCCTGGCCGGTACGAGCGGCTCGCCGCTCACACCCACTCAGTGGCTGCAGCTGGTCTCCCAGCTCGGCGAGATCCCCGAGCCGGTCGTGACGGGCAAACCTTCCGCGGCCGCGATCCCAGATCGGAGCGGTGGCTGAGGATGGCCACTACCACGCCACCTCCTCCGCCTGTGCAGGGGCCGCTTCCACCGCCGAGCGGGCCTCCGGGGCCACTGCGGCCGGTCTCCCCGCCACCGCGTAGCGCGGGTCGCTGGCTGGCAGCCGGCGCGCTGGCGGTCGTGGTGGGGGTCCTCGCCTACATCGTGTTCTCAGGCGGCGGCGGGGCTGCCAACTACAAGTTCGAACTGGAAAACGCCAGCCAGATCGTGCTGGGCGACCAGGTGCAGGTCGGCGGCGTGCCCGTGGGGAGTGTCACCGGCATCACGCTCACCCACAACTACCGGGCGCTGATCACGATCCACGTGGAAGGCTCGCTGGTGCCGCTGCACGAAGGCACGACCGCCCAGATCAGGGTGCCCTCGCTGACGACCGTCGCCGGGCGCTACGTGGCGCTCTCCCCGGGCCCCAACAACCGCCCGGCGCTGCCCGCCGGCGCGACACTGCCCCCCGGCTCCGCGCAAGGGACCACCGACCTCGACCAGCTGTTCGACACCCTGAACCCGCGCACGCGCAAAGGGCTGCAGGAGCTCCTCGTGGGCACAGCCGAACAGTACGCGGGCGCCACCATGGCGGCGGGTCTCTCAGCGGAATACTTCAGCCCCGTGCTCTCCTCCGCGAACCACATCTTCACCGAGCTCACGCGCGACCAGCACACGTTCACCGAATTCCTCGTGCAGTCCGCCAAGGCGCTCGCGACGCTCGGCGCCCACCACGAAGCGCTCACCGAATTCGTCACCAACGGCAACCAGGCCAACCAGGCGCTCGGCGCCGAACAGGCGAGCCTCCAGCGCGCGGTGGCGGAGCTGCCCGCCACGCTGCAGGCGGGCAACCGCGCGTTCGCGCAGGCGCCCTCGACGTTCGCCGCGCTGCGCCACCTGGCGAACGTCGCGGGGCCCGATACCAAGCTGCTCGCGCCCCTCTTCAAGCGGCTGGAGCCGCTGGTAGTCGAAGCCGGGCCGGTCCTGCACAACCTCAGCCTCGCGATCAGCCGCCCGGGGCCGAGCAACGACCTCACCGACGCCGCGCTCGCGCTGCCCACGCTCGCGAAGATCCTCCAGAGCGGCTCGCCCAACGCCGTCAAGGCGCTGCAGGAATCGGTGCCGGTGACCGCCCTGTGGGGGCCCTACGCCCCCGACCTGGAGGGTGCGGTGCGCGACTTCGGCACGAGCGCGGGCTACTACGACGGCAACGGCAACTACGCGCGCGTGGCCCCCGTGTTCGACAACTTCACGCTCGGTGCGGGCAACACGCTCACCCCGGTCACCCCGCCGCAGGGGCTGCAGGGGCTGCACACCCACGAACTGCTCCGCTGCCCCGGCTCGGGCGCGACGCCGCCGCCAGCCGACGGCTCGGCGCCCTTCACCGAGAACGGCCAGCTCGGCTGCGACCCCACGCAGGTGCCGTGATGAACCCGCGCCGCCGCAGCTCCCTCGCCGCAAGCCCGCTGCTGATCGGGGCGCTCACGGTGCTGATCGCGTCCGTGGCGGTCTACATCTCCTACAACGCCAACAACGGGCTGCCGTTCACCCCCACCTACGACATCAAGGCAGAACTGCCGGAAGCCTCGGGTCTGGAGAAGGGCAACCAGGTGCGGCTGGCCGGCAAGCGGGTGGGGGTCGTGAGCGCGCTCACCCCCCACCAGGACCCCGCCACCGGCCGGGTCACGGCGATCGTGAGCCTCAAGCTCGAAAAGCACGCGGGGCCGCTGCCGGCCGACACCTCGACGCTCGTCGAGTCGGTTTCGACGATCGGCCTGAAGTACCTGGAACTGACCCGCGGGCACTCCCACCAGACGATCCCCGAAGGCGGCACGATCCCCGTCTCGCACTCCCACGAACCGGTGCAGATCCAGGATCTCTTCAACATCTTCGACAAGCGCACGCGGATCGCGATCCAGCAGAACACGAACACCTTCGGCGACGCCTTCGCCGGACGCGGCCCCGGCCTGAACGAAACGATCCACACACTGCGCCCGCTCGTGGAAAACGCCGTGCCCGTGCTGCACAACCTCGCCTCACCGCAGACCGGCTTCGGCCAGCTGTTCGTCGCGCTCGACAAAGCCGCCAAACAGGTCGCGCCGGTGGCTGAGACGCAGGCGAGCCTGTTCGTCGAGCTCGACACCTTCTTCACCGCCTTCGCCGGCGCCTCCACGTCGCTGGAACGCACGATCGAAGGGGGGCCGGCGGCGCTGCGCCAGGCGGTCCACTCGCTGCCCTACGAGGAACCGCTGATCGCCAAAACCACCGAGTTCATCCACCTGCTGCGCCCGAGCGCGCACATCCTGCGCACGACCGCGGCGCCGCTCGGCCACGCCTTCGAAGTCGGCGCCGTCAACCTGCGCGCCGCGGTTGCGCTGAACAAGCAGCTGGCCAGCGCGTTGCACGCCTTCAAAGTCTTCGCCGAAGACCCCGTCGTCGGGCTCGGCCTCGAAGAATTCACTCAGACCGCGCAGCTCGGCACGCCGCTGCTGGAAGGGCTCGCCCCCGCGCAGACCACCTGCAACTACGTCACGCTCGCGTTCCGCAACGTCGCCAACCTGCTCGCCGAGAGCGTCGGAGTCGGCACGCTCGCGCGGGCGGTGCCGATCCTCAGCCCCTCCGGAACCAACGCCGAGGGCCTCCCGGCCTCGGCGCCGGCCAACGGCCCCTCAAAAGACTTTGAACGCACCCCGACCGGCGCCGTCGGCAAAGAAATCCCCGACAACCACCTGCACTACAACCCCTACCCCTACGTGGGCGGCCCCGGCCAGCCCAGGGAGTGCGAAGCGGGCAACATGAGCTACGCCGAAGGCAAGACGGTGATCGGCAACACCTCGACCACCCTCGGCACGCTCCACGACGTGACCAAGCGCGACGAAAGCCTGTTCGGGGAAAAGTACCCGGCCTCCACGCTGAGCTCCTTCCCGAAGGAAGGGTCCGCGGGCTCGGGCAACGGCACGAGCAAGAGCGGTGGCAAGAGCAAAAGCACGAGCAAGGGGAAGGGGCAGTGAGCCGCGTGCGTCTCTGGCGCCGCCGGGAGGTCGCGGTCTCCGAGCTGCAGAAGCGCTCCAACCCCGTGCGCTTCGGGATCATCTTCCTGATCGTCCTCGCGATCGCGGTGTACTTCGGCTTCACCAAGCACGTCCCGTTCAAACACGGCTTCCGCCTGAACGCGGTCTTCGCCTCGGCCGTCGACGTCCAGCCCCGCTCGCCGGTGCGGATCGCCGGGGTCAACGTCGGCAAGGTCACCTCCGCCACGCGCGAGGGCAACACGGCGCTCGTGGCGATGGAAATCGAAGGCAAGGGCCTGCCGATCCACTCCGACGCGCAGCTCAAGATCCGCGCACGGATCTTCCTGGAAGGCAACTGGTGGGTCGAACTGCAGCCCGGCAGCCCCTCCGCCCCGGTGGTCTCCTCCGGCCACACGATCCCGGTCACGCAGACCTCCGACCCGGTGCAGCTCGACCAGGTGCTCGACGCGCTCAACACCGACACGCGCGCGAACCTGCAGACCTTCCTGGTCGAATACGGCGCCGCGCTCACGGCCAAGCCGACCGCCGCGCAGGACGCCGAACAGGCCCCGGAAGTGCGTGGTCTGAACATGGCGCAGGCGCTCAACAAGGCCTACCACCGCGGCCCCGAAGCGCTGCGCGACGGCGCGATCGTCAACCAGGCGATCGCGGGCACCGAAACGCACGACCTCTCCAAGCTGTTCGCGAGCATCGAAAAAGTCACGGCCCAGCTCAACGTGCACGAGCAGCAACTCGGGGAACTGTTCGGCCACTTCGCCGGCTTCTTCCACCCCATCGCCGCGCAGGCTTCCAGCGTGCGCACCGCCGTCGCCGAGCTGCCGAGCGCGCTGCGCGGGGCGCAGCGCGGCTTCGCCGAACTGAACAACGCCGCCCCCTCGATCAGGACCTTCGCTCAGGACATCGTCCCCGGCGTCGAAGAGATCCCCGCCGTGGCCACCGCCGCCTTCCCCTGGATCGTGCAGCTGCGGGGGGCGCTTGGGCCCAGCGAGCTCGGAGGGGTCGCGGCGGGTCTGCGCACCGCGGCGCCGGAGATCGCCACCTTGACCACCGGCCAGGTTTCCTTCCAGCGCCAGTTCAACGAATTCAACCAGTGTCTGACCAAGGTGATCTTCCCCGCCATCTACACCAAGCTCCAGGACGGGGCCAACACCTCGGGCGTGGAAAACTACAAGGAATTCTGGTACGCGCTGGCGGGCCTGGCTGGCATCGGCCAGAACTTCGACGGCAACGGCGCCGGGGGGCGCTTCCTCACCGGGGGCAGCGGCACCGTGGTCCTCTCCCCGCCGGCCACGGTCGTCAAGCCCGGCGCGCCGCCCGGCAACAAACCGCTGGTGGCCCAGACCCCCCTGGCACCGGAAGGGACCAGCCCGCGCTTCCCCGGCGCCGAGCCCCCCTACAAGCCGCTCGTGCCGTGCTACAAGCAGGCGCTGCCCAACTTCAACGGGCCGCTGGCACACGGGCCAGCCGATGGGGGTGGGTGATGGCGGCCGAGGGTGGAAACCAGATCGACCACCAGGCTGGGCGCGGGATCGGCGACCAGATCGAGCGCTACCGCACGGCGTTCCTGGCGATCGTTGCGATGATCGTGATCGCGGCGGGGTCTGCCGGCTACATCCTCGCCCACGAGCGCCTCTCGGTGCCCGCGTGGGTGCCGGTCATCGGCCACGAATCGTTTCCGCTGAAGGGCGAATTCACGACCGGCCAGGCGGTCACCCCCGGCCAGGGCCAGTCGGTCGAGATCGCGGGGGCCAAGATCGGCGAAATCTCGAGCGTCGAACTGGTGGGCGGCAGGGCGATCGTGAGCATGAACGTGACGCCCAACTACGCCCGCTACATCTACCGCAACGCCACGATGCTGCTGCGCCCCAAGACGGGGCTGAAGGACGAGACGATCGAGGTCTCGCCCGGGACCCCCGCCGCGGGACGGGTGCCCAAGGGGTACGTGGTCCCCGTCACCCAGACCTCCCCGGACGGCAACCTCGATGAATTCCTCTCCTCGCTCGACGCCGACACGCGCGCCTACCTGCAGGAGCTGCTGGCCGGGGCCGGCGAAGGGCTGGCAGGCAACGGCGCCAACCTCTCCGCCACCTTCAAGCGCTTCGACCCGCTCGCCCGCGAGTTCCAGGAAATCGGCCGCGAAGTCGCCAAACGCCAGTACTACGTCGAACACGGGATCCACAACTTCCGCCTGCTGCTGGAAGCGCTCGGCAACAAGGACACGCAGCTCGCCCAGGTGGTCGACTCCTCCAACGCCGTGCTCGCGACCTTCTCAGAACAGGACCGCGCCGTCCAGGAAACCCTGCGCGAGCTGCCCGGCGTGCTGAGGGAGGCCAACCACGGCTTCAGCAAGATCGGCGGCTCAGTCCATGTGGTCGGCTCCACGCTGCACGCCCTGGAGCCGTTCGCCAAGGCGCTCGCGCCCGCCCAGCGCGCCGCGCAGGAGTCCTTCCGCACCACCACCCCGATCTTCAAGAACGAAGTCCGGCCGTTCTTCCGCAAGATCCTGCCGGTCATCAACCAGCTGCAGCCCTCGCTGCAGGACTTCGCGCAGGCCACCCCCCAGCTCACCACGAGCTTCACCGTGCTCAGCGAATTCTTCAACGAGCTCGCTTACAACCCCGGCCCCAACCAGGCCGGCTTCCTGTTCTTCGCGGACTGGGGTGCCCACGATCTCGACAGCGTGGTCTCCCAGGGCGAAGCCCACGGCGCGATCGGTCAGACGCTGCTGTACTTCAACTGCGAACTGGTGCCGGTCCTGACCGGTGTGGCAGAAGCCGACCCGACGGCGAAACTGATCCTGGGCCTGCTCAACCCGCCGAGCGCGTCACTGTGCAAATCGGCTGCGGCGAGCGGTACGGCGGCGGCCAAAGCCGCGAGCCTGCACGGCGTCAGCGCGGCGGCGCGGCTGGCCGACCGCGTCTTCGGCCAGGGCCCCGATGTCGCCGCGCTGGCGCAGGCCACGCTGGGAGGGGGTGGCTGAGATGCAGAAGCGCGCCCCGACGCTGGCGAACGTCCTCGTGATCGTGCTGTTCGCGCTCAGCTGCTTCGGCCTGCTGCTGTTCCTGTGGGAGTCCTTCGGCGGCCCGGTGCCGCTGAAGCCCAAGGGCTACCGCTTCTCGGTCGAGCTCTCGCGCGCCCTCGCCCTGGGCGAAGAGTCCGACGTGCGCATCTCCGGGGTCAAAGTCGGGCACGTCGTGAGCCTCGCGGTAGGCTCGAACGGGTTCACCGACGTGACGCTCGAAATGAACCACCAGTACGCGCCGGTGCCCGCCAACGACCACATGATCCTGCGCCAGAAGACGCTGCTGGGGGAGACCTACATCGAACTGATCCCGCCCCGCGTGCCGGCGCCGGCGCTGCCCGACGGCGGGCGAATCCCGGCCAGCCAGGTCGAACCGGCGGTGACGCTCGACGACATCCTCTCCGCGCTCGACCCCCGCACGCGCGCCGCCTTCAAAGCGTGGCAGCAGCTCACGGCCGCTGCCTACAACGGGCGTGGGGAACAGATCAACTCGGACTTCGCCGAATTCGAGCCGTTCGTGGAAAACGCCAACAAGCTGGTGCGCATCCTCGCCGAACAGGAAGGCGCGCTGCGGGCGTCGGTGCACAACACCGGCGTGGTGTTCGACGCGTTCACCGAACGCGACAACCAGCTGCGCGAATTCATCGTCAACAGCGAGCGCACCTTCCACGCGCTCGCCCAGAGCAGCGTCCAGTTCGCGGACGCCTTCCGCGAGCTGCCCACCTTCGAGCACCGCTCGGAAGCGACGCTGCGCGAACTGGACAACCTCGCGACCGCCGCGGGCCCCGTGCTGGACGAGTCCTACGCGTGGGAGCGCGAGCTCACCCCGCTGCTGGAAGGCGTGAAGTCGTTCACCCCCGACTTCAACAGCCTGCTCACCGACTTCGGCCCGTTCACGAGCGCCTCCAAGCGGGGCCTGCCGGCGTTCGAACGCACGCTCAGCCTGCTCACGCCGCTGCTCGGCAACGTCGGCCCGGTGCTGCGCAACTTCGACCCGTTCCTGAAGTACACCGGCGACTATGTCCCCGAGCTGCAGTCGTTCGTCGCCAACGTCACCGCCGCCACCGAGGCGCACGACAAAAACTCCGACATCTCCAACGGCCAGATCCAGCACTACTTGCGCGCCCTCGTGACGGTCACCCCGGAAGGCCTCGCGGTCTACAACAAGCGGATCGGCACCAACCGCGCCAACCCCTACTTCCAGCCGGGCGGCTTCCGCACGCTGGGCAACGGCGGTCTGCAGGTCTTCAGCACGGCGGCCTGCGCCGACTCGGCGCCGTCGGTCAACCCGTCGTCGTCCAACGCGGTGGTGTCGAAGGAACTCATCGAACAGCTGACGGGGACTTGGACCGAAGTGAAGCCTACGCCGCCGGCGGAACCCGGGAAGCCGCAGCGGCCCCCGCCGCCGCCGGTGCACCAGGAAGAGCCGGCTGTCGTCAACGGACCCGAAAGCACGACCAACACGGTCGCGGCGCCCGCGTGCACCCAGCAGGCCCCCTTCACGTGGGAAGGCGTGACCAGCCAGTTCCCGCACGTCACGCCGCCGGCGGCGAAGTAGGTCGCCGGCGGCGCCGATGGCTTGAGTGCCGGTGGCTAGGAGGCGGGCACTCCCTTCGCGTACGCCGCCAGGAGCGCCCGGTGGTGGCCCAGATAGGGCAGCAGCGCGAAGTACGCGAGGTCGCCGCACAGGCGGGGCAGTTCGCCGGTGCGGTCCGCCAGCGCGCGGTGGTGCAGGACCGAGGCGATCCCGCCCACCATCGCTTCCGAGACACAGGCGGGGAGGTGGTCGGGGTCGGCGCAGTGGAAGCGCCCCTCCTCCAGCAGCGGCGGGAAGATCCTCAGCAGCGCGTAGTGGCGCTCGCACGCGGCGGGGCCCGCGCTGAGGCACTCCACGAGCACCACGCGCGCGCCGTCGGGGTCCTCCGCGAGCGCCCTCGTCAGGGCCTCCAGCCCCGAGCGGACCCGCTCGGGCCAGGGCACCGCACGCTGCACCGCCTCCTGCACCCGGCTCTCCGTTCGGGCGATCAGCGCGTCGAGCGCCCGCAAGAAGCAGTCCTCCTTGTTCGCGAAGTGCTCTTCGAAGAGCGCGGCCGGGACTCCTGCGGTCTGCAGCACCCGCTCCACGGTGGTGCGATCGTAGCCGCGGTAGGAGGCCGTGGCGATCATCGCGTCGAGCACGCGGATGCGGGGGTTGGGGGAGCGACCGGCCGCCGAAAGAGAAAGGCTGGCGGCGAGCTCCCGTGGGGCCCCGAGGTGGCTGCTGTGCAACATCGTTCCTCCCTCCCTGCCCGGCGAAGGAGCGGGTGGAGGAGCGCGACCGCTGTCCGGTCGAGCCGTGGCTGAGGCCGCGTTTTCCAGGCGCTGAATCCCGGACTGTGAGTTTCCTCTCCCCACAAAGAGTAGTCCTGCCGGCACCACCTTGTCAAGGGCACCGCCCGGTCTTGTCAAGAGCCCTCGGCGGGCCCCGATCAGGCGATCCCGTTGATCGTCGACCGGTCTGCGGGTTGGGCTTGACGGCCGGGCTGCGGGGGGACGCTGACGAAGCGCAACCGGTAGCGGCCCACCACGATCTCGTCGCCGTCCTCGAGCATCCGCCACTCGATCCGCTCGCCGTTGACGAACACGCCGTTGAGGCTGCGATCGTCGAGCACTCGCACCCCGTCGGGCTGGCGCACCAGCAGTGCGTGCCGGCGTGAGACGGTGGGGTCGTCGAAGCGCACGTCCGCCGCGAGGCTGCGCCCCACGCGGGTCCACTCGTGAGTCAGCGCCATCACCGTGGTCTCCTCGTCCTCCTCGTAGGCGAGGTACTGCCCCGGCTGCTCGATCCGCTCCCTGACCTCCGCGAGCCACGCCTCCTCGCGCTCGTCGGCCTGCTCGGCGATCCTGCCGCCGCTCTCCGCGCCGACGTGGACGCCTTCGGTGGCGGCTTCCCCTCCGAACCGTCCGGCGCTGAACAGCGAGGCGCGCACGAAGCTCGCGCCTCCGCAGCCGGGGCAGTCGCTCAGCCTGTCCGAGGCCGCCAGGGTCAGGACGTAGCCGCAGTGCTGGCAGCGAAAGGATCCCGCTCCCGCCAGCGTGCCCGAGGTCAGTGACTCAACCATCTCAGCGCTCCTGTTCTCCCGTTGGTTCACGTCTTGGCGTCCAGCTTGCCAGCGAAACCTTGTGGCGATCATAACGAGACTTTCCCCGAGAGGTCTAAAAGGCTTGTAATTTTCTGGAGGCCCGCAGCATTTTGCGGGCTCGGCTGATCTGAGGCAGGGGCCGAACGTGGGTAGCCGGGTTCTTCTACCCCCAGCTCGCCCCCTCCAAACCGCGCGCCTGGAGGAGACCGGCGCCGAGCGGCGAAACCCGTGGCATGTCCCCTGCGACAGTCACGGACATAGACCGGTTCGAGCGCGTCCTGCTGCGCCAGGGCGTCGGGGTGCTCACGGCCGATCGCAACCGCTGTGCGGATTGCGGCCGCACCCCGCTGGTGGGGGAGCGGGTGCACCTCTACGGCGGCGCCGTCGTCTGCGAGCTGTGCCGTTCGGAGCGCCGCGACGCTCCCGTGGCCACCGAGACCGTGCGCCACACCGAGCGTGGCCACGGCGTCCGCCTCGCCGCACGCGCGGCGTAGCGCTCCGCCGGCCCTTATAGACTGCCGCACGCCGATGGACCCCGTGACCGTGTCGATCCTCATCGACGCTCCCCGCGAGCGGGTCTTCGAGTACCTGCAGGATCTTGCCAACCACTCTGAGTTCACCGACCACTACCTCCACGACTGGCACCTCACGCGCGTGGACTCCGTGGGCCGGGGGGCGGGAGCGCGCTTTCGTGTGGCCGCCCCCGGTAACCGCTTCAGCTGGGGCGACGTGACCTTCACAGAGGTGCAGGCGCCGCACCGTATCGTCGAGGTCGGCCGCAGCGGCAAGAACAACCGCGTCCGCACCCTCGGTGTCTACGAGCTCGCCCCCGACGCAGGTGGGACGACGCGCGTGCGGTTTACCGTGGAGACCCAGCCCCACACGCTCTCCGACCGGCTCCTGGAGTCCTTCGGCGCGCGCGGGTGGCTGCGGCGCAAGAACCGCAAGGCCCTGCGCCGCCTGCGCTCGATCATCGAGACCGGAGAGGGGCGCGGCCGGCGCGTCACTATCGCCGGTGGCTAGAGGGTGGCGCAGCCGGCCCCCAGGGCCGGCGAGCCGGGCCCCTCTTTTTCTGTAAAACTGCCGCGTCGCATGTCCCGCTCCCCGCGTAAGACGGTCCTCGCCTGCCTCGCCGTGCTCGCGGCGCTCGCCTTGGGGGCCTGCGGAGACTCCCACACGCGGGTCACGACTGGCACCTACGCCGGGTCCTCCGGCAAGAACGCTCCCTACCTCAACGTGGGGCCGCTCGTCTACGAGGTCCAGATCTCGCGCGAGCTGAACCCCTACGACACCGAAGACTCCACCTACCTCGCCGGCCTCACCCCCGCACAGCGGCAGCTGCGCCCCGGGGAAGAGTGGTTCGGAGTGTTCATGCAGGTCTACAACAACACCGGCCTGCCCCACACCGTGGCTACTGACGTCACGGTCACCGACACCGAAGGCAACGTCTACTACCCGGTCCTCCCCGACGCCATCAACCTCTTCGCCTACCGCGCCGGGTACGTGGCCCCCAACAACCGGGTCCCCGCCCCCGACACCGTCGCCTCCGAGGGCCCCACCCAGGGGGCGGTGCTGCTGTACAAGATCAAAGTCCTCTCCCTCTCCAACCGCCCCCTCACGCTGAAGATCGTCGACCCCGCCGACGCCGCCCAGACGGCCTCTGCGGAACTGGACGTCTAGTGTCCCGAGTCGGAAATTCGGTGAGTATTTGCCGAGTGCATGCGCGTGATCTGACGTTCGACGGTATCGGCGTGTGTGCCGGTAGCACATGAGCCGATGCCGGCGGGCGTCAGGCGCGGGCAGGCGCCGGGAAATGCCATTGAATTTGTGACTCGGGACACTAGGGACCTCTAGCCGAGGCCGCCCGGCTGCAGGGCCGCTTCGATCACCTGCCGCGCCACCGGCGCCGCGGTCGCCCCGCCCGCGCCGTCGCGCACCATCAGCACCCCCACCGCGATCTTCGGGTGCAGCGCCGGAGCGAACGCCGCGAACCACGCGTCGGTGTTCTGCGGGTTGTTCTGTTCGGCGGCGCAGCTGCTCGCTTCGGAGGAGTGTTCCTTGGACGTGTGTTCTTCGCCTTCCGCGGGCTTCTGTTCGGAGCTCCGCGTTCCGCACGAGGTCGGGCTGCCGAGTTCCGCGGTGCCCGTCTTGCCCGCCACCACCACCCCCGGGATCGCCGCCGCGGTGCCCGTGCCGTAGCGCACCACTTCGATCATCATGCCCCGCACCGTGCGCGCCGTCCCCGCGCTGACCGCCCGCACCTCTGGGTGGCTCCCGCCGTGCGCGAACACGAGGCTCGGCGTCGGCCGGCGCCCCCCGTCGGCGATCGTCGCCGCCACCGTCGCCATCTCCAGCGGGCTCGCCAGCACCTGGTCCTGGCCGATCGCCGTGGAGCCCACCGCCAGTTCGCCCTGGATCTGGTTGGCCGGGGGGATCGTGCTCGGCGGCGCCCCCGCGATGCCCGTGAGGTGGTTGAAGCCGAACCGTTCCGCCTCGGCCACCAGGCGCGCCGCGCCCAACCTCACCCCCAGCGGCGCGAACACCGAGTTGCAGGACACCGCGAACGCCTCCACCAGGGTGCCCCCGCATTCCTCCCCGTTGGCGTTGTGCAGCGCCACCCCGTCCAGCGTCGCTTCGGTCGCGTAGGGGTACGTGCTCCGCGGGGTCGCGATCCCGGCTCCCAGCACCCCGCTCACGGTGATCATCTTGAACGTGGACCCCGGTGGCTGCAGGGCGTCCAGACCGATCCCCGCCACTGCCAACACTTGTCCGCTCGCCGGTTCCAGCGCGACCACGCCCCCGTACTGGCCCCCGAGCGCGCTCACCGCTGCGCTCTGCACCGCCGGGGAGATCGTGGTGCGCACCGCGTCCCCGGTGTGCGGCGCGACGCTCGCCAGCACCCGCTCGCCGCCTGCGGCCGCGGCGGGTGGGGTCGGCGACTGACTGGCGGCCGGGGCGGGGACCGCGAGCAGTTCTCCCCCCGGGGTGCCCCGCAGCCGTTCGTCCTCCGCGAGCTCCAGGCCGCTCACCCCCACGATCGCGTTACCCGGCACCCCCTGCGCTGCGAGCGCCTGGCGGCTGCCCGCGGGGATCGGTCCCACTTCGCCCACCACCGCGTCCGCCGCCGCGCCCAGCGGTGAGCTGCGCTGCCCCGCCGCGCTCGCCGGCCCTTCCGCGAGCACCGACCCGTTGCGCGCCTCCAGCGCCGCTCGCGGGGGCAGCGCCGTGCGCCTGCTCAACACCTCGGCTGCCCGCAGGCCCGGGAAGGCGAGCGAGTGCGACCACGCCACCCGCACTCCCTGTTCTTCGGGCCCCGCGACCGTTGGCAGCCTGAAGCTCTCCACGAGGGTCCCAAACAGCCGGGTGTACACCCGTACCGGCACGACCTCCACGCCCCCCGCCGCTGCACGTGGGGCGCCCGTCACTCGCTCGCCGCTCGCGGTCGCCGTCGTCAGGCCTTCCTGGTAGGCCTGCGCGAACTGGCTTGCCGTCACCTCCCGCTGGGAGGCGGGGGCCAGCTCGCCGTACATGGTCGCGTAGTCCCCTCGCGCCCACGCAGCCGCGAAGCGGGCTGCGAGCGCGGGGACGGCCGAGGAGGAGTGCTCCGCTCCCACGACCGCCCCCACCGCGAACGCCGCTGCCGCCAGTGCGATCACTGGTCGGGCACGCCGCGTGCGCCGGCTGCTCGCGCTCTGGAGGTCCCTGCCGCGGTGGCCTGCCCCCTGTGCCCGCCCGCCCCGGCTGGAAGAGGATGCGACAGTCATCGCTCAATGCCGGTTCTCACAACGCGGAACGGTAGAACATGGGCGTGACGTCGCTCGACTGGGCAATCCTCCTGTTCATCGCCGTCCTCGCGCTCTTCGGCCTGCGGCAAGGCTTCATCGTGGGCGTGCTCTCCTTCGGGGGCTTCGCTCTCGGCGCGTTCGTCGGGACCCGCCTCGGTCCGCTGCTGCTGCCCCAGGGCTCCGCCTCGCCCTACGCCCCGGCCTTCGGCCTCGTCGGCGCGGTCCTCGCCGGGGCGATCCTCGCCACCGGCTTGGAGGGGCTCGGCTGGCGGCTGCGCAGCTCCACTCGTCTGATTCCCGGTCTCGGCCTGCTCGACGGCGCGCTCGGCGCGCTGCTCTCCGCCGCGGTGGGCCTCGGGATCGTGTGGATCGTCGCCGCCGTCGCCGCGCAGATCCCCACGGCCGGCACGCTGCGCGCCGACATCCAGCGCTCGGCGGTCCTGCGCGATCTCAACGGGCTGCTGCCCCCGTCCGGCCCGATCCTGGGTGCGCTCTCGCGCCTGGACCCGCTGCCCTCGATCCCCGGCCGCCTGCCTACCCTTGCGGCGCCCCCGCCGCGGATCGCCGGCGCCCCCGGGGTGCAGGCCGCCTCGCGCTCCGTCGTGCGCGTGCTCGGCACCGCCTGCGGCCTGGCGATCGAGGGCTCCGGGTGGGTCGCGCGGCCCGAAGAGGTTCTCACCAACGCCCACGTGCTCGCCGGTGAGGACGACACCACCGTGGAGGTCGCCGGGCGCCCCCCTGGCCTCCCCGCGCAGGCGATCGCCTTCGACCCCGCCGTCGACCTCGCGCTGCTGCGCGTTCCCGGCCTCGGGCTCCCCGCGCTGAGCCTCCTCTCGAACCCCCCCGGGGGGCGCGCGGGGGCGATCCTCGGGTACCCCGAAAACGGGCCCTTCGACGTCCAGTCCGCGCGCATCGGGCCCACCCAGCAGGTTCTCACCCAGGACGCCTACGGCAACGGGCCCGTCTCCCGCCTGCTCACCCCCCTGCGCGGCCTCGTGCGCCCCGGCAACTCCGGGGGGCCCGTCGTGGACTCCGCGGGTGGCGTCCTCACCACCGTCTTCGCGGGTACCACCGGCGCCGGCCCCCCCGGTGGCTACGGGGTCGCCGACGCCACCGTCGCCCACCTCCTCGAAACGGCCGGCGGGGCAGGCAGGCCTCCGGTCGGCACCGGGCCCTGCGACACCGCGTGAGCCCGCGCGCTCGTGGGGGCGTCGGGGACGTGGCGCACGGTCGGGGCACCGCGCACTGACGCTGGGCACGGAGGCCCAGCGCACACCCGCCCGGAGGCGGTACCCACCCGCGCGGACGATCTCCACGAAACACCCCCCGTGGGACCAACCGCTAGGCTGACCTCCGTGCCGAAGACGCTCGTGATCGCCGAGAAGCCCTCCGTCGGGCGCGACCTCGCGCGCGTGCTGCCCGGGACCTTCAAGAAGGAAGAGGGCTGGCTGGAAGCCGAGGAGTACGTCGTCACGTGGGCCGTCGGGCACCTCGTGCAGCTCGCCGAACCCGACGAGTACGACCCCCGGTTCAAGCGCTGGCGCATGGAGGACCTGCCGATCGTGCCCGACCGCTTCAAGCTCGTCGTGCGCGACGAGCGCTCGCGCAAGCAGATGTCCGTTGTCACCCGCCAGCCTCTCCCGCGAGGACGTCGGGGAGGTCATCAACGCCTGCGACGCCGGTCGCGAGGGCGAGCTGATCTTCGCCTACATCTACGAGAAGGCCGGCTCCTCTCTGCCCGTGCGCCGGCTGTGGCTGAACTCGATGACCACCTCCGCGATGCGTGCCGCCTTCGACTCGCTGCGCCCCGCCTCCGAGGTCGCGCTGCTCGAGCAGGCCGCCCGCTCGCGCTCGGAGTCCGACTGGATCGTCGGCATGAACGCCACTCGCGCCGCCACCATCCGCCTGCGCACCTCCTTCGACGGGGCCGTCTCGCTCGGGCGCGTGCAGACCCCCACGCTTGCCATCGTCGCCCGCCGCGAGGAGGAGATCAAAGCGTTCGTGCCCGAGCCCTACTGGCTCGTGGACGCCGTCTTCGCCGCGGGGGCGGGTGGGGATTCGATTAATGGGGACGGGGAGGGGGGTTCGACCTCAGGGGACGGGGACGGGGAGGGCGAGGCAAAGGAGCGTGTCTACACCGGGCGCTTTCACGCCGGCGCCAAACCGCGTCTGGCCACCGAGGAGGAAGCCGTCGCGATCGTCGAGGCCTGCACCGGGCGCGAGGCAACCGTCACCAAGCTCGAGGTCAAGGAGGCGCGCGAGCGCGCGCCCCTGCTGTACGACCTCACCTCGCTGCAGCGCGACGCCAACACCCGCTTCGGCTTCTCCGCGCGACGCACGCTCGGCGCCGCGCAGCGCCTCTACGAGGAGCACAAGGCGCTCACCTACCCGCGCACCAACTCCCGTTACCTGACCAAAGACATGATCCCCGAGATCAAGCCGACCGCCGAGCTCGTGGGCTCCCACAAGGAGTACGCCCGCGCCGCCGCGTACGTCACCGGCCTCGACAAGCTGCCCCTCGCGCGCGTGGTCGACGACGCCAAGGTCACCGACCACCACGCCATCATCCCGACCCGCTCCGAACACAAACTCGAGCGCATGTCCGACGACGACCGCCGTGTCTACGACCTCGCCGTCCGGCGGTTCCTGGCGATCTTCCACCCCGAGGCCGTGTTCGAGAACACCCGTGTGGAGACCACCATCCCCGCCGGGGAGGGGGCTCGTGCGGGCCACTACGTGTTCCGCACCCGCGGCAAGGTCTTGATCGTGCCCGGCTGGCGCGGGGTCTACGGGGAGAGCACCCCCGAGACCGGCCGCGAAGGTGGCCCCGGCGCCGAGGAGGACGAGGGCGTCGAGCAGCCCCTGCCCCGCCTGTTCGAGGGCGAGCCCGTGCAGACGCGGGAGATCCGGAGTCTCGCCAAGGAGACCAAGCCCCCCCGGCGCTACTCCGACGCGTCGCTGCTCGCGGCGATGGAGACCGCCGGCAAGCTCGTCGACGACGACGAGCTGCGCGAGGCGATGAAGGAGTCTGGGATCGGTACCCCCGCCACCCGTGCGGCGATCATCGAGCGGCTCATCTCCGTCGGCTACCTCGAGCGCGACGGGCGCTCGCTGGTGGCCACCGAGAAGGGGCTCTCCGTCGTGCGCCTGCTCGGCCACCACCCGCTCACCTCCCCCGAACTCACCGGCCGCTGGGAGCACCGCCTCGACGCGATCGAGCGCGGGGAGGACTCCCGCGAGCACTTCATGCACGACATCGCCGGCTTCGCCGGGGAGACCGTGAAAATGCTCGACCACGCGCTCAAAGACGTACGCATCCCCAAAGCCACGCTCGGGCCCTGCCCGGTGTGTGGGCACCCGATCGTGGAAAACCGCAAGGGCTTTTCCTGCTGGGCGCGCAACGACCCTGGGTGCGGGTTTGTGATCTGGAAGTCCAAAGCTAGCAAGCAGCTGCCGCTCGCTGTTGCCCGCGAGCTGATCCACACAGGCTACACCGCGCGACCCGTCACCGGCTTCCGCGGGCGCTCCGGGCGCTCGTTCCGCGCCCACCTCGCGCTTCAGCAGGGGGTTGACGGGAAATGGCGCGTTGAGTTCAATGAGAATTGGGCGAAGGAGGGCGCCAAGCCGCCTGACCAGGAGGGCGCTGACGGGGCTGCCGCGGTTGATGTTCCCGCTGATGGTGGGGTTGAGGCCGTGGCTGCTCAGTCCGTGGCGTAGGGGGCGTCGCTGCAACGTCGGGTGGGTGCGCCACTATGGGCGCCCATGCCGATCACGCTCGTAACCGGACCCGCCAACGCCGGCAAGGCCCGCATCGTGATAGACGCGCTGCGCGCCCACCACGCCCGGGGAGAGCAGCCGCTGCTGGTGGTGCCCACCCGCGCCGACGTGGAGCGCTACCGCAGCGAGCTTGCCCGCGGAGGGCTCGTGGAGGGGGTGCGGGTGGAGCGCTTCGGGGGGCTGCTCGCCGAGGTACTCCACCGCGCCGCCGCCCGGGGGCCGGCAGGTACGGAGCGGCCGCTCGGCCGGCTCGCCTTAGAGCGGGTGCTCGCGGCGGCGTGGGAGAGCGCGCGCTCGGGAGGCCCCCGCGCGCATGTGGGGGGAACCGCGGCGGAGCGGACAGCGGCGCTGCAGCGCGCCCCCGGCGGACCTCGCACACAGGACACGCGCGCGGCGAACCCCGTCCACGCGACCCCGGGCGTGGTGCGCGCCCTGGCGGCGCTCGTCGGCGAGCTCGAGGTCGCGCGCGTGCCCCCCGGGCGCCTGCGCGAGGCGCTCACGGCGTGGGCCGCC
This sequence comes from uncultured Solirubrobacterales bacterium, assembly GCA_963842005.1. GTDB lineage: Bacteria > Actinomycetota > Thermoleophilia > Solirubrobacterales > Solirubrobacteraceae > Palsa-744. The sequence goes on along the minus strand of CAWJEV010000005.1, from coordinate 448,366 downwards.
GCGGACCCTGCGCACGCCCCCCGCGCGCGGGAGCTCGCGGAGCTCTACGCGGAGTACCGCCGCGCGAGCGATGAGCTCGGACGCGTGGGCCCCGAGTGGCGCGCGACACTCGCGCTCGACGCGCTGCGCCGCACCCCGGCGGCGTGGGGCGCCACGCCGGTGCTGCTCTACGGCTTCGACGACCTTGGCGCGCTGCAGCTGGACACGGTGGAAACGCTCGGTGTGAAGGTGGACGCCCCGGTGATGGTCTCGCTCGCCTACGAGCCCGGCCGCGTGGCGTTCGCCGGCCGCGGGGACACCTTCCAGCGCCTGGCGCCCCTCGCGGCCGTCCACCACCAGGTGGGGCCCCGCGCGGACTACTACGCACCCGCCGCGCGCCCCGCGCTGCACCACCTGGAGCGCTTCCTGTTCGAGCCTGGCCCCCCCGCGGTCCCTGCGGCGGGAGCGGTGCGGCTGCTGGAGGGCGGGGGCGAACGCGCGGAGCTCGAGCTCGTCGCGGAGGAGATCCAGGGTCTCCTGGAGCGCGGGGTGCCGGCCGGGGAGATCGCCGTCGCCCACCGGGCCCCGGGGAGCGTCGCGGAGCTGGTGGGAGAGATCTTCCGCGCTCGCGGCGTCCCCTTCGCGCTGGAGCGACGCGTGCCGTTCGTGCACACTGCCCTCGGCCGCGCGCTGGTGGGGCTGCTCGTCGCGGCCTTCCCCGGCGGGGAGGACACTGGAGCGGGGGACCTCCTGGCGTGGCTGCGGGCGCCCGGAGTGTTGGCCCGCCCTGAGCTTGCGGACGACCTGGAACGGCGTGCCCGGCGGGTGGGAGCGTCCACCGCGGCGCAGGCGCGCGCGCTGTGGGAGGCCGAGCACTGGCCGCTGGAGACCCTGGACCGGCTGGGGGCGGCGGCGCAGCGAGGCCCCGCGGCGCTGGTCGACCGAGTTGCGGAGGAGCTCGAACGTCTGTCCGGCACTACGCGGGGGCCCGCTGGAGAGACGCTCTCGCCCGTGGAGCCGCCCGAGGCGCGCGCGCTGGCGGTGGGCCGCGCGGCGCTCGAGGAGTTACGCGAACTGGCCCACTCCGCGCCGGAGCTCGCCCCGGACGCGCACGGACTGACCGCGATCCTGCGTGGGCTGGAGGTGGTGGGGGAGGAGGCACGTCCCGGGACTCCGGCGGTGGCCGTGCTCGACCCCCTCGCCCTGCGCGCGCGCCGGGTGCGCGCGCTGTTCGTGTGCGGCCTGCAGGAAGGCGTCTTCCCCGCGCCCGCGCGGCCCGAGCCGTTCCTCTCCGAGGAGGAGCGCCGCGGGCTCGCGGAAACCTCGGGCCTGCGGCTGGGACGCGTCGTGGACGCCCTGGCCGCGGAGCGGTACCTGCTGTACGCGGCGGTCTCGCGCCCCGAGGAGCTGCTCGTGCTGAGCTGGCACACCGCGGACGACGACGGCGTGCCGAGCGCCCGCTCGCTGTTCGTGGACGACGTGTGCGACCTGTTCGCGTGCGACCTCCACGCCGCGCGCACCCGGCGAGCGCTGGGTGAGGTGGGGGAGGGGAGGGGTTCGGGAGTGGCGAGGCCCGGCGCAGCTCCAGCGGGCCTGTTGGTTGAGGACCAGCCGGGGAACGGCCGCTGCGAGCCCGCGGCGGGTGCCCTCCCGGGCGGGATCAAGCCCCTGAGCGACCCGCGGGTGCTGGCAGAGCTGCGCGAGCGGCGGCTGTGGTCGGCGTCGGGCCTGCAGGCGTGGGCCGGCTGTCCGGTGCAGTGGTTCGTGGAGCGGCTGCTCTACGCGGAGAACCTCGAGCCCGACGCCGAGCCGCTGGCCCGTGGGGGCCTCGCGCACGCGGCGTTGCACGACGTGCTGGAGGGTCTGCGACGGGAGACGGGCTCCGCGCGCCTGACCCCCGAGCGGGTGCCCCGCGCGCGCGAGCTGCTGCACGCCGCGCTGAAGCGCCACGCGGGCGAGCGCCCGCTCTCCACCGCGCCGGAGCGCGTGCCGGGGGTGCGCCGCCGGCTGGAGGCCGACCTGGAGCGCTACCTGGAGCACGCCGCGGGCGAGCGCTCGGAGGCCGGTCACCAGGAGAGCCCGCTGGAGCCGACCCACTTCGAGTTGCCGTTCGGCTTTCCGGACGAGCCCGGCGGGCTGCCGGCGCTGGACCTCGGCGAGGGGGTGGAGGTGCGGGGCCGCGTCGACCGCGTCGACCTCGCGCCAGGGGGCGCCGCGGTGGTGTACGACTACAAGGGCACCCTCGCCCCCCCGCCCGACCGGTGGGTGGCGGAGCGCAGCTTCCAGGCGGCCCTCTACATGCGCGCGGTGGAGGCCCTGCCGGACGTGCATGCGGTGGGGGGCTTCTACCAACCGCTCTCCGGCCGCGACCTGCGCGCCCGCGGGGTGCTCGCGCAGGGGGAGGGGGTGGAGCTCTCCTGCGTGCGCGGCGACGCGCGCGAACCCGCCGAGGTGCGGGAGCTCGTCGAGGAGGTGCTCACGGCGGCGCGGGCCGCCGCCGCGCAGGCGCGCGCGGGGGCCCTGGAGGCACGCCCGCAGACGTGCGGCTTCGGGGGCTCCGGGTGCGTGTACCCCACGATCTGTCGGTGCGAGCGCTAGGGAGATGACGCAAACCGTCGAGCTCCCGGAAGTACACGCTCTCACCCCCGAGCAGGAGGAGGCCGTCGCGCGCCGCCGCGGTTCGCTGCTGCTGGCGGCGGGGGCGGGCAGCGGGAAGACTTCGGTGCTCGTGGAGCGCTTCGTGCGGGCGGTGCGCGAGGACGGCGTCGCCCCGGGGCGGATCCTCGCGATCACGTTCACCGAGCGCGCCGCCGCGGAGCTGCGCGGGCGGGTGCGCGCACGCCTGCTGGAGCTCGGCGAGCGGGAGGCCGCCCGCGACACCGAGGGCGCCGCGATCGGCACCTTCCACGGCTTCTGCGCGCGCCTGCTGCGCACCCACGCGCTGACCGCGGGCCTCGACCCCGACTTCGCGATCCTCGACGAGGCCTCCGCGGGGCGTCTGGCGCTGCTCGCCTTCCGCCACGCGCTCGCCGGCTTACTCGCGGGCGAGCGCCACGGGGAGGCCGTGGACGTGCTCGCCGCCTACGGCGCGGACCGGGTGCGGGGGATGGTGCTGAGCGTGTACGCCGAGCTCCGCAGCCGTGGGGCGAGCCGGCCCACGCTGCCCGACGCCGCCCGCTTGCTCCCGGCGCTCGACTCGTCGTCCTCGCTCGATCCCGCCGAGTCCCACGCCGCTTCGCCCGACCCTCTGGCTGAACCCGCGGAGCTGGCGGCCGTCCGGGCGTGCGCTGTGCTGGGCGAGGCGCTGGAGCGGTTCGCCCGCCACTACGCGGAGCTCAAGCGCGCGCGCTCCGCGCTCGACTTCGACGACCTCGAGCTGCGCGCGCGGGACTTGCTGGAGCGCCACGAGGGTGTGCGCCGGGCGTGGGCGGAGCGCCTGGAGCTGTTGATGGTGGACGAGTTCCAGGACACCAACCGCCGCCAGCCTCTCCTTACTGGAGCTGCTGGAGCGCGACAACCTGTTCACGGTCGGCGACGCCCTGCAATCGATCTACGGCTTTCGCCACGCCGAGGTGGAGCTCTTCCGCGAGCGCCGTCGCCGGCTGGACGCCGAGGGGGCGGCGCTCGCGCTGTCGCACAACTTTCGCAGTCGCCCCCCGCTGATCGCCGCGGTCAACTCAGTCTTCGCCGAGCGCTTCGGGGACGCCTACGCCCCGCTCCTCGCCGCGCGCGAGGACGGCCCCGAGGACGGGCCGTTGATCGAGCTGCTGCTCACCGACCGACGCGCCTGGTCGGAGCGCGGCGAGCGGACCTCACCCACCCAGCCGCTCGCGCAGGCCGTCGCCGGGACGCTGCCGCCAGCGGCCCTCTGGCGTCAGGCCGAAGCGCGCCTGCTGGCCCAGCGCGTCGCCGAGCTCGTGGACGCCGGGCAGGCCGCGGCGGGAGACGTGGCGGTGCTGCTGCGCGCCGCGGGCGACCTGCCGGTGTACGAGCGCGCCCTGGAGGAGCGCGGCCTCCGCACGCTCGCGGCCGTGGGCACCTTCTGGGGTCACCAGCAGGTCGGCGACCTGGTGGCGTGGCTGCGCGCGCTCGCCAACCCGCTGGACGAGCTCGCGCTCTACTCCGTGCTGGCCTCCCCGCTCGTGGGGCTCTCCTCCGACGGGCTCGCGCTGGTGGCGCTCCACGCGCGCGCGGCCGGCCTGGGCGCGTGGGCGGCGATCGTCGGCGCGCAGAGCGCGGACCAGGAGGGCGTGGGCACGGGGCGTGCGGACGCCAACGGTGCGGGCGCCGAGGGCGTGGGTGTGGAGGACCCGGGGGTGGCTGGCGGTGGATCGGAGAGCGCTCTCTACGCACGCCTCCCCGCCCCAGACCGCGAGCGCCTCGCGCGCTTCGCCGCCCACTTCGCCGCCGAGCGCCGCGCCGCGCCTGCGCACCCCCTCGCCGAGCTGCTGCTGCGCGTGATTGCGTACACCGACTACGAACGCCACGTGCTCTCCCTCGAGTGGGGCGAGCGGCGCCTGGCGAACATCCACAAGCTGCTGCGCCTCGCCCGCCGCTTCGAAGCCGCCGACGGCCGCGACCTGCGGGGCTTCCTCGACCACGTCGCCCACCGCGAAGTGTTCTCCGAAGGCTCCGAGCCCCACGCCCCGACGGGCTCGGAGCCCGACGCGGTGCGGCTGATGACGATCCACGCCGCCAAGGGCCTCGAGTTCCCGGTGGTGTGCCTCGCCGACCTCGGCCGCGCTCCCGCCGGCACGCTCCCCGACCTGCTGGTGGACGGCGAGCGCCTCGGTCTGCGCCTCGCGAGCCTCGACGGCTCCCCGCCGGTGGGGTGCCTGCGCTACGAGGAGCTCTGTGAGGAGCGCCGCAGAGCGGAGGCGGCGGAGGAGGAGCGGATCGTCTACGTCGCGCTGACCCGCGCGCGGGAGCGCCTGCTGCTGAGCGGCTCCTGCGACTTCGAGCGCTGGTCTGGTGCTGCGCCCATCACCTGGCTGGCCCCGGCGCTCGTGCCCGAGCCTGCCGGCGCTCGCTCGCACGCTGGAGTGGCCCGTGGTGGACCTCGCCGTGGCCGGCGGGGGTGGCGCGGAGGTTCGCTGCTGGCTGAACAGCCCCGCGACCGTGGGGAGCGTGCTGCGTGAGGGGTCTCTGCGCGCGGCAAAGGGCCTTTGCCAGTAGGAACGCAATCGGCCGCATCCAGGCGTGCGGGTCTACCCGGCACAGGCCCTATGCTCGTGGGATGAGGCCGACCGGCTCTGCGAGCGGCCCGCCTGGATTGGGTGCCCGCCCGCCCCAGGCGGCGATCGTCGAGCGCGGGCGCGGGGAGGCTTCCGACGCGGAACTCTTCGCCCGCGCGCGCGACGGCGACACACGAGCGCGCGAGCTGCTGATCGAGCGCTACCTCCCGCTCGCCCGCCGCCTCGCCCGTCGCTACCAACGCGCCGAGGAGCCGCTGGAGGACCTCGTGCAGGTCGCCTCGCTGGGCCTCATCAAGGCGATCGACCGCTTCGACGCGGGGCGCGCAGTGGTCTTCTCCAGCTACGCCGTCCCCACGATCCTCGGTGAGCTCCGCCGCCACTTCCGCGACCGCACCTGGTCGGTGCGCGTCCCGCGTGACCTGCAGGAGCTCGCGCTGCGCGTGGACCACGCGGTCACGCGCCTCTCGGTGGGCCAGCGCCGCTCGCCGTCGGTGAGCGAGATCGCGCACGCCGTGGACGCCTCCGAGGAGCAGGTGCTTGACGCTCTGGAGGCTGCCGCGGCCTACCGCGCGACCTCGCTCGACGCCTCGCGCTCCGCCACCCACGGCGAGGAGGCCGGGGAAAGCGTCGCCGACACGCTCGGCGCGCACGAGGGCGGCTTCCAACGCGCCGAGGAGCGCGCCACCCTGGAGCCGCTGCTGGCCAGACTCTCCCCCCGTGAACGCGTCGTCCTGCGGTTGCGCTTCGGCGCGGACCTCACCCAGGCGGAGATCGGCGAGCGCATCGGCGTCTCCCAGATGCAGGTCTCGCGCCTCATCCGCCAGGCCCTCGCGCGCATGCGCGCCGGGCTCGGCGACGGTGGGGAGTCATTCAGGGCTTGACTTCGAGGCTGTACCGGTCACACTGTGCTCTATGCCCCACTCGATGTGGAAAGGCACACTCACCTTCGGCTTGGTCTCCGTGCCGGTCAAGCTCTACTCCGCGGTCGTCTCCCGCTCCGTGCGCTTCCACCAGCTGCACGCCACCGACCACGCGCGCATCGTGCAACGGCGTTACTGCTCGGCGGAGGGCGAGGAGGTCCCCTTCGAGGAGATCGTTCGTGGCTACGAGATCGCCCCCGGGCGGCACGTCGTGATCGAGCCCGAGGAGTTCGCCGCCCTGGAACCGGCCTTCACGCGCTCCATCGAGATCGAGGACTTCGTGCGGCTCGAGGAGATCGACCCCATCTTCTTCGACCGCCCCTACTTTCTCGCGCCCTCCCGCGGCGGCGCCCGCCCCTACCGGCTGCTGCTGGAGGCGATGCGCGACACCGGCAAGGTCGCCGTCGGGCGCGTCGTGCTGCGCTCCCGCCAGCAGCTCGTCGCGGTCCACCCGCACGAGGGGCTGCTGCTGATGACCACCCTTGTCTTCGCCGACGAGATCCAGCGCACCTCCGAGCTCGGCGAGCTCCGGGAAGCGGAGGAGGTGGAGCTGGGCGCGCACGAGCTGGACGTGGCCCACCGCCTCGTCGAGTCGATCGCCCGCCCCTTCGACCCCGCCAACTACCACGACACCTACCGCGAGGCGCTGCTCGAGCTGATCGACCGCAAGGCGGGCGGCGAGCAGGTCGTGCTGGAACCCCCCGTCCTGGAGGAGCCGCTGCAGGCCGCCGACCTGATGAGCGCCCTGGAGGCCTCCCTCGCCCAGGTGCGCGCCCGCCGCGGTCAGGACGAGGCTGCGCTCGCCGGGTCCTCCGCGGGCGAGTCCGGCAACGGCCGCCGCGGGGCGGGCCGACGCGCGCCAGCCGCCGGGGGCGCGAAGAAATCCGCCGGGGCTCCCGCCGCCAAGAAATCCGCCGGGAAAGCTCCGGCTGCGAAGAAGAAGCAGCCTCAGGGCCAGAAGCAGCCTCAGAGCCGCTAGCCGCCAGCTAGAAGACGAGCCCGACCACGAGCTCCTCGCCGCCGCCCGCCGCCGCCGGCTCGACGCGCAGCTCGTCTGTCATCCGCTCCAACACGTTGCCCACCCCCGGCAGCACGGCGTCTCCCACCAGCCGGTTCGCGGCCCGCTCCGGGAGCTCGCTCACGCGCAGCTCGAGCGCTCCGCCGCGCACGCTCACCGCGAACGTGACGTGGCCGTCGCTCGTGTGGGCGGGGGCGTGGGCGCTGAGCGCGTCACACACCACCATCGCGTCCTCCAGGCGGTCCATCGGGCAGTCGGCCCGCGCGAGCACCATCGAGACGACCCTGCACAGCACCGGCCCCACCAGCGGACCGTCGGCGAGGCGCAGCGACGCCGAGCTCTCGTACGGGCTCTCGGCGTGGTCTGGCTGCGCGTACCGACCCTCCCCGTGGTCGGGCCGCGTACCGCTGCCCGGGGGCTCCTCGCTCACGGGCCCGTCGGCGTGTCGGCCGTGCCGGAGACCGCGTGGCCGGCCGCGACGCCGTCGTGGGGGAGGGGCGCCGTCAACGTGAACGTCATGCGCACCTCGGTGCGCTCCTCCTCGTCGTGGCCCAACTCGACGCTCTCGGTGAGCGAGGCGATCAGCGGCAGGCCGAGGCCCAGGCCGGGGCTGTCCGGGCGCGGGCCGATGCCGCGGCCCTCGTCGCGCACCACCACCCTCAGCTCGTCTCCCCACAGGGTCGCGCACACCTCCATCGGGCCCTCCCCGCCGTCCGGATAGGCGTGGACGACCACGTTCGTGCACGCCTCCGTGACCGCCAGACGGATGTCCGAGAGGACCTGCTCGTCGAGCGCGTACGCGTCGCCCAGCGCGCCGAACGCGTGGCGCACGATCGCGATGTTCTCCGCGCGAGCCGGAAGCGCAAGCTGCATGTCGGGAGTCATGGTCGGTCTTGCTTCTCCCTGCTTCTCTCGGTGGGGGCGCGGTCTCTCTTGAGTGATGGTGCCCTGCGGGGGCGGTTTTCACACATCCCACCCTGGCCGTCCTTGGTGTACCGCCGTGCCCGCTCCCGCGGGCACCCGCTGCAGAGGAGCATACGCGAGCACGCGGGGGGACGTTCTGGAGGGCTGGACGGTTGGACATCCGGTAGCTGGACGCCTGGACGACGGGTGGTCCTCGGGACCGATTCCGTCCCCTGTCCACTGCTACGCTTCAGCCTCCGCCTCAGGTGCCCTCACCGCCTGCACGGAAGGCCTGTCCGTGTAGGAAGCACCGCCCTCCCGTGAGCACTTCCATGACTTCGCACACCCGCAAGCCGCCCAAGGCCGTCGGCCTCTACGACCCCCGTTTCGAGCACGACGCGTGCGGTGTCGGCCTGGTCGCGCGGCTGGACAACCGGCCCACCCACGAGGTGATCGCGCAGGCGATCGGCGCCCTTGAGAACCTCGAGCACCGCGGCGCCTCCGGGGCCGACCCCACGACCGGGGACGGCGCCGGGATCCTCCTGCAGATGCCCGACGAGTTGCTGCGGGACGTCGTTGACTTCGCCCTGCCCCCGCCCGGGCGCTACGGGGTGCTGATGTGTTTCCTTCCGCTCGAGCAGGACGAGTGTGCGCGCCTGCGTGAGCTGCTCGATCGCACCGTCCGCGCCGAGGGCCAGCGCGTGCTCGGCTGGCGCGAGGTGCCGGTGGACACCGTCCACATGGGGCGCACCGCCGGCGCCTGCCGCCCCGCGATCTGGCAGCTGTTCGTCGGGGCGCCCGAGGACGCGGCCGGCGGGCCCGCCTTCGACCAGGACGCCTTCGAGCGCAAGCTCTACGTGATCCGCCGCGTCTGTGAGCTCGACCCCGCCGCCGCGGGCCTGTACGTGACCTCGTCCTCCTCGCGCACCGTCAACTACAAGGGCATGTTGATCTCCAACCAGCTCGCCGGCTTCTACCCCGACCTGCGCGACCCGCGCACCCGGAGCGCGCTGGCGCTGGTGCACTCGCGCTTCTCGACCAACACCTTTCCCTCCTGGGAGCTGGCGCACCCCTACCGGGTGGTCTGCCACAACGGGGAGTTCAACACCGTTGCGGGCAACGTCTCCTGGATGCGCGCCCGCGAGTCCGAGCTCTCCTCGGAGCTGTTCGGCGACGACCTCCCCAAGATCCTGCCCGTCGTGAAGCCCGGCGACTCGGACTCCGCGACTTTCGACCGCGTGCTCGAGCTGCTGCTGCTCGCCGGGCGCTCGCTGCCGCACGCGGTGATGATGATGATCCCCGAGGCCTTCCGCGAACGGGACGACCTGCCGCAGGACCTGCGGGACTTCTACGCCTTCCACTCCTGCCTGATGGAGCCCTGGGACGGCCCCGCCTCGGTCGCGTTCACCGACGGGCGCCTGATCGGCGCGACGCTCGACCGCAACGGCCTGCGGCCGGGGCGCTGGGTGGAGACCGTCGACGGCCTGGTGGTGCTCGGCTCGGAGTGCGGGCTGCTCGACCTGGCGCCCGAGCGCATCCGGCGCCTCGGGCGCCTGCAGCCCGGCAAGCTGTTCCTCGTGGACCTCGCCCGGGGGTGCATCGTCGAGGACTCCGCTGTCAAGCGCGCCGTCGCCACCCGCCGGCCCTACGGGGAGTGGTTCGTGCGCAACTCCGTGCTGTTCGACGACCTGCCCCCCTCCGAAGCGGTGACGATCTCCGACCAGCCGCTGCACGCCCGCCAGCGCGCCTTCGGCTACACCCAGGAGGACCTGCGGGTGCTGCTCACCCCGATGGCGCGCGACGGCGCCGAGCCGGTCGGCTCGATGGGCAACGACCTCGCGCTGGCCGTCCTCTCCGACCAGGCCCCGCCGCTGTTCTCCTACTTCAAGCAGCTCTTCGCGCAGGTCACCAACCCGCCGATCGACCCGATCCGCGAGGAGATCGTGATGAGCCTCGCCACGAGCCTCGGCACCGAGCGCAACCTGTTCGACGAGACGCCGGCCCACGCGCACAAGCTGATCCTGCGCCAGCCGGTCCTGCTCAACCGCGAGCTCGAGACGCTGCGCCACGTCTCCCACGAGGAGTTCTCCGCGCAGACCTTCGACACCACCTGGCCGGTCGCCGAGGGGCCCGCGGGCATGGAGCGGGCGCTCGAGCGCCTCTGCGCGCAGGTCCACGAGGCGATCGCGCGCAGGGTCAACATCCTGATCCTCTCCGACCGCTCTTTGGGGCCGCGGCGCGCGCCGATCCCCTCGCTGCTGGCGGTCTCCACCGTACACCACCACCTCGTGCGCGAAGGCACCCGCCTGCGCGCCGGGATCGTGCTCGAGTCGGGCGAGCCGCGCGAGGTACACCACTTCGCGACGCTGATCGGCTACGGCGTGAGCGCCGTCAACCCCTACCTGCTGCTCGAGACGCTCGACGAGCTCGCCTTCCGGGGCTTGATCGAGCGCCCCGCGAACGGGTCCGCCGCGACCACGCTCACCTCCGAGGAGGCCTCGCAGAACGTCGTCCGGGCGATCGGCAAAGGGCTCCTGAAGACGATCTCCAAGATGGGCATCTCCACGATCCAGTCCTACCGCTCCGCGCAGATCTTCGAGGCCGTCGGGCTCTCGCGCGAGCTGATCGACCGCCACTTCACCGGCACCGCCTCGCGGATCGGCGGGGTCGGCCTGCCCGAGCTGGCCGTGGAGGCCCTGGAGCGTCACGCTCGCGGGTGGGCGGGCTCCGCCGCCGACCTGCTCCCCGTGGGCGGGGTGTACGCATGGCGGCGCGACGGTGAGCGCCACATCTGGAACCCCGAGACGATCGCGCTCGTGCAGCACGCCGTCCGCGCCGCCGAGGACGGGCACGTGGCCGCTGCGCTCACCGGGGACGCGCAGGCGCACGAGTCGGTGCGCGAGAGTCCCGCCTTTGCCACCTACCGCGAGTACGCGCGCGCCGTCAACGATGACGCCGCCCGGCAGGCCACGCTGCGCGGGCTGCTGGAGCTCGGCACGGCCGGCCGCGAGCCGATCGCGCTGGAGGAGGTCGAGCCCGCGAAGGAGATCGTGCGGCGCTTCTGTACCGGCGCGATGTCCCTCGGCTCGATCTCCCGGGAGGCGCACGAGACGCTCGCGATCGCGATGAACCGCCTCGGCGGGCGCTCCAACACCGGTGAGGGCGGCGAGGACCCCGCGCGCTTCCAGCCCGACCCCAACGGCGACCGTCGGCGCTCGGCGATCAAGCAGGTCGCCTCGGGGCGCTTCGGGGTGACGATCCACTACCTCGTCAACGCCGACGAGCTGCAGATCAAGATGGCCCAGGGCGCCAAGCCCGGCGAGGGCGGCCAGCTGCCGGGCCACAAGGTGGACCGCTACATCGGCTCGATCCGCCACACCACCCCCGGCGTCGGTCTGATCTCCCCGCCGCCCCACCACGACATCTACTCGATCGAGGACCTCAAGCAGCTGATCTACGACCTGCGCTGCGCCAACCCGCAGGCGCAGGTGTCGGTCAAGCTCGTCTCCGAGGTCGGCGTCGGCACGGTCGCCGCCGGCGTCTCCAAGGCGAACGCCGACCGCGTGCTGATCTCAGGCCACGACGGCGGCACCGGCGCCTCGCCGCTCTCCTCGATCCAGGCCGCGGGCGTGCCGTGGGAGATCGGCCTCGCCGAGACCCAGCAGACGCTGCTGCTCAACGAGCTGCGCTCGCGCATCGTCGTGCAGACCGACGGGCAGCTGAAGACCGGCCGCGACGTGCTCGTCGCCGCGCTGCTCGGCGCCGACGAGATGGGCTTCTCCACCGGCCCGCTGATCGCGACCGGCTGCATCATGATGCGCGCCTGTCACCTCAACACCTGCCCGGTGGGCATCGCCACCCAGGACCCCGTCCTGCGCGAGCGCTTCCAGGGTACCCCCGAGCACGTCGTCAACTACTTCTTCTTCGTCGCCGAGGAAGTCCGCGAGCTGCTCGCCTCGCTGGGGCTGCGCACGCTCGACGAGGCCGTCGGCCGCGTGGACCTGCTCGACGCGGCCCCCGCGATCGACCACTGGAAGGCCCGGGGCGTCGACCTCACGCACATCCTCACCCACGTCGAGCTGCCCGACGGCGAACCCCGTCACCGGGTGCAGCCGCCCCCGCCGGTGCTCGACGACGCGCTCGACTGGCTGCTCGTGGAGCGCGCCGGCCCGGCGCTCGAACGCGGGGAGCGCGTCGCCGTGCAGCTGCCGATCCGCAACGTCAACCGCTGCGTGGGGGGCATCCTCTCCAGTCACATCGCGCGCGCCCACGGCGCGGAGGGCCTTCCGGCCGACTCGATCGTGGTCGACTTCGAAGGCTCCGCGGGGCAGAGCTTCGGCGGCTGGCTCGCGCCCGGGGTGACGTTCACGCTGCGCGGGGACGCCAACGACTACGCCGGCAAGGGCCTCTCCGGGGGGGTGCTCGCGATCCGCCCGCGCGCCGGCACGTCCCCCGACTTCGTCGCCGAGCACAACGTGATCGTCGGCAACACCGTGCTCTACGGGGCGACCTCCGGGCGCGCCTTCTTCCGCGGCCTCGCCGGGGAGCGCTTCGCGGTGCGCAACTCCGGCGCCTCGGCCGTCGTCGAGGGCGTCGGGGACCACGGCTGCGAGTACATGACCGGTGGGCGCGTGGTCGTGCTCGGCCCCACCGGGCGCAACTTCGCGGCCGGCATGTCCGGCGGCATCGCCTACGTGCTCGACGAGCTCGGCGCCTTTCCGGCGCGCTGCAACCTGGGCCAGGTCGACCTCGAAGCGCTCTCCGCCGCGGACGTGCTCGAGCTGCGCGCGCTGGTCTCCGAGCACGCCCTCCGCACAGATTCACCCGTTGCTCAGCGCGTGCTCGCCGACTGGGACGGGCTGCTCGCGCGGGGGGCGTTCGTGAAGGTCATGCCCACGGACTACCGGCGGGTGCTCGCCGAGCTCGCCGAGGAAGAGGAACAGGCCGAGGGAGTCGCGGCGGCCTGATGGGCAAGCTCGGCGGCTTCCTGCAGATCGAGCGTCGCGGCCTGCCCTACCGCGACGCGCACGAGCGCGCGCACGACTACCGCGAGTTCCTCGTGCTCCGCCCCGAGGCCGAGCTGCGCGAGCAGGGGGCCCGCTGCATGGACTGTGGGGTGCCCTTCTGCCACAACGGCTGCCCGCTGGGCAACCTGATCCCCGACTGGAACGACCTCGTCTACCGCGACCGCTGGCAGGAGGCGATCGTCCAGCTGCACGCCACCAACAACTTCCCCGACTTCACCGGGCGCCTCTGCCCCGCCCCGTGCGAGGCGGCGTGCGTGCTGGAGATCCGCGAGGGCGACGCGGTGACGATCAAACAGATCGAGCACGCGATCGTGGAGCGAGCCTTCGCGGAGGGCTGGATCAAACCGGAACCCCCTTCGCCGCGGCGCGAAACCGGCCAGGCGGTCGCCGTCGTCGGCTCCGGACCCGCGGGGATGGCCGCCGCGCAGCAGCTGCGCCGCACCGGCCACCGCGTCGTGCTGTTCGAGCGCGACGAGGCCGCCGGAGGCCTGGTGCGCTTTGGGGTGCCCGACTTCAAGATCGAGAAGCGCGTCGTCGAGCGCCGCGTGCAGCAGCTCGTGGCCGAGGGCGTCGAGCTGCGCTGCGGCGTGGACGTCGGCCGCGACGTCACCGTCCAGGAGCTGCGCGCCGGCTTCGACGCGGTGGTGCTCGCCACCGGCTCGCGCGTGCCGCGCGACCTGCCCGTCCCCGGGCGCGAGCTTCGGGGCGTCCACTTCGCGATGGACTACCTCTACCAGCGCAACCGTCTGATCGCGCGCGAGCACGGCCCCGCGCCGACCGCTCCCCAGCACCCGGCGATCCAGTCTCCGCCTACACCGATCACAGCCGCCGGCAAGCACGTTGTGGTGATCGGCGGCGGCGACACCGGCGCTGACTGTGTTGGCAACGCGCTGCGCGAGGGCGCCGCCTCGATCGTGCAGCTGGAGCTGCTGCCCGAGCCCCCCGCGCACCGGCCGGACGAGCGCACGCCGTGGCCGGAGTGGCCCTTGAAGTACCGCCTCTCCTACGCGATGGAGGAGGCGCGCGAGGAGGGCGTTGGGGAGCAGGACTACGCGGTGACCACCACGCACTTCAGTGGCGACGCCGACGGCGTTGTGGCCGCGCTGCACCTGGCCCGCGCCGCCCCCGCGCCGCCGTTCGCGCCGGTGGAGGGCACCGAGCGGGAGCTGCCCGCCCAGTTGGTGCTGCTCGCGATGGGCTTCCTCGGACCCGAGCAGGCCCTGTTGGACCAGCTTGGAGTCGAGCGGGACCCGCGCAGCAACGTCAAGGCCGTCAAGCCCTACACGACCTCCGTCGATGGTGTCTTCGCCGCCGGCGACGCGCGCCGCGGGCAGTCCTTGATCGTATGGGCGATCAACGAGGGCCGCCAGTGCGCGCGGATGGTCGACCGCTTCCTCGCCGCCAAACGCAACGGGAACGTCTCCCCGCCCGATCCGCTGCCCGAGGACGGCGCCCTGCTCGGCCACGCCGGCGCCGACGAAGGCCCCGAGGGCCCGCCGCAGCACGTCAGCGGCGGGGTCAGCGTCGAATGACACTCCCCCGCGCGTGCATCATCGGCGCGGGCTCCTCGGGGATCACCGCGGCGAAGGCGCTCGCCGATCGGGACATCCCCTTCGACTGCTTCGAGAAGTCCGACAAGGTGGGCGGCAACTGGGTGTTCGGCAACCGCAACGGGATGTCCTCGTCGTACTCGACGCTGCACATCAACACCTCGCGCGAGCGCATGGAGTACGCCGACTACCCGATGCCCGTCTCCTACCCCGACTTCCCGCGTCACGACCAGATCGCCCGCTACTTCGACGACTACGTCGAGCACTTCGGCCTGCGCGAGCGGATCACGTTCGACACCGGCGTGGAGCACGCTCGTCCCCGCGCCGACGGTGTGTGGGAGGTGACGATCGAGGGCGAGGGCGCCGCGGGCGGACGTGAGGTCCGCTGCTACGACGCGTTGCTCGTCGCCAACGGCCACCACTGGCTCCCGCGCTGGCCGGAACCCACGATCCCCGGCTCCTTCGACGGCGAGCAGATCCACGCCCACGACTACAAGGAACCGAGCCAGCTCGCCGGCCGGCGGGTGGTCGTGGTGGGGATGGGCAACTCCGCGATGGACATCGCCGTGGACGCCTCCTACCACGCGCTCTCGACCACGCTCGTCGCCCGCCGCGGGGTGCACGTGGTGCCCAAGTACATCCTCGGCCGGCCGCTCGACGCTGGGGTGCGCCCGAGCCGCGTGCCGTTCACGTGGCTGCTGCGCGGGATGCAGGTGCTCACGCGCCTGACGGTCGGCCCGATGGACCGCTACGGGCTGCCGCTGCCCGACCACCGCCTCGGGCAGGCCCACCCGACGGTCTCCTCGCGGATTCTCGACCGCCTCGCGCACGGCGCGATCACCGTCAAGCCGGAGATCGCCGAGCTCGCGGGCGAGCGCGTGCGCTACGCCGACGGCAGCGAGGAGCAGGCCGACCTGATCGTGTACTGCACGGGTTACCAGATCAGCTTCCCGTTCCTCGACGAGCGGCTCATCTCGGCGCCCGAGAACCGCCTCGTGCTCTACAAGCGGGTCTTCTCGCCCGAGTACCCGGGGCTGTACTTCATCGGCTTCGTCCAGCCGTGGGGCGCGATCATGCCGATCGCCGAGCTGCAGAGCCGCCTCGTGGCCGGCCACCTGACCGGCGAGTACGCGCTGCCCTCCCCGGCGCAGGTGCAGCGCGACGTGCAGGCGATGCTGCGCCGCCAGAGCCGCCGCTACCAGGCCTCCAAGCGGCACACGATCCAGGTCGACTTCTCCAACTACGTGGTCGAGCTCGACGACGAGCGCCGCGCCGGCGCCGCGCGGGCTCAGGCCCAGGGCTTCGCGCTGCCGCTGCCCCCGCGGGCCGCGGAGGCGGCGGCGCTTGCATCCTAGACTGGCCTGAGTGCAGAGATTTTGCCGCCACAACCGCTTCATCGAGCGCTGCTCGATCTGCCGGGAGACCGTGCCGGGCACCGCCCCGCCCGAGGGTGCGGCGAAACGCTCGCGCGCGAAGGACGCCGACGGGTCCAAAGGAAGCGCTCGCGCCTCCGCCAGTGGCGCGCGTCGCGGCGGGGCCGTGCGGGGCCGCAGGGGCACGGGGCTGCACGTCAGCCACGAACGCCGCGCCGAGGACGACGGCTACCGCTCGCCGCTCACCCCCGGGCTGCACGCCTCCCAGGACGCGGAGCGCCTGGCTGAGGAGGTCGCGTTTGCGGAGGGCCGCCTGCTGGCGCTCACCACCGCGCCGCCGGACCTCTACGGGGAGATGCGCGAGGAGGAGGACTCCGCGCAGGCTGCGTGGATGTGCTTCCTGAGTGCCTACCTCTGCCCGCTGGAGGGTGGGCGGGACTCGGATCCGTTCGCCGGCGTCCGCCGCGCGCTCGAGGCGGACTGGCGCGCGGGCGAGCTCCCGGACCTCGAGGGGATCCCGCTCGGCCCCCGCACCTCGCACGACCCCGCGCGGGGGGACGCCACGCTGCACGCCTACCTGCAGTGGGTCGCCCGGGCCGACACCCAGGAGCCCGCGTTCGTGGGTGATCCCGCCTGGACCCCCGGGCGGCGCTTCGAGCGTCTCTTCGAACGGCTCACGCTCCCGGGCCTCGCGCGGATGGGCCGCTACGAGCTGCTTCTCACGCTCGGTCGCGTCGGGCTGTGCGAGGTGCGCGCCGACGCCCTGTACTTCACGAACGCGCCGGGCGCCGCGCACGGCGACCTCGCCACGCTGGGCGCCAAGCGTGTCTTCGGGATCGGCGACCCGGTCCACCTCGAGCCGCGCGCGCGGGAGCTGGCGAAGGCGGCGTCGGTGCCGGTCGAAGCGCTCGACCTGGCGCTCGCCAACTGGGAGGCGGGCGAGCGGGCGACGCTGGGCGTCTGCACCGAGGCGCTGGACGGCCACGCGCTGGAGCGCGCCCGCGCGGCGCTCGATCTCTGAAAAGTGCCGTCCACACCGGTGCTTACAGTCTGCGGCGATGCCGCTCTGCTTCATCGAACCGCAGGACGCGATCCGGGTGGTCGCCGAGTCGGTCGGCCGTGAGGCGCGCAGACAGCTCGTGGGCGAGGTCGTGCGGGCCTGGGTCGACGACATCCCCGACCAGGAGCTCTCGGTCCACTACGCGAAGGCGATCGCGGATCTCGACGACGACGACCTGCATCTGCTCGCCGCCTGGCACGCCTCGCTGGAGGTGGGCCAGCCGATCGCTAACACCGCCTTCCTGCAGGGCATCTTCCACAGCCTCGGTGACAATCGCCGCGAGGCGCTGAAGATCGCGGCCGGCTTCCGCGGCGAGGAGGCATTCCAGGAGGGCGTCGCCGAGGACCAGGTGCTCGACACGGTCCTGCCCAGGCTCTCCCGTGGCCGCGCCAACGAGCTGGCCAACGAGTGCATCCAGCTGTACATCTGGGACCGCATGGGCTGCGATAACTAGCAGGCCGCATGGCTGCGCGATGCTGCGTCCTCAGTCGCTCGCGTGCATAGCACGCCACGCTCCTTGCGTCCTTGCCTCGCTTGCCCTGCGACCTGCTAGACGGAAGTTTTTGAGGGCTTGAGGCCCGATCGCCCGTGGTTGCGGGGATCGGGCCTTTTTTGGGTGGTTTGATGTAGACACTAACAGTGGGTTTGTCCGTCCGATGGGTGTGGCATGATGTGGCTATGCCAAAGAGAACGGGTGCGGTGCATGTCGCGACTACTCGTCGCCACTACAAGGGCAAGGTGTATGAGAGCACGTTGCTGCGGCGCTCCTACCGCGTGGACGGCAAGGTCCGCAACGAAACGGTCGGCAACCTCTCGCACCTGCCGAGCGAGGTGATCGACGGGATCCGCGCGATGCTTGCCGGCAAGACGCTCGTGAACCTCGACGAGGAGTTCGAGATCGAGCGTTCGCTGGGGCACGGTCACGTCGCGGGCGTGCTGGGTGTGCTTCGTGCGCTTGACCTGGAGCGGCTGATCAGCCGTGAGCGTTGCCGTGAGCGTGACCTGGTGGTAGCGATGATCGTCCAGCGTGTGATCGGCCCGGGCTCAAAGCTCTCAGCGACACGTTGCTTTGGGCAGAGCACGCTCTCTGAGGAGCTGGATCTCGGTGAGGTGAAGGAGGCCGAGCTCCTGTCCGCGATGGACTGGCTCTCCGAGCGTCAGGAGCGGATCGAGAAGGCACTCGCCGGGCGGCATCTGGCCGGGGAGGGCTTCGTGCTCTATGACCTGTCATCGAGCTATGTGGAGGGGCGCTGCTGTCCGCTGGCGAAGCTCGGTCACTCGCGTGACGGGCGCAAAGGCAAGCTGCAGGTCAACTACGGTCTGATCTGCTCCCCGGAGGGCCGGCCCGTCGCCGTTCACTGCTTCGACGGTTCAACGACCGACTCAAAGACGCTGCCCGACGCGCTTGCGACGGTCACCGAGCGCTTCGGGGTGAAGGATGCTGTGCTCGTCGGTGACCGCGGGATGATCACCCAGGCGCACGCACAAACATTCAAGGAGCAGGGTGTGGGTTTCATCAGCGCGCTGAAGGCGGCGCAGATCCGCACGCTCGTGAACACCGGAGACATCCAGCTCTCTTTGTTCGATGAAACGAACCTCGCGGAGATCTCATCAGGGAAGTTTCCCGGCGAGCGCCTCGTCGTCTGCCGCAACCCCGCAGTCGCCGCGGAGCGAGCCAGGAAGCGCTCCGAGCTGCTCGACGCCACCGAAACAGAGCTCCAGAAGGTCAAACGAATGGTCGAGGGGCCGCGCGGCTCCCTGCGCAAAGCCCACGCGGGAGAGATCGGGACACGCGCCGGCAAGATCGTCAACAAGTACAAGGTCTCAAAGCACTTCGAGCTCGAGGCCCAGGACGGCGCGTTCTCCTTCGAGCGCAAGCAGCAGCAGATCGAGGCGGAGGCTGCGCTGGACGGGCTCTACGTGATCCGTACCACCTGCCCGGCCGAGCAGCTCTCAAGCCAGGCCGCGGTCCGTGCCTACAAGCAGCTGAAGATGGCCGAGCGCGCGTTCAGGACGATGAAGGACACCCTCGAGGTTCGTCCCATCCACCACCATCTCGAGACCAGGGTCCGCGCGCACATCTTCCTCTGCATGCTCGCCTACTACGTCGCCTTCGAGCTCGCCCAGCGACTGACCCCGATCCTCTTCACCGACCAGGCGCCACTCGCACCCGCAGACCCCGTCGCACCGGCGCGACGCTCAACAGCCGCCAAGGCCAAGGCCGCCAGCGCGAGCACCGAGGACGGGTACCCCGCCTCCAGCCTGCCCGACCTCCTCGCCGAGCTCGCCACCATCACCCGCAACACGATCCGCCTCGGGCACGCCGAGCACACCTACACGCGCCTGACCAAACCCACGCCGCTACAGGCCAGAGCACTCGACCTGCTCGACATCAAGCTCACCGCGTAGACAGAACCCGCCGCCCCCAGCACACTCAAAACCCGGCCAGCTCACGGGATTCGGCACCCCAGCCGCAAAAACTTCCGGCTAGACGGTTCTCGAATCCACGACGGCTACACTCGCGCTATGTCCGAACCTGCCGCTGCGACAGTCGAGGCCGACGACGTCCTCGACGCGCTCTCCAACGTGATCGACCCGGAGCTCGGCCTCGACTTCGTCGAGCTGGGCCTCATATATGGGGTCGAGGTCGATGGTGGAAGCGTGCACATCACCTTCACGCTCACCACCCCGGCGTGCCCGATCGGCCCCCAAGTCACTGAACAGATGGAAGAGTTCGTGGGCGAGCTCGAAGGCGTCCAGGCCGTGGAGTGCGAGATGATCTTCGTGCCCCCGTGGTCGCCCGAGCGGATGAGTGAGGATGCCAAGTTCGCGCTTGGCTTTTAGGCGCTACGCCGACTGCGCTGCGGTAGCTCCCCGCGCAAGCGAGACAAGGGCCGCAAGCTCCTCCGCGATGCGCTCACCAAAGCGGTCGATGTCGTACATCGCGTCGAGGTCCCCGAGCAGGCCGAAGTTCATCTGCCCGTCGTAGGACATGATCGCGATCGCGAGAGCGTGGTGCTGGGGGAGGAACGCCACGGGGTAGGCCTCGAGCATGCGGCGGCCCAGGACGTAGAGCGGGAACTGGGGGCCGGGGACGTTGGTGACGATCAGGTTGAAGAGGCGCGTGGAGAAGTTCAGGCGTGAGGCCTGCGCGAGGAGCGTGGGCGGGGCAAAGTTCTGCGCGCCCGCGATCACCTCGGCCCCGAGCGCCTGCTTGGACTCCTTCAGCCCGTCCATCTCCCGTTTGACGAAGCGCAGGCGCTGCAGCGGGGCGGCCATGTAGACGGGGAGCGGGCCGCGCATCACCACGATGCGGTTACCCCCCTGGTGGTGCTCGTCCTCGGTGCGCACCGACACGGGGACCAGCGCGCGCAGCTCCAGGCCCTCGGTGCGCACCCCGCGGTCGAGCAGGAAGTCGCGCAGTGCGCCCGCCACGACGGCGAGCACGACGTCGTTGACGGTGCAGCCGAACGCGTTCTTGACGAGCTTGAAGTCGGCCAGCGGCGAGCCGACGCCGACGAAGCGCCGGTGGGGCCCGATGTCCACGTTCAGCGGCGTCGCGGGCGCGGGGTTCAGCACCGCCCAGGCGATCTCCCCGACGCCCTCGGCCGCCTCGCGCACGGAGTGCAGCGCGTGGTCGGGGTGCGCCAGCGCGTCGGCCGCCCCCGCGAGCAGCTCGGCGCCCGCGCGCAGCGCCCCCCGCGCCCCCGCGGCGAGCAGCTCCAGGGTGCCGGGTTCGGGGTGGGGCTGCCACGGGCGCCCGGAGTGGCGGACCGGCGGCGGGGTGGGGGAGAGGTCGAACAGCACCGTCGCGAGGTCGATCCCCGCGATCCCGTCGATCAGCGAGTGGTGAGTCTTGGTGATCAGCGCGAAACGGTCCTCGCCAGGAGGGTGGCGCAGGCGGCCGGAGGCCGACGAGCCGGGCCCCTCCGTCTTCGGACCGACACCCTCGATCAGCCACATCTCCCACAGCGGCTTGGAGCGGTCCAGTTGCTGGGAGAAGATGCGCGCGGTGAGGTTGCACAGCTGCTCCCAGTCCCCCGGCGCGGGCAGCGCGGTGTGGCGCACGTGGTACTCGAGGTTGAAGTTCGGGTCGTCCACCCACACCGGGCGGCTGGCGTCGAGCGCCGTGTGGGTGGAGGCGAGCTTGTGGCGGTAGCGGGGCACCAGGTGCAGGCGCCGGCGGATCTGTTCGAGGAACTCCTCGTGCGACGGGGGTGGGCCCTCCAGCAGCGTGAGCCCGCCCACGTGCATATGCGAGGAGGGGCCCTCCTGGAGCAGGAAGGAGGCGTCCGTCGCAGTGAGCCGGTCGAGGTGACGCTGGGGCATAGCGCAAGCGTACTGTGAGAGCCCGTATGTGCAAAGGCAGGACGCCGAATCTTCAGGGGCAAAGCGCCACGGCCCCTACAATCCCCGTGGTGCCCGAGAAGGCCAAGGTGGCCCCCAACACGGTGGAGAAGATCCTGCTCGCCGCCCCGCGCGGGTACTGCGCGGGGGTCGACCGCGCGGTGCAGACGGTCGAACGCGCGCTCGAGCTGCACGGGCGGCCGGTGTACGTGCGCAAGGAGATCGTGCACAACAAGCACGTGGTCGCGCAACTGCGCGCCCGGGGGGCGGTGTTCGTCGAGGAGGAGACCGAGGTGCCAGAGGGCGCGGTGACAGTCTTCTCCGCGCACGGGGTCGCGCCGAGCGTGCGCGCGAACGCACAGGCCCGCCGGCTGCAGACGATCGACGCGACGTGCCCGCTGGTGACGAAGGTGCACGTCGAGGCGCGGCGCTTCGCCGAGCAGGGCTACACGGTCGTGCTCGTCGGCCACGCCGGCCACGAGGAGGTCGAAGGCACGATGGGCGAGGCGCCCGAGCGGATCGTGCTCGTGCAGAGCGAGCGCGACGTCGACGCACTGCAGGTGGAGGACCCCGAGCGCGTCGCCTACATCACGCAGACCACGCTCTCGGTGCACGAAACGGCGGCGATCGTGGCGCGCCTGCGCGAGCGCTTCCCGAGCATCGCGGGCCCCCGCACGGAGGACATCTGCTACGCCACCACCAACCGCCAGGCGGCGGTCAAGCAGATGGCGGGCCTGTGCGAGCTGATGCTCGTGATCGGCTCGCGCAACTCCTCCAACTCGGTGCGCCTCGTGGAGGTCGCGCGCGACTGCGGCACCGAGGCGCACCTGGTCGACCACAGCCGCGAAGTGCGCGAGGAGTGGCTCGCGGGCAGGCGCGTGGTGGGCGTCTCCTCCGGCGCGAGCGCCCCCGACGAGCTGGTCGTGGAGCTGCTCGACTTCTTCCGCGCGCGGGGGGTGCCGGAGGAGGGCATCTCCGAATTCCACGTGACCCGCGAGGACGTCCGCTTCATGCTCCCCAAGCCGATCCGCGAGGCCGTGGCGGCCGCGGGGGCCTCGTAGCGCTTGCGCACACTGATCGTCTCCGACCTGCACCTCGGGAGCGCCAGCGGCGTCGATCTGCTGCGCCGCCCCGAGCTGCGCGCGCAGCTGTGGGAGACCCTGGAGGGGGTCGATCGCCTGGTGCTGCTGGGCGATCTGCTGGAGCTCCGCCACGGCCCCCGCCATCAGGCGCTGGCGGTCGCGCGCCCGTTCTTCGAGGAGCTGGGCAGGGCGTTCGCGGGGGGCGAGGTGGTGGCGGTCGCCGGCAACCATGACCACGCCCTGATCGAGCCGTGGCTGGAGCACCGCAGCGAACTGCCGGCCCCGCCGCCGCTCGGCCTCGAGCAGTGGATCGAGGCGTCCGGCGCCTCCTCGATGATGGCGCTGCTCGCCGAGTGGTCGGCCCCCGCGCGCCTCACGGTGGCCTACCCCGGCCTGTGGGTACGCCCCGGGGTGTACGCCACGCACGGCCACTACCTCGACTGCCACCTCACGATCCCCACGCTGGAGCGCCTGGGGATCGGCGCGATGGGCCGCATCATGCGCCGCCCCACGCGCGCCTTTGCGCGACCCGGCGACTACGAGGCGGTGACGGTGCCGGTGTTCGCCTGGATCGACGCGATCGCCCGCCAGGCCCCGACCGGGGACGCGCTCAACGGCGGCATGACCGTGCGCGCGTGGCGGGCGCTGGGCAACGGCTCACGCTCCCGCGCGCACGCGCGCCGCACACTGCGCAACCGCGCGCTCGCAGGCGCCTTCCCGCTCGGCGTGGCGGCGCTCAACCGCGCCGGCCTCGGCCCCTTCAACGCGGACTTCTCGGTCGGCGAGCTGCGCCGCGCCGGCCTGCGCGCAATGGGCGAGGTGGCCGCGCGCCTGGATCTGCGCGACGCCCACGTGATCTTCGGCCACACCCACCGCGCCGGCCCGCTGCCGGGCGACAAGCAGAGCGAGTGGACAACGCCCGGCGGCGCGCGCCTGGTGAACACGGGCTGCTGGACGTACGACTCCCACTTCCTCACCCCCACCCCAGGGGAGAGCCCGTACTGGCCGGGCGGGTGCGTGACCGTCGAGGACGAGGGCCCACCGGTGCTGCGGCGGCTGCTGGAGGCCCGGACCCACGCGGAGCTGGCGCCCGCGTAGGCGGCCGCGACCTCGCCGCGGACGACTTTACGCTAGGGACTTGACATCGCGTTACCGATGTGGTTACATAGGGTCGTCGCGGTGTCCACCCACGGTGGAGCCGGGCAAACATAGGGTCCGGTTTGGGTCAGCCCGTCTTGTGGTTGACATCCAAAGCGCTTGCAGGAACGTTGGGTTGGGACGAGGGACTGGGTCACAACGTATGAGGGAGATGGTTCAGCGTGGTTTCGAGAGGGAATAACGTGCAGGAGATTCCTGGCGCCCAAGAGGGCATTCTTGCCAGATGCATCAGCGGTCTGATGCATCTCTCTCTCTCTCTCTCTCTCTTCAGCTTCTCGGCCACCCCGTAGAAGCCCCAACCGCCCGGCCTTAACGGGCCGTACGGGTTCCCCCGCGCGGGAAGGGTCGTACTCGGCCTCAGGCTGTGCACAACGCCTGGCAGCAAAAGCCGGGGCCGTTCGAGACCAGCGGTATATAGAGCAGGACCGAAACCGCGGTCAACAAAGGACGTCCTGGCGGCGAGCCTCGCATGCGTTGGTCTGTGCTGCGACTGGCGGCGTAGCTGGGACACCCCAACGCATGAGGGAGTTGTCCTTTGGGACCACCCAGCGTACGAGGACGCCGTTCTCCGGGACCACCCAGCGCACGAGGAAGTCGTCATGATGCCCGCGCGCGCGAGATCGCGTCGGGCCGCGCCGGTGTCGGGTGCGCGCAGGGGCGCGCGGTGGCCGGTGCCAAGGACGGCGGCGCCTGCCGCCGGCGATGGCGTCTCCCACGCGCAGATAGTCGAGATCCAGCGTTCGCGACTGCTGGCGGCGGCGATCAGGGCGATCGACGAACTCGGTTACGCGGACACGACGGTCTCCGATGTGACGAATCGCGCGCGCGTGTCGCGCCGCACGTTCTACGAGTTGTTCGCGAATCGCGAGGAGTGCCTGATCACGGTGATGGAGGATGTCGTCGCGCTGATCGCGGGGGAGGTCTCCCATGCGGGCGTGGAGGGCCTTCCGTGGCGTGAGCGGGTCCGTACGGGGTTGTGGGCGATTCTCTCGTTCCTGGATCGCGAGTCGGTGCTCGCGCGCGTATGCGTGATCCAGGCGTTGCGCGGTGGCCCGGAGGTGTTGGGGCGCCGCGATCAGATCCTCGCGGGCCTGGCGGCGGTGGTGGACGAGGGTCGCCTTGAGGGTGTGCGCGGCGAGCAGTGTACGCCGTTGACCGCCGAGGGTGTGATCGGCGCGGCGTTCGCGATCGTCTACGCACGGCTGTTGCGGGGCGAGCGAAAGCCGCTCACCGATCTGGTGGGTGAGTTGATGGGCATGATCGTGCTGCCATATAGGGGCGCCGCGGCGGCGCGCCGGGAGCTGGAGCGCCACGCGCCCATGGGACCCGTACGCGCTGCCGCCGAATCGGCCGCCGGCGGCCGGGCTGTGGACGATCCGCTGCAGGGTGTATCGATGCGCCTGACGTACCGCACCGCGCGAGTGCTCGAGGGCGTGGGGGAGCGCCCGGGGGCGAGCAACCGTGAGGTCGCGGCCCGCGCGGGGATCCACGACCCGGGGCAGGTATCGAAGCTGCTGGCGCGCCTGGAGCGCCTTGGGCTGCTCGAGAACACGGGCGAGGGGCACGCGAAAGGTGAGCCGAACGCGTGGGGCTTGACCCCGTTGGGCCTGCAGGTCGCGCAGCGGCTCAGCATGACCACCAGCAATCGGACGGAGGCCGCGTGATGCTTGGAGAACGAGGAGTAACGAACCTTCTTTCCGTCCTGCGCCGGGTTCGGGCCGTGTTCTCGTACGCGCGTCGGTATGCGGTCGTCGCGTCGGCGTTCGTGTTCTGCAGCGGGGCCGCGCTTGCCTTCCTTCCTGCCTCGGCCGTGGCTGAAGAATGCCCGAACGCGGCGTTTCGTACGGGTCCCTCGGCGCATTTGCCGGATTGCCGGGCGTATGAGCTGGTCACGCCGTCGTTCAAGAACACGGGCAGGCTCGTGATGGAAAGTATCGGCCCGGAAGGCTCCCCGCTGCTGTTCGACATCAGCGCGTCGGTCGCGGGGTTGGAAGGCTTCCCGAATATCTCATTGAAAACGCTCATCGCGGCCTACTACTCGATCGGGCGCACCAGCTCCGGGTGGGTGACGGTTCCGGAGGATCCGCCGGTCTCTGAATATCTTCCGTCGAGGGGGGACACCGACCTGGTGGGCGAGAGTCTGAATGGTGATACGGTGTGGTTGGAGCGCAGGGTGGGGCAGCCGAACAACAGTCTTGGCTTCTTCATGCGCCGCCCCGATCATTCGCTGGTCGAAATCGGTACGGTTCTGCCGCCCACGGCGCCGCCGAATACCGTGGGGCTGGAGATAACGCAATCGGGGCTCGTGCAGACAGCCAGCGAGTCGAGCGATGGTTCGAGGCTGTTCTTTGACCTGGGTAACCTGGGTAACGGGGTACACGGCGTCTACTGGCCCGGGGACCGCACGCACGCTTTCGAAAGTCTCTATGAATATCAGGGCTTGGGGAACACGGCGCCGCCGCTGCTCGTCGGGGTGAATAATCGGGGGGAACAGATCGGCGAATGTGGTGACAACATCGGCGGTGCAAGGCCAAACGAGCAGTACGGAGAATCATCGTTCTCGCACAACGCGGTCTCTGCCAATGGGAGCACCGTGTTCTTCACGGTTTTCTCGGGGGCCAGCTGCGGTGGCGGCGGGCCGCCGGTCGCGGAGCTGTTCGCCCGGATCGACAACGGGCTGCCGGGTGCGCGTACGGTTTCGATCTCCGAGCCGAGCGAAGAAGATTGTGCGGCCTGTTATGAAGGCGGGAAATTGATCAGCGCCAGCAAGCTCGCGAACGCGATGTTCGTCGGTGCCTCCGAAGACGGCTCCAAGGTGTTCTTCGAGACGACGCAGCCGCTGCTCGGCTCCGATTCGAGCAACAATCTCTATGAGTATGATTTCAACGCGCCGGCGGGGCAGCGGATCGTGCGCGTCTCGGCCGGCGATGCGACGGTCTCGGGCGCGACGGCCGGCGTGATGATGGGCGATAGCAATGATCACCTTTGGTCGCAGGTGTCCCAGGACGGCTCGCACGTCTATTTCCTGGCGTCGGGCGTGTTGACGAAGACGCCGAACCGGCAGGGTGAATCGGCGGAAGCGGGTGCTCCCAACGTGTATGTGTTCGAACGCGGTGTTGAACACCCGTCGGGTCGCCTGGCGTTCATCGCGACGCTCTCCACGGCCGATTTGGGACAAAGTTTTGAAGCTGGGTTCGAGTCGAACGTGACGCCCGACGGTCGTTTCCTGGTGTTCACGAGCAACCGGGATCTGACGCCGGACGATACGAGCACCGTCAGGCAGGTATTCGAGTTCGATGCGCAGACGGGTGCGCTGGTGCGGGTCTCGATCGGCGAGAACGGCTACAACCACAATGGCAACACATCCGCCAACTTTACGACGATCCGCGGCCCATACTATGAAGGCATGAATCACCCTTTGGCGTACTGGAGCGCACTGTCGGTCTCTGCGGACGGCGCGTATGTGTTCTTTCAGAGCGTGGCGGCTCTCACTCCGCAGGCGATCGAAGGTTTCCAGTCCCTGGATTTCAACAAGAAGGTCATAGGCTACAACAACGTCTATGAGTATCATGATGGGCAGGTGAGTCTGATCTCGGACGGCCGGGATACAGCCATCAACCCAAATGGTGAAAGTGTCGTGGAATTTATCGGGACGGATGCTTCTGGTCGTGATGTCTTCTTCACGACCGAGGATCGGCTGGTGGGGCAGGACGGCGACACGAATATCGATGTTTACGATGCGCGGGTGGGTGGCGGGTTCCCGGCGCCGGCGGCGCCTGTGTCGTGTGAAGGGGAAGCGTGTCAGGGCCCGTTGAGTGGCGCGCCGGTGCTGCTCTCGCCGGGCAGCGAGTTCCAGGCCGGTAGCGTCCCGCCGCTGGCCGGTGAACCAGTGGCTCAGAGGAAGGTCAAGCCGAAGAAGACGCGTAAGCGGCCGAGGGGTGGCCGCAGGCGTGGCGCCAGACGGGGTGTGGGGCGCACGGGCGGCGGGCGCGGGGGCAGGTCGTGAGCGCGCTCGTGAGGTTGCTCTGGTTGTCGCTGGCGGTGCTGGCGTCGCTCGTGCTTGCCGTGGGGTCCGCCTCGGCGGCGGCTTCGGCGCCTGGCGCGAGCTTCAAAGTGGAAGCGCTCGCGGGGCCGACGATCTTTTCCGCTGAACACAACGGTCACGGTGTCTACGAACATGAATACTCTGACTCTTACACGGTCCATGTGACGAACTCTGGGAGCGCGCCGACGGGGTGTACGCTGGCATTCATCGAATCCGGTGTGAATCCGGTGGCGTGTCCGCCGGGGAGCCCGGTGGTGGCTCCGATCACGATCCGTGACGAGCTGCCGCGCGGGCTGACAGCGACGCGTGTCGTGGGCGTGATCGAAACTGTCAAGGACAGTAACCAAAATATTGTTTTGCAGGGAGGCGAAGTCAGATGCGAATTGGCGACCGTGACCTGCACGGATGACGCGCCGCTGTTTCCCGGCGAGCGGCTGGTCGTGTTCGTCGCGGTGCTTGTGGCGGGCGGCACGGTCGGGCCGGTGACGAACGGCGTGCTGGTTTCGGGGGGTGGCGCGCCGGGAGCGTCCGCGAATGTGCCGACGGCGATCGGCTCCGCGGCGGAATCGGTGGCGGAGCCCTTCGGGCTCGCGGCGTTCTCGGCTGAAACCACCGGTGTGGGGGGAGCGATCGACGCCCAGGCGGGAGATCACCCGTACGAGACGACTGTCACCTTTTCGTTGAACACAATCGATAACACAAGGGGAGGTGTTGGAGAACCGTACGTCGATGCAGGCAGTGAAGCTCCCGATGGCATGCATGTGAAGGATACGGTGGTCGATGTGCCGCCGGGTGTGACGGGCGACCCGACGGTCGTGGAAAGGTGCCCGCAGTACAAGGCCGCGCAATTCGAATGTCCCGCCGGCACGCAGATCGGGGTCGCGAAGCTAACGATTAGGGGGAGGCCGGACGACGCCAGCGGGGTTGCGGAACAGATCGGCGACCCGGTGTATAACGTCGTTCCGGAAAAGGGTTATCCCGCGGAGTTCGTGATCGCGCTTGTCGATGCGCATCTGATAGTGCCGTTGTATGTGAGTGTGCTGCCGGAAAATGGTTATGAGGTGCGGGTCACGACGCCCGGGATCCCGGAAGCCGGCAGCCCTACGGATGTGTCGGTGACGTTTTTCGGGACGCCGGCGACCGACGCGAATGTGTACGACGAATACCGCAGCGCGGCGCGGGGTGCGGCGAAGACGGCGTTCCTTGATAATCCGGTGGATTGCGCGGCGGGCCCGCAGACCGCTACGGTGTGGGCGGATGCGTGGGAAGCCCCCGGCCGGTGGCTGGCGGACGGCCAGCCGGACTTGAGCGACCCGCGGTGGGCGTCGCGCTCCACGACGATGTTCTCCAGCCTGGAAGGCTGCGAACTGCTGCAGTTCAACCCGTCGCTGTCGGTGCTGCCCGAAACCACCCGCGCGGACGAACCGGCGGGCGTGTCGGTGGAACAACATCTACCGCAGGCCGAACAACACTACCCGGACCTGCTCTCCCCCGAGCTGAAGGAAACGACCGTGACGCTGCCCTCCGGCCTGTCGCTCAACCCCTCCGCGGGGGACGGCCTCGAAGGATGCACCGACGCGCAGATCGGCCTGGGATCCGGGAGCGTGGGGTCGTGCCCAAACGGGTCGCAGATCGGGACGATCGAAGTGGAAACACCGCTGCTGACCGAAGCGCTGAAAGGCCAGGTGTATCTGGGGACCCCGCACTGCGACCCGTGCACGACCGCGGACGCCTCGGACGGCAACATGTTCCGGCTGTTCCTGCAGATCGAGGGCTCGGGGGTCGTGATCAAGCAGGAAGGCCGGATCTACACGAACGCGAGCACGGGGCAGCTGACGACGACGTTCAAGGACCTCCCGCAGCTGCCGTCCAGCAACATCAAGCTGCACTTCAACAGCGGGCTACGCGCGGGGCTCGCGACGCCGCAGGCGTGCGGGACGTTCACGAGCACCTCGACGCTGATCCCGTGGAGCTCCCCGATCACGCCCGAAGCGACACCGGAGTCGCAGTTCAACGTCGACTGGAACGGCAACGGCGAAGCATGCCCCAGCGTGTGGCCATTCAAGCCCTCCTTCGAAGCGGGGACCTCGAACGCGAACGCGGGGCAGTTCAGCCCGTTGACGGTCACGTTCAACCGCGAAGACCGCGAACAGGACTTCCAGCAGATCAAGGTCACGACCCCCCCGGGTCTTGTGGGGAGCCTGTCGGGCGTCCCGCTGTGCGGGGAGCCCCAGGCTGACCTGGGAACCTGCTCCACATCCTCGCAGATCGGGGAAATGACGGTCGCGGCGGGCCCAGGGTCGCACCCGTTCTACCAGAAGGGGATGGTGTACATCACTGGCCCCTATAGGGGCGCGCCGTTCGGCCTCTCGATCGTCGTTCCGACCAGGGCTGGGCCGTTCAACCTCGGGAACGTGGTTGTGCGCGCGCGGGTCAATGTGGATCCGTATACGACGGCGTTGACGGTCACGACCGACCCGCTGCCGCAGATCCTGGATGGGATCCCGCTGCGGCTGCGGAAAACGAACGTGACGATCAACCGTCCGGGGTTCATCTTCAACCCGACCGACTGTGCGCAGCTGCATATCACCGCGACGATCTCCGGGTCCCAGGGCACCCAGAGCGAAGAGTCCGCGCCGTTCGCGGTCGCTGGGTGCGCTGGGTTGTCGTTCGGCCCGAAGTTCAGCGTCGCGACGTCGGGTAGGACCTCGAAAGCGGATGGGGCGAGCCTCGACGCGAAGCTGGTGTTCCCTGCGGGCGCGGAGTCGAACATCGCGCATGTCAGGGTCGAACTGCCCAAGCAGCTGCCGTCCAGGTTGACGACGTTGCAGAAGGCGTGCCCGGTTGGCACCTTCGAAGCGAACCCCGCAGCGTGCCCGGCGGCGTCGGTGATCGGCGCGGTGCAGGCCGTCACGCCGATCCTGCCGGTGAAGCTGGTCGGCCCGGTGTACTTCGTCTCGCATGGTGGCGCGGCGTTCCCGAATCTCGTCGCGGTGCTGCAGGGCTATGGGGTGCGGGTGAACCTGGTCGGGGAAACGTTCATCTCCAAGAAGGGGATCACGAGCTCGACGTTCACGAACGTCCCCGATGTCCCGGTCTCGAGCTTCGAGCTGTTCCTGCCGGAGGGCCGGTTCTCAGCGCTCGCGGCGAACGGGAACCTCTGCAGGGACAAGCTTGTGATGCCGACGTTGTTCACCGCGCAGGACGGCGCGCAGCTCAAGCAGAACACGCCGATCCAGGTCACCGGGTGCGCCAAGGCGAAGACGAAGAAGAAGGCGCGCAGGGCCCGTAGAGCGCGAACAGCCGGGCATCGTCAAACCACGCACGGGAGGGGCAGCTGAGATGCGGGCACCAAGGATTATCCTCGCTGGGCTCGTCGCGCTCGGGCTGAGCCTCGCGTCCGGCTCGGCAGCGCAGGCGCTCATCACATACGGGCCGGTCGGGAGCTTCCACACCGGTGCGCAGCCCAACAACCCGGTTGGTGTAGCGGTCAGTCAGGCGAGCGGCGACGTGTATGTCGCGAACCTCCTCGGTGACGGGCAGCCCGGCGCCCTTGTTCACGAGTACGATCGGGCCGGCAACCTTCTCACGAGGTTCGGTCCTCCTGGAGGCCAGGTAACGTCAGGTGTCGCGGTTGACCCTTTGAACGGGGATGTATATGTGGTCGACGCACAAGCGGCAACGATCGAAACATACGGTCCTTCGGGCGGGTTCATCTCGGAATTCTCGATCGCGGGGTCGCAGAACTTCGGATTCTACACGATCGTGCAGATCGCGAGCGATGCAGCGGGGAACGTGTATCTGCCGAACGCGCCGAACAACGAGGTGCAGGAGTTCAACCCAGCGGGTACGGTTCTTGCGACGTTTACGGGTTCGGGTGGGGAGGCGTTGAAGGAACCGACAGATGTCGCGGTGGGCGCCGCTGGGAACGTGTATGTCGCGGACAACGGTAACGGCCGGGTGGAGGAGTTCAGTCCGGCGGGGGCGTTCATCATGGCGCTCGGCAGCGGCGTGAACCAGACGACCGGCGGGAGCGTCTGCACCGCGGCCTCCGGCGACACGTGCGGCCCGGGCAGCGACGGGTCGCAGGCCGTCGCCGTGGACTCCAGCGGCGAGGTCCTCGTCGGGGATAACAACGGCTCCGGGTTCCACGTCGTGCTCTACAGCCCCGCGGGCGAAAAGCTCAGCGACTTCGGGATGGGCACGATCGGCGCCTCGGAATTCGGGACGATCGACACGCTCGCGGTTGGCGCCACCGGCCTGGTGTACGTGGTCGACGGCAGTGGCATCGTGTGGATCTACGCTCGGCAGAGCAGCCCGCTGCTTGTGAGCGAGTCGAGCTCGGCGGTGCGGCAGACCGCGGCGGACCTCGACGTGAGGATCGCCCCGGGGTACGCGGACACCGTCTACCACATCGAATACGGTGCGAGCACGGCGTACGGTGCGAGCATCCCCGTGCCCGAAGCGGATATCGGCAGCGGCGGCCTGGAAGACAAGCCGGTCGGCGTCGAACAGGAACTCACCGCTCTGCAGCCCGGCACCGTCTACCACTACCGGGTCGTCGCGACGAACGCTCTCGGGCAGACGGTTGGGCCGGACGAGACGTTCACGACGCTCCCGCTGCAGCCGCCGGTGCTGAGCACCGGGCAGGCGCAGGGTGTGGCGCAGAACACCGCGACGTTGACGGGCACGGTCGATACGCAGGGCTTCCAGACCGAGTACGAGTTCGATATCGGGACCGACACGGGCTACGGCACGCGGATCTTCGGGAACGCGGGCTCTGAACCGGGCGCGCATACGTTCACGGTCACGCTGCAGGGCCTCGCGCCGGGCACGACCTACCACTACCGTGTTGCGGCGAGGAACACGTTCGGCACGGTTTACGGGGTCGACGTGACGTTCACGACGGGCACCTACCCGTCCGCGACGCTCGCGGTGCCGGTGAGCGAGCCGTTCGTCCCGGCGCTGCTGCTCGCCCCGGCGCCGAGCAGCTCGAGTGCTGCCAAGACCGCGGGCGTCGGGTCCGCCGCTCATGCGGCGCGACACGGCGGGGCCGGGAAGAGCAGTGGGGGGAGGCCCGGCGGGAGCAGGCGGGGGCGCCGCTCCCGCGGGATCGGTCGCGCTCACGGCGCCAGCAGAGGAGGGGGCAGGTGATGAGGATGTTTATACGGAGGTCGATACTCGTGGGTGTGGCGACGCTGCTCGGGGTACTCGCGTTGAATGCCACGCCGGCTGGCGCGGCGACCGGCTATGCAAATCTCTGTCCCTCCCTGAAAACCGCGCTCTGTGAAGTAGTAAACGAATCCCATGGCTCTGGCGTGGGAGTGGCGGTCGATAATTCGAGTGGGTCCTCAGCTGGCGATGTGTGGGTTGCGTATGGGAAACTGGTGAAGTTCGATGCTTCCGGGAATCTGCTCGCGGAAGTCAACATAGGGAGCCCTGAAGAACCTCCTCCGGGTGCCACTCGGCCGATCGTTGGTGGCACCGATCAGGTTGCTGTGGATCCAATCAGCGGCGATGTCTACCTGACCAGCGAAGGCGCGGTCACAAAGTTCAGTTCCTCAGGGGTCGTTCAGCTGCAGATCACGGAAACACCGCAGGGCGCGATCGAACCCACGAGGGTGGCGGTCGGCGCCGATGGCGAACTCTACGTGTTGGCAGGGGAAGAGGTCGACAAGTTCACCTCGTCCGGTGCCTTTATCGAACGGTTCCCGGTACCTTTAGTACAGCCTACTGGAAAATCAGCTCGAGCGCCGCATAGTGGATATGGAACTATCGCTGTAGATCCGAAGGGCAACCTCTACGTTGTGCTCCTCGGCGGAACCTATGCAACCTCCACCCAGGTCAGAGAGTACAGCTCTGCGGGAGCGCCTGTCGACTGTTCAAACGGCGACAACGTTCTATACGAAGAAGAAGGGTCTCGCGGGTTTTATGGGGCGGTTGCAGTCGATCCTTCTGACGGCCATATCTTCATAAGCGAGGAAAGCGCTTCGGAAGGTCTCATTCTTGCTGAATACAGTATGCCCTGCGCTGCGCCGCAGCCGAGGGTGGCGGGTGTAGAAAACTCTGTGTTCGGCGTGAGCGGATCGACGCACGCGATCTATGTGGCCGACTCCTTTGGGGGCGGTGGGATATTCGGTATAGTCACGCTGCCCGACGTCAAGACCGGCACGTCCCCGACAGGGGTCACACGCACCTCGGCGACGGTGAACGGGACCGTGAACCCCGAGGAAACATCGGTCACGACTTGCGAATTCCAGTATGGGACGACCACCGCCTATGGCCATACCGTTCCGTGCGCGCAGCCACTGCCGCTGGAAGGCAGCAGCCCTAAACCGGTGAGCGCGGAAATCACGGGGCTCTCGCTACCGCCCGCCAGCGCGGTCCACTACCGGTTGAAGGTTGGCAACGCCAACGGCGAGGACGTCGGCGAAGACGAGACGCTCTACACCGAACCGCTGCCGCCACCGATCGTCGGCGACCTGCCCGCATCAGGCGTCACGCAGTTCACCGCGACCCTCAACGGCACGCTCAAGACCGGCGAAGCCTTGGTCGACTACCACTTCGAATACGGCACCACCACCGCATATGGGCTCCTCGCGCCGATCCCCGACAACTACACGCCGATCACCCTGGAAACGGTCCCCGTCTCCCAGCCCATCGCCGGCCTGCAGGCCGGCGCCACCTACCACTACCGGCTCGTCGCGAGCAGTCCCGGGGCGACGGAAGTCAAGGGCCCCGACGAGACGTTCACTACGATCCCGATCCCTGCGCCCACGGTCACCACCGGCGCCGCGGAAGGCGTCGGCGTCGGCGCCGCGACGCTCAACGGCGCGATCGACCCCCACGGCTGGGACACCACCTACCTCTTCCAGTACGGGACCAGCACCGCCTACGGCCAGAGCTGGCCGACGGTCCCGGTCGACATGGGCGCCCTGGAAGGCCCCCAGCCCGTGGTCGTGAACGTCCCGAACCTGCTGCCGAACACGACCTACCACTACCGGCTCGTGGCGAGCAACGGCGGCGGCACGAGCTACGGCCCGGACATGGCGTTCACGACCGGGGAATACCCCGCGCAGGTCATCCAGGAACCCGTTGCGCTCCGCACTCTCATGGTCCCAACCGAAACGGTCAAGTCATCCTCGAAGCACGGCAAGAAAGCCAAGAAGCGCAAGCAGCACACCAAGAGCAGGCGCAAGACGCGCCGCAAGAAGAAGCACTGAGCCGGTTCGCCGGCGCCACCTCGAGTGCGTTCACGTGCCGAGCAGCCAGACGAGTATGCTCGCGGGCATCGCCCAGATGGGGCCGTCGGTGTCGAGGATGTTGCGGGTGGCAATGATCCCGCGGCCGTGGCGAGCCGCGAGGGTGCGGGTCTCGCTCTTCCAGTTGCGCTCCACGTACTTGCTCTCGAACGGGACCCCGAGGGCGGCGCCGACGAAGTCGACCTCGGCGGTGGAGGTTCGCTCGTACATCACCTCGCCGGCCGCCATGAATGCGTCGGCTCGCCCGTAGGTTGCCGCACGCAGAAGGGAGAGGCCGAGCTGCTGCTCGCTGAGTCTGCTCACGTCCGGCGGTCGGTAGGCGTGGTGGCGCTCGCTGGGGATGCGCGCGATCAGGGGGTCCACGAAGTACACCTTGCGGCGGGTGTTCGTGTTGGGCCGCCCGTGTGTGTCGGTCTGGTGGCACTTCCAGGTCTGGAAGGCGAATACGAGGTCGTTGACGCGGTCGTTGACCGCGTGGTGGCTGCCGAGGCCGACGTCCTTGGCGACGCCGCTCGCGTTCAGCGGGCTGCAGAGGTTCTGCGCGATCCGGGCGAGCAGGTTGAGCAGGTCGGCGTCGCCGAGGCTGGTGGCTCGGATCGCGTCGCCGCGCACCACGTCCCAGAGGTCCTGGACGAACGCCGGCGTCACGTCCCCGGTCTCGAGGAGGTCCCGGACGGCGCGCGGGAAGCCGCCGCAGCGCAGGTACAGCTCCCAGGCGTCCACGAGGTCGTTGGCCCAGAACGACAACTCCGCGACGGCGTCGCGGGCCTCGCGCTCCAGCATCTCCCGCGGCTTGATCGCGGGGACGTCGGGCAGGCCCTCCAGGCCGCCGGCGAGCCGGCAGAAGTCGCGGAAGGGGATCGGCATCAGCAGCCGGTCGGAGCTCCCCGCGGCGGGGCCGCGGCGGCCCGCGAGATCCTTGGTCGCTTCGCGCAGCTCCCGCGAGCTCGACCCGGTCAGCACGAGGCAGTCGCGCCGCAGCGGGGTGTCGTCGCGAAGGTCCTTGACCACGCTTGACCAGCCCCGTCCGATCGAGGTGATCTCGTCGAGGAGCCACCACTTCGTTCCCTGCACCCCCCGCGTGATGCTCTCCCCGACGCGGAACGTGCGTCGCAGGTCCTGCAGCGAGAAGCCGTCGCAGGAGCAGTAGACGATGTTCCGGCCCGGCACCCCCCGCTCGATCAGTGCGGCGATCGTGCGGCGCAGCTCGAGGCTCTTGCCGACCCGGCGCGGCCCGCTGAGCGTGTACAGGCCCTCAGCTTGGATGTCGTCGAGGACCCCGGGGCGGTACTCGAACGGCGCCCGGGCAGCCTCGCGCAGGTTCTCGTCCTCGCCCTCCCAGCCGCGTTCTCTGCGCCACCAGTGGTTGCGCTCGCGCAGCCGATCCCCTATCTCGGTGTCCTTCACGGGTCTGATTCTACAGCAGGGCCTCCAAAACACCCCACTGTTTTGGAGAACTCGCTCCAAAAGACCCAAGCTTTTTGGAGGGGATGCTCCAAATGACCCAAGCTTTTTGGAGCCAGGCCCCGCCCACGCCCAGCTGCTCAGCCGATGCTCCCCACCATCTCCAGCTGAATCAGCCGGTTGAGCTCCACCGCGTACTCCATCGGCAGCTCCTTCGTGACGGGCTCGATGAAGCCGTTGACGATCATCGCGGCGGCCTCGTCCTCGGTGAACCCGCGCGAGCCCATGTAGAAGAGCTGGTCGTCGGAGATGCGGCCCACCGTGGCCTCGTGGGCGACGGTGACGTGGGGGTTCTGGATCTGGATGTCGGGCCAGGTGTCTGAGCGTGAGCGGCCGTCCATCATCAGGCCGTCGCACTGAACGCGCGCCTTGGAGCCGGCGGAGTGGGGTCCCATGCGCACGAGGCCGCGGTAGCCCATGATGCCGCCGTCCTTGGAGATCGACTTGGCGAGGATGTTGGAGGTCGTGTTGGGAGCGAGGTGGACGACCTTCGCGCCGGTGTCCTTGTGCACCCCGCCGGAGGCGACGCCGACGTTGAGGTGGTCTGCGCGGGCGCCCTCGCCCATCAGGAAGGAGCCGGGGTAGAGCATCACGTACTTGGCCCCCATCGAGCCCCCGACCCACTCGACGGTCCCGCCGGCGTCGACGACGGCGCGCTTGGTGTTGAGGTTGTAGACGTCCTTGGACCAGTTCTGCACGGTCGTGTAGCGCGCCTTGGCGCCCTCGTGCACGAAGATCTCCACCACGGCGGAGTGCATCGAGTTAACGGAGTACGTCTGCGCGGTGCAGCCCTCGATGTAGCAGACCTCTGAGCCCTCGTCGGCGACGATCAGGGTGTGCTCGAAGGTGCCCTCGCCGGCCCCCTCCATGCGGAAGTAGGACTGCAGCGGCAGATCGCAGTGGACGCCCTTGGGGATGTAGCAGAACGCCCCACCGGACCAGACGGCCCCGTGCAGCGCGGAGAACTTGTTGTCCTGCGCGGGGACGCATTTGTTCATGAAGTAGCGCTGCACGAGCTCGGGGTACTCGGTGACGGCGGTGTCCATCGAGCAGAACAGGATCCCCTGCTTGGCGTACTCCTCCTTGAGCCCCTCGTAGACCGGCTCCTGGCGCCAGACCCCGACGACCCCGGCAAGGTGCTCGCGCTCGGCCTGGGGGATGCCAAGATCCTCGTAGGTCTGCTTCATCTCCGCGGGAACGTCGTCCCACGAGTCGAAGCGCCCGGCGGTGGGTGGCGAGTAGAGCACGAGGTCGTCGAGGTTCAGCCCCGAAAGGTCGATGCTCCAAGTCGGCAGCGGCTTACGTTCGAAGATCTCAAGCGCCCGCAGCCGTTTCTCGGCCATCCAGTCGGGCTCGCCCTTGATCTTCGAGAGCTCGCGCACGACCTCCCGCGAGATCCCCTGACGCGCGCGCAGCTGCCCCTGCTCGTCCTCGACGATCGGGGAGGGCTTGGCGATCCTGGTGGTGTCCGTGGCAGCCATGAAGCTCCTTCGCTGGGAATCCCGTGCTCTGAGGTAGGGATTCTATCGCGTCCGGCGGAGACCATCGCGCGCGGCGGGCCGGAGGGCCGATTTTTTGATGAGGGCCGCCCCGAGGCGGCCCCAGCGGCGTTCGTTGCGCGGCCCCGGGGCGCCGCGGAGATCCCGGTCGGCGTCCCCGAGGATGTTGACGGTGCGTCAGGCTGCTACGTCGCGGGGCTTGCGCGACACAGAGCCGGTCCGGCGGAGCTTGGCGAGCGGGGGGAAGATGATGCGCTCGATGTCGAACTCTGGGATCGAGGTGATCTCGACCATCGCCGTATCGTGGTGGCGTAGTTCCAGTACGCCGCCGGTGGCGCCAGCAGGGATGCCGTCGAATGGCTCGGTCAGCTCGACCAAGTCAAGTACGGCGATCTCTTCGGCGGTTGGCATGGGCTCCATGTTAGAGCCTTGGGTAGGCGGTGACAAGGCGTGGGACGTCGCGGGAGTGCTCGTAGTGCCAGGACGTGCGAGCCTTGGCTGTGCGCTCGCCGACGGCGATACTGGTCGCGACGCCGCAGACGACGCCGTCGGGGGCCTTGTCGGTGGCCCGGTGGATCGGCGCGTCGAGTATGGCGCGAGCGATCGCGGCCCAGAAACGCTGGGCATCGTTCTCGCCGATGTGCAGGACGCGCGCCCATTCCCGCCCGTGACCCTCGTCGCTGAGTATCCAGGCGAGCTTCTCGGGCACGGTGTACGCCTCCGCGGCACGCGGCAGCAGTTCGCCTGCCCGTGGTGGCCAGGGCGTCTCGGGGCTCATCGGTACAGGCCCGATTGAATGCATCCGGAGAACGCTACGCACGACCTGCGATGGAACTCTCGCCCGTCCCCGTCGCGGGGCCGCGCCCGAGCTTACGCTTGGGACTTGACATCGCGTTACCGATGTGGTTACATGTGGGCGTCGCGGTGTCCACCCACGGTGGAGCCGGGCGAACATAGGGTCTGGTTTGGGTCAGCCCGTCTTGTGGTTGACATCCAAAGCGCTTGCAGGAACGTTGGGTTGGGACGAGGGACTGGGTCAAGAACGATGAGGGAGATGGTTCAGCGTGGTTTCGAGAGGGAATAACGTGCAGGAGATGCCTGCCGCCCATGGGGGCGTTCTTGCCAGATGCATCAGCGGTCTGATGCATCTCTCTCTCTCTCTCTCTCTCTTCGGCTTCTCGGGCAACCCGCAGAAGCTCTAATCGGCCAGTCCTGACAGGCCGTCCGATTCACCCCGCGCGGGGTGGGTGTGTCGTTGCCTTTTGTCGGCCCGCTCGCGCGGGTTCTCCCGCGGGGAGGATCGCTTAGATGCCTGCGCGCGCGAGATCGCGTCGGGCCGCGCCGGTATCGGGTCCGCGCAGGGGCGGGTGGCCGGCGCCCAGGCCTGCGGAGACTCCCGCGGGCGAGGGCGTCCCCCACCCGCAGATAGTCGAGATTCAGCGCTCGAGGCTATTGGCGGCGGCGATCAGGGCGGTCGACGAGCTCGGCTACGCCGATACCACGGTCTCCGATGTGACGAACCGCGCGCGTGTGTCGCGCCGCACGTTCTACGAATTGTTCTCGAACCGTGAGGAGTGCCTGATCGCGGTGTTGGAGGATGTGGTTGCGTTGATCGCGGAGGAGGTCTCTCACGCGGGTGTCGAGGGTCTCGCGTGGCGTGAGCGGGTCCGCACGGGGTTGTGGGCGATCCTCTCGTTCCTCGATCGCGAGCCAGTGCTCGCGCGCGTGTGCGTGATCCAGGCGTTGCGCGGTGGCCCGGAGGTGCTGAGGCGCCGCGAGCGGCTCCTCGCGGGGCTGGCGAGGGTCGTGGACGAAGGCCGCGGTGAGGGTGCGCGCGGCGAGCGGTGCTCGCCGTTGACGGCGGAGGGTGTTGTCGGCGCCGCGTTCGCGATCGTGTACGCGCGGCTGCTGCGAGGCGAGCGGCGTCCGCTCACCGGGCTGCTCGGCGAGCTGATGGGGATGATCGTGCTGCCCTACCAGGGCGCGGGCGCGGCCGGACGCGAGCAGGTGCGCCCGGCCCCGGCGCCCTCCAC
The DNA here is from genome assembly GCA_963842005.1 of uncultured Solirubrobacterales bacterium. Classification (GTDB taxonomy): domain Bacteria; phylum Actinomycetota; class Thermoleophilia; order Solirubrobacterales; family Solirubrobacteraceae; genus Palsa-744. Next base: position 408,451 of record CAWJEV010000005.1, on the reverse strand, counting down.
GCGCACGGCGCGCCGCGGCGGAGGGCTCGCCGCGGAGGGTGTCGCCGACCCGCTCGGTGGCGTGAACATGCGTCTCACCTATCGCACCGCGCGGGTGCTGGAAGGGATCGCCCAGCACCCGGGGGCCAGCAACCGCGAGGCGGGCAACTACGCGGGGATCCCGGACCCTGGGCAGGTCTCCAAGCTGCTTGCGCGCCTTGAGCGCCTGGGGCTGCTCACGAAGGGCACCGCGCGCGCCAAGGGCGAGCCAAACGCGTGGGCGCTCACCGAGAAGGGCGAGCAGGTCACGCAGAGCATCCGCATGCATGCCCCCACCGATGAAGCTTGTACCGGTGCGCCCCCCGCGCAACACACCAACCGAGGGGCCACATCGGTCCCCTCCGTTCTCCAGGAGGAGACATAACCATGTTCCGACGACTACGTAAACATCTGACCCCAAGCACCTTCATCGCCATCATCGCTTTGGTATTTGCGGCGATGGGCGGCGCGTTCGCCGCCACGGGTGGCCGTGGCGGTAGCGGTAGCGGTGGTTCGTCGCACGGCACGTTGACGGCGAGCATCGCCAAGAAGAAGGCCGCACCCAAGGGCGCACGTGGTCCCGCCGGCCCCAAGGGCGCGACCGGAGCGGCAGGTCCTGCGGGTCCCACAGGCCCCGCGGGCGGAACTGGCCCCGCGGGTGGCGCCGGTCCACAGGGTCCTGCGGGTCCCACTGGGGCGACAGGCCCGCAGGGTCCGCAGGGTAACGAAGGCAAAGCCGGCACCAACGGCACGACCGGCTTCACCGAAACCCTCCCCAAAGGCAAGACCGAGACGGGGGCATGGGCGGCCGCCTACGGTATCTCGGGAGGCGCCGAAAAGGTGACTGCGGCCGGCGCGATCTCGTTTGCGATCCCGCTGTCCGCAGCGCCGCATCTGAATCTTCTCAACCAGAAAGAAAGCGAACCGGGGGCGAGCAAAACCGAAAACTGCCCGGGTGACTTCGAAGAACCGCAAGCAGCAAGGGGTCAGCTGTGCGTGTACACCAGCTCGTTTCACGGCTTCGAAGTGGAACTGGAGACGTTCGAACCGAAAGCCAATGTGCCGGGCAAGTGGGGCGTAGATCTCAACCTCGAAGCCCGCTCGGCCGTTGCGGAAGGTTCGTACCTAGCGGGGTCGTGGGCGGTGACAGCGGAATAGCGGAGCCTGTGTCTTGGTCTGCTCGGTCCCGGGGCGTTGCGAGCTTTCGCCCCGGGCCTGAGCGGGCCGCGGCATTCGGTCCGGGCCCTAGCCGGGAAGAGCCGATAGGCGGATCATTCGAGTGGAAAGGCAGCAGATGAGCAAGGCACATACCATTTTGAGCGGGCTGCTGGCGTCGTGTGTCGCGGTGGCGCTGATACCCGCCTCGGCTCAGGCGCGGCAGGTGCGGCTGTTCTCGGGCCTGTTCGGCTCGGCGTCCACCCTCCCGGCCGATCCCTATCCGCTGTCAGACCCGGGTGGTGTCGCCGTCGACCAGGCGGACGGCGATGTCTACGTAGCCGATACCGGCAACAATCGCGTCGAGAAGTTCAACGCCTCCGGGGAATTTCTACTGGCGTTCGGCGCCGGCGTCGGTGGTCCGGGTGTCGATGTTTGTGGTGGGTTGGTCATGTGCTCGCCGGGAGCGACGGGCAGCGCTGCGGACGATCTCAACGGAGCGAGGTTCCTCGCCGTCGACAACTCCCCGGGTCCCTCCAAGGGAGACGTGTACGTCGCGGTCGGCGGTCGCGTCTCCAAGTTCGACGAAAGTGGCAACCTGATCGAAAGCTGGGGAGAAAAAGGACAGCTGGAAGGGTCGAGCCTCGCGAGTCCTCCCGCCCCCTTTACGGGATCCTTCGGTCCCATAGGCGGCATCGCCGTCGATCCCTCCAGCAATCTCTGGGTCTACGGTCAAGGCCCAGAAGACGAGGGTGGGATCATCTTCACCCATGGGCGGATGTTCGAGTTCAACCAGGAAGGAGGCTCCGTCACCGACTGGAGCTCGCACCTACTCGTCGCCACCGAAAGTGACATCGCGGTCGACGCCGAAGACAACGTCTACATCGACGAGGCGGGGACGACGCTCGAGTTCGACGGCTCAGGCAGCATAGTTGGGGACGTCACCGAACCAAGCGAGGGTGTTAGCGCCAGCGCACTCGCCGTGAACGACTCAACAGGGGATCTTTATGTTCACGCAGAACGTGCAAGTGCGGTGGGCAACAGCATCGTGCGCTATAGCTCCGCGTGCCGTCCCATGTCCGGGCACGGTCCCTGCAGCCCTCTCGAATCGTTTGGCTTGGGTCATCTCGCTGGCAACGGTCTGATCGCCGTCGATCCCTCGAGTTCGAGCGTCTACGTGGTCGAGCCGGAAAGCGGCGAGGTCGCCGCGTTCGGGATCGAGACCGTCCCCGATGTGCTCACCGTCAAGCCCGCGAGCCTGACCGGCGAATCGGCCGTGCTGAACGGTACGGTCAACCCCGACGGCGTTCCGTTGAAGGAAGGCCTCGAAGGCTGCCGCTTCGAATGGGGAGAAACAGAAGCCTACGGGCATGAAGTCGCGTGTGACAAGAGCGCCGCCGAAATCGGGACCGGGTCTGCCCCGGTCGAAGTCGACGCGAACATCAGCGGCGGGCTGCACGTCGGGAGCACCTATCACTACCGGCTGGTGGCTGGGAACGCCAATGACGTCAACGCGCACTTGGACGAACCGAGCGAGGGCCAGGATCTCGCGTTCGGCCCACCAAGGATCGACAGCGTATCGGTCGTTGGCGTCACTGCGACGGGCGCCACGTTGCAGGCGAAGATCGACCCCGTCGGCGCGGACACTCACGTCCACTTCGAATACGGCACGCAGGCCGGCGTCTACACGGACAGCACCCCCGCCGTCGACGTCGGCTCCGGCGCCTCGGACGTGAGCGTGACGCCGAGCGTCGTGGGTCTCACGCCGCACAGCGTATACCACTACCGTGTCGTCGCCGAAAGCGTCCTCGCCGAAGGCCCCGTCCTCAGTCTCGACCAGACGTTCACGATGCAGACCGCGGTGAGCGGCCTGCCGGATGGGCGCGAGTGGGAAATGGTCTCGCCGGCGGACATGCACGGAGGGCTGATCTACCCGCTCCAGGGAGCAGGGATGGTGCAGGCTGCCGCGACCGGGAACGCAATCACGTATGTGACCGATGCGCCCACAGAAGGCACTCCACCGGGGTACGCCAACGGTGTGCAAGTGCTCTCGACTCGCGGCGCGCACGGCTGGAAATCGCGCGACGTCTCGCTGCCGCATATCAGCTCACCCGGCCTGAGCACCGAAGGGGAGGAGTACCGGTTCTTCAGCGAAGACCTCGCGCGGGCGATCGTGCAGCCTACTGGTCAGTTCATCCCGTCCTCTTCGCCGCTGGCGCTGGCGCCCGGGGTGGCCTCCGAACAGACCGCGTTCCTGCGCGACTTGGAAACCGGTGCCTACACGCCGCTGGTCACGGGCTGCCCCGAAGCAGGGGAGCCGTGTGAACCTGGCGTCGCCGAACACGCGGATGTGGAAGCGGGGACGATCTTCGGCTACGGCAGCGGTGGGTCGAGCGAAACCTTCTGCCAGGAAGACTTCTGCGGCCCGCAGTTCGAAGGCGCGACCCCCGAAGCCAAGCAGGTGATCGTCGGATCTCTGGCACCGCTGACAGAGCCGGGCGCCGGGAGCGCTCTGTATGAGTTCTCTGAAGGCCGGCTCACGCCGGTGAGCGTGCTGCCGGCGAGCGAAGGTGGCGGGATCGTGAGTGGCGAGCTGGGAGGAGCCGTGGAATCACTCGGTAGCAATGCACGGCACGCGATCTCGCGGGACGGATCGCGAGTGGTCTGGAGCCACGAACACGCCCACTATCTCTTTGTACGCGAGAACGCGACGCAGTCCCAGAGCCAGGTCAACGGCGAAGGCGAATGCACCGAACCGGCCAAGGCGTGCACGATCAGGTTGGACGAAGGGCTCGCGGGCGGCCAAGAAGCGCTGTACCAGGCGGCCAGTGAAAACACGAAGATTGTGTTCTTCACAGAGCACGGCGAACATTTCGATGACCTGTATGAATACAACCTGGAAACCGGGAAACGGACGCTGGTTGCCAAGGAAGCGGTCGGCGAGCTGCCGGTGCTGGGTGTGAGCGCGGATGGGTCGACGCTGTACCTCGTCTCCTCGGAAGTGCTCGATAACGGCACCGCGCCGGTCGCCGGCGCGGTCGCGGGGCAACCGAACCTGTACGTGCGCCACGAAGGGACGCTGGGCCTGGTCGCTGTGCTCTCACCTGAAGACGTCGGCGATTTCGTCGGGGGGGGCGGGGGCGGCCTCAGCGGACTTACGGCGCAGGTGTCTGCGAGTGGTGAATGGCTGGCGTTCATGTCGGACCGGTCGTTGACGGGGTATGACAACGAAGACCTCTCCAGCGGCACGCCAGGGGAACGCATGGACGAGGAGGTGTTCTTGTATCGCGCGTCGTTGCCGGCGGGTGGTGTTGGTGTGGGGCGGGCTGGTCTGCGCGTCGTGTGACCCGACCGGTGCGCGCCCGCACGGCGTCGAATACCAGAACATGGGGCCCGGCCATGGAATCTTCTCGCTCGCCGGCGGCTTTAGTGTGTGGCGGCCGACGACGTGGATCGCGGCGAATGTGCCGGGCTGGACTACTTACCGTGATTTTCAAGCTCGCTATCAGTCGCGGTACTTGTCAAGCGACGGTCGCCTGTTCTTCAACAGCGATGACGCGCTGGTGCCGGGCGATGTGAACGGGACCGAGGACGTGTATGAGTGGGAGCCGCCTGGCGTCGGTGGCTGTGAGGTGGGTGGTACGGGTTACAGCGAACGCTCTGGCGGCTGTATCGGCCTCATCTCCTCCGGTCAGTCCTCGGAAGAATCGGGGTTCCTGGACGCCAGCGAAAGCGGGAACGATGTGTTCTTCATTGCGCAGGCCGGCCTCGCGGGTCCGACGAGCGAAGCGACGCTGTCGGTATATGACGCGCACGAATGCACGAGTATTTCGCCGTGCGTGCCGGCGCCGGCCTCCTCGTCGTCGCCGTGCACGACCGCGGACGCGTGCCGTGCCGCGCCGACTCCGCAGCCGTCGATCTATGGTCCTCCGCCGAGCGCGACGTTCTCCGGCCCCGGCAATTCCGCGCCTGCTTTGGGTGGGCGTGAATCTAATCAAAAGAAGGTCGTCAAAAAGATCGTCAAGTGCGAGCGTGGCTTCACAAAGAAACATAACAAATGCATCAAAAATAAGAAGCGACACAAGGCCAGAAAGTCAAACCATGGCAAGGGAAGGGCATAGTCATGAGGAACTTCTTTGCTAAAATCGCCATCCCGCTCATAGTTGTCCTTGCGTTCTTCGCTTTTTCTGTTTCGTCGGCCTTTGCGTCGCTCGAACCGTGCGCTTCGTGTACCCCGTGGTGGCATATCGCGTCGAGCACGCGTCCGGCGGATTTGCAGCCTGGATCGGAAGGCCAGCTGGTCGAGACGGTCTCGAACCTCGGCGACGGGGTCGCCGTGGGTGAAGCTTCGCCGATCATGATCTCCGATCGCTTGCCGAGTAATGTGCGAGTCTGTCTCGGTCGAAGCGATCCTGCTGAACGGTGGATTTACATCGGCTGTTCCGTGCAGGCTCAAACCGGTGGGCGAACCGTTGGCGCCGCGTTGCGTGTTCGAAGGCCGGCTCGCGCCGTATGACGAGATCGAAGTTCGCATCCAGGTCGAAGCGCTCGCTGACTTCTCCCCTGGAGAAGTGGACACGGTGAGCGTGTCCGGTGGCGGCGCCGAACCGGCTGCGCGCGAACACGTGCTCGGCGGCGCGGCCGGGTTCGGCGTTGAAGAGGACGAAGTAGACGCCGAACTGGAAGGCGGCGCGGCAGACACGCAGGCGGGGTCGCACCCGTTCCAGTTGACGAGCACGCTCGTGCTCAACCAGGTCGCGGGATCGAGGAACGACCGCTATCACGCCTATGAGACGGCGCCGGTCGCGCCGGCGAAGGACTTGAGCTTCAAGCTGCCGCCGGGGTTGATCGGGAATCCCACGGCGTTCCCGCAGTGCACGATGACGCAGTTCGCGGTGCCGGTGGAGGAACTAGGCGTGACGGCGAACGCCTGTCCGCCTGACGCGGCGATCGGGGTTGCGACCGTGCTCGTAGATGAACCCGCGGGTGCGATCGGGCTGCTTCGAGAAATCGTGCCACTGTTCAATGTGCAGCCGGCGAAGGGGGAGCCGGCGCGGTTTGGTTTTCTTGTGCCCTCTTGCCGGGTGCCGGTGTTCATCGACACTGCCGTGCGCTCGGGCTCGGATTACGGGATCACGGTGACGACCTCGAACATCACGCAGTGCGGGGCGTTCCTCTCGAGCCAGGTGACGATCTGGGGTGTCCCGGGCAGTCCCATGCACGACAACTCCCGTGGTTGGTCTTGCCTAAAGGAAGTCCGCGGCCTGGAGCACAATCCCTGCGAACCAACGAGCGAGTTCAGGCCCCCGCCGCTGCTGGAGATGCCGGCCTTCTGTCCCGTCAACCCGGCGACGCACCCGCCCGAACCCTTGCAGACGAGCGTGGAAGCGGACTCGTGGCTTGAACCGAAGCCCGCGGGTCAACGTCAGGTGTTTGCGGGTGAACCGCTGCCCGCGATGACCGGTTGCAACCGTCTGCCGTTCGAACCGTCGATCACGGTCACGCCGGACATCTCGGCCGCGTCGAGCTCGTCGGGGTTGAACGTTGACGTGCACGTCCCCCAGGCGGAGAGCTTGAACGCCGAAGGTCTCGCGATCGGTGAGCCGCGCAACATCACGGTCGCACTGCCCCCCGGGGTCGCGATCAACCCCTCCGGCGGCGACGAGCTGGAAGCGTGTACGAGCAATTCCGGCGCGCTCAGCGCGGGTCAGCTCGGCAATCCGGGCGATCAGGTCGGGTATTTGGGCAAGGAAGAACTGAAGCAGGACATCCCCGGTACGGAAACGCTGCTGTTCTCGCCGCGGTTGCCCGGCAGCACGACTGCGCTCCTCGCGGACGAAACCGGGATCCTTGAACCGGGCTTGAACTTCTGCGCGAACGCGTCGAAGATCGGCGAAGCGACGATCCGCACCCCGTTGTTGCCGAACCCGGTCAAGGGCTTCGTCTACCTGGCGTCGCAGAACCAGAACCCGTTCGGTTCGCTGATCGCGATGTACATCGTCGCGGAAGACCCTGTTTCCGGTGTCGTCGTCAAGCTCGCGGGACAGGTCGGGCTCTGCCAGTCTTCGGGGCAGATCATTTTTGGCTTGTCCTGCCAGGGCGCTGGGCAGATCATCACCGAATTCGCCAACAGCCCGCAGGCTCCGTTCGAAGACGCCGAACTGCATTTCTTCGGCGGCGAACGCGCGCCGTTGGCGAGTCCCGCGCAGTGCGGGTCCTATACGACGACCGCGTCGTTCGTGCCGTGGTCCGCGGAAGCTTCCGACGAATCTGAAGTGGCGAGGGTCGCGTCCTCGACGTTCCAGATCGAACACGGTCCGAAGACCGCGAGCGAACCGGGTGGGGGCCCGTGCCCCGGCGCGAGCTTGCCGTTCAAGCCGGAATTGACGGGCGGCGCGCTGAACCTCAACGCGGGCGCGTTCAGTCCGTTCACGGCGACGATGTCCCGTAGTGACGGCGAACAGGATCTGCAGTCCCTCGAAGTGCACCTGCCCCCGGGGCTGTCCGGGATCCTCACGGGCGTCGAACTTTGCCCTGAACCGCAGGCAAACCTGGGCGAGTGTCCCCCGAACAGCCTGGTCGGTGAAACTACGGTCTCCGTGGGGGTGGGTGGCGACCCGTTCCCCGTCAGGGGCGGGAAGTTCTATCTCACCGGCCCCTACAACGGCACTGGCTCGTGTACAACAGGTACCTCGGGCTGCGCGCCGTTCGGGATCACGTTCGAGGTCCCCGCGAAGGCGGGCCCGTTCGATCTGAAGCACAATTCGGCGAACCCGGCGGGCGAGGATGCCTGCGATTGCGTGATCGTCCGCGGCAAGATCGAAATCAACCCGCTCACGACGGCGATCACGATCACGAGCAACCCCCCGGGGACGCCCTATGCGATCCCGACGAGCCTGGAAGGCATCCCCCTGGAAATCCAGCACGTCAACGCGATCACGACCCGCAACGACTTCCAGTTCAACCCAACCAACTGCAACAAAATGGAAGTCACCGGCACGATCCACTCGAGCGAAGGCGCCACGGACACGATCGGTGTGCCGTTCCAGGTCACCAACTGCAAGGACCTGGACTTCGAACCGAAGCTCACGGGCTCCACGTCCGGGAAGACGAGCAGGGCGAACGGCGCGAGCCTGTCCGTGAAGCTGGTCTACCCCGCCGGGCTGCGGGGCACCCAGGCGAACATCAGGCAGGTCAAAGTCGAACTGCCCAAGGTGCTGCCCTCGCGCCTGACGACGTTGCAGAAGGCGTGCACCTCCGCGCAGTTCCAGGCCGACCCCGCGGGCTGTCCGGCAGCCTCGATCGTCGGGCACGCGAAGGCGATCACACCGGTGATCCCGGTCCCGCTGGAAGGCCCCGCGTACTTCGTCTCAAACGGCGGAGAATCATTCCCGAACCTCGTGATGGTGCTCCAAGGCTACGGCATCACGATCGACCTCGTCGGCGACACCTTCATCAACGAAAAGACCGGCATCACCTCCAGCACGTTCAAAACCGTCCCCGACCAGCCCGTCGGCAGCTTCGAACTAACGCTGCCCGAGGGCAAGTACTCCGCGCTCGCCGCGACCGGAAACCTCTGCAAAGACAAGATCAACGTACCGACCGAATTCGTCGCGCAGAACGGCGCCGAAATCCACGAGACCACCAAGATCGCCGTCACCGGCTGCCGGCAAGTCAAAGCACGCGAAGAAGGCGAAGAAGAGCTCCAAGCACAAGCGGAAGGCCCGGTCCCGCTCGAAGAAGAAGCACTGAGCCGCGCGGGTCGGCGCGGCCCGGGGGGAGAGGGCCCCGACCACCACCGCGTTTTTATTTATGGTTTGGTGAGGTTCTCGTCGGGGACGTTGGGTACGCACCGGCACATCGTAGTATCGCGATGCGCATCTCTGAGCATCGAGATGGGGCGCGACATCGCGCCTGCTTTGCCATTATTCGCCATCTGCCTCTCTGTTAGACGCCATCTGCCGCTATACTATTCGCCATCTGCCAGACACTAAATCGCCGTTTGCCGCACGCCCATGCCTGGAGCCGCTGACCAGTTCGTCCGCCATGCGCAGCCGCTGGTGCTCGAGGCGCTCGCTGATACGCGGGTCGTGTTCGTGGCTGGTGCGAGGCAGGTTGGCAAGAGCACGCTCGCGCGGGCGGTTGCTCGGAGTGGCCGTCCTGCGCAGGAGCTCAGTCTGGATGACCGGGGGACGCGCGAGACGGCGCTCGCGGACCCGGAGGGGTTCGTCGCGGGCCTGAGCGGTCCCGTGTTCATCGACGAGATCCAGCGCGCGCCCGACCTGCTGCTCGCGATCAAGACAGCGGTCGATCGCGACCTCACGCCGGGGCGCTTCCTGCTCACGGGCTCCGCGAACGTCCTTACGGCCCGCAGGGTCAAGGACGCGCTGACCGGGCGTATGGAGACAATTCCGCTGTGGCCGCTGGCGCAGAGCGAGATCCACGGGAGCACCGCGAACTTCGTCGATGCGCTCCTCGCCCGCGAACCGCCGCGCGTCACGGGGGCGACCGTGGGCCGTGGCGCATTCGTGGCGCTCGTCGCGGCCGGAGGCTACCCGGAGGCGCGTGTACGCGAGGGGCGGCGGCGGGCGCGGTGGTTCGCGAGCTATCTCGACACGACGCTCGACCGGGACCTGCGCGAGATCAGCGACGCGCGCAAGCTCGACGAGGTCCCGCGGCTGTTGCGGCTGCTGGCCTCGCAGGCCGCGAACGTCCTCTCCCACCGGGCGATCGCCGCCAAGCTCGAGCTGACCCACGACACGGTCCGCGAGTACGTCGGGCTGCTGCAGACGGTCTTCCTTGTCCGCCTGCTGCCCGCGTGGCGCCCGGGCATCGGCGCACGGGAGGTGCACGCCCCCAAGGCGTACTTCGTCGACTCCGGCCTGCTGGCGCACCTGCTCGGCGCCGACGAGCGCCGGATCGCCGCCGACGACCAGGTCACGGGCAAGGTGCTGGAGAACTTCGTGGTCACCGAGGTGCTCAAGCACGCCGACTGGGCCCTGACCGACACCACTGCCTACCACTACCGCCGCCGCGAGGACGAGGTGGACCTCGTCCTCGAGAGCCGCGCCGGCGAGATCGTCGCGGTCGAGGTGAAGGCAGCGGCCACGGTGGGCCGCGGAGACGTGCGGGCGCTGGAGAAGCTGCGCGATGGCAGCGGCGAGCGCTTCAGGGCCGGGGCCGTCCTCTGCACCTGTGCCCAGACCATCCCGCTCGGCGACCGCCTGTGGGCGATACCGCTGAGCGGACTGTGGGCGTGACCGTGACCACGATTCGGCAGTCGACGTTGCTACTCGAACCTACTCTAAACTTTTTAGAGTAGATGTATGCACGCCATCCGGCCCTTGTCGGGAGGCTGCCGGACCGCTTCTACTCGAACATACTCTAAATATGTTAGAGTAGATGTATGTCGACGGTGGCGGTGGAGCAGGCCCTGAAAGCGCCGATCAAGGAGCGCGGGGATCGGCTGCTGGCGATCGTGGAGGATCAGTGGTTCGATCGCAAGTCGAAGCGAATCGCCCCCAAGGACCTCGCAAACGACCTGATCGGCATGGCGAATGCCGATGGGGGGATGATCGTGGTGGGCCTCTGGAAGGGGGCGGTGGAGGGTGGCGATGAGAGTGTCGAGCGGCGCAATGCGCAGATGCAGGCGGCGATCGACTTCGCTCAGCCGCCTGTCGGGGTCAAACATCGCCTCGTGTCCTGCGTCAACGCGAAGGGCGGCCGCGATCGTCTGCTGGTCATCGAGGTCCCCACGAGCGATGTCGTGCACGCCAACTCCAGGGACGAGGTCTTCCTCCGGGTCGGCGACGAGACGCGGCGCCTGAGCTTTCATCAGCGCCAGGAGCTGTTGTTCGACAAGGGTCAGGCAAGCTACGAGGCGCGACCGCTGAAGGGGGTTGGCTCGCAGGCGCTCGACGAGCCGCTGCTGGAGCAGTACGCCCGGGCGGTGGGGCACCCCGACATCTGGCGCCTGCTGCGTGCGCGCGGGCTTGCCGGACGGGGCGAGGAGCTGACGATCGCCGGCCTGCTGCTGTTCGCTCGCGAGCCGCAGGCGGTCCTGCCCGAGGCATTCGTGCGGGTCCTGCGCTACCGCGGACGCGAGCGCGGGACGGGAGCCGGCCAGCGCCTGCTCGAGGACGTCCGGATCGAGGGCCCGATTCCGCGCCAGCTCCGCGAGGCGCGCGGCGTAATCCAGCGTCTGCAGCCCGTCCGCAGAGCGCTGATCTCCGCCACCGGTAACTTCGGCGAGGTTCCGCTGATTCCAGAGGACGCGTGGCTCGAGGGGGTGGTGAACGCCGTGGTCCACCGCTCCTACAGCCTCGCCGGCGATCACATCAGGGTCGAGGTCTTCGACGACCGGATCGAGATCTCGAGCCCGGGACGCTTCCCCGGGCTGGTCGATCTGACGGACCCGCTGCACAGCACCCGCTTCGCCCGCAACCCGCGGATCGCGCGGGTCTGCTCCGATCTGCGCTTCGGGCAGGAGCTGGGCGAGGGCATCCGGCGGATCTTCGAGGAGATGCGCGCGGCCGGCCTGGTGGACCCGGTCTACGCACAGACCGCGGGCAGCGTGCTGCTGACGCTCTCCGCGGAGTCGGCCGACAGGGCACTGGAGGCGCGGCTTCCCGACGAGGCGCGCGCGATCACGGCGGCGCTCCGGGAGGCGGGGCGGCTCAGCACGGGCGAGGTCGCCGAGGTGCTGGGGCTCTCCCGACCGGCGACCATCCGGCGGCTGGAGTCCCTGCGGGACGAGGGTCTGATCGAGTGGGTCGGCAAGAGCGCTCGGGACCCGCGCGCGTACTGGCAGCTGCCGCCGACGTGATCCGCGGCGGCGGCTTCACGATCCCTGCGCCTGGTGGCCCGTCCCAGGATCTACTAGAATCTACTCTAAACTTTTTAGAGTAAGTGTAAGTACGCCCGCTCCGGCGATTGCCAGTGCGAGACTGGCCCGCCCCGACTGCCGGCTGGGAGGTCAGAGTTAGAGTGAGAGTTAGAGTTAGACGGGCCAGTCGTGGTCGCCGCTGACCGCGCCGCGCACGACCTTGAGGTTCAGCAGCGCGCACTTGCGCCGGGTGGCGGAGACGGGGATGCCGAGCAGGTCGAGCATCCAATCGGCGCCGAGCGCGCCGACCTCTTGGAGCTTCATGCCCTTCAGCTCCTCGGAGGCGATCGAGGCGGCGGCCTGGGAGATCGCGCAGCCGTGGCCGTCGAAGCGTAGGTCCTCGATGCGCCCGTCCTTGACGCGGATCTGCACGCTGAGCTCATCGCCGCACAGGGGGTTGTGCTCGGTCGCCTCCAGGTCGTGGGGCTCCAGCTCCCCGCCGAAGTTGCGGGGGCGCTTGTAGTGGTCGAGGATGTAGTCGCGGTAGAGGTCGTCCATCAGGGGTTGCTCACAGCCCGAAGACCTCGCGGCCCGCATTCAGCGCGTCGATCAGCGCGTCGATCTCTGCGGGGGTGGTGTAGATCCCCACGCTCGCGCGCGCGGTGGCGTCGAGGCGCAGGCAGCGCATCAGCGGCTGCGCGCAGTGGTGGCCGGCGCGGATGCACACGCCCTCGCGGCTCGCGAGCTCGGCGATGTCGTGGGGGTGCATCCCCTCGATCGTGAACGACGCGAGGCCGCCGCGGTCGTCCGCTCTCGGGGGGCCCACGACGCGCAGGCCGGGCACTTCGGCGAGGCTGCCGAGCAGGTGCGCGGTCAGCGCCAGCTCGTGGGCGCGGACCCGATTCATCCCGAGGGTCTTCAGATACTCCACGGCGACGCCCAGGCCGACTGCCTCGGCGATCGGCGGGGTGCCGGCCTCGAACTTGTACGGCAGCTCGTTCCACGTCGCGCTCTCGAAATCGACCGAGGCGATCATGTCCCCGCCGGTGAGGAACGGGGGCATCTCCTCCAATATCTCGCGGCTTCCGTGCAGGACGCCGATGCCCGTGGGGCCGATCGCCTTATGTCCCGTCCAGGCGTAGAAGTCTGCCCCCAGTGCTTTCACATCGACCGGCATATGCGGGACCGCCTGGGCGCCGTCCACGAGGGACACCGCCCCCGCGGCGCGGATGCGGGCTGTCATCTCCGCGACGGGGTTCACAGTCCCCAACACGTTTGACACATGTGTGAACGCCACGATCTTCACGTTCCCTCGTTCGAGCTCTGCCTCGAGCTGCATCGGGTCGAGCTTTCCGTTCTCGTCCACGTGCAGATAGCGCAGCTCTGCGCCCCGCTCTTTGCATAGCTGCTGCCACGGCACGATGTTCGCGTGGTGCTCCATCTGCGTAATCACCACGGCATCGCCCGCCCCCACATTCGCGCGGCCCCACGCATACGCGACGAGATTGATCGCCTCGGTCACGTTCTTCGTGAAGACCGTCGTCTTCGGGTCGGCGCCGGTGAACGCCGCGACCCGCTGGCGGGCGCGGTCGTACGCTGCATCTGCCTCCTGTGCAAGCGCATATACGCCGCGATGCACGTTCGCGTTGTGCGCCTGCATATGCTCGGCCACCGCGTCGATCACCGCCTGCGGCTTCTGCGATGTCGACGCCGAGTCGAGATACACCAGCGGACGGCCGTCGAACTCGCGCGTCAGGATCGGAAAGTCCTTACGCACGTCGAGGTTCGCGCCGTCACCGTGCGCACTGGGCGCGTCAGTCCGTGCGTGCGCCTCGACGCTCATCAGACCGCTGGGGTCGTGCAACGAACGCCCATCCCGACCCCCCTTGTGGGGGTCCTATTAAATGCTGTTCCCGCGCCACTCACTCGCGCTCACCGGCTCGCCGCATACGCCTCGATGTCCTCCCGCGCGCGTGCGAGCTTCGCTGCGATCTTGCCACGCACGACCTCTTCCAGCGGCTCGTCCTGCAGCTCGCTCACCAGCGGCTCGAAGAAGCCCTCCACGATCACGCGCACCGCGCTCGTGCGGTCCAGGCCGCGGCTCTGCATGTAGAAGATCGCGTCCTCGTCGAGCTCCCCGACGGTGCCGCCGTGCGAGGCGGAGACGTCGTCGGCGCTCACCAGCACCGATGGAATCGCGTCCAGGCGCGTCTTCGGGGAGAGCGCCATCGTGTGGATCTGCAGGTACGTGTGCGTCCGCTGCGCGCCCGGGTCGATCTGGATCAGCCCCTCGAAGCTCGCGCGGCTCGCGCCTGTCGCGGCCCCGCGCCAGTGCACGTCGCCGCCCGACGGGCCGGTCTCGTGGAGGTCCACCGCGAACACGTCGAGCAGCTCGTGCTCCTCCGCGAAGAACACGCCGCGGAAGGCCATGTCCCCGCCGGGCTCGCTCACCGCGAGCTCCAGGTGCTGGCGCACCAGGTGGCCCCCCAGCAGCGCGGGCAGCCAGTGGCAGTACGCGTCGCGGCCCACCTCCACGACGCGCGTCGAGGCGTCGAACACTTCTCCTGAGCCCCAGTCCTGCACCTGCGCGAGGCGGCACCGCGCGCCGTCCTGCAGGTACAGCTCGAACGCGCCCGCGTGCAGCGCCTGGCCCTCGAAGTCGCCCGCCAGGTCGTACTCGTGTACGCGGAAGTCCGCCGCGCGCTCGCCGACGATGAGCGTGCGCCCGTACTGCGCGACGCCCGGGCCGCCGATCGCGTACACCACCTCGAACGGCTCCTCCACCACGAGGCCCGCGGGGACGTGCAGGAACGCGCCGCCGCTCCACAGCGCCGCGTTGGCCGCCTCCAGCTTGTGGCGTGTACACGTCAGACGCTTCGAGTACCACTGTGTGAACACCTCGGTGTGCTCGCGCGCCGCGTCCTCCAGTGAGCAGAGGACCACCCCGCGCGCCGCGAGCTCCGGGTCGAGCTCGACGTGCACGACGCTTCCGTCCAGCTGGACGATCCGCCCCGCGCGGGGGCGCTCGGGGATCGTCTCGCGCACTACCTCCGGAAGCGCCTCCCCGGCGGCGTGGTGGCGCACTTCCAGCGCGTCCAGGTCGAGCTCCTCGAAGCTCGTAGTCCAGAAGCCCGAGCGCCGCCACACCGGCAGCTCGGTGGACTCGTACACCGCGAGCGCCACCTCGCGCAGCTGCTCGAGCGTCCGCCCGTCGCCCGCGCCGGCTCCGTGCAGCGCGTGGTACAGCGTCGCCTCGCGGTGGCGCCCCGGCTTGACCGCGACCCCGCCCGCGCCGTTCGCGCCTACGCCCGCGTCAGGCACCCTTGCCTCCGGCCGCCGCGGCTGCCGGCTGCTCGCCGAACTCCTGGCGGATCTGGTCGTACCCCTCGCGCTCCAGGCGCTCCACGAGCTCGACGCCACCCTCCACCACGATCCGGCCGTCGAGCATGATGTGTACGAACTGGGGCTTGATGTAGTGCAGGATGCGCTGGTAGTGGGTGATGATCAGCGCCCCGAGACCCTGCTCGGTGTGCAGCCGCTCGACGCCCTCGGCGACGGTGCGCAGCGCGTCGATGTCGAGGCCCGAGTCGGTCTCGTCGAGGATCGCGACGTCCGGCTGGAGCATCGCCATCTGCAGGATCTCCGCGCGCTTCTTCTCTCCGCCGGAGAACCCGTCGTTGAGGTGGCGCGAGGTGAACGAGCGGTCCACGTCGAGCAGCTCGATCGCGTGCTGCAGCTGTGTGCGGAACTCCTTGACGTTGACCGGCTGCTCGCGCTTGGCGTTGATCGCCATGCGCAGGAAGTTCGCCACCGACACCCCGGGGATCGACACGGGGTACTGGAAGGCGAGGAACAGCCCCGCCCTCGCGCGCTCGTGCGGCTCGGCCTCGGTGATGTCCTGCCCCTTGAAGAGGATCGAACCCTCGGTCACCTCGTAGGAGGGGTGGCCGAGCAGGGTGTTGGCGAGCGTGGACTTGCCCGACCCGTTGGGGCCCATCAGCGCGTGGACCTCGCCCTTCTCGACGCTCAAATCGACGCCTCTGAGGATCTCGCGCTCCTCGATGCGCACGTGCAGGTTACGAATCTCCAGGTCGGCCATGGTCTCCTTTGGTCAGGCGATTGTGGGCAGCGGCTCACCGGCGACCGGCGCCGGCATCAGATCCGCGAGCGTGGTGTTCATCAGCGTGCTCACGATCGAGAAGCGCACGCGCGTCCACAGCAGCTTCGTCGGGCACACGTGGTCGGGATCGGACTCGCGCGAGCACACGACGCTCCCGTCCGCGTTCTGAGAGATGCACTCGATCGGCGCGATCGACCCCTCGAGCGCCTCGACCACCTCCGCCATCGTGATCTCCCGCGCCGCCCGCGCGAGCATGTACCCGCCCCGCGAGCCCCGGCGGCTCTCGATCAGCCCCGCCTTGCGCAGCCGCGCCACGAGGTGCTCGAGGTACGCCTGCGGCAGCCCGTCGCGCTCGGCGATCTCCGCCAGCGGCACGACCGGCTCCTCGCCCTCGGGGCTCTCAGCCGCCCGCTGCGCCAGGGCGACCATCACGCGCACGCCGTACTCGGCCTTTGTGGAGAACATCATCTCGAAAACCTACCTGGGGGGTAGGGTATCAGCAGGAGGGTTGCCCCCGGGGTCGGCGGGTCAACCGGGTCAAGATCTTGATGGCGGCCTCCGGCCGCAGCGGGGTTCGTGTGGCGGACCCGGGGCCGGTGCAGCGGCGGCAGGCTGCCTATTCGTTCTCCAGCTCGAGCACGTCGTGCGCCAGCGCTTCGGGGGTGAGTTCTTCGAGCGGGAACTCCACGCGCGCGACGCCGGCCCGGTCGAGCAGCATGACGAACGCGCCTGCTTGGTAGGCCCGTGGGCCCGCGCTGGCGGGCACGACGTGGTAGCCGCGCCACACGGGGCGCAGCTGCGCGAGGGTGCCCGTCAGGTACTCGAGACGCCCCGTCAGCGAGCTTGCGCGCAGGAAGGCCCGCACGTGCGCCGGGGTGTCGGCAGCCGGGTCCACGCTGACCGCGAGCGCGGTGACGCCTGAGGTATGGCCTTCGAGTTCGTCGAGCGCTCCCCGGATCTGCTCGGCGATCAGCGGCGCGGTGGTCTTCGAGGCGGTGTACAGGAACGCGAGCACCACGACCCGGCCGCGCAGGGCGCGCAGCGAGACGCGCCGCCCGTACTGGTCGGTGAGCGTGAGCTCGTACGGGCGCAGGTTGCCGGGTAGCAGCGCGCCGTCAAACCCTGTTGCGGAGGGGCCGCCCCCCGCGGCGGCTGTGCCCGTGCCCCCAGACCCGCCCGTCGAGCACCCCGCCAGCGCCGCGAGCGCGAGCGCCGTCGCGGCGAGCGCCGTGAGCGCGGGCGCCGTCGCGGCGGCGAAAGACCTGGGTCTCGAGGTCGGAGTGAGCCGATCGGGGGGGTTGGGACGCATAGCGAGTATGGAGCGTAGGAGGCGCATGAGACAGGTGTTCACGCTCCCCGGGCGGAGTTGTGTAACCCAGTGTGAGGTATCGTTCTGTCTCCCTGGCAGACTGGCTCTTGGAAGAGGTGCTCCACCGATGCGCGTAGCGTCCTGCCCTGGCGTCGCCGCGCTGGTGCGCGGAGTGCTGGGCAACCTTGCGGTCCCGGCGTTCGCGCCCACGGTCGCGCCGGCCGACGTGGGTGCGAGGTTCTCGCGCACGCCAGAGCCCGAGCGCGCGGTGATCCTGCGGGGCGGGCCGATCCTCACGGTGGACGACGCCAACCCGGTCGGGGAGGCGCTTGCGATTCGCGGCTCCACGATCCTCGGGGTCGGCTCGCTCACGGAGGTCAAACGCCACTACACCCCCGGCACCGAGATCGTCGACCTCGAGGGGCACGCGGTGCTGCCGGGGTTCGTGGAGCCCCACGTGCACGTGCTGAAGAGCGCGCTGGCTGCCGCCGACATCGCCGAGGACGACGCCGCCGGCCTGCTCGAGGACGCCCCCGAGCGCGTCGCCGAGCTCGGTGCTCGCGCGCTGCGCGATCTTGCGATGCGCGGCTGTACCACCGTGTACGACCCCGGGATCGGCCTGCTGGGGGGCGTGGCCGAGCACGAGCTGCTGCGCTCGCTCGCTCGCGCGCCCGAGGCGCCGGTCCGCTTACGCGGGGCGTTCACCCCCGAGCTCGCCGCCGCGCTCGGCGCGAGCCCCGGCGGAGGCGACGAGCGCTACGACGTGGTCGGGATCGCCCACTGGGCGGACGGCCCCGTCCAGGACTTCGCCGCCGCGCTGGGCGAGCCCTACCTGAACGGTCGGGGAGCGGGCACGCTGCTCCACGAGGAGGACGAGCTGCGCGAGGCGATGCGCGTCTGGCACGACGCGGGGTGGCAGCTGGTGGTACACGCCAGCGGGGACCGCGCGATCGAGCAGGCGCTGCGCTGCTACGCGGCGATCCTCGCCGAGGGGCGACCGGACGCACGCCACCGCATCGAGCACTTCACGCTCGCCGCCGACGAGCAGATCGTGCAGGCCGCGGCGCTGGGCCTCTCGGTGAGCCACACGATCGACGACGTCTACTTCTGGGGGGAGGCCTTCCGCGACCACGTGCTCGGCCCCGAGCGCGCCGCGCGCGTCCACTCGCTGCGCCGGAACCTCGAGCAGGGTCTCGCGAGCTCCTGCCACAGCGACTCCCCCCTCTACCCGGTCGACCCCTGCCTGACCCTGCGCACCGCGACGACTCGCCTGATGCGCGACAGCGACGACGTGCTCGGGCCCTTCCAGCAGCTGAAGCTCGACGAGGCGCTGCGCACGCTCACCCGCAACCCCGCCGACCACGTCCTGCTCGGCGGCCGCGTCGGCTCGCTGCGCCCCGGGATGCTCGCCGACCTGGTCGTGCTCGACCGCGACCCCCGCGAGGTCGCCCCCGAACGGCTGCACGAGCTGAGGGTGCTCGAGACCTGGTTGGGTGGGCGCCGGCAGCGGTGGGTGTAGGCCGGTCGGACTCGGCGGGCTCAGGGTTGCCGGGCGGGCGCCGGCGGCGGCGGTCGGTGGTGGGGGTAGTCTTTAAATCGGCCCCTATAGGCGCTATACTTTCTGAAGTCCATGAAACCCGACCACCGTTTGGGAGTTTTCAGATGACCGTGTCCTCGGCGGAGCTGCTCCGCCAGATCAAGAGCCGCATCGACGAGGTCGATCCCTCCGAGGTCAAGGAGCTGATCGGCGAGGGGGTGGCGATCGTCGACGTGCGCGGGAGCGAAGAGTTCGCCACCGGGCACCTCCAGGGTGCCAAGAGCATCCCCCGTGGTCACCTGGAGTCGCGCATCGAGAGCGCCGTGCCCGACCGCTCCGCCGAGGTGATCCTCTACTGCGCCTCCGGCATCCGCTCTGCCTACGCGGCGCGCACGATGACCGAGGACATGGGCTACGAGCACGTGCGCTCGATGACCGGCGGGATCACGCTGTGGAAGGACCGCGGCTACGAGGTCGAGATCCCGCGCGCGCTCACCGCCGAGCAGCGCGAGCGCTACTCGCGCCACCTGCTGATCCCGGAGATCGGCGCGGAGGGCCAGCAGAAGCTGCTCGACGCGCGCGTGCTGCTGCTCGGCGCCGGCGGCCTCGGCTCGCCGACCGCGCTGTACCTGGCCGCCGCCGGGGTGGGCACGCTGGGGATCGTCGACGACGACGAGGTCGACCTCTCCAACCTCCAGCGCCAGGTGATCCACTCCACGCAGCGGATCGGCATCCCCAAGGTGGACTCCGCCGAGGAGACGATCCACGGGCTGAACCCCGACGTGGAGGTCGTCAAGTTCCCGGTGCGGTTGGACGCTTCGAACATCATGGAGATCATCGAGGGGTGGGACGTGATCGTCGACGGCGTCGACAACTTCCCCACCCGCTACCTGCTCAACGACGCCACCGTGCGCCTGCAGATCCCCGTCGTCTCCGCCTCGATCCTCGGCTTCGACGGGCAGCTGTCGGTCTTCAAGCCCTACGAGGGCCCCTGCTACCGCTGCCTCTTCCGCGAGCCCCCACCCGCGGAGCTCGCGCCCTCCTGCGGGGCCAACGGCGTGCTGGGCGTGCTGCCAGGCACGATGGGCCTCCTGCAGGCCACCGAGGTGGTCAAGCTGGTCCTCGGCATCGGCGACCCCGCGATCGGGCGCCTCCTGCTCTACGACGCGCTGGGGGCGACGCTCACCGAGGTCAAGGTCCACCGCGACCCCGAGTGCCCGATCTGCTCCCGCGCGCCGGATGAGATCCGCGACGAGGAGATGGGCGTCTTCCCTGATTACGAGGCATTCTGCGCGGCCGCAGGGTAGTCTGCGCGTCCGAGATGGCCACGATCAAGATTCCCCCGGTCCTGCGCGCCTCCGTGGGCGGTGAGAAGGAGGTCTCCGCCACCGGCGGGAACGTCGGCGACGTGCTGCGCGATCTCGCCGCCAGCCACCCGGCCACGCAGGACCAGCTGTTCTCCGCCGAGGGCGAGCTCAACCGCTACGTCAACGTCTACCTCAACGACGAGGACGTGCGCGTGCTCGACGGTCTCGACACGGCGGTCGGGGACGGAGATACGTTGGTCATCCTCCCGGCGATGGCCGGCGGCTAGACGGCCGCTGGGCGGCGCGATGCTGCGTCCTCGGTCGCTCGTGTGCTAAAGCACACTTCGCTCGGTGCGTCCTCATATGGGGGGTTGGTTTGTCAAGTGGGCAGGCTGGGGTTGCCCGCGTGTTGGCGGGTGAGGGGGTGGGGCGTGTGGTGTTCTCGGGGCGTCACGGGCGGTGTCTGGGCGTGTCGAGTGCTGTTTCAGCCTCATATGCGAGGGCTGGGTACCTCATGACCGCCGATTCGTCGCGGGGCGCGCAGTCTTGTGGCGGGCGCGGCCGGCACCTGGTGGGTGCTGGTTGCCCGAGGACGCAGCGCGGGCCCGCTAGCCGCGACAGGCCAGGTCCCGGTGGTTCCCGTGTCGCCCCGACAGCACCGCTGCCGTCGGGGGGTGTGGTTGTGGGTTGGTGTTCAGGTCAGTTGGCCGATCTCCCAGGTGAACGCGGCGAGCTCGCGTGCGAGCGCGATCGTGACGATGTTCGCTGGCTTGCCGCGCTCCAGGCGCAGCCGCCGGTACTGGTGGTGCAGGCGGTGTTGGGCGCGCCACGCGATCTCGCACGCGCGGGGGTCCTGGCCGTCTTGGCGGCGTGTGAGTGCCATCCCGATCGCGGGGGTGTGGCGGTAGTGGTGGGCTGCCTCGACGAGCAGTCTGCGGGCGTGCGGGGAGCCGGCCTTGGTGATCGGTCCGCGGCGGGTCTGCTCGCCGGAGGAGCGCTCGCTCGGCACGATCCCGAGATAGGACGTCAGGGTGGTGGGGTGCTTGAAGCGGTGGAAGTCGCCGATCTCGGCGCACAAGCCGAACGCGGTAGTCGAGTTGATCCCCCGCATGCAGCGCAACCTGGCGATCGTCTGCGCCCACGGGCTCTCAGCCCACGTCTTCTTGATCGCCGCGTCCAGCGCGGAGCGGCGTTGTTCGAGCGCACGGACGCCGGTCAGGTAGTCGGCGAGCACCGCGCGGGAGGGCGCGTCATCGAACTCGAGCTGGTTCAGCCACTTCCAGTGCGCGAGCGTCCAGTTGCTCCCCGGGCCACCGAAACGCACGTCGCGGCGCAACAGGAGCTTCCCGAGGCGGTGACGGGCGCGCATCAGATCACCACGAGCGGCCTCCCGGCAACGCGCGAGGTCACGGAAGCTCTCTTCCTGCACGGTCGGTACCCGCACGAAGGACAACTCTCCCGCGGCCAAAAGTCGCGCCAGGCGCTCCGCGTCGCGACGGTCGGTCTTGATCCGCTCATGCGGACGACGCAATATCGAACCCGGCGCGCAGACACGGACATCCAGCCCCAGCTCGGCGGCTGCCCGGGCGAGCCCATACCCCATAGGACCCGCCTCATAGGTCGCGAGCACCCTCCCCGGGAGCCCCCGCAGATACCCCATAACCTCGCTCGGGGGTCCCTGGACCCGCCGGAACGTCAGCTCGCCGGTCGCGATCTCCAACACGGCGGCCTGCGTCGCCGTCCCATGCACATCCAGACCCACGATCGTCCTATCGTTCAGCATGTCGGCACCTCCCATGACTCAGGGTGTCGGCCGGAGGGCCACCCTCCAGCCCAGTCCCCGCACACTCATGCGCGGGGTGCCGACCATCACTACCGCGCGTATCGGTCGACACGACCCATACGGTCTTGCCTCGCTTGCCCATCGACCGTCTAGCGGCGAGTCGAACTTCGGTTTTTCCGCCGCAGCCCCCTCTACGCTGCGCGTCCAAGTTTCCTTGCAAAGCTCAATCGTTTCGGCTCGCCGAACGATGGGATCGCATCGGCATGAGGATCAGCGGCATTTCCATTCCCGTGTTCGGACGCGCATCGTGTGCGGTGCTGCTCGTGGTGGGCGCGTGCGCGGTGTTTGCCGCTCCCGCCGTCGCGTGGGAAGAACCCACGGCTCCCGAATACGCGATCAAAGTTGTCGAGGGAGAGAGCACGGCGCCCGAAGAATCGATCCTCTCCACCAGCGGCTCTGTCAGCCTGCCGCACAGCCACCACGTTCAGGTCACCCTGCGGATCGTCCACAACGGCCTCACGGTGGCGCAGGACACCGAGACGGAAGGGGGGGCGTGGCTCTCGCAGGTCCCGCTGGTCGGTGACGTGGTCGTCCTCGAATCTCCGACGGGGAACGTCGTCGGCTCGGTCGTCTACGACGGGCTGCCCTCAATGGACCCGACGGTCTGCGCGGGCTCCACGAACTTCTCCGGCCAGCGCTCCGCGAACGAGGAAGTCGAAGGCAGCTTCTACACGCTGGTGGTTCATCCCTCCTATACGGCACACCGCCGGGGCGGCGAAGCACAGATCGCCTCGCTCGCGGGCGCGTCCTTCACGGGCAACTTCCTGACGCCTCTGGCGCTGGGGGAGACCGTTCGAGCGGCCGAGCACCTGAAGACGTCGCTCGCCGGTGGAGCGACGTTCACCTACTCCAGCGAGAACGACCGCCCGGTGGGCGCCTGCCCGGTGCCGCCCGCTCCGCCGCCGCCACCGCCCGTGCCGGCGCTGCAGGGCTCGATCTTCAAGCTCGTTCACACCACGATCCACAAGCTGCTGAAGTCGGGGTGGCTGGATCAGGTGACGATCAACCAGCCGGGTACGGTCACACAGGACCTCTACCAGCTGGGCGGCGCGGTGCCTGCGTACGCCGCGGCGCACAGGAAGGGCCACAGGCACAGGCCGCCCGCCCTGCTGCTTGCGCGTGGGTCGGCGTCTGCTGCCGCAGCCGGCAAGGTGAACGTGCTGCTTCGCGTCACCGCGAAGGGTAAGCGCACGCTCAGCCACAGCCGCCGTGTGCGGGCGGAGCTGATCACGACGCTGAAGTCGCAGTCGGGCGCCAAGCTGAACCTCGAAACGCCCACGGTCACACTCCACCGCTAGCAAGCCGGCTTGCGGCTGCCACGCTCTCCACACTCGGGCGCACTGATCGTAGCCTGCGCGCTGATCGCGTATGCCGGAATGCAGGGCGTCGGCGCCGCGCGCGGGTCACCGCGCTCGGGCACGGATAGCGCCCAGCACGGGCAGGTCGGTGCCCTCGCGTGGCTGAAACCGCCGCCGGTCCTGCCGAGCCCCTCGGCCAACGGCGCCGAAGGACCGCCCCGGCCATATGGCGCGGAACCACCGCCGGGGCACTCGCCGCCCTTCACAGGCCCGGGGCTTGTGCAGACCCAGAACCACGCGCTGCTCTACGGCCCCTTCCCCCGAGGCGGGCTGACCCGGGGCATCTCCGACAGCGCGCTGCTCCTGAGCAAGAGCGCGGAGGTCCGCGAACTGGCGCTGAGGCGCATCCGCGCCACCGGCGCGAGCGTGGTGCGCATCCCCGTCGACTGGCGCTACACGACAAGCCCCAATCCGGCCGTCGGGTTCGATGCGAGCGATCCAAGCAGTCCCGCCTACGATTTCGACCCGATCGACGCCGCCGTGCGCGACACGGTCGCGGCGGGCCTCACCCCGCTGCTCGTGGTGTGGCGCGCTCCAGCTTTCGCCGAAGCGCCGGACCGCTGGCCGCACGCCTACCCGGGCAGCTGGGCGCCGAACCCGGCTGCGCTGGAGGAGTTCGCGGCGGCCGTCGCGCGTCGCTACGACGGCTCCTTCCCCGATCCCCTCACGCCGGGGCGGGCGCTTCCGCGGGTGCGGCTCTTCCAAGCGTGGAACGAGCCCAACCTCGCCCGCTACCTGGAGCCGCAGTGGGTCGTGGAGGGGGGACGCTGGAGGGCCTTCTCGCCGCTGCTCTACCGCCAGCTGCTCAACGCCTTCTATATGGGTGTCAAGACGGTTGAGCCCGCCGACATCGTGGTCGCCGCCGGGATGGCGCCCAACGGGGAACCGGCAGGCGTGGGGCGGATGACCCCGCTGCGCTTCCTGGACGGGCTGCTCTGCCTGGAAGGCGGCGAGGGGACGGGGAGTGCGCGGACAGGCGGTGCGCGGACGGGGGGCGCGCGGACAGCCTGTCCCGATCCGCCGCACTTCGACGCGCTCGCCTTCCACCCGCTCTCCTTCGAATCCCCCGACCTCCCCGCGCACTCCTCGCAGGACGTGGCGATCTCCGACATCGCCAAGGTCACTGTGCTGCTGTCGCGGGCCGAGCGTCTGCACACCGTGCTGCCGCGCGGTCCGAAGCCCGTGTGGGTCACCGAGCTCAACTGGGAAAGCGCCCCGCAGTCCCCGCACGGCGTGCCCGGCCGCCTGCAGGCGCTGTGGGTCTCGCGCGCGCTGCACCGCCTGTGGGTTGCGGGCGTTGGGCTCGCCGACTGGCAGTTCCTGGTCGATCCGTACCCTGACCTGACGCTCGCCACCCCGACGGGCGGCACGATCACGGTCTCGCGGCCCGCCGGCCTCTACAGCGCCGGGGTGGTGGGCGGGCAATCCGAACCAGCGGCCGCCCGCCCCAAGCCGTTCCTGCGCGGGTTCACCCTCCCGTTCGACCCACTGCGCGTGGACCGCGGGCACGTGCGGGTCTGGGCACTCCTGATGCGCCCCGCCCAGCCGGTGCTGCTGCAGCGCGAGGCGCGTGGCGGGGTGTGGCGGACGATCGCCCGCCTGCGCGCCGGCCGGGATGCCGTGCTCAACGTGTTGCTCCCGCTGCGCGGGGCTGCGACGCTGCGCGTGGTCAGCGGAGCGCTGGCCGAAACGGGGATTTGCGCCGCAGGCGCATGTCTCCCGGCTTCGGTCAGCGCCTCGGCGAGGGTGCCGGGTAGTCGAAGCCTCTCGTGATCGCGGTACGCATCGATCCGCGCAGACCACAAACTTCCCGCAAATAGCGGGCTTTTCCTCCGATCTGTTTTGACAGGCGGCTTAGCGGCGGGGTATCAATGGCACGTTGGCGATGCTATGCGGTCCGTCCCTGCCCCTAGAGCGCGTCGCCAAGCCGCGCCAGCACCGCCAACCTCTATCCAGCGGACCCATCGGAAACAAGTCGGGCAAACTCGACTCTTCGCTATCGGATGAGCACCAGCCTATAAAATCCCTGCATTTGGCCACCTTTCAACATCCTGATCTTTTTTGGTGACCTTTCTTGGGCCACGACGACTCTCAACATGACCCCCAAAGACTGTGCTAGACCATCTCTAGATCCCAGCCAAGGCGAAGTCCCGCCAGGGGGCAGGGCCACCAGAAGACCACCAGAGGAGAGGCAGGACCCAAGATCAGAAGAACAAGCTTGCTCAGGTAGACCCGCCAGGATGGTCTCGGTGGGTCCCCGAGGCCCCATGAGGACCAGCGCCGCGGTAGCTCGGCGGAGGGCGATCCCCAAGGGGCCAAGACCAATCCTCTGCGTGCCTGAGTCGGGAGCAGAGACATACAAACCGGCCCCAGGGCGCCACCACGCGATATCGAAGGGCGCCCCAGGGCCACGTACGACGAAAAGGAGCATACCAGATGCATACCACCAAAAGTCGATTAAACCGAATCGCGCACGTGATGGCGGCCCTGTTGGCCGTGTTCGCGTTCGGCGCGGTCATGGCGTCGGTCGCCCAGGCCGAAGAAACAAAAGGGCCGTCCTGGTCCGTCGAAGGGAAAAGACTCGGAGCGGGCGAAACGAAGGGCATCTCCGCAAAAGCAGTCGGTAACCAGACGCTCGAAGCTGGCGGCATTACGATCACGTGCACAGCGCTGGAAGCCAAATCGGGCCAGATTTCAGGTACGGCGGAAAACGAATCTGGCAAAAACGGCGGGACCCTCAGATACAGTGGATGCACTGTGGCTGGAAATGGTACAAAATGCGCAGTCGAAGGCGGGGCAATTTCAACCGTAAATCTCAGATCTGAGTTGGTGGAGGACGCGGCTACCAAAAAAGTACTGTTAGTGGACTTCTTACCAGCTACAGGGAAACTGTTTGCAGAACCAAAATTCGTTGCTGAAACCGGAGGTACTTGCACATTTAAATTCACAAAAATTACGGGTATAGACGTACTCGCCCAGGTCCTTACCGATCCGGGCGAACTGAGTGTCGAATTAGGCGGCACTCCTCGTGGGGAAGCCGAATCGTGGCTGCTCAAGGTCGTGCCCACGCAGCCATCGGCATTCTGGTTAATTAAAGGTGGAAAAGGCGAAGAAGTAAAAATACCTGCCGAAGAAAAACTCCAGGCATTCGGGGGGCCGGCGACCCTCAAAGGTACGGCGTTAATCTTACTGGCAAATAACAAAGGCGAATCAACCAAAGAAAAATGGAGCCCGTTACCGTAGTCGTCGGGTTGCTCTGAAGATGGAGGTTGTGTGGGGTCCGGGCCTGGCTTGCACCCCACATGATCCTTCCGCCAATCGGAGTCGAGCCTTTGCGAGTAGAGGACAGAGGAGAGGGGTTTGGTGATGTTGAGGCGTGTGAGAGTGTTCTGGTGGACCATGTTCGGCGTTCTGCTTTCGCTGCTGGTGGTGTCGGCTGCGGCTGTTGCCGCGGGAGACGCAAATGAAGCATTTTGCCCGAATGAAACCCTCGAAAGCTTCCGTGCGACGCTTCCGGATTGCCGGGCGTATGAGTTGGTCACGCCGCCGTATAAGGAGGGTGCGCTTCTAAAAGAACTGGATGCCGTTTCGCCGGACGGCTCGCGGGCGATCCTGACTTCGTTTGGTGACTTTGGTGAGGCCCAGGGCGAACCCGGTCTCGGGTCCACGTATGAGCTTACTCGTGGTTCGTCGGGGTGGACTGAGACCGGTATCGACCTTCCCGCGTTCCAGTTTCCGTGGGACAGGTTTCTTGATGCGACGCCGGATCTCAGCAGCACGTTGTGGGAGGCGCGAGAAGCTTCTCAGTCGCTGCTTGCACTGGACTTCTGGGTGCGTGAATCCGATGGCGCTCTGCACGATCTTGGCCCGTTGCTGCCGCCCTCGGAGACGGTTGGCCCTCCAGGGCTTGGGCCACCGCCCGGACTGTCACCGGCGGGAACATTTGTGACCTATCGGGGGGCGTCGAATGATCTTTCGAGGATCCTGTTCACCAGCGCGGAAGGGCGTTGGCCGGGTGACACGACGCAACAAGAAGCCGATTCCCTATATGAGTATACGGCTGGTCAGGGCGGTCCGCCTGTCGCGGTGGGTGTTGGTGATGGAGGCAGTCTAATCGGTGAATGCGGCGTGGATCTCGGCTCCACTGTTGCAGGCGGAGGCCGTTCGTCGTCGGCGGTTTCGGCGGACGGCTCGGTGGTGTTCTTCACCGTGCGCGGAAAGGACGACGAGCCCTGTCCTCTGAGTCAGCCGACGGTGGATGAGCTTTTCGCGCGGATCGATGGGAGCAGCACGGTCGCGATCTCCGAGCCTTCGTCGAACGCGGGGTGGTGCACCGAAGTCAGCTGTGTAGAAAACACCAGCGCTGCAAATGAAGCGGCCGACTTCCGCGATGCGGAGTATGTGGGGGCCTCGAGCGATGGCTCGAAGGTGTTCTTCACCAGCACGCAGCAGCTCACGAACGGTGCGAGCGAGGACGGCGCTCCCAGCGACAGCGCCACGGTGAACAAAGGACTGGGGTGCGGGGAAACGAGTGGGCCGGGGGGCTGCAACCTGTATGAGGCCGAACTCGGCGAAGAACCCATTACCAAAGAACCACACCTCAAGCACCTCGCGCTGCTCTCGGGAGGAAGTCCCGATCCGCAGGTTCAGGGTGTCGTGAGCGTCTCTGAAGACGGATCGCATGTCTACTTCGTCGCTAAGGGTGTGTTGACGGGCAGCGAGACGAACAAGTTCGGGGATACCGCGCATGCCGGTAAGAATAATCTGTATGTGGCATATCCGGCCGGCACGGTCACGTTCATCGCGACGTTGACCTCGGAGAGCAAGGCCGAACTGGAAGCAAAAGAAGCAGAATCCTGTACGCCTCTCGCCGAACCGGAAAACAAAGAATGCGTAGAACGACTTGAACGCGAATTCAAAGAAAAGAACTCACTCGATGCAGCTGACTGGGGCGGGGGAGAAGGAAAGGGGGCGGCGACGGCTACGCCGGAAGGGCGGTTCCTTGTCTTCCCGAGTGTCGCCCATCTGACTCCGGACGATACAAGCACCGCGCGCCAGATCTTCCGGTACGACTCCCAGACGGGCGAACTGGTACGCGTTTCGATCGGTGAGGGTGGGTTCAACGACGATGGTAACACCGACACGCTGCCGGCCGGCATCCCATTCAACCCCGTTGCCGTGGGGCGTGTCGCGCGTTTGCCGTATGCGATCTCCTTCGATGGCGCGTTTGTCGTGTTTCAGAGCGCCGATGGTTTGACGCCGGGCGCACTGAACGCCCAGCCGACGAGCGAAAGCGGTACGTTCGCGCAGAACGTGTACGAGTACCACGATGGCGGTGTGTCGTTGATTTCCGATGGGCAGGACACCAGCACAGTCGGCGAAAACGAATCGTCGGTGAGGGTGGACGGCATGACGGGATCGGGTGGAGACATCTTCTTCCGGGCGGCGGATCCGCTTGTGCCGCGGGATGGCGATACCCAGGTGGACCTGTATGACGCGCGTGTGGATGGTGGGTTTCCGTTTGAACAGAGCCCGGTTGGCTGTCAGGGCGACGGGTGTCAGGGCGCGTTGACGGAAGCGCCGGTGTTGTCGAGTCCCGGTTCAGCCAGCTACTCCGGCCCAGGGAACGTGCCGCCCAAAATCAATACCGCGGCCAAGCCGAAGGCGCCGTCGACGCGGACACGGAAGCTCAAACAGGCGCTGAAGACATGCCATGCGAAGAAGAACAAACACAAGCGAGACACCTGCGAAGGGCTGGCGAGGAAGAAGTACGAAGCGAAAGCGAAAGCCCAGTTCTCCAAGGGAGGTAAGCGGTCATGAGGGCGTCTGTGAGCGTGTCGATGGCCGCTGTCTTGGCTGTGCTGACGATGATGGTCGCGGGCGCGTCGTCTGCCGCGGTCCGGGGAACCGGCGCCCGCATGGCAGTTGCGGGCGGTCGCGTTTCCCACGGCGTTCTCCGCCGGCAATCAGGAAAACAAGTACGCTCTCCTGTTGACGAATGTGGGGGGCGCCTCAAGCAATGGTTCCCTGATTAAGGTTCATGGCACCCTCGCACAAGGACTCACGCTCATAAGCATAAACAATTTTACTGGCGAATGGGAATGCGCGGTAGAAAGCGAATCCTCCTTCACGTGTGAAAGGTCGGGGACGGTGGGTTCCTTCGAACAGGCCGTGACGCTGGTAGCCCATTTCGGAGTCGGTCCGGGCGTGGCGCCCGACACTGTGGCCACGAGTACCTTCACGGTGTCGGGTGGGGGCGCCGCCACGTCGACGACGAGAGTTGCGACCGTTCAGGAACCGTCTGCCGCGACGCTGTTCGGGGTGCAGGATGTCCTCAGCTTCCCCGCCGACGTGGGTGGGGCGTTGGATACCCAGGCCGGAGGACACCCCAATTCTTTGACCGAGGCCTTCGACTTCTCAAACTCACTCGTGCCCACCGGGGTAGGTAGCGAAGCAGAAGACCGCGCGGTTGAGAATGTCAAGGATGTCGTGGTTGATCTTCCTGTTGGGTTCAGCGGGAACCCACAGGCCGTGCCGGAGTGTCCGCTATCGGCGCTCATCAGGAACAACGGAGCCGCGGGTTTCCACGAGTCGAACTGCCCGACGGCGAGTCAGATCGGTACGATTGATCTCAACATACACGGTCAGTTCGTAGAGAACGACAACAACGATTTCGGGGAAGGCGAACCGATCCCGGTGTTCAACATGGTGCCGGAGCGGGGCCACCCAGCTCGAGTTCGGCACGTCCTACGCGGGCCAGCCGGTGATGATGTATCCGAGCGTTGTGGGCAGCGGCGCTGACGCGCACGTGCGCGTGACCGTACCCGGCGTCGCCGGCACGAGCAATCTTCACTTCGAGGGAGCCCAGTTGACGCTCTTCGGCGATCCCGCTGCTCACGACGGCGGCGCGAGTCCCCCCAGTGCGTTTCTGACGAACCCCAGCTCGTGTTCGGGGGAACTGCTGAAGACGACGGTGTATGGCGATTCGTGGCAGGCACCTGGGGCGCGCAACGCGAATGGGTCGCCCGGACCGCCGGAAGCGCCTGGCGAACTGCCTGGCCCGGGGTGGGTGAGCGGCTTGACGGAAACGCCGGCGACCACCGGGTGCGGCGCGCTGCATTTCAACCCGAGCATCGCCGTGCAGCCGGAATCGACCCAGGCGGACACGCCTACGGGTGCGGGGGTCGATGTGAAGTTCCCGCAGAACCCCGATCCGACCGGGCTGGCGACCCCCGACGTGAAGGAAGTCACGGTCGCGCTGCCGGCGGGCATGTCGGTCTCCCCGCCCTCAGCGGATGGCCTGCAGGCATGCACGGAAGCGCAGTTCGGAGCGTCCTCGCACGAACCGGCGTCGTGCCCGGCGGCCTCGCAGGCCGGTACTGTGACGGCGACCACGCCGCTCCTGGCGCAGCCGTTGGAAGGCCAGGTGTTCGTCGGGGCTCCGGAATGCTCGCCGTGCACGGACGCCGATGCGCAGGCTGGGCGGATGGTGCGCCTGTTCATGCAGCTGGAGGGCCCCGGCCTGGTGCTGAAGTTCCCCGGCAGGGTGTCGCTGGACCCCGCGACGGGCCGTTTGACGACGACGTTCAAGGAGCTGATCCAGCAGCCGGTCAGCGACGTGCGGGTCCAGGCTGAAGGGTGGCCCGCGGGCGCCGCTGGCGAACCCCCAGACGTGCGGGACGGCGACCACGACGAGCGAACTGGTGCCCTGGAGCGTCCCGGAGACTTCGGCCGGCACGCCCTCGTCCTCGTTCACCGTGGATTGGGACGGCAGTGGCGGCGCGTGTCCCGGCGTGCTGTCGTTCAACCCGGGATTCAGTGCGGGCACGGTCACGCCTCTTGCGGGCGGGTTCAGCCCGTTCACGCTGACGTTGTCGCGCAAGGATCGCGAACAGGGACTGCTGAACATCGTGGTGACGATGCCGCCGGGGCTGTTGGGTGCCCTGAAGGGTGTGGCGCTGTGTGGCGAACCGCAGGCCGCGCAGGGTACGTGCGGCTCGTCGAGCCAGATCGGCACGACGCAGGTCGCCGTGGGCCCGGGCTCGCATCCGCTGTGGAAGGAAGGCAAGGTGTTCCTGACGGGCCCGTACAAGGGCCAGCCATTCGGTCTGAGCGTGGTGGTGCCCGCGGTCGCCGGTCCGTTCAATCTGGGGACGGTGGTCGTCAGGGCCTCGATCCACGTGGACCCGGACACGGCGGTGTTGACGGTCTCCAGCGACCCGTTCCCGACGATCCTGGACGGAGTGCCCCTGCGGGTACAGACGGTCAACGTGACAGTGAATAGGCCGGGGTTCATCTTCAACCCGACCGACTGCGACCCGCGGCAGCTCACCGCGACGATCACCAGCACCCAGGGCGCCGGTGCAAACGTCTCCAGTGCGTTTGTGGTGGGTGGCTGCGCGGGCCTACCGTTCAAACCATCCTTCTCGGCCTCCACGCAGGGGCACACGAGCAGGGCGGACGGTGCGAGCCTCACCGTCAGGGTCGCGCAGAAAGCGGGCGAAGCGAACATTCACAAGGTCGATCTGCAGCTCCCGCTGGCGTTGCCCAGTCGGTTGGCGACGCTGCACGGTGCGTGCACCGACGCACAGTTCAGGGCCGACCCGGCCGGATGCCCGGCGGCGTCGGTGATCGGCACGGCGACCGCTGTGACGCCGGTGCTGAGCGCGCCGTTGACCGGTCCCGCGTACCTCGTTTCGCACGGCGGAACCGCATTCCCCGATGTCGAGTTCGTGCTTCAGGGCGAAGGTGTGCAGGTCGTCCTGGACGGCGAGACAGACATCAAAAAGGGGCTCACGTACTCCCACTTCGAAACGGTCCCCGACGCGCCGGTCAGCTCGTTCGAGACGGTCCTGCCTGAGGGCCCGCACTCGGTGCTGACCGCAAACGGGAAGGACCTGTGCGCGACGAGCGAGACGAAGACCGTGAGCGTGCGCGAGCACGTGACGGTGCGCGTACACGGGCGCGTGAAGCACTTCACGAAGACGGTCAAGCGGACCGTGAAGACGCCTCGGCCGCTGCTGATGCCGACGACGATCGTCGGCCAGAACGGCGCGGTCACTAAACAGAGTACCCACATAATCATCACCGGATGTCCTAAGCACAAAACGATAAGGCACAAGAAAACCAGTAGGGCCACGCGGAAGTAGGCAAAATAAGGCGCAGGGAGGCGCGAGAAATCCAGATAGGAAGGTATTGTCATGATGAATCATCGAATAAGTCACACGCTGTTTGTAACGGCGTCGTGCGTAGTGTTGTTGGCGGCTCTGGGCGTCTCGACGGCGATGGCGACGCCTAAAGGCGAATATGCAGTCTTCGCCCAGTGTCCATTGAGTCACCGCCCGCTGAAAGCATGTATCGTGTCGAAGACGGAAAGCGGCGAAATATCGATCGGGAAAACGGCTGTACCGATCGTCAAAACTCAGACGCTGCAGGGTGGCTTCTTCGAAGAAGAATCGGGCGCCCTTCAGTTTGTTGGTGCGCTGAATGGCGAAACGCTCTCCAAAACGCCGCAGAAAGTTCCCGGCGGGCTGCTCGACCTGATCAAGTGCAACGAAATCAAAGGCGAAGGGTTCTTTGAAAAATTGGAGCGTGGGGCGTGTGAACTCGTCTTCGAAAACAAAACGACCGGCGTAAACGCCACGACCGAACTGGCTGCCCCCGCGAGCTCGATCGGCCTCAACGAGAACAACCTCTTCCTCCAGAGCGGAACCGGTCTCTCGCTGCCGGTGAAGATCAAGTTGGAAAACTCGCTGCTGGGAAGCGAATGCTACATCGGCTCGAACTCCAACCCGATCACGATCAACCTGACCACCGGTACCAGCGGCTCCCAGAAAGGCAAACTCGGGGAACTCGGAGAAAGGGCGGAAGGCGGCATCCTGGTGATCAAAAACAACACGCTAGTCAACAACACCTTCTCAGTGCCGACTGCGACTGGTTGCGGCGGGTTCTTCTCGTTCCTGATCGACCCGATCATCGACGCCAAACTCGGTCTACCGTCCGCGTCTGGCAACAACGTCGCGGTCCTCAACAGCACGGTGGAACAGGCCGGCAGATTGGTTATCGAAGAATTTGGTGAATAGCGGCGTCGATGGCCGCTAGGTAAGCAGGTAACCCAGTCTGATACGGGGCCCGCCGCGGAACGACGCGGCGGGCCCCGACGTCAGGCCTCCTTGCCGACGGTGTGTTGCGTGGTCCGTGGCCACTACGCCGCGGCGCGTTCGCCCGAGAGCTACGCGGCCTCCCCTGCCCCGGGCAATCGCTGTCTCGCCGTAGCTGACCGTCTCGATGTGCGCGTGTGCATCAAAGGTCCCGGAGACGCTCAGCGGCCAAGCGTCTGACCATTGCTCCCAGGTCGAGTTGGAAGTAGGTGGCGATCCGCTCGTGCAGAACGCGCAGTTCGTTCATGTTGAGCTTGCCGAGAGGGTTGTCCTCGACAGCGGTGGCGGCGACCCTGGTGAGGGTGCTGACGATCGCGGCGTTCTCGTGCGGGAGGCCCGGGAAGCTCTCGGGAAGCAGATGGAAGTGCCGGCGGTCTGCGCCTGCGCGGATTTCGGCCTGCTCGGTGTCGCTGAGCTTCGTAAAGCTGAGCATTCTCAAGACGAGCAGCCCTGGGTCATAGGTGGTATCGGTGGCCACGGCGATCACGAGCACGGGGCGAAGCTTCGTCGGGGTGAGCACGGTCACCTCCGGGTCGCCGCCGGATTGGAGCGCGGCTCGCAGCGGCTCAACGGCGCCCACTGTCACCGGGGCCCGCTCACCCGGACCGGGATAGAGACGGAAAGGCGCCTCGGGCGCATAGGGCGCGAGCGCCCATACGGCCCGGCCCAGCAGCTCGCTCACGTCTGAGCTTGCGCGAGCAGCGCTTCGAGCGTGTCGCCGTCCTCCAGCAGCGGCGCCTCGGAGCCGGGCGTCTCCAGGTGGAGGTGCGCCTTGCGAGCCAACGAGGTGGGCGGCGGAAAAGGATCGGGGTGGCCGAGGCTGTCAGCGAGGATGCTGTCCTGCGTGAGCCGCTCGAAGTCATCGGGATGCAGTACAACCGCCTGGGGATGCCGGTAGCGATTGACGACCGTGGCGGTTCCCATCACCGGCTCCGGCACGCGAACGGAGTTGGACGGGATATTCATGATGTTCAGGGGGCTGCCCATGATCACAGCCTAGCAGGCTCGCACGACATTGTCGTTCGACATCGAAGTCGCGGAGCTGGGTGGCTCACCCGGAGAGTGACACGCGCTCCCCATCGAACCCGGCCACGGCCTCCCCCGCGGCGGGCACGAAGCTCATCGCGTGCTCGGCCAGCGCGGTGATCCCCAGATCGGCCAGCGCCGCAGGCGCATGTCTCCCGGCTTCGGTCAGCGCCTCAGCGTGGGTACCGCGGGATCAGAGCCGACTGTGATCGTCGGTGCGCGTCGATCCGCTCGGCAAATGTCGCGGCCGGGGTGCGGTCGGCCCGGGCCTCTCAGCCCTCGATGACGTTGTGCACCTGGGCGACCATCGGTTTGCCTGGATCGACACCGAGTCCGGACATGATCGGGAGGAGGGCCGCCCCGAACGCGTCGAATGCGTCCTGCGACTCCCAGATGTCGAACACGTGGATATCGCCGTTGTTCTCGAGGGCGACGTGGTAGGAGCGCCCTGCCGGCGCTCCCGCGCCGGCCGCCTCGGGCTGGCTGATCGCTTCGTCGTACTTCTCCTGGGTGAAACCGGCGGGTGTGAAGTAGAGCCCGAGTGCCATGCGATCCTTCCTTTCCGCGCGGAGGCGCGGTTGCGTGTAAAAGCTGCACGGCGACTGTACCGCCTCGGGGCTGCACGGACGTGGCGCGGCCCAGCGGCAGGTGGTCCTGAACTGCTACGCCGCGATGCGAGTCCGACCGCCGTCCTCGGCTGCGTCCCTCGCTGCGGGCACGAAGCTCATCGCGTGCTCGGCCAGCGCGGTGATCGTGAGGGAGGGGTTGACGCCGACGTTCGCGGGGATCGCGGAGCCGTCGCAGACGAGCAGGTTCTCGTAGCCGAAGACGCGCTGGCGGGCGTCGATCACACCGCGCTCTGGGTCGGGGGCGATCACGGCGCCGCCGAGGATGTGGGCGGTCGTGGGGACGTTGAAGAGCGCCTCCATCACCGAGCTCTGGGCGATCCCGCCGGTGCGCCGCGCGATCCATTCTGCGGCCTGGTTGGCGACGGGGATGAAGGTCGGGTTGGGGCGCTCGGGGTCCTGTTCGGTGCGCAGCCACAGCGTGCCGAAGGGGCCTCGGCGGGGTCGGAGGGCGATCGCGTTGTCGAGCGTCTGCATCACGAGCAGGATGATCGTGCGCCGCGACCAGCGCTTGGCGAGCAGCACCTTGGCGAAGCGCCCGGGGTGCAGCAGGATCTGCGCTAGCAGCTTCAGGGGGCGGGTGAGGCGGGTGCCGTCGCCGACGAGCAGCGTGTAGAACATCCGCATCGAGTCGCCGTCCTCGCCGTAGGAGACGGTCTCGATGTGGGTGTGGGGGTCGGGGTAGATGCTCGAGGTGATCGCCACGCGCTTGGTGAAGCCGGCGGCCTGCTCCTCGGGGACCGTCACGGTCAGGATCGCCTCGCTGTTGGTGCGCACGAGCTCACCCAGGCGGGCTGAGATGCGAGGCAGCGAGCCGCCGAGGCGGCAGCGCTGCAGCAGCGTGTTGGTGCCCAGCGGCCCCGCGGCGACGACGACCCCGCGCGCGCGGTGCACGCGGCGTTCCTTGCGCACCCACGCGCCGGAGCGCACGCTTTCGACCTCGTAGCCCTCGCTGCCGTCGCCGGCGCCGAGCGGGCGGACGTCCACCACGGTGCGTTCGGGCAGCACCTGCGCGCCGCGGCGTTCGGCGAGGTACAGGTAGTTCTTGACGAGCGTGTTCTTGGCGCCGTGCGGACAGCCGACCATGCAGCGCCCACAGAGTTTGCAGCCGGTGCGCTCGGGGCCCTCGCCGCCGAAGAACGGGTCGGGCACCGTCTTGCCGGCCTCGCCCTCCTCACCGAAGAAGATCCCGACCGGGGTCTTGCGGTAGGTGTCGGAGACACCGAGGTGCTCGCCGAGCTCGCGCAGGAGCTGGTCGGCGGGGTCGTCGTGGGGGTTCTGCACGACCCCCAGCATCCGCTGCGCCTCGGCGTAGTGGGGCGCGAGTGCGCTCTCCCACTGCTCCATCTCCGCCCACTGGCGGTCCTCGAAGAACTGGGTGGGGGGCACGTAGAGGGTGTTGGCGTAGCCGAGGCTGCCGCCGCCCACGCCGCAGCCGGAGACGACGGCCACGTCGCGGAAGAGGGTCAGCCGGAAGATGCCCTTCATCCCCAGGTGCGGGCGCCACGAGTAGCGGCGCACGTCGGCGGTGGACTTGGGGAACTCGTGGTCGGCGAAGCGCCGCCCGCACTCCAGCACGCCCACGCGGTGGCCCTTTTCGGAGAGGCGCAGCGCGGAGACGCTGCCGCCGAAGCCCGAGCCGATCACCAGCCAGTCGTAGTCGTAGCCACGCCCCACGCCCCCCATCGTACTGGTTGTCCAGCCAGTCGGCGAGTGCCGCTATATTCCGTGAAGTAATGGCGGCTGAGGGTCTGCGCAACAAGCCCTGCGGGGGTCGCTACGGCGACGTCGTGCAGTCGATCGGCAACACGCCGCTGATCGAGCTGCCGCGACTGTCGCCCAAGCCCGGCGTGCGCATCTGGGCGAAGCTCGAGTCGCGCAACCCCACCGGCTCGGTCAAGGACCGGGTGGCCCGCGCGTTGATCGAAGACGCCGAGGAGAAGGGGGCGCTGGGCCCCGGCCAGACCATCCTCGAGCCGACCTCGGGCAACACGGGGATCTCGCTGGCGATGATCTGCTCGCGCAAGGGCTACCGCCTGAAGGTGGTGATGCCCGAGAACGTGACCCCGGAGCGCACGCAGCTGCTGAGGATGTACGGCGCGCAGATCGTCTACTCCGAGGGCTCCAAGGGCTCCAACGGGGCGGTCGAGAAGGCCCTGGAGATGGCCCACGCGGACGCCTCCTACTACATGCCCTACCAGTACGGCAACCCCGCGAAC
This sequence comes from uncultured Solirubrobacterales bacterium, assembly GCA_963842005.1. Taxonomy (GTDB): domain Bacteria; phylum Actinomycetota; class Thermoleophilia; order Solirubrobacterales; family Solirubrobacteraceae; genus Palsa-744. Next base: position 370,948 of record CAWJEV010000005.1, on the reverse strand, counting down.
CCAGCCGCCCACTACAACGGCACGGCGCTGGAGATCCTCGAGGAGCTCGACGAGGTGTCCGCGTTCGTCGCGGGTCTCGGCACGGGCGGCACGCTGATGGGCAACGGCCGCCGCCTGAAGGAGACGTTCGGCGACGCCGTGAAGATCGTCGCGGCGGAGCCGATGCAGGGCGAGCCGGTGCAGGGCCTGCGCTCGCTCGACGACGGCTTCATCCCGCCGATCATCGACCTCGCCCTGCTGGACCGCAAGATCTTCGTCACCAACCGCGACGCGATCCTGTGGACGCGCAAGCTGCTCGACGAGGAGAGCGTCTTCGCGGGCGTCTCCTCCGGCGCGATCGCGCGCGTGGCGGTGCGCATCGCGGGGGAGCTCGACGAGGGCAACGTGGTGTTCATCGTCGCCGACGACGGCTGGAAGTACCTCTCCAGCGGGATCTACACGCTGCCGGTGGACGAGATCGAGAACCTCGACTCCACCGTGTGGTGGTAGCCCGGCCACCCGCTCGCAGACCGATATGGTCGTAGCTCCCGCCCTCCTGGACGACGTGGTCGCGCACGCGCGCGAGGAGTACGACGCGGAGTGCTGCGGGATGATCGCCTACGAGCAGGGGGAGTCGGACGAGGCGCGCCGGGCGGTCCGGGTCCGTCGCGCGAAGAACGTCCACGCAAGCCCCAAGCGCTTCGAGATCGACGGCAAGGATGTCCTGCGGGCGATCAACGAGTTCGACGACGCGGGCTGGGAGATGGGCGCGATCTACCACTCGCACACGCACACCGAGCCGTACCCCTCGCAGACCGACATCAACTTCGCCCGCAACTGGCCCGGGGTGGAGTGGGTGATCGTGGGGCTCGCCGACGTGGAGCCGGAGGTCCGCTGCTACCTGATCGACGACGGCGAGGTCACGGAGGTCCCGCTCCAGGTGCGGTGAGGTGATGGCGGCGGAGGCGCCTCTCGTCTGTCCTGTGTGCGGGCCCGCCCACCCCGCCCACCCCGCACACCCCGCGAGCGAGCGCTTCTGCCCGCGCTGCGGGATGCCGTTGGTGTTCGCTGCCGGTGAGGGCGCCGCCGAGGAGCCGGGCGGGGCGGGCGGGGCCTACCATCCCCTGGGCGAGCTGTGGCAGCGGGCGCGGAGGATCAAGCCCCAGTACTCCGAGGGCGCGCTCGTGCGGGTGGTCGGGGCGCGCAACCTGACGGAGGCCGACTTCATCCAGAACCTCCTGTTGGAGGAGGGCATCCCCTCGATGCAGCGCCGCGCGCGTGGCTTCGACGTGCCCGATTTCCTCGCAGCCGGCCCCCGCGACATCCTCGTCCCGGCCTCCGGCGTCCCCGCCGCGCGCGACGTGCTGCTGGAGAGCGAGCTGCTCCCCACGGGAGACGCCGCCCTGTGGGGCCCCACCGCGTGGCGGGTGCTGGGAGGACTGCTGTTGGGGATCGCGGTGCTCGCGGTCCTCGTGTGGCTCCACGGCTAGTCGCGGGCCTCTTGGCTTTGAACTACGCCGTAGGACGGCCGCTGAGCAAGCTAGGCGAGAACGCAAGGAGCGTGGCGTGCGCTAGCACGCGAGCGACTGAGGACAACGCATAGCGCAGCTCAGCGGTCGTCCTACGCCAGGACAGGCTGCGGAGACCCCACCTCGCGCGTGATGGTCTCGATTTCCTCGGAGGCGCGCTCGAACTCGTCGTCGGAGAGCACGGGGGTGCCCTCGAAGGGGAGTTCGCGTTGCAGCTCGAGCCAGGAGTGGCAGCCGAGGTACTCCTCGCGGACCTTCACGGTGACGGGCCGCGGGATGCGGTAGGTGCGCAGCAGCAGCACGTGCAGGGGGTGGCGGGGCTTCCACGCGAGGCGCTTCTCCGCGTAGTCGGTGCGCCACACGTAGAAGGGGGAGAGGGCGTCCACGCAGCGGGGGTCGTTGATCGTGAAGCGCCCGGCGACTTCGGCCCACGCACGGATGCGGACGCGGTCGGGCTGCTGGAGGCGGCCGTCAGCGGCGAGCGCCTGCAGCGAGGGCTCGCCGTCGCTCCACACGCCCTCCTCGAGCGCGCGGCGCAACTCGGGCTGGTGGGACTCGCGGACGAGGTCGTTGCGTTGGTGGTCGAACGTGGGGTACAGGAAGAAGCGCTCGTGCTCCACCCGGAAGTGCTTGTCGGCCTCCCGGATACCACCCTTGCGCAGGGTGAGGAGCTGCTCGCCTTCGGCGAGGGCGCGGACGGTGACCGCCCATTCCTTCAAAGCAATTGGCATGGCGTTCTAGTAGGGGGGAAGAGGTTTTTCGGGGGTGTGCCTGTGACTGCGGTACCCGCGGGGAGGGCAGCCGACTCCCCTTAACATACGAAATCCTGGCAGGAATGCCAAATGCCCTGCAAATAAGCTGTTTTTTTGGGGGGTTCGCCGCGCACAAAGTCGTACAAGGGTCACGCGGAGGGCTGCGTGGGGCCTCTCTAGAGGCTCTTGGGGCCGTGTCCGCCGCCGCCGGGGGTCTCGATGCGCAGGCGCTCCCCGGGGCGCAGGACGCCGGTGACCTTGCCGGGCAGCTCGCGGCCGTCGAGCAGGTTGCGCCCGCGCGCTCCGGGCTCCCCGCCGTGCGCGCCGGGGGGAGGGTGACGGCGACGGTCGGTGATCAGCGAGAAGGTCACCTCGCGCAGCGCCTCCACCTCGCGCACGACCCCCTCGCCGCCGCGGTGGGCGCCCGCGCCACCGGAGCCGCGGCGCAGGGCGTAGCGCGTGACACGCAGGGGGAGCTCGCGCTCGAGCGCCTCGACAGGAGTGTTGAGGGTGTTGCTCATCGCCACGTGTACCCCGGAGGGGCCGTCGGCGTCAGGGCAGGCGCCCTGGCCGCCCCCGACGGTCTCGTAGTAAGAGAAGCCCTCCGTCTCGCGGCCTCCGTACGCGCTGGGATTCCCGCGCCCGCCGGTGCTCCCACGAGAGCAGGCCTCGTTGCGGGCGGGGGCGCCGGGCTCGGCGCCGAGGGTCAGGTTGTTCATCGTGCCCTGCCCGAGCGCGCGCCCAAACGCGGTGAGCACGAGGTCGGCGACGCGGGAAGAGGTCTCGACGTTGCCGGCGGCCACCGCGGGGGCGTCGCCCGGTGAGGGCCCGGCGGGCAGCGCGTTCAGCAGCGACCCCTCGGGGACGCGCACCTCGACGGGTCGGTAGGCGCCGGCGGAAGGGGGGATGTCGGGGTCGGTGAGGACGCGCACAGCGAAGTAGCACGCGGAGCGGGTGACCGCGAGCGGGCAGTTGAGGTTGCCGGAGTGCTGGGGCGCGGAGCCTGAGAAGTCGAGAAGCAGCCGCTGGCCCTGCACGGTGGCGCGCAGGCGCAGCACGAGGTCGCCCTCGATCGCCTCCAGCACGTCCTCCGCACTGCGGGTCCCGTCGGGCAGTGTGGCGAGGCAGGCGCGGGTGCGCCGCTCGCCGTAGTCGAGCACGGCGTCGAACGCTTCGCGCAGGGCCAGCCCGCCTGGCGCGCCGCCGCCCGCGCCGCCCGCGCCGCCCACGCCGTCCGTGCCCATCCCGTCCCCGCCTCGCCCGCGCTGTCCGCCCACGCGCACCGCGAGTTCTGAGAGGCGCAGCGCTCCGATGCGGTTGGCGGCGAGCTGCGCACGCAGGTCCGCCCGGCGCTCCTCGGGCTGGCGCATCTGGGAGACGAGCTCCTCGATCGCCTCCGGCGTAGCGGGTCGGGGCGAGATCACGACGCCCTCCTCTGCGAGGGTGCGGGAGTCCGCGGGCATCGACCCCGGCACGCGCCCGCCGACGTCGGCGTGGTGGGCGCGGGAGGCGGCGAAGCCGATCGGAGTGCGGGCAGCCCGCCGGCGTTGCCGGCTGCCGGGCGGGTGGGGGTAGGCGGGCTGCTCTGCGAACACGGGGGTGACGACTGTGACGTCGGGCAGGTGGGTGCCCCCGGCGAAGGGGTCGTTGAGCACCCACGGCAGGCCCGCGGAGTGGTCCTCGCCCAGCACGGCGGCGACCGCGTCGGGCATCGAGCCGAGGTGCACGGGGATGTGCTCGGCCTGCGCGACCATGGCCCCGCGCGCGTCGAACAGCGCGGTGGAGCAGTCGCGGCGCTCCTTGATGTTGGGCGAGCGCGCGGCCCGAATCAGTGTTGCGCCCATCTCCTCGCACGCGGCGCGCAGGGCGCCCATGAAAACCTGGAGCTCGATGGGGTCGAGGGTCACGCGGCGGCCTCCACGTCGTGCAGATGGACGGTGCCCTGCGCATCGACTTCGCCCTGCCACCCGGCCGGCACAAACAACGTGGACCCCGGCAACGCGCAAACCGTGGGCCCTTCGATCCTGGTGCCCGGCACCGGCTCGCCTGTGGCTTCCGCCAGACGCAGCCGCGGGGCGCCGCCTCGGGCCGAGGCGCGGACGGTGACCAGCTCGACCTCCACGTCGTCGTCGCGGTAGCCGTAGCGCTGCTCGTGGGTGCGGGCGAACGCCTCGCGGAGGGCGTCCGGGTCGGGCGGCCGGCTGGGCGGGCTCTCACCAGCGAGCGCCGGCTCACCGGACTGCTCGTGGTGGTCGCCCTCGTCAACCGCCAACTCGAACGACTGCCCGCGGTAGCGCAGCTCGTAGCGGACCTCGACCCGCTCGGCCTCGACCCCCAGCTCCGCGCGCGCCCGGGCGACCAGCGCCTCGCGCTCCGCGGCCAGGCGCTCGGCGTTGAGGGACTCACCGACGAGCATCACCGTGCGCGCCGCGTCGCGGCGGGGCGCCGCTGCGGCGAGGCCGAGCGCGCTGAGCACGCCGGAGGTACGGGGGACGAGGATGCGCCGCATCCCCAGCGCCCGTGCGAGCGCCGCGGCGTGCAGGGGGCCGGCGCCGCCGAAGGGCATCAGCGCGAAGCCGCGCGGGTCGATGCCGCGCTCCACCGTCACCGTGCGCAGCGCCCGCTCCATCTCTGCCTCCGCGACCCGCACGATGCCCTCGGCGCAGCGCCGTGTCCCCGGAGGCAGGCGCTGGCCAGGGGCCCGTGGGCCCGGGTGGGTGGGGTCGTCCTCGGTCAGCCCAAGCTGCGCGGCAAGGACTCCCACCGCGCGCTCCGCCGCTTCGCGGTCGAGCTCGAGGCCCCCCGCGAGCGGGGCGTCCGGAGGCAGGCGCCCCAGCAGCAGATTGGCGTCGGTCACCGTCGGGTGCTCGCCGCCGCGCCCGTAGCAGGCCGGTCCGGGGTCGGCGCCCGCTGAGTGGGGGCCCACGCGCAGCGCGCCGCCGGGGTCTCGCCACGCGATCGAGCCCCCGCCTGCCCCCACGGTGTGGATGTCGAGCGCTGCCAGAGCCAGCGGCCGGCCCGCCACCACGGCCTCCGCGGTCTCCGCGACACGACCTCCCTCGATCACGCACACGTCACAGGAGGTGCCGCCCGCGTCGAAGCACAGCACGTTGCGCTCGCCCGCGAGCTCTGCCAGCGCCAGCGCGCCCCGCACGCCGCCCGCGGGGCCGGAGAGCACCGTCAGCGCGCCGTGTGCCGCGGCGCTCGCCGCGTCGGTGAGCCCGCCCGAGGACTGCATCACCGCCGGTCGCGTGAGTCCCGCGGCATCGGCCTCCGCGCCGAGGTGGCGCAGGTACGCGCCCAACAGGGGTGACACGGCAGCGTCCACCTCGGTGGTCGCTGCGCGCTCGTACTCGCGGAACGTGCCCACCAGCTCGTGGGAGAGCGAGACGTGCGTCGTGGGTAGGCGCTCGGCGATCAGCTCCCCCAGCTGGCGCTCGTGCTCGGGGTGGGCGTAGGAGTGCAGCAGCGCCACCGCCGTCGCCTCTGGCTGCGCCTGCGCGAGCTCCTCCACCAGCGCCCGCGCCGCCTCGGGGTCGAGCGCGCGCAGGGGGCCGTCCGGGGTCATGCGCTCAGGCGCCCCGAAGCGCCTCTCAGCCGGCGCCAGCGGGGCGGGGTGGGCCTCGCACAGCCGGTACAGGTGCGCCCGTGCCTGGCGCCCGAGCGCCACCACGTCCGTGAAGCCCTCCGTCGCCACCAGCGCCGTGCGTGCCACGCGGCCCTCCAGCAGGGCGTTGGTTGCGACCGTCATCCCGTGTGCGAACCGCTCCACCGCGCCGGCCTCGGCGCCGGCGGCGGCGAGCACTGCGCGCACCGCCTCCATCACGCCGCGGGACTGCTCCTCGGGGGTGCTGGGGACCTTCGCGGTGTACGTGTCGCCCTCGGGCGCGATCAACACCGCGTCGGTGAAGGTCCCTCCGACGTCCACGCCCAGGAGCACCCCCCCAGCCTACGGGCACTTGGGATGTTTCAGTTGGGGCCGCGTTTGGTGCCCGGCCCCGCCCGGCTTGCCATGCGCCAGTTTCGGCGAGCTCAGCTTTCGGCGGTGGACTCAAGCCCACCGGTGCACCTGTGACCACCGTGTTGGCGAGTGAACCGGTCGCCCGGCCTTGCACGTATACCCTTTGACGCGGAGCACGGAGGCTCCGCGCCCACTTCCACGGTGCGCCGCACCCACCCGCGCGGACGATCCCTCAAGACCCCTTCAGGCCGCCATCGGCTCCTGGTTCTCGGTGTCCGCGAGGTGCTGGTGGGACGGGCAGTACCCGTTGTGTGCCAGCGGCGTGCGCTGACACGCTGCGCCCTTGCGGGTCATCGCACGGCACTGCAGTGGCTCGTCGCTGACCGACGCGTGCGCCTCGCGGGGGTTCTGGGCGAGGTACCGCTGCGCGAGCTCCACGTAGCGGCACACCACCCCGTGCACCCGCGCCTGCGCGCTCATCGGGAAGTACGCGCGGACGTCCCAGAACAGCGTCCGTTCTGGCCGTGCGAAGTAGTGGCGGTCCGTCGCCAGGCGCTCGATCGCCGCCTCGCACGCGTGTAGCACGAGCTCGTGGTTGCTCTGGCCCGCCGCCGCGGCGACGCTGCCTGGGGTGGGAGCGGCGATGTATGGGGCCAACTCCCGGTATATCGCTCGACTGAACTGGTACATGGCGAACCCCTCGCCTCCTTCTCGCGCTGCTCTCCGTTCGCTCTCTCCGTTTCGCGGCCTCTCGTGTCTGCACCGTCGCTCGCTTCTCGGGGACGCCGCCGGCTTTCGAGACCTTCCCCAGCTCGAACACGTCCGCCGCCCCAAAAGACCGAGGGCTTGCCTAAATCTCCCTAAAGACGGTCCCGCGGGCCGTCGAGTATCGACCCCCTGCCTAAAGCCTGGGAAAGGGGATCGTTAAAGACAGAGTTAATCCGCCTGGTCGAACCCTGGTCACTTCCACGTCTCCCACGTAAGCTCGCCCTCCGCGCCCACCACCACGTGGCGGTGCTCGAGCGCCGGGTCCGCCTCGGGGTGCTCCACCCGCCGGTGCGCCCCCCGGCTCTCGTTGCGCTCCAGGGCGCACCTCGCAATCAACCGCGCCAGCGGATGGGGGTCCTGCGCCAGGCGCTCCAGGCCCTCCGCGGAGCGCTCGATGCCCGCGTCGCGCCACATCGCCGCGCGCGTCTCGGCGTTGGCGATCGGTGGGCTCTCCACCGGGGCTGCTGCGGACGGGTGGGGTCCCACTCGATCCGGCCCCCGGCCGCTCTTCGCCCGGTCGGAGGGCTCCGCCAGCGCGCTCGCCGCCGCGCGGCGCGCCCACACGAAGCACTCGCTCAGCGAGTTCGACGCCAGCCGGTTCGCTCCGTGCAGGCCGGTGCACGACGTCTCGCCCACCGCGTACAACCCCGCCACCGACGAGCGCCCGTGCAGGTCGGTCACGATCCCACCCATCGTGTAGTGGGCCGCCGGTGCCACCGGCACCCGCTCCCGCGCCGGGTCGACCCCCGCCTCGCGCAGCGCCGCCACCACGTTGGGGAACAGCCCCGGGTCGACCTCTCGCATGTCGAGGCCCACGGACTCCGCCCCCGTCTCTTGCAGGCGCGCCCAGATCGCGCGTGCCACCTCGTCCCGCGGGGCCAGCTCGTCCACGAAGCGCTCCCCGTCCGCGTCGTGCAGCGTCGCCCCCTCTCCGCGTACCGCCTCGGTGATCAGGAAGCCCTCCCGGCCCCGCACGCCGCGGACCGCGGTGGGGTGGAACTGCACGAACTCCAGGTCCGCCAGCCGCGCGCCCGCCGCGTGCCCCAGCAGCAGGCCCGTCCCCTGCGAGCCGGGAGGGTTGGTCGTGCGCGACCACATCGCCGCCGCGCCTCCCGTGCTCAGCACCACCGCGCGCGCCGCGATCGTGCGTCCGTCCTCACACACCACCCCGTCGCAGCGCGCCCCCGCGGTGTCCTCCGCTGTGGGCGCCCTCGTCCCTCCACTGCCGGGGGAGCCGCCGGCACTCCCCGGGGAGTCGTCCTCTCGTTGCCACAACGCCCCCACGCGCACGTTCTCGAGCACCGCCACCCGCGGCGCTTCCACGGCCAGCGCGGAGAGCTGGCGCAGCAGGCGCCGGCCCGTCGCGCTGCCCCCCGCGTGCACCACCCTGCGCACCGAGTGGCCCCCCTCCAGGCCCAGCGCCAGGCGCCCGAAGCGGTCCGCGTCGAAGCGCACCCCCAGTCTCTGCAGGTCGCGCACGCACTCCGGCGCCTCCGCCACCAGCACCTCCGCCGCCGCCAGGCGTGTTGCGCCCCTGCCCGCGCGTTCGGTGTCCTCGAGGTGCAGTTCGGGGCTGTCGTCGTCCGCGAGCGCCGCCGCGAGGCCACCCTGCGCCCAGTAGCTCGCCGTCTGCGCCAGCGGGGCCGCCGAGATCAGGGCGACGCGCCCGCCCGCGCGGGCTGCGCACAGCGCTGTGTACAGGCCTGCTGCGCCGGCGCCCACGACGGCCACGTCCACCTCTATGTCCACGTCTTCCCCCCCGCGCCGCCTCTGCACCGCTCACCCCGCCGGCGCGCCCGTGGCCGTGCTGCGAGGGTGTTTGGCTTCCTGCAGCACTTTCTGCAGTGTGGGTTTCCCTTTGGCTTTCGCGCCTGTCCCCGTTCCGGTTGCGGTTCCTGTCTCTGTCCCACTTCCCGTTCCCGCGGCGCCCGTCGTCGTGGTGCCCGTCCCCGGCTGTTTTGCCCCCGGAGTGCTCGTCGTGGGAGTGCTCGTTGCCGCGGGTGTCGTGGGAGTGGTGCTCGCCCCCGGGGTGCTCGTGCCCGGGGTGCTCGCTGCCGGCGTGGCTGCTCCTGGTGTGGTCGTCCCCGGTGTGGTTGCCGCTCCGCTCGTCGTCGTTGGTGTCGCGGGCGCGCCCGCTGTGGAGCTCGTCCCCACGCTTGTCGCTCCCGTCGCGGGAGCCGTGACGATCGGTGTCGCGGAGCCGGCCGCCCCGCTCGCCGTCGAGTTCGCCGAGCTGCCCGCCAGCGAGACCAGCGCCGCGCTCAGCGCGCCGAGGGAGAGCACGATCACTACGCCCAGTGCGATTACCGGGGTGCGCCAGTTGGGGATCGCCGCCAGGCGCGTGCGCGCCGCCCCGCCGCACCTCAGGCACCACTCCTGCTCCGCTCCCAGTGGCGCTCCGCACAGCGGGCACTCCTCCATGGGTGCAGCGGGCGTCGGCGGTGGTGGGGGAGGAGCCGTGACGCTCACGTGCCGGCGTCCGGGGGCCGGATGATCTCCGTCGGGCGATCCTCGGCGGCGGGGGGACGGGCCGCCACCGGCGGATTCGCGGTCGCCGGCGGAGGCGTGGGAGGCGGTGGTGTCGCGGGGGTTGGCGCGGGAGTTGGGGCGGGCACTGGCACTGGCGCGGGCGCCGGTGTCGTGGTCGTCGCCGGGGGAGCGAGTGCAGGGGGAGCGAGCGCCGGGTGAGCGAGCGCCGGGGCGGATCTGGTGACGCCGGGCGCCGCGGGGGGGTGGGGCCCGATCTCAGTCGGCGACCCGGGCGCCGCTCCTCCCGCGGGAGGCGGCACGGGCGTCGCTGTGACCGGCCGGTCCGCGTGGTGACCCATCGGCAGTCCGCACGCCGGGCAGAAGCGGTCTCCGCTTCCGTGGATCGCCGCGCACCGGGGGCACGCCGCGATGCCCGCCTCGCGCAGCACCGTGACCGGGAGGCGCGCTCCGAGGGCTGCCTCCAGCGCGCGCAGCTCCTCGTCGAAGCGGACGAGCACCGCGAGCTTCGCCGCCACCAACTCGTCGTGGCGCTGGCCCATTCGGTGCATCTCGAACACCAGCCCTCCCAGGTCGCGGTACGCCAGCTCCCTTGCCTTGCGCAGGAAGCGCACCCGCCTTCGCATACGGCCGCGCTCGCGGAAGCCGGGGGCGCGGGGCTCCGCGGGGATCTCCACGCCGGCGGGGAGCTCCGCGCTCGCGGTGTCCCCCACGCCGGCCGGCGTCTCCGTGCTGGCGGGAGCCTCTGCGCTCGCGGGAACCTCCACGCTCGCGGCGGCCTCGCCCTGTGCCGCCGGCGCCGGAGGCACAGGCGCCCGGGGTTGTGGATCGGTCGCGGGTTGGCCGGCGGGACTCGTGGTTTGAGCTTCCATCGACCCACCCATGCTACCCACCGCGCCGTACGCCTCGCGTGGCCTACCGATCTTTTTGAACTTCGGGCCCTGTACAGGCACCGATGGAGGCTGTCGCGTACAGGGTGTTGGCCGGCTGTTCGTGGGGGTTGGGTTAGGGGTGCGCGGGGTGTGTGGGCACCTTTGTGTACCTATATAGAGGCGTGCAGGCACCTATAGGGCACCTACTACAGCAGGGACCGCCACGCCTCCGCGAGGCGCTCCGCCATCCGCTCCGCGGAGAAACGCTCGGCGTGCGCCCTGCCCGCGATCCGGGGATCGGGGTCACGCAGGTGGGGCTCCACCGCGGCCCGCCAGCTGTTCAGCTCGAAGGGCGCGCACAGCGCGCCCTCCACGCCCTCGAGCGCCTGCGGGTGCACGCCCACGGGGGTCGCCACCACCGGCACGTCGCACGCCAGCGCCTCCACCACCGCCAGGCCGAATCCCTCCGCGTCGGAGGGTACGACCACGGTATTGGCCGCGTTCACCCACTTCGGCACCTGCTCCGGGGGGACTCCGCCGAGGGCGTGCAGCGGGACCTCGAGCGCCTGTGCGAGCGCGAGCGCGCGGTCGTAGCGCTTGCCCAGGCGCGCGGGGTCGGCTCCGAACAGCAGGTGCGGGCTCTCCTGGCCGAGGCCCAGCTCGGCGCGGGCCGCTGCGCGAGGGAGGGGGCGAAAGCGCTCCATGTCCACGCCGCACGGCAGCACGAGCGCGCGCTCGCGCGCGGCGCGGGTCGGCAGCTCCTGCGCGAGCTCCGCGGTCGGGGCGGCGAGGAGGTCCATCAGTCCCAGCACGGCGCCCGTTGCCAGGCGGGTGCGGGGGTGGCGCACGTCGGTCCCGTGGACCGTCAGCCCTCGCGCGCGCGCGCGCACCGCGAGCGCTGGCCACGCGGTGAGTCCGAAGTGGGCGTGCACCACGTCCAGACGCCGAGGTGGACGGGTTTTCGACCCATAGCGGCGGTGGAGCTCACGAGCGGCAGCCACCAGCGCGGGGGCGCCGGGGGGGAACTCGTACAGCTCGACCTCCAGCTCGTGCCCTGCTCCCTGCGTCCTCAGGCGGCGCAGCGCCTCCACCTGATCGCGCACGAAGCGCCCGCGCTCGGGATGGGCGGCATCGGGAAGCATGTTGGAGACCACCAGCGCCCGCAAGGCTCGGACGGTAGCGCCTCCGCGGGGCTGCCAGCCCCGCGGCCTGATAGAAAGGGACGGCCTCCAGCCGTCCTTGACCGGCGGCGCTCCGCGCCGCCTTCCGTCTGGGATGATGGCCCGCGTGGCAAGCCTCTCTCAAGACCACCGCGCGCGCCCCGTCGGGGTGTTCGACTCGGGCATCGGAGGTCTCACGGTGCTGCACGAGCTGCTCGTCACACTGCCACAGGAGGACTTCGTCTACCTCGGCGACACCGCCCGCTTCCCCTACGGCGAGCGCTCCCCCGAGGAGCTCGAGCGCTTCTCGGCGGAGATCGCCGAGGAGCTCCTGAGCAGGCGGGTGAAGTTGCTCGTGGTCGCCTGCAACTCCGCGACCGCGGCGGCGCTCGAGCCGCTGCAGCGGCGGATGATGGACACCACGCTCGGCGTGGACGTGCTCGGGGTCGTGCGCCCCGAGGCCGTGCAGGCCGTGGCCGCGACCCGCACCGGGCGCATCGGGCTGCTGGCGACGCCGACCACGGTCTCCAGCCGTGCCTACGAGCGGGCGGTGCACACCGTGGACCCCCACGTCACGCTGACCGCGGTCGCGTGCCCGACGCTCGCGCCGATCATCCAGGCGGGAGAGCAGTTCGACGAGCGCGCCGTGCGCAGCGTGCGCGAGGCGTGCGCCCCGTTGAAGGAGGCCGAAGTGGACACCGTGATCCTCGGCTGCACCCACTACCCGCTGATCGCGCCGATGCTCCAGCGGATGCTCGGCCCGGCGGTGACGCTGGTCAGCTCCGGGGCGGCGCTGGCGCGCCAGGTCGAGCACGCGCTCTCCACCCGCGGCCTGCGCAGTACCCGTGGTGCCGGCGAAGAGGGTGACTACCGCTTCCTCTGCACCGGTGACGCCGAGGCGTTCCGCGAGCAGGGCACGCGCTTCCTGCAAATGCCGCTCGGCCCGGTCGAGCAGGTGCGGCTCGCTGCGGCGGAGGCGGTTCTTTGAGCCCTGAGCGCAGCTACGACCGCGCGCCCGACGGGCTGCGCCCGGTGGCGATCGAGCCGGGGTTCGTGCGCACCGCGACCGGCTCGGCGCTGATCTCGATGGGGGAGACCCGCGTGATCTGCACCGCCTCCGCGCAGGAGAGCGTGCCGCGCTGGCTCGCCGGCAAGGGCCGCGGGTGGGTGACCGCGGAGTACGGGATGCTGCCCGCCTCCACCGGCGAGCGCAAGCCCCGCGACGCGACCCGCGGACGCCTGGACGGGCGCTCGGTCGAGATCCAGCGCCTGATCGGCCGCGCGCTGCGCGGCGTGGTCGACTTCGAGGCGCTCGGGGAACGCACGCTCTACCTGGACTGCGACGTGCTGCAGGCCGACGGGGGCACGCGTTGCGCGTCGGTCACAGGCGCCTTCGTGGCGCTCTCGCTCGCCTGCGCGCGTCTGGCGGAGAAGGAGGCGTTCGAGCGTCCCCCGCTGACCGGCTCAGTGGCGGCAGTCTCGTGTGGGATGGTCGCGGGTGTCGCACTGCTCGACCTCGACTACTCCGAGGACTCCACCGCGGAGGTGGACGCCAACGTCGTGATGACCGGCGATGGGGACCTGCTGGAGGTGCAGGCCACGGCGGAGCGCACCCCGCTCTCGCGGGCGAGCCTCGATGAGCTGCTGGCGCTCGCGGCGAGCGGGATCGCACAGCTGCGCGCCGCGCAAGAGCGGGCGATCGCAATGCCGTGAGGCTGCTGCTCGCGACCCACAACGAGCACAAGCGCCGTGAGCTGGGGCGCCTGCTGCCCCACCACGAGGTGGCGCTCCTGCCCGACGCCGTGCAGCTGCCGCCGGAGGTGGGAGAGACGTTTGCGGAGAACGCCCTCGGCAAGGCACGCGCCGCTGCAGAAGCCAACGGCGAGGTTGCGATCGCCGACGACTCCGGGATCGAAGCGGCGGCTCTCGACGGCGCGCCCGGGGTGCGCTCGGCGCGCTACGCCGGAGAGCACGCGACCGACGAGCAGAACCTCCTCAAGCTGCTGCGGGAGGCGCCCGCGGGCAGCGCGCTGGCGTACGTATGCGCGCTGGCCTACGTGGACCCCGCCGTGGGCGTCGAGCGGCTCTTCGAGGGCCGCTGCACCGGCCGTGTTGCGGCCGAGCCGCGCGGTGATGGGGGCTTCGGCTACGACCCCGCCTTTCTGCCCGACGACGGCCCCGCGGATCTGACGATGGCGGAGCTCACCGACATGCAGAAGGACGCCATCAGCCACCGTGGCCACGCCGCGCGGGTGCTGGCGCAGTGGCTCAGAACAGGTTGATCGCCGCGGAGCCCCCCACCGCGACGGACAGCACGGCGTAGCCCGTATAGCCGGCTAGCAGCAGCAGTGCGGCGGTGAGCAGTGCGATCAGCACGGTCACGGTCCAGGCGACGCGGGGGAGGTCCATCGACGGGATATTCTCGCACGACGATGGGATCCGGTCTCGGCGACACCCTGGCGCAGCGCGTGGCGGAGCGGGAGTCGCAGGTCGTGCTCGGCTTGGACCCCGACCCGCAGGCGCTGTGGCCGGGTGTGCACGACGCCGCGCGGGGCCTGCGCGGGGACGCCTCGCCGGCGTGGCGCACGGCGGTGGCGGTCCACGTCCACTGCTGCGCGGTGATCGACGCGGCGGGGCCGGCGTGCGTCGCGGTCAAGCCCCAGCTCGCCTGCTTCGAGCGCCTCGGAGCGCCGGGGTGGGAGGCGCTGGGCGACGTGGTCGAGCACGCGCGCCACCGCGGCCTGCTGACGATCGCGGACGGCAAGCGCGGGGATGTCGCGGTCAGCGCGACGGCCTACGCGGAGGCGCTGTTCGAACGCCTGGGGGTGGACCTGGCCACCGTCAACCCGCTGCTCGGCAGGGACGCGGTGGAGCCGTTCGTGACGGTGGCCCGCGCGGCGGGGGCGGGCGTGCTGGTGCTGGTGCGCACCTCCAACCCCGGTGCCGCCGACGTGCAGGACCTCGAGCTCGCGGCGACTGCTCAGAGCTCGACCGATCGGAGATCGGCCGGTACGGTGTGGGAGCGCCTGGCGGAGCTTGTGGAGGAGCTAGGGGCAGAGGGGGTGGGGGAATCGGGCCTCAGCGACGTGGGGGCGGTGATGGGGGCCACCCAGCCGCAACACATCGCGAGGGCACGCGAGCTGATGCCCCACGCGGTGCTGCTGCTGCCGGGCGTCGGGGCGCAGGGCGGCCGCGTGGAAGACCTGGCGGCCGCGTTCGCGCCGGGCCGGGCGGGCGGCCTGATCACGGCCTCACGCAGCATCGCCGGCGCGCACCTGGCCACGGGCGGGGACCCGGCGGAAGCGGCCCGCGCCGAGGCAGAGCGGTTGCGCGCGGCCGCCTGGTCGTTGGGGTAGTGTGAGCGGGGCATGATCATCACGGTCACGCTCAACGCGGCGATCGACAAGTCGCTGTCGGTCCCCAACTTCCGCCTTGGGCGCCGGCACCGCACAGTCGAGCAGCGCACGATGGCGGGGGGCAAGGGGGTCAACATCGCCCGCGCTCTGAAGTCGCTGGGGCAGCCGGTGATCGCGACCGGCATGGCGGGGGGAGCGACCGGGACCCACATCGTCGAGCAGCTCACCGAGGAGTCGATCCTCAACGACTTCGTGCGGATCCGCGAGGAGTCGCGCACGAACACCTCGGTGCTCGACCCCACCTCCGGCGAGCAGACCGAGATCAACGAGCGCGGGCCGAAGGTGTCTGAGCGCGAGGTGGAGCTGTTTCGCGACAAGCTGCTGTACCTCGCGCGCGGCGCGGCGATCGTGGTGTTCGCGGGCTCGATCCCCCGTGGGGTGGAGCCCGACGTGTACGCGTCGCTGATCCGCGAGCTGCACCGCGTGGGGGTCACGACGGTGATCGACACCGACGGCGACCCTCTGCGCCACGCGGTGCGCGCCGAGCCGGACGTCGTGTCCCCCAACGTGCTCGAGGCCGAGGAGCTCGTGGGCCACGAGTTCTCTGACGAGCAGGAGCGCTCCCTCGCGGTGCGCGAGCTGGTCGCGCTGGGCGCGCGCGAAGCGATCGTGACGCTCCCCGACGGGTGCTTCGCGCAGCTGCAGATCGACGGCCACCCCACGGTCCTGCGTGCTCGCATCGAGCCGCGCGAGCCGGTCGCCAAACGCGGCTCCGGCGACGCCTTCCTCGCGGGCTACGTCTCGGCGCGCTACGCCGGCAGCGCCCCGGCGGACTGCCTGCGCCTCGGGGTGGCCTGCGGCGCGGAGTCCACCGGGCGCCTCGGCGCCGGCCTGCTCGAGCGCCGCGAGGTGCACCGCCTGGAGCACGAGGTGGAGTTGGAACCGGTGGAGCTGCCGGCGGCCACCAAGAGCTGACTCAGCCGCCGGCGACGTCTCGGCGCAGGAACACGAGGTAGGCGGCGAACAGCGCGGGCACCGCGTAGAGCGCGCAGACCCACGCGGAGTGCCCGATCGGCGCCCAGTCGGTGGGGGTGCGCAGCAGGCCGTGCCAGTTCTCGTACTGTTCGGTGAGCAGGTAGGGCTTGAGCCCTTCGAGGCCCGGGATCTGGCCGACGATGAACAGCAGGAT
Organism: uncultured Solirubrobacterales bacterium; assembly: GCA_963842005.1. GTDB lineage: Bacteria > Actinomycetota > Thermoleophilia > Solirubrobacterales > Solirubrobacteraceae > Palsa-744. The sequence continues at coordinate 354,895 of CAWJEV010000005.1, read as the reverse complement.
CGTGAAGCCCACGGTGCCGACGACGGCTCCGGCGCTGTTGCGGGTGGCGGTGGAGAGCAGCACGCCGATGCAGGCGACCGTCAGCAGCGGGATCAGGTAGCAGGCGTTGGCGGCGAACACCAGCAGCAGGCCTTCGGGCGCCGAGACGACGGTGCCGGAGAACGTGACGACGTGGTTGAAGCCCCACGACGCCACGCCGGCGACGGTCGCCACTGCGGCCGACAGAAAGACCGCGAGGGCGCCGTACGTCATCGCCGCGAGCGCCTTGGCGGCAAACACCTGCCCGCGGTCGACCGAGCGCGTGAGGATCGTCTTGAGCGTGCCGTTGCCGTCCTCGGCGGCGACGATGTCCCCGGCGACCAGCGCGGCGATCAGCGGCAACATGAACACCGACAGGAACAGCAGCATCAGCACGGGCGTGGCGAGGCCGGACTGGGTGATGTGCGAGGCGAAGATGTTGCCCTGGTCGTGGCCGTGATCGGTGCGCAGGTTCTGGGCGATCACGAAGATGATCGGCAGGATCGCGGCGAGCCCGAGGCCGAGGTAGGTGCGCTTCTGAGAGACGAGCTTGCGCAGCTCCCAGTGGTAGGTGGTGAGCGTCATCTGGTCGGGTGGGGGAGGGCGGGTGGGCCTTCAGTCAACGAGAAGAAGAGATCCTCGAGCGTTGCCAACTCGGGTGTCAGGGTGAGGATGGCAATGCCCTCACGACCGAGCGCGAGCGATAGGTCGCCCACGTCTCGCTCGTCGGCCTGCAGGCGGACATACCCATCGACCGTCGCCGCATCGTGGATGCCCGGCTGGGCGCCGGCGAGCGCCAGCGCCCGTTGGTTGTCGCTCGTGCGCAGCCTGTAGCCGGCTCCGCCCTGGCGGCGCAGGTCGGCGAGGGCGCCCTCGTAGACCACTCGGCCGCGGTCCACGATTGCAACACGGTCGCATAGTTCCTGGACCTCCGGAAGCTGGTGGCTGGAGAGCAGCACCGTGATGCCTTCTCCCGCGAGGCGACGGATCAGCTCACGCATGTCGCGCATCCCCGCGGGGTCTAGGCCCGTGGCGGGCTCGTCGAGGATCAGCAGGCGCGGTCGGCGCAGCAGCGCGGCGGCGATCCCCAGACGCTGGCGCATGCCGTGGGAGTAGCCGCCGACATTGTGCTTCGCCCGAGGGGCGAGCTCGACGACCGCCAGCACATCATCGATTCGCTCGCGTGCTCCGTCGCCGTCGAGCGCCGCGAGCAGTTCGAGGTTCTTGCGCCCCGTCAGGTAGGGGTAGAAGCGCGGCGCCTCCACGAACCCCGCGACCCCCTCCAGGGCGCGTGCGCCCTGGTGCATGGGGTCACGCCCGAACAGCTCCACGACGCCCTCGGTCGGCCTGATCAGGCCGAGGGCCATCCGCAGTGTGGTGGTCTTGCCCGCCCCGTTGGGGCCGAGAAACCCGTACACGTCGCCCACGTGGACGTTCAGGTCGATGTGGTCGACCGCCAATACCTCCTTGTAGCGCTTGACCAGCCCCCGCGCCCTAACAGGCGGAGCCTCGCTCACGCCTACAGGCCCTTGGCCACCGCTTCGACGGCGCCGGGTGCAACCGCGCCGGCGAGGAGGTAGCGCACGCCGGAGCGCTCGAAGGTGAGCAGCGTGCCGAGCTCGGTCGGCAGCTCGCTGGCGGTGACGCCGTTGATCTTGACCCGCTGCAGCCCTTCGGGCAGCGGCGAGGACTGTGACGCGCCGGCCTTGGCTTTGGCTTCGAGCACGGCGATCGTCCCGGGCTCGCTGCCGTGCGTCGTGACGTTGGGGTGTTCGTGTTCGCCGCCCTGTGAGGAGCTGCCCTGATGTTCGCCGGGCTTGGGCAGCACGACTTCTTCGACCTTGGCGTTGGCGGGTGGCGTGAAATCGAACACGGACGGTTCGACGGGCCCGTAGGAGATCGAGGTGGCTGCCAGTTCGAGCACCGGCGCGGAGCTCTCGGTGGAGTAGACGGCCGCGCGCAGCGGGACGCCGTTGCCGGCGTCCCAGGAGAGCTCGGCGCCGGCCAGCAGGCTGCCGCCTTCCTTGGGGGAGACCCGCACGGTGTAGGCGGCCTGGCCGGCCACGTCGGTGGGCGTCGCGCCGGATACGTCGGCGTGGCTGCTCAGATGCGCGATCGCTTCTTCGATCTTGGCCACGCTGGGGACTTCGTGGTGGGCGCTGCCATCCGAGCCGCCGCTTGGTGAGCTGGACCCACCTTCGCCACCTGTGCTGCCGGCTTCGCTTTCCTTGGGCGGCGTGTAGCGGTAGAGCGTGTTCGAGGACGCATCGTAGGCCGACAGGGTGTGCCCGTCGTAGTAGACCTGGGTGTCTCCCTTTTCGGACTGGAGCTCCAGGCGCACGTGCCCTTCCTTTGAGATCCATAGCCGCCCGGAGGCGCCGGAGAGCAGCGGGCTGGAGGTCAGCTGGCTGGCTTCGCCGCCGCCGCTGGCGAGGTTGGCGCCTTCGAGCAGGTGGTTGGTGAGCTGAATCTGAGCGCTGACGCCTTCGACGGGTGCCGCGGTGAGCGCGTCGTGAACCGCGTCCGCAAGCGGCTTGGGCGGGGGCGTGGGGCCCACGCTCAGCGCGGACGCGAGCGCGGTCGCGCCGATCCCGACCGCGACCAGCACTCCACAGAGGAGCAGCAGGCGGGCGAGGGGCAGGCGGCGGAGGAGGTAGCTCATCGGGTGTCGGGGGGTCGCGGTTCGACGTCCACCACCAAGGCTAGCGCGATTGCTCAACGGGACCTGAAGGTTGTGTGGGGAGGTTCTCATCTTTGCGGCCTATTTCGCGCGCGTGCGTGTGCGTCGGCGAAATGGGGTCTTCATCCGCGTTTGCCGTGCGACGCTATATGGGCCTTCAAATCGTTGTCTGCACCCGCGCTATATGGGGTCGTCGCGTTGGACATGCCCGCCCGGCATATACAGGGCCTTCGAGTTGTATGCCCGCGCGGGCTGTATAGGGCTGAGCGAGTGTTCCAGCACCGCCAACCGATATCGTGCCCGCCGACATGGGACTGGTCTACATCGTTGTCGTCCTCATCTTGGCCCTCGGCCTCGGCGTGTTCCTCATGGCGATGCGCGGTGGGGGCACACGGTCCGAAGGACCGGGTCGCGGGGCCCGCAACGCGCTGCACAGCGACCGATCGGAGATCGGCCAGCAGGCGGCCCAGCGGGGGCTGACCGCGGTGATCGTGGTCGTGTGTGCGTTCGGCCTGGTGGTGCCCGGGCTGGTGCTGGCCTTCAACGGGGCGCACAAGGCGAGCGTGGGGCCCGGGGGCCTGCACCTGAACGCGCAGCAGCAGAAGGGCCGTGAACTGTTCTCCCACGCCTGCAATCTCTGTCATACCCTCAACGGGGCCAACGCCGTGGGCCGGACCGGCCCGAACCTCGACGTGCTGATCCCCACGGTCGGAGCGACCCTGCCGGAAAAGGAAGCGCACGCCGACCGCGAGGCGTTCGTGCTGAGCGCGATCCTCGAAGGCCGCGCGCGCGGCCGCGGGCAGATGCCCGCACTGCTCTACCAGGGCCGCGAAGCCGAAGACGTCGCGAACTTCGTGGCGACCGTGGCGGGCCACTGAAAAAATCCGTCCGGAGGCGCCTTTAGCTTCCGAGGCATGGTCGAGAGGACCGTGCGCTGCCGGCGCAGGCCCCGCCGTACGCCGATGGAGTGGGTGGGGCCGCACCCCGACAGGATCGCGTCGTGGGCGGTCGTGTTGGGGTGCGGGCTGGTGCTCGCGGCGCTTCTCGGGCATTGAGTCGGCTTGTTGTGCTGCTTCGGGGCCGCCGGGGCTGTCACGGGCCGTTAGCGCCCGTCGGGGCCGCCGCGCTCCGGCCCGCGGTCTCGACGAGCTTGGGCTCACGGTCGCGCCGGGTGCGTGGCCGCTGTCCACACCCGGGGTGCGCGCTGCGAACGCCGCTGCGGCCGGAGGCCGCCATCAAAAAATGCCCTCCACGCGGTTTGGCCATTCGTCGATACCGGGCGCGCGGGCCATCGACTAAGGTCCGCCCGGGATGGCTGAGCAGCCCGACACGCCCAAGACCGCCGCGGACGTCAGAACGCTCGTGCAGGAACGCCAGATCCGCTTCATCCGCTTCTGGTTCACCGACATCCTCGGTCAGCTGAAGTCGTTCTCGATCAACGCCGCCGAGCTCGAGGACGCGTTCGAGGCCGGCATGGGCTTCGACGGCTCCTCGATCACCGGCTTCAACGCGATCGAGGAGTCCGACATGCTCGCGCTGCCCGACCCCACCACGTTCGCGGTGCTCCCCTGGCGCCCCGAGGAGCAGGGGGTGGGGCGCATGTTCTGCGACATCCTCACCCCCGAGCGCACCCCCTACGAGGGCGATCCCCGCCACGTGCTGCGCCGCGCCGTGCAGCGCGCGCAGGCGATGGGCTTCGACACGTTCAACGTCGGCCCCGAGCTCGAGTACTTCCTGTTCCGCGACTCCCGCACCACCGAGCCGCTCGACCACGGCGGGTACTTCGACCTCACGACCCTCGACGCCGGCTCGGACGTGCGCCGCGAGACAGTGCTCGCCCTGGAGCAGCTGGGGATCCACGTCGAGTACACCCACCACGAGGTCGGTCCCTCCCAGCACGAGATCGACATGCGCTACGCCGACGCGTTGAAGATGGCCGACGACTGCATGACGTACCGCATCACCGTCAAGGAGTACGCGATGAAGTACGGCTGGCACGCCACGTTCATGCCCAAGCCCCTGTTCGGCGAGAACGGCTCGGGGATGCACACCCACCAGTCGCTCTTCCAGGAGGGCCGCAACGCGTTCTTCGACCCCGACGACTCCTACTACCTCTCCGACGTCGGCAAGGCGTTCATCGCCGGCCAGCTGCGCCACGCGCGCGAGATCTGCTCCGTCTTCGCACAGTGGGTCAACTCCTACAAGCGCCTCGTCCCCGGCTTCGAGGCGCCCACGTACGTCGCGTGGTCGCGGCGCAACCGCTCGGCGCTCGTGCGCGTGCCGCTGTACCACCCCGGCAGCGAGCGCGCGACGCGCATGGAGCTGCGCTGCCCGGACCCCGCGTGCAACCCCTACCTGACATTCGCGGTGCTGCTGCAGGCGGGCCTGGAGGGAATCGAGAAGGGGTACGAGCTGCCCGAGCCGATGGAGCAGAACCTCTACCACCTCTCCGGTGAGGAGCGCCGGCGCCTCGGCGTCGAGCAGCTGCCCGAGACGCTCGGCGATGCGATCGAGCTGACCGCGCAGTCGGAGCTCGTGCTGCGCACGCTCGGGGAGCACATGTTCAACCGCTACGTGGAGATCAAGCGCCAGGAGTGGGGGGACTACCGCGTGCAGGTCTCCCAGTGGGAGCTCGACCGGTACCTGTCGATTTTGTAGGGATGGGCCTCCGCCCGGAGGGCTCCGGCGGGCGGCGTTGTGGTGGCGCTCCGGGGGCGGGTGGCTGGCGACTTGGACCGTCGGGCCGGCGGCGTCTGCGGGGAGGCGGCTGCAGTGTCTAAATTTGAAGGGGTATATCACCAACTGGACCTGTGGGACAGTGACCCGATGCCAACCTGAGAGGTCCAGTTAGCTGATAGGGCGCCCAACGCACTTATATATGCTCGCTGGCCTGCGGGTCCCGACCAAACTGCGGTACGGCGCACGCGAGGCCCGCGGCCGGCGAGAGGTGCAGCTGCAGCGCCTGCAGCAGGTGGCCGAACGCCGCGGGGTGCCGGGGGGCGATCTCGTGCAGCAGGCGCAGCACGCCCACCGCGTGCTGTTCGTAGCGGGTCTCGCCGGTGAGCTGCGCGAGGCGCAACAGGCCCACCGCGGCCGAGGACGCGCCCGAGGGGATCGGGCTGTCCTCGAGATCCTTGCGCCGCGCGATCAGCGCCTCGCCGTCGGCGGCCGTCGAGAAGAAGCCGCCGCGGACGGGGTCGGCGAAGCGGTCGATCGTCTGCTCGGCGAGCGCGCGCGCCTCGGTCAGCCACCGCTCCGCGCACGTCGCTTCGAAGAGCACCACGAGCGCCTCCAGGAGGAAGGCGTGGTCCTCCAGGTAGCCGCCGAGGCGCGCGCGGCCCTCGGAGTAGGTGCGCAGCAGCCGGCCCTCGCCGTCACGCAGCTCGCGCAGCACGAGTTCGGCGCAGCGCTCGGCGGCGTCGAGGTACCGGCGCCCGTCCTCGCCGCCCAGCACTGCGCCCGCGTCGCCGAGCGCGGCGATCATCAAGGCGTTCCAGCTCGTCAGGCGCTTGTCGTCGAGGCCGGGTCGGGTGCGCCGCTCGCGCGCCTCCCCCAGCCGTGCGCGGATGCGCTCGCGGGTCTGTGCGTCGGGCCGTGCCGCGGGCGGGCTCCTGTCGGTGAGCACGTTCAGGCCGGGCTCGGGGTGGTGCGGGTCAACGAAGTTGCCCGCCTCGGTCACGCCCAGCCAGCGCGCCGCGGCGTCGGCGTCCGCGCCGAGCACGTCCTCGAGCTCCTTGACGGTCCACACGTAGTAGCGGCCCTCCACGCCCTCGGAGTCGGCGTCGAGCGCGGAGTAGAACCCGCCCTCGGGCCCCTGCATCTCGCGCAGCATCCAGTCGAGCGTCGCGCGGCACACGCGGGCGAGCTCCTCGTCGCCGCTGAGGCGGTACCCGTGCAGGTACGCGCGCGCGAGCAGCGCGTTGTCGTAGAGCATCTTCTCGAAGTGCGGCACTGTCCACGCCGCGTCCACGGAGTAGCGGTGAAAGCCCCCGCCGAGCTGGTCGTGGATCCCGCCGGCGGCCATCGCGCGCAGCGTCGCCAGCGACATCTCGCGCTCCCCATGGCGCAGCAGGAACTCCAGGGCGGGGGTCTGTGGGAACTTCGGGGCGCCGCCGAAGCCTCCATTCACCGTGTCGAACGACTCCAGCAGCCGCGCCACCGCCGCGTCGAGCGCGCCCGCGTCGAATGGCTCCGTCGAGGGCTCCAGGCGTGCCCCGCCGGCCAGCTGCGCGCGGACGCGCTCGCCGCCGGCGCGGATCTCCGCGGCGTTCTCGCGCCACGTCTCTGCGATCGCCCGCAGCACCTGGCTCCACGAGGGCAGCCCGTGGCGGGGCTCCGGGGGGAAGTACGTGCCGCCGTAGAACGGCACCTGCTCTGGTGTGAGGAACACGTTCAGCGGCCACCCCCCCTGGCCGGTCATGCCCTGCACCGCCTCCATGTAGAGCGCGTCGACGTCGGGGCGCTCCTCGCGGTCGACCTTCACGCACACGAACTCCTCGTTCATGAGGGCCGCTACGCGGGGGTCCTCGAAGGACTCGTGGGCCATCACGTGGCACCAGTGGCAGGACGAGTACCCGATCGAGACCACCACCGGCACGTCGCGCGCACGGGCCGCCGCCAGCGCGGCGGGGCCCCACGGCAGCCATTCCACGGGGTTGGAGGCGTGCTGGCGCAGGTACGGTGAGGTCTCCTGCGCGAGCGCGTTGGGCACGCGTTCAGCGTAGCCGAGGGGGGCGCGTCCGGCCCCGGGTCGGTGTCGCCGCTGAGGCCGACCCGCGCGGGCCCCGCCAGGAGGCGGCCCTCAGCGCAGCCGTGCCAGGCCTGGCAGCGGGAAGTGGAGCTTCGGCGGGGGCCACGCCGCGGGGGCGGCGCCCACCCGGGAGAGCTGCGCCCGGGCGATGCTCACGTCGAAGCGCCGGCCGCCCAGGGAGCCCACGGCGCGCCCGCCGGAGGCGAGCGTGACGGTGCCGTGCGCGGCGGCGCCGCCGCCGACGTGCACGGTGATGCTGTGCAGGCGACCCCCGCTCGCAGGCAGGGTGCCGGAGAGCGCGACCCCGGGCACGAACGTGAGGCCGTGCAGGCTCACCGCAGAGGCGCTGAGGCGGGCGTAGCCCCCGTGCAGGCCCCCGAAGCTCGAGCCGGTGGGCAGTTCCTGCTGGACCTGCAGCGTCGCCCCGATCACCTGGCGCTCGAGGTCGACGATCGTGTCAAGGACTGCGGTGAGGGTGCGCCCGGCGGTGCCGCGCAGGCCGGGGACCGGCTGCACGTAGGCGAGTCGCGTGGGGGTGACGGGGGTGGGGCTGAAGGGGTCGGGTTCCTGCTTGCACGGGGTGATCGGATTCCCACCTGCCCCGCCGGCGAAGAACGCTTCTACGGCCAGCGCCGCACAGTCGCTGAAGTCACTGCCCAGGACAGAGTGCCCGGTGTAGGGGACGACGAGCAGCTGCGCGTCGGGGATCCGCGCGGCGACGGCACGCGCGCCCGAGGTCGGGGTGCGCAGGTCCTGGGCGCCGGAGAGCAGCAGCGTCGGCACGTCCGGCAAGGGGCTCGCGGTGGGCGGGGCGGGGGCGGCGTTGGGCCAGTCCAGGCAGACGGGCACGAGGCTGTCCGCCCACACGGTCGAGGCGTCGAACGGGTAGAGGTCCGAGCTTGGCAGCGCGTGCAGCGCGGCGAGCGCTTCGGCTTCGCGGGTGGCGGGCGCTGCGGCGCGCTGCCAGGGGAAGGGCTTCTCTTCGCAGGAGGTGGTGAGGAACAGGGCGTTGTCTTCTTCTTCGTTGGCTTCCCGTTCGGCCTGGGAGCCCCGCGGCTGCAGGGGCACGTTGGGGATCAGCCCTTCGGAGAGCGCCCTCAGGCGCAGCAGCGGGTCGGGGTCGCTGTGCAGCGCCGACTGCACCGCGGCGGGCAGCAGCGCGCGCAGCGCGGGGTTGAGGTCGCCGGCGACGAGCACGTTGAACAGGTCGGCCTCCCGGAGCGTGGCGGAGTGCCGGCGCCCGGAGCCGTCGTACACCGAGCCGCTGAGCGGGTGGCGGCGCAACCGCGCGGCCAGGGTGGCGAGGTCCCCGAGCGGGTTGGAGGTGATGTGCGCGCAGGCCCCTTCCGAGCAGAGCTCTTCGAGCACCGGTGCCAGTGCCTGGATCGAGGAGAGCCCGAACGGTTCGGGGCCTTCGGGGAGCACGACGGAGTCGAGCACCAGCGCTTCGACGTGGGCGGGGTACCGTTCGGCGTACTCGAGCGCGACCTTCGTCCCGTAGGAGGTCCCGTACAGCACGAGCTTTTCGTAACCGAGCGCTTCGCGGACCGCCTCGATGTCCTGCACCGATTCCTCGCTCGTGAACGCGCCCCGCGCGGCGCCGAGCTGCAGCGCGCACTGTTCGTCGAGCTGGCCCACGTTGCGTGCCTGTTCGAGGGCGGGGGAGTTGCGGCAGTTCAGCGGGTCCGAGCGCCCGGTGCCGCGCTGGTCGTAGACGACCAGGTCGCGCCCGCGCAGCGCGGGGGCGATCGCCTTGGCGATGAAGCCCGTGAGCGGGTTCGCCGCCTGGCCGGGTCCGCCGGCGAGCGCGAGCACGGCGCTCGAGCTCGGGGTGAGGCCGCTCTGGGCGCGCTCGACGCTCAGGGACACCGTGCCGGGCACCGTCCCGCCGCGGTCGAGGGGGACGGTGACGGTCGTGCAGGCGAACGAGGGCCCTTCGTGGGGGCAGGGCGAGAAGCTGAGGGAGCTGGTGGAGCTAGTCCCAGGGGAGGCTGCTGAGGAGGCCGGCCAGCCGGCGAGCAGCAGTGCGGACAGCAGAGCCGCGAAGACCGAGAGCGGGGCTCGTGCGCGCATCGAAACCGACAATAGCGGCACTCGCCGTGGGGCCCCCCGGGCCAAGGTGCACGCGCCGGCCTCCCAGCTCGCCGACGAGCCCTTTGTGGGATCCGAGGTGCAGGGTGCCCCGCGCCGCCGCGGAGCCGCCCACCCGCAGCGCGATTCTGCCGGCCTCGAGTGTGCCGGAGATCGTCACGCCCGGCACGTAGGAGTAGCCGTGGAAGCGCAGCGCGCCCTTCGCCAACTGCACCCAGCCGGCGCGCAGGCCGCCGGAGTCCAGCGAGGAGGGGTTGACGCCTGAGAGACCGCCCGCCCCGCCGGCCGCTTCGAGCAGCTGCAGCACGAACTGGCGGGAGAAGTCGGCGAGCGTGAGCGCGACCGCCTGCAGCGTCCGCCCGGCCCGACCGTGGTTCCCGGGCGCGGGGGGGACGTCGGAGAGCCGCTCGGGGGCCAGCGGCGCGAGGCTCTCGAGCGGCGGTGGCGGCCCGGCGGGGCAGGGGGCGATCGAGTGCACGCCCACCCCGCCGGTGAACATCGCCTGCAGTGCCTTACGCGCGCAAGAGGTGGGCTCGCTCTCGAGCGCCGAGTGCCCGGTGTTGGGCACCACGAGCAGGTGCGCGTCGGGAATCTGCGTGGCGAGCGCGCGGGCGTTGGCCGTGGGGGTGCGCAGGTCGTCGGCGCCGCTGAAGATCAACGTGGGGACGTTGGGCACGGTTTCCGGCACGGCCGGGGGCGCGGGGGTGGCGAACGGCCAGAAGGCGCAGGTGTGCAGCTCGTCGAAGTGGAGCATGTTCGTGGGGGTGAAGGGGGCGGTCGCGCTCGCGGGCAGGGCGTCGACTGCGGCGGTGGCCTGGGCAAGGCGTTCGGAGGGGCCGGCGGCGCGGCTCCAGGGGAACACCTCCTCTTCGCAGGTGGTGGTGAGGAACAGCGGCTCGTCGACGCCTTCGCTTTCTTCGGCTCCGCCACCGTACGCTCCGGAGGCTCGAGCGAGCAGGCGCACGAGCGGGGCGGTGTCGCCGTGAGTGGCGACGGCACGGGCCGCGGCGGGGAATTCGGCGCGCAGGACCGGGTTGAAGTCGCCTGCGAGCAGGATGTCGAGCAGCTCGTTGGAGGAGACGTGGACTGTGACGCCGTGGCCGTGGCCGCCGATCCAGCGGCCGCTCAGCGTGCCGCCACGCATGCGTCGCACGACCCGCGCGAGGTCGCCGACGGGGGAGGGGCTGATCTGCGAGCACTGGCGGTACGCGCAGAGCTGGCGCAGGATGCGGGGCACCGCGGCGAACGTGGCCCGATCGAGCGGGTCGGGCCCGGCGGGGGGCACGACGGAGTCGAGGATCAGCGCTTCGACGTGTTGGGGGTACTCCTGGGCGTACTCCTCGGCGACCTTGGTGCCGTAGGAGGTGCCCCACAGCACGAGTTTTTCGTAGCCCCCCGCACACCGGATCGCCTCAATGTCGGCGACGGAGTCGGGGGTGGTGTAGAAGGCGCGTTCGGGGCCGATCTGTTCGGCGCAGGCGGCGAGCAGCGCTCCGGCGGAGTGGTAGGAGCCAGGCTGTTCAAAGCCGTGGCAGGCGAGCGGGTGCGAGTGGCCGGTGCCGCGCTGGTCGAAGACGAGCTCATCGCGTGTGTCGAGGATCGGCCCGAGCACTTCGGTGAAGTCTTCGGCGAACGGCACCGCGGACTGCCCCGGCCCGCCGGCGAGCGCCACGACCGCGGAGGAGGCTTCCCCGACGGGCGCGCGGCGGCGGCGGACCGCGAGCGTGAGGGTCCCCGGCGTGGCCCCGGAGGGGTCGAGCGGGACGGTGAGGTGCCCGCAGGCAAACTCGTTGCTGCCCGGGCACGGGCCGTACGCGATCTGGGCTCCGGCGGGGGCCGGGAGCGCGCACGCGAGAGCGAGGGGCGCCGCCAGGAACGCGACGGCGAGCTTCCTGACGGAGGGTCGCACCAGTTGGAATCTAGACGATCGGACAGCGCGGTGCGCTGCTGGGCGGCCGAGGCGGTGCGAGGTGGGAGTACGTCCGGGACGGTGGGTGGTGGAAGTCGGCCGGGGCAGTGCGCTACTGGGGAGCCCTATATGTAGGGTCACGGTATGGATCGTTTCCGCGAGAGCGTGAGCGCCCCAGGGGCGCCGGCGGCGATTGGCCCGTACAGCCACGCGGTACGGGCGGGGGAGCTGCTGTTCTGCTCGGGCCAGATCCCGCTGGACCCGGTGAGCGGCGAGGTGGTGGGCGCGAGCGCGGCCGAGCAGGCGCGGCGCTGCCTGGAGAACCTGCAGGCGGTGTGCGCGGCGGCCGGGACCACGCTCGCGCAGGCGGTGCGCCTGACGGTTTACATGACCGACCTGGAGCGTTTCGGCGAGGTGAACGAGGTCTACCGCGAGTTCTTCACGGCCGACCCCCCGGCGCGAGTGACGGTGGGGGTGGCGGTGCTGCCACGGGGCGCGCTGGTGGAGATCGACGCGGTGGTGGCGCTCGGATCGGGCTCACCTCGGGGCGCCCAACTGAGCGACGAGCCCGTGTCGCTCCCGCCGTCGGAGCAGCCCGTGTCGCCCCCGCCGCCCGCGTTCCCCTCTGTCCCGGAGGGCGTGTACCACGTGGAGCTGCGCCACTTCCCGCGCAACGTGTGCCGTTTCAACCTGAGCACCGAGGAGCTGCGGGCCACGGTGCTGTCGCCGTGGGCGGCCGACCGGCCGTTCGAGTTGGGGGAGCTCAGGTGGGACCCCCGCCAGGCGCGGCTCACTGTGCTCGAGGGCCCGCGGATCCCGCCGGACCAGCTCTCGATGGGCCGGGGCTGGCGCACCGCACAGCGCGAGGGCCGGGACGTGACGGCGCAGCTGCTCGCCGCAGCCGGGGGGCAGCCGACGGCTTGATGCTTCGCGATCGAAGGGCCACGCGGGGCGGCATCGTGGGCCGACGCGGGGCGCAGCAGACCCGCCGCTACACTTCGCTACCCACGCGGTGGGCGTAGCTCAGCTGGTAGAGCTCCGGGTTGTGGTCCCGGCGGCCGCGGGTTCGAATCCCGTCGCTCACCCTCATAAAGTGCCTGTAAAACCGGATGTTTTGCGAGAAAAGTGCTCGGCGGCAGTTTCTTCTGGGGAACAATTGGGGAACAAATCTTTCTCGCGTTTTGCGGCGCGGGCTGGCGGGAACGAGTGCTTTTAGCTGTTGACCCCCTCGGTCGTACGGTCCACCTGACCGTCGACCGCTGGGAGCACATCATCGACGGTCATCCCTACATGGCGCCGTATCAAGCCGATGTGCTGCGCGCCGTCCGGGCGCCGACAGAGCACATGGTGCAGCCCCGTCCGGGCCAGGACTGGTTCTACTTGGAGGACGCGGGCCCCAGCCGGTGGCTCAAGGTCGTAGTAGCCTTTGACGAGGAGTCCAATGGGAGCGTACGAACGGCGTTCCCGAGGAGACGCAAGCCATGAACGTCCAGATCGGCCCATACACCTTCGATCGTGTCCGCTACGACCACGACGCTGATGTCCTCTACCTGGCGAAGGGCGATCCGGCGCGCGCGGTCGACTTCGACGAGACGCCGGACGGTCACGCCGTCAGCTATGACGCGAACGGGGATCTGGTCGGCCTGACGCTCATCGATGTGCGCAGGCTGCTTGACGAGACGCAGGGCGAGGAGCTGCGGCTCGAGCTGCCGGCCAAGGCAAGCCACGCCGAGCTCGAGCTCGCGGTGGCGTAGGTGCCAGCGGTGCTTCTGACCGGAACGGCCTGAGCCACTGGGGTCCTTGCGCAACTCGGCGCATGGCCAGCCAAGACAGCCGGCGCGAGTTAGGGCACAGGGTCTCGATCAGGCGAGGAACCCGACGATGGACCGCGTAAACCGCGGATCGCCGAGCGCTTCGATGTGGGTTGCCCGCGAGGAGCTGAAGCACAGCGTTCGGGATCGCGTCGGCGAGCACCTCGGGACGCAGGGCCAGCGGATCGTCCTCGCCGGCCAGGATCAGCGTCGGCGCCGCTATGCGATCGAGCGCCACCCCGCCTCTGTAGACCTATGTCGACTGTGCGACGAGCGCCTCCCGGTCAGCGCCCAGAGCGTCCGCCAGCGTCCAGAACGCCGCCGCCTCGGGAGTCCCGATGCTCGCCGGGTCCGCGGCGCTGAGGGCCTCGATGATCGTGTCGAGCAGCACGGCGAGATCCTTCGCCATGCGCTGCTCCTCGTAGCGGGCGGGGTCGTGCGGCTTCTCGGAGTGACCGTGGCCCCTGGCGTCGGGGGCGATGACCCAGCCCTGGTCTTGCATCTGGAGTCTTCCGGTTCGCGTGAGACGATGGATTTGTGCTGACCGTGACCTCGGAGACGTTGGCGGGGATTGCCTTGGAGCGCTTGCGCTCGCTGACTGGCGAGGATCGCTCGGGGTTCCGCCCGGGGCAGCTGGAGGCGATCAGGGATGTGGTCGTTGACCGCGCGCGGGTGTTGTGCGTACAGCGCACCGGCTGGGGGAAGTCCGCGCTGTATTTCGTCGCGACTGCGCTGTTGCGGGAGGCGGGTGCGGGGCCGACGTTGATCGTCAGTCCATTGTTGGCGCTGATGCGCAACCAGATCGCCGCGGCGCAGCGGCTGGGGTTGTGCGCGCACACGATCAACAGCACCAACCGCGAGGAGTGGGACGACGTTCGCGATCGACTTGCTGCCGATACGATCGACTTGCTGTTGATCAGCCCGGAGCGGCTGAATAACCCACGTTTCCGGGAGGGCATGCTGCCGCTGTTCGCCGCGTCGGTGGGGCTGCTTGTGATCGACGAGGCGCATTGTATCTCAGATTGGGGGCATGACTTCCGCCCGGACTACCGGCGCGTGAAGGACATGCTCGATGTGCTCGCGCCGGGGGTCGCGGTGCTCGGGACGACGGCTACCGCCAATGATCGTGTCGTCGGTGACGTCCTGGAGCAGTTGGCTGCTCCCGGTGGTGAGCCTGCTGCGCTCTTACCGCGGCCCGTTGGCCCGGACAAGTTTGCGTCTTGAGGTGCTCGACCTGCCGCGGCCCGCTGAGCGGCTCGCCTGGCTGGTGCTGCATCTGCCGGTGCTCCCGGGTTCCGGGATCGTCTACACGCTGACCAAGCGCGACGCAGACCAGGTCGCGACCTTCCTGACTGCGAACGGGATCTCTGCGCTGTCCTACAGCGGCGAGCAGGAGACCGAGAGGAGCGGGTAGCCACTGAGGAGCGTCTGCTGCGCAACGAGGTCAAGGCCGTTGTCGCCACCAGTGCGCTCGGCATGGGCTACGACAAGGCCGATCTGACGTTCGTCGTGCACTATCAGGCGCCGGGCTCGGTCGTCTCCTACTACCAGCAGGTCGGTCGCGCAGGACGCGGCGTCGAGTACGCCGACGTCGTTCTGTTGCGCGGCGGCGAGGACCGCCGGATCCAGGACTTCTTCATCGAGCAGGCGTTTCCCGAGCGCGAGCGGGTAGCCGCGGTTCTCGCGGAGTTGGAGGCCGCCGGTGAGGAGGGCCGCACGACGCGCGAGTTGATGGCAGTCATAAACCTCGGCATGGGCCGCATCGAAGCGATGCTGAAGATCCTCGACGTCGAGGGCGCGATCCGCCGTAACGGCACCTGCTGGCAGTCAATCCCTGGCGCGGATTGGACCTACGACGCGGAGCGCTACATGCGGGTCACCGCTCTGCGCCGTGCAGAGCAGGACGCTATGGCTGCGTTCGGGGCTGATGGCCGTTGCCTGATGCGGACCTTGCAGGAAGAAGCTCGATGACCCAGACGCAAAGGACTGCGGTCGCTGCTCGGTCTGCACCGCGCCACGCTTCGCTCAGCCGCCGGACCCGGCGCTCGTTGAGCTGGCCGGACGTCACCTGCGCGCCAGACCGGTGGAGCTGGAGGCCAAGAAGATGGCGCCCGACGCCACCGGCACGATGCGTAAGATCCCCGAAAATGTCCGCACGGAGCCAGGCTGGGCGCTCGCGCGCTTCGGCGACGGCGGCTGGTGGCCCGCCGTCGAGCGTGGACTGCGCGAGGGGTCTTTCGAGCACGAGCTCGTCGTCGGGCTCGCGGACGTCCTGCGTGGCGCGAGCACACCCGTCGCCTGGGTCACGACTGTTCCCTCCATGCGCCTGGGCGACGTAACGATCCGGCTAGCCGGGCGCCTCGCCACCGAGCTGGGGGTCCCGCACGTAGAGCTCGTGACACGCACTGAGGATCGCCCCTCCCAGCTCACCATGGCCAACGCCGTGCAGCAAGCCGACAACGTCCGCGGCGCCTTCAAGATCATCGCCACGCCACCACCCGGTACCGGCGTGCTGATCGACGATCGTCGCAACTCGGGTTGGACGCTCGCAATGGTCGGCGGTCAGCTTCGCCTCGCCGGCGCCCAGCGGGTCATACCACTTGTACTCGGGACCCTGACCTAACGACAAGCGGATTTCGCGCGAAGCGCAAGCCTGCCGAGCGCTGGCGGCCACGCTCGCTGCTCGTCGAGGCTGTCGCACAAAGCCGTCTACGAAAACCTGGGCGGCGCTCGCTGTGATGGCCGTGGAAGGCGCTGGGAGCGCCGAGGCAGAGCAGGGCGTGTCGCGGCCGAGCGATGACCTTCCGGTTTTTCGACCCCACCCTCAGAACGGCTCTAGCGAGGGCTTCAGGGGTTTGTGCGACAGCCTCCGTCCGTAGCAGGCGTCAGCGACGACTGAGTTCAGACGCTCGCTCAGCGCCGAGGCTGTCGCACGCGACAGCCTCCGCCGAGAGCGAGCACGATGCGCCTCCTCCTCTTGGCGAGGGAGCGCGACTGTCGGCCTGGGGGGCTGATCGAGACCTGCCTTCGTGCTTCCGCAGGTGCGCGTGGAGGGGCCACCCAGCGTGCCCCGTCTGTCGCGGGGGGCAGGTCCGGTCGAATGGCCCGACAGCGATACCCAGGCGCTCGGGCGACCATCCGGCGGCTGCAAACGCTACCGTCCGTATATGCGGCGCGGTGATCGCACGCAAGGGCGCCCGCCATACGAAGCGGTGTTCACAACGCCGCCATCCACAATTCTGGGCGCGCTAGTCGAGTGGCTGGTGACCGTGGTCCTCTTTAGCGCGTTTGCCTTGGGTGGGCCGGTCGTGGCGCCGCTCTTGGGCAAAGCCGGTAACTTCAAGCCGGTCGTGTCTTTCGGGAAGGGCGAGCTGCTTGGCTTGGCGTTGGCGATCTTCGCCGCGGCCGCAGCCAGATGCCTCTCGTTGCGCTCAAACGTTGCGCTGCGCGGCTTGAGTACCGCCGGTCTCGTGCTCGTCTCGGTCGCGATCGCGCTTGTGTGGACCGACGGGTATCGGCTTCAGACACACGAATCGCATGAATTGGCGCTCCCGGGCGGGCATGTCCTTGGCGTCTCGTGGGTGCTGTTGGGGCTCGCACTGTTGTGCGGGGCGGCGGCCGAGGTCGCGTACTCGCTCTCGCTACGACGCGCAGCGGTCAAAGCGCCTGGAGGTTCGTACTATGGCCCTTGATCTGATCCTCGAGCTCGTGGCGCTCCTAATCGCCGGGCTTGTCGCTGTCCTCGTCACCCGGCGGCTCGCTCGCTGGCTCTCCAAAGCCAGCGCCCAGACCAAAGTCCGCCTAGCGCCGGTCAGACGCACAATGCTGACAAAGGACTGCCGGCCGACGTTCGCGACGGTGCGGCCGACTACCGGCGATGAGCTACCCAGAGAGGTCTTGGAGCAGCTCGAACGCTATGTCGCAGACCGGGACACCAAGCAGCTGCGCCGATGGTTCCGGCGGGTGTGGCTCGAGTATCAGGACGGGGAATGGCGTGAGCGTGCGCGCCGGACATCCCAGCGTACGCCTCCGGCCGATGCGCCCCACGAGCCGGAGGAACCCTAGCTCGGCCGATTGCGCCTCCGCGCCGTCTCGACCTCACTTCCCATGGTCGAGCTGACCGCGCTCGATTTGAGTCGTGATTCAGCTTCCCGCTCGTAAGCGAGCGTCTCGCCGAACGGGTCTCGTGCTTGTGCTCTGGACGAACCTCAGCGGTCTCGGCGACGCTCCGCGCGTTACCGGTCGCGCCGGGCGAAGCAGGAGCGCCTGCGCGGTCCTGGGCGCTCCTGCTGTGTTGACCGGTGCTTTGAGAACCGGAGCGCGGCGCTGGCGGGCATCATCGGCGCTGCCGCGAGTTCACGGCCGCGATGATCTCCTCGGTGTCGATGCCCTGGAGACAGATCGAGGTCGTGCCGAGGTTGACGTGCCCGAGCTGGCGCTGGATCGCTTCCGTTTGGGTCGGCCGCCCCCGGGGCGCTTCGGAGACCACGGGCGGGGGGTCGGTTGAGGCCGCCGCAGCGGGGCCGGGTCGGACCGCCGTTCTCATAATCAGATGGCGTCGCGGGCGGCGCGGCCTACACGCCGTCGGCGGGCGGGAGCGACCATTTCAAGCCGAAGTCGATGATCTCCCGTGAGAGGAGACGACCTCCCGCAGCCCACTCCTCCAGGATCGGCGGCGCGAAGCGCATGGCTGGATAGTCGGTGTTGCGAATGCTTTCAAACCAGGCAGCGCAGATGACGGCCAACGCCGTCGCGGCGTCCGTCCCGGTTCTCTGGGGGTTGAACACCGTCAAGGCCGGGGCGCCGTGCATCTTCGTCGGCTGACGCATACCGACGTCCCCGCCGACTCCTTTGGCGCGCCCGGCGGTGCCCGCAGGAAGCGGCCAGAGGTTCAGGACCCAGGCGCCTGGGTCGACGCGACGCGGCCACTCCGCCGTCCCTGAGGGGTGGCGTTGCTGCCAGTAGGCAAGTAGCTTCGGCCACTCTGCCGCGGCCGTGGCCTGGCCCAGGAGCTGGACCTGGAGCACCTCGCCGCCGATGTCCCGGAGACGCTTGTTCTGCCGGCCCAGTGCCCGGCGGAGCACCTTCATCGCGGCATGCATCGTTGTGATCTTGTCGACGTCGAGGTCTGATGTCCGGCTAAAGACACCTTTTACCCTCATCGCTTCGAGTATGCCAAAGACCAAGACGCCGGCGAGCGACGACCGTTCGATGCATGTCCCCTCTCTGCCAATGTCGTGTGAGACGCTCATCTCCAACATCGCGTCGTGCTCCATTCTCGCCCCCAAGGATCAGTAATTCCTTGATCATGAGCGTCTCACACGACATTGGCAGAGAGGGGCTGTCCGCGGGCAGCGGACAGCCGGTCTTGCTCGTGGCCGTCGGCGTAGTAGGCGTATAGATCGTCCTCTCCCGCGAACTCCATGACTGGAGCGTATGTCAGCCGGTCAAGTTATGGGTGAGACCGACAAGCGGTTCGCTACAGCCAGCCCCAGGGTGAGCTAGGATCGCGCTCAGTGAGGCGTGCGCTGCTGTTCGATGTCGCCGACACACTCGTGGTCGAGCAGACGGTTGCGGCGCAGCGCGGGTTCGTAGCGCCGGGCCGTGGGCATCCACTTGCAGTGGCACGCTTTACGTAGGCGTCACTACCAGATAGGTGGTCGCGTCACCGCGCGACGCGAACAGGGCCTCGAACACGCGCCGTCCCAGGCCGTAGTTGGCCTGAACGGTGCGCTCGGCGTCGTCTCGCTCGGCCGCGCCTGCAAGTACATGAGCGTTGCCCTCGGCGAGCGGCCCGAGTGGCTTGCCGCGCGCGTTCGCCGGGCCGACCAGGACGCGGGAGCCCGCGCGGACGCGCTTGACCTTTCCCGAGTCGGTCGGCGTGCGGACGTAGATACGGCCCGCGTCATCGAGGCCGAACCAGACGGGTGTCGGCACCGGCTCGCCCGAGCGCCGGTAGGTCACCAGCAGGCAATACTTGTGACCTCGCAGCCCGTCGAAACCCTGTCCCGTCGGCTCGCCCCGCGCCGCAGCTTGGCTGGCGGGATCGCGGAGGCGGTCATAGAATCGCAACAGCGCTGCACTCACAACAGGCAGCACTCTACCTCTCATATGTTCGGCGTCCGGCCCACCGTCGCCGAGTTCTATCAGGAACCCGCACCCTTTCAAGCCGCACCTGGGCTCGCGTGAAAATCAGGCTGTAGCACGTCGTAGCCGACGAACTCGAACAGGGACGCGAGCCCTTCAGCCAACACCGCATGGCACAGGGTGCTCGTCCTGTCCTGCTTTCGTTAGGCTCCGGCGAACGTGTCGAAACGCAGCCTGATGCTCGTCAACAGCCTATTCCGTGTGAGTTACGGAGTGGGCGCGCTGTTCGTTCCGCCGAAGATGGCCAAGCTGAGGCTGGCAGCCGATACCGCAGAGCATCCGGAGGCTCGCCTGTTCGTTCGCGGTTTCGGCGCACATCAGATAGCCGTAGCGACAGTAGGCCTCGCCAGCCGACGCTGGCGGCGACTCGAGCAGCCGGCCGTCGTGGCCGCTATCGCAATCGACGCCTTCGACATGATCTCCGCGCTGATCGAGGCTCGTGGCCGAGGACAGGTGGACGCCGACTTGTCCGGGGCCATGGTGTTCTCGGCAGCGGGCGTGGCTACCGCAGTGGCCGCTCTATGGATGCCAGTGCCGCGATGAACGGCTCACGGACAGCGGGGTCGCAGTACTGGCGCTCGAGCGCGCGCTTCTCGGCGTCGGGATCTTCACCGGCCGGATAGTCGCGCCCGTCACCGCAGGCCAGCGGCAGCGAGAAGCGCCCATCCCACGCCGGTCCGGGGAACGTCGCATCCACGTTGATGCGTCGGCCCTCCAGGAGGATCGTGAGATAACGACCTCGGCGACCGTCGGGTCGAACAGTCCTCGGGCGCGGGCGCGATCCAGCCGGTAGACACGATGGACGATCAGCGGTTCGGTGTCGGGGAAGCGCTCGGCCAACGCTTGGGCGAGGAACAAGTGCTTGGTGGAGCAGGTGCCGCGACGCTCGCGCAGCATTCCGTCCACGGTGCGGTCACTCGGACGGCCATAGGGCAGGGCCCGCACAGCTTCGACCAGGTCGAGCAGAGAGGAGTCGGATGCAACGAGTGCGTTGATGAGCGCAGCGTAGAGCCATGCGTCACGAGCGACGAGCCGGCTCTATACCCCAGGGGTCGCCTGCCCGTAGATGAAGAACTCGCTCGTCGCCTGCACCTGGGCGTTGCCGCGTAGAGTGCGCGTGCCATGCGTGACGCGAGCATCGACTACGACCGGCACGCGCCGGCCTACCGCCGCCACCGGCGACCCGACCCGCGGATCGCCGCCCGCGTCCACATGGCGCTCGGCGACGCACGCACTGTCCTCAACGTCGGCGCCGGCAGCGGCTCCTACGAGCCCGAGGACCGCTATGTGCTTGCCGTCGAGCCCTCCGCCGGGATGCGCGCCCAACGCCCAGCCCACCTCGCGCCGGCGATCGACGCCAGCGCCGAGGCGCTGCCACTGGATGACGACGCCTTCGACGCGGCAATGGCGATCAGTACCCTCCACCACTGGCGCGACCCTGCCGCGGGCCTGCGCGAGCTACGGCGTGTAGCCCGTGGCCCGGTCGTCGTGCTCACCGTCGACACTGACGTGCTTGCCGGCTACTGGATGATGAGCGACTACCTCCCCGAGGCGCTAGCCGATGACCGCCAGCGCTTTCCCCACATCGACGCGATAACCGACATCCTCGGCAACGCCCGCGTCGAACCCGTCCCGATCCCGACCGACTGTGAGGACGGCTTCCTCGAGGCTCACTACGCGCGGCCGGAGGCGTATCTGGATCCGGCGGTGCGTGCCGCGCAGTCGGTCTGGCCGCGTCTGCCTCCCGGTGTCGAGCAGCGCGCGATCACCGGACTGGCAGACGATCTCGCCTCCGGCGCGTGGGACGCACGGCACGGCCGTCTGCGCTCGCAGCCCACCTACGAGGGCGGCCTGCGGCTGATCACATCGCGTCCCCACCCGCAGCCTCGACGGTCTCGCTTGTAGGCTCACGCACGGCTCAGGACGCGTCCTCTCCAGCGCTGCTCTGGGCGCGTCGCGCTGCTTTTGCGGCCCTCCTCTCAGCTTTCTTCTGCGCCAGTCGGCGCGCGCGCTGCTCGATCGGCAGGACGATCTCGGGACGCTCGCGGCCGAAGTGCTTCTGGTACAGGTGCTCAATGAACTGCGGCAGCGGTTGCTTCCAGGGCTCCTGGTCGTGATTGTCGATCGAGCCAAGCTTCTTCGGGTTCAGGCCGAGCTCCCGGGCCATCTGCACGTGCGCGTGCGAGAGCCGGTGGCGTCTGCGCGCCTCGATCCAGGCCTGGTGCTTCGGCGGGAGCGCCTTGCTCGTCTTCTTGCTCATCCTCCCAACGTCCCTGGTCCTGGCTCGCGTCCTGTGCTCTCAGCTCTGCCAGTGGCGGTAGGCGTCGATCCACTCCGCCCCCTCGGGTGGCGGGGTCGGGAGCGGTAGATCGAGGATCGGGATGGTCTGCCGTGCCCGGTCGCGGGAACAGATGGCCATGATCTGGCCGCTGTCTGTCAAATCGACGCGCTCGACGGTGACGGGCACGCCCAGCACTTCCGTGGGGAAGGGCACCGCGAGGTTGTCCTCGATCAGCGTGAACAGGCCGGTCACCTGCTCGTCCTCGTTGTAGCAGTCGACGGTGGCCTCCTCGACCATCGCGTCGAGCTGCACCTTGCTCAGCGAGCCCACCGCGAGAGGATATCCACCGCCCGGCGGGTGCTGCGGTTCAAGTCAAGGGCCTGTCGACCGAGTCGATCCCGCCAGGCCAAGTGGTCTCGCTCGCGAGTTCGCGCACGCATTGGTTGGGGGGGGGGATACGCTCGCTCCTTGAAGAACACAAAAAGGAGGGCTGGCGATGGCGGATCATAGACTTGCTACGCGCCGGACGACCGGACTCGCGGGGCTCGCGGTGGCGATCCTGTTCGGCGCGGGTAACGCGCTGTGGGCGCTTGAACAGCCCGACGCCGGTGCCCCCGCACGAGAGATCGTCGCCTTCTACACAGGCACTTCGGCGAGGATCGTGGCCGGCGCGAGCCTCAGTCTCGTCGGGGGCGCGGTGTTCGTCCTGTTCGCGAGCGGTGTCCGGGCGATCCTTCGCGAGCACGAGGGAGACGATTTGCTCGCCACCACCGCGTTCGGTGGCGCGCTTCTCTTGGCGGCGGCCGGCCTGAGCGCCGAGACCCTCAACATGGTTGGGGCTCTGCGCGCCGAGGATGGTCATCTCACAAAGGCGCTCGGCCAGGCGTTGTTCGAGATCTCCTACGTCCTCGGCTACAACGCCGCCGGGGTGGGCATCGGCATCTTGCTGCTCGCAACAGCTGCGGTCGCGTTGCGCGCGCGGGCGCTACTGCCTCGGTGGCTCGCACTCCTCCTACTCGTCGTCGGGATCGCGTTCCTAACTCCACTCTCTCGGTTTCTGCTCGGGCCATCCGTTCTACTGCTGGCCGCAGTGTCGGTACAGCTCCTCAGAGCTCCGGCGCCGAACGCGGCGAGCAACGCAGTCTGAGCGATCTCGTCTTACGCTGGGGCCCGCCGACCACGTTCGATGTAATAGAACGGGCGGAAGCAAGCGGTGGCCTCCAGTCCCGAGTGCACGACGAGGAGCGCTGCCTCGACGGATCCCCGACTTCATCCTCCGCCGCTTCTACACGCTGATCTTCAACCGCCGCCACCGTCGGCTACGCAAGCTCTTCAGGGGACGGTGAGCGGGTGTGCGGTCGCCCGACGCCCAGCCACTGGCGCACGTCAGCGACGGTTCGGCGTGCGATCTCGCTTGCGTGCTCGGCTCCCCGTGCCAATACGGTGTCCAGCGCGGGCTCGTCGGCACGCAGATCTGCGTAGCGCTCCTGTAGAGGGGCCAGCTCGGCGATCACAGCGTCGGCCACCGCTTCCTTGAGCTCGCCGTAGCCGCGCGCAGAGGACAGTGATTCCTCGACTGTCCGCACGCTGACCCCGCGCAGGGCGGCGAGGATCTCCAGCAGGTTCGTCACGCCTGGCTTCGACGGGTCTGCTCGGATCTCGCCCCCTGGGTCGGTCACCGCATGGCGGAACTTCTGTCGGATCGCGGCCGGGGCGTCGAGGATGCGCACGGCGCCCTCCTCGGAGGAGCGTGTCGTGGACATCGAGACGGTCGGCTGCTGCAGGTCCTTGACCCGTGCGGCGATCTGGGGTGTGCGCTGGGTGGGCACGACGAGCGTTCCGTCGCCAAACCGCTTGTTGAAGCGCTGCGCGATGTCACGGGCAAGCTCCAGATGCTCGCGCTGGTCCTCGCCGACCGGGACCTCCGTCGCACGGTAGGCGAGGATGTCGGCCGCCATCAGGACCGGGTAGAACAGCAGGGCTGCGCTCACCAGCTGCCTCTGCCGTGAGGACTTATCGCGGAAGTGGTGCTTGTGCCGACGTCGGCACAAGCACCATTATGCCGACTTACTCGTTATGCCGATCTCGGCGGGCTGGCCCTCTCGGGTTGGGCTGATCGCCGCGTAGGGGTCGGCATAACGCCAAGGGTTCTGGCCGCAGAGCGCCCCCGCGACTCCAGCGGTGCGGCCGAGCGGGATTTTGTCGTCCCCCGCGGCCCCTCAGGCCGGCGAGAAGCCGGGTTGAACGCCGCGGGAAACCTGCTGCTGCGGCAGCTCCCGGAGCGTCCACCCGTAGTAGAGCCGCTGCGCTTCGTAGCGGGCCTCGACCCGCCGCTCCTCTTCGCCGACCACCGCCCTGACGAAGACGCCAATGAGGAACACTACGAACCCGTCGATCGGATTCGCCCTTCTCGCGCCGTGCGTGCGATGCTGCTCTCGTGCGTCACGATCACGCGCTTGAAGCTGCGGCAGGAGCCCTGGCGCGGTTCATCCAGGACGAGCCGCTGACGGCGAAGATCGCGGACATCGAGCATGAACTCAATGGCTGTGGCCGGGGCGAGGTGGGGCCGATCATCAGCGCTCGCGGTGTCTCCCCGGACCTGCTGCGCGGCGCGCTGCTCGTCCGTAGCCGGCTCGGGCGGATCAACGATCTGATCAACGCCGCGGCGATCTCGCTCGCCCTCCCTGAGCTGTTGGAGCCGAATGAGGTTCTGCGACGCCCGTCGCTGGCCGCAGGCAACGACCCGTCCCGTCCCTATGACGTGGAGACCGATCGCCGCGTGGCCGAGTTCAAGCTCGCGCGATGGGACGGCCACGACGCGATGCGCAAGCGGCAGGTGTTCAAGGACCTCGTGCATCTGGCGGCAGCCGACACGTCCGGTCGGCGCGCAGAGCTTTACGTGCTCGGGCCTGCACACGACCTGCCGACAGCTAGGGTCCGCCACCCGACGTATCGTCGGCTTCTGAACGGACGCAGCCGAGCTGGAAGCGCTATACCCCCGGTAGCCAGCGCAGGGGTAAGCCCACGGGGCCACGTGCTCGCCAGGATGTCGATATCCAAGCTCGTGTGACACGTCGTCGCGCTCGCACTGCGCGCCGCGGTTCGCGTAGGCTCCACCCTGGTGTGGACTGACCGACTTGCCACGAGGACTACGCTGACCCTGACTCAGCGCTGGGCCGGCGCCTGGCAGTCGCGCAAGTGCGCGCCGCGCCCGACCGCAGCGCTCCTGGACCTTGTTCTCCTCTGCGGCGTGTCGGCAACATATCGGCAGAGGACATCGCCAACACCGTCGGCCATCTTCCGCGACTCTGTGCGCCCCAAGCCACGATGATCTGGACCCGCCATCGTCATCCGCCCGACCTGACGCCGTACATCCGTAGGACCTTCGAGCACGCCGGGTTCGCCGAGCTTGCTTTCGAGGATTCGGCGCCGTTTCGCCGTCGGAGCCAACCGACTGCTCGCGTCACCGCTGCCCTTTATGAGCAGTGTCTGCCTGTTCGAGTTCTCGGCTATGACGTGCTCCAACCAGATTTTCACGCAAGCCAGGGTGTTGAATGACGGGCAGTGGGCGCACGACTAGAGACGATCTGCACGTTCGATATCTCACTCCATTTCTACATTCAATGAGTAGTGCTGATATCGTCCGACGAACGCCAGCGCGGCGCGTACTTTACCGGAGCCAATCTGTGCGGTGGTTGCGCTTGGCTGTCGGCATTTGCTTCGGGGCGCTATGCGCATATCTAATAGCGCCTGCCATCACGACGGAACCGCCACCTCCATCACCACCGCCTGTAGGGCTATTCGTCGGCACAAATACTTGGGTCAGTGGGCCTGGCACTCTCCAACTCAGTATACGGGCCGCAGGCTGTCGCAACCCTGTCGTCCTTGAAGGAATGCTCAACCGCTCGCAGCGTGCATGGGGACCCGACCCATATAGACCTACCGTTCAGCTTCCAACCACCGCCGTCGTCGCGCTCGTTGGTGCTCACGTCAGGAGGATTGAAATGGGTCTGGGCATCTCGTCCAACGAACAAGTGCACCTTCCCCCTTCTGAACGGACGGGAGCATTTTCTCAACCTCCGTTCGCCATCAGCCGAAAGTACATGGTGACGAATAGTAATCCAGAACGCTTTATTAACGTGCACAGCACTACAACGGCGCCGCTAATCGAAGGTATTGAGAAATCTCAGAACAAAGAAGTGCATCCGCCTTGGGCTGGAATGATGTTCCACTCTAGCCAGTGGCCCCTTGTAAGAGTTCCACTCCGCTTTGTTATCTTGGCAGACCTAGTTCATCTCGGCGGTTATAACCGGTGTTACGTAGACGTACCACAGCTTTTCTCCTCACATACGGGAGTAAGTGAAGGCTTTTATGATAAGTCGAACTTGCTTATCGGTAAGCTCTCTGTCGGCGAGCTATACCTTCGCAATCGGTACGTTCTCACTGACGGGATTCCGTGGATATCCGAGGTTTCTACTGGTATCGTAGACGTCACTACTACGGGTCGGAGTCCAGCGCCAAGCACCATCGAAGCCGACGGTAAAGTGTCACGAGGTGGTATCCACTACGAATGTCGAGTACCACGACCTTCACCTAGCATAGGGGCAGAAGAAAGCAATCTGCAATATCCCGAGCTGACTGCACAGCTCAACTGTTCTGGCGAGCCACAATTTGAGGCTCAGGGGATAGATGCAGATATCACCAGTCGGTTGTTTTTCGGAGGAATTATAGGAGCGTTGGCAGCGACGTTGATTATCGAGACAATCTTTGCCGAGACAGAAACTGGCGCAGTTCTTCTCGCACGTAAGCGACGTAGATCCGCTCGGAGAAAGAACAAGCCAGGACGTGCTAACGATTGATCTGACGACCATTGACTGCTCAACGAGCGCGTGGGCAAGGTCGTCGTAGCGGCGGGTGATCGACTCGCGCAGTCCGAGCGCGTAATCGGCTTGGAGCGCGAGCCGCCAGGATTCACGCTGCGTAAAGTGAGCGCTGGGTCGATCGGTACATGACTCATGTCTCGCGCGCAGACTGGAGAACGTCAATGCAAATGTGAAAGTGGCTGCTAGCCTTCTGCGGGTTCGTATACCGCCACGAAGAACTTGTAGACGCCGCCTTCAATGACGGGATTCGCAGGCGGTGTATAGCTGTCGAACCGAATGCGGATCACTCGATGTTCGTTCCCGTCCGTTTCCGTTTCCGCGCAGAGCCACTGACCGACTCTCTTTAGCTTGACGGTTCCTACCCCTGACGCACCGGCGCTGCTGCTGCAATCGGAGGCACTCGGAGGATCGTGGCCGGTCCATTCGGCTAGTTTCGCGGTGGTGCCCGCTTCGAGGGCCTTTCTCCCCACGTCGAGTATGCCCATAGTCCCTTCCCGACTGGCCTTGCATTCATTGAGGTTGTACGACAAATCTCCTTCAAGGATGACCTCGTTATGACAGACCTCTTTCGGGCCAGTTGCCGTCGGGGTGGTTTCGGTCGTACCTGTCGTGCCCGTCGTCGGTTCAGTCGTTGTGGGGCTGGTCGGGACGGTAGGGACTTCTGGGCTTTTGCCCGAATTGCTGAATACGCCAAACCACGCGAGAGCGCCGATCACGCCGGCGATCGCTGCGATCACGCCGGCGATGGCGCCCACAGCCCCCCAGTTGACGCCCCCTGAACTGTCTCTCCCCTGTTGTGAAGCCATCGCCGACGCAACGCTACAGAAAGCTCGCTACATGCGCTGGCTAGTCCTGCCCGAGCAACTGCCGGTACATGACCCGTGTCTCGCGCGTAGGCTGTAGCCCAAGCTGCTCATCGAGCGCGTGAGCGAGGTCGTCGTAGCGGCGGGTGATCGACTCGCGCAGTCCGAGCGCGTAATCGGCTTGGAGCGCGAGCCGCCAGGACGCCTCGTGGAACTGATCGAGCGCGATTGCTTGCTCGGCCAGTTCTAGCGCGCCGCGGGCGTCGCCGCCTTCGAGGCGGGCGTTGCCGGCGCGCTCAAGTAGGCCGATGAGGGTGGCGCGCAGGCGGTGAATGTGCCCGTCAGCCCAGGCGTAGTCGGAGCCTTGAAGGGGTTCGCCGCGCCATAGCTCAAGCGCCGCTTCGAGGGCTTGGGGTTCGTTCTCGGGTTCGGCGCTGGCGAGCAGTTGGTCGAGTTGGTCGAGGTCGATGCGGACCTTGTTGCGGTCGAGGCGGTAACGCTCGCCTTCCACGATCCAGGCGTCGCCGAGCGCGGCGCGCGCGTCGCTGGCTGATTCCCATAGGCGGGTGCGGGTCTTCTTGGGGTCTTGTGCGGGCCATAGCGCCTCGGTCAGCTCGTCGCGGCTGGCGCCCTTGGGGTGCAATGCGAGGTAGGCAATCAGCTCGCGTGTCGGCACCCGCTTGGGGCGGCCGATCGGCCCCGTTGATCCGCAGCGGGCCGAGAAGGGAGACCGAGAGCGCCGCCTGTGTCGGCGGCTCGGGCTCTTGCTGCTGCGGTCTTGTGAGCGTCGCGGTCGGTGCGTCGGCTTGCGTGGCGGCGGGTTCCTGGACGGCCGGCCTGGTTCCTGGACGGCCGGCCTTGGTACGAGCGTCAGCGCGAACGGCGGCGGCGAGTACATGGCGCGCCGCGACGCGATCAACGCTGAGCTGAACGCGCTCGCGCCCGAACCGATCCCCGACCTCGACCTCGACCTCGACCTCGCGCGCAGCGTGCTCGAAGACTTCACGACGTTCTGGACGACAGAGACCGAGCCCGACGCCAAGCGCCAGTTCCTGACGCTCATCTTCGAGGGCGTCTGGCTGGACGAACGCCGCGTCGTCGCCGTCCAGCCCAAGCCCTCATTCCTACCGTTCTTCGAGAATCACGCGGGGGGAAGGCCCCGGATCAATGGGGCGTAAAGTACGGGAGCGACGGGGATCAGGCCCGATACTTCGTCTCATAGGCACGGAGGACGCTCGTCTTACCACAGCCCACGGCGCAGTCCGCAGACGGAGCCATCTCGTGCCTCAAATCGCCGTTCGGCCCGTAGGTGAAGATATGCTCGAACGCGCCTCGCAGCGAGCCAGCTCCGCCGAGTGCCTGCTTGAGCAGCTCGCCTGCCGCGAGGATCCCCGGGAGCGCTGACAGGAACGAGACCGATGGAGCATGCTCATCTGGGAAGCTCCCGCATTCGCCGTCGTGTGCAGCCTCGGCCATCGCTGGCGCTGGGCGCCGCGTGCATCCCAGGCATGCCCACTCGCCGAGTAGCACCCGCTCGATCCTGCAGTTCGCGTCGCGCCCGGTTGCCGCGTCGACCAGCACGCATGGGAGCTCACGTTGCACCTCGTGCCTGACGTCGTCGTCGTCGAGCGCCGTCACGATGACCTCGTAGCGCCTGTCGCTGCGCCGCGGGGCAAGCAGCCGCTTGAACTCCGAGAACTGCATCGGGTAGTCGCCCACGTCGAGGTTTGCGAGGCGGGCGTCGAGGTAGAACTTCGCCTCGCTGACCTTGCTGGCGCGGTTCACGGCACTGCGCCAGCGGGCATAGCTCACGCGGTTCAGGCTGTCGCTGTTCAGCATGTCGTGGTCGATGAGCCGCAGAGATCCCGAGATGTGCGGCCCGAGCTCGCCGAGCGTGGTGATCGTTCCCGCCGCAACGCCGCCGGCGCCGACGAGGAACGCGTCGATCTCCACCGGCGTCAGCGCCGGGCTCTGCCCGTCGGGCGTGTAGTCGAAGAACGAAAAGCGCCCGCGGGCTGCCTCGAAGCGGCGGCTCGCCGTGGTGTCCGGGTGGCTGAGCGCAAACAGCGCCTTGAATATCTCTCCAGCACCGAGCGCTGCGGCTGCAAGCGGGCCGATCGGGTTCATCAGCGCCGGCTGATCTTCAATCCTGTCGCCGAGGTCGACGATCCAGCCTGAGCCGTCGAGCATCAGGTCGGCCTGGGTGGTCGGTGCGCCGACGGCGATCGTGTAGTCAACGCTGGCCGACGGCGGGCCGTGGAGCTCCAGCGGCAGGCGCTGCTCCAGCTCGATCAGCACGCGTTCCTCGAACCCGTCGAGTTGCACCTCGGCGACCAGCGGGTCAAGCCGCAGGACGCTGTCGAGCAGCGCACGAGCGAGCAGCCGTTGCGACGGTGTCGCATCGGTGCCAAGCACGATTGCCACGGTGCGCCCCGGTGTCGCGACGGCCCGCTCGGGGTCCACGTCGAGGGCTTGCAGCTGGGCGAGGGTGCGGCTGTCGGCGGGGTCGATCAGCTTGTGCAGCTGCGGGCGCGCGAGAAGCATCAGTCGATCCGCAACAGCGACGGGTCGATCACGAAACGACGGTCGCGCTCGGGCTGATCCAGCTCGCGCCATTTCTCGCGGGCATGGAACTCGTACACGCACCACAGGCCGACGTCGGTAAGATCCACGAAGCCGAACCCGGGGATCACGATCGAGAGGAAACCGCAGGCCGCGACGATCGGTCGCTGCGCGTCGGTCGGTGAAAGAAACGCGTCCTGCGGGTGGCTGTGGATCTGGGCGATCGGCACGAGGTCGAGCTCGTCGAACTCCTCCAGCACGTTCGCGACCGTGTCCTCCGATACTTCGCCGTGAAAATCTCCGGGCAAGCCGACCCTCGGGATCACCAGCGTGGAGACGAACGCGTCGCCGCCGCTCAGCGTCCCCGCCCACACACCGAAGCCCTCCACGCCGGCGACACCGTGCTGCCGGAGCATCAACTCGGTGTGGTCGACCACCAGCGACGGCAGGTACACCCGGTCATAGACCAGCTCGCCTTCGCGGCGTCCGAGCGACCGCGCCGTGTGGGGGGCGCCAACGCGGATAGCGCTCAGCGGCGCCCGCATCGGCTCGTCGGAGCCGGCCCCGTTGCCGGAGTGCCGGCGGCGTCTAGCTCCAGCTATCGAGAATCGCATTGCGGACGTTCACCACATGCTGGTAAAGGGTGTGGTCGTGCGCGGGCGGATCGGTCCAGCCCTGGTGCCAGCCGCCTGCGTAGTAGTCGCGGTGGCCGATGATGCAGATACGTGGCAGCGGCTCGTGGCCTGCCTCAACATGGTCGCCGTGCGGGTAGAACTCGCGCGCGCCAGGGGTGTGCTCGTCGGCGGCCTCGAACAGCTCAGGGTCGATGAACACCAGCCGCGGCGCCAGCGCGCCGTAGTCGTCGCACTCGAGCTTCAGCACGAACACGCGCCCCGGCGACTTCTCGATCCGCACGCAGATAACCAGATAGTCCCCGGCGTCCACCAGTCGCGTCTGCCAGCCGTAGGTGCTGCTCTGCGCAAGCAGCAGGCTCGTATTCCCTGGCCGCAAGCGCCTTGGCTTCCTCCTCCGGCGTGGCAGGCTCGGCGGTCTGCTCGCCGACACACGTCACCTCGACAGTGGGGTTGGCGCCGAACGGCGTGCCGGAGGCCAGCGTCACCTTCTGGCCGTCGTGCAGCTCGTAGAACTCGACGGTGTTGGCCTCATCGAGCTGCACGTCCTTCTCGCCTTTGATCTTCGCGCGCAGCACGAAGCGCCCGAACTCGGAAAGATCGATCCCGAACAGACCAAACGCGCCTTCCTTGACCTGCTCGATCGTCTCCGGGTCACTGGCCTTGATCTTCTTGTTGGTCCCGTAGACGATGACCAGCTCGATCGTCGAGGGCTTGTGCTCGTCGGACATGAGATCTCCTGTCGTAAAGTTCGCCAGGCCGCTCTGGGCCTCACCTATCCAGAACGGCGCTCCGGGCGAAACGTTCAGCGCAGCTCAAGCCCGCACTCGATCGATCGCCTTGGCGCTCATCAGCGCGTAGACCATCGCCTGACGGCTGACGCCGAACTCTGCGCACAGGCTGCGCACCGACGGCGTTCTGCCCACGGCAGCCGTGAGCAGCTCGCGTGGCATCAGCAGCTCAGAAGCAAACGCGTTGGCCTCCGGCTCGATCTTGGCGCGCTCTCCCTGATGGCGCAACACGAAGTGGCCGATCTCGTGCGCGAGCGCGAACCGGATCACGTTCTCCGAACCTGCGGGGAGCTCGATCCGCGTCCCGATGAGGAGACCTTCGTGATCGAAGCTCCCGATCTCCACCTCAAGCCCCAGCTCGTTGGCGACGCTCTCGAGCCGGAATGGTGGTCCGGGAATCACATGGTCACGATGGAGCTTGCGAGCCGCCTCCCGCGCGAGCTTGTACTCCGGCAGCTTGTGGGCGGTGGGAGCCTCACTGCGTGGCACCAGCGCGCTCGTGCAGATCGGACACGGATCGTCGACCGAACGCGGCTCCGATGTCTCATCGCTCGCCCAGTCCTTGTCCGGGCCCGCAGAGGTGTCCACCGCGTAGCCACAGAACTCGCACTGCAGTTCGTGCGCGACCGGGTCATAAGCATCCTCCGGCTCGAGATCCTCCGATCCGCACTCTGGGCAGCAAGCTTCAAAGCGGCTGCGTAGGACGAAATCTTCGCCGCAGTCGCGGCAGATCATCACAGTCACAGCCCGAGCTCCCGTTCCAGCCGTGCCGCGTACTGATCGGCCGCCGCCTGCGCCGCCTCGTGATCCGGACGTTCCCGCGGTGGTCTGACGCCGCGCCGCCGGCGTGCCATCGCGACCCCAGCCGCCTGCGGCCGCGCCGGGGGGTGCGCCAGTACCGACGCACGCGCCAGGCCGACAATGCGGCGGCTGGCGAGCAAGCCGAGCTCCCGCAGGGCATCGCCGATCGCCCGGACCGGGATCGTCGTAAACGGGTCGCCGGCCGCGGTCTCGAACGCCGCCCACACCCCCGGCTGCACGTCAAGCCTGGCACTGAAGCCCTCGAGGCCCAACCCGACATCCTCACGGCGATGCTCAAGCACCGGCCCGAGCTCCTCGGCTACGTGCAGCAGCGACCAGGGGGAATAGAACGGACGCAGCTCGTCTGCGAGCGCCGCGTGAGCCGCCAGCCGTGGATCGTCATCTCCGAGAACGGGTGGCCCGGCCGCAGACGGGACCGTCTCGCCAGCGAAGAACTCGTCGTAGCCAGCGCTCAGCACGGCCAGACGCTCCTCCGACAGCACGCCCACGGCCTTCACCGCCTGCTCAGTCAGCAGATGGTCGCTCGCCCACACCGCAGCCAGCGCCGCATAGCCCAGAACATCTGCGGTCAAGCCGATATCGGCGTCTGACGCCCACAACGTCTCCGCGACCACTGGGGTCACGAGTACATCAGCCTCCCCAACCTCGAGCACCGCCGCCACGACATACTCCTCCACCTCCGGCGCCCAGAACGTCCACACGCCTCCCGGCTGCGGTGCAGGACCCGCCGTCGCGCGCGGCGCCACTGCTCTCAGCGGCTGCCCCAACGCCGGCTCGGAGCGATCGAGCCTCGCGACCAGCCCACGGCATCGCGGGCACACCGACAGATGCTCAGCCAACATCGCCGAGGCATCGGCAGCGCACAACTCACTGAATGACGGGCAGGTCATATGTTCTCTATTAACAGCGCATCGAGGACTAGCTTCAAGACATTTGGCGCGTCGGCGCCCAGACGCGCCAAGATGCCCGCAATCTGGCTGCGCTCGTGCGAGATCGTTCCGGTCGAGCAGCCTAGCTGCAAGGCAAGCTCGCGGCCGGGCACCCCGCTCTCGATCCCGAGCAGCACCTTGGCTTGGCGTGCCGTCAGCTCGGCGAGCGTCGCTGTCACGAGCTCAGCCACCACGAGCTCCTCCAGCGGGTCAACCCCGGCCCGCGCGTGCAAGTCGACGTCGAGCTCGGTGCTCGGCAGGGGATCCTCGATCGCGAAACGCAACTGCAGCGCCCGCGTGATCGTGCCAGCCGTCATTGCACCGGCCTCCAGCAGGCCGTTAACGAACCGCTCGAGGTCGGCCGTCTCCAGCAGCGGGGAGAGCTTGCGCGCGTCGGCGTCGTAACGGATCACACAAAAGTCGCCCAGCGACCACGCAAGCGCCAGCAGTCTGCCGGTCGTCCCCGTCAAAGCGTGCCTGCGTCCCGCCCACGAGCCACCACCGCCGCGCGCTCCCGGACCCCGCGCTCGTGAAGCGCTCACTGCCTGCCAGCAGCCGGGAAACGCGGTCATACAGGTTCGCCGACTGCGAGCGCCGCAGAGAGTCAACGAGGTGCTGGCGCACAGAGGTCTCCGCCATCCGGCGAAACACCCGCAGAGCAGGCGCGCGCTGAAGCATCGCCAGCAGCTGGCCGCGACCCACCAGCCGCGATGCCACCCAGTCGGCAAAGACTTCCTCGACCGCCTCACCGCTCCACACCCCGACAGGCGAGTAGTGGGCCGGCAGCCCCGAGGTGCGGATCAACAGCCCGACCGTGCGCCGGCACTCCTCCAGCAGCGGCGCAGGCAGGTCGCCGCCAGCGATAACCGTGGCCCGTGCGGAGACATACTCCGCCTCGTTCATTTCGTTCTCCGGGCCGACAGGGCAATGATTTCACCACGATACGGTTCGGCCAACTGCCCGTGGTTCAGCGCCGCTTCCGCCGCAACTCGACCGACCCGACAGCGCCAGCGGCTGAAGCTGCCCTCTTTGTTGAAGCCGGCCGACGCGGCCGCCGGCGTCGGCACGCTGCCGCTGACCGAAACCGATCTCGGTGCTACCACAACGACTGCGGAGGAGATCGCCACCACTATGCACGGCCGCATTACGTTCTTCTTCGAAGCGCCCGTGTCGGCGTCGTGGAGAGTCAATACGTCCCCCACCGCAATCACCGCGTGGCGATCCCCGATTTTGCGAACGCGCTCCTCGACCCAAGGGCAACATGCACATGCGCCGCGATGCGGGGGTCGATGCGGCTTCTGCGAGAGTCGTGGAGTCCGACGCCATCGTGGTCGACGGTGCCAGTGGGAGGGATTACCGAGTGTTTGCAACCATCAAGCCCCATCATGACCACAAACTATGACAAGGCAAGCGGGCGTCAGATGGCTATTTGGGATCCTGCTCTTTGGGCCAGTCGGGCGCGACTTATCTGCCCCGGCTTTGATGGAGTTGGGTTTCTAGAGGGAGTCCAGGCGCCTGCGGCCGAGGCGCGATCCTCTTTGCTTCTGTTTTCGAAGAAGGAGGAGACGATGGCTGTGCCTGCGAGCAGGGTGAGCAGGGTGTTGATGACGGGGCCGCTGGCCCCGTTTGCGGATGCGTATCGGGCTGAGTTGAGGGGGCGCGGCTATACCCCGCTCTCGACGGTCAAAGCGCTGCGCCAGGTGGCGAGGCTGAGCCGTTGGCTTCAGCAGAGCGGCTGCCAGGCGAGCGAGCTGAGCGAGGAGAAGGTCGAGCAGTTCCTTGCCTGCCAGCGCGCGTGTGGCCGTCACCGCGGTCAGTGGTCGCGTCCGGTTCTGATGGGCCTGTTGCAGGTGCTTCATGGTTTCGGGGCCCTGGCGGGCGAGAAGCCCGTGCCGGCTGGCTCGCCGAGCGATCGGCTGCTGGCCTCGTTTGAGCGCTATCTGCTCGTCGAGCGGGGGCTGGCGGCGGGCACCGTTCGCGTGTACCTGATGCATGCACGCCGGTTCCTGGAGGAGTTGGGGTCTGGTGGTGAGCTTGCCGGGCTCTCGGCCAGCGATGTGACGGGCGCGGTACTGCGCAAGGCCGACTCCGGCGTGTCGGTGAGCGCTGCGCAGCTG
Source organism: uncultured Solirubrobacterales bacterium (assembly GCA_963842005.1). Taxonomy (GTDB): domain Bacteria; phylum Actinomycetota; class Thermoleophilia; order Solirubrobacterales; family Solirubrobacteraceae; genus Palsa-744. The sequence continues at coordinate 319,669 of CAWJEV010000005.1, read as the reverse complement.
TTCGTTTGCGCGCTGCGGGCGTTTCTGCGGTTCTGCTTTTTGGAGGGGCTGGTGGAGGCCGATCTCTCGCAGGCAGCGCTGGCGGTGACCGGTCGCCGGTCCTCTTCGCTGCCCAGGGGGATCCCCGGTGCCGATGCACGAGCGTTGCTCTGCTGCTGCGACCGCCGGACGGCACTCGGGCGGCGGGACTACGCGCTGATCATCGTGCTGCTGCGACTGGGTCTGCGCGCGAACGAGGTCGCTCACCTGAGGCTCGATGACATCGACTGGCGTGCGGGAGAGCTCACGGTACGCGGCAAGGGCGGCCGTTGCGATCGGCTGCCGCTGCCGGTGGATGTGGGTGCGGCGATCGCTTCATACCTGCGCCGCGGGCGTCCCGCGAGCGATCGACGGGAGCTGTTTTTCCGGGCCAGGGCTCCATATGAGCCGATCACCTCCCAGACAGTGCGCTCGACCGTGCGGCGCGCGTGCCAGCGCGCGGGCATCCCCGAGTTCGGCACACACCGCCTGCGTCACACGATGGCGTGCGAGATGGTCAAAGCCCACGTTCCGCTTGAGCAGATCGGGCAGGTGCTGCGTCATCGCAGCCTGCAGAGCACGGCGATCTACGCACGCGTGGATCTCGACCAGCTGCGAGCGCTCGCCCAGCCGTGGCCGGAGGGAGGCGAACAGAGATGAGCACTTTGCAAAAGCATGTCGATGACTATCTGCGGCTGCGCCGCGCGCTGGGGTTCAAGCTCGAACGCCACGGGCAGATTCTGCCGCAGCTCGTCGCCTACCTGCAGGCCGCCGGCGCGAGCACAGTCAAGCGCGAGCTCGCGATCTCCTGGGCGAAGCAGCCAGCCCGCGCGCACCCGAGGCACTGGGCGGCCAGGCTCGCGGTGGCGCGCGGGTTCGCCGCCTACCTGCAGTGCATCGACCCAGCGACCGAGGTGCCTCCCGCCGGTGTGTTCGCCGTCCGCTACCGCCGCCCCACCCCCTATCTGTGGTCGGGACAGGACGTCTACCGGCTTCTTGAGGCGACCCGCGAGCTGCGACCGCCATTGAAGGCGGTGAGCTTCGAGGCGCTGTTCGGGTTGCTTGCCGTGACAGGCATGCGGGTCGGCGAGGCGCTCGCGCTGCAGCGCGAGCACGTCGACCTCGCCGAGGGCGTGATCACGATCTCAGCACAGAACGCCAAGCTCGGGCGCACGCGACTCATTCCCCTGCACCCGAGCACTGTCGAGGCGCTCGACCGTTACACGAAAGCGCGGGAGCGTCTGTGCCCCAAGCCCAGATCGAGGGCGTTCTTCCTCTCTGCCACCGGCTCCACGCTCGACCGCAGCCAGGTCAGCAAGACGCTGCGCAAGATCACCACCACGCTCGAGCTACGCACTACGACCATCCACCCGCACGCACATGATCTGAGGCATAGCTTTGCCGTGGCCACCCTGATCGGATGGCAGCTGTCCGGGCTGCAGATCGATGAGCGGATCGCCGACCTGTCCACCTACCTCGGCCACGTCAGCCCGGCAGATACCTACTGGTATCTGACAGCTACCCCCGAGCTGATGGAGGGAGCCGCAAGGCGGCTCGAGCTGCGATTCGGAGCACTCTCATGAGCACGCTCGCACCCTCCCTGCAGACCTACTTCACCGAGAGGCTGGCGGGCCAGCGCCAAGCGAGCCCGAACACGATCGCCGGCTACCGGCTCACGTTCGCCCTGCTACTCTCCTTCGCCCAGCAGCACACCGGCAAGGCACCCAGCGATCTGGATATCGGGGATCTCGACGCACCACTGATCGGGGCATTCCTCACCCACCTGGAGACCGACCGTGGCAACCAGGTCGCGACCCGCAACAACCGCCTGGCCGCGATCCACTCGCTGTTCGCATATCTCGCCCTGCACCACCCCGAGCACGCCGCATCGATCCAGCGGGTGCTCGCGATCCCGCCCAAGCGAACCGAGCGCAACCTGATCACCTATCTCATCGAGCAGGAGGTCGATGCGCTGCTCAGCGCTTGCGATCAGAGCACCTGGACCGGAAGACGCGACCACGCCATGCTCGCCCTCACGATCCAGACCGGCCTTCGGATCTCCGAGCTGATCTCGCTGACCCACCGGGACATCACGCTCACCACCGGCGCCAACGTGCACACAGTCGGCAAGGGCAGAAAGGAGAGGCGAACACCACTCATACCGGCGATCAGGAAGGTGCTTCAGGCCTGGATCACCGAGCGCGCCGGCGGCCACGACGATCCGCTGTTCCCGACCATCACCGGCAAACACATGAGCCGCGACGCGATCGAACGGCGCCTCGCCATCCACCTCGCGAGCGCCGCCAACAACTGCCCCTCGATCAGCGCCAAGCACGTGACGATGCACACGCTGCGCCACACCGCCGCGATGCGCCTATTGCTCGCGGGCAACGACATCACCGTTATCGCGCTCTGGCTCGGCCACGAGCAGATCTCAACGACGAACATCTACCTGCACGCCGACATGCACCACAAGCAAGAAGCGATCGAGCGAACCAGGCCGCTCGCCGCCAAGCCCGGACGCTACCGGCCACCCGACCCGCTTATCGCCTTCCTGGACGCGCTCTAATTATGCCTACCCCTAGCGGCGATCAGCCCAACCCGAGAGGGCCAGCCCGCCGAGATCGGCATAACGAGCAAGTCGGCATAATGGTGCATCCGCTGTAGCTCGCCGAGCGGTGTCACCGAGGAGAGCAGCCAGCAGAGCTCGGTGTGCTGGGGTACATCGGCCTGCCGGCAGAGGATGCAGCGCTCCGGCGAGAGGCTGGCGGCGAGCATGAGGGCCGCCGTGTCGTAGGTGCGCTCGACCAGCTCTCCGGGATCGTGCGCGACTGTGATCGCGTGGAGGTCGACGATGCAGAAGATCGCCTCCCCGCGCTCCTGTGCCGCCGGGAAATGGCGGATCGCGCCGAGATAGTTGCCCAGGTGCTTTCGCCCTGTTGGCTGGATGCCACTGAACACGCGGGGAACGAGAGCGGTGGGGGATGTGTCGGCCATAGGTCTCCTTTTGGAGGCCGTGCCCACAGGCCGTTCGTGGTGTGTCGGCAGCCGGCCCGCTGGCACGGCCCCCGTCGCGATGTTGTGGTCAGACCGCGTGCGTGTTGGAGGCCGCCTGGGAGAGCGACCACCACCAAGAACGGGACACGCACGACGAATACATCAATCTGGATCGTAGCGTAGGCATCCGATGAGCGGTCCCGCGTGGTGGCCCCACGCGCGGGGATCTCGCTTGCTGCCTGCGCAACGCCACTGAGCCGCCTGGCCGAGATCCGGTGGTTCTGCTTGCGGGGCAGCCGACGGGGGTGGGGCGTTCGCCGGCGTGTCCGTCTTGGCGTCGGCGGAAGATCGATTCGAGCAGTAGGCTGGTGAGCGCGGGTAGCTCGGCAGTGGTTGTTTGACGCGCGTTCGCGATGGGTTAGTGTGGGTCGAGAGGATGTCTGTTGCGATCGACTCCGCGGCTCGCGAGGGCGGTTCGCTGCCGCCGGGCCCACGGTTGCCGCGAGCGCTGCAGGCGATACTCTGGACGTGGCGCTACGCGGCCTTCAGCGACCGCTGCCACGCACGCTACGGGGACACGTTCACCGTCCGGCTGGGCGGCTTGTCCGAGAACGTGGTCACCAAGGACCGTGAGGCGATCCGGCGCCTGTTCACCGGCGAGCCGCTGGTAAAGCGTCACGCCAACGACATCCTGCGTCCGATCATCGGGGAGCAGTCGGTGCTCGTGCTCGAGCCGGCCGAGCACCTCGCGCGCCGCAAGCTGCTCTTGCCGCCCTTCCACGGCGAGCGAGTTCGATCCTATGTGCGCCTGATGGAGCGGCTGGTCGCCGTCGAGCTCGATCGCATCAAGCCGGGGGAAGTGGTGGCGATCCAGCCGGTGGCGCAGGCGCTCACGCTCGATGTGATCCTGCACGCGGTGCTCGGCGTCTCAGACGCTGAGATGCGCGGGCGTCTGCGCGGGATCTTCGACTCGATGATCACGCCCTTGAGCAACGTCGCGTTGCTGTTTCCGCGGCTTTCGCGCCGCTCACGCTGGAATGTGCCGGCGGCGCCCTACTGGCGGCTGAAGGACCAGCTCGACGCGCTGCTGTTCGAGCACATCGCCGCGAGCAGGGCCGACGATCGCCTGGCTGAGCGTGAGGACGTCCTGGCGATGATGGTGATGGCACGCGACGAGGACGGGGCCGGTCTGAGCGATGAGCAGACTGCGCGATGAACTGGTAACGCTGATCACGGCCGGGCACGAGACGACCGCGACCGCGATCTCGTGGGGCGTTGAGCTGTTGGTGCACAACCCGGCCGTGTTGGCTCGCGCTCGCGAAGGCGAGGATGCCTACCTGGAGGCGCTCGTGAAGGAGGTTCTGCGGATCCGCTCGCCGGTGCCGATCGGCGGCGGACGTGAGGTGCTCGAGCCGTTCGCTGTCGGCCGGTGGACGATCCCCGCGGGCGTGGGGATCTTCGTTGACGCCTACGGTGTGCACCACGACCCAGACGTGTACCCCGAGCCCGATGTGTTCCGTCCTGAGCGCTTCCTGGAGGAGCCCTCCGATGGCTACTCGTTCCTGCCGTTCGGCGGCGGCGCGCACCGTTGCCTTGGCGCCGGCCTGGCGCAGCTTGAGATCAAGGTCGTGCTGGGGGAGATCCTCAAGCGATTCGAGCTCGCCGCGGCGAGCGCTCCCGCTCGCCCCGCCAGGCGCGGCGTCACACTCGCCCCGCGCGGCGGCGCGCGCGTACGAATCGTTGGTGAGCGCGCCAGCGCCCGCACGGGCGGGCAGGCCGCAACGGCGACGGCAGCATAGAAGGGCGCGCGCAGGGGAGCGAGCGCGGTGCTGCTCGTCCGGGGTAGGACGTTCCTCGCGGTCAAGTTCCCGATGCCCTCCTTCAGGCCAACCGTCTCACGCCAGCAGGCGTCCTCGCGCGATACGGTCAGGCAAGCGTGGTTCCCTTGCCCTCCGAGGGCCACGCCGGGCCCTCGGATGTCCTTCAAGCACCTCCCCTATGTGAACGCCCGAGCGGCCCCCGTAACTACCGCTGGTCACGCGCGCTCCCGCCGACGGTCAAGCGTCTCGGCCGTCGCGTCCTGTATACGTTGTGCTTCTCCCTACGACCGACGAGGGCATCGTGACTAACTTTCTCGACAGCAAGCGCCAGGAGATAGCCAGCCGGCTCGCCGAGCTAGCGCCGCAGGTGCAGGAATACGAGCGTCTGGAGGCTGCGGTCAAAGTGCTCGACGCGATCCCGGCCTCCCCCAACGGGGCGTCTGCCGCTAAGCCGCGGCCAACTGGCCGGCGGCGGGGCCCTGGCCGACCCCGCCGCTCCAAGTCCGCGTCCCCGCCGGCCGCTGCCGTGTCAGCGTCGAGCGCCAAGCCAACCGGTAAGACCAGCAGGGGACGGCGCAAAGGCAGCGGCAAGCGTGCCGTGCAGGCGCTGGCACTCATCCAGGGGCAGCCCGGCATCACCATTCCTGAGCTTGCCGCCAAGATGGGCACACATCAGACCTATCTCTACAAGGTGGTCCCAGGGCTTGAGCAAAACGGCAGGATCCGCAAGGAGGGACGCGGCTGGCACCCGACGGCGAAAGCGGTGGCCTGAGAGAGCCGAGCGTTCTGATGCCTCGATGCAGATGCCCTACGCTCGTCTGCGTGAGAGCGGGTTGCCTTTCCTCTTCGCCGGGCAGGGCACTGTGGTGTGGGCGCTGGAGTGGGTGCCGTCGAGGAAGGTGAGGGTGGCGGCGAAGGGGAAGCCTCCGTGGGGGCAGTTGTTGGGGAGGAGGATGCCCTTGGGGTGGTAGCCGACCCGGCGGCGGTGGAGGTGTTCGTAGTAGGTGAGGCCGAGGGGGCCGATCGTGGAGTTCAGCTTGACGACGGCGGCGTTGGGTGCCCCGGGGAGTGTAGGGACGAGCGGGATCGTGGTGGAGAGGTCTCCCCCGAACGGGCCGTAGGCGGGGAGCACGAGACCTGGGAAGACGATTTCGGCCGAGACGGGGGAATTGCCGGTGGCGTCGAAAAGCAGTCCGAGTCGCCCGTGGCGCAGGGGCGCCATGAAGATCGTGGTCTGGGTAGTCTCCTGCAGGATCAGGGGGCCGAAGGGGATCTCGACGAGCGCCGTGCCGTAGCCCATCAGGGACTCGGAGGGGCAGCCTTCGGGGCCGAGCGCTTCGAGGATCGCGGCGGTGCAGGTGGCGAGGCCGAGGCCGCTGGTGGCGAGGCCGAGGTTCGCCGGGTAGAGCAGTTCGACGCCCGTGAGGGGGGAGGGCACCCTGCCGGTGGTGGTGGAGACGGTGAACGCGAACGCGATCGTGGTGCCCGCGCCGAGCCGCTCGGGCGTGAGCGAGGCGTGGAGCTTGACCTTCTGCGCCGCACCGGCGGAGGCCGGCAGGCACGCGCAGGATAGGAGCACGAGGCCGACGGCGAGGACGTGACGCACAACTGGCCGCACCGAGAGCGTCAGAGGGCTTCTCTGGACGGTCGCGCCTCGGTCTTGCGGCTCATTGGGTTGGTCATCGTCGTTTGCCCCGGTCTATCGCGTCGTTCTGCAACATAGAATTGATGGAAAAAAGCGTACTGTATGCGGCGTGCCTCGGGGGCTCGGAACCGCCTCGGTCGCCGCGCGTGGTCCCTGCTCCCCAAAGACCGAAGGCCGGTGTGCCCGAGAAGAGCAAGATCCGCAAGAAGGGTCGCGGCCGGCACCTCCAGGAGACGGTATCCGCCAGCGCGCACACCGTCCGCCCCCGGCAAACCAAACGCCCTACCCTGTAGGCAGCTGCCGATCGGAGGTTCTGGTGGGTGAGTCGTCGTTGTTGGTTGTGTTGGGGGTGTGCCAGGGTTTGTCGCCGGGGGAGGGGGCGTGGGAGCCGCTGCTGCGCGACGTGTCGTTTGACGTCGAGCGGGGCGAGGTCGTTGGGATCGTCGGTGGCGCGAGGTCAGGCAAGACGACGTTGCTGAAGATCGCGGCCGGGATCAAGATCCCGGAAAAAGGCAGCGTGCGGCTCGGGGCGCTGGAGCTGACGCGACTGGCGGATCGCAAGCGAGCGCTTCTGTTGGGACGGGATCTGGTGTGGCTGAACCGGGCGGGTATGTCGCTCGGTGGGCTGGAGGTCGCCGATATCGTCGGCTGGCCGTTGGCGTTGCGTCGTGGGCGCCGGGACGCGGAGCGTCGAGCCGCAGAGATGCTTGAGCGGGTCGGCGCGAAGGAGTGCGCTCGGCGGCGGTGGGGCGATCTGTCGCCGTGGCAGCAGGTGCTCGTCGGGTTCGCGCAGGGGTTCGCGGCCGACCCGCGGATCATCGTGATAGACGATCTGCTGGACGCTCTCGGCTCAGAGGCGACCGAGGCAGCCTCCAACCTGCTGCGGTCGCTGATCGCCGAGTCCGAGCCTCGGTGTGGCGTGGTGATGTCCGCCTCGAGCTTCGAATCAGCGATCTTCGCCGACCGGATATGGTCGCTCCGAAGCGGCGGGAAGCTCGAACCGACCTCGGGCCACCGCGATACCCACGCCGAGGTCATCCCCTTCCCAACCCAAACGGAGGCGGAGAGTTAGCGCCTTGCCAGAGCGGGGCTACCCCGGGGGTCAGAAACAAAATCCGCCAACTGGACTGTTCCACCGAGCCGGACGCAAATCGAGCTGTGGGCTATGATTCCCCGCTGTGAATCGTGCCGGAGATTTGACACCCCAGATGATGCTTCTCGGCGTAATAGGCGCGCAGTCGGGGACGGTGGCGGACATCCAGCGTCGCCTCGTTGACATGTTCCCCTCGGCCGACCTCTCGAGGAATGCTGCGCACACGACGCTCCCGAGCATGGCCGAGCATGGCTATGTGTGCCTGGTCCGTGAAGGTGCCGAAGATTCGCAGAACTTCTACGAGATCACCGAGGTGGGGATCAGGTTTCTGCGGGAGTGGGTGGAAAAGCCACTCCCGCCACCGGCGATCCGCGAGGCCGTCCACGGCAAGTGCGAGTTCGGGGGCTTGGAGGACTTGTCGGCGCTGTTGCGCCGGGTCCGGGCTGAGGAGAGACGGTGCAAAGCCCAAAGCGACGACGCGCACGAGCGGATTACATCGGCGCAAAGGACGCGACGAAAGCTCCCGGCAACGGACTGGCGCGCAGAAGTCGCGATGGATTTGACCATGATCCATCTCAGGGATGTCGCGATCACCTTGAACGACCGGGCGAACCGCCGGCTACAGCTCGGCAACGAACTGGAGGCGCTCATCAAGCGCTTCGCCGGGAGGATAGGCTAGCGGTGGCTGAGCTGGTTGTGTTGGGGGTGTGCCAGGGTTTGTCGCCGGGGGAGGGGGCGTGGGAGCCGCTGCTGCGCGACGTGTCGTTTGACGTCGAGCGGGGCGAGGTCGTTGGGATCGTCGGTGGCGCGAGGTCAGGCAAGACGACGTTGCTGAAGATCGCGGCCGGGATCAAGATCCCGGAAAAAGGCAGCGTGCGGCTCGGGGCGCTGGAGCTGACGCGACTGGCGGATCGCAAGCGAGCGCTTCTGTTGGGACGGGATCTGGTGTGGCTGAACCGGGCGGGTATGTCGCTCGGTGGGCTGGAGGTCGCCGATATCGTCGGCTGGCCGTTGGCGTTGCGTCGTGGGCGCCGGGACGCGGAGCGTCGAGCCGCAGAGATGCTTGAGCGGGTCGGCGCGAAGGAGTGCGCTCGGCGGCGGTGGGGCGATCTGTCGCCGTGGCAGCAGGTGCTCGTCGGGTTCGCGCAGGGGTTCGCGGCCGACCCGCGGATCATCGTGATAGACGATCTGCTGGACGCTCTCGGCTCAGAGGCGACCGAGGCAGCCTCCAACCTGCTGCGGTCGCTGATCGCCGAGTCCGAGCCTCGGTGTGGCGTGGTGATGTCCGCCTCGAGCTTCGAATCAGCGATCTTCGCCGACCGGATATGGTCGCTCCGAAGCGGCGGGAAGCTCGAACCGACCTCGGGCCACCGCGATACCCACGCCGAGGTCATCCCCTTCCCAACCCAAACGGAGGCTCGCGGGGCGTAGGCTCAACCGGTGCTCGAGCTTCGCAACGTCGTCAAGCGCTATCAGGTCGGCGGCGGCAAGCCGATTCACGCCGTTGACGACGTTTCGATGACCGTCGCCGCTGGCGAGCTTGTTGCGCTCTATGGCCCTTCTGGGTCAGGCAAGACAACTCTGATCGAACTGATTGCGGGGCTGAAGGTCCCTGACAGTGGCAGCGTTCTGGTGGACGAACGGGACATCGCGCGGATGTCCCGACGAGAGGCTGCTGACTATCGCCGGAACGATCTCGGGATGGTGATGCAGCCAAGTACGTTGCAGCCGGGAGCGCGGGCGATCACCAGCGCGTCGTTGAAGTTGCTGATGTCCAGCGTCCGTGATGCGCACTCGCAGATCAAGCCGCTGATGACGGAACTTGGGCTCGGCGAGCGGCTACGCCACCGCACTGAGGCGTTGTCGATGGGCGAGCGTCAGCGGGTATTGATCGCCCTGGCGTTGTCGCTGGATCCGCAGCTTGTGCTGGCTGACGAGCCGACCGCGAGCCTGGACACCGAAAACACCCAGAAAGTCCTGGCACTGCTGCGTGATCTGTGCCGCAGCCGCGGCATGGCCCTACTGCTGGTCACCCACGATCCCGAAGCTGCGACCTATGCCGACCGGACCCACGAACTACGCGACGGACGCCTACAGGATCGGCCGACGCCGGTTTTGCTCGGCCAAAGCGCTCGCGGAGAGTGAGACGGCGCGATGCGGCTATCCAGCATCCGCTACATCTACGAAGCGCGTCTTGGTGCGAGGGCCGTGTTCGTCCAGGAAGGCTTCGCGATCCTCGGGATCGCGGTCGGCGTTGCCCTACTCTTTGCGTCGCAGGTGTCGAGCACCAGCCTGACTCGCGGGGTGGCCCAGTTCAACAGCCAGCTCGTCGGCAGCGCCCAGGTACAGCTGAAGGCGAGGGGTGTGGAAGGTGTCTCCGAACGCCTGCTGCACGAAGTCCGCCAAGCGCCCGGCGTCAAGGTTGCCCTACCTGTGCTGGAGCGACAGGTCAACCTCCTCGGTCCTCACGGCGAACGTTCGGTGGACCTCCTTGGAGTGGAACCCCGATCCGTAGAGGCAAGCGGACCGTTCCTGCGTCGATTCTCCGCTCACCAGCTCTCTTCCGTGCAGGCGATCGCGCTTCCTTTGCCGCTCGCCCACGAAATCGGTGTGAGGCCCCTGGAAGTGATTCGCCTGCAAGTCGGCGCCAGGTTCGTCGAAACCCTCGTCGGTGCAACGCTCGAAGAAGCGGACATCGGTGAACTGGCTCACAGCCCTGTCGCGGTCACGTCGATCCGCTACGCCCAGCAGATCACAGCGGCACCCGGCCGTCTGACGAGGATCTTCGTCCGCTATCAGCCCTCCCGTGCCAGCGAAGCACGATCAGCGCTCGCTGAGATCGCCCGCAAGTGGAACGTGAACCTACAGCCGAGCACCTTCGAATTGCGCGTGTTCGCCGTCGCTGTAGCACCGGAGAATAAAAGCGAGCAGCTTTTCTCAGGGATCTCTGCGCTGGTGGGATTCATGTTCGCGCTCAATGCAATGCTCATCACGGTACCCTCGCGGCGCAAGCTGATCGAAAACCTTCGCCCGCACGGCGCTACGCGCCTGATGACCGTGCAGATACTGCTCGTTGACGCCATCGTGCTCGGCGTCATAGCCTGCGCCCTCGGCTTGGCGCTCGGTGACCTGCTATCGATCGAGGTATTCCACTCGACGCCCGGCTACCTCACATTCGCGTTCCCGATTGGCTCACAGCGGATCATCACCTGGCAGACGACCGTGCTCGCGGTCGGAACGGGAATGGCAGCGGCGATCATCGGCGTCCTGTGGCCTGTCCGTGCAATCATCGCTGGCCCACTGGAGCCTACCGTAGACCCCGTGGAGAATCGACGGTCGTGGACTACCGCTCGGCTCCTGGCAGGACTCGGGTGCCTGGCAATCACGACATACACGCTGGTCGGTAACACCAGGGCGACCGTGGTCGGAAACGTCACGCTCGTTCTTGCGCTGGTGTGCCTACTGCCTTTCCTGTTCGACTTCGGGGTGGCGCTGTTCGAGCGTCTGTCGAACCTTATGGATGATGTCGGGTCAGCTCTCGCGGTATCAGAACTGCGAACCCCGCAGACCCGTGTGCGTTCCCTGGCGATCGCCGCGACTGCTGCTTTGGCTGTTTTCGGTACCGTCGAGTTCGGGGGCACCGAGACCAACCTCACTCGGGGGTCTGGACGCTTCGATACGCGGGATGGATTCAAGTGCGAATCTGTGGGTCGTGCCGACGGGTGGCTCCAGCTTGCAGACGACCGTCCCATTTCAAGCGGTCGACACGAACACCCTGGCTTCGCTGCCAGGAGTGCGTCGGTTGTCGGTCTACCGCGGCAGCTTTCTGGATTGGGGCGAACGCCGGATTTGGGTCATCGCACCAGCGCCCAGCATCGAACACCCGGTCCCCTTCGCCGAGCTTCTGAGCGGCACACAAACCACGGCGACGGCGCGGGTCCGCGACGGCGGTTGGGCGGTGCTCTCGCGGAGCCTTGTCACAGAACATCGCCTCCACATAGGGGAGCGGTTCACGTTCCCATCGCCACGGCCCGAGACCCTGATGCTCGCGGGCGTGACAACGAACCTCGGATGGCCGCCGGGCACGATCATCATGAACGCCGATGACTACGCGCGAGGCTGGGGGAGCAGCGATCCAAGCGCGTATCAAATACAGACGACCCCGGGAACCAGCCCGGCTGCCGAGCGGGCTCCTCATCGGCCGCACCCTGACGGGGATCGGGCTATCCGTCCAGACCTCCGGGGAACGTGAGCAGCGCCACTACGCAGCCGCGACTCAGGGTATCTCCCGGCTGACACAGATCCGGATGCTCATCCTCATCGCAGCGATTCTCGCGGTCATCGGTGCGACGGCAGCGATGATCTGGTCGCGGCGCGAACTGATAGCGGCAATGAAGTGTCACGGGTTCCGGGAAGGGGCCCTCTGGTGGTCGCTGCTGTGCGAGACCACCGTCATGCTCGTCGCGGGATGTTCGATCGGAGCGATCTTCGGCCTCTACGGACAGTTGCTCGCGTGCCACGCCCTTGCCACCGTGACGGGCTTCCCAATCGTGTTCAACATCGAAGGCGTGGCGGCGATCACGAGCTTTGCATTTGTGTCAGTGACGACGGTTGCCGTGCTTGCCATACCGGGTTATCTCGTAGTGCGTGTACCGCCGAGCGCCGTCAGCCCGGCATACTAGCCAGCACACACCAGGTCCCCCCGTCGACCGTTTTGACCCTGCGCCGGTTTCAGGCCGGCAGCTGCGGGCGCTGCTCAAGGCCGTTGCGCGCGAGCTGACCTGGGGCCTACCGGCCGTCGAGCACGAGGTCGGTCACTGGCGGGATCTTGCCGCACGGATGCCGCGAGGGCCGCTGCGAGACGATGCGGTCCACGCCCTCGAGCGCAAGCGCGGGCAGAGCGACGGCGCAGCGCTGTTTTCGATCCTCCCGCGCACGCGAAATAGAAGCTACCTCCGGCTGCTCGTTGCGTATCAGATCGCCTGGGATTATCTGGACTGCGTCAGCGAGCGCGGCGCCGCGGCCGGGATTGCCAATGGCCGCCAGCTACACCTCGCTCTGGTCGACGCGCTCGACCCGAACGGCCCGATCCGCGACTACTACCGCCATAGCCCTTGGTGGGAGGATGGCGGCTACCTGCGCACCCTTGTGCAGACGTGCCGCGACTGCTGCGCCCGCCTGCCGGCCTATGAGCGTGTCCGCGAACTCGTGCAACGCGACGCCCTACGCGCCCAGGTGCTCGCGCTCAACCATGACCTCGACGCGCCACGACGCGACACCGCACTCAAAGCATGGGCGCAGAAAGAGTTCCCTGGAGGCCACGAGGCGAGCTGGTACGAGCTCACAGGCGCGGCGAGCGCCGGCCTGGCCGCGTTTGCACTGCTCGCTCTGGCGTGCGAACCGGACTGCAGCGAACACGAGATTGCCCGCACTCACGCCGCCTACTTCCCGTGGGCGTCCGCGGTCGCCTGCATGTTGGACAGCTATGCCGATCAGCTTGAGGACGCCGCCAACCGCGACCACAGCTACATCGCGCACTACCCCGCGCCCGAGGTAGCCGTCACACAGACGTGCGGCCTTATCCGCCGCTGCCTGCGCGAACTTCACACATTGCGAAACGCGGAGTCACACGTCCTCATCGCCGCGAGCATGATGGCGCTGTATCTATCAAAGGACAGCGCCCGCACGGAGTCCATGTGCCCGTCGAGCAAGCGTATTGCCGACGCAGGCGGGTCGCTGACTCGCGCCCTACTTCCAGTCCTGCGGCTCTGGCGAGTCGCCTATTCCCTGCGGTCCTCATAGCAACCCAAAGGAGACACTAATGTCACTCATACGCTCATCGTCAACCGCGATACGACTCAAAGGCGGGCTGCCACCCAGCCCGCCTCACCCAGCAATAATCCAGACGCTGGGTGGCAGGCGATGGCCCTACGCATACCTCGAATACTGTCAGAAAGTGTGCGGCGAACGCTTTACACTATATCCACTGGACATGCCGCCACTCGTATTCCTAGCAGATCCGAATGATATTCGGGCAGTAATCACTGGAGACCCGGATAATCTGCACCCCGGCGCCGGTGCATCCAGCATCGCCCCTGTTGTTGGTGAGCGGTCATTCATGCTGTGTGAGGAAGACGAGCATCTTCACGGACGCAAAGCGGTCGCGCCCGCGTTCCACAAACATATGATCACACGGCAGGCCGCGATCTTGAACGAGGTTGTTGAGAGCGCCGTTGCGTCATTGCCGCTGAACCAGGCAGTCGCTCTGCACCCCCACATCCGGTCCCTGACGCTGACTGCTATCCTACGGATCGTCTTCAGCGACCAGAATCGAGAACTCCCGGTACTACATCACGGGCTTATGCAGATGCTGACCATCTCCGACAGCATCCTGCTCCAGGGGCCAAAGCTAAAACACCTACCCGGCTGGCGAAGGACATGGCGGACGTTCACCACGCGCCGCGCCGAGGTTGACGAGCAGATCTATCGGCTCATGCGACACAGGCGAGCAGGTAGCGCACACGACGATCTGCTCGACCTGCTGCTCGCCGCAGAAAACCCGGATGGCTCGCCGATGTCCGACCGGCAGATCCGCGACAACCTCATGTCGATCATCATGGCGAGCCACGAGACCACCACAGGCGAGCTCGCCTGGGCGTTCCAGCTACTCGCGCACAACCCACAGACACAGCACCGACTCGCCGAGGAACTCGCCAACGGGAAGGGAGATGACTACCTCACGGCGACGATTTACGAGACTCTGCGCCACAGGCCCGTGTTCGTGTTCGCGATCCCGCGGAAGGTCGTGAGCGCCACCGAAATCGGGGGCTGGACCTACCGCCCCCCCGCCCACCTCGCGGCGTGTACCTATCTGATGCACCACAACCCCAACCTGTATCCAGACCCGCACACGTTCCGCCCCGAGCGGTTTCTGGGCGCTGCTGCTCAGTCGCGCACTTGGCTGCCGTGGGGCGGCGGCCGAAAGCACTGTCTCGGTCGCCACTTCGCGCTGCTTGAGATCGAGACGATCCTCCGACACGTCCTGTCGGTGCGAACCGTGCGACCGGCAAGTCCCACGCTTGAGGGGCCACGGTGGCGCAGCACCATAATCGTGCCCCGCGCCGGAGGCCAGGTCATCCTCAGCGGCCGGGAACAGCAGAGCGGGTAGCGCTGGTAGGCACTGGCGACTGCGCGACGTCCACCTGTTCGATCCACGCGCGTCGGCGTGGACGCCCGCCACGCGTGTGGGTGCGGGGCGGCGTGATCGCGGAGGTGGGCGCACCGGGGACGCTCCCGGCGGACGGCGAGGCGGAGGCGGAGGTGGAGGTTGTGGAGGGCGGCGGACGGCTGTACGCGGTGCCGGCCTTCGTGGACCCCACGCCCTGCGCAGCCCCCGGCGAGGAGCACAAGGAAGACGTCGAGAGCGGCACCCGCGCAGTCGCCGCGGGGGGTACGGGCGGTGGTGGCGATGCCCCAACACGAAGCCGCCGACCGACACCTCCGGAGCGGCTGCGGGCCGTGCGGGAGACCGCCGCGCAGCAGGCGCACGTGCCGGTGGGCTTCCTGGCGGCGCTCACGAGGGACCTCGCCGGGGATGGCTGACGGACGGGGCTGCGCTGCGCGAGGGAGGCGCGAGCGGCTCCACCGACAACGGGAACCCCGTGGCGAGCGCGGGGGTGCGGCGCGAAGCGCTCCAGGTGCAGCGCGCCCACGGCGGCGTGGTGGGCCGAGAGTCCGGTCCACAGCGAGTCGTCCCTACCGGGGGCGGCACGGCCGCGATTCGCTGCGGTGACCCGCCCCAGGTTCCCCGTCTGTTAGCCCACGAACGTTCTTGCGTTAGCCAGCTAACGACTTGACATAGATTCGTTGTAGTAGAAGGGTTTTACATGAAAAGATCACCGGGTGATGGCGCACCGGGACGCATCCTGGCTTATACACGAGAACGGAGTCAGCAGCTTGCCCCGGCTTGCGCTCCCGCTCCTGAAGCACGGGCCGCCCATCTCCACAAGACGAAACGCCCGGTGGATGCCTCCACGGGGAGTTGGCCAGATGTGCCCGACAGCGAGTCGGACACCGACCAAATGGCTGCCGGCTTTCGCTTGCCACGCGGTCTCGCAGGGCAGTACCGGCCGGCGGCGGCGCTCCCCAGGAGTCCCCGCCGGTCGCTACAACCGCAGATGCTGCTGGCGAGGGGACTCCGACCTGGCAACCTCCGCCGTAGGGGACCCCTGCAGTCAGCCGCCACGCGGCGGGCGTTGAGCGGCCGACGACATGGCCATCAACGTTTCAAACAAGACCCATGACGACCACGTAGCGGGCGTCGTGCTGTCGATCCTTGTGGGCCTCGCGCCGCAGCAGTTGACGCTAGAGGAGGCGATCGTCGCGTTCGAGCGTGACCTGTCCAAGCCGAATGACGAGCAGGAGGTGCGGAAGGCGCTCCAGGGACTGATCGAGGATGGTCTGGTGAGCGAACAGAACGACCGCTACACCGCCACCCGAGCGGCGATACGAAGCGACGAACTGAGCTTCTAATGGCCGACGTCGTACCAGCCCGTGCGCGGACCCACTCCCGAGACTTCGAGCGCACGGCGGCGCCCTGGCGCGCGAAGGGGCAGGGGTCAGCTCGGGTGCCCGCCGTGGGAGTGGCGGCGGGCACCCGGGGCAACCGGCGCGTTCGCACCGCAGACTGGCCGGACAGGACCCCACGACCCGCAAGTACCGGCTGACGGCATAGGGACGCGCGATATGCCTATGCCAAGAACACAGACCGAGAGGTTCGATAGCGATGGAGAGCGTTGGCCGGCGGTTCCGATTTTGACCGAGCCGCGCTACTCCCAGTCCCTGGAGCGTGGTCTTGCGATCCTTGCTTGCTTTACGCCGGAACGGCCGGTGTGGGGTATCGCGGAGCTGGCGGATGCGCTCGGGACGAGCCGTTCGACGACGCACCGCTACGCGTTGACCTTGACCGAGCTGGGCCATCTTGAGCGGGCTCCGCATCGTAAGTATCAGTTGTCGCTCGGGGTCACCCGGACTCGGGATGGAGGCGCTGAGCGGCACGAGCCTCCGGGAGCAAGCCCGGCCGTACCTGGAGGAGTTGGGGAGGCGGACTGGGTACACCCTCGCTGTCGGGGTGCTCGATGGGCCGGAGGTGCTACTCGTGGATCGTCTGCGTGGCGGTCGTCGTGGCCTGCGGCAGATCGAGCTTGACCAGGCGCCCGGGGTGAGGCTGCCGGCCTATTGCACCGCGATCGGCAAGCTGCTGCTCGCTCATCTGCCAGAGTATGAGCAGCGGACAGTCATCTCCGAGTTGAAGCTCACCAGGCGCGCGCGGAGCACGATCGTGAGCAAGAAGGCGTTGCGGGCGGAGTTGCGGGGCATTGGGCAGGGCCTCGCTGTTACCGAGGAGGAGCTAGCGCCTGGCTTGTATTCGATCGCTGCGCCGGTCCGCTCGGCCTCCAAGGAGACGGTCGCGGCGCTCGGCATAGATGCGCACAGGTCGATCATCTCGATGGGGGACCTGGTTGACGCCCTCGGCCCGCACGTGATCGCTACTGCCGACCGGGTCTCGGCACGGCTGGGATACAGGCGAGCCGACGAGCGCGCTGAGGGCACCGTCGGTCCCGTGATGTGTGGGGTGGGCGCGTGAGGGCTTGGGGTAGGCGCGGCGAAGCTCGCGGTCTCGTACTCTCGGGGTCTCGGGTCCACGCGGACGCCCGCCGAAGGAGAGGCGGCGGGCCGTCCGCGCGATCGATGCACTCTCGCCCACGCCCAGCCTGGCCACCACACCGCCGACGGTAGACCGGCCCGGCGTTCTGACCCGCAACCCCGCTGGCACCGTGCTTGACACCGCAGCGCACCCCCAGCTGACCGTGCGGCGGGTAGGGCTCGGCCGGCCGGTTCTCGCTGCCGGTTCGTCGCGGCAATCTCGACGACCTGGGACAGCTATGAGCCAGGCGAACGTCCGCGAGGGGTGCTCGTGCCGCGCGTAAGCGCACAACCTGTGGTGAGGGTCGACGCAGATGGGGAGCCGCTGCCCTCGATCCCGACCCTGAGCGAACCGCGCTACTCGCAGTCGCTCGAGCGGGGCCTAGCGATTCTCTGCTGCTTCAGCCCCCAGCGCCCGGTGCTCGGCATCGCCGATATCGCCGATGAGCTTGGCATGAGCCGCAGTACCACCCACCGCTATGTGATTACGCTCGTCGCGCTGGGATACCTCGAGCAGGGCGCCTCGCGCAAGTACCGGCTCGGGCTGCACGTCACCGACCTCGGCATGTCTGCGCTCAACTCGACCGGGCTTGGTGAGCACTCCCGGCCCTACCTGGAGGAACTGCGCCAGCGCACCTCCTACACCGCCAACCTCGCCGTGCTCGACGGGCCGGAGATCCTCTACGTCGGCCGCGCCCGCAGCTTCCGCCGCGGGCAGAGCAAAATCGATCTCGGTCTGGCGCCCGGCTCGCGACTACCCGTCCATTGCACCGCGATGGGCAAGCTGCTCCTCGCCTATCTTCCCGCGAACACGCAGCGCGAGCTGATCGATGAGATGAAGCTCACCAAGCGCGGACCAAACACGATAACCAGCAAAAAGGCGCTACGCAGCGCGCTGGAAGGCGTACGCGAGGAGGGCTTGGCGGTGAACGATGAGGAGCTGGCACCTGGTCTGCTCTCGATCGCGGTGCCGGTACGCTGCGAGTCCGGCGAGGTTCGCGCGGCGCTCAACATGGCGGCCCACGCCTCCATGATCTCGCTGGAGGATCTGACCGAGCATCTCGCGCCGCATCTTGTTACCACGGCCGACAGTATCTCTGCACGGCTTGGCTATCGCCGAGCTGACGAGCAGGTAGGCAGGTGAGGGTTCATGTCAAAGCCACTCGATCCCGAGCATCCCGGCAGGTTCTCCTCCTCGCTGGTCGCGGGCCTGGCGATGCTCACGTGCTTCACCGCCGAGCATCCCGTGCGCGGGATCGCCGACATGGCCGCGGAGCTCGACCTGGGCCGCTCGACCACCCACCGCTACGCGACGACGCTGGTCACGCTCGGCTACCTCGAGCAGGGGCCCTCGCGCAAGTACCGGCTGTCCTCGCGCGTCTCGGACTTCGGGCTCTCGCTGTTGGACTCGATGGTGGTCCGCCGGGTGGCCCGCGAACACCTGCGGGAGCTGCGGGCGCGGACCGGACACACCGCAAGCCTGGGGGTCCTTGGGGGGACCGAGGTCGCCTACATCGACCGCTGGCAGGGCTCGCGCCAAGGGCAGTATGCGGTCGATGCGGGCATCGGGCTGGGCACGCGCCTGCCCGTCCACTGCACCGCCGCGGGCAAGGCGCTCCTGGCGCGCCTGCCCGAGGCGGAGCAGCGGGAGGAGATCGCCAAGCTGCGCCTGAGCAAGCGCGGCCCCAAGACGATCACGACCAAGACCGCCCTGCGCGCCGAGCTCGAGCGGATCGTCGCGGAGAACGGGCTGGCGGTGGAGGACGAAGAGCTGCTCGCCGGCCGGCGAGCGATCGCCGCGGCGGTCGTGGACGGGGAGGGCGCCGTGATCGCAGCCGTGGAGCTCGCGGTTCCCGCGAAGGCTTACGCCCGCGAGCGGCTGCTGAAGGAGCTTGGCCCCAAGGCGACCGCCACCGCGCAGCGCATCACCGCGGCGCTGGGGTGAGTCGTTAGAGAAATGTCAACAACAAAGCCAGCTGAACCGAGCAGAGCAGTCGATGGTGCCTGACGTAGTACTGCCTCGCGATCCAATGGCGCCACGACGCGCTCATTCGCCGACCACATCCCGCTCTCCCCGCCGCAACATGACCGTCCACCTCGACAGCGAAGCCACCGACCACACGACCGGCTGCGACCCTGGGGAAACCGCAGCTGGCACCCCCGAAGCTCGAGCAGAGCCGGAGGCTAACCCGCTGCGCCAGCAGGTCCGTGACCGGGAGCTGGCGCAGCGGCTTGACAGGAGACTGCCCCGCTGCGAACTCCCGGACATCGAACTGCGGAGTCTCCATGCAACGCGGGTGCCACTACGGCGGCATCTATCCGGCAGAGTCGTCATCGACTTCCTGCCCGGCGGGAGGACCGCCCCCGCGCAGGACGGCGACCGTATGGCGGTGCGTCAGGCGTATTTGAACCGCCTGGGAGCGCTTAGGGTGATGGACGCGAGACCTATCTCTGTGATCAGCGCTGTAGCGGAGGCTCTTGACCCGGCCGACGGGTACTTCGACCCCGGCGGTTTGACGCTCTGCGACCCCGAGCTGCTGATCGCGGACGCGCTCGGACTCCCGACCGTCCAAGAGGGCGATGCTCGCCACTACCGGAGACTCTCGCTAATAACGAGGCGTGGCCGTATCGAGAAGGTGATCTTTCCGCCGGAGAGGGACATCGAGAACCACACGCGGCGGGTCATCTCGTGGATGCAGGCGGCCGGGTGGTAACACGAACATGACGGGGACTCCTCCGAGCGCGCACTACAAGCGCGCACCGCACTCATTGAATGGGACGATCGAGGCGCACCAGCTCAGGCACAGGCTGATCGGGATGGATGCCCCGCCGCTCGCGCTCGCCTCGGCCAGTGGGGAGCAGATACGCCTCGGCGGCGGTGACGCCTCGATCGTGGCGTATATCTATCCCGGCTCCGATACCTCAGACCAACATGGCTCTGATGCGCCGCTCGCCGACTCTGAGGAGCACCGCGGCTTCCGCGATCTGCACGACGTCTTCGCCGCCCTCCACCTCACGATCATCGGCGTCAGCAGCCAGCCCGCCGAGAAGCTGCGGGAGACGATCACCGCGAACCGTCTGCCGCAGCAGCTCCCGTCCGACCCGACGCTCCGCCTCGCGAAGCTGCTGAACCTACCGACCTTCAGTGTCTGCGGCGAGCGCTTCTGTCACCGGCTGACGATCGTCGTCGTCCGCCGTCAGATCACCCAGGTCTACTACCCGGTCACGATCCCCGGCCGCCACGCCGCGGAAGTCCTCGTGCGTCTTCAAATCGCCCGATGAGAATGGAACGGGCCGCACAGACACCGAGGCAGGAACCGGCCAGGTCGCTGGCGCTCGCGCTGTCACCCGTTGCCGCGAACTCAGCCGTCCGACCTATCTTCAGGGTCGCGACGGAGCGCCAACTCCAAGCGATGTGCGCTGAGATTCTCGATGGTGGCCGGACCAGCCCGATAGTGGGCGTGACCTGCCGCCCAGGGTCACGCGACCCGGCGCTCGCAGTCAACCTCGTCTGCGAAGTGGTGTGGGCCAGCGTCCCGATCTACGTCATCGAGCCGCAGCAAGCTCTCGAAATGAACAAGCTCCTCCCGGACAGGCTCGGCGCATACAACGGCGCTGTCAGAATCTGGATGCCGGGCGTCAGAGAGCACCTCGACCCCTCTTGGCACCCGCTGATTCACGACACCACAGGCGTTTACGGCGAGGACGCCCTGCGGCGCCTCGCCGCTGAGTTCGCGATCAAGCCTCCAGGAGCGGCGGAGCTCACCCCCGAGCAACAGGCGCTCGTGCGGGTCCGATCGCCACCGCCACCGACCGTGGCATCCGCCCGCCCGGCTCGCTGTGCCGTTGTCGAGGAGACGCCCGCTCGGGGGTCATGGCCGGCGTGGCTAGCGGGATGCGCGTCTTCGGCTACGCGGCCAGCAGCGCTGATCTCCCAAGGACGGCCGGGTTCCGCGTGGGCGGCCCGTTTGGTTATCCACTAGCGTACCCCGTGCCATGCTCCGCCGACAAAGAACAGCATCTTGCCGACATAGGACATCCTGCCGGAGAACGGGCTCCCCCCCCCCCCCCCCCCCCCCCCCCGTAGGCGTACTCCAGAAAGTCTTGTCGCCATCGTGCCGCTCAGCCGGCAAGACAAAATACTGCTCCACGGTGTCGGGCGCAGTCTAGGTGTTCACTCTTAATCACATGAGTTTGCGCTTTGTGGTGGCCGATGCTAGCCAAGGAACGAGATACCGAAAAGTCACTGAAAGGCATCAGTGTCAAAATCGTCAAGCGACTGCGAGCGCGTCGTTTAGAGATCGTGCAGGCAATCCATACTCGCATCCAAGAGTCTGTGCCCGACTCGGTAGCCAGTCACAACTCCACTTATCAGGCTGGCGTGCTCGCTGCAATCACGGCAGCCCTCGACTACTGCCTCGAAGCCATCGAACATGGGCCGGAGTGGGCCGGCCCAGTACCGCCAGAGGCAGCCGCTCAGGCACGCCGTGCGGCACATGCAGGGGTAAGCGTGGGCACGGTACTGCGCCGCTACCTCGCCGGACACCGTCGACTCGGCGAGTTCGTCGCCGAGGAGGTCGAGTACCTCGGTCTAAGCAACGGTCCTGCGCAGTACCTACGCAGGACACAGGAGATGGTCCTAGAACGCCTCACGGCAGCGATCGAACACGAGTACCCAGAGGAGCGCGAGCGGATCTCAGGCCCGCCCGAGCAGCGTCGAACTGAGATTGTGAGGAGGCTACTCGCCAAGGAGTCGGTCGATGCCGCGGAGCTGACCGAGTTGGACTACGAGCTCGACACATCCTGGCATCTCGGCGTGATCGCCACGGGGACCGACGTTCACGGTGCCCTCCGGCGTCTGAAGGCCGACCTCCGTTCTGAACTCCTGCCGGCGCAGTGCGACGACGGCACTGTGTGGGCTTGGTTCGGTGCGTCCCAGCGGCTCAAGATTGTGGACATCGAGCGCATGTTGACGCCCAACGGGACGACGGGCGAGATCCTCGCTATCGGCGGGCCGGGATGGGGGCTCGACGGATGGCGCCAGACGCACCGAGAAGCCAGGGGAGCGCAGACTGCGAGCGCTACGCAGACCGGAGCGAGTTGTGCGGTATGCGGAAAGCCCGTTGCTGGTGGCTGCGTTGGAAAATGAAACGCTAGCGACATGGCTCAGGGAGTTCTTGGTGCCGATTCGGGCGCGCCCGGATGGCAAGGATTTGCTTAGGACGCTACGCGCTTACATCGACGCCGAATGCAGCCGCTCCTCTGCGGCGCCTGTAGCGAAGGTCCGCCGGCAGACAGTTGGGAATCGCTTACGCTTGGTAGAGAAGCTGCTGGATCGCCCACTCCGCACCTGCCTTGCGGAGATCGACGTCGCGCTCCGGCTTGCGGATCTCGCCTCCGAGGACTCACCGCCCAAATGGTAGGACTGGCCTTTCTGTACAACTGATGCCGATGAGTGCAACCGATCAATGTGTTCGGTCGTACCGCCCACATTGGTCGGCCACATCGCAGTCTCTACCTGATAGACATACGCGGACTAATTCCAGAGTGAGATAGTGCCCCCTACCCGCTTCGTTTATGGCCACGCTATCGATCCCTCCCCAAACAGCTCCCACATCTCGATCAACCGACTCTCCCAGAAGTCCCGGCCGTCGTGGGTTGGGGCTCACGAAGGTCGGCTGGACCCCCGAGGGGAAGATGGAGTACCCCGAATGGATCGAGATGGGCCGCTATCTCGGTACGCTTGGACGGAATAGCCAGTGGTGGGTCGGTGATTGGCTGCTCTACGCACGCGGCAAGTGGGGAGAGATGTATGCCGAGGCCGTTAAGATCACCGGCTACGACTACGGAAGCTTGCGCAACATAGCTTCGGTTGCCCAGGAGTTCGATTTGTCACGCCGGCGTGACAAATTGAGCTACAGCCATCACGCGGCCGTTGCCGGCCTTGCTCCCGACGAACAGGACCACTGGCTTGATCGAGCAGCTGCAGCTGAAATGGTCACGGGAGGATCTTCGCACCGAACTGCGCACTTCACAGCGAGTCCTCAAGAAAGCCGCGGGTGACGAGGTGAGCGGCCAGTCGGATGATCAGACTCCCTCAATGGTCTGCCCGCACTGTGGAAAGACCATCCCGCTAGGTCCTGGCGTTGCTAGCCCGGCAGCTGTCGCAGCATGATCTCTACGCAGCACGTGTTGCCGAGTAGCGCAACTAGACACCACTACGTAAGGACGAGTCTGCCCGGGCCGTTTAAGAACGTGTTTGAAAAGAGGTTGTGAGAGGGTGTTCTCGAACTTCGGGGTATGTCCGTCGGTTCTCAATGGCGGCAAGCGCCAGCGACCACGAGTGTCGGGTTCCGCACACGTCGTATCGGCACTTCGGCCAACAGAGCTACTCGACCGCTACACGGCGGGATGCTTTTTCTTCGCCTCGCCTACACAAACGCTTCTCGCGGAGGGGTGCGCCCGCCTTGTCTGCGCTCGAGCCCAGGTCGACCCCTCCGCGCTGCCCGGGCTGGTCGCGGAAGCGCTCGCAGAGGACAATGGCGCGACTGTCGTCGTCGGCGCAGTGCCGTTCTCGTCGACAGGGGAAACTCGGCTGGTGATCCCCGAACGCGTTCTGAGCGGCGCACGGCTCGAGTCGGATATTCCGATTCCTGAGGAGGTGCGGCGAGCCGACGAACAGGGAGTTGAACTGCTGCCGGAGCCGGACGAGTACATGCGAGGGATCGAGTCCGCCCTCTCTGAGCTAAAGTGCGGCCAGCTGCGGAAGGTCGTCCTGGCGCGCGCGATCGAGTTCAAGACGAGCGTGAGCCTCGACGTTCGACAACTCCTGCGCAACCTCGCCTGGCGCGATCCCGGAGCCTATACGTTCGCGGTCGACCTGGGGGAGCCGTGTGAAAGCATCGGCACATGCAGGACCATCGTCGGGGCGAGTCCTGACTGCTTGTCTCACGAGCCGGAACGATGGTGGTGGCGAACCCGCTCGCCGGGTCAGCGGCCCGAAGTCCTGATCCATCGATCGACCGCGAGCGTGCTGTTTCGGTCCTCGCGTCGTCAAAGAACCGACGCGAGCATGAGCTTGTCGTCGAGCACGTTGTGAACGCACTCCGGCCGCTGTGTGCGCACCTGGAGCTTCCTTCTTCGCCATCGTTAGTGCGCACCGCGGCGATGTGGCACCTGTCGACGCGTATCGTGGGCAGGCTCGCCGAGCCGGCCGTGTCCTCGCTGGCATTGGCGGTGGCGATGCACCCGACGCCAGCCCGTCTGCGGCGTC
Source organism: uncultured Solirubrobacterales bacterium (assembly GCA_963842005.1). Classification (GTDB taxonomy): domain Bacteria; phylum Actinomycetota; class Thermoleophilia; order Solirubrobacterales; family Solirubrobacteraceae; genus Palsa-744. The sequence continues at coordinate 295,118 of CAWJEV010000005.1, read as the reverse complement.
CCCGTCGACGCTGCGCGCAGGGCCATCAGTCGCATCGAGCCGTTCGACCGTGGTCTGTACGGCGGGATCGTCGGCTGGTGCAACGCGACGGGCGACGGGGAGTGGGCAGTGACGATCCGTTGCGGCGAAATCGACAAGCACTCCATCCGACTGTTCACGGGCGCAGGCATCGTTGAGGGGTCTGATCCGCTTGAAGAGCTTGGGGAGACCTCTGCCAAGTGCAGGACGCTGCTGGCGGCGCTGGGGATGCCCAATGAGCTCTAGGAGCGTGGGTCCCTATCGGTTCGCGGCGCGGGTGAGCGGGCGGAGATTCTCGGAGAGGTAGCCGGCGTCCGCGGCCCGCGCGCAACTCGGCGTCGATCGCCTGAAGGTTCTCCTGTAGCTGATCGAGCGCCGGCTGCAGACTGTGGGGCATCCGGGGCCTGATCGGAAACACAGACGACCACCTGCGCGGTCTCATCCCACGATCGCCTGCCCCGAGTAGCACGTCTCCCGAGAAACCGCGGGCCTCGCGTGACGGACGTGAACCGTCTGCGCCAAAGGCGAAAGCGCAGACTCGGCGACGCCTTTGGTACGATAGTTGACCGCCCTGCGCCTGCAGCTCCGCAGACGCGTGATACGGGGCACGAGTGCTAGCCTGACCGCAATGTTGACCGCAGCTCTCGTCTCCGCCGAGGTCTCGCTGCCGGCTCGCCCCGACGCACTCCGAGTCCGTGAGCGTATCGCCCTGTTGGCAGAAACGGTCGATGTCGTCGGCCTGACCGACAATCACGCCGGGCAGGCTCGCATGTCGCCGCTCGCGGCGATCGCCCTCGCACGCGAGCAAGGCGTTGCGACGGTCGCCCACGTCTCCTGCCGTGACCGCAACCGGCTTGCCCTGCAGGCGCAGGTCATCGGCGCCGCCGCGCTGGGCTCCGACGGGGTCCTTTGCCTGTACGGCGACCCTGTCGAGGACGTACCGCGGGTCCAGGACCTCACCGCCACCGGGCTCATTGCCTGCGTCAAGGGCTGGGCGCACCCGCAGGACCTTGCGGTCGGGGCGGTAGTCAACCCATTCGCGTCGAACCTCGATCGCGAGCTTCGACTGCTCGAGCGCAAGATCGCTGCGGGCGCCGAGTTCTTGCAGTCGCAGATGGTGTTCGATCTCGACCGGCTCAGTGCGTTTCTCGACCGCGCGTCCGATCTGCTCGCAGACGTGCGCTTTTTTGCGGGCGTGGCACTGCTGCGCACACGGACGATGGCTGACCGCGCGCGCCAGCTCCCTGGATGCATGCTCGATGATGCCGCCTATTCGCGGATCGGCACCGGCGGCGGCATCGATCTGGCTGTGGAATTGGCGATCGAGCTCGCAACGATGCCCGGTGTGGACGCACTGCACGTGTTTCCCCTCGGGGCAGAGGCAGCGGTCCCAGCGGTGGCTTCCGAGTTTCGGCTGGCACGCGGGCTGGCGCCGACGCGGCTCTAAGGAGCGCCCCCCAAACGCATCCAGGCGAGCAGCACATCGCCTCCGTGGCTCGCCGTGACGCTGCGCCAGGCTTATGGAGGCGCTCACATCGTCATGAACTCGCGGGATTTGGGGGCCGACTTGACGCTCGCGTGGCCTCAAGCAAAGATCGGCATCATGGGTGCGCACCAAGCAGTCGCGATCGCTGAGCGCCGCGCGATTGCTGCTGGCTCTGATGCTGACGAGCTTGCGGAGCGCTATGCATTGACGAAGCTTGGAGTCGACGTCGCAGCAGCCAAGGGTTTTGTCGACGAGATCATTTCGCCCCTTCACACGCGCGAACGTCTCATCCGGGCATTGGAGCTGTACGAGTGAAGATCGAGCAAGACATCAGCTCACCCAGGGCAGGCGAATACACATCGGGTTTCGACGCTCAAGGATCTGACAAAGGCACATCGTGACGCCTGCCGTGCCGATCGACGAGCAGCTGACCCAGGGTATGCGGTCGAGTGGGCTCGACGCCGATGAGCTCAGGGGCTTGCACGCGGATATGTCGCTTCTGCGCGCGCTCGATGAGCTGGCCGTGGACTATCAGCGACAAGGACGGGTAGGTGCCTACGTGCCTTATTGGGGACATGAGGCTATGCAGGTGGGCGCCCTGCGAGCGCTGGCGCCTCAAGATTGGGTGTTTCCGTCATATCGCGAGTCGGCGGTTGGCGTTCTACGGGGACTTGCGATCGAAACTGTCCTCTCGTATTTTCGCTGGGACCCAGCCGGCTGTTGGGATCCATACGCGTGGCGAGTTGCGAACCTATGCGTTCCAGTGGGCACGCACGTACCGCATGCGGTGGGCTTTGCATGGGGTTCCCAACTCAAGGGTGATGATGTCTGTGCGCTTGTGTTCTTCGGCGACGGGGCAACTTCGGAGGGGGCCTTCCACGAGGGGCTCACATTCGCCGGCGTTGTCCGGGCACCGGTCGTCCTGTTCTGCAACAACAACGGCTGGGCGATCTCGACTCCCGTATCGGCGCAGACTGCTGCCGAGACCTTGGCTGATAAGGCAATTGGCTATGGAATCCCGTCAATCCGGGTCGATGGCGGCGATGTGCTTGCCGTGTACAAGGCGACGTGCATTGCCGTCAGGAGGGCGCGCGCCGGTGAAGGGCCGACGTTCATCGAGGCTGTGACTTACCGGATGGCACCCCATGCCACGGCCGACGATCCGTCGTTGTACTGGGACGAAACGCGCGTCGAGGAGGAGCGGCGCAATGAGTGCCTCACCCGCTATGAGAGGGCTCTGGCGGAACTCGGTCTTCTCACGGAAAGCGAGGCCGAGCAGATTCATGCCGACAACCGTGCCCGCGTGCGCGGAGCTATGGCGGATGTCGAGGCGAGAGAGCCTCCTCCTCCGACCATGATGTTCGATCATGTCTATGCGGAACCACCGCGATCGCTCCTTGCAGACCGGGACGCCATGGGACGGGAGGAGGCGGCTCAATGAGAACCCTTGTCGAAGCCGTCAATATGGCGCTCCACGAGGAGCTGGAGCGAGACCCTAGCGTTCTCGTGATGGGGGAGGATGTGGGGCAGTTCGGAGGAGTGTTCCGCGCGACAGACTGGTCTTCGAGAGCGGTTCGGCCCCAGCCGTTGCTTTGACACTCCAGTCGCCGAGGCTGGCATCATTGGGACAGCGGTCGGCTTGGCACTCGCCAGATGGCGTCCTGTGTGCGAGATGCAGTTCGACGCCTTCAGCTACCCCGCGCTCGACCAGATGATCACTCATGTAGGACGCTACCGGACGCGGAGCGGTGGACGGGTACAGCTCAGTCTAGTGGTGCGGATTCCCTACGGTGGAGGTGTCCGCGCTCCGGAACTACACCAAGAGTCACCCGAGGCGTACTTCGCGCACATGCCTGGTGTCAAGGTAGCCATCCCTTCCACGCCATCGGATGCGAAGGGGCTGTTGAGCGCAGCCATACGAGACCCGGATCCGGTTGTGTTCCTCGAGCCCAAGCGCCTGTATCGGGGACCTCGCGGTGAGCTGCCCGTCGGTGACTGGGTCGTGCCGCTGGGATCCGCCCGGATCGCTGTGCCAGGCGACGACGTGACCCTCATTGCGTATGGTGCGATGGTCGTTGTGGCGCTCGACGCCCGCGACGCGCTGCTCGATGAGGGAACGAGCGCGGAAGTTATCGACCTTCGGACCCTGACCCCGCTCGACGAGGAGACATTGGTCAACTCGGTAGCCAAGACCGGGCGAGCTGTTGTCATTCAAGAGGCTCCTCGTACATGTGGATTTGCCGCCGAGGTCGCCGCCGTGCTCGCTGATAGGGCGATCTTCGACCTACGGAGCCCGATCGTACGAGTTACCGGTTATGACATCCCGTATCCATATTCGAGCCTTGAGGATGCCTACCTGCCGTCCGTATCACGAGTGGTTGCTGCCGTACGACGGACCATGGAGAGCGTGTAAGTGGCGTACGTCCTGACGTTGCCTGATCTAGGGGAGGGCCTCGTTGAGGCCGAGATCGTGCAATGGCACGTAGAGCCGGGACAGTGGGTAAGCGAGGGCGAGCCGCTGGTCAGCGTTGAAACCGACAAGGCGATTTTCGATATTCCGGCGCCCGCTACGGGGTACGTCGACAGGCTGGAGGTCGATGAAGGGGCGAGGGTTTCGGTCGGCAGCCGTCTTGTCTCCATCTCGACCGACGACAGGCGTACCGTGGGCGCCGACACTCAGCGTTCACCGTCCGCCGTTCCTCCGCTCCAATCTAACGGTCCGCCGTTGCAATCTAAGGTTGGAACGGGGCACGTAAAGGCAACACCAAGGGCGCGCAAGCTAGCCCGCGAGCGTGGCGTCGACATCGATGCACTTGGTTCTGCTCTCACCGACGGGCCTCTGACCGAGGCCGATGTCGTCGAGTCGCAGCGCATATCGACGAAAAAGATCCCACGTGTCAGTGGCGACCACCGCCGGCTCGCCGACCACTTCGCGCGCGTTCAGCGAGAGGTGCCAGCTGTCACGGTGGTTGACGAATGTGACTTTACGATACTCGACCAAGGGGTTACGGAATATGCAAGGACCGCATTCATTCTCAAGGTCGTCTCGGCTGCGCTTGAGGATGTCCCTGAGCCTGAATGCGACCTTGGTGGACGGTGAGATCACTCGTCATGACCGGCATGATATCGGTGTCGCGGTGCTGGCTCCGGGCGGGCTCGTGGTGCCTGTGGTGCGTGACATCGCGCACCGATCTCTCGCATCGATCGCAGCAGATGTCGACCATCTGACTTCGAGGGCAAGGACTAATCAGCTCTCGCTTGGGGAGTTGAGTGATTCGACCTTCACCGTCAGCGATGCAGGGCGATTTGGGGCACTCTTGGCAACTCCCCTAGTTAGTACGCCGCGGGTCGGAATCCTCGGCCTGCACCGCATCGACGATAGGCCGGTTGTACGGAACGGCGAGATCATCGTGCGTAGATGCGGGAACCTCTCGTGTACCTTCGATCATCGGGCAGTCGATGGCTTTCACGCGAGCGCATTCCTGCTGCGATGCATCGAGTTGATTGGACAGGCGGACACGCTGCTTGCGACATGGAACAGCGAGTCGTCGGGCTCGAGGAGCGGTGACGACAAGTCGCCGTGTTGCGATGAAGAGCAGTCGCTATCACGGTGGCTGGCGGGCGTTCCTACGCAGGAACGCGAGGCTGTCGTGCTTGACCGGGTGATGGCCGAGGTGGCAATCGTTGCTGGCAAGGAATCGCTGGGCGCAGGCGAGTTGTCGCAGACGTTCCAAGAACTCGGCTTGAACTCGCTGGCTGGCGTGGAGCTCAGAAACCGTCTGAGTCAAGCCATCGGCCTGCGTCTACCGGCCACGCTGGTCTTCGACTACCCGACGCCGACGACGCTCACCGACTACTTGCTCCAAGAGCTTACCGGCACCGGGCATAGGACCGTCGTACCGCACTCGGTCGTAGTCACGGACGAGCCGATAGCGATCGTGGGTATGAGCTGCCGCTATCCGGGAGGGGTCTCATCCCCCGAGGGGCTGTGGAGACTCGTGGCCCAGGGCAGGGATGCGATCTCCGAGTTTCCGGACGACAGAGGCTGGGATCTGGAGCGTCTCTATGGCCCGGATGCCGACCATCCCGGCACGAGCTACGCCAGAGAGGGCGGCTTTCTCCATGACGCGGGCGAGTTCGACGCCTCGTTCTTCTCGATCTCCCCACGCGAGGCGCGGGCGACAGACCCCCAGCAGCGGCTGCTGCTGGAAGGCGCGTGGGAGGCCTTCGAGGACGCGGGGATCGACCCCATGGGCCTCAAGGGAACTCAGACCGGGGTTTTTGCGGGGGTCAGCTCCTCGGAGTACGGGCAGGGTCTGGCGCGGGCAGTACTCGAGAGTATTGCGGGCGTCCGCTTGACTGGTGTCGCGCCAAGCGTCGCCTCCGGGCGCGTCGCCTACACCTTCGGCCTCGAGGGCCCCGCTGTCTCGATCGACACCGCCTGCTCCTCATCGCTTGTGGCGCTCCACCTGGCCTCGCAGGCGCTCCGGCAGGGAGAGTGCTCGCTCGCCCTGGCCGGCGGCGTGGCGGTGATGTCAACCCCGAGTATGTTCGTTGAGTTCAGTGCTCTGGGAGGGATGGCTGGCGACGGCCGCTGCAAGTCCTTCGGCCAAGGCGCTGACGGCACCGGCTGGTCTGAGGGCGTGGGCCTGCTCGTCCTCGAGCGCCTCTCCGACGCACGGCGCAGCGGCCACAAGGTGCTGGCGCTGATCAGGGGCTCAGCCGTCAACCATGACGGCGCCTCAAACGGCCTCACGGCACCCAATGGGCCCTCCCAGCAGCGCGTGATCGCCCAAGCGCTAGCCAACGCGCGCCTCGCCGCGGGAGAGATCGACGCGGTCGAGGCTCACGGCACCGGCACCACCCTGGGCGACCCGATCGAGGCCCAGGCGCTGATCTCAACCTACGGCCAGAACCGCTCGAACGGGCCACTCTACCTCGGCTCTGTCAAGTCGAACATCGGCCACACCCAGGCCGCCGCCGGCGTCGCCGGCGTCGTCAAGATGGTCAAGGCCCTCCAGCACGGCCTCCTGCCCAGAACCCTGCACGTGGAGGAGCCCTCCAAACACGTGGACTGGAGCGCGGGCGCGGTCTCGCTGCTGTCAGAGCCAAAGCCCTGGCTAAGCAACGATCATCCCCGCCGCGCCGGCGTCTCCTCCTTCGGCGTTAGCGGCACAAATGCGCACGTGATCCTGGAGGAGGCACCACGCGTTGAAGAGGCCTCACGCGCTCAGCAGCCGGGCGCGGATCGAGATCTCCCGCCCGCTGCCAGACTGCAACTCCTGCCGTTTGCGATCTCCGCCTCGAGCGATGAGGCTCTCAGGGCGCAGGCCGCTCGCCTTGCCTCACATCTGCAGGCAAGGCCCCAGCTCGATCTCCCAGACGTCGCCGCGACGCTCGCGTTGCATCGCGCGCAACTCTCCCACCGAGTGATCGCCCTAGCCAAGGAGCACGAGGAGCTCGTCTCAACGCTTCAAGCTCTAGCCCACGGGCAGGCCGCCGATGGCCTGATAGAGGGAGTGGCTAAAGGCGAGGTCAAGCTCGCATATCTCTTCACGGGTCAGGGCTCTCAGTGGGCGGGTATGGGCAAAGAGCTCTATGCGAGCTTTCCGGTCTTTCAAGAGGCGCTCGATTCACTCTGCGCAGAGCTCGATCGCCACCTGGAGCTGCCACTGAAGGATCTCCTCTTCGCATCAGAGGGCTCGGATGAGGCTTCACTGCTGGATCGGACGCAGTTCACCCAAGCCGCCCTGTTCGCGCTCGAGGTAGCGCTCTTCAGGCTCACGAGCTCCTTTGGGATCGTCCCCGACTACCTGATCGGCCACTCGATCGGGGAGCTCACCGCCGCTCATGTGGCCGGCGTGCTCTCTCTCAATGACGCCGCCACCCTCGTCGCGGCGCGCGGGCGCCTGATGGGCTCGCTACCCACGGGCGGCGCCATGCTCGCCGTCCAGGCCTCAGAGCAGGAGGTGCTCAAGAGTCTCGCGGGCTTCCAAGATCGCCTCTCGCTGGCCGCGGTCAACGGACCGCAAGCGGTGGTCGTCTCAGGCGATGAAGAGGCGCTCGGGGAGTGGGAGGGCTCCATCGAGGAGCAGGGGCGCAAGACAAAGCGCCTGAAGGTCTCCCACGCCTTTCACTCACTGCTGATGGAGCCGGTGCTCGATGAGCTGCAAGCGATCGCGGAGGGCCTCCAGTTCACCGAGCCCAAGATCCCGATCGTCTCGAACGTGACCGGCGAGGCGCTCTCCGCAGATGAGGTCGCCTCGCCCGCCTACTGGGCCAGGCACGTGCGCCGGACGGTGCGCTTTGCAGATGGCGTGCGCTTCCTCCAAGCATCGGGGGTGACGCGCTTCCTGGAGCTCGGCCCCGACGGGACCCTGAGCGCGATGGCCCATCAGTGCCTCGATCAAGAGACCGAGCAGCAGGCTCTGCTCACGAGCTCCCTGCGCGCACACCGCGCAGAAGTCAAGGCGTTTGAGAGCTTCCTGGCCCAGGCCCACGCCCACGGCCTCAAGCTCGACTGGAGTGCGCTGTTCTCCGAGGCGAGCGCAAGGCACATAGAGCTCCCCACCTACGCCTTCCAGCGCAAGCGCTACTGGCTCGAGAGCAAAGCAGGCGCCACAGACGCAGGCGCGCTGGGCCAGTCCTCCGCCGAGCACCCCCTGCTCGGCGCCGCCCTTCACCTGGCAGGAGCGGACGAGGGCTGGCTGCTCACCGGACGCCTCTCGACCCAGAGCCATCCCTGGCTCAAAGACCACGCGGTGATCGACACCCCGCTGCTGCCCGGCACCGGCTTCATCGAGCTGGCGCTCGCCGCCGCGCAGCGCACGGGCTCACGGACAATCGAGGAGCTCACCCTAGAGGCACCGCTGCTCTTAGACGATCGCGGCGTTCAGCTGCAGCTCTCGGTCTCCGAGCCCGATTCAGAGGGGTGCTGCCAACTCGCCCTCTACTCCCGGCCGGCGAGTTCATCAGAGGATGAGCCAGATCAGGAGTGGACTCGCCACGCCTCGGGCGTGCTCGGCACGGGCGGCGATGATGCGCCGCGGAGCGAACAGGATCCGCTGGCCGCAGAGCTCCAGAGCTTCGCCGATCAGCCCTGGCTACCCGAGGGTGCGCAGAAACTCGACACGGAGTTCCTCTATGACCGCCTCGCGGAGGCGGGCTATCACTACGGCCCTGCCTTCCAGGGCCTGCGCCGGGCGTTCAGAGCGGGCAATGCGATCTACGCCGAGATAGCTCTGCAGGAAGAGCAGGCCGCAGAGGCAGCCGGCTTCTGCGTGCACCCGGCGCTCTCAGACGCGGCGCTGCATGCGCTGATGCTCGGGGCAGCCGATGGCGAGCAGCAAGCAGAGGTGCAGATCCCCTTTTCCTTCTCGGGCGTGCGCCTTTATGGTCAGGGTGCCGCGTCGCTGCGCGTGCGCATAAGTACAGGAGAGGGTCACGAGGAAGACGCCCAGGGACTGAGCCTGATGGCCCTCGATGACGCGGGCGCGCCCGTGCTCTCGATCGAGGCACTCAGCACACGGCCGATCGACCAAAGCCAGCTACAGGCTCGGGCACGCCAAGGCCACGACGCGCTCTATGAGTTGCAGTGGCGGGAGCTCCCCTGCTCATCCCCCGATGGCTCGGCGCTGCACGCGGCGGCACTCGGAGCAGATGCAGACATAGAGGCCCCCGGGATCGAGACAGAGCGCTACCCGGACCTGGCAGCGCTCGAAGCTGCGATCGAGGACGGACAGCCCGCGCCCGAGCTCGTGCTCCTAGAGGCCAAGGCGCTGGCCCACCACACAGGGGCTGATTCCCAGCAGAACAGCGAGGGGCTTGCCAAGACCATCCACGTCACCACCGAGCGCACGCTGGAGCTGCTCAAGACATGGATCGCCTCAGAGCGCCTTGCGGAGGCAAAGCTCATCTTCGTCACCGAGGGCGCGCTGGCCATCGGAGGAGAGGGTGAATCGCCCAACCTCGCCGAGGCGGCGCTCAGCGGCCTTTTGCGCAGCGCCCGCTCCGAGCACCCCGAGCGCTTCTGCCTGATCGACTCCGATGGCAGCGAAGCCTCGCTTGCCTCACTCTACGGCGCGCTCCAAAGCGATGAGCCAGAGCTCTGTCTCAGGGAGGGTGTCCTCTATGCCCCCAGGCTCGCGCGCCCTGGATCGGGCAGTTCGCTCATACCTCCGTCAAATACCGAGGCCTGGCATCTGGGCGTCGAGTCCCCGGGCACGCTTGAGAGCCTCACGCTTTGCGCCAGTCCGCAAGCGAGAGAGCCACTTGGCCCAGGTCAGGTGCGCGTTGCGGTACACGCCGGGGGATTGAACTTCCGTGATGTGCTGGTCGCGCTGGGGGTCTATCCCGGTGAAGCCCAGATCGGCGGCGAGGGCGCGGGAGTCGTGATCGAGGTTGCCCCCGACGTCAGTGACTTCGCCTCCGGAGACCGCGTCATGGGCCTGATCCCGGACGCCTTCGGACCGATTGCGACAAGCGATCGGAAGCTGCTCGTGAAGATCCCCGAGGGCTGGTCCTATACACAGGCCGCCTCGGTGCCGATGGCCTTCCTCACGGCCTACTACGCGCTCGTCGACCTGGCGCAGCTCAAGCAGGGCGAGGCGCTGCTCCTTCATGGCGCCGCCGGTGGGGTGGGGATGGCAGCGCTGCAGATAGCGGCTCACGTCGGCGCTGAGGTCTTCGCGACAGCCCATCCTAAGAAGTGGCAGACGCTCAAGGAGCTGGGCATCGACGATGAGCACATCTCCTCCTCGCGCAGCCTCGAGTTCAAGGAGCGTTTCCTCGAGCTCGACCGATGCCAGAGGCGTGGACGTGGTGCTCGACTCCCTGGCGGGGGAGTTCGTGGATGCATCGCTTGATCTCCTGCCGCGTGGCGGGCGCTTCATCGAGATGGGCAAGACAGATATCCGTGACCCCGAAGAGGTGTCCGCAGACCACAAGGGCGTCCACTACCGCGCCTTCGACCTTCTGGAAGCCGGCACAGAGCGCATCCAGGAGATGCTCTCAGAGCTACTGGTGCTCTTCGAGCGCGGCGTGCTGCAGCAGCTACCGATCTCAAACTTTGATGTGCGTCGTGCCCCCGAGGCATTCAGGGTCCTAAGAGAGTCAAGGCACATAGGCAAGGTCGTGCTGAGTGTGCCTCAACCACCCGACCGCAGCGGCACGATCCTCCTAACCGGCGGCACCGGTGGGCTGGGGGCGCTCCTGGCGGAGCATCTGGCGGCCAAGCACGGCGCCGAGAGGCTTCTGCTCACAAGCCGCAGCGGCATCAAGGCCAGGGGCGCCAGGGAGCTCAAGGCGAAGCTGAGAGAGCTCGGCTGCCAGGCACGCATAGCCGCCTGCGATGTCTCAGACAGGAGTCAGCTGCAGAAGCTCATTAGCTCGATCCCCAAGACCCATCCCCTGACCGCGGTCATCCACGCCGCTGGCACGTTGGACGATGGCGTGATCGAATCCCTCAACGGCGAGCGCTTGGAGAGGGTCATGGCCCCCAAGGTCGCTGGGGCCCTCCACCTGCACGAGCTCACCGAGCAGCTGAAACTCACGGAGTTCATCTGCTTCTCCTCCGTGACAGCCACCGTGGGCAGCCCCGGCCAGGCCAACTATGCCGCCGCCAACGCCTTCCTGGACGCGCTGGCGCACCAGCGCCGCGCCAGGGGTCTGCCTGGCCTCTCCCTTGCCTTCGGCGCATGGGATAAGGCCACCGGCATGACCGGCGGCCTGAGCGAGCAAGACCATGCGCGCCTTGCCCGTGTGGGCATAGTCGCTCTCTCTGACGGGCAGGGCCTGGGGCTGATCGACACCGCCCGTGGCATCGATCAGCCTCTGCTGCTGCCGGTGCGCCTGGACACCACGACTTTGCGCGCCCAGGCCAGGGCCGGGACGCTGCCGGCGATCATGCGCGCGCTGATCCGCGCGCCTGCCCGCAGGGTCTCAGATGCCAAGGGCTCGCTGGCAAGAAGGCTGCAAGCGGCGCCCGAGTCCGAGTGGGACGCGATTACGCTCGAGCTCGTCAGAAGCCATGTGGCGGCGCTGCTGGGACACGCCTCCTCTCAGGAGATCGACCCGCAGCGCAACTTCAAGGAGCTCGGCTTTGACTCACTGGGCGCCGTGGAGCTCAGGAACCGCCTGAGCCAGGCGACGGACATAAAGCTCCCCGCGACGCTCGTCTTCGATCAGCCGACCTCTTCGGCGATGGCTGGGTACCTGCTGAGTCGGTTTTCACCTAGTACCTCTGCTTCCGATGGAGGGTCGCCAGAAACGAGCATTCGGGAAATGATTGCCTCAATCCCGATCTCACGCCTGCGACGGAATGGTTTGCTCGACGTTCTGTTGACGTTGGTCGAGGAGGCCGAGTCGCACGGCAGCCACGATGCGGGAAGCGACGGGGCGGATCCTATCGAGCGTATGGATGTAGAAGGCCTCGTGAAGAGGGCTTCCGAGATAGGCCGATCTGGCCATGAGCGACGGAGTCTCGATGGCCACCGATGACAGGCAAGTTATAGATGCTCTTCGCACATCTCTGATCGAGCTGGAGCGGGTCCGAGAGGTGAATCGACAGCTGCTTGTGCGCACCGATGAGCCCATCGCAATCATCGGCATGAGCTGCCGCTACCCGGGCGGGGTCTCATCTCCCGAGGAGCTGTGGGAGCTCGTCACTGGCGGAACCGACGCGATCGCGGAGTTCCCCGGCGATAGGGGCTGGGACATCGAGTGCCTCTATGACCCCGATCCCGACCACCCGGGCACAAGCTACACGCGCGAGGGCGGCTTTCTCTATGACGCAGGGGACTTCGACTCCTCCTTCTTCTCGATCTCCCCGCGCGAGGCGCTGGCGACAGACCCCCAGCAGCGCCTGCTCCTAGAAGGCGCCTGGGAGGCCTTCGAGAACTCGGGGATAGATCCCCTGAGCCTTGGAGGCAGCCAGACGGGGGTCTTTGTAGGCGTGATGCGCACCGATTATGTGATGGGCGCCCCTCCTAGGACAGCGAGCGATCTCGAGGGTTATATAGGGACGGGCATCTCCGGCAGCGTCGCCTCCGGGCGCATCGCCTACACCTTCGGCCTCGAGGGACCCGCGGTCTCGGTCGACACCGCCTGCTCCTCCTCGCTGGTGGCGATCCACCTGGCCTGCCAGGCGCTGCGGCAGGGAGAGTGCGAGCTGGCGCTGGCCGGCGGGGTGACGGTGATGGCCACGCCCCACACCTTCACCGCCTTCTCCCGCCAGCGCGGCCTCTCAGCCGACGGGCGCTGCAAGTCCTTCGGTCAAGGCGCCGATGGCACCGGCTGGTCGGAGGGCGTCGGTGCCGTGCTCCTGGAGCGCCTCTCCGAGGCCAGACGCAACGGCCACCAGGTGCTCGCGCTGATCAGGGGAAGCGCCGTCAACCAGGACGGCGCCTCGAACGGCCTGACGGCTCCCAATGGCCCCTCCCAGGAACGGGTGATCCGCCAGGCGCTTATGAGCGCCGGCCTCTCTCCAAAGGACATCGACGCCGTCGAGGCCCACGGCACCGGCACTACCCTGGGCGATCCGATCGAGGCGCAGGCGCTGATCGCGACCTACGGGCAGAAGCGCTCAAACGGCCCCCTCTACCTCGGCTCGATCAAGTCGAACATCGGCCACACCCAGGCGGCAGCCGGAGTGGCCGGCGTGATCAAGATGATCCAGGCCCTACGCCACGGCCTCCTGCCCAAGACCCTGCACGCTGAGGAGCCCTCACCTCACGTCGACTGGTCGGCGGGCGACGTGAAGCTGCTGACCGAAGCGCGGCCCTGGGAGGGCAACGGCAGGCCGCGCCGCGCGGGGGTCTCATCCTTCGGCATCTCGGGCACCAACGCGCACGTGATTCTGGAGGAGGCCTCGGAGCCCGAGCCCGTCGAAGCTTCCCTAGAAGATCGGACGCCCGCTGAGCCCTCGATGTTGCCATTTGTGATCTCGGCCAGGGGCTCGGAGGTACTTCGCTCCCAAGCGCAGAGGCTGCGATCACATCTGGCTGCACATCCCCAGCTCAGACTCCAAGATGTTGCATCGACGCTTGCCCTTCACCGCTCGCACCTCGATCATCGCGCGGCGATCGTCGCCAAAGACCACAAAGAACTAGTCGCCGGGCTTCAAGCTCTAGCCCACGGGCAGGCCGCCGATGGCCTGATAGAGGGAGTGGCTAAAGGCGAGGTCAAGCTCGCATATCTCTTCACGGGTCAGGGCTCTCAGTGGGCGGGTATGGGCAAAGAGCTCTATGCGAGCTTTCCGGTCTTTCAAGAGGCGCTCGATTCACTCTGCGCAGAGCTCGATCGCCACCTGGAGCTGCCACTGAAGGATCTCCTCTTCGCATCAGAGGGCTCGGATGAGGCTTCACTGCTGGATCGGACGCAGTTCACCCAAGCCGCCCTGTTCGCGCTCGAGGTAGCGCTCTTCAGGCTCACGAGCTCCTTTGGGATCGTCCCCGACTACCTGATCGGCCACTCGATCGGGGAGCTCACCGCCGCTCATGTGGCCGGCGTGCTCTCTCTCAATGACGCCGCCACCCTCGTCGCGGCGCGCGGGCGCCTGATGGGCTCGCTACCCACGGGCGGCGCCATGCTCGCCGTCCAGGCCTCAGAGCAGGAGGTGCTCAAGAGTCTCGCGGGCTTCCAAGATCGCCTCTCGCTGGCCGCGGTCAACGGACCGCAAGCGGTGGTCGTCTCAGGCGATGAAGAGGCGCTCGGGGAGTGGGAGGGCTCCATCGAGGAGCAGGGGCGCAAGACAAAGCGCCTGAAGGTCTCCCACGCCTTTCACTCACTGCTGATGGAGCCGGTGCTCGATGAGCTGCAAGCGATCGCGGAGGGCCTCCAGTTCACCGAGCCCAAGATCCCGATCGTCTCGAACGTGACCGGCGAGGCGCTCTCCGCAGATGAGGTCGCCTCGCCCGCCTACTGGGCCAGGCACGTGCGCCGGACGGTGCGCTTTGCAGATGGCGTGCGCTTCCTCCAAGCATCGGGGGTGACGCGCTTCCTGGAGCTCGGCCCCGACGGGACCCTGAGCGCGATGGCCCATCAGTGCCTCGATCAAGAGACCGAGCAGCAGGCTCTGCTCACGAGCTCCCTGCGCGCACACCGCGCAGAAGTCAAGGCGTTTGAGAGCTTCCTGGCCCAGGCCCACGCCCACGGCCTCAAGCTCGACTGGAGTGCGCTGTTCTCCGAGGCGAGCGCAAGGCACATAGAGCTCCCCACCTACGCCTTCCAGCGCAAGCGCTACTGGCTTGGGATGCGGACCAGCACAGGCAATGCGCCGGAAACGGATCACGCGCTGCTCACTGATCGGGTGCTCGTCGCCGGGCAGGACGAATGGATCTTCGATGCGCGCTTCTCCCTGCAGAGACACGCGTGGATCGCCGACCATGTCGTGCTGAGCACGGTAATCCTTCCGGGCACCACGCTTGTTGATCTGGTCCTGCGCGCGGGGGCCGAGATTGGTTGCGACGTGCTCGAGGAGCTGACTTTTGAAGCGCCGCTGCTACCGCCCGAGCAGGGCGAGGTTCATATGCAGCTCAAGGTCGAGGCACCGGACGAGTCCGGGCGACGAGCGTTCCAGATCCACTTCTGCATTGCGAAGGTCGCTGGAGATGGGCCTGCTGGCGATGAAGAGTGGATTCGTGCCGCCACTGGCGTGCTTGCTCAGGCCGTCGGGGATGCCGGCTCTGCACATGAAGCGCTGAATAAGACGTGGCCACCCGAGGATGCGGAGATCCTAGGGGCTGACTCCGTCTCCGACCGAGCCATCCGGGTGGGCTTTGACTACGGGCCCGCCTTTCAGGGGCTGCGCGAGGTCTGGCGGCGCGGTGAGCAAGTCTTCTCTGAGGTCGCGCTTGATGAGGAACGCGCAGCCGAAGTCAGCCTCTTCGGTCTGCATCCGGCACTGCTTGACATGGCGCTGCACGCAGGGGCGACGGTTCTGCTCTACGAGGGCGCCGATGACGAGAAAGGGAGAGTCCTGTTCCGCTGGGCCGGTGTGCGCTTTTACGCGACCGGAGTCTCGTCCCTAAGGGTGCGCGCAACGCCCGCCGGATCCGGTGCGATCGCCGTCGAAGCCTTCGACGAGGTCGGCAAACTCGTGATGTCGGCGGATGCCGTTGTGATGCGTGAGGTTGACGTGAGCCAGCTTGAACAAGCGCGTCGCGCAGAGCGAGACTCGCTGTTTCGCATCGAATGGGCCGAGATCGCAACGGAAGCCGGAAACGAGCGGCTCAAGAGTCTCGACGCCTGCGCGGTCGTCATCGGCCCGGGCGGGCCGGGCGAGCTTGAGCGCTACCCGGACCTCGACGCGCTCGAGCGGTCCGACGGCCTGGCGCCCGAGATCGTGGTCATCGATGCGGCGTCGGCCGCCGCCGCGTTCGAGGGAGAGCCGCTCGCCAGTGCAACTGCGGCGCTGACCGCGCAGATGCTCTCACTCCTGCAGCGGTGGGCGGCGAGCGAGCGGCTGCTGTACTCACGGCTCGTCGTGCTCACCACGCGGGCCCTCACGGTCGCGCCAGACGAGACGCCAACGCTCGTGCAGACGCCGATCACCGGCCTCGTGCGCAGCGCCGCGGCCGAGCATCCCGGCCGCTTCGCGCTGGTCGACACCGATGGCAGCGAGATCGTGGCGGCCGCGCTGTGCAGCGACGAGCCGGAACTGGCGCTGCGCGAGGGAAGGCTGCTCGCGCCGCGCGTCGTTCGCCACCGTCCCGGGACGAGCGCCCCGGCGACACCGTCTGACGGCGTGACGGTCATCACCGGCGGCACGGGCGGCCTCGGTGCCCTCGTGGCGCGGCACCTCGCGCGCGCGGGAGCGCGGCGACTTGTGCTGACGAGCCGCAGCGGCCTGCAAGCCGAGGGCGCGCGCGAGCTGATGGCCGAGCTAGCCAAGCTGGGTTGCGAGGCCGAGGTCGTCGCCTGCGACGTCGCCGACCGCGACCAAGTCAGGGCGCTCGTGGAGGCGGCCGCGCCGCTGCGCGGGGTCTTCCACGCCGCTGGCATCCTCGACGACGGCGTCCTCGAGGCGATGGACGCCGAGCGACTGGCGAGGGTCATGGCGCCGAAGGTCGACGGCGCGCTGCTTTTGCATGAGCTGACCGCAGACGTCGACTTGGACGATTTCGTGCTGTTCTCGTCGGCGCCCTCGCGGATCGGCAGCGCGGGTCAGGCGAACTACGCGGCCGCCAACGCGTTCCTCGACGCCCTCGCACACCAGCGGCGCGCCCAGGGCCTCGCCGGTCTCTCCCTGGCGTGGGGCGTGTGGGATGTCGCCACCGGCATGGTCGCGGGCATGAGCGAGGCGGCGTTCGCGCGGCACCTCGAGCAGCTCCACTCGCGCCTGGCGATGGGCCCGCTGTCTTCGGAGGACGGGCTGGCGCTGCTCGATCTCGCACGCGGCTCGGACCGCGCGCTGCTGCTGCCGGCCCGACTCGACTCCGCGGTGCTACGAGCGCAGGCGCGGGGAGGCACGCTGCCGCCAATTCTCAGATCGCTGGTGCGACTGGTCGCCCGGCGCACCAGCCCCCGGGCACAGGGCTCGCTCGCGCGTCGGCTGGCGGAGGCGCCGGAGGCTGAGCGCGACGCGATGGTCCTCGAGGTCGTCGTCGCCCACGTTGCTGCGGTGCTCGGGCACGAGTCGGCCGACGACATCGATCCCGAGCGCACGTTCAAGGAGCTCGGGTTTGACTCGCTCAGCTCGCTCGACCTGCGCAACCGACTGGGCCAGGCGACCGACGTGCGGCTGCCGTCCACCGTTATCTTTGACTACCCGACGCCGGTCGCAGTGGCGGGCTTCCTGCACCGGCAGGTCTCGGGCGAGACGGCACCTGCCACGGCCGTCCGCCGCGCGCCGAAGCGCACGGACGAGCCGATCGCGATTGTCGGTATGGCGTGCCGCTACCCAGGCGGTGTGAGCGATCCCGAGGACCTGTGGCGTCTGGTGGAGTCGGGTGGCGATGCGATTGGTGAGTTCCCGTCGGATCGTGGGTGGGATCTTGAGCGGCTCTATGACCCGGATCCGGATCACCCGGGGACGAGCTACTCGCGCCATGGCGGGTTTCTCTATGACGCCGGGGGGTTCGATGCTGAGCATTTCTCGATCTCGCCGCGGGAGGCGTTGGCGATCGACCCGCAGCAGCGGCTGCTGCTGGAGGGGGCGTGGGAGGCATTTGAGTCGGCGGGGATTGATCCCTTGTCGCTGCGCGGCAGCGAGACCGGGGTGTTCGCGGGCGTCTACTTCTCCGGTTACGAGAGCCTCGAGGGCTACCGGATGACAGGGACGACGTCGAGCGTCATCTCCGGCCGGGTCGCGTACACGTTGGGGCTGGAGGGTCCGGCGGTGTCGGTCGATACGGCGTGCTCCTCCTCGCTGGTGGCGATCCACTTGGCGTGTCAGGCGTTGCGCTCGGGCGAGTGCAATATGGCGCTCGCGGGTGGCGTGACGATCATGGCCGTCCCGGAGATCTTCGTGGAGTTCTCGCGCCAGCGGGGGATGTCGCGCGATGGCCGCTGCCGGTCGTTCGGCGCGGGCGCGGATGGGACGGGCTGGTCGGAGGGTGTTGGTCTGGTGGTGCTGGAGCGGTTGTCCGAGGCGCAGCGGCGTGGGCATCGGGTGCTCGCGGTTGTGCGGGGCTCGGCGGTCAACCAGGATGGGGCGAGCAATGGGTTGACGGCGCCGAATGGTCCGTCGCAGGAGCGGGTGATTCGTCAGGCGCTGGCTAGCGCGGGGTTGTCTGCGGCCGAGGTGGATGCGGTCGAGGCGCACGGGACGGGCACGATGTTGGGTGATCCGATCGAGGCGCAGGCGTTGATCGCGACCTATGGACAGGCGCGGCTCGACGGACCCCTTCGCCTGGGAGCACTGAAGTCGAACCTCGGCCACAGTCAGGCGGCGGCCGGCGTCGCGGGTGTGATCAAGATGGTGCAGGCGTTGCGCCATGGGTTGTTGCCGGCGACGTTGCATGTTGATGAGCCCTCGCCGCATGTGGATTGGAGTGCGGGTGAGGTGGAGTTGTTGCGCGAGCCGGTGGGTTGGCAGCGCCGCGAGGGTCACACGCGTCGTGCGGGTGTCTCGTCGTTCGGGGTGAGTGGCACGAACGCGCACGTGATCGTCGAGGAGTCCCCCGCCGTGGAAGCGCCGGTTGTGACGCCGCCGGTGGCGGGTTCTGGGGTTTTGCCGTTCGTCTTGTGTGCTTCGACTCCCGGCGCGCTCCGCGGTCAGGCGCAGCGGTTGTCCGGTGCCGGGGGTGAGCTCGATGCGGTCGCGCGGGCGCTCGTGCGGCGTGCGCGGCTTTCCGAGCGTGCTGTGATCCTGGCGTCCGGGCGCGAGCAGCTTGACGCGGCGCTGGCAGCACTGGCCGCTGGTGAGAGCGCCGACAACCTGGTCACCGGCCGTGCCCGTGGCTCTGGGAAGTTGGGTGTGTTGTTTTCGGGTCAGGGGTCGCAGTGGTTGGGGATGGGTCGCGATCTCTACGCCACCTACCCCGTGTTCGCGACTGTCCTGGATGAGTGCTGCAAGCACTTCGACGGATTGCGTGACGTGCTCTTCGGCGAGGACCCTGGGTTGCTTGATCGCACGGAGTACACGCAGCCGGCGCTGTTTGCGTTGGAGGTCGCGTTGCTGCGGCTTGTCGGGTCGTTCGGGGTCGAACCGGACGTCGTGGTCGGGCATTCGATCGGTGAGCTCACGGCGGCTTATGCCGCTGGCGTCTTCTCACTAGAGGATGCGTGTCGGTTGGTTGCGTTGCGGGGCCGGTTGATGGGTGGTTGTGGTGGCGCGATGGTCGCGGTGCGCGCGAGCGAGGAGTGGGTCTCTGAGCGCCTGCAGGACGGGTTGGTGATCGCTGGGTTCAACGCGGCGGAGTCGCTGGTCGTCTCCGGCGACCAGACGGCGATCGACGCCTGGTGTGAGCGCGTGGAGGCCGAGGGCGTCAAGGTGACACGGCTCAACGTCTCCGGTGCGTTTCACTCGCCGCTGATGGACTCCGTCCTCGCCGAGCTCGAGGCGCTCGCCGGCGAGATCGAGTTGCACGAGCCCAGCACTCCGCTGGTCTCGAACGTGACTGGCGAGCCGGTTGAGCCGGGGTTGGTGAGCGACCCCGCGTATTGGGCGCGCCAGGTCCGCAGCCCAGTGCGTTTCGCCGATGGCATCCGCGCGCTCCAAGCGTTGGGTGTCACGCGGTTCCTTGAGCTTGGTCCTGATGGCACGCTCGCCGCGCTCGCCGCGCAGACGGTCGAGGGTGACGCGCTGGTGGTGAGTGTGATGCGCGCGGATCGTCCGCAGGAGCCGGCGTTCTTGCACGCGCTCGCGTGTGTGCACGTTGATGGTTTGACGGTCGACTGGTCTCCGTTGCTCGGCGACGGTCCTTCGGCTGAGCCTGCCGACCTATGCTTTCGAGCACCGCCGTTACTGGTTGCAGTCCGGTCCGGGCGGCGACCCGTCCGCGCTTGGTCTGGACACGGCCGAGCACCCCATGCTCGGCGCCGCCACACCACTCGCGGGTGAGGAGGACGGCTGGCTGTTCACCGGCCGGTTGACCACGAGCCAGCCTGGCTGGATCGCCGACCACGAGATCCTCGACACGGTGCTGTTGCCGGGCACCGGTTTCGTCGAGCTCGCAATGCACATCGGCCGCCGCCTCGGCTGCGAGGTGCTCGACGAGTTGGTGATGGAGTTGCCGCTGACGATCGCGGCCGGCCCGGGCGTCGTCCTCCAAGTGCTCGTCGATCCGCCTAACGAGCAGGGGCGCCGCGCCCTGCGCTTCTATTCGCGGCCGGCGGACGACAACGACGGCGGCGAGGCATGGACACGCCACGCCAGCGGCGTGGTCTGCGAGGCGCAAGCGGCGGCGGTCGATCGCGAGGGCGCGGAGGCGAAGGCAGCCGCGCTGACCGGCGAGTCGTGGCCGCCCGAGGGAGCCGAGGCGATCGACGTCGAGGCCTTCTACGACCACATGACGGCGATCGGCTTCGACTACGGGGACGCCTTCCTCGGCGTGCGCGGCGTCTGGCGCGACGGGTCGGAGATCTACGCCGAGCTCGCGCTTCCCGAGGACGAGGCGAGCGCCGCGGCCGCGTACGGCATCCACCCGGCGCTGCTCGATGCCGGCCAACAGGCATACTCGGCGAGCATAAGCGAGGCCACGGCCGCGGCCGCAAGCGATTTGCGGCTGCCGTGGACGTTCAGCGGCGTGCAGATCCACGTCGCTGGGCGTGCGGCCTTGCGTGTGAATGTCACGCTGACGGCGTCGGACCGGATCGCACTCGTCGCCGCCGATGCGGACGGCACGCTCGTCGTCTCGATGGAGTCGCTCGTGCTACGCCCGGTCGCGCGCGAGCAGCTGAGCAGCGCGCGCACGGCGCCGCACGGCGCGCTCTACGAAGTGGAGTGGGTCGACGCGCCGCCGCCCGCCGGCGGGCTGGACACGGAGTGGGTCGTCATCGGCACACCGGAGACGGGGTTGGCGGAGACGTTCGCTGGAAGCACGGTGGTCGAGGATCTGAGCGCGCTCGGCGCCGGGCACCCGGCATTGGTGCTTGCCGACTTCACGCAGCACTGCGAGCTGTCGGCTGAGGCCGCGCTCGACGCCTCCGACCGCGCGCTGCGCCTTGTGCAGGCGTGGCTCGCCGACGAGCGGTTCGAGGGCGCGCGGCTGGCGTTCGTGACCTCAGGCGCGGTGGACGGCGACCTCGGCGGCGCGGCTGTCTGGGGGCTCGTGCGCACGGCCCAGCTCGAGAGTCCCGGCCGCTTTGTGCTTGCCGACGTCGACGACGACCAGTGCTCGCAAGCTGCGCTCGCCGAGGCGCTGAGCGGAGACGAGCTGCAGCTCGCCGTCCGCGCCGGCCGCACGACGGTCCCGCGGTTGGCCAAGATCGAGGACGTCGGCGAGCCGGCCGCGCTCGCCGGAGAAGGCGCGGTGCTCATCACCGGCGGCACGGGCGGCCTCGGCGCGCTGCTCGCGCGGCACCTGGCGCGCGAGCACGGCGTCGAGCGGCTGGTCCTTATGAGCCGTCGCGGCCCCGAGGCCCCTCAGGCGGAGGAGCTCGTCGCCGAGCTGGCCGAGCTGGGCTGTCAGGCGCAGGTCCTCGCGTGCGACGTAGCCGACCGCGAGCAGGTGACGGCTGTGCTAGACGCCATTGGCCCGCTGCGCGCCGTGGTCCACATCGCTGGTGTGATCGACGACGGCGTCGTCGCCTCGCTGGACCGCGACCGGCTGGCGTGCGTCATGGCGCCTAAGGTCCAGGGCGCGCTGAACCTCCATGACCTCACGGCGGGCATGGACCTTGCCGACTTCGTGCTCTACTCGTCGACCGCCGGGATGATCGGCAGCGCCGGGCAGGCCAACTACTCGGCGGCCAACGCGGCGCTCGACGCGCTCGCTCGGTACCGGCGCGCCGCGGGACTGCCTGCCCTCTCGCTTAACTGGGGCGCGTGGGAGGGGGGCATGGCCGGCGAGCCCGGCGAGGCCGATCGCATCCGCATCAAGCGCTCGGGCATCGGCAGGTTCAGGGCCGAGCAAGGGCTTGAGCTCTTCGACCGCGCGCGCGGCGCCGACCGAGCGCAGCTCGTGCCCGTCAAGCTCGACTCTGCGGCGCTGCGCGCGCAGGCGCTCGACGGTACGCTGCCGGCAGTCCTCCGCTCGCTCGTGCGCACCCCGACCGCCCGGAAGGCAGCGGCCCCCGAGGGCGCGCTCACACGGCGGCTGGCCGAGGCGCGGGAGTCCGATTGGGACCGCATCGTTCTCGATCTCGTGCTCGACCACGTCGCGGGCGTGCTCGGCCACGAGTCGGCGGCGGTGATCGACCCGGAGCGGTCGTTCAAGGAGCTGGGATTCGACTCGCTGGGGTCGGTGGAGCTGCGCAACCGGCTCGGCCAGGCGACCGGGCTCAAGCTGTCCTCGACGTTGATCTTCGACTACGCGACGCCCGCCGCAGTCGCAGGCTACCTGCGCACCCAAGTCAGCGGCGAGCAGCGTCCCGTGAAGGTGAAGCGGCGGGCGAAGGCGCGGGCCGACGAGCCGATCGCGATCGTCGGTATGAGCTGCCGCTACCCGGGCGGCGTCGGCTCGCCGGAGGAGCTCTGGAAGCTCGTCGAGTCGCGCACGGATGCGATTGGCGAGTTCCCCACCGACCGCGGATGGGACCTCGAGCGGCTCTACGACCTCGATCCGGATCGTCCGGGGACGAGCTACTCGCGTCACGGCGGCTTCCTCTACGACGCTGGCGACTTCGACGCCGAGCACTTCTTGATCTCGCCGCGCGAGGCGCTGGCGATGGACCCGCAGCAGCGGCTCCTGCTCGAGGGCGCGTGGGAGGTGTTCGAGTCGGCGGGCATCGATCCGCTCTCGCTGCGCGGCAGCGATACCGGCGTCTTCGCGGGCGCCACCTCTTCGGGCTACGGACTGCGCGTGACAGGCCGGCTGGAGGGTTTCCGGATCGGCGGCAACGCGCCAAGCATTATTTCCGGCCGCATCGCCTACACGTTCGGTCTTGAGGGCCCGGCGATCACTGTCGACACCGCGTGCTCGTCTTCGCTGGTGGCGATCCACAGCGCGTGCCAGTCGCTGCGGATGGGCGAGTGCGAGCTCGCCCTCGCCGGTGGCGTGACGGTCAACGTCGTCCCCAACCTGTTCCAGGACTTCTCGCGCCAGCAGGGGCTGGCGCGCGACGGGCGCTGCAAGTCGTTCGCCGCAGCGGCCGACGGCACCACCTTCTCCGACGGCGTCGGCCTGCTCATGCTGGAGCGGTTGTCGGACGCGCGGCGCAACGGCCGTCGTGTGCTCGCGGTTCTGCGTGGGTTGGCGGTCAACCAGGACGGCGCGAGTAATGGGTTGACGGCGCCGAACGGTCCGTCGCAGGAGCGGGTGATCCGCCAGGCGCTGGCCAGCGCGGGGCTCTCACCGGCGGATGTGGATGTGGTGGAGGCACACGGGACGGGCACGACGTTGGGTGATCCGATCGAGGCGCAGGCGCTGATCGCGACCTACGGGCAGGAGCGTGAGCAGCCGTTGCGGGTCGGGTCGATCAAGTCGAATATCGGCCACACGGTCGCGGCGGCTGGTGTGGGCGGTGTGATCAAGATGATCGAGGCGTTGCGCCACGAGTTGCTGCCGGCGACGTTGCACGTCGATGAACCCTCGCCGCACGTTGACTGGTCGGCGGGTGAGGTCGAGCCTGCTCATAGAGCCCGTCGGCTGGCAGCGCCGCGACGGTCATGTCCGCCGCGCGGGCGTCTCGTCGTTCGGGGTGAGTGGCACGAACGCGCATGTGATCGTGGAGGAACCCCCGGTCGAGCTTGCAGCGTCCAAGCCCGTGGTACCGCCTGCGGCGGGGTCGGGCGTGCTGCCGTTCCTGGTCTCGGCGTCGACGCCGGGGGCGCTGGCCGGGCAGGCGCAGCGACTGGCCGGCGTTGAGGGTGCGCTGGACGCGGTCGCGCGGGCGCTCGTGAGCCGTGCGCGGCTTTCTGAGCGTGCTGTGATCCTGGCGTCTGAGCCTGCCGAGTTGGCTGCTGGTCTCGACGCGCTGGTTGCCGGTGAGTCCGTCGATGGTCTCGTCGCTGGGCGTGTGCGTGGTGGTGGGAAGTTGGGTGTGTTGTTTTCGGGTCAGGGGTCGCAGTGGTTGGGGATGGGTCGTGAGTTGTATGGGGCCTATCCGGTGTTCGCGGCGGCGCTGGATGAGTGTTGTGAGCATTTCGAGGGGTTGCGTGACCTGCTGTTCGGCGAGGACTCTGGGTTGCTTGATCGCACGGAGTACACGCAGCCGGCGCTGTTTGCGTTGGAGGTCGCGCTGCTGGCGTTGGTGCGCTCGTTCGGGATCGAGCCGGACGTCGTGATCGGGCATTCGATCGGTGAGCTCACGGCGGCTTATGCCGCCGACGTTTTCTCACTAGAGGATGCGTGTCGGCTGGTTGCGTTGCGGGGCCGGTTGATGGGGCAGTGCGGCGGCGCGATGGTCGCGGTGCGTGCGAGCGAGGAGTGGGTCGGAGAACGTCTCGGTGAGGGTCTCGTGATCGCTGGGTTCAATGCGGCGGAGTCGTTGGTGGTCTCTGGCGAGGAGAGGGTGCTCGATGCGTGGTGTGAGAGCGTCGCCAGTGAGGGTGTGAAGGTCACACGGCTGAACGTGTCGGGAGCGTTTCACTCGCCGCTGATGGCCCCCGTCCTTGAAGAGCTTGAAGGACTGGCAAGCGAGCTCGACCTGCACGAGCCCAGCATCTCGCTGGTCTCGAACGTGACCGGCGAGCCGGTTGAGCCCGGCCTGGTGAGCGACCCTGCGTATTGGGCGCGTCAGGTCCGCAGCCCAGTGCGTTTCGCTGATGGTATCCGCGCTCTCCAAGCGCTTGGGGTGACCCGCCTGATCGAGCTCGGGCCTGACGAGACGCTCGCCGCGCTCGCCGCCCAAACACTCACCAGCGACGCGCTGGTCACGAGTGTGATGCGCGCCGGGCGCCCCCAAGAACCCGCGCTCTTGCACGCGCTCGCCCGCGTGCACGTCGACGGCTTGACGGTCGACTGGTCTCCGTTGCTCGGTGGTGGTCCGCTCGCTGAGCTTCCTACTTACGCTTTCGAGCACCGCCGTTACTGGTTGCAGCCTGGTCCGGGCGGCGACCCGTCCGCGTTCGGGCTCACCGCGAGCGGGCATCCGCTGCTGACCGCCGCCACACCGCTCGCGGGTGAGGAGGATGGTTGGCTGTTCACCGGCCGGCTCTCGCTCGAGGACCCGACGTGGCTGCCGGAGCACGTCGTCATGGGCGTTCCGATCGCCCCAGGCGCACTGTTCGTCGAGCTCGGCCTGCATGCCGGCCAGCGCCTCGGCTGCGACGTCCTCGACGAGCTCGTCATAGAGGCGCCGCTGACGTTCCAGCACGGCGGCGCCGTGGCGGTTCAGGTGCTCATCGATTCGCCCGACGAACACGGGCGGCGCACACTGCGGATTCACTCGCGGCCGGAAAACGCCGCGGAGGAGACCGGGTGGACGCGCCACGCCAGCGGCGCGGTCTGTGAGGCCGACCCAGTGGATCGGCTGGCCGTGGAGGCGAGCGCTGCGGCGCTCGCGACGGAGTCGTGGCCGCCCGAGGGCGCCGAGGCGATCGACGTCGACGCGTTCTACGAGGAGATAGCCGCGGTGGGCTACGAGTACGGACCGGTCTTTTCCGGCGTGCGCTCGGTCTGGCGAGACGGCTCCGAGCTGTACGCCGATCTGGCGCTCCCCGAAGACGAGACCGAGGTGGCCAACGCGTACCGCATACATCCCGCGCTGCTCGATGCTGGTCTGCAGGCCTATGCTGCCCGCAGCGGCGCAGCCGACGAGGTCCGTGACAGCAGGCCGCCGCTGCCGTTCGCGTTCTCCGGTGTCCACGTCCACGCCGAGGGGCGCGCCGCGATGCGCGTGAACGTCTCGGTGGCGGGGGGCGACCGGATCTCGCTTGTCGCCGCCGACGAGGAGGGCCGGCCGGTCATCTCGATGGCCTCGCTTGCCTGGCGCCCACTCGCGCTTGAGCATCTCGGCGCGGGCCGCAGCAGCGCGGCCGAGTCGCTGTTCGCCGTCGAGTGGGTGGATGCGCCGGCACCGGCCGGCGAGCCCGTCGCGGCCGACGCCTGGGTCGTACTCGGGACGCCCGGCGCCGGCCTGCCGCAGGTTCTTGAGGGCTGCGCGGTCATCGAGGACCTGGCGGAGCTGGGCGCCGAGCCCCCGGCGGTTGTGCTGGCTGACTTCACCGATCTGCCCGCCGACGCCGTGCTGGAGTCGACGGAGCGCGCGCTGGGCCTGGTGCAGTCCTTGCTGTCCGATCGGCTCGCTGGTGCCAGGCTGGCCGTTGTGACGTCCGGCGCCGCGGGTGAGCGCCCGTTCGACCTGGCCGGCGCCGCGGTCTGGGGGCTGGTGCGCACGGCCCAGGTCGAGAGCCCTGGCCGAATCGTGCTGGTCGACGTTGACGGCGACGCTCGCTCGTGGGCGGTGTTCGGCGTCGCGCTGGGCAGCGATGAGCCCCAGCTGGCGATCCGGTGCGGCAACCTCTCGGTCCCGCGGATGGCGCGGATCGCGCCGAGCGAGCTCGCGTCCGAGACACTGGCGCTGGCTGGCGATGGCGCGGTACTCATCACCGGCGGCACTGGCGGCCTGGGTGCGCTACTCGCGCGACACCTGGCCGGTGCGCACGGCGTTCGGCGGCTCGTGCTGACGAGTCGGCGCGGGGCCGACGCGCCTGGAGCGCTTGAGCTGGTCGCCGAGCTCGCCGAGCTGGACTGCACCGCCGAGGTCGTCGCGTGCGACATCGCCGACCGCGGGCAGGTCCGGGCGGCGCTCGATGCGGCGGGGCCGCTGCGCGCGGTCGTTCACGCCGCCGGTGTGATCGACGACGGCGTGGTCGCGTCGCTGGACGCCGAGCGCCTGGCCCGCGTAATGGCTCCGAAGGTCGACGGCGCCCGTCACCTGCACGAGCTCACCGCGGGCATGGAGCTCGCGGACTTCGTCCTGTTCTCGTCGATCGCGGCCACGATCGGAAGCCCGGCGCAGGCCAACTACGCGGCGGCCAACGCGTTCCTCGACGCGCTGGCGTGCGTGCGCCGCGCGCAGGGCCTGCCTGCGCGCTCGCTCGCCTGGGGCGCGTGGGAGGAGGGGATGGCCGGCGCGCTGGGCGCGACCGAGCGCGCGCGCTTGGAGCGCGCGGGCATCGTTCCGCTCTCCGCGCAGTTCGGCCTCGAGCTGTTCGACCACGCGCTCCGCGCGGATCGTGCGCAGATTGTCCCTGTCGCGCTCGACAACCCGGCGCTGCGCGCGCAGGCTCGGTCGGGGATGCTACCGACGGTCTTCCGCTCGCTCGTGCGGGTGTCCACGCGCCGCGCGGCCACCGGAGTCAGCGGTGCGCTCATGCAGCGGTTGGCCGGAGCGCCCGAGCTGGAGTGGGAAGCGGTCGTCCTCGATCTCGTGCTCGCGCATGTGGGGGCGGTGTTGGGCCACGATTCGGGTGCGGCGATCGATGCGGGCCGGCCGTTTAAGGAGTTGGGGTTCGACTCGCTGGGGTCGGTCGAGCTGCGCAACCGGTTGGCGAGCGCGACGGGGCTGAAGCTGCCCTCCACGCTGATCTTCGACCACCCATCGCCCGCTGCGATCGCGGGCTACCTGCGCGAGCAGGTCTCGGGCGGCGACGTGACGCCCTCGAAGGCGAAGCGGCGCACGCCGGCGCGGGTCGATGAGCCGATCGCTATCGTCGGCATGGCGTGCAGGTACCCCGGTGGCGTTAAGTCGCCGGAGGAGCTGTGGGGGCTTGTCGCTGACGGTCGCGAGGGCATCGGTGAGTTTCCGTCGGATCGTGGGTGGGATCTGGGGCGGCTCTATGACCCGGATCCGGATCACGTCGGGACGAGCTATACGCGCCATGGCGGGTTCCTCTATGACGCGGGCGAGTTCGATGCGGAGCATTTCTCGATCTCGCCGCGGGAGGCGTTGGCGATGGACCCGCAGCAGCGGTTGTTGCTGGAGGGGGCGTGGGAGGCGCTTGAGTCGGCGGGGATCGCTCCGACCTCGTTGCGCGGCAGCCAGACCGGGGTGTTCGCGGGCGTCTCCGCGAACAGCTACGGCTTGGGCGCTGATCGTGACGAGCTGGAGGGGTTGCGGTTGACGGGTACGACGTCGAGTGTCGCGTCGGGTCGGGTCGCGTACTCGTTTGGGTTGGAGGGTCCGGCGGTGTCGGTTGATACGGCGTGCTCGTCGTCGCTGGTCGCGATTCATCTGGCGTGTCAGGCGTTGCGCTCGGGCGAGTGCGAGATGGCGCTCGCCGGCGGTGCCTGTGTGCTGCCCACGCCGAGTCTCATCGTCGAGTTCTCGCGTCAGCGGGGGTTGTCGGCTGATGGGCGTTGCAAGTCGTTTGCTGCGGGTGCGGATGGGACGGGTTGGTCTGAGGGTGTGGGTTTGGTGGTGCTGGAGCCGCTGTCGGTGGCGCGCAGGCGCGGACACAGGGTGCTGGGGGTGATTCGTGGATCAGCGGTCAACCAGGACGGCGCGAGCAATGGCCTGACGGCGCCGAACGGGCCGTCGCAGGAGCGCGTGATTCGTCACGCGTTGGCGAATGCTGGTCTCTCGCCGGCCGAGGTGGATGCGGTCGAGGCGCACGGGACGGGCACGACGCTTGGTGATCCGATCGAGGCACAGGCGCTGATCGCGACCTACGGCCAAGAGCGCACCAACGGCCCGTTGTGGGTCGGATCGATCAAGTCGAACATCGGCCACAGCGCTGCCGCCGCGGGCGTGGCGGGCGTGATCAAGATGGTGCAGGCGTTGCGGCACGAGCTCGCTGCCGGCGACGTTGCACGTTGATGAGCCCTCGCCGCACGTGGACTGGGACGCGGGCGAGGTCGAGTTGCTCACCGAGCCCGTCGGCTGGCAGCGCCGCGACGGTCACACACGTCGCGCGGGCGTCTCGTCGTTCGGGGTGAGTGGGACGAACGCGCATGTGATCGTTGAGGAGGCGCCGGCTGAGCTTGGGGCGTCTAGGCCTGTGGTGGCGCCTGCGGCGGGGTCGGGTGTGCTGCCGTTCGTGGTCTCGGCGTCCACTGCCAGTGGCCTGGGCCGTCAGGCTGAGCGTCTGTCCGGCGCCGGGGGTGAGCTGGACGCGGCCGCGCGGGCGCTCGTGAGCCGTGCGCGGCTTTCTGAGCGTGCTGTGATCTTGGCGTCCGGGCGTGAGCAGCTGGATGCGGCGCTTGGAGCCCTTGCCACCGGCGCGTCCAGTGATGGCCTGGTGACGGGTCGGGCCCGGTCGGGTGGGAAGTTGGGTGTGTTGTTTTCGGGTCAGGGGTCGCAGTGGTTGGGGATGGGTCGCGATCTCTACGCCACCTACCCCGTGTTCGCGACTGTCCTGGATGAGTGCTGCAAGCACTTCGACGGATTGCGTGACGTGCTCTTCGGCGAGGACCCTGGGTTGCTTGATCGCACGGAGTACACGCAGCCGGCGCTGTTTGCGTTGGAGGTCGCGCTGCTGGCGTTGGTGCGCTCGTTCGGGATCGAACCGGACGTCGTGATCGGGCACTCGATCGGTGAGCTCACGGCGGCGCACGCCGCCGGCGTCTTCTCACTAGAGGATGCGTGTCGGTTGGTTGCGTTGCGGGCCCGGTTGATGGGTGGTTGTGGTGGCGCGATGGCCGCGGTACACGCGAGCGAGGAGTGGGTCTCTGGGCGCCTGCAGGACGGGTTGGTGATCGCTGGGTTCAACGCGGCGAAGTCGCTGGTCGTCTCTGGCGAGGAGAGGGTGGTTGATGCGTGGTGTGAGCGCGTCGAGGCGGAGGGTGTGAAGGTCACACGGCTCAACGTCTCCGGGGCGTTTCACTCGCCGCTGATGGACCCCGTGCTCGAGGAGCTCGAGGCGCTCGCTGGCGAGATCGACCTGCACGAGCCCAGCATCCCGCTGGTCTCGAACGTGACCGGCGACATCGTTGAGCCGGGGCTGTTGACCGACCCTGCGTATTGGGCGCGCCAGGTCCGCAACCCGGTGCGCTTCGCTGACGGTATCCGCGCGCTGGAAGCGTTGGGTGTGACTCGTTTGGTCGAGCTTGGTCCTGACGGCACGTTCGCGGCGCTCGCCGCGCAGACGGTCGAGGGTGACGCGCTGGTGGTGAGTGTGATGCGCGCGGATCGTCCGCAGGAGCCGGCGTTCTTGCACGCGCTCGCGTGTGTGCACGTTGATGGTTTGACGGTCGACTGGTCTCCGTTGCTCGGCGACGGTCCTTCGGCTGAGCCTGCCGACCTATGCTTTCGAGCATCGCCGTTACTGGTTGCAGCCTGGTGTTGGGGCTGGCAGCCTTGTCTCGGTTGGCCAGACCGATGGTGAGCATCCGTTGCTCGGTGCGGCGGTGCCGCTCGCGGGTGAGGAGGATGGCTGGCTGTTTACGGGTCTTATCACGCCCGACCGGCCGGGCTGGGTCGCCGACCATGCCGTGATGGAGACCGTGCTGCTGCCGGGTACGGGTTTCGTCGAGCTCGCGTTGGCGGCCGGTGAGCGGGTGGGCGCTTCGCACGTGGAGGAGTTGACGATCCAGGCGCCGCTCATGGTGGAGCGGGAGGGTGCGCAGTTGCAGCTCACGCTGACAGCGCCGGGGGAGGACGGTCGCCGCGAGCTGTCGATCTATTCGCGTGCCGATGACCCCGATGACCCCGCGGACTGGGTCTGTCACGCGACCGCGACCTTGTCTGACGCAGCCGGCGAGCAGCCCGAGCCGATACTCGCGTGGCCGCCCGCGGACGCTGAGGAGTTGGACATCGAGTTCCTCTATGACCGTCTCGCCGAGAACGGCTACCGATACGGCCCCGCGTTCCAGGGTCTGCGTCGGGTCTGGCGCTCAGGTGAGGATGTTTACGCGGAGGTCGCGCTGCCGGAGGAGCAGGCCACGGCCGCAACCAGCTACGGCTTGCACCCCGCGCTGCTGGACGCCACGCTGCACGCCCTGATCGCGGTCGCGCTCGAGCAGGGCACGTCGTCGGTCTCCGTTCCCTTCTCCCTCGCGGGGGTCACGCTGCACCACGGCGGCGCGTCCGCGCTGCGCGTGCGGATCGCGCAGACCGCGCAGGACACCGTCGCCCTCGACGCGACCGACGATGGGGGCGAGCCGGTGGTCGAGATCGAGGCGGTGCGGAGCCGCGTGATCGAGCAGGACGGGCTGGCCGTCGCGCGGCGTGCGGGTGCGGATGCGCTCTACTCGCTCGACTGGGTGGAGGTCGCGCCCGGCGAGGCGCCGCTGACGGCGTCTGTTGGCGCCAGCGGCTTCGCGGAGGTGGAGAAGGCGGTGCCCGAGGTCGTGGTCCTCGATGTCGCGGCGTGGGCCACCGAGCTCGCGGGCGAGGACGTGGCGCGCGCAGCCCGCGCGCTGACGACCCGGACGCTGGCCTCCCTGCGGGCGTTCACCGCGAGCGAGCCGCTGGCGGAGGCGCGCCTGGTGGTCGTGACGCGCGGGGCGGTGGCGGCGGGGCCGGACGCGCCCTCGCTGGTGCAGGCGCCCGTGGCCGGCCTGTTGCGGAGTGTGAGCGCGGAGCACCCGGGCCGCGTCTCGCTCGTGGACGTCGACGGCAGCGACGCCTCGGCGGCGGCGCTCGATGGTGCGCTCGGCAGCGACGAGCCGGAGCTCGCGCTGCGCGACGGCCGCCTGCTGGCGCCGCGGCTCGTGCGTCACCGCTGCGACGAGCCTCCGCCGAGCACGGGCGGGCGCGGCGGCGTGACGCTGATCACCGGCGGCACCGGCGGGCTGGGGGCGCTGCTGGCGCGGCACCTTGCCGAGCAGGGCGCGCAGCGGCTCGTGCTCACCAGTCGTCGCGGCGCCGAGGCCGACGGCGCGAGCGAGCTCGTGGCCGAACTGGCCGAGCTGGGTTGCACGGCGCGGGTCGTCGCCTGCGACGTCGCCGATCGTGCCCAGGTCGAGGCGCTGCTCGAGGACCTGGCGTGCGAGCTGCGCGGCGTGGTCCACGCGGCCGGGGTGCTCGACGATGGGCTGCTCGACTCGCTGGATGAGGAGCGGCTGGCGCGCGTGATGGCGCCGAAGGTCGACGGCGCGCTGCACCTGCACGAGTTGACGGCCGCCGTCGAGCTCGACGAGTTCGTGCTGTTCTCGTCGCTGGCGGCGACGCTCGGCAATGCGGGCCAGGCGAGCTACACCGCCGCCAACGCGTTCCTCGACGCGCTCGCCCACGAGCGTCGCGCGCGGGGCCTGCCGGCGACCGCGCTCGCCTGGGGCGTGTGGGAGCAGGGCATGGCCGGCGCGCTGACGGCGAGCGAGCGCGCGCGACTGGAACGCGCGGGGATGCGGCCGCTGTCGGCGGCGGGCGGGCTCGAGCTGTTCGACCTGGCGCGCGGCAGCGACCGTGCGGTGCTGATGCCGGTCGAGCTCGACGCCGCGGCGCTGCGGGCGCAGGCGCGCTCCGGGGCGCTGCCGGCGATCCTCAGCTCGCTGGTCGGCGTGCGCGCCAAGCGCGACGCGGGCGGCCGCGATGGGGCGCTTGCGCGGCGGCTCGCCGGCGCACACGAGTCCGACTGGGACGCGATCGTCCTCGACGTCGTCCTCGGCCACGTGGCGGACACGCTCGGCCACCACTCGGCCGCCGCGATCGACCCGGAGCGGCCGTTCAAGGAGCTGGGGTTCGACTCGCTGGGGTCGGTGGAGCTGCGCAATCGGCTGGCGGGCGCCACCGGGCTGAAGCTGCCCTCGACGCTGGTGTTCGACCATCCAACGCCCGTGGCGGTGGCGCGTTACCTGCGTGAACGGGTGGGCGGCGCCGAGCTGCCGGCCAGAACGAGGCGGCGCAGCGCGACGGGGCTGGGCGAGCCGATCGCGATCGTGGGGATGAGCTGCCGCTACCCCGGCGGCGTGACCTCACCGCAGGAGCTGTGGGAGATGCTCGCCTCGGGCACGGACGCGACCGGCGAGTTCCCGGACGATCGTGGCTGGGACGTCGAGCGGCTGTATGACCCGGACCCGGACCACCCTGGGACGAGCTACACGCGCCGCGGCGGCTTCCTGTACGACGCGGGCGCGTTCGATGCGGAGCATTTCTCGATCTCGCCGCGGGAGGCGGTCGCGATCGACCCGCAGCAGCGGCTGCTGCTGGAGGGCGCGTGGGAGGCGCTGGAGTCGGCGGGGATCGATCCGACCTCGCTGCGCGGGAGCGATACGGGCGTCTTCTGCGGGGTGATGTATCACGACTACGCGATGGGCGCGGGGTTGGCGCCCGCCGAGCTCGGGCGGCTACGTGCCCACCAGCGCCGAGGGGAGCGTGATCTCCGGGCGGCTGGCGTACTCGTTTGGGTTGGAGGGCCCGGCGGTGTCGGTGGACACTGCGTGCTCGTCCTCGCTGGTAGCAATGCACCTGGCGTCCCACGCGCTGCGCTCGGGGGAGTGCGATCTGGCGCTGGCGGGCGGCGTGACGGTGATGGCCACGCCGCGGGTGTTCGTCGCGTTCAGCCGTCAGCGGGGGCTGTCGGCAGACGGGCGCTGCAAGTCGTTCGCGGCGGGCGCGGATGGCACCGGCTGGTCAGAGGGCGCCGGAATGCTCGTGCTGGAGCCGCTGTCGGCGGCGCTCGAGCGCGGTCACAGGGTGCTGGGCGTGATTCGTGGTTCGGCGGTGAATCAGGATGGGGCGAGCAACGGGTTGACGGCGCCGAATGGGCCGTCGCAGGAGCGGGTGATTCGCCAGGCGTTGGCGAGCGCGGGCCTGTCGCCGGGGGATGTGGATGCGGTGGAGGCGCACGGGACGGGCACGACGTTGGGGGATCCGATCGAGGCGCAGGCGCTGATCGCGACGTATGGGCAGGAGCGCGAGGGGCCGTTGTGGATCGGGTCGCTGAAGTCGAACGTCGGCCATTCCCAGGCGGCGGCGGGTGTCGGGGGCGTTATCAAGATGGTGCAGGCGCTTGAGCACGAGCTGCTGCCCGCGACGTTGCATGTGGATGAGCCCTCGCCGCACGTGGACTGGGACGCGGGCGAGGTCGAGCTGCTGAGCGAGCCGGTTGCCTGGCCGCGCCGGGAGGGCCACACGCGCCGCGCCGGCGTCTCGTCGTTCGGGGTGAGCGGCACCAACGCGCACGTGATCATCGAGGAGCCCCCCGCCGTGGAAGCGCCGGTTGTGACGCCACCGGTGGCGGGGTCGGGTGTGCTGCCGTTCGTGGTCTCGGCGTCGACGCCGGGTGCGTTGGCGGGCCAGGCTGAGCGTTTGTCGGGCGTCGAGGAGGAGCTTTCAGCGGTCGCGCGTGGTTTGCGGGGGCGGGCGCAGCTGGTTGAGCGTGCGGTCGTGCTGGCCAGCGACCGTGAGCGGCTCGATGCTGTGCTTGGAGCTCTCGCCACTGGCACGCCCAGTGATGGCCTGGTGACGGGTCGGGCCCGGTCGGGTGGGAAGTTGGGTGTGTTGTTTTCGGGTCAGGGGTCGCAGTGGCTGGGGATGGGCCGCGATCTCTACGCCACCTACCCCGTGTTCGCGGCTGTCCTGGATGAGTGTTGTGAGTATTTCGAGGGGTTGCGTGGCGTGCTGTTCGGCGAGGACGCTGGGTTGCTTGATCGCACGGAGTACACGCAGCCGGCGTTGTTTGCGCTGGAGGTCGCGCTGCTGCGGCTGGTCGGGTCGTTCGGTGTCAGGCCGGATGTGGTGATCGGCCATTCGATCGGTGAGCTCACGGCGGCTTATGCCGCCGGCGTCTTTTCACTAGAGGATGCGTGTCGGCTGGTTGCGTTGCGGGCCCGGTTGATGGGTGGTTGTGGTGGTGCGATGGCTGCGGTGCGTGCGAGCGAGGGGTGGGTCGGAGAACGTCTTGGTGAGGGTCTGGTGATCGCTGGGTTCAATGCGGCGGAGTCGTTGGTGGTCTCTGGCGAGGAGAGGGTCGTTGATGCGTGGTGTGAGCGCGTGGAGGCGGAGGGTGTGAAGGTCACACGGTTGAGCGTCTCGGGGGCGTTTCACTCGCCGCTGATGGACCCTGTCCTCGCCGAGCTCGAGGCGCTCGCCGGCGAGATCGAGTTGCACGAGCCACGGGTTCCGCTGGTCTCCAACGTGACCGGCGGCATCGTCGAGCCCGGTCTGGTGACTGACCCTGCGTATTGGGCGCGCCAGGTCCGCAGCCCGGTTCGTTTCGCCGACGGCGTCCGCGCGCTGGAAGCATTCGGCGTCACGCGCTTCATCGAGCTTGGCCCGGACGGCACCCTCGCTGCGCTCGCCGCCCAGACCATCGGCGACGAGCACGCGCTGATCACCAGCGTGATGCGCGCCGGGCGGCCGCAGGAGCCCGCGCTGCTCGATGCGCTCGCCCGTGTGTTCGTCGACGGTGTCGACGTCGACTTCTCGCCGCTGCTGGGTGATGGTCCGGTAGCCGAGCTTCCGACCTACGCCTTTGAGCACCGCCGTTACTGGCTGGCCTCCGCGGCCGGCGCCGGCAATCTGGTCTCGGTCGGCCTCAGCGACGGTGAGCACCCTGTCCTTGGGGCCGCCGTGCCGCTGGCTGGCCAGGAGGATGGCTGGCTGTTCACGGGGCGGCTGACCCCTGACCGGCCGGGCTGGATCGCCGACCACGCCGTGATGGAGACCGTGCTGCTGCCTGGCACCGGGTTCGTCGAGCTCGCGCTGGCCGCTGGACAGCGCGTCGGCGCACCGCACATCGACGAGCTCACGATCCAGGCGCCGCTCGTGATCGAGCAGAGCGGCGTCCAGCTGCAGGTCGCTGTCTCCTCCGCTGACGAGGACGACCGCCGCGAGCTGATGATCTGGTCGCGTACCGACGATCCCGACGAATTCGCCGACTGGGTCTGCCACGCCACCGCCACCCTCACCACAACTCCCACCGACGCCCCACCCGCCGAGACGGATGGGGTGTGGCCACCCACGGGCGCCGAGGAGCTCGACCTGGAGTTCCTCTACGACCGTCTCGCCGAGGCGGGCTACCACTACGGCCCCACCTTCCAGGGGTTGCGTAGGGCGTGGCGCCTGGGTGATGAGGTGTTCGGCGAGGTGGGGTTGCCTGGGGAGGAGGCGACCGTGGCCGGGGGCTACTGCCTGCATCCGGCGTTGTTCGACGCGGCGCTGCATGCGCTCCTGGCGGTCGCGCTCGAGGAGGGGTTGGGGGCGGTCGAGGTGCCGTTCTCGTTCGCTGGGATCAGTCTGCACGGGCGTGGCGCGGCGCAGGTCCGGGTGCGGATCTCGCCGAGCGACGAGCAGGGTGAGCTGCGTGCGTCGAGGGTGAGCGTGGTCGATGGTGTGGGCGCACCGGTGTTGTCCGTCGACGCACTGCGTACGCGGCCGATCGAGCAGCGTGCGTTGGCGGGCGCGCGTCGCGCGGGCGCCGACGGGCTCTACACGGTTGATTGGGTGGAGGTTGGGCGCGGGTCGGTGAACGGATCCGTCCTGCGCGCCGTGGTGGTTGGTGCTGGGGGGGCTGAGGAGCTCGCTGAGAGTGTCGCGCTGGAGCGTTTTGTTGATGTGGGGGCGCTCGAGGGTGCGGTCGCCGCGGGCGCGGCGGTGCCTGAGGTCGTGGTGGTCGATGTGGCGGCGTGGGCGGCGGAGGTCGACGGCGATGGAGTGCCTGAGCGCGCGCGGGCCTTGGCGGGCCGAGTGCTTGGGGGGTTGCAGGGTTTGGTGGCCTCGGAGGCGTTGGGGACCTCGCGGTTGGTGGTGCTTTCGCGGGGGGCGTTGGCGGTTGAGGCTGGTGAGCTTCCCGTGTTGGTGCAGGCGCCGGTGGCGGGGTTGGTGCGCAGCGCACAGGCCGAGCATCCGGGCCGGTTCGCGCTGATCGACACCGATGGTGGGGAGCTGCCCGCGGGCGCTCTGCTCAGCGATGAGCCCGAGCTTGCGGTGCGTGGGGGGCGGCTGTTTGCGCCACGGTTTGTGCGCCACCGTGCCGAGCCGCCGGTGGGCACTGGTGAGCGCGCTGGTGATGGCGTGGTCGTGGTCACTGGTGGTACGGGTGGGTTGGGTGCGGTGTTTGCGCGGTATCTGGCTGGGCGGGGTGTGGGGCGGTTGGTGTTGACGAGTCGGCGGGGGTTGGAGGCGCCGGGGGCGCGGGGGTTGGTCGCCGAGCTGGCCGAGCTTGGGTGTGTGGCCGAGGTGGTGGCGTGTGATGTGGCAGTTCGTGAGCAGGTCGAGGCGTTGTTCGCTGCGGTGGGGCCGGTGCGGGGTGTGATTCATGCGGCGGGGGTCATGGATGACGGGTTGCTTGGGGCGTTGGATGAGCGGCGGCTGGCGAGGGTGATGGCGCCGAAGGTTGATGGGGCGTGGCATCTGCATGAGTTGGCGGGTGATGTTGAGGAGTTCGTGGTGTTCTCCTCGGCGCCGTCGCGGATCGGGAGTGCGGGGCAGGCCAACTATGCGGCGGCCAATGCGTTCGTTGATGCGTTGGCGGCGTATCGGCGCGCGCAGGGCCTGGCCGGCGTCTCGCTGGCATGGGGGTTGTGGGCGACCGAGAGCAGCATGGCGGGACTCGATCAGGCGACGTCGGCTCGTTATGTCGAGCAACTGCACGCACGGCTGGGTATCGAGCCACTGGCGGTCGAGCACGGGCTTTCGCTGTTTGACGCGGCGCGGGCCGGCGAGCGGGCGTTGCTGGTGCCGGTGCGTCTGGACGCGGCGGTGTTGCGGGCGCAGGCGCGGGCGGGGGTGCTGCCGGCGCTACTGGCGTCGCTGGTGCGGGTCGCCGCCGCGCGCGCCGATGGCGGCGAGGGGATGTTGGCG
Source organism: uncultured Solirubrobacterales bacterium (assembly GCA_963842005.1). Taxonomy (GTDB): domain Bacteria; phylum Actinomycetota; class Thermoleophilia; order Solirubrobacterales; family Solirubrobacteraceae; genus Palsa-744. The sequence continues at coordinate 257,440 of CAWJEV010000005.1, read as the reverse complement.
CGGCGGTTGGCGCAGGCGCCCGAGGGCGAGCGTGACGCGATCATGCTCGAGCTGGTGTGTGCCCATGTCGCGGCGGTGCTGGGTCACGAGTCGGCCGGTGCGATCGACCCCGACCGGCCGTTCAAGGAGTTGGGGTTCGACTCGCTGGGCTCGGTCGAGCTGCGCAACCGCCTGGCCCACGCCAGCGGGCTCAGGCTGCCCTCGACGTTGGTGTTCGACCACCCGACGCCGCGGATGGCGGCGCGGTTCATCGGCGGGCAGGTGTCGGGCGACGCGGGGCCGGTCGCTATGGCGCGGCGCGCCCCGGTGCGGATCGATGAGCCGATCGCGATCGTGGGGATGAGCTGTCGCTATCCCGGTGAGGTGCGCAGTCCGCAGGAGCTGTGGGAGCTTGTTGCCGCCGGCGCTGAGGGCATCGGCGGGTTTCCCGCCGATCGTGGGTGGGATCTCCAGCGGCTGTACGACCCCGATCCCGATCGGGCGGGGACCTGCTATGCGCGCCACGGCGGCTTTCTCCACGACGCCGGGGCGTTTGACGCCGAGCATTTCGCGATCTCGCCGCGTGAGGCGATGGTCACCGATCCGCAGCAGCGGTTGTTGCTGGAGGGCGCGTGGGAGGCGCTGGAGGCGGCAGGGATCGATCCGACCTCGCTACGTGGCAGCCAGACCGGGGTGTTCGCCGGAGCGATGATCTATGACTACGCGACCGGGTCAGTGTTCGAGCACGAGCACGGCTATGCGACGGCCAACCTCGGCGGGTCGGTGATCTCGGGACGTGTGGCCTACGCGCTGGGGTTGGAGGGCCCGGCGGTGTCAGTGGACACGGCGTGCTCGTCGTCGCTGGTGGCGATCCATCTGGCATCCCAGGCGCTGCGTTCAGGCGAGTGCGATCTGGCGCTCGCGGGCGGCGTGACGGTGATGGCCACGCCGGGGATGTTGTTGTTCTTCTCACGTCAGCGCGGCCTGGCGGCGGACGGGCGCTGCAAGTCATTCGCGGCGGGCGCGGATGGGACCGGGATCTCCGAGGGCGCCGGGCTGGTCGTCCTCGAGCGGCTTTCTGACGCCCATCAGCACGGCCACCACGTACTGGCGGTCCTGCGCGGTTCGGCGGTCAACCAGGATGGAGCGAGCAATGGCCTGACGGCGCCGAACGGTCCGTCGCAGGAGCGGGTGATCCGCCAGGCGCTGGCGAGCGCTGGCTTGCAACCCATGGATGTCGATGCGGTCGAGGCGCATGGGACGGGGACGACGCTTGGTGATCCGATCGAGGCGCAGGCGCTGATCGCTACGTACGGGCAAGAGCGCGCGGGCGAGCCGTTGTGGATCGGGTCGATCAAGTCGAACATCGGCCACACCCAGGCAGCGGCCGGTGTCGGGGGCGTGATCAAGATGATCGGGGCGCTGCGGCACGAGTTGCTACCGGCGACTTTGCACGTCGATGCGCCCTCGCCTCACGTGGACTGGTCGGCGGGGGAGGTCGAGCTGCTGATCGAGCCGGTCGCGTGGCCGTCTCGCGACGACCGGCCGCGTCGCGCCGGGATCTCCTCATTTGGCATGAGCGGCACCAACGCGCACGTCATCCTCGAAGAGGCCCCCTCCGAGCCGCAGGCGCCGCGACCCACCGCGCTACCCCAGGCCGGCACTGGCACCCTGCCGTTCGTGTTGTGCGCGTCGACGCCGGGTGCGTTGGCGGGCCAGGCTGAGCGTCTCGCGGGCGTCGAGGAGGAGCTTTCAGCGGTCGCGCGTGGCTTGCGGGGGCGGGCGCAGCTGGTTGAGCGTGCGGTCGTGCTGGCCAGCGACCGTGAGCAGCTCGATGCTGTGCTTGGAGCCCTCGCCACCGGCACGCCCAGCGATGGCCTGGTGACGGGACGGGCCCGGTCAGGTGGGAAGTTGGCGGTGTTGTTCTCGGGTCAGGGGTCGCAGTGGTTGGGGATGGGTCGTGAGTTGTATGAGGCCTACCCGGTGTTCGCGAGGGCGATCGACGAGTGTTGCGCGCTCGTGGATGGGTTGCGCGAGGTGCTGTTTGGTGAGGACGCGGGGTTGTTGTTGGATCGCACGGAGCACACGCAGCCGGCGCTGTTCGCGCTCGAGGTGGCGCTGCTGGCGTTGGTGCGCTCGTTCGGGGTCGAGCCGGATGTGGTGATCGGGCATTCGATTGGTGAGTTTGCCGCCGCGCACGCTGCCGGCGTGTTCGGTCTCGAGGATGCGTGCCGTTTGGTTGCGTTGCGGGGCCGGTTGATGGGTGGTTGTGGTGGGGCAATGGCTGCGATTCGTGCCAGTGAGTCCTGGGTCGAGGAACAGCTGGCCGACGGCCTGGTGATCGCTGGGTTCAATGCGCCGGAGTCGCTGGTCGTCTCCGGTGACCAGACGGCGATCGACGCTTGGTGTGAGCGCGTGGAGGCGGAGGGTGTGAAGGTCACACGGCTGAACGTCTCTGGGGCGTTTCACTCGCCGCTGATGGACCCTGTCCTCGCCGAGCTCGAGGCGCTCGCCGGCGAGATCGAGTTGCACGAGCCACGGGTTCCGCTGGTCTCCAACGTGACCGGCGGCATCGTCGAGCCCGGTCTGGTGACTGACCCTGCGTATTGGGCGCGCCAGGTCCGCAGCCCGGTTCGTTTCGCCGACGGCGTCCGCGCGCTGGAAGCATTCGGCGTCACGCGCTTCATCGAGCTTGGCCCGGACGGCACCCTCGCTGCGCTCGCCGCCCAGACCATCGGCGACGAGCACGCGCTGATCACCAGCGTGATGCGCGCCGGGCGGCCGCAGGAGCCCGCGCTGCTCGATGCGCTCGCCCGTGTGTTCGTCGACGGTGTCGACGTCGACTTCTCGCCGCTGCTGGGTGATGGTCCGGTAGCCGAGCTTCCGACCTACGCCTTTGAGCACCGCCGTTACTGGCTGGCCTCCGCGGCCGGCGCCGGCAATCTGGTCTCGGTCGGCCTCAGCGACGGTGAGCACCCTGTCCTTGGGGCCGCCGTGCCGCTGGCTGGCCAGGAGGATGGCTGGCTGTTCACGGGGCGGCTGACCCCTGACCGGCCGGGCTGGATCGCCGACCACGCCGTGATGGAGACCGTGCTGCTGCCTGGCACCGGGTTCGTCGAGCTCGCGCTGGCCGCTGGACAGCGCGTCGGCGCACCGCACATCGACGAGCTCACGATCCAGGCGCCGCTCGTGATCGAGCAGAGCGGCGTCCAGTTGCAGGTCGCTGTCTCCTCCGCTGACGAGGACGACCGCCGCGAGCTGATGATCTGGTCGCGTACCGACGATCCCGACGAATTCGCCGACTGGGTCTGCCACGCCACCGCCACCCTCACCACAACTCCCACCGACGCCCCACCCGCCGAGACGGATGGGGTGTGGCCACCCACGGGCGCCGAGGAGCTCGACCTGGAGTTCCTCTACGACCGTCTCGCCGAGGCGGGCTACCACTACGGCCCCACCTTCCAGTGTCTCCAGCGCGTCTGGCGCACCGCCACCGGCGACACCTATGCCGAAGTCACGCTCCCCGACGAGGCCGGCACCGCCAGCGACTACAGCGTTCACCCCGCCCTCCTGGATGGTGCCTTGCACGCGCTGCTCGCGGTCGCGCTCGATGACGGCGCGGGCACGGTCGACACCCCGGTCGCCTTCGCCAGGGTCAGCCTGGCTCGGCCCGGCACCACTGCGCTGCGGACGCATCTCACCACGGGCGAGGAGGGGGCCGTCGCCGTTGCCGCCGTCGACGAGGCCGGTGCCCATGTGCTCTCCATCGATGCGCTCACGCTGGCGCCGTCCACTCCGATCACGCAGGCGCCTCGACGCGACGGGCTCTACACGGTTGATTGGGTGGAGGTTGGGCGCGGGTCGGTGAACGGATCCGTCCTGCGCGCCGTGGTGGTTGGTGCTGGGGGGGCTGAGGAGCTCGCTGAGAGTGTCGCGCTGGAGCGTTTTGTTGATGTGGGGGCGCTCGAGGGTGCGGTCGCCGCGGGCGCGGCGGTGCCTGAGGTCGTGGTGGTCGATGTGGCGGCGTGGGCGGCGGAGGTCGACGGCGATGGAGTGCCTGAGCGCGCGCGGGCCTTGGCGGGCCGAGTGCTTGGGGGGTTGCAGGGTTTGGTGGCCTCGGAGGCGTTGGGGACCTCGCGGTTGGTGGTGCTTTCGCGGGGGGCGTTGGCGGTTGAGGCTGGTGAGCTTCCCGTGTTGGTGCAGGCGCCGGTGGCGGGGTTGGTGCGCAGCGCACAGGCCGAGCATCCGGGCCGGTTCGCGCTGATCGACACCGATGGTGGGGAGCTGCCCGCGGGCGCTCTGCTCAGCGATGAGCCCGAGCTTGCGGTGCGTGGGGGGCGGCTGTTTGCGCCACGGTTTGTGCGCCACCGTGCCGAGCCGCCGGTGGGCACTGGTGAGCGCGCTGGTGATGGCGTGGTCGTGGTCACTGGTGGTACGGGTGGGTTGGGTGCGGTGTTTGCGCGGTATCTGGCTGGGCGGGGTGTGGGGCGGTTGGTGTTGACGAGTCGGCGGGGGTTGGAGGCGCCGGGGGCGCGGGGGTTGGTCGCCGAGCTGGCCGAGCTTGGGTGTGTGGCCGAGGTGGTGGCGTGTGATGTGGCAGTTCGTGAGCAGGTCGAGGCGTTGTTCGCTGCGGTGGGGCCGGTGCGGGGTGTGATTCATGCGGCGGGGGTCATGGATGACGGGTTGCTTGGGGCGTTGGATGAGCGGCGGCTGGCGAGGGTGATGGCGCCGAAGGTTGATGGGGCGTGGCATCTGCATGAGTTGGCGGGTGATGTTGAGGAGTTCGTGGTGTTCTCCTCGGCGCCGTCGCGGATCGGGAGTGCGGGGCAGGCCAACTATGCGGCGGCCAATGCGTTCGTTGATGCGTTGGCGGCGTATCGGCGCGCGCAGGGCCTGGCCGGCGTCTCGCTGGCATGGGGGCCGTGGGCGCATGCGACAAGTCTGGTCGCTGGGCTCGACGAGGCGACATCGGCTCGTTATGTCGAGCAACTGCACGCACGGCTGGCGATGGAGCCGTTGTCGGTCGAGCAGGGCCTCTCGTGGTATGAGCTGGGCTGCGGGTCGGGGGTGGCGCTTATTGTCGCAGCGCGTCTGGACGCGGCGGTGTTGCGGGCGCGTGCGCTGGCGGGGGTGCTGCCGGCGATACTGGGGTCGCTCGTGCGCGTGGCGGCCGCGCGCGCCGATGGGCAGGGCGAGCTGGTCGCGCGGCTGGTCGGGGTCGCCGAGTCCGAGCGCGAGGCAGTGGTCTTGGAACTCGTCAAGACGCATGTCGCGGCGGTGCTGGGTCACGAGTCGGCCGGCGCGATCGATCCCGACCGGCCGTTCAAGGAGTTGGGGTTCGACTCGCTGGGCTCGGTCGAGCTGCGCAACCGCCTGGCCCACGCCAGCGGGCTCAGGCTGCCCTCGACGTTGGTGTTCGACCACCCCACACCCCACGCCGTCACGACATACCTGCTTGAGAACGTCGTGGAGGGGGCTGGCGCTTCGATCGACCTCCAGCTCGACCGCCTTGAGGTGCTCGTCGCCGCTCTCGACGATGACGCGGAGAAGCGCGAGCGCGTGAAGAGCCGGCTGGAGGCGTTCGTCTCCCGCCTCGCCGGCGCCTTCGCCGCAGAGAGCGACGCAGACAAGGCCGAGCGGATCAAGTCCGCGAGCGCCGAGGAGATCTTCCAGCTCATCGACAACGACCTAAGCAAGCTCTGATGGCCGACGAACAGAAGCTCCTCGACTACCTCAAGCGTGTCACCCTCGAGCTGAACGACACGAGCGACCGCCTGCGCGAGCTCGAGTACTGCTCGCGCGAGCCTGTGGCGATTGTCGGTATGGCGTGCCGCTACCCAGGCGGTGTGAGCGATCCCGAGGACCTGTGGCGTCTGGTGGAGTCGGGTGGCGATGCGATTGGTGAGTTCCCGTCGGATCGTGGGTGGGATCTTGAGCGGCTCTATGACCCGGATCCGGATCACCCGGGGACGAGCTACTCGCGCCATGGCGGGTTTCTCTATGACGCCGGGGGGTTCGATGCTGAGCATTTCTCGATCTCGCCGCGGGAGGCGTTGGCGATCGACCCGCAGCAGCGGCTGCTGCTGGAGGGGGCGTGGGAGGCATTTGAGTCGGCGGGGATTGATCCCTTGTCGCTGCGCGGCAGCGAGACCGGGGTGTTCGCGGGCGTCTACTTCTCCGGTTACGAGAGCCTCGAGGGCTACCGGATGACAGGGACGACGTCGAGCGTCATCTCCGGCCGGGTCGCGTACACGTTGGGGCTGGAGGGTCCGGCGGTGTCGGTCGATACGGCGTGCTCCTCCTCGCTGGTGGCGATCCACTTGGCGTGTCAGGCGTTGCGCTCGGGCGAGTGCAATATGGCGCTCGCGGGTGGCGTGACGATCATGGCCGTCCCGGAGATCTTCGTGGAGTTCTCGCGCCAGCGGGGGATGTCGCGCGATGGCCGCTGCCGGTCGTTCGGCGCGGGCGCGGATGGGACGGGCTGGTCGGAGGGTGTTGGTCTGGTGGTGCTGGAGCGGTTGTCCGAGGCGCAGCGGCGTGGGCATCGGGTGCTCGCGGTTGTGCGGGGCTCGGCGGTCAACCAGGATGGGGCGAGCAATGGGTTGACGGCGCCGAATGGTCCGTCGCAGGAGCGGGTGATTCGTCAGGCGCTGGCTAGCGCGGGGTTGTCTGCGGCCGAGGTGGATGCGGTCGAGGCGCACGGGACGGGCACGATGTTGGGTGATCCGATCGAGGCGCAGGCGTTGATCGCGACCTATGGACAGGCGCGGCTCGACGGACCCCTTCGCCTGGGAGCACTGAAGTCGAACCTCGGCCACAGTCAGGCGGCGGCCGGCGTCGCGGGTGTGATCAAGATGGTGCAGGCGTTGCGCCATGGGTTGTTGCCGGCGACGTTGCATGTTGATGAGCCCTCGCCGCATGTGGATTGGAGTGCGGGTGAGGTGGAGTTGTTGCGCGAGCCGGTGGGTTGGCAGCGCCGCGAGGGTCACACGCGTCGTGCGGGTGTCTCGTCGTTCGGGGTGAGTGGCACGAACGCGCACGTGATCGTCGAGGAGTCCCCCGCCGTGGAAGCGCCGGTTGTGACGCCGCCGGTGGCGGGTTCTGGGGTTTTGCCGTTCGTCTTGTGTGCTTCGACTCCCGGCGCGCTCCGCGGTCAGGCGCAGCGGTTGTCCGGTGCCGGGGGTGAGCTCGATGCGGTCGCGCGGGCGCTCGTGCGGCGTGCGCGGCTTTCCGAGCGTGCTGTGATCCTGGCGTCCGGGCGCGAGCAGCTTGACGCGGCGCTGGCAGCACTGGCCGCTGGTGAGAGCGCCGACAACCTGGTCACCGGCCGTGCCCGTGGCTCTGGGAAGTTGGGTGTGTTGTTTTCGGGTCAGGGGTCGCAGTGGTTGGGGATGGGTCGCGATCTCTACGCCACCTACCCCGTGTTCGCGACTGTCCTGGATGAGTGCTGCAAGCACTTCGACGGATTGCGTGACGTGCTCTTCGGCGAGGACCCTGGGTTGCTTGATCGCACGGAGTACACGCAGCCGGCGCTGTTTGCGTTGGAGGTCGCGTTGCTGCGGCTTGTCGGGTCGTTCGGGGTCGAACCGGACGTCGTGGTCGGGCATTCGATCGGTGAGCTCACGGCGGCTTATGCCGCTGGCGTCTTCTCACTAGAGGATGCGTGTCGGTTGGTTGCGTTGCGGGGCCGGTTGATGGGTGGTTGTGGTGGCGCGATGGTCGCGGTGCGCGCGAGCGAGGAGTGGGTCTCTGAGCGCCTGCAGGACGGGTTGGTGATCGCTGGGTTCAACGCGGCGGAGTCGCTGGTCGTCTCCGGCGACCAGACGGCGATCGACGCCTGGTGTGAGCGCGTGGAGGCCGAGGGCGTCAAGGTGACACGGCTCAACGTCTCCGGTGCGTTTCACTCGCCGCTGATGGACTCCGTCCTCGCCGAGCTCGAGGCGCTCGCCGGCGAGATCGAGTTGCACGAGCCCAGCACTCCGCTGGTCTCGAACGTGACTGGCGAGCCGGTTGAGCCGGGGTTGGTGAGCGACCCCGCGTATTGGGCGCGCCAGGTCCGCAGCCCAGTGCGTTTCGCCGATGGCATCCGCGCGCTCCAAGCGTTGGGTGTCACGCGGTTCCTTGAGCTTGGTCCTGATGGCACGCTCGCCGCGCTCGCCGCGCAGACGGTCGAGGGTGACGCGCTGGTGGTGAGTGTGATGCGCGCGGATCGTCCGCAGGAGCCGGCGTTCTTGCACGCGCTCGCGTGTGTGCACGTTGATGGTTTGACGGTCGACTGGTCTCCGTTGCTCGGCGACGGTCCTTCGGCTGAGCTGCCGACCTATGCTTTCGAGCACCGCCGTTACTGGTTGCAGTCCGGTCCGGGCGGCGACCCGTCCGCGCTTGGTCTGGACACGGCCGAGCACCCCATGCTCGGCGCCGCCACACCACTCGCGGGTGAGGAGGACGGCTGGCTGTTCACCGGCCGGTTGACCACGAGCCAGCCTGGCTGGATCGCCGACCACGAGATCCTCGACACGGTGCTGTTGCCGGGCACCGGTTTCGTCGAGCTCGCAATGCACATCGGCCGCCGCCTCGGCTGCGAGGTGCTCGACGAGTTGACTATCCAGGCGCCGCTCGTGTTCGAGCGGGAGGGCGTGCAGTTGCAGGTCACTGTCTCTTCCGCCGACGGGGATGGGCGCCGCGAGCTGATGATCTTCTCGCGCGCTGATGATCCCGACGATCCCACCGACTGGGTTTGCCACGCCACTGCCACCCTCATTGCAGCTCCCACCGAGGCCCCGCCCACCGAGACGGATGGGGTGTGGCCGCCGGCTGATGCTGAGGAGCTCGATATCGAGTTCCTTTATGACCGTCTCGCTGAGGCGGGTTACCGTTATGGCCCTGCCTTCCAAGGTCTGCGCCGGGTCTGGCGCGACGGGCAGGACGTCTACGCCGAGGTCGCGCTGCCGGTCGAGGAGGCGACTGCCGCAAGTGGTTATTGCTTGCATCCGGCGTTGCTTGACGCGACGTTGCATGCGCTGCTCGCGGTCGCGCTGGAGGACGGTGCGGGCACTGTCGAGGTGCCATTCGCGTTCGCGGGCGTGCGCCTGCATGCTCGTGGCGCGGGTGAGCTGCGTGTGCGGATCACGTCGACTGCCCAGGGCGACGGCGCACGCACGATGACGATCGTCGCTGCCAACGCGACGGGTCAGCCGGTCATAACTGTCGAGTCCCTCGCAGCGCGCCCGATGGAGCGAGCGGCGGTGCGGCCCTCGATCGCCGACGGTCTTTATGACCTGGAGTGGGTGGAGTTGTCCGTCGAATCCCGCGAGGAGGAGCCGGATGTTGTTGTGGTCGATGCGGCGGTGTGGGCGGCGGAGCTCTCAGAAGCGTCGACGCGCGATGCGGTGCATGCTCTGTCTGCGCGCGTGCTGGAGCTGTTGCAGGCGTTCGCTGTGCGAGATGACGGGTCGAAGCTTGTTCTGTTGACGCGTGGTGCGGTTGCGGCTGGGCGCGACGAGGTGCCGTCGCTTGTGCAGGCGGCGTTGGTTGGTTTGCTCCGGAGTGCGTGTGCTGAGTATCCGGGTCGTTTCGCGCTGGTTGATGGTGATGGTGGTGAGCTGCCGGTTGGGGTGTTGGGTTGCGGTGAGCCTGAGTTGGCGGTGCGTGGTGGGCGGGTGTTCGTCCCGCGCCTCGCGCGCTGCAGGGCGCTTCTTCCGCCGCCTGGTGAGGGTGCGTGGCGGCTGGATACTCTGGCGAGCGGCACGCTCGATCGCCTCGCCCTGGTGGCGAGCCCCGCGGCATGTGCGGCGCTGGCGCCTGGCGAGGTCCGCGTCGCGGTCCACGCATCCGGCCTGAATTTCCGTGATGTGTTGATTGCTTTGGGGGCGTATCCGGGTGCTGCGCGGATGGGTGGTGAGGGTGCGGGTGTGGTCGTCGAGGTCGGCCCCGACGTCACCTCGCTGCAGGTCGGCGACCGCGTCATGGGCCTGATTCACGACTCCTTCTGCCCCCTCGCTGTCGCTGACGCGCGGCTGGTCGTCCGCGCGCCCGAGGGGTGGTCGTGGGAGCAGGCGGCGTCGGTGCCGATTGTGTTTTTGACGGCGTATTTTGCGCTGGTTGAGCTGGCGGCGCTTGAGCCTGGGGAGCGGTTGTTGGTACATGGTGCTGCGGGTGGTGTGGGGATGGCGGTGGTGCAGCTCGCCCGGTATTTGGGTGCTGAGGTGTTCGCGACTGCGCATCCCGATAAGTGGTCGGCGGTTGAGGCGTTGGGTGTGCCGGTTGGGCGGATCGCGTCGTCGCGGAGCCTGGAGTTCAAGGATGCGTTCCTTGGTGTGACGGGCGGTGAGGGTATGGACGTCATTCTCGACTCACTCGCGGGCGAGTTTGTCGATGCTTCCCTCGGTCTGTTGCCGCGTGGCGGGCGGTTCTTGGAGATGGGTAAGGCTGATATCCGCGACCCGGAGGCGGTCACTGTGGCGCATCCTGGTGTCGCCTACCGAGCGTTTGATTTGCAGGAGGTGCCACCGGAGCGTGTGCAGGAGATGTTGGGTGAGCTGCTTGGGTTGTTCGAGCGTGGGGTGTTGTGTCACGCGCCGATCACGCCGTATGCGATCACGCGTGCGCCTGACGCGTTTCGGGTGCTGCGCGAGTCGCGGCATGTCGGCAAGCTCGTGTTGCGGATCCCGCAGCCGCAGCGCTGCGACGGGGCGGTGTTGATCACTGGTGGCACGGGTGGGATCGGCGCGATCGTGGCGCGCCATTACGCCACTCAGGGTGTGGGGCGGCTGGTGTTGACCAGCCGGCGCGGGCTGGAGGCCGACGGCGCACGTGAGCTTGTTGGGGAGCTGGCCGAGCTGGGGTGCGAGGCGCGGGTGGTGGCGTGTGATGTCGCTGATCGCGAGCAGGTCCGCGCGCTGCTGGACGCCGTGGGTCCGGTGCGGGGTGTCGTGCACACCGCGGGTGTGCTCGAGGATGGTGTGCTCGCAACACTCGACAGTGAGCGTCTCGCACGGGTGCTCGCACCAAAGGTTGACGGTGCGTTGCATCTGCACGAGCTGACCGCCGGGCTCGATCTCGAGGAGTTCGTGGTGTTCTCCTCGGTGGCGGGGACGTTGGGTAGCGCCGGCCAGGCGAACTATGCGGCTGCGAATGTGTTCCTTGACGCGCTCGCGGCGTATCGCCGCGCGCAGGGCTTGCCGGGGTTGTCGTTGGCGTGGGGGCCGTGGGAGTCAGGCATGGCCGGGACCCTGGACGAGGCAGGTCGTGGCCGGCTGGCGCGTGCGGGGATGCAGGCGCTGTCGGCTGAGGATGGCGTGGCGCTGTTCGACTTGGCGCGGGAGGCCGGGGCTGGGCTGCTCGTCCCGGTTGCGTTTGACACAGCCGGGCTGCGTGCGCAGGCGCGCGCGGGCGCGTTGGTGCCGGTGCTGAGTGGTCTGGTGCGCGCGCCTGCGCGGCGGGCAGGCCAGGACGGTGTGTTGGCGCGGCGCCTGGCTGGGGCGGCGGAGGGTGAGCGTGACGCGATTGCGCTGGAGTTCGTGCTTGAGCATGTCGCCGCTGTCCTCGGCCACGAGTCCCCCGCAGCGATCGATGCGGGCCGGCCGTTCAAGGAGTTGGGGTTCGACTCGCTGGGGTCGGTCGAGCTGCGCAACCGCCTCGCCCAGGCCAGCGGCCTGAGACTGCCCTCGACACTGATCTTCGACCATCCGACGCCGCAGGCAGTCGCGGGGTTCTTGCGCGAGCGGGTCGAGGGGGTCGTCGTGCCGGACAAGAGGGTACGGCGCGGGCCCGTCGGCAGCGAAGAGCCGATCGCGGTCGTGGGGATGAGCTGCCGCTATCCGGGTGGTGTGTCCTCGCCGGAGGAGTTGTGGCGGCTGGTGGCGTCACAGATCGATGCCGTTGGTGAGTTTCCGTCGGATCGTGGGTGGGATCTGGGGCGGCTGTATGACCCGGATCCGAATCATCCCGGGACTAGCTATACGCGCCACGGCGGCTTTCTCTACGACGCCGGTGCGTTCGACGCCGAGCACTTCTCGATCTCGCCGCGGGAGGCGCTCGCGATGGACCCGCAACAGCGGCTGCTGCTGGAGGGGGCGTGGGAGGCGTTTGAATCTGTCGGGATCGACCCGACCTCGTTGCGCGGTAGCCAGACTGGCGTGTTCGTGGGTGTCTCGGCGAACAGTTACGGCATGGGCGCCGATCGTGGCGAGCTGGAGGGGTTGCGGTTGACGGGCACGACGTCGAGTGTTGCGTCGGGTCGGGTCGCTTACTCGTTTGGGTTGGAGGGTCCGGCGGTGTCGGTGGATACGGCGTGCTCGTCGTCGCTGGTCGCGATTCATCTGGCGTGTCAGGCGTTGCGTTCGGGGGAGTGCGAGATGGCGCTGGCCGGCGGTGCCTGTGTGCTGCCCACGCCGAGTCTCATCGTGGAGTTCTCGCGTCAGCGGGGGCTGGCGGCTGATGGGCGTTGCAAGTCATTTGCCGCCAGTGCGGATGGGACGGGCTGGTCTGAGGGTGTGGGTTTGGTGGTGCTGGAGCCGTTGTCGGTAGCGCGACGCAACGGACACAGGGTGCTCGGGGTGGTGCGTGGTTCGGCGGTCAACCAGGACGGGGCGAGTAATGGGTTGACGGCCCCGAATGGTCCGTCGCAGGAGCGGGTGATCCGTCAGGCGCTGGCTAGCGCGGGGCTGTCTGTGGCCGAGGTGGATGCGGTCGAGGCGCATGGGACGGGTACGACGCTTGGTGATCCGATCGAGGCGCAGGCGCTGATCGCGACCTACGGGCAGGAGCGCACCAACGGGCCGTTGTGGGTCGGGTCGATCAAGTCGAACATCGGCCACAGCGCGGCTGCCGCGGGCGTGGCGGGCGTGATCAAGATGGTGCAGGCGTTGCGGCACGAGTTGCTGCCGGCGACGTTGCATGTTGATGAGCCCTCGCCGCACGTTGACTGGTCTGCGGGTGAGGTCGAGTTGCTCATAGAGCCCGTCGGCTGGCAGCGCCGCGACGGTCACACACGTCGCGCGGGCGTCTCGTCGTTCGGGGTGAGCGGCACTAACGCGCATGTGATCGTGGAGGAACCACCGGTCGATGAGCCGCTGCCGGTCGCGCCGCCCGTCGCGGGGAGCGGTGTGCTGCCGTTCGTGGTCTCGGCGTCGACGCCGGGTGCGTTGGCTGGTCAGGCTGAGCGTCTCGCGGGCGTCGAGGAGGAGCTTTCAGCGGTCGCGCGGGCGCTCGTGCGGCGTGCGCGGCTTTCTGAGTGTGCTGTGATCTTGGCGTCGGGGCGTGAGCAGCTTGACGCGGGTCTGGCGGCGTTGGCGGCTGGTGAGAGCGCCGACAACTTGATCACCGGCCGTGTTCGTGGTGGTGGGAAGTTGGGTGTGTTGCTTTCGGGGCAGGGGTCGCAGTGGTTGGGGATGGGCTGTGAGCTCTATGAGGCCTACTCCGTGTTCGCGAGGGCGATCGACGAGTGTTGCGCGCTCGTGGATGGGTTGCGCGAGGTGCTGTTTGGTGAGGACGCAGGGTTGCTTGATCGCACGGAGTACACGCAGCCGGCGTTGTTTGCGTTGGAGGTGGCGCTGCTGGCGTTGGTGCGCTCGTTCGGGGTCGAGCCGGATGTGGTGATTGGGCATTCGATCGGTGAGCTTGTGGCGGCGCATGCCGCCGGCGTCTTCTCACTAGAGGATGCGTGCCGTGTGGTTGCGTTGCGGGGCCGGTTGATGGGTGGTTGTGGTGGTGCGATGGTCGCGGTGCGTGCGAGCGAGGAGTGGGTCAGCGAACGTCTCGGTGAGGGTCTCGTGATCGCTGGGTTCAATGCGGCGGAGTCGCTGGTGGTCTCTGGTGAGGAGGGGGTGGTTGATGCGTGGTGTGAGCGTGTGGAGGCGGAGGGTGTGAAGGTCACACGGTTGAGTGTGTCGGGGGCGTTTCACTCGCCGTTGATGGACCCCGTCCTCGCGGAGCTCGAGGCGCTCGCCGGCGAGCTCGAGCTGCACGAGCCCAGCATTCCGCTGGTCTCGAACGTGACCGGTGGCATCGTCGAGCCCGGTCTGGTGAGTGACCCTGCGTATTGGGCGCGCCAGGTCCGTAGCCCGGTTCGTTTCGCCGATGGTATTCGTGCTCTGCAGGCGTTGGGTGTCACGCGGTTCCTTGAGCTTGGTCCTGACGGCACGTTCGCTGCGCTCGCCGCGCAGACGGTCGAAGGTGACGCGCTAGTCACGAGTGTGATGCGCGCGGATCGTCCGCAGGAGCCCGCGTTCTTGCACGCGCTCGCGTGTGTGCACGTTGATGGTTTGAGCGTCGACTGGTCCCCGGTGCTCGGCCACGGCCCGCTCGCGGAGCTTCCTACTTACGCTTTCGAGCACCGCCGTTACTGGTTGCAGTCTGGTATGGGCGGCGACCCGTCCGCGCTTGGTCTCGACACGGCCGAGCACCCTATGCTCGGCGCCGCGACGCCGCTCGCGGGTGAGGAGGACACCTGGTTGTTCACCGGCCGGTTGACCCCGAGCCAGCCGGGCTGGATCGCCGACCACGAGATCCTCGACACGGTGCTGATTCCGGGCACCGGTTTCGTCGAGCTCGCCCTCGCTGCCGGTGAGCGTGTCGGCGCGCCGCGCGTGGAGGAGTTGACTATCCAGGCGCCGCTCGTGGTCGAGCGTGCGGGCGCGCAGCTGCAGATCACCGTTGGTGCCCCGGATGAGGATGGGCGCCGCGAGCTGGCGGTCTTCTCGCGCGCTGATGACCCCGACGATCCCACCGACTGGGTTTGTCACGCCACTGCCACTCTCATTGCAACTCCCACCGAGGCCCTGTCCGCCGAGACGGAGGGGGTGTGGCCGCCGGCTGATGCTGAGGAGTTCGATATCGAGTTCCTTTATGACCGTCTTGCTGAGGCGGGTTACCGTTATGGTCCTGCCTTCCAGGGGTTGCGACGCGTTTGGCGCTCGGGTGAGGAGACATACGCCGAGGTCGTGCTACCTGACGAGGCTGGTGCTGCCGGTGACTACGGCATCCATCCGGCGTTGCTTGACGCGACGTTGCATGCGCTGCTTGCGGTCGCGCTGGAGGACGGTGTGGGCACTGTCGAGGTGCCGTTCGCTTTTGCGGGTGTGAGGTTGCATGCTCGCGGTGCGGGTGAGCTGCGGGTGCGGATCGCGTCGGTTGTCCAGGGCGAGGGCGCACGTACGATGATGATCGTCGCTGCCGACGCGACGGGTCAGCCGGTTATCACTGTCGAGTCGCTTGCAGCGCGCCCGATGGAGTGGGTGGCGGTGCGGCCCGTGATCGCCGATGGTCTCTATGAGTTGGAGTGGGTGGAGCTGTCGCTTGAGTCTTGCGAGGAGGAGCCGGATGTCGTTGTGGTCGATGCGGCGGCGTGGGCGGCGGAGTCTCTCGGAGGCGTCGACGCGCGATGCGGTGCATGCCCTGTCTGCGCGCGTGCTTGAGGCGTTGCAGTCGTTTGCTGCGCGAGATGACGGGTCGAGGCTTGTTCTGTTGACGCGTGGTGCGGTCGCGGTCGGGCGCGACGAGGTGCCGTCGCTCGTGCAGGCGCCTTTGGTTGGTCTGCTCCGGAGTGTGGGTGCTGAGTATCCGGGTCGTTTCGCGCTGGTCGACACCGATGGCGGTGAGCTGCCGATCGAGGTGCTCGCGAGCAACGAGTCCGAGCTGGCTTTCCGTGGTGGACGGGTGTTCGTGTCGCGTTTGGTGCGCTGCCGGGCGTTGGTGGCGCCGGTGGGTGAGGGTGCGTGGCGGCTGGATAGTTTGGCGGTGGGGACGCTTGATCGTCTTGCGCTTGTGTCTCACTCGCAGGTCGAGCGGGAGCTGGCGGTGGGTGAGGTGCGGATGGCGGTGCGTGCGGCGGGGTTGAATTTCCGTGATGTGTTGATTGCGTTGGGGGCGTATCCGGGTGCTGCGCGGATTGGTGGTGAGGGTGCGGGTGTGGTCGTCGAGGTCGGCCCGGATGTCGCCTCGCTGCAGGTTGGTGATCGTGTGATGGGCATGATCGTTGACTCGTTTGGTCCGGTCGCTGTCGCTGACGCGCGGCTGGTTGTGCGTGTCCCTGAGGGGTGGTCGTGGGAGCAGGCGGCGTCGGTGCCGATTGTGTTTTTGACGGCGTATTTCGCGCTGGTTGAGCTGGCGGCGCTTGAGCCTGGGGAGCGGGTGTTGATTCATGGTGCGGCGGGTGGTGTGGGGATGGCGGCGGTGCAGCTCGCCCGGTATTTGGGTGCTGAGGTGTTCGCGACTGCGCATCCCGATAAGTGGGCGGCGGTTGAGGCGTTGGGTGTGCCGGCCGAGCGGATCGCGTCCTCGCGGAGCCTGGAGTTCAAGGATGCGTTCCTTGGTGTGACGGGGGGTGAGGGTGTCGATGTGGTCCTTGATTCACTGGCGGGCGAGTTTGTCGATGCTTCCCTCGGTCTGTTGCCGCGTGGCGGCCGGTTTCTGGAGATGGGTAAGGCTGATATCCGTGACCCGGAGGCGGTCTCTGTGGCGCATCCTGGTGTCGCCTACCGCGCTTTTGATTTGCAGGAGGTGCCGCCGGAGCGTGTGCAGGAGATGTTCGCGGCGCTGCTAGAGCTCTTTGAGGCCGGTCTGCTGTGTCACGCTCCGATCAGCGTGTTTGAGATCACGCGTGCGCCTGATGCGTTTCGGGTGCTGCGCGAGTCGCGGCATGTCGGCAAGCTCGTGTTGCGGATCCCGCAGCCGCAGCGCTGCGACGGGGCGGTGCTCATCACCGGCGGGACCGGTGATCTGGGTGCGATCATGGCGCGCCATTACGCCACTCAGGGTGTGGGGCGGCTGGTGTTGACCCGCAGGCGCGGGCTCGACGCACCAAGAGCGCGCGAACTGGTGGCTGAGCTGGCCGAGCTGGGGTGCGAGGCGCAGGTGGTGGCCTGTGATGTCGCTGATCGCGAGCAGGTCCGCGCGATGCTCGACGCCGTGGGTCCGGTGCGGGGTGTCGTGCACGCCGCGGGTGTGCTCGAGGATGGTGTGCTCGCCACGCTCGACGAGCAGCGTCTCGCGCGGGTGCTCGCACCGAAGGTTGATGGTGCGTTGCATCTGCACGAGCTGACCGCCGGGCTCGATCTCGACGAGTTCGTGGTGTTCTCCTCGCTCGCGGGGACGTTGGGTAGCGCCGGCCAGGCGAACTATGCGGCTGCGAATGCGTTCCTTGACGCGCTCGCGGCGTATCGCCGCGCGCAGGGCTTGACGGGGTTGTCGTTGGCGTGGGGGCCGTGGGAGTCAGGTATGGCCGGGATCCTGGACGAGGCAGGTCGTGGCCGGCTGGCGCGTGCGGGGATGCAGGCGCTGTCGGCTGAGGATGGTGTGGCGCTGTTCGACCTGGCGCGGGAGGCCGGGGCTGGGCTGCTGGTCCCGGTTGTGTTTGACACAGCCGGGCTGCGTGCGCAGGCGCGCAACGGCATGCTCCCTCCGATCCTGAGCCTGCTGGTGCGGGCCCCCGCGCGGCGGGCTGCGGCCGGCACCGGCGCGTTGGCGCGGCGCCTGGCTGGGGCGCCGGAGGGTGAGCGTGACGCGATCGCGCTGGAGCTCGTGCTCGAGCACGTCGCCGCTGTCCTCGGCCACGAGTCCCCCGCAGCGATTGATGCGGGCCGGCCGTTTAAGGAGCTGGGGTTCGACTCGCTGGGGTCGGTCGAGCTGCGCAACCGCCTCGCCCAGGCCAGCGGCCAGAGGCTGCCCTCGACACTGATCTTCGACCATCCGACACCGCAGGCAGTCGCCGCGTACGTGCGCGCGAACGTCGTGGGCGAGGCGGCGCGGCCCGCGATCGATACAGAGTTCGACCGGCTCGAAGCGCTGATCGCCGGTTTGTCGGCGGAGGGAGCGGGCCCCAAGCTGGTCAAGTCGCGGCTGCAGGCGCTGAGCCTGCGCGTGCAGCGATTGCTCGAAGTGACGGAGCCCGAGGCGTTCGCAGAGGACGAGGAGCACGTTGAGGAGCAGATCGAGTCCTCTAGCGACGACGAGCTCTTCGACCTCATCGACAAGCGGCGCGAGAGCCTCGACCCGGCGGTTTCATGACATGAGCGACCAGGACAAGCTTCGCGAGTACCTGAAGAAGGCTGCGATTGACCTGCAGAAGGCCGATCGACGGATCCGAGAGCTCGAGTCCCGTCCGAGCGAGCCGATCGCGGTCGTGGGAATGAGCTGCCGCTACCCGGGTGGGGTCTCCTCGCCGCGCGAGCTGTGGGAACTCGTCACCAATGGTCGCGAGGGCATCGGTGAGTTTCCGTCGGATCGTGGGTGGGATCTCGGACGGCTTTATGATCCGGATCCCGATCATCCGGGGACGAGCTATGTGCGCGAGGGCGGCTTCATCCATGACGCGGGCGGGTTCGACGCGGAGCATTTCGCGATCTCGCCGCGCGAGGCGCTGGCGATGGATCCGCAACAGCGGCTGCTGCTGGAGGCGGCGTGGGAGGCGATCGAGTCGGCGGGGATCGATCCGCTGTCGTTGCGCGGCAGCCAGACCGGCGTGTTCGCGGGCGTGGGATCGTCGGGCTACGGCACGGGCGCCGAGCCCGAGGAGCTCGAAGGCCTGCGGCTGACCGGCACGATCACGAGCGTCGCGTCGGGTCGGGTCGCGTACTCGTTTGGGTTGGAGGGTCCGGCGGTGTCGGTCGATACGGCGTGCTCGTCGTCGCTGGTCGCGATTCATCTGGCGTGTCAGGCGTTGCGCTCGGGTGAGTGCGATATGGCGCTCGCGGGTGGTGTCACGGTGCATGCGACGCCGGGATTGTTTGTCGAGTTCTCGCGTCAGCGGGGGTTGGCGGCTGATGGGCGTTGCAAGTCGTTTGCTGCGGGTGCGGATGGGACTGGGTGGTCTGAGGGTGTCGGCGTGCTCGTGCTGGAGCCGCTGTCGGTGGCGCGCAGGCACGGACACAGGGTGCTCGGAGTGATTCGTGGTTCGGCGGTCAACCAGGACGGCGCGAGCAACGGTTTGACGGCGCCGAACGGTCCGTCGCAGGAGCGGGTCATCCGGCACGCGTTGGCGAGCGCCGGCCTGTCGCCAGCCGACGTCGATGCGGTCGAGGCGCATGGGACGGGCACGACGTTGGGTGATCCGATCGAGGCGAAGGCGTTGATCGCAACCTATGGCCAAGGCCGTGAGCAGCCGTTGTGGATCGGGTCGATCAAGTCGAACATCGGTCACAGCGCTGCCGCTGCGGGTGTCGCAGGCGTGGTCAAGATGATCGGGGCGTTGCGCCACGAGTTGTTGCCCGCGACGTTGCACGTCGATGAGCCTTCGCCGCACGTGGATTGGTCAGCGGGTGAGGTCGAGCTGCTGACAGAGCCGGTCGCGTGGCCATCTCGCGAAGGCCGGCCGCGCCGCGCCGGGGTCTCCTCGTTTGGGGTGAGTGGCACGAACGCGCATGTGATCGTTGAGGAGGCGCCGGTCGTCGAGGAGCCATTGGTCGCGCCGCCGCAGGCCGGCACGGGCACCCTGCCGTTTGTGCTGTGCGCGTCGACGCCGGGGGCGTTGACGGGTCAGGCGCAGCGGTTGTCCGGCGTTGAGGGTGGGCTGGACGCGGTCGCGCGGGCGCTTGTGAGCCGTGCGCGGCTTTCTGAGCGTGCCGTGATCCTGGCGTCTGAGCCTGCCGAGTTGGCTGCCGGTCTCGATGCACTGGTTGCCGGCGAGGCCGTGGATGGTCTCGTCACGGGTCGGGCACGGTCGGGTGGGAAGTTGGGTGTGTTGTTTTCGGGTCAGGGGTCGCAGTGGTTGGGGATGGGCCGCGAGCTTTATGAGGTCTATCCGGTGTTCGCGGCGGCGTTGGATGAGTGTTGTGAGCATTTCGAGGGGTTGCGCGACGTGCTGTTTGGTGAGGACCCTGGGTTGTTGGGTTGCACGGAGTGCACGCAGCCGGCGCTCTTCGTGTTGGAGGTCGCGCTGTTGGCGTTGGTGCGCTCGTTCGGGGTCGAGCCGGATGTGGTGATCGGGCATTCGATTGGTGAGCTCGCGGCGGCGTATGCGGCTGGTGTCTTCTCACTGGAGGATGCGTGTCGGTTGGTCGCGTTGCGTGGGCGGTTGATGGGTGGTTGTGGTGGCGCGATGGTCGCGGTGCGCGCGAGCGAGGAGTGGGTCAGAGAACGTTTGGATGAGGGTCTCGTGATCGCTGGGCTCAATGCGGCGGAGTCGCTGGTGGTGTCCGGTGAGGAGGCGGCGATCGACGCGTGGTGTAAGCGCATCGAGTCGGAGGGTGTGAAGGTCACACGGTTGAGCGTGTCCGGGGCGTTTCACTCGCCGCTGATGGACCCCGTCCTGGCAGAGCTCGAAATGCTCGCTGGCGAGCTCGAGTTGCACGAGCCGGCGATCCCGCTGATCTCGAACGTCACTGGCAGCGTGGTCGGGCCGGGGTTGGTGACTGATCCTGCGTATTGGGCGCGCCAGGTTCGCAGCCCGGTTCGTTTCGCTGACGGTATCCGTGCTCTCCAAAGGCTCGGCGCGACCCGCCTCCTGGAGCTTGGGCCTGACGGCACGCTTGCCGCGCTCGCCGCCCAAACACTCACCAGTGACGCGCTGGTCACGAGCGTGATGCGCGCCGGGCGCCCCCAAGAGCCCGCGCTGCTCGATGCGCTCGCGCGTGTGCACGTCGACGGCCTGAGCATCCACTGGTCCCCGCTGCTCGGCGATGGTCCACTAGCCGAGCTCCCCACCTACGCTTTCGAGCACCGTCACTACTGGTTGCAGTCCGGTCCGGGCGGCGACCCGTCCGCGTTCGGGCTCACTGCGAGTGGGCATCCGCTGCTGACCGCCGCGACGCCGCTCGCGGGTGAGGAGGACGGTTGGCTGTTCACCGGCCGGTTGACCCCGAGCCAGCCGGGTTGGGTCGCCGACCATGAGATCCTCGACACGGTGTTGCTGCCGGGCACCGGGTTCGTCGAGCTCGCGTTGACGGTGGGTGAGCGCGTCGGCGCGCCGCGCGTCGAGGAGCTGACCATCCAGGCGCCGCTTGTGCTCGAGCGGGAGGGTGTGCAGCTGCAGCTCACCGTCACACCGCCCGGCGATGACGGTCGCCGCGAACTGGCGATCTGGTCGCGCGCCGACGACCCCGACGATCCCGCTGACTGGGTCTGCCACGCCACCGCCACCCTCGTGGCCGCGAGCACCGCTGCTGACGCCGAGCGGCCGCTGGAGAAGTGGCCACCGGCCGATGCCGAGGAGCTCGACATCGAGTTCCTCTACGACCGTCTCGCCGAGAACGGTTACCGCTACGGGCCCACCTTCCAAGGCCTGCGACGCGTCTGGCGCTCAGGTGAAGAGACATACGCCGAGGTCGCGCTGCCCGACCAGCAGTCCACCGCCGCTACTGGCTACTGCCTGCATCCCGCGCTGCTCGACGCCGCCCTGCACGCGCTCATCGTGACCGCGCTCGAGGACGGCACCGACGCGGTGGAGGTGCCATTCGCGTTCACGGGTGTGCGCCTGCATGCTCGCGGCGCATCCGAGCTGCGGGTGCGGATCACGTCGGCGTCTCAGGGCGACGGCGCGCGCACGATGACGATCGTCGCCGCGAACGTCACGGGTGAACCCATCCTCTCGATCGACGCGCTGCGGACGCGCCCGATGGAGCAGGCAGCGGTGCGGCCCGCGATCGCCGACGGTCTCTATGACCTGGAGTGGGTGGAGCTCGTCTCTCGAGCTCTGTGAGGAGGAGCCGGATGTCGTTGTGGTCGATGCGGCGGCGTGGGCGGCGGAGCTTTCAGAAGCGACGACGCGCGATGCGGTGCATGCTCTGTCTGCGCGCGTGCTTGAGGCGTTGCAGGCGTTCGCTCCGCGAGATGACGGGTCGAAGCTTGTTCTGTTGACGCGCGGTGCGGTTGCGGCTGGGCGCGGTGAGACGCCGGATTTGGTGCAGGCGCCATTGGTTGGTCTGCTCCGCAGTGCGTGTGCTGAGTATCCGGGTCGTTTCGCGCTGGTCGACTCCGATGGTGGTGAGCTGCCCGCGGGTGCTCTTGCCGGTGAGGAGTCTGAGGTCGCCGTGCGCGAGGGGTGTCTGCTGGTGCCTCGTTTGGTGCGGTGTGGGGCGTTGGTGGCGCCGGTGGGTGAGGGTGCGTGGCGGCTGGATACTCTGGCGAGCGGCACGCTCGATCGCCTCGCCCTGGTGGCGAGCCCCGCGGCATGTGCGGCGCTGGCGCCTGGCGAGGTCCGCGTCGCGGTCCATGCATCCGGCCTGAACTTCCGTGACGTCCTAATCGCGCTCGGCGCCTACCCGGGTGCTGCGCGGATTGGTGGTGAGGGTGCGGGTGTGGTCGTCGAGGTCGGCCCGGATGTCGCCTCGCTGCAGGTTGGTGATCGTGTGATGGGCATGATCGTTGACTCGTTTGGTCCGGTCGCTGTCGCTGACGCGCGGCTGGTTGTGCGTGTCCCTGAGGGGTGGTCGTGGGAGCAGGCGGCGTCGGTGCCGATTGTGTTTTTGACGGCGTATTTCGCGCTGGTTGAGCTGGCGGCGCTTGAGCCTGGGGAGCGGGTGTTGATTCATGGTGCGGCGGGTGGTGTGGGGATGGCGGCGGTGCAGCTCGCCCGGTATTTGGGTGCTGAGGTGTTCGCGACTGCGCATCCCGATAAGTGGGCGGCGGTTGAGGCGTTGGGTGTGCCGGTTGGGCGGATCGCGTCGTCGCGGAGCCTGGAGTTCAAGGATGCGTTCCTTGGTGTGACGGGCGGTGAGGGTATGGACGTCATTCTCGACTCACTCGCGGGCGAGTTTGTCGATGCTTCCCTCGGTCTGTTGCCGCGTGGCGGGCGGTTCTTGGAGATGGGTAAGGCTGATATCCGTGACCCGGAGGCGGTCGCTGTGGCGCATCCTGGTGTCGCCTACCGCGCGTTCGATGTTGTGGAGGCTGGCGAGGATCGCATCCAGGCGATGCTCATCGAACTGCTCAGCCTGTTCGAGCGCGGCGTCCTGCACCATGCGCCGATCACCACCTACGACATCGCGCGCGCGCCCGATGCCTTCCGGGTGCTGCGCGAGTCGCGTCATGTCGGCAAGCTCGTGTTGCGGATCCCGCAGCGCCGCGCGGGCGGGACGTTCGTCATCACGGGCGGGACCGGCGATCTGGGTGCGATCCTGGCGCGCCACTATGCCACTCAGGGTGTGGGGCGGCTGGTGTTGACGAGCCGGCGTGGTCTTGAGGCGCCTGGTGTGCGCGAGTTGGTGGCTGAGCTGACGGAGCTGGGGTGTGAGGCGCGGGTGGTGGCGTGTGATGTCGCTGATCGTGAGCAGGTCCGTGCGATGCTCGACGCCGCGGGTCCGGTGCGCGGTGTGGTGCACGCGGCGGGCGTGCTCGACGATGGCTTGCTCGCGTCGCTTGACGGCGAGCGCCTCGCGCGGGTGCTCGCGCCGAAGGTCGACGGGGCGCTGCATCTGCACGAGCTCACGGCCGAGTTCGACCTCGATGAGTTTGTGGTGTTCTCCTCGGTGGCGGCGACATTGGGTAGCGCCGGCCAGGCCAACTACGCGGCGGCGAACGCGTTCCTTGACGCGCTCGCGCACCAGCGCCGAGCGCGCGGGCTGACCGGCCTCTCGCTCGCGTGGGGTGCGTGGGAGCAGGGCATGGCGGGCGCACTCAGCGACGCCGACCGCGCGCGGCTGGCGCGTGCGGGCATGACGGCGCTGACGGCCGAGCATGGTGTCGCGTTGTTCGAGGTCGCGCGCGGTGTGGGCGCCCCGGCGCTGCTTCCGGTTGCGTTTGACACAGCCGGGCTGCGCGCGCAGGCGCGCAGCGGCGCCCTGCCGGCGATCCTGAGCCTGCTCGTCCGGGCGCCCGCGCGGCGGGCAGGCCAGGACGGTGCGCTGGCGCGGCGCTTGGCTGGGGCGGCGGAGGGCGAGCGCGACGCGATCGCACTGGAGCTGGTGCTGGCGCATGTGGCAGCGGTGTTGGGTCACGAGTCGGGTGCGGCGATCGATCCGGGCCGGCCGTTCAAGGAGTTGGGGTTCGACTCGCTGGGGTCGGTCGAGCTGCGCAACCGGCTCGGCCAAGCGACCGGGCTCAAGCTGCCGTCGACGCTGATCTTCGATTACCCGACGCCGCAGGCAGTCGCCACGTACCTGAAGGACTCGATGTCCGGCCGGCGGCGACCGGGTGGCAAGGCGCCGCGCGTGACGGTTCGGGTGGAGGAACCGATCGTGGTGGTAGGGATGAGCTGCCGCTATCCGGGTGGTGTGTCCTCGCCGGAGGAGTTGTGGGGGCTTGTGGCTGACGGTCGCGATGGCATCGGTGAGTTTCCGTCGAATCGTGGCTGGGATCTCGGACGGCTTTATGACCCGGATCCCGATCATGTCGGGACGAGCTACACGCGCCACGGCGGATTCATCCATGAGGCGGTCGCGTTCGACGCGGAGCATTTCGCGATCTCGCCGCGTGAGGCCTTGGCGATGGATCCGCAACAGCGGCTGCTGCTGGAGGCGGCGTGGGAGGCGTTTGAGTCGGCGGGGATCGATCCGCTGTCGTTGCGCGGCAGCCAGACTGGCGTGTTCGCGGGCGTCTCCGCGAACAGCTATGGCAATGGTGCGTCTCGTGACGAGCTGGAGGGACTGCGACTGACGGGGACGACGTCGAGCGTCATCTCGGGTCGGGTCGCGTACACGTTTGGGTTGGAGGGTCCGGCGGTGTCGGTGGATACGGCGTGCTCGTCGTCGCTGGTCGCGATCCATCTGGCGTGTCAGGCGTTGCGCTCGGGTGAGTGCGATATGGCGCTCGCGGGTGGTGTCACGGTGTATGCGACGCCGGGCTTGTTCGTTGAGTTCTCGCGTCAGCGGGGGTTGGCGGCTGATGGGCGTTGTAAGTCGTTTGCGGCGGCTGCGGATGGGACGGGTTGGTCTGAGGGTGTCGGTGTGCTCGTGTTGGAGCCGCTGTCGGTGGCGCGCACGCGCGGACACAGGGTGCTCGGGGTGGTGCGTGGTTCGGCGGTCAACCAGGACGGGGCGAGCAATGGGTTGACGGCGCCGAATGGTCCGTCGCAGGAGCGGGTGATCCGTCACGCGCTGGCGAGCGCCGGCCTGTCGCCGGCCGACGTCGACGCGGTCGAGGCGCATGGGACGGGCACGACGTTGGGTGATCCGATCGAGGCGCAGGCGTTGATCGCGACGTATGGGCAGGAGCGGTCGGATGGCCCGTTGCGGGTTGGGTCGATCAAGTCGAACATCGGTCACAGCGCGGCCGCCGCGGGTGTGGCGGGCGTGATCAAGATGATCGGGGCGTTGCGCCATGAGTTGTTGCCGGCGACGTTGCACGTTGACGAGCCCTCGCCGCACGTGGACTGGTCTGCAGGTGAGGTCGAGCTGCTCACAGAGCCCGTCGGCTGGCAGCGCCGCGACGGCCACACACGCCGCGCGGGCGTCTCGTCGTTCGGGGTCAGCGGCACCAACGCGCACGTGATCGTCGAGGAGGCGCCGGCCGAGCTTGGGGTGCCGCGACCCACCGCGCCACCGCAGGCCGGCACCGGCACCCTGCCGTTCGCGCTGTCGGCGTCGACTCCCGGCGCGCTCGGCGGGCAGGCCGCGAGAGTCCTCGATCATCTCGGCGACGACCTGCCCGCCGTTGCGCGAGCCCTGCTTCATCGTGCGCGTCTTTCTGAGCGCGCCGTGATCTTGGCGTCGGGGCGTGAGCGGCTTGATGCTGCGCTTGGAGTCTCTCGCCACCGGTGCGCCCAGCGATGGCCTGGTGACGGGTCGGGCCCGGTCGGGTGGGAAGTTGGGGTTGTTGTTTTCGGGTCAGGGGTCGCAGTGGCTGGGGATGGGCCGTGAGTTGTATGAGGCCTACCCCGTGTTCGCGACTGTCCTGGATGAGTGTTGTGAGCAGTTCGAGGGGTTGCGTGGCGTGCTGTTCGGCGAGGACGCCGCCGTGTTGGATCGCACGGAGTACACGCAGCCGGCGTTGTTCGCGCTGGAGGTCGCGCTGCTGCGGCTGGTCGGGTCCTTCGGGGTCGAGCCGGACGTCGTAATCGGGCATTCGATCGGTGAGCTCACGGCGGCTTATGCCGCCGGCGTCTTCTCACTGCAGGATGCGTGCCGGCTGGTCGCGTTGCGGGGCCGGTTGATGGGTGGTTGTGGTGGCGCGATGGCCGCGGTGCGCGCGAGCGAGGAGTGGGTCAGCGAACGTCTCGATGAGGGTCTCGTGATCGCTGGGTTCAATGCGGCGGAGTCGCTGGTGGTCTCTGGTGAGGAGGCGGTGGTTGATGCGTGGTGTGAGCGTGTCGAGGCGGAGGGTGTGAAGGTCACACGGCTCAACGTCTCCGGGGCGTTTCACTCGCCGCTGATGGACCCCGTGCTCCATGAGCTCGAGGCGCTCGCCGGCGAGATCGACCTGCACGAGCCCAGCATCCCGCTGGTCTCGAACGTGACCGGCGACATCGTTGAGCCGGGGCTGTTGACCGACCCTGCGTATTGGGGGCGCCAGGTGCGCAATCCGGTGCGCTTCGCTGACGGTATCCGTGCGCTCGATGCGCTCGGCGTGACTCGTTTGATCGAGCTTGGTCCTGACGGCACGTTCGCGGCGCTCGCCGCGCAGGCGATCACCAGTGACGCGCTGGTGGTGAGTGTGATGCGCGCGGGTCGTCCGCAGGAGCCCGCGCTGCTCGATGCGCTCGCCCGTGTGTTCGTCGATGGTGTCGACGTCGACTTCTCGTCGCTGCTGGGTGATGGTCCCTCGGCTGAGCTTCCGACCTACGCTTTCGAGCACCGTCACTACTGGCTTACGTCCGGGTCGGGCAACGGTGACGCCATCGCACTCGGCCAAGCAAACGGTGAGCACCCGCTACTCGGTGCGGCGGTGCTGCTCGCGGGTGAGCCTGATGGCTGGCTGTTCACCGGCCGGTTGACTTCGAGCCAGCCGGGTTGGGTCGCCGACCACGCCGTAATGGAGACCGTCCTGCTGCCTGGCACCGGGTTCGTCGAGCTCGCGTTGGCGGTGGGTGAGCGCGTCGGCACACCGCACATCGAAGAGTTGACGATCCAGGCGCCCCTCGTGCTCGAGCGGGAGGGCGTGCAGTTGCAGGTCACTGTCTCCTCCGCCGACGGGGATGGTCGCCGCGAGCTGGCGGTCTTCTCGCGCGTCGATGACCCCGACGATCCCATCGACTGGGTTTGTCACGCCACCGCCACCCTGTCGAACGCGACCACCGGCCAGCCCGAGCCGTCGAGCGCGTGGCCACCGGCCGACGCTGAGGAGCTCGACATCGAGTTTCTTTATGACCGTCTCGCCGAGAATGGTTACCACTATGGCCCCGCCTTCCAGGGCCTGCGCCGGGTCTGGCGCGACGGGCAGGACATCTACGCCGAGGTCGCGCTGCCGGCCGAGGAGGCGACTGCCGCAAGTGGTTATTGCTTGCATCCGGCGCTGCTCGACGCCGCCCTGCACGCGCTCATCGTGACTGCGCTCGAGGACGGCGCGAGCACCGTCGAGGTGCCATTCGCGTTCGCGGGTGTGCGCCTGCATGCTCGCGGCGCGGGCGAGATGCGGGTGCGGATCACGTCGGCTGCCCAGGGCGAGGGCGCACGTACGATGACGATCGTTGCCGCCGACGCGACGGGTCAGCCGGTCATCACTGTCGAGTCGCTCGCAGCGCGCCCGATGGAGCAGGCGGCGGTGCGGCCCGTGATCGCCGATGGTCTCTATGACTTGGAGTGGGTGGAGCTGTCCGTCGAATCCCGCGAGGGGGAGCCGGACGTCGTTGTGGTCGATGCGGCGGCGTGGGCGGCGGAGCTCTCAGAAGCGACGACGCGCGATGCGGTGCATGCCCTGTCTGCGCGCGTGCTCAAGACGTTGCAGACGTTCGCTGCGCGAGATGACGGGTCGAAGCTTGTTCTGTTGACGCGCGGCGCGGTTACGGTGCGGGCGGGTGATGTCCCGGATTTGGTGCAGGCGGCGTTGGCGGGGTTGATGCGGAGTGCATGTGCTGAGTATCCGGGTCGTTTCGTGCTGGTCGATGGTGATGGTGGTGAGCTGCCGGTCGGCGCGCTGGTGAGCGACGAGCCGGAGCTGGCTTTCCGTGGTGGGCGGGTGTTCGCGCCTCGTTTGGTGCGATGCAGGGCGTTGGTGGCGCCGGTGGGTGAGGGGGCGTGGCGGCTGGATAGTTTGGCGGTGGGGACGCTGGATCGCCTTGCGCTCGTGTCTCACCCGCAGGTCGAGCGGCCGCTTGAGCCGGGTGAGGTGCGGGTGGCGGTGCATGCGGCGGGGTTGAATTTCCGTGATGTGCTGGTCGCGTTGGGTGCCTATCCCGGTGGCGGGCGGATGGGTGGTGAGGGTGCGGGTGTGGTCGTCGAGGTCGGCCCCGGTGTCGCCTCGCTGCAGGTCGGAGACCGCGTCATGGGCCTGATTCACGACTCCTTCGGTCCCCTCGCCGTCGCTGACGCGCGGCTGCTCGTCCGCGCACCTGAGGCGTGGTCGTGGGAGCAGGCGGCGTCGGTGCCGATTGTGTTTTTGACGGCGTATTTCGCGCTGGTTGAGCTGGCGGCGCTTGAGCCTGGGGAGCGGTTGTTGGTGCATGGTGCGGCGGGTGGTGTGGGGATGGCGGCGGTGCAGCTCGCCCGGTATCTGGGTGCTGAGGTGTTCGCGACTGCGCATCCCGATAAGTGGGCGGCGGTTGAGGCGTTGGGTGTGCCGGCCGAGCGGATCGCGTCCTCGCGGAGCCTGGAGTTCAAGGATGCGTTCCTTGGTGTGACGGGGGGCGAGGGCGTCGATGTGGTACTGGATTCGCTGGCGGGCGAGTTCGTGGATGCCTCGTTGGGGTTGTTGGCGCGCGGTGGCCGGTTCTTGGAGATGGGTAAGGCCGATATCCGTGACGCGGAGGTAGTCGCCGCAGCACATCCTGGTGTCGCCTACCGCGCTTTCGATTTGCAGGAGGTGCCGCCGGAGCGCGTTCGGGAGATGTTGTGCGAGTTGCTTGGGTTGTTCGAGCGTGGGGTGTTGTGTCACGCGCCGATCAGCGCGTTTGAGATCACGCGTGCGCCTGACGCCTTCCGGGTGCTGCGCGAGTCGCGCCACATTGGCAAGCTCGTGTTGCGCGTTCCGCAGTCCAGCCGCGGCGACGGGGCGGTGTTGATCACGGGTGGCACAGGTGGGATCGGTGCGATCCTCGCGCGCCACTACGCCACTCAGGGCGTGCAACGGCTCGTGCTGACCAGCCGGAGTGGTCCCGATGCCGACGGCGCACATGAGCTTGTTGGGGAGCTGGCTGGGCTTGGCTGCGAGGCGGAGGTGGTGGCGTGCGATGTCGCTGATCGCGAGCAGGTTCGTGCGATGCTCGACGCTGCGGCCCCAGTGCGCGGCATCGTGCACGCGGCGGGCGTGCTCGACGACGGCTTGCTCGCGTCGCTTGACGGTGGGCGTCTCGCGCGGGTGCTGGAGCCGAAGGTCGATGGGGCGATCAACCTGCACGAGCTTGCCGGTGAGGTCGAGGAGTTTGTGGTGTTCTCCTCGGTGGCGGGGACGTTGGGTAGCGCCGGCCAGGCGAACTATGCGGCTGCGAATGTGTTCCTTGACGCGCTCGCGGCGTATCGCCGCGCGCAGGGCTTGCCGGGGTTGTCGTTGGCGTGGGGGCCGTGGGAGTCAGGGATGGCCGGCGCCATGGACGACGCCGCCCGCGCGCGTTTGCAGCGTGCGGGCATGACGGCGTTGACGGCCGAGGATGGTGTCGCGCTGTTTGAGGCCGCGCGCGACGCGGGCGCTCCGGCGTTGCTTCTGGTTGCGTTTGATACAGCCGGTCTCCGCGCGCAGGCCCGCAGCGGCACGCTCCCTCCGATCCTGAGCCTGCTCGTGCGGGCGCCGGTGCGGCGGGCGGGGGCACAGGACGGTGCGCTGGCGCGGCGCCTCGCGGGGGCTCCGGAGGGTGAGCGCGACGCGATCGCGCTGGAGCTGGTGCTCGCGAATGTGGCAGCGGTGTTGGGCCACGACTCGGGTGCGGCGATTGATCCGGGCCGGCCGTTCAAGGAGCTAGGGTTCGACTCGCTGGGGTCGGTTGAGCTGCGCAACCGGCTCGGGCAGGCGACCGGACTGAAGCTGCCGTCGACGGTGATCTTCGACTATCCGACGCCGCAGGCAGTCGCGGGGTTCTTGCGCGAGCGGGTCGAGGGGGTCGTCGTGCCGGCCAAGAGGGTACGGCGCAGGCCCGTCGGCAGCGACGAGCCGATCGCGGTCGTGGGGATGAGCTGCCGCTACCCGGGTGGGGCGTCCTCGCCCGAGGAGCTGTGGGAGCTCGTCGCCAATGGTCGCGAGGGCATCGGTGAGTTTCCGTCGGATCGTGGCTGGGATCTGGGGCGCCTCTATGACCCGGATCCCGATCATGTCGGGACGAGCTACACGCGCCACGGTGGGTTTGTCTATGAGGCGGGCGCGTTCGATGCGGAGCATTTCTCGATCTCGCCGCGTGAGGCGTTGGCGACCGATCCGCAGCAGCGGTTGTTGCTGGAGGGAGCGTGGGAGGCGATCGAGTCAGCGGGGATCGATCCGCTGTCGTTGCGCGGCAGCCAGACCGGCGTGTTCGCGGGCGTATCTGCCAACAGCTATGGCAATGGCGTGTCTCGTGACGAGCTTGAGGGGCTGCGGCTGACGGGGACGACATCGAGCGTGATCTCGGGTCGGGTCGCGTACTCGTTTGGGTTGGAGGGTCCGGCGGTGTCGGTGGATACGGCGTGCTCGTCGTCGCTGGTGGCGATTCATCTGGCGTGTCAGGCGTTGCGCTCGGGCGAGTGCGAGATGGCGCTCGCGGGTGGTGTGACGGTGCATGCGACGCCGGGCTTGTTCGTTGAGTTCTCGCGCCAGCGGGGGCTGGCGGCTGATGGGCGTTGCAAGTCGTTTGCCGCGGGTGCGGATGGGACTGGCTGGTCTGAGGGTGTCGGCGTGCTCGTGTTGGAGCCGCTGTCGGTGGCGCGACGCAACGGACACAGGGTGCTCGGGGTTATTCGTGGGTCAGCGGTCAACCAGGATGGGGCAAGCAACGGCCTGACGGCGCCGAACGGGCCGTCGCAGGAGCGGGTGATCCACCACGCGCTAGCGAACGCCGGCCTGTCGCCAGCCGACGTAGATGCGGTCGAGGCGCACGGCACTGGCACGACGCTCGGTGATCCGATCGAGGCGCAGGCGCTGATCGCAACCTACGGGCAGGAGCGCAAGGACGGTCCGTTGTGGGTTGGGTCGATCAAGTCGAACATCGGCCACAGCGCGGCTGCGGCTGGTGTGGCGGGTGTGATCAAGATGATCGAGGCGCTGCGCCACGAGTTGCTGCCCGCGACGTTGCATGTTGATGAGCCCTCGCCGCACGTTGATTGGAGTGCGGGTGAGGTCGAGTTGCTCACAGAGCCCGTCGGCTGGCAGCGCCGCGACGGTCACACGCGTCGCGCGGGTATCTCGTCGTTCGGGGTGAGCGGCACTAACGCGCACGTGATCGTGGAGGAACCCCCCGCCGTGGAAGCGCCGGTTGTGACGCCGCCGGTGGCGGGGTCGGGTGTGCTGCCGTTCGTGGTCTCGGCGTCGACGCCGGGTGCGTTGGCGGGTCAGGCTGAGCGACTGGCCGGCGTTGAGGGTGAGCTGGACGCGGTCGCGCGTGCGCTTGTGAGCCGTGCGCGTCTTTCTGAGTGTGCTGTGATCCTGGCATCTGGGCGTGAGCAGTTTGACGCGGCGCTGGCGGCGTTGGCGGCTGGTGAGAGCGCCGACAACTTGATCACCGGCCGTGTGCGTGGTGGTGGGAAGTTGGGTGTGTTGTTTTCGGGTCAGGGGTCGCAGTGGTTGGGGATGGGCTGTGAGCTCTATGAGGCCTACTCCGTGTTCGCGAGGGCGATCGACGAGTGTTGCGCGCTCGTGGATGGGTTGCGCGAGGTGCTGTTTGGTGAGGACGCAGGGTTGCTTGATCGCACGGAGTACACGCAGCCGGCGTTGTTTGCGTTGGAGGTTGCGCTGCTGGCGTTGGTGCGCTCGTTTGGGGTCGAGCCGGATGTGGTGATTGGGCATTCGATCGGTGAGCTTGTGGCGGCGCACGCCGCCGGCGTCTTCTCACTACAGGACGCGTGCCGGCTGGTTGCGTTGCGCGGCCGGTTGATGGGTGGTTGTGGTGGTGCGATGGCAGCGGTGCGTGCGAGCGAGGAGTGGGTCAGCGAACGTCTCGGTGAGGGTCTCGTGATCGCTGGGCTCAACGCGGCGGAGTCGCTGGTGATCTCAGGTGAGCAGACGGTGCTCGATGCGTGGTGTGAGCGTGTCGAGGCGGAGGGTGTGAAGGTCACACGGTTGAGTGTGTCGGGGGCGTTTCACTCGCCGTTGATGGACCCCGTCCTCGCGGAGCTCGAGGCGCTCGCCGGCGAGCTCGAGCTGCACGAGCCCAGCATTCCGCTGGTCTCGAACGTGACCGGTGGCATCGTCGAGCCCGGTCTGGTGAGTGACCCTGCGTATTGGGCGCGCCAGGTCCGTAGCCCGGTTCGTTTCGCCGATGGTATTCGTGCTCTGCAGGCGTTGGGTGTCACGCGGTTCCTTGAGCTTGGTCCTGATGGCACGTTCGCTGCGCTCGCCGCGCAGACCATCGGCGACGAGCACGCGCTGGTCACGAGTGTGATGCGCGCGGATCGTCCTCAGGAGCCCGCGTTCTTGCACGCGCTCGCGTGTGTGCATGTTGATGGTTTGACGGTCGACTGGTCTCCGCTGCTCGGCGACGGCCCGCTCGCTGAGCCTGCCGACCTATGCTTTCGAGCACCGCCGTTACTGGTTGCAGTCTGGTCCGGGCGGCGACCCGTTCGCGCTTGGTCTCGACACGGCCGAGCACCCCATGCTCGGCGCTGCGACGCCGCTCGCGGGTGAGCCTGATGGTTGGCTGTTCACCGGCCGGTTGACCTCGAGCCAGCCGGGCTGGGTCGCCGACCACGAGATCCTCGACACGGTGCTGTTGCCGGGCACTGGTTTCGTCGAGCTCGCGTTGACGGTGGGTGAGCGTGTCGGTGCGCCAAGCGTCGAGGAGCTCACGATCCAGGCGCCGCTCGTCGTAAACGAGAGCGGCGCGCAGCTGCAGATCACGGTCACACCGCCCGACGATGACGGTCGCCGCGAGCTGTCGGTCTACTCGCGCGCCGATGACCCCGACGATCCCACGGGCTGGGTTTGTCACGCCACTGCCACTCTCATTGCAACTCCCACCGAGGCCCTGTCCGCCGAGACGGAGGGGGTGTGGCCGCCGGCTGATGCTGAGGAGCTCGATATCGAGTTCCTCTATGACCGTCTCGCCGAGAATGGTTACCGTTATGGCCCTGCCTTCCGGGGCCTACGCCGGGTCTGGCGCGACGGGCAGGACGTCTACGCCGAGGTCGCGCTGCCGGCCGAGGAGGCCACGGGCGCCGGTGGGTACTGCTTGCATCCTGCCTTGCTTGACGCGACGTTGCATGCGTTGCTGGCGGTCGCGCTGGATGATGGTGCGGGCGCCGTCGAGGTGCCGTTCGCGTTCGGGGGCGTGCGCCTGCATGCTCGCGGCGCGGGCGAGATGCGGGTGCGGATCACGTTGGCTGCTCAGGGCGAGGGCGCACGTACGATGACGGTCGTCGCCGCCGACGCGACGGGTCAGCCGGTCATCACCATCGAGTCGCTCGCAGCGCGCCCGATGGAGCAGGCGGCGGTGCGGCCCGTGATCGCCGATGGTCTCTATGACTTGGAGTGGGTGGAGCTGTCCGTCGAATCCCGCGAGGGGGAGCCGGACGTCGTTGTGGTCGATGCGGCGGCGTGGGCGGCGGAGCTTTCAGAGACGTCGACGCGTGATGCGGTGCATGCCCTGTCTGTGCGTGTGCTTGAGGCGTTGCAGTCGTTCGCTGCGCGAGATGACGGGTCGAGGCTTGTTCTGTTGACGCGTGGTGCGGTCGCGGTGTGGGCGGGTGAGGTGCCGGATTTGGTACAGGCGGCGTTGGCAGGGCTGATGCGGAGTGCGTGTGCTGAGTATCCGGGTCGTTTCGTGCTGGTCGATGGTGATGGTGGTGGGCTGCCGGTCGGCGCGCTGGTGAGCGACGAGCCGGAGCTGGCTTTCCGTGGTGGGCGGGTGTTCGCGCCTCGTTTGGTGCGATGCAGGGCGTTGGTGGCGCCGATGGGCGTGCGCGCGTGGCGGCTGGATACCTTGGCGAGCGGCACGCTGGATCGCCTCGCGCTTGTGTCTCACCCGCAGGTCGAGCGGGAGCTGGCGGTGGGTGAGGTGCGGGTGGCGGTGCATGCGGCGGGGTTGAATTTCCGTGATGTGTTGATTGCGCTCGGCGCCTACCCGGGTGCTGCGCGGATTGGTGGTGAGGGTGCGGGTGTGGTCGTCGAGGTCGGCCCGGATGTCGCCTCGCTGCAGGTTGGTGATCGTGTGATGGGCATGATCGTTGACTCGTTTGGTCCGGTCGCTGTCGCTGACGCGCGGCTGGTTGTGCGTGTCCCTGAGGGGTGGTCGTGGGAGCAGGCGGCGTCGGTGCCGATTGTGTTTTTGACGGCGTATTTCGCGCTGGTTGAGCTGGCGGCGCTTGAGCCTGGGGAGCGGGTGTTGATTCATGGTGCGGCGGGTGGTGTGGGGATGGCGGCGGTGCAGCTCGCCCGGTATTTGGGTGCTGAGGTGTTCGCGACTGCGCATCCCGATAAGTGGTCGGCGGTTGAGGCGTTGGGTGTGCCGGTTGGGCGGATCGCGTCGTCGCGGAGCCTGGAGTTCAAGGATGCGTTCCTTGGTGTGACGGGCGGTGAGGGTATGGACGTCATTCTCGACTCACTCGCGGGCGAGTTTGTCGATGCTTCCCTCGGTCTGTTGCCGCGTGGCGGGCGGTTCTTGGAGATGGGTAAGGCTGATATCCGTGACCCGGAGGCGGTCGCTGTGGCGCATCCTGGTGTCGCCTACCGCGCTTTTGATTTGCAGGAGGTGCCGCCGGAGCGTGTGCAGGAGATGTTGGGCGAGCTGCTTGGGTTGTTCGAGCGTGGGGTGTTGTGTCACGCGCCGATCACGCCGTATGCGATCACGCGTGCGCCTGACGCGTTTCGGGTGCTGCGCGAGTCGCGGCATGTCGGCAAGCTCGTGTTGCGCGTTCCGCAGCCCAGCCGCGGTGACGGGGCGGTGCTCATCACCGGCGGCACCGGCGGGCTCGGCGCACTCTTCGCGCGTCACCTCGCCGGGCAGGGCGTCGAGCGGTTGGTGCTCGCCAGCCGCAGCGGTCTCGACGCCGACGGCGCACGTGAGCTTGTTGGGGAGCTGGCCGAGCTGGGTTGCGAGGCGCGGGTGGTGGCGTGTGATGTCGCTGATCGTGAGCAGGTCCGTGCGATGCTCGACGCCGCGGGTCTGGTGCGGGGTGTGGTGCACGCCGCGGGTGTGCTCGAGGATGGTGTGCTCGCGACGCTTGACAGTGAGCGTCTCGCGCGGGTGCTCGCACCGAAGGTTGATGGTGCGTTGTATCTGCACGAGCTGACCGCCGGGCTCGATCTCGAGGTGTTCGTGGTGTTCTCCTCGGTGGCGGGGACGTTGGGTAGCGCGGGGCAGGCGAACTATGCGGCTGCGAATGCGTTCCTTGACGCGCTCGCGGCGTATCGCCGCGCGCGGGGCTTGCCGGGGTTGTCGCTGGCGTGGGGGCCGTGGGAGTCCGGGATGGCTGGCGCCATGGACGAGGCAGATCGCGCGCGGCTGGCGCGCGCGGGCATAACGACGTTGACGGCCGAGCACGGTGTCGCGCTGTTCGAGGCCGCGCGCGACGCGGGCGCTCCGGCGTTGCTTCCGGTCGCGTTTGACACAGCCGGGCTGCGTGCGCAGGCGCGCGCGGGCGCGTTGGTGCCGGTGCTGAGTGGTCTGGTGCGCGCGCCTGTGCGGCGGGCAGGCCAGGACGGTGTGTTGGCGCGGCGCCTCGCGGAGGCTCCGGAGGGTGAGCGTGACGCGATCGCGCTGGAGCTCGTGCTCGCGCATGTAGCAGCGGTGTTGGGCCACGACTCGGCCGGCGCGATCGATGCGGGCCGGCCGTTCAAGGAGCTGGGGTTCGACTCGCTGGGGTCGGTTGAGCTGCGCAACCGGCTCGGGCAGACGACCGGGCTGAAGCTGCCGTCGACGGTGATCTTCGACTATCCGACGCCGCAGGCAGTCGCGGGGTTCTTGCGCGAGCGGGTCGAGGGGGTCGTCGTGCCGGCCAAGGGGGTACGGCGCGGGCCCGTCGGCAGCGACGAGCCGATCGCGATCGTCGGGATGGCGTGCCGGTACCCCGGCGGCGTCAAGTCGCCGGAGGAGCTGTGGCGGCTGGTGGCGTCGCAGATCGATGCGGTTGGCGATTTCCCGTCGGATCGTGGGTGGGATCTGGGGCGGCTGTATGACCCGGACCCTGATCATCCGAGGACCTGCTATGCGCTCCATGGCGGCTTTCTCTATGACGCCGGGGGGTTCGATGCGGAGCATTTTTCGGTCTCGCCGCGTGAGGCGTTGGCCACCGATCCGCAGCAGCGGTTGTTGTTGGAGGGGGCGTGGGAGGCGTTTGAGTCGGCGGGGATCGATCCGCTGTCGTTGCGCGGCAGCCAGACCGGGGTGTTCGCGGGCGTCTCCGCGAATAGCTACGGCACGGGCGCTGATCGTGACGAGCTGGAGGGGTTGCGGTTGACGGGCACGACGTCGAGTGTCGCGTCGGGTCGGGTCGCTTACTCGTTTGGGTTGGAGGGTCCGGCGGTGTCGGTGGATACGGCGTGCTCGTCGTCGCTGGTCGCGATTCATCTGGCGTGTCAGGCGTTGCGCTCGGGCGAGTGCGAGATGGCGTTGGCGGGCGGCGTGACGGTGATGGCGACGCCGGGCTTGTTCGTTGAGTTCTCGCGTCAGCGGGGGCTGGCGGTTGATGGGCGTTGCAAGTCGTTTGCGGCGGGCGCGGATGGGACGGGTTGGTCTGAGGGTGTGGGTTTGGTGGTGCTGGAGCCGCTGTCGGTAGCGCGGCGCAACGGACACAGGGTGTTGGGGGTGATTCGTGGGTCGGCGGTCAACCAGGATGGGGCGAGCAATGGCCTGACGGCACCGAATGGTCCGTCGCAGGAGCGCGTGATCCGCCAGGCGTTGGCTGGTGCTGGTCTCTCGCCGGCCGAGGTGGATGCGGTGGAGGCGCATGGGACGGGCACGACGCTTGGTGATCCGATCGAGGCGCAGGCGCTGATCGCGACCTACGGCCAAGAGCGCAAGGACGGGCCGTTGTGGGTCGGGTCGATCAAGTCGAACATCGGCCACAGCGCTGCCGCTGCGGGTGTGGCGGGTGTGATCAAGATGGTGCAGGCGTTGCGCCATGGGTTGTTGCCGGCGACGTTGCATGTTGATGAGCCCTCGCCGCATGTGGATTGGAGTGCGGGTGAGGTCGAGTTGCTCACAGAGCCCGTCGGCTGGCAGCGCCGCGACGGTCACACACGACGCGCGGGTGTCTCGTCGTTCGGGGTGAGCGGCACCAACGCGCACGTGATCGTTGAGGAGGCGCCGGTCGAGCTTGCGGCGTCTAGGCCTGTGGTGGCGCCTGCGGCCGGGTCGGGTGTGCTGCCGTTCGTGGTCTCGGCGTCGACGCCGGGGGCGCTGGCGGGTCAGGCTGAGCGTTTGTCGGGCGTCGAGGAGGAGCTTTCAGCGGTCGCGCGTGGCTTGCGGGGGCGGGCGCAGCTGGTTGAGCGTGCGGTCATGCTGGCCGGCGACCGTGAGCGGCTTGATGCTGCGCTTGGAGTCTCGCCACCGGCGCGTCCAGTGATGGCTTGGTGACGGGTCGGGCTCGGTCAGGTGGGAAGTTGGGGGTGTTGTTTTCGGGTCAGGGGTCGCAGTGGTTGGGGATGGGTCGCGAGCTCTATGAGGCCTACCCCGTCTTCGCGGCGGCGCTGGATGAGTGCTGCAAGCACTTCGACGGATTGCGTGACGTGCTCTTCGGCGAGGACGCTGGGTTGCTTGATCGCACGGAGTACACGCAGCCGGCGCTGTTCGCGCTCGAGGTGGCGCTGCTGGCGTTGGTGCGCTCGTTCGGGATCGAACCGGACGTCGTGATCGGCCACTCGATCGGTGAGCTTGTGGCGGCGCACGCT
Organism: uncultured Solirubrobacterales bacterium; assembly: GCA_963842005.1. GTDB lineage: Bacteria > Actinomycetota > Thermoleophilia > Solirubrobacterales > Solirubrobacteraceae > Palsa-744. Next base: position 219,493 of record CAWJEV010000005.1, on the reverse strand, counting down.
GCCGGCGTGTTCGGTCTCGAGGATGCGTGCCGTTTGGTTGCGTTGCGGGGCCGGTTGATGGGTGGTTGTGGTGGCGCGATGGCCGCGGTGCGCGCAAGCGAGGAGTGGGTCGGAGAACGTCTCGGTGAGGGTGAGGGTCTCGTTATCGCTGGGTTCAATGCGGCGGAGTCGCTGGTGGTCTCTGGTGAGGAGAGGGTGGTTGATGCGTGGTGTGAGCGTGTGGAGGCGGAGGGTGTGAAGGTCACACGGTTGAGTGTGTCGGGGGCGTTTCACTCGCCGCTGATGGACCCCGTGTTGGAGGAGCTCGAAATGCTCGCTGGCGAGATCGAGTTGCACGAGCCCAGCATCCCGCTGGTCTCGAACGTGACCGGTGGGATCGTCGAGCCCGGTCTGGTGACTGACCCTGCGTATTGGGCGCGCCAGGTGCGTTGCCCGGTGCGTTTCGCTGAGGGTATTCGTGCGCTTGAGGCGTTGGGTGTCACGCGGTTCCTTGAGCTTGGTCCTGATGGCACGTTCGCCGCGCTCGCCGCGCAGACGGTCGAGAGTGACGCGCTGGTGGCGAGTGTGATGCGCGCGGATCGTCCGCAGGAGCCGGCGCTGCTCGACGCGCTCGCGCGCGCGCATGTCGACGGCCTAAGCGTCGACTGGTCCCCGTTGCTCGGCGGCGGCCCGCTCGCTGAGCTTCCTACTTACGCTTTCGAGCACCGCAGTTACTGGTTGCAGCCCGGTGCTGGTGCTGGTGACCTCGTCTCGGTTGGCCAGACCGACGGCGAGCACCCCATGCTCGGCGCTGCCGTCTCGCTCGCGGGTGAGGAGGATGGCTGGCTGTTTACGGGTCTTATCACCCCCGCCCGGCCGGGTTGGGTCGCCGACCACGCCGTAATGGAGACCGTCCTGCTGCCTGGCACCGGGTTCGTCGAGCTCGCGTTGGCGGTGGGTGAGCGCGTCGGCACACCGCACATCGAAGAGTTGACGATCCAGGCGCCCCTCGTGCTCGAGCGGGAGGGCGTGCAGTTGCAGGTCACTGTCTCCTCCGCCGACGGGGATGGTCGCCGCGAGCTGGCGGTCTTCTCGCGCGTCGATGACCCCGACGATCCCATCGACTGGGTTTGTCACGCCACCGCCACCCTGTCGAACGCGACCACCGGCCAGCCCGAGCCGTCGAGCGCGTGGCCACCGGCCGACGCTGAGGAGCTCGACATCGAGTTTCTTTATGACCGTCTCGCCGAGAATGGTTACCACTATGGCCCCGCCTTCCAGGGCCTGCGCCGGGTCTGGCGCGACGGGCAGGACATCTACGCCGAGGTCGCGCTGCCGGCCGAGGAGGCGACTGCCGCAAGTGGTTATTGCTTGCATCCGGCGCTGCTCGACGCCGCCCTGCACGCGCTCATCGTGACTGCGCTCGAGGACGGCGCGAGCACCGTCGAGGTGCCATTCGCGTTCGCGGGTGTGCGCCTGCATGCTCGCGGCGCGGGCGAGATGCGGGTGCGGATCACGTCGGCTGCCCAGGGCGAGGGCGCACGTACGATGACGATCGTTGCCGCCGACGCGACGGGTCAGCCGGTCATCACTGTCGAGTCGCTCGCAGCGCGCCCGATGGAGCAGGCGGCGGTGCGGCCCGTGATCGCCGATGGTCTCTATGACTTGGAGTGGGTGGAGCTGTCCGTCGAATCCCGCGAGGGGGAGCCGGACGTCGTTGTGGTCGATGCGGCGGCGTGGGCGGCGGAGCTCTCAGAAGCGACGACGCGCGATGCGGTGCATGCCCTGTCTGCGCGCGTGCTCGAGACGTTGCAGACGTTCGCTGCGCGAGATGACGGGTCGAAGCTTGTTCTGTTGACGCGCGGCGCGGTCGCGGTCGGGCGCGACGAGGTGCCGTCGCTCGTGCAGGCGCCTTTGGTTGGTCTGCTCCGGAGTGCGGGTGCCGAGTATCCGGGTCGTTTCGCGCTGGTCGACACCGATGGCGGTGAGCTGCCGGTCGGGGTGTTGGGTTGCGGTGAGCCTGAGTTGGCGGTGCGTGGTGGGCGGGTGTTCGTCCCGCGGCTGGTGCGCTCTAAGGCGCTTTGCCTGCCATCCGGAGGGACGGCGTGGCGGCTGGATAGTTTGGCGGTGGGGACGCTGGATCGCCTCGCGCTTGTGTCTCACCCGCAGGTCGAGCGGGAGCTGGCGGTGGGTGAGGTGCGGGTGGCGGTGCATGCGGCGGGGTTGAATTTCCGTGATGTGTTGATTGCGCTCGGCGCCTACCCGGGTGCTGCGCGGATTGGTGGTGAGGGTGCGGGTGTGGTCGTCGAGGTCGGCCCCGACGTCACCTCGCTGCAGGTTGGTGATCGTGTTATGGGCATGATCGCTGACTCGTTTGGTCCGGTAGCTGTCGCGGATCAGCGGCTGGTTGTGCGTGTCCCTAAGGGGTGGTCGTGGGAGCAGGCGGCGTCGGTGCCGATTGTGTTTTTGACGGCGTATTTCGCGCTGGTTGAGCTCGCCGGACTGAAGCCTGGGGAGCGGGTGTTGATTCATGGTGCGGCGGGTGGTGTGGGGATGGCGGCGGTGCAGCTCGCCCGGTATCTGGGTGCTGAGGTGTTCGCGACTGCGCATCCCGATAAGTGGTCGGCGGTTGAGGCGTTGGGTGTGCCGTCCGAGCGGATCGCGTCGTCGCGGAGCCTGGAGTTCAAGGATGCGTTCCTTGGTGTGACGGGCGGTGAGGGTATGGACGTCGTCCTCGACTCACTCGCGGGCGAGTTTGTCGATGCTTCCCTCGGTCTGTTGCCGCGTGGCGGGCGGTTCTTGGAGATGGGCAAGGCTGATATCCGCGACCCGGAGACGGTCGCCGTGGCGCATCCTGGTGTCGCCTACCGCGCTTTCGATTTGCAGGAGGTGCCGCCGGAGCGTGTGCAGGAGATGTTCGCGGCGCTGCTTGAGCTCTTTGAGGCCGGTCTGCTGTGTCACGCGCCGATCAGCGTGTTTGAGATCACGCGTGCGCCTGACGCGTTTCGGGTGCTGCGCGAGTCGCGCCACATTGGCAAGCTCGTGTTGCGGATCCTGCACCCGCAGCGCTGCGACGGGGCGGTGTTGATCACGGGTGGTACGGGTGGGCTCGGCGCGATCCTCGCGCGCCATTACGCCACTCGGGGCGTGCAACAGACTGGTACTAACCAGCCGGCGTGGTCCCGAGGTCGACGGCGCACGTGAGCTTGTTGGGGAGCTGGCGGGGCTAGGGTGTGAAGCGCGGGTGGTGGCGTGCGATGTCGCTGATCGCGAGCAGGTCCGCACGATGCTGGACGCCGCGGCCCCGGTGCGCAGTGTCGTGCACGCCGCCGGTGTGCTCGACGATGGCTTGCTCGCGACGCTCGACAGTGAGCGTCTCGCGCGGGTGCTCGCACCGAAGGTTGATGGTGCGTTGCATCTGCACGAACTGACCGCCGGGCTCGATCTCGAGGAGTTCGTGGTGTTCTCGTCGGTCGCGGGGACGTTGGGTAGCGCCGGCCAGGCGAACTATGCGGCCGCGAATGCGTTCCTCGATGCGCTCGCGGCGTATCGCCGCGCGCAGGGCTTGCCGGGGTTGTCGTTGGCGTGGGGGCCGTGGGAGTCAGGCATGGCCGGGACCCTGGACGAGGCAGGTCGTGGCCGGCTGGCGCGTGCGGGGATGCAGGCGCTGTCGGCTGAGGATGGTGTGGCGCTGTTCGACCTGGCGCGGGAGGCCGGGGCTGGGCTGCTCGTCCCGGTTGTGTTTGATACAGCCGGGCTGCGTGCGCAGGCGCGCGCGGGCGCGTTGGTGCCGGTGCTGAGTGGTTTGGTGCGCGCGTCCGCGCGGCGGGCAGGCCAGGACGGTGCGCTGGCGCGGCGGCTCGCGGAGGCTCCGGAGGGTGAGCGTGACGCGATCGCGCTGGAGCTGGTGCTCGCGCATGTGGCAGCGGTGTTGGGCCACGACTCTGCGGCAGCGATCGATGCGGGCCGGCCGTTCAAGGAGCTGGGGTTCGACTCGCTGGGGTCGGTCGAGCTGCGCAACCGCCTCGGGCAGGCGACCGGGCTGAAGGTCCCGTCCACGCTGATCTTCGATTACCCGACACCGCAGGCAGTCGCGGGCTACCTGCGCGAGCAGCTCCCCGAGAACAGCGGAGTGGCTGCGGCACTGCCCGCCACGCGCGGCGGCACGCTGGGCGAGATGCTTCGCAACGCGCGCGGGCGAGGGATGCTTGAGGACGCGGTCACGTTCCTCGTCGGCGCCTCGCGGATGTGGCCGACGTTCGCGCGAGGGGAGGACCTTCCGCAGCCGCCGCGCGTCTTTGAGATGGCCAACGGGCCGGAGAGCCCGGCGCTCATCTGCATCCCGTCGTTCGTCAACGGCCTCGGCCCGCACCAGTTCCTGCGCATCGCCGGGAAGCTGGAGTCGCAGCGGGCGGTGTCGGCACTCGCGCTGCCCGGCTTCGGTCGCGGCGAGCTGCTGCCCGAGTCGTGGGCAGTCACCGTCGACGTGCTCGCCGAGGCGGTGACGGGGGTCGCCGGGGATCGTCCGTTCGCGCTAGTCGGCTACTCCGTCGGTGGGGCGCTCGCGCATGCGCTGACGGCCAAGCTCGAGGTCACGGGGCGCATGCCAGAGGGGCTGGTCCTCCTCGACTCATACTCCCCGTACGGCGACGACGTAATGCTTGCGCTGTCGGTTGTACTCGACACGGTCCTAGCGCGCGAGGACGCCGACATGCTCATCGACGACGACCACCTGGTGACGATGGGCGCCTACTTCCGGTTCATGCAGGAGTGGAGCCCGGCGCCGCTCAGGGTCCGGTCGCTGCTCGTGCAGGCCGAAGAGGCGATCGGTGGCGAGCTCCACGGCGAGCGATGGAACATCGCCGACGAGGTCGTGCGCGTGCCCGGCGACCACTTCACGATGATCGAGACGGATGCCGGCACGACGGCTGCGGCGATCAACGGTTGGCTGAACGCGAGTACCGGGGCGCCGGAGGCCGCCGCGCCGGAGCCGATCGTGTGACAGATGAGCGCCGTTTGCGGCTGTCATACGCTCGGTCGGCGAGCAGAACTTTCGGCTTGAAGGCCTCATCACAGAACGCCAGTTCTGTGCATGGAGACTCATTCTTTGTGAAGTTCTATTCGACGCCATAGCGTTGCGATCGTAGCTCGATCCATACCCAAACCAATCGAGGGAGTGGCATGACCAAAGATCGTTTGCGGCGACTGACGCATCCACACAGATGTGCGCTCATCGCATTGACGGCATTGACAGTGGCACTGGCTGCCGCAGCGCCCACGCTGGCGAAGGAACCGACGGGTGACTTTGCTGTGTTCACCAGTGTCCGGTCAACAATCCAGCAGTCACCTTCTGTGTGTTCGCACAAAGCACGGGTGGCGAATTCCGTATTGGTACTGCGACTGTACCAATCGACAAGACGATCACCTTGCAAGGAGGAATCATCCTGAATGAAGAAACCGGCGCAGAAACGTTTGTTGGGGCCACCAACGGTGAAACGCTGTCGAAGACCCCGCTGACCATCCCAGGCGGTCTGCTCGGGATCGCTCCGCCTGAAAGATGGCCTCACTGGCTGCGGGCGATCTTCAGACGACTCGACAGGGACGCCAGCATCGTTACGGCGACAGCTGAACTCGTTGGCACGCCGAGCGTCAGTAGGGCCAACACGCTTGCTGCTGCACTGCAGCTGCCTGTGCGGATTCACTTGAGCAACGTGCTTCTGGGTAGCCGGTGCTACATCGGCTCGGCCGCGAACCCGATTGTCCAGAACCTGACAACGGGTACCACCAGCCCACCGCCGCCGAACACGCCCATCAAGGGAGCGATCGGTGAACTTGAATTCAAGGACGAATTCCAGTTTGTCGTTATCAAGAACAACTCGCTGGTGGACAACGCATATGCCGTGCCGTCAGCTGAAGGTTGCGGCGGATTCTTTTCGTTCCTCATCGATCCTGCGGTGAACGCCAAGCTCGGCCTGCCCTCCGCAGCCGGCCATAACACCACCGTTCTGAACGGAACACTGCAGAACGCCACTGCACAAGCCGTGAAGAACAGCGAACAATAGTCTTTCCATAGAGCCAGCCGGGCAAGGCTCCGTCTTTTCCCGAGACGGAGTCTTTGCCCCGGTGGAGTAGAGTCCGTGACTGATCCCCTGGTTGCACCAGCACCGCTGCTTCCTGGACACGGTTGCATGCGCTCGCGGGCCTCCTCAACACTGAGGGTGTGGACCGGAGGCAGCCCATCGCGTCAATTACTTCTATGAGCTGTGCATACCACTACTGCGTCTCGGCCACCAGGCTCGTCAGCGCTACGCACTCCGTCGTTGCGTGCGCGTAGAGCTTGCCGCTCTCGGCGCCGACGAGGCGGCCCTCACCGGTCCCGATCGTGCGCCCGGTGTGCACCGCGCGCGCTTCGGCATGCAGCTCCTCGCCAGCGGGTGGGATCTGGCGGACGAGGTTCAGCGAGAGGTTCACCGTGGTCATGATCACGTCCTCGGGCACCGCGAGTTGAACCGCCAACCACATGGCACCGTCGAGGATCGTCGCGCTCACGCCAGCCGCGACGACGTTCATCCCGTTAGTGTGGAACTCGGCCGGCCGCATGGCTAGCGTCACTTGCCCCGGCTCGATGTGAACCGCGTCGAATCCGAGCACTGCGGCGATGGGCGGGGGCGGCATCTCTCCGCTGATGCTCATGGCCAGGAATTCCTCGCGCGTCATCTGCATCGCGCGCTGCAAGGCCGCCACCGGGTCACTCCAGGTGACGGTGAGCGATCTGGTGAGGTCGTCCTGAGGTGTCGTTGGAGCGTTCGTCGCGTCAGTCATGTACGTGCCTCTTTCGCGTTGGTGCGTGCACACTATAAGTCCAGCTCCCGTGGCCGCATAACCCATCCTCCGGACAGGCGACCCTGCGCCATCTGCGCTCCGCCGGCGGCTACTACATCGCTGGCATGAAGCTCAGGTCTGAACGGAGTTCGTGCAGGGGTGGTGCCGAGCCCGGTGAGCCACGGACTCATCGCTTTCTTTGACGTCTACGCGACGGCAATGTATACCGTCCGACGATGCCCCGGGCCCTTCGACCGTGCCTGTTTTGGACGGCGACCACCACCATGGCGCTGGTCGATCCTAGGGCGGCTCGGTGAGGGCGGCTGTCTACTATGGAGCCCACGCGATCCGGGTGCTGGAGCATCCGGACCCTGGTCTCCCCGCTCCTGATGAAATACAGCTCGAGGTCCTTGCGGCTTCGCTCTGCGGAACGGACGTCGAGGAGTATCTCAACGGGCCGAACTTGGTGCCGCTGCACAGCGTTCATCCCTCGACGGGGCACCGCGGCCCCGTCGTGCTCGGGCATGAGATCGTCGGCGTCGTGAAGCACGCGGGCGAGCAGGCGCAGGCGGCAGGTTGGATTGCGGGCACGCGCGTCGTGCCAGGATCAGGCGTGTCGTGCGGTCGCTGCCGCTGGTGTTGCGCCGGCCGCTCGAACCTATGCACGACGTACTACACGATCGGCCTCCATTGCCATGGTGGATTGGCGCAGCTCGTGAACGTGCCGGTCTCAGTCTGCAGACACGTATCGGACGACATCCCAGCCTCCCATGCGGTAATGGCCCAGCCGCTCGCCGTCGCACTCCACGCCGTGCAGCGCTGCTGCCTTACTGGGGGCGAGATCGTCATGGTGGTCGGCGTCGGAGGAGTCGGCTCGCTGGTGGTGGCTGGCTGCATCGACCGCGGGGTCACCGTGCTCGCCGTCGACATCGCGGCAGGCAGGCTGGAGAAGGCCCGGGCGCTTGGCGCGCGCGCGATAGTCCACGCCGGGGAAGAAGACGCGCGTGTGGCGGTGCAACGGCTCACAGCGAATGCCGGCGCGGATGTCGTCGTCGAGGCGAGCGGCTCGCCGGACGGCCTATCGCTCGCACTTGGCAGCGTGCGGGCGGGTGGTGTGGTGAACATTGTCGGCTTGCATCGCGAGACGCCGCCTATGGATCTTCAGCGCCTGGTTCTGCGCGAGGTCACCATCGCCACATCAAAGGTTCACCTGTGCGACTCGGATCTTCCCGCCGCTATCGATCTGATTAGCCGGCAGCCGCACGTGCCCGAAATGCTGCTCGAATCGGAGATCGCTCTCGACGACGTCGTTGAGGGCGGATTTGAGCGGATGGCTGCCGGCGACGTGAATGGAAAGGTGGTTGTACGACCGTGAAAGGAGAGGATGTGCGCATTGTTGACATAAGCCAGGGATGGTCCGAGGGGATGGCAAAGTTCGAGGCAGCGTGGTATCCGGAGTTCAGGCTGGAGCGCGTGATGACTCCCGCGACCGATCCCGTGGGCGTCGACCGTACGTTCACGCTTCTACACGTGTTCCCTCATAACGGAACGCACGTAGAGACATCATTTCACTTCAATCCCACCGGTGAACGCCTGGATTCCTGCCCCTTGTCGGCTTTCGTCGGCTGGTCCGTGATCGCGAACCTATCGCATTTGCAAGATCTGGAGCCAATCACCTCAGAGGTGCTGGAGGCGGCGGTTGATGCGAGACTGTCGCCCGGTGAGCGGATCCTCATCAGAACGGATCATCCAGTGCGGCACCTCGGACGCCACGACTACTGGGACACGCCGCCGTTTCTCGCTCCGTCTGCGGCCGACTGGATCATCGCAAACGGGGTCTCGACCGTTGGCATGGACTGCATCACCGAGCGCCCAGGGGACCGCGAGTTCCCCATCCACAGGCGCCTGCTCGGGGCGGGCGTCGCGATCCTCGAGAATCTCGCCAATCTGGACCAGCTCGCGAGCGACCGCGTCTGGCTGTTCGCGGCGCCGATCAAGGTGGCGGATGTTGAGGCGGCGCCGGTACGGGCCGTCGTCGTCGAAGGGCTCACCGAGGGAGAGCCGACGCTGGACGTACCGCGATGAACCTGGGGGTCGCGTGACCCGGCACGCTCCCTCTGGACACCGCGGCGCCTTCACACCCGAGCCGACGGAGGCGGCGCTCTGATGTGCGGCATAGCTGGCTGGGTGGCCCGTGACCGGGACATGCGTGCGGAGCGCGCAGTCGTTGAAGCGATGACCCGCGCCATGGTGCCGCGCGGGCCCGACGACGGCGGCCTGTGGATATCGGGCGACGCGGCGCTCGGGCACCGGCGGCTGGCGGTGATCGACATCGAGGGCGGTCGCCAGCCGATGGCGACAGCCCTGCGAGGAGACGGAGGGGACTCTACCCCGGAGATAGTGGTCGTGTTCTCCGGCGAGATCTACAACTTCCAGACCCTCCGCCGCGAGCTCGAGCGGCGCCATCATCGCTTCAGGACGTGCTCAGACACCGAGGTGATGCTGCGCAGCTACGTCGAGTGGGGGTGGGCATGTGTCGAACGGCTCGAGGGCATGTTCGCGTTCGCCATCTGGGACGCCGAGGTCGGGAAGCTGACGCTCGCTCGCGACCGCCTCGGGGTCAAGCCACTCTATTACTACGCCTACGGCGACGGCATCGTCTTCGGCTCGGAGCCGAAGGCGATCCTGGCGAACCCGGTCTTCGCTCCTGAGCTGGACGACGAGGGAATCGCGGAGCTGTTCGGGTGCCCCGGTGCCCCAACGCCGGGCCACGGCGTGTACAGGGGGCTGGTCGAAGTGCGCCCCGGGCACGTGTTTGAGTGGCATCGCGACGCGTCGGCGACCACCTGCTACTGGCGCCTGGAGGCGCGCGAACACGACGACGACTACGCCCGCACGGTGGTCAGGGTCCGCGAGCTGCTCGAGGGCGTGGTCACCCGCCAGCTGGTCAGTGACGTGCCGGTTGCCACGTTGCTCTCGGGCGGTCTCGATTCGAGCATCATCACGGCACTTGCCGCGCAGGAGCGGGTTCGGAGGGGGTTCAAGCCACTGGCCAGCTTCTCAATGGACTACGCTCTCGACGCCCAGCCATTCGAACCCGATGCGTGGCGCCCGAGCCGCGATGAGCCGTTTGCGCGGATCGTCGCCGACCATCTGTGCACCGACCACACCTTCGTCCAGCTCACGGCTGACTCGATAGCCGGTGCGATGCGGCGCTCGCTCGGCGCCAGAGACCTACCCGGCTGGGGCGACCTCGATGCTTCGTTGTCGCTGCTGTTCGACGCGGTGCGCGAGAACCATGTGGTCGCGCTGTCAGGCGAGGCGGGCGACGAGGTCTTCGGCGGATACCCGTGGCACGCCGATCGCCGCGCGATCCAAGCCGACGGCTTCCCCTGGCTGCACGGCGTCAGCCCGGTATCTCAGCTCTTGCGAGACGAGGTTCGCTGCGGTGCGCGGGTCGATGACTACGTCCGCCAGCGTTACCGCGAGGCGATCGCAGAGGTGCCGCGGTTGGCGCGCGAGAGTGATTTTGAACATCGGACGCGTGTGGCCTTCTACCTCGGGCTGACACGCTGGCTCCCGCTGCTACTCGACCGCAAGGACAGGCTCAGCATGGCGATCGGGCTCGAGGTGCGGGTGCCTTACTGCGATCACCGGCTCGTCGAGTACGCTTGGAACGTGGCGCCTGAGATGCGATTCCGGGGCGGCGTCGAGAAGGCTCTGCTGCGAGACGCCGCGAGAGACCTGCTGCCACAGCCGATCGCCGAGCGCAAGAAGTGCGCACCTCCGGCATGCCGCAGCGTCGGCTACGAGGACCGGATGCGCGCCGAGCTACGAGAGCTGGCCAAGGACGCGCACGCTCCGCTATTCGAGATCGTCGACCGCGACCGACTGAGGCAGGCGCTCTCCGCCGGCGCAGCGGTGCCGGGTCCGACGCCCGGACCTCGAACTAGCTTCGGGATCGGATATCTGCTCGACGTGGATCGCTGGCTGCGCCACTACCGGGTTAGGATCGTATAGCGATCATGATGCTTACCGTTTGGGGGGCTGCGTGTAGCCGGCGAGGTCAGCAAACGCCAGCGCGACATGGATGCAGCCGACGTTTGATGTCGATCCGCTGACGCAACAGCTCGCCGACCTCGCCCGGCCCGTGCATGCGTCGGCCTTGGCCAGGATCTCCCACTTGTACTTCGCGGCGAACGTGCCGTTTGGCCTGCTCGACCAGCTCCGGCCGGGTACGCCGACGCGGCGCGCGCCCGCACCGGAGGCCAGCTCGGCTACGCCTCCCCGCCCTCCGGGGCCCAACTGCAGCTCCAGCTCCATTCCTGCTCGTCTCTAACACCTCCGGTGTTCTCCAGGTCCCGCCCCTCGGGTCACTTCCTCGATGGTGAGCGTCTCACCAGAGTTGACAAAGAGGGGTGGCCCGAGAATAGACTGCCGACAGCAGTGGCACCGACTGGGAGCTGATCAGGTAGGTGCGATTTGCTACTAATTGACCAAATGTGGAGAGCGTCACGCTGTGAACGGCATCGAGTGTCACGAACTACGCAAGGCGTATCGCGCGACAAGAGCCCTCGACGGGGTCTCCTTCCAGGCGGAGCCGGGCAAGATACTTGCGCTGCTCGGCGCCAACGGTCCCCGGAAAGACGACCTCGGTCCGTATCCTATCGACCCAGTGCGCGCCGGACTCGGGCTCTGCGCAAGTCGCCGGCAAGGATGTTGTTCGTGAAGCGTCTGCTGTTCGCGAAGCAATAGGGTTGACGGCCCAGGAGACGGTCATCGATGGATTTCTTACTGGCGAGGAGTACTTGAGCCTTGTCGCGCGGCTGCGTCATACGCCTCGTAGTCAGCGCGCGAGAGAGACCGCGCGGTTGCTGGCAGAGTTCGACTTGATGGAGGCCTCACAAGCCCGCATCGGCAACTATTCCGGCGGGATGCGTCGGCGCCTGGATATCGCCGCAAGCTTTATCGGGCACCCAGCGGTGCTCTTCCTCGATGAGCCCTCGAACGGCCTTGACCCCCACAGCCGTAAGCGCCTATGGGACATAATCCGCGACCGTGCCGATGATGGTGCAACCGTGCTGCTTACCACTCAGTACATGGAGGAAGCGGACGCGCTTGCCGACTCCATCGTCATCTTGGCACGAGGACAAGTGATAGCAACCGGCACGCCAAGCCAGCTCAAGGACGACATCGGCAGTCGCGTCGCCGAGTTGACCTTCGCGGATCCGGACCAAGTGAGACACGCAACCGCGATCCTCACGGCGACCGGCGTCCAGGCCACCGCAGGTGAAAGCCCTGAGGCGCTTGAGTTCGCCCTTCACCAATCGAGTCTCCCGCTGCTTGCGATCCTGCAGCGTTTGGATGCTGAAGGGATCGCCGCGTCCAACGTGATCGTACGCCGCCCAACGCTCGACGAGGCGTTTCTGCACCTAACTGGCCCGTCAGACGGCATACCAGGGCACGATCCTGCGGAGGCCATGGCATGACGATGCGCGCGAATGCCGGGCGGGCGTTTGCTGACACGATCGCACTGGTACGCCGCAGCATGCTCCATTATCAACGGTCCCCAGATGTGGTGGTGATCTTGTTGATCCAACCACTTATTGTTCTGCTGCTGTTTCGCTACGTCCTCGGTGGACAGGTGCGGTTACCCGACTACGTCGAGTACCTCATGCCCGGAATATTCGTGTTCTCAGTCATCGCCGGTCTCGGCAACCATCGGCATCGGGCTGGCAGAGGACGTAACCTCGGGCGTCATCGACCATCTCCGTGCACTGCCCATTGCGCGATCAGCGGTTCTTGCCGCGCGAGCGATCACCGATATCCAGAGAAATAGTCTTATCATCCCGTTGGTCGGAGCACTGGGCGTGGCCGTCGGCTTCCATTTTGTCGGGTCCGCTCCGCGCATCCTCATCGCGGTGGTGTTACTCCTTGCGCTGGGGTCGATGTTCGCCTGGCTCTCGTTCACAATCGCGCTATGGACCGGTTCGGTCGAAGCTACGCAAGGTGCCGCATTTCTAATCTCGCTGGTGTTCAGCTTCGCATCCTCTGGATTTTCCCAAGTCTCGACGATGCCATCCTGGCTACAGCCCGTCGTCAGAGCCAATCCGGTAACTCACGTCGACGATGCTGTGCGAGCTCTCACGACAACCACCCATGCTCCCATGGCACACAACGTCTTGATCTCACTCATCTGGATCGCCGCTACCCTCAGCATCATGGTCCCTCTTACCATCACACGCTACAGCCGTTACGCACAATAGATACGCGTCGGCGACCGCCGTCGCCACGTAGATGCGTTGGGGGCACGCGGCTAACGTAAGCAGCGCCGCCAGAGCGCACGGTCGAATCGTTCATTCAGGCGGTCGATCGCACCTTGCCTACCGGGTGCTCGGATCGTCAAGACGCTCGGCGACGAGGTAATGCTCATCGCCCCGGACGGGTAGCGCTGACGGAGTGGGCCGTCGACTTCCAGATGCGGGTGTCAGCCGATGCGCCGAAGCCACGAATCGGCATCCACTTCGGGGAGGTGCTCTACCGAGACGGCGACTACTATGGGCGGGAGGTCAACCCGGGCCGCGCGCGTCGTCGCCCGCGCGGGCGGAGGAGAGGTGCTTGTGACCCGCGTGATCGTCGACCAGGCGCAGCGAAGTGACGCTCTGCGGGTCAAGCTGATCGGCCAGATCGAGTTGAAGGGGTTTCGTGGAGCCGACCGAGCTGTTCTCGGCCCCCCTGCCACGGGCTAGTGGACTCGCCCAGCTAGTGGACTCGCCCAGAGCGACGAGGTGCCCGTTCCACGCCCATCCTCGCCGAGGACGTTCGGAACGTCTTTGTCCCCAAGCGCGCCGTCGCCGACATGGGAGCGATCGGCACGACCAACTCAGCGCTCCGCTCGCCGCCGTGCCGCCACGACGCGCCGAGCGGCGCACGGCGGTAGCACCTCGGCAATCCAGCAGATCACGAATCCAGAGTTTGGGAAGGCTCAGCAACCCGTTTAGCTGGTCGCTACCCAACTGTGCGGCGACCAGCTAAACGGCCCCCGGGTTGTTGCTCGATCGAATCGGTGCGGCTGTTGCCGACCCAGGGTTGACGATACGTTTACGAAGCGCAGTACTTGCCGATAAGCGCGTGGACTTCCTGGACAGAGAGCCCGAACGCATCGGCAACGCCAGCCACACCATGGATTCCGGCTCCTGCGCCAATCTGGGCGATAAATGCCACCGTTTGACCGGAGCAGTTCGCCGTTTCGGGGGTTCCCGGTTCGGTTTGGTTGCTGCTGGCCGCCGTAGCCGGAACCGCTCCGATGGCAAAAGCAGCGACAGTCGCAAGTAGCGCAACGATACGTTTGCTCATGATATCTCCCTGAAGTGTTGGAGTAAGGACATTACCAGTGGCATGCTATGCATAAGTGAGCAGGGTGTAAAACCAGTCGCGCCGGTCGCTCTCCGTTGTGGCCGAGCGACGTGCACGCGCACGCAACATCGACACGTTGGCATTGATCAACGAGGGGCCTCCTACGGTATCGCGCCGTTTCAGCACACAGGTATGGTGCTGCGTAAGTGGCGGGAGCGCGGCGAGGATATGCCGGTCGCACTGGTCCTCGGCGCGCCTGGATCGGATGCGCGCGCGGCACCGGCTGGGGAAGTTCATCCTGCGTCACGACCCGCATTGAGCACGAGCTGTACGTCCGGGTCGAGCCGGGGTGCCATGACCGGTATTAGGATAAGTCCCGGGATGTCACCGACACAACGCAGCGGGGCGCTGATCGCCGTCGCCGACCTCCACGTAGAGGTCGCTGAGAACCGAAGCTTTGTGGAAAGGCTTGCTCCCGCCCGCAGCGGCGACTGGCTGATCGTTTGCGGCGACGTGGGCGATGGCATCTGCGACGTCCAATGGGCGTTGGCGAGGCTCGCGCGCGCCTTCGAAACTGTGATCTGGGCTCCAGGCAACCACGAGCTGTGGACATCCACCAATGACGTCGTGCAGTTACGCGGCGAGGAGCGTTACAGGTATCTCGTGCACTGGTGCCGTGGGCAGGGGATACTGACTCCTGAGGATCCGTACCCCGTGTGGATCGGCGCCGGTGGGCCGGCAGTCATTGCCCCTCTCTTCACCCTCTATGACTACAGCTTTGGGACGAACCTGGCGCCAACCAAGGATGAGTCCCTCGCACGCGCCTACAAGGCGGGCGTTGTGTGCTCAGACGAGTTCCTCCTCCACCCCGACCCGTGCCCGTCCCGCGAGATTTGGTGCCGCGAACGGGTGAGGCTGACCGAACGGCGGCTGACCTCAATGGCGGCCGACGGACTTCCGTCAGTGCTCGTCAACCACTTCCCCATGCTGCCCGAGCTGACACAGCCGCTGTTTTATCCCGAGTTCGCTCAATGGTGCGGCACCGCGGCGACGGCCGACTGGCACACACGCTTCAACGCCAAGGCGGTCGTCTACGGCCACCTTCACATTCCGCGCAGCACCATTCACGATGGCGTCCGCTTCGACGAGGTCTCGCTCGGCTATCCGCTCCAGCGCAGACGCTGGCCCAGTCGTCCAGCAGTCCCCCGCCGCATCCTGTCCGGAGATGGCGGCAGGTGATCGAGCGGCTGGTACCGGACACGGTTGTTGTGGTGTCCACGCGCGAGGATCTGACGGGCGTCCAGCTGTTCGCAGAGGAGGAGCGGTACGTGGCGCACGCTGTCGAGAGGCGTCGCCGCGAGTTTGAGACCGGCCGAGGCTGCGCGCGAAAGGCGCTGGGAGAGCTCGGGCTCCCGCCGGTCCCCGTCGTCAACGGCGAGCGCGGCGAGCCTATTTGGCCCCGCGGCATCGTGGGGAGCATCACCCATTGCGTCGGTTACCGTGCGTGTGCCGTCGCGCTCAGCGACCACGTGCGCGCGATCGGCATCGACGCCGAGGCGCACGAGCCGCTCCGCGACGGCGTGCTCAAGGAAGTGGCCTTCGGCAACGAGCGCAACATGGTCGCCGGCAGCAGTACGGGCGTGTGCCTCGACAAGGTGCTTTTCGCCGCAAAGGAGGCCATCTACAAGGCCTGGTACCCGCTGGCCAAATGCTGGCTGGGCTTCGAGGACGTAGAGCTCAGGATCGACACGGCCGCCCGCCGGTTTCACGCCCGTCTGCTCATCTCAGGACCTGTGCTCGACGGCTGGCGATTGACCGAGTTCCATGGCCGCTGGGGGGTCGACGCGGGCATCGTGGCAGCCGCGACGGTCATCCTGTCGCGGCCCTGCGAGCCGTTGGTGTGTGGGGAGGGAGGAACTGACCGGCGCAGCGGCTCGCGACGCGCCTCCCGCTGATCGCGACGGTTCGCCTAAAGCGGGATGTTCCTGCCCGCTGGCTTGTCTGGGTGCTTGCCGTGCAGGGCACGGAGCGCCGTGCTCAGCCGTGCGCGTGTCTCGCCCGGGACGATCACCTCGTCGATCACGCCCTCGCGAGCGGCGACCCACGCCCTTTGATGCTGCTCGGTGTAGGTGTCCGCCAACTCAGCGAGCTTTGCCCCGGGGTCCTCTGCTTCAGCGAGCTCATGACGGTGGATGATGCCCACCACCTGTCGAGCTCCCATGACCCCGATCACGGCCTCCGGCCAGGCGAACACAAGGTCCGCTCCCAGATCGCGCGAGTTCATAGTGATGTAGCCGCCTCCATACGCCTGTCGTAGGACGACTGTGATCTTCGGGACGCGAGCCTCTGCGAACGCGTGGAGTAGCTTGGCGCCGTGACGAATAACGCCGGTTGCCTCCTGTCTGACCCCCGGCAGAAACCCCGGCGTGTCGGCCAGCACTATCAGCGGAAGCGAATACGCGTTGCAGACGCGAACAAAGCGCGCGGCCTTCTGCGACGCCTCCGAGTCGATAGCGCCGCCCAGATACCGGGCCTGGTTGGCGACGATGCCGACCGGACGTCCATCGAGGCGGGCCAACGCGGTGACCATGTTGCGCGCCCAACGCGGAGAAACCTCAAGCACATTGCCCGCGTCGACGATTCGCCTGACAACCTCTCGCACATCATAGCTGCGCCACCGGTCGGGCGGGACGGCCTCTCCGGGATCCCCGCCGGCCGGTAGCTGGGGCTCGGATTGCAGTGGTAGCTCCCATGCGTTCTGTGGCAGGTAACCGAGGAAGCTCGCGCGCAAGCATCGCGGCCTCCACATCGTTTGACGCGATGAACTGGGCAACTCCGTTGCGCGAGTGCACCTTGGTGCCGCCCAGCTCCTCCGAAGTCACTTCCTCGCCGAGCACGGCCTGCACAACCTGCGGTCCGGTTAGGAACATGCTGGAGGCCCCAGTCATGATCACGAAGTCGGTGAGCGCCGGTGAGTAGCACGCTCCACCTGCCGAGGTCCCGGTCGAGATCGAGATCTGCGGCACCCGTCCCGACAACTCTACGTTCGCGCGGAAGATACGCGCGTAGCCAGCCAGCGCCGCGGCGCCCTCCTGCATCCTCGCGCCCGCCGACTCGACGAAGCCGATCACCGGGACCCGCGCGTCTGCGGCCAGCTCCATGACGCGCACAATCGATGACGCCTGCGCCTCGCCGAGCGAGCCACCTGCGAAGCTGCTGTCCTGCGCATAGCAGAAGACCGGCCGGCCATCCACTGCGCCGAGCGCCGCGACGACGCCGTCCCCATCCACTGCTCTGTCACCGATCCGATGCGACCTGATGCCCGAGCGAATCACCTGCACCGACCCCGGGTCGCATAGCACCTCAAGCCGCTCGCGCGGGTCGAGCTTCGGAACCGTCTCCGTGTCGGCTGCGGCCTGAACGCCGATCACGCACGCTCCAGAGCCCCAGCGCTGATCGCCTGCACATGGGCTTTGCAATGAGAGGTCGCGCGGGGCACGAAGCCAGTTTCCTGGCTCGCTTTCTGGCGCGCAAGAATGGCAGATGCGGCGCGAATTGCCTGGCAGGTAGTCGGATGAGGTTGCCCTATGAGCGTGCTGCACCCGACAAGCGTCGCCGGCCACCGGCAGGCCTCCCCGACCCTTCGCGCACATCGGTCGCGCGGAAGGCAAAACTTGACCGCGCCGGAGCCTTGAGCAAAAATCCGGGCGGTGGACCACGACCGTGGGGGGTGACTGCAGGAAGTGGGCTCGCGGAGCGTCCTGCGAGCGATCGGCTCGGAGAGATCCTGCCGCGGGTCCGCGACTTCGCACGGGCGGAAGCTGCTCCCTCACCAGGCCCATTTCGACTCGCTCCCTGAGCCTCCCGTGCCGCAATGCGAGGCCTTCCACCAGCTAGGGATGAGTGGCTGGTGGCTCCCAGAACGCTACGGCGGGATGGGCCTTGGGCTCGAGGAGAGCGTCGACATTGTCTCCGAGCTGGCCTATGGGGACGCCAGGTGTCCTCGCCCTGTGCCGTGGCTGTGATCGCGATCGAGGGGGCCAGCGGGTATCCGCGCCGCGCGGTCCAATACCTGCCTGTCGGCAGTTACTCCGCTTGCTATAGGCGAACGTTGCTGCGATCGTGGACCTCGAAGTCATAGCGGACCTCGAACGCCCAGCCATCCTCGGTCGCGTCGACGCGGTACTCCCAACCCGGGGCAGGTCGGCGGATTCGGCGGATCTGCGAGGGACGAAGGCCCCGCCGATCGGCCTGTTCGATGAGGCTGGCGACCTGATGGAGCGGCAGTGCCCAGACGCGCTGCTCGCCGTCGACCAGGAGCTGGTGTGGGTTCTCGTGTGAGTCGCACATCACCACGGGGACGACGTTGAGGTCAAGGCCGTCGCTGATCTGGGCCAGATGTGCGGCGCCCTCGAGTGCGGCGACCGCCGCGCGGTAGCTGTCGATGCCGTGCGGCTCACAGATGTAGATCCCAGTGGGGCCGGGCGCCGTAGAGAGCGCGCGGGAAAGCCGCGGATGCGCATCGGGGTCATAGGAGCCGAACCCCTTGAGGTTGCGATAGACCATGTCGGTCAGTCGCTCGGCCGAGCAGATACCGACCCGACGTCCCGAGGAGGCCACTACCCAGCCCGGTTCGTCCTCACTGGCGATACACACGATCGAGGTGGCCTGCATGCCGCCGCTGCGGGTCAGATCGAGGAGCGAATGCGCCGCCAGATCGGCGTCGTCTGCCTGGCCGTGCCAGCTGTTGTCGGTTTGAACCCACACCAGACGCCCGTCGGCGGCGACCACCTGTCCGGTCAGACCGATCTCAGACCGCGCTTTCATCGCGGGGGCCCACCACCAGTCCGGCGTAACGGCGTCGGTGAGGCGTTCGAGAGCAGCGCTGGTATGGCTCTCGATGATCTCCGACTGGGCGCTGATGATGATGTCCAGTCCCAGACGCGTCAGGGGATGCTTCTCTCTCCTGCGCATCTGTGCTAGGCGAACGCGCCTGGCGAGGGTATCGGCGGCCCATTCGGCCACGGCGTCGATCGTGGCCGTGATGCCATCGGTATGCGGGCTGTGGGCGCGCATCAGCCCTCGGAATCCCAGTCGCGTCCGGTGATCGCAGTATACAGCCGTCTACGCCAACAGAAGACGTGCGTGGTACCGGCGAACAGCAGCACAGCCCCGATTGTTGCGGCCGTGGGAGTCGGTGTGAACTGGTCGATCCCCCAGAACGCAGGGGTGAGTGCGTAGAACGCGCCCCATCTGGCCAGGCGCTGCTCCCCGGCACCTCGGGCGGCAGCGAGGAACAGCAGGAAGGCGCCGGTTAGCAGGCACAGGATGGTGCACGCGGCGGACCAGCCGACTCGAACAGCCGGGGCGCTGAGCGCGATTCCTAGTGGTCTCGGGTTGAGGCGTGCCATCGGTGCCAGGTGACGCCAATGGCTGCGGGTGCGCGCTGGGAACCCAGGCGGGTACCTGTGCTTGGCTAGCCGGAGCCGGGGGTGTAGGTGTGTCGCCGCCGTTAGTGCAGGCGGGAAGGCAACATCGCTCGCGCGCTATGCGCGAGCTATGGGAAGAACTCGCGCGGTCGAACACACCATGCACGTGAGTCTCTAGGTGCGAGAACTGGGAGGCCCGATGACTGTCCGTCCTCTTGGTCAGCGAAAATGAGTGGTTAAGGGCAAAAAAAAATAGTGAATAGGGCGTGCTGGCGCGCGGGCAAGAGAAAGGGAAGATCTTGCGCCGCGCGCCGCTGAGTGATCGTCTCGAGGTGGTTGAGTGGCTGTCAGGGTTCGTACGGCTGGGCGACTGCGAAGTCAGCGCTGAAGGTGCGCCCGGTGCTGACGGCGATCTGGGGACTCCGGGTGATGATGCCCAACTCGCGGTTATATGTGAGGCTCTGGCGGGAGAGATTCTGCGAGCCGATGAATACGGTGCGCCCGTCGACGCGGATGAGCTTGGCGTGGATGTATAGCGCGGCACTCGTGGGGTAGATGCGAACTTGGGCGCGGCAGCTGGCCAGGTAGGTGAGCACGGCGCGCCATGCGGGTTGGTAGGTCATCATCACCCGCACCTGCACGCCGCGCTGTGCGGCCTGGCAGAGCTGGTGGGTTATGACCGGGTCGTCCATCTCCTCGCTCTCGACCTCCATGCTTCGCTGAGCATGTTCGATGAGTGTGCTGATCGACGCTTGCGCGCCGGGGCTCCACACGAGGTCGCCGCTGCCCGTGCTGGAGGTGATCTGCTGGTGGTGTAGGTCGGCGTCGAAGGCTCGCGCAATGGCCGCCACGTCGGCAGGCCGGCGGTCGAGCACCGCGAAGTCGCGAGAGCTCTGGTAGTAGGCCGGGGTGAGGTTCAGGGTCATGATCGCCGCTACACGCCTGTCGATGAGGATCGACTTCTGGTGTGTGAGCGCGAAGTATCCGGGTGTCCACGCCACTGTCACGCCGTGCGTGGTCAGGTAGTGGTAAGCGGCGTCGTTGAGTGACCGCCCGGCACCGTACTGGCCGTGATCAAGCAGGACGGCCACATTCACGCCCCTGGCCGCGGCGGTGGCCAGCGCCCGCTCGGCACGCTGGTCGGTCAACTCGTACATCACGACCTGGATGGTGTGCCGGGCGCTGTCGATAAGCGCGATGAATGGCTTGTCGCCGACTCCGGGCTCGGTGATCAGCGACAGCTCTTCGCTTCGGACGGCCGTGACTGTCAGCCGATTGCGTGCCGGTGGCGCGTCCACAAGGCCGGTGCGGTTGTGGTGTGGCCAGGAGGCGCTGCCGTCGCCCGTGGTGATGCCGGTCGGTATCGAGCATCCGCACAGGGCGAGTGACACGATGGCCGACCAGGTGGGCCAAGCGTGAGCGCTCATGCCGCTGACCGTGGCTGGTCGGCTGTCACTGGTGGAGCGTCGGCCGCCCGGCGTGTATGTGGCGCCGCGGTCGTGGCGGTCCCGTGCGGGTGGGCTGGTCGGGCCGTGCACTTGGCGAGGGTGCGCTCGGGGGCGGCTCATCCGAAGCCACACTGCTGGCGCCCTGCCGGCGGGGTGGCGTGGCACCTGCGGTGGGCGCTGCGCTGCTGCCCGGCGGCTAGTGCGATGGAAAATTGATGTCATATCAACTCCCTTCGGGGGGTGTCCTGGTGGGTCGGTGTTGTCGTGGTGGCTGCTGAGCGCGGGTGCGCTGGGCGTTCTACCGCCCAGGAAGCACCCGCGCTCCTGTGGTTCTGGTTGACCGGCCTTACCGGGACTTGGGCTGCTTGGGCTACAGATGGCGCCTACCACGGGAGCCAGCGCGGCTCCCGGCCGCCCTGCTCAGCGGCTTTGCAGACTCCAGGCAAGGATGGTGGCGTGGCCAGCGCCCGTGGGCCAGCAGCCGGTCTGGTGCCGCGCACCTGCTGGTCAGAATGGAATGTCTTCGTCTGCGGCGCCAGCGGGTACGGGTGCGGGCTGGAAATCTGCCTCGCCGGGCGGCGTGTCGCCGTTGGCGTCGGCCTGCTCGCGCGGGCCCAGGAACTGAACGCTGTCGGCGATGATGTCGATTGCCTGGCGCTTGCCCCCGTCCTGGGCCTCCCACTCGCGCCACTCCAGGCGGCCGTCGATCGCCACCGGGCGGCCCTTGGACAGGTACCGCGCGGCGTTCTCGCCCTGCGCGCCCCACACCTTCACGTTGAAGAAGTTGGGCTTGTCGGTCCACTCTCCGGTCGCGGAGTCCTTGCGGCGGGTGTTGCACGCGATGCGCAGACTCGCACACCGAGGTGCCGGAAGGCAGCGAGCGCAGCTCGGGGTCTTTGGTCAGGTTGCCGGTCATCACGACCCGGTTGATATTCGTTGCGGCCATTGTGGCTTCCTTTCGTGTGCGGGACGGCTTGCAGTGGTTGCTCGACGGCCGTCCCGTTCGGCGGATAGTAGGTGGTGGTGCTGTCGGGGCTTGGTGGGCGCCGCGCGACTGGCCTGGCTGTGGTTAGGTGGCTGGAGAGGTCCTGTGCCTCAGAGGGGTCGCGCTCGGGTGCTGGTCGTGGTGCTGGTCGTCGCGACGGTCTTTTTCATGGTTGGCGCAGCAGACGAGGGAGCGGGTCATAGGGCCTCATCTCACATGCCGTGTCCGTCGGGGCAGACCTCGAAGAACGGGCAGTCCCGGTCGTTACACAGCGCGTAGTGGCCGGGTGCCGCCAGATCCCAGGGCTGATCGTGCTTGGGCATGTGGTTCCTCCGGTGTTCGGTGAAGGGTGGACGGGCCGCACCCGCCTCTGTGAACGGGCGCAGCGATGGTGACGGTTGGTGAGGCGGCTCAGCGGGTGAGGCCGCGGCGCTTGATCTCGGCGCGGACGATCTGGAGGTCGCCGTCGGGGTCCTGGGAGTGCTTCTCCATGCAGCGTTCGTAGGCGTCGCCGGAGCGTGTTTCGAGCGAGGTCTCGGCTTCGAGCAGCTTCGTGTCCCCCATGCGCTTGTAGTTGCGCGGATTGCCCGGCCCGCTGCTCGGGGCGGTGATCGTCGGCGCCGGCGTCTTTTTGCGTGCCCTGGTCGGGACCGGTGCCTTGTCTGCCGGGTGGCGGACACCGTGGTAGACGGGGTGGCGCAGCTTGCCGGAGCGCTCGACGCCGTGGTGGGCGAGCTCCAGCAGCCGGCCTACGTAGGCGTCGGGGTGGGCGGCGATGTGCTGGAGGTCGTGGTTGCTGAGACCGGATGCGACCTGGCCTGTGGCGCCGCCCTGGATCTCGAAGGCGAGCGAGGTGACGGGTCCGCTGCCGTTCGCGCGAACGACGCCGGTGCAGAGCACGTCGGCGGTTTCCTGGGGCTTGTAGCGGTACCAGTCGGTGCGCGACCCGTGCCGGTAGGGGGCGCGGTCGTCCTTGACGACTACGCCCTCCTTGCCGCGGTCGAGGGCGTCCTTGGCGAACTCGGGGGTTGAGGGGACGTGCTCGAGGAGCACCACCGGGAACGCCGCGTCGGGCTCGACGTTGGCGAGGGCGGGCCCGAGGAGATCCTGCAGCCGGGTGAGGCGCTCGCGCAGCGGGAGGTCGCGCAGGTCCTCGAAGTCGATGAACAGCACGTCGAAGATGGCGTAGGTGAGCGCGGGGTCCGCTGTGGTTGGGACGTGCTGGCGCTTGGCCTCGAGGATCGTGCCGGTGCGGCGCAGTACGCGTGGGCGGGCGCGGTCGACGAGCTCACCGTCGAACACGGTGCCCTCGGGCATCCCGCTGATCGAGAGGTAGTCCGGGATGTAGGGGACCTGCGGGAGCGGGTGCCCGTTGCGGGAGCGCAGCACGCCGCTGCTCGCGGTCATGGCGCACATCGCGCGGAAGCCGTCTTCCTTCCATGAGGCGAGCAGATTGGGGCCGGTGGGGACACGGTCGAGTGACCCGGGCCGGCAGAGCATCGGGTGGCCGATCGGCCGATCCGAGATGTCGAACGCGGGCAGTAGGTCGGGGTGAGTCATGAACGTCTCCTTCGGTTGAGTTTGGGTGCGCGCCAGCGACCCCCGGTGCAGGGGTCGCGGGCGCGCAGCGGTGGGCAGCCGGGCACAGCGCTCGCTGTCGGCTGGATGGCGGCTGTGGGTGTTCAGCCGCGGGGGAGCGGGAGCAGCGCGTGGCGGTCTGCTTTGGTGAGCCACGCGGTCACTTCGGGGTCGCGGGCGAGGGTGGCTGCGGCCTGCAGGTCGAGTGGGCTCGGCGCGGGGCCGGTTGCCTCCTCGACGTGGCGGGCGATGCTCCCGAGCTTCACCAGCAGCGAGAGTGTCGGTCGCAGCTGCCCGGGGATCTTGCCCGGTTGGGTGCTCATGCTGCCGCGGGGAGTTCGGGCGGGTCGCTGAGCGAGTCGAAGGATCCGGCGGCGCAGGCGTGGCGGCCCTCCTGCTCGCAGCGGGCGCACAGCTCGCCGTCCGGGGTGGGCGGCTCGTTGCCGCACCAGCGGCAGCGGCCTTCGGCTTCGTGGCGGCACTCGCGGCAGCGCTCGCGCTCCCCGCCTTCGAGGCGATCACCGCAGCCCGCGCACACCTCCCCGGTCGCCACCGGCTCGCCGGCGGGCTGGTCGGTGACGCGGAACGCCACGGTGTCCTGCTCGCCGATGCGGAAGCGGACGTGGGTGTCGGAGAGCTCGAGCACGTCGCCGGCCCTTGTGGGGAGGGCCATGCGAAAGCCGCGCTCGCCGGCGTTCGCCCCGCGGATCACTTTGACGTCGAGCGCCGCCTTCTGTGCGCGTTGGACGCGGCGCAATTGCCCGCGAAGCTCGGGGCGGCGGGTGTTCTCGAGGACTTCGACGAACGTGCCCGCCGGGAACAGTGCGCGGATTTGATCGAGGGTTCGCATCAGTGGACGACTCCCCCGGCGAGCGCGCCGATCGCCGCGCCCAGGCAGTCCGGCGCGTCCTCTTCGAACTCGCTGGTGGACCAGTAGGCGATCTCCTCGCCGTCGGGGGCGCAGATCCGTACCCGGTCGACCTGGTCGGGGGACGGGTCGAAGCGGATCGTGCGCGGGCACTCGGCGAGCGCGACCGCGCACTCGCGGCAGTCGCTGGGGTCCTGCCCGGCGGGCTGGGGCAGCTCGGGGTTCTCAGGGCGGCCGGGGATCAGCGCGTCGGCGAGCCGGGTGAGCTCGCCGGGCGGGTCGGCGGCGAGCGCGTCTGCGTTGGTGCGGTGGATCTCGACGCCGTCGACGACGACGGCTGCCCACGTGCAGTCGTTGGGGTAGGGCGGGCAGGTCAGTGTGCGTCCGTTCTCGAGAACGACCGAGAACTGCAAGGGGCGCTCGTCGAGCGCCTGGGCGGATGCGGGCATCCGGTTCTCCTTTCTGTAGACGAAAGGTCAGCGCCGGATCGGCGCTGACCGCTTCGGTCAGCTGTGGCGGCGCGTAGCGCTCAGTCGCCTGCGGGGCTGCCGGGCGCGCGTGACCAGTCGCCCGCGATGAGCGCGTCGATCACATCGCGGAGCGCGTCGGCCGCGTCGGACTCGAACTCTTCCTCCCAGTAGCCGACTACTGCGCCGTTTGGCTCGCAGACCCGCACGCTCTCGATAGCTTCCGGCGGGGCGTCGAAGCGGATCGTGTTGCCGTTGGCGGCGACTGCGATCGCGCACTCGTGCCACCCCTGTTCTTCGTGTTCTTCGGGTTGTGGCAAGCCGGGCGTCTGCGGCAGGCCGGGGATCAGCGCCTCGGCGAGCCGCGTCAGCTCCGCTCCCGGGTTGGCTTGCAGCGCGTCGGCGTCGAGGCGGTGGATCTCGACGCCGTCGACGGCGATCGCGACCCACGTGCACAGTTGCGGCTGGGCGGGACACGTCAGCGTTCGTCCGCCCTCAAAGACGACCGCGAACGGTGGTTGGGACTCTTCGGGCGTCGCGTCGGATTGGGTCATCTGTTGTCCTCTTCATGTTGGGCGCGCGAGTTCGCGCGCATTGATCGGACTTCCGATGGGTCAGGTGCTCGCGCCTTCTGCGCGCGATCGCGCCCACTCGCGCGCTTCGGTCTTTCGGTCGCGGTACCAGGGCCCGTCGACGCGCTGCCAGCCGCTCGCGCCCAGGCGGGCGGCGATTCGGCCGGTTGAGCTGCCGGGGTCGATGGGCGCCTCGATCCAGCACGCGAAGCCGAGGCGGCGCAACCGCCTGCGACAGATCGCACAGTCGCTGGTGATCGGGCCGCCGGGGTCGCGGTGGCGCTCGCCGCTCGCCCCGGTGTGCGCGCGCCGCAACAGCTCGGCGAGCCATCCGGTGCCCGCGCCCAGCGCCGCGGCGGCGACGCGGACGCGTTCAAGCTGGTTCTCTTCGTCGTCGCTGCTGGTGGTGGCGTTTGGGCAGCGGAAGGCGGGTTGCAGGCCGTAGCAGTAGCGGCGCCCGTCCTCTCCTTTGAAGTAGCGGCCGCGGTTCTTCATCCGCCGGTCCGCTTCTCGATCGTGGGCCAGCGGTCGCGCTCTGCGCGGACTTCGGTGTCGCTGACGCCGGCGTGCAGAGCGTTGTGCGCGCTCTTGGCGAGCGTCGCCATCGACTCGATCGCCGCTTCCCGCGACACGGGTCGGCCGGCGCGGTCGCGGCCGGTGAGCCAGTCGTAGAGGCGGTTGACCGCGTTCGCCTCGGTGATGTTCAAAGCCATCTGTTCTCCCTTCCTGGTGAAGCGGCCGTCTCGCGGCCGCGGTCGTGATCGGCCCCTGGTATGGGCGCCGTGCGTGCGCGTCGCTGCTCTGCGGTCAGCGGAACGCGGCGGCCAGGGTCTGCTTGTCGAGGCCGAGCGCGGCGAGGACGGGGACGATCGCGGGGTCTGTTTTCGTGTCCAGGCACGTCCGCGCCAGGGCGGTGAGCGCGACGGTGAGCGCGGTCGAGGGGTTGGGGTGCGACTCGACGTATTCGCCGATCAGCGCGCGCAGCGTCGGGGAGGGCTCGCCGGGCGTGCGGTGGCGGACGGTCGCTTCGAACGCGCCGGTCGGTTCGATGCGCTCGAACCCGATCGCGAGCACGCGGTACGTGCTGTCGCCCCAGGCGATGAGGTCGCCGCAGTCTGAGGCTCGGGAGCCGGTAGTCGAGGTCTTCGAGGCGCCGGGCGTCGGCGTCGTCGACGCGCTGGAAGGCGCGGAAGAGCGTCTCGTTGACCGCGTCGGCGTTCGCGCTGGCGGCCTGCGTGTCGTCGGGCAGCTCGATCGGGACATGGCCCTGCCAGCTGATGCCGTACGGTTCGCCTCCGGCGATGGTCGCCAGCAGGCTGATGATCGAGACGTTCAGGGTCTTTCGGAACATTGCGTGTCCTTTCTGCCGGCGTCCAGGCCGGCAAGGGTGAGCGCTGCGTGGATTGCGGGTGCGCCGCGCGGCGTCAGCCGGCGGCGCTGCTGTCCCGCGCAGCGGGGGTGAGCTGGCCGTGGCGGGCGGCGAGGTCGCGCGCCTGCGCGACCTCGACTTCGGCGCGCTGGCGGCGTGAGCGCTCGAACACCATTTCGCGGTGCTCGGCGACGAGCTGTGCGAGGCGGTCCCACACTTCGAGGTGGGTCATGCCGTCGCGGTACACCTTTACTGGCCCGTACCCGGCGTCCGGGGCGAGCCCGCGACCCGTCTCGTGGCGGGCGTTGAGCAGGTCCGTGGGGTCCTGGTAGAGGTGGCGGAACGTCTGCAGGTCGAAGTGGGCGATGTACCCGGCGTGCATCTGCAGGTAGTCGTAGAGCGCCGGGGTGATGTGGCTGGCACGGCCGGTGGTCAGGTAGCGCTCGAAGGCGGCGGCGACTCGCTGGCCGTGGTAGCTGCCCGGGTAGCCCTCCTTGTGTTGCCGGTTGAGTTCTTCGATCCGCTCGCGCTGGCGCGCGTTCGCGGTGGTGCTCATCGGGTTCCTTTCGCTAGCGGCGCCCGGTTGGGCGCTCGTGTTCGGGTCGGCGGGAGACGTGCGCGTGAGCTGTTCGGGCAGCCCGGGGCGACGGCGTCTCCCGGCGCGGTGCGTGTTGGGGTTCAGGCGTCGGGGAGCTCCAAGTGGACCTGCACGTCTTCGCCGTCGTTGCCGCGGCGGTAGGTCTCTTCGAACAGGTCTCCGTCGAGCAGGGTGATCCCGTCGATCGCCTGGATCGCCGTCTCGGCTTCGCGCAGCTTCCGGGCCGCATCCCCGTCGTCCTGTGCGACGACGCCGATCACCGGATAGCTGCTGTACCACGGGTCGCCGCGGCCGGGGCGTGCCCGGTTCGTGTGGCCGCGGGTGTCGTCGGGTTGTTCGGTTCGCTCGCGCTCGCGCGCTGTTGCGGTGGTGCTCATCGGGTTCCTTTCCGGCCGCTTCGGGCCTCGTCTGGCTTCGATTCGGCGTAGCGGCGCGCTCGCGATGCCTCGCTGGCGTCCCTCGGTTTCACGCGCCGCATGCGGACGTAGTCGCCGGCGCTGAGGTAGGCGGTGGCGGTGTAGATCTCGCCGTTGATCGCGATCGCTCGGAAGTTCTGCCGGTGATCGCCGAGCACAGAGGTGAACGGCGCCCAGCGGTCGATCACGACCGCGAGCTCGCTGCCCGTCCACGTCGTGAGCGTCCCGCCCACCCGGCCCGGGTTCGATCCAGGCTGGTGCCCATCGTGGTAAGCGAAGTAGCGATCCGGCGCTTGGTCGCGGAAGTCCGCGACCTCAACAAGCGAGCGCTCATCGTTGGTCGCAAAGAAACCCGCTCGCGCCTGGATCTCCGCGACCGGGACCACGCCACCTTGGAATCCGATCTGATCGAGGTAGCCGCGCTCGACTTCGAGCGCCGCACGGATCTCGGGGAGCGTGCGGGTGGCGCTCATGGTGCGGGCTCGCTTTCAGGCTCGGCGGGATAGACCCGCGTGATCGGCTCGCTCAGCCCGTCGGTGGTGCCTTCCTCGTAGGCGACGGCGCACTCGCCGCGAAGCCCGACGGCCAGCGCCGAGCTGGGCTTGCGTCGCATCCTTGCGCTGAACCCGTCGAGGTAAGCTTCGAGCGCCGCGGTCTCGGCTTCGTTGAGATCGTGCAGTCGGCACACCGCGTGGACTGCGTCCTGCGCGCAGTAGCCGAGCTTCTCCTCGGCTCGGTCGCCGCGCATGAGGCCGCGGCCGAGCACGCGCGGGGTCATCTCGTGCAGATTTGACATGTGTCTCCTTCGGTTGTGTTGGGCACGCCGGCCGGGTGGAAATCTGGTCCGCGGCGTTAGATGGGAAGGCGGGTTTGCCAGTGGACGGGCTTGGGGCGCGCGTGCTCGCAGGCGGTGAGGCCGCGCGGCAGGTTCGCTCTGCGCCACACGGTCCAGCCGGTGCCGTCAACCGAGGTGCAACCGATCGACCGGGCGTACTGGATACGCCGCTCGCTGTTGACGCGACCCATGTGCGCGTAGAGGCCGCGCTCAAGGGCTTCGCGGACGAGGCGGGCGGCTTCGGGGCCGAGCTTCCACTCATCCGAACCGCCGACGAACACGGCTGTGAGACCGGGCGCGTCCCACGGGATCATGCCCGACTGCTCGCTGCCGTCTTGAAGGACGAACGCGAGCGGCAAGTGCGAGATCCATGTATGCCAGAGCGCGAAGCGCTCCAACGTCGCCTGCGCGTCACCGCGTGGGCCGCAGCGCTCGCCGCGGCACTCCTTCGGGCAGTGTTCCTCGGCGCCGCACGCGCAGCGCACGACGTCAGGGACAGCGACCCACAGGAGGTTCGGCGGGATTGCCGGGAGCTCGTCGGGCGGCGGCGGCAGCCAGAATCGCTCGATCACGGTCCCGTCGGCGGCGATCCGTTCGCCCGGCATCTCCCACATGAACGGGCATGCCTTGCGCATCCGCGCGAGCTCGGAGGGCAGCGGGAGCAGTTGCGCGAACAGGCGCGCGATCGCCTCGGGGTCGTAGCCGTTGAAGCAATCGTTGTCCACCGCGACCTGGTAGCCGTCTTCGAGCGTGTCACGAAGCCGTGAGAAGTGGCGTGGTGTGAGCAGCCGGCCGAGATTTGGGTGCGCGTATTCGCGCATTTGGGGTAGCGCCTGCGTAGCGAGCAGGAGCATCGTTTCTCCTTTCAGCGCCCGGGTTTCGGGCGCGCAGCGGTCAGTCCGGTCAGGCGGCGCGTGCGGGCGAGGGCCCGACCGGGCGCAGCGGGACCGAGGAGCGGCCGAGACCCTTGCCGGCAAGCAGCAGGTTGAGGCGGCAGACGCGAACCGCGTCGGCGTCGATGTCGACGCCGTAAAGGTCGGGTTCACCGCCGAACTGCACGCGGCAGGCGTGGAGCTTTGCGAGCAGCATGCGCCCCGACCCGCACGCGGGGTCGATGATCTTCTCGCCCGGGTGCGGGCAGAGCATCATCGCCATCGCGTAGCTCACGTTGTAGGGGGTGTAGAACGCGCCGTTGGCGGACGCTGTGCGCGCGCTGCGCGTCTGCTCAAGGAGCGAGCCGAGCATGTCGCCGCCGGTGATGTATTCCCAGACCTGCCACTTGCTGGCGCCCTCGTACGCGGACTTGACGCTTTGCGGGTCGAGCGCGGAGAAGCCGCTCGGCAGGTGCTCGTGGCCTGTGATTTCGTTGATCCGGCTGGCGAGCAGGTCCAAGGCGTCGCCGAGTCGAGGCTCCGTCGCGAGTTCCTGCCAGGTGAGGGAGATCGTGACGAGCTCGCGCGGGTCGTGGCCGGCGACGAGCGGTGCGGTCGGGTCGAACAGCTGGCGCAGGAACACGAGCGTGATCGCGAGGTCGAGCGGTTGTGTGGCCGCTGTGAGCGCCGACCACATCGTTGCGAGACCGCTCGGGAGCTTCATCGCGGCCTGCGCTGGTGGGGGTGGTCGGGGTTGGGGGCGTGCATCGGTCTCCTTTGCGGGGTGGGTTGACTGAAGGCGGCCGGCTCGAGGCCGGCTCGTGGTGTGGTTCAGGCGGCGCGGGACATGAGCGATGCGGCCGCGACGGTCACCTGGTCGGGGGCGACGTCCGCCGCGGCGAGCACCGCACCGAGCTGCGTGACGGTGCAGCCGCCAACCTCGCCGTCGCGTTCGAAGCGCTCCACGCGGCGGCTGTGCGCGAGCTCGCGGAGGTCCTCGACGGTGAGTGCACCGCGATCGTTGAGGTCGTGCTCGATGCTGCTTGCGAGATCGTCCAGCTCGCCGGCGCTGACCGTTGAGCCTGTGTCTTTGAGGTCTTGGAAGTCGACGAGCGCGACGTTGCCGCCAACGATTTCTGCCACGCCGCCCTCGTTGAGGATGACGAGGCCAACGTAGGGCGGGGGCGGGAGCGGATCGTCGGCGGCGATTCGCTCGAGCTTCTCGCGTGCGCTTGTGAGCGGCGGGTCGAGGCGGGCGTCGACGCCGTTGAGGATGGCGAGGACGCGCGCGGCCTCCTCGCACGTGAGGGTGCTGTCAGCCATGCGGCTGCTCCTTTCGGTTGATGAGGAGGAGCCGGGCGCGCGGCCCGGCTCCGGGTGGTTCGCGTCAGGTGGCGGGCTTTGTGAGCGAGAGCGTCAGCGTGTGCGCGCTCGTGCCGGATGCCTTGAAAGCGTCGGGCGGGTTCTCGGTGATCGACCCGCCGTCGCTTCGCTCGATCAGCTCGCGCAGCGCGCGAGTGCATTTGTCGCTGCGAAACGCGACGCCGGCGCCGGTGATCGCGGCGAGACGGCCGCCGGGCGCGAGCAGCTCGTAGGCGTGCATCACGTGGGCGACGTCCTGCTTTTGCTCGAACGGCGGGTTCATCACGATCCGATCGAAGCGCTCGGGGAGCACGGTCGTGGTGAGGAAGTCGTCGCAGATGAGCTGCGGCGGACGGTAGCCGGCGCGCTCGAGCGCCTGGTGGTGGGTGGGGTCGCGCTCGACGAGGTAGAGCCGCTCAGCGGGCACGACCTGGGCGAGCAGGTCGGCGATCGCGCCACGGCCGGCGGACGGCTCGAGCACGAGGTGCTCGGCGCGGACATCGGCGAGCGCGATCAGCATTTCGGCGAGCGGGCGCGGGGTCGGGAAGTACCCGGTGAGCATGCGCTCGAGCACCCCTCCGTCGACGATCGCGGCGAGTTCGTCGCCGATCGGCTGGCCGGGCGGGAAGACGTGGCCGCCACGGCGGCGATTCCACTTCCCGCCGAGTGCGGTGAGGGCCTTGTTGACCGCCTCGTACAGCGTCCGATCGAGTTGCTCTGGGAGCACGACGAGGTCGTCGGTGACGTGCGCGCGCGCGAGAACCTCGACGACGGTGTCCTCGACCGTCGAGCGGCGCACCGGCACGGTCCCGTTCACCGCGGGCGCCGCGGCCGGCTTGTCGCTGAAAAGCGCTTGCTGCACAGGGACAGGGGCGAGAGCGCCGTTCGCCTTGGCCCCGGTGCTAGCGGTCGGGCGGCGGGCCGGGTGGCGTTTGAGTTGTGCGGCGGCGCGGAGTGCCTCGTCGCCGTCGCGTGGCGCCTCGACGCTGGTGCGCCCGTTTGGCCAGGTGCGGGTGACGGCGCCGAGCGCGTCGATGCTCGCCTTGATCTGTGTTCCGCGCTCGGCCGGTTCGACCTCGATCACGCCGCCCTCGAGGCGGCGCACATAGGGGGTGTGGCCGGCGTCGCGGAGCCCCTGGCAGACCTCCTTGAAGCGCTCGTCGCGCTGCGCGTACGGGTAGGGCGGAAGCGTGTCCGCCTCGACGTAGGCGAGCCAGTGATCGCCGATGATCTTCCCGTGGCTGGCGATGACGAGCACCCGGCCTGTCTGCTCGTGGCCGATCACTTTGAAGTGCAGCTGGTCGTCGTCGGTGACCAGCCGTGAGCGGAGCGCGTGGAGCGTGGCGTCGGTCGGGGCGGCGACGATCGCGCGGTGCTTCGGTCCGCCGAGTTGGCTGAGGTCGATCGTGCAGAACGGGCCGATCTCGTTGCCGCCGGCCATCCGCCCGGGGGTGCGGGTCGCGCCAGCATCCGGGCGGCGCGCGGCGGCGTCGACGATTTCCCACTCGCCGAGGTACTCGATTACCTCGGCGAAGTCGCGGGTTGCGAGCGCCAACGGGCGGGGCAGCCCGTCGGTGTGCTCGTCGTGCTCCTCGGGTGGTTTGTCGGTTGGGGTGGTGTCATGCGTCCCGCGCTCACGCGGGGCCGTGTTGATCATGGGTCCTTCCTTTCGGTGTGGGGGCTTTGTCCGCGCCCGGTGGCAGCGCGGTGTGCGCTCGGTGCGCGCGAGGCGGGCTAGGGCTCGCCGTGGCTAGGCGGCGAGCAGTGAGTTGCCCTGCTCGATTGCGTCGGTGGCGTGCTGGTAGCCGGCGAGCAGCAGGTTGAGCTTGCAGGTGCGGATCGCGTCGGGGTCGATGTCCATGCCGCTCAAAAGCGGTTCGTCGCCATCGTGTTGGTCGCGGCACGCCTTCAGCGCCGCGAGCAACATCCGCCCGGGGCCGCAGGCCGGGTCATGGACGCTCTCCCCCGGGCCGACGCCGACCATGAGCGCCATCGCGTAGCTGATGTGGAAGGGGGTGTAGAACGCTCCCTTGCCGGCGCCGGCGGGGCGAACGCTCTGGAGGAGCTCTCCGAGCATGTCGCCGCCGCAGTGGCCCTCCTCGACGTTCCATTTGCTGACGCCGTGGAATGCTTCCTTGACGGCGTGCGGGTTGAGCGTGGCGAAGCCGGTCTCCAGCAGCGGCTCGCCGATCAACTCGTTTACGCGCGCGGCGGCTGCGTCGAGGATCGCCGGGAGGTCGGGATCGTCGGCGATTCGCGCCCAGTCCGGGGCGTCGCCGACGAGCGTTCGCGGGTCGTGCCCGGCGACGTTGGGGGCCGTCGGGTCGAGTAGCTGGCGCAGGAACACGAGCGTGATCGCGAGCTCGAGCCGCCTGGCGCTCGCGGCCAGCGCCGACCACATCTCGGCGAGCCCTGGCGGGAGTCTCATCGCTCACCGCGCGCCGGTGCGCGCCGCTCGGCAGCGTTGTCGGTTGGGTGCAGCATCAGGGTCCTTTCGGGTAGGCGGATCGGGCGTCGCCCGCGGGTGGGCGACGCCGCTGGTCTCCTCGCTGCCGGCGGTCGTTCAGCCGGGAAGGGAGACGACCGCGGCGTTGACGCGCGCGTCGCCGGGGTCAACCCCGGCCTCATGGACGGCAGCGTTCAGCTGCGCGTGGGTGCAGCTTTCGACGCGGCCACTTCCGCGCAGGGCCGCGACGCGCCGCTGTTGCGCGAGGCCGCGCAGCTCGTTTACGGTCCCGGACGCGAGATCACAGAGGTCGCGCTCGATCCGGCCGGCGAGCTCGTCGAGCTCTTGCGCCAGTTCGCTGCAGTCGGGGTCGCCGAGGTCGTGGAAGTCGACGACCGCGACGTGACCGCAGACGACGTTGACGCTGCCGTCGCTGATGGTGACGAGCCCTGTGTACGGGGTGTCGGGGATCTCGATGCCGCCGGCGATCGCCTTGAGCGTCTCGTATGCGCTTGCGCGCAGTCCTTCGTGGCGGCCGCCACTGCCGCGCAGGACGCGCAGCAGCTCCCCGGCCTCCGCGGGGCTCAACTGGTGGGCGGGCAAGATGCCCTCCTTTCAAGTGGTAAGCCGCGCCTGGGCGCGGCACGATCCGACTCGCCGCCGGCTTCCCCGGCGGCGGGTCGCGGCTCGTTGGCGTGAGCTTCAGCGGCTTTCGCGCATCGCGAACGGGCACTGGGCGGTGCCGGCGGGCCCGTGGTCGCAGTTGCGGCAGCGCCAGTCTTCGGTTGCCCACCCCCACGGCTGGTTCGGGCCGAAGCGCCGGTAGGCAGCCCACAGAAGGCGCGCGGTCTGCGCGATGCGCATGAACGTGGAGCGCAGTTCGCCCTCGGTGCGCCGGGTCGGGACCATCGAGTGGCCCATGTTCACGCGGCCGTTGGAGCCGGGCTTGAGGATCTGCGCGAAGCGAAAGTCGAACGCGGGATCCCCGGCGAGCCAGCGCTCCCCGAGGTAGATACTGGCCTGCATGTCATCGCCGGCGCTTGAGTCATACCGCGGGCGGCCGGTGACCTTGAAGTCGGCGATGCCGGCAACCTCGCGGCGCGCCGCCTCAACCGTCAGCTGCGACACCGGCACGCTGACATCCGGCAGCTCCTTCGGCGGCTTCGGCGCGTCGCCGTCTTCGCCCTGCTCGCGCCAATGCGCGAGCCGCTCTTCGTATTCGGCGCTCTCGTGCTCGTAGATCGCGATCGCCTCCCTTGGTTCGAGGTCCAGGCGGCCGCGCTTGACGGTCGGCCGCCAAGCCGCGGGCGTGTCCTGGTAGGCGAGGGCGATCCCGGGCTCGGGGTAGCCGTGGTCGCGGATCTCCGGGTGCTCGCTGCCGTCCTCCATCAAGTAGACGGTCTGTTCGCGGATCGTGTCCAGATCGACGGTGCCGATGACAGACCACTCGAGTCGATCGTCGAGCTTGAACTCGAACCGGCGCTGCACGGCGATCGGGCGACCGAGGCGCGGCACGATGTGCTCCATCGCCATCTCGACGGCTTGGATGCCGAGCCTGTGGGTCTGCTCGATGTTGCGCTTCGTGCCGAAGCGGACCGGACCGTTCCTGGCGGCCTCGAACGCGAGTTCGCGTTTCCACAGCTCGTTGTAGAGGTCCTTGACGGCGTCTGTGTCGAGCGTGCTGCCGGCCATCAGTGCCCGGAAGTAGCCGGAGATCGCGTCGTCGACGCGATGCCGAGGAACATATCCCCGCTCTTGGGGCCCCAGGCCCCCAGGATGTATGAGCGGCGGAAGTCGTCGGGGCAGCCGCGGAACTTGGCGATCCCCGAGTGGCTGAGGTGTCGCAGCGGTTCGCCGCGGTGGTTTTCCGGCAGCCTCGGCGGGATGCGCAGGCTTGACAGCTCTGCGCGCTGCCGTGGCGGGGGCGGTGTGAGGGTGCTCACAACTGCTCCTTTCGTTCGTGCGCCCGCACCGCGGGTGCGGGCGGGCGCGGGAGATGTCGAGCAACCGTCGGGTTAGGCGGCGATGCTGTGCCCGGGGTGCTCGTCGCTTTCGATCTCCTCCGCGGGCTGCGGCGGGATCGGCGGCACGGTCGCAAGGCGCGGGGCGAGCGGCTGCTCGGGGCGGCCGCGGCGCTCCCACTCCGCTGACGCTTCGGCGAGCAGCCCCTTCCACAGCTGCTCACGCCAGTCCTCTGCGCCCTGCTCGCCCGCCTGGGTGATCGCCGCAGCGATCAGCGGGTCGCAGTCAAGGCCGGCGAGGACGAACACCTCGATCGCGCTGTTCACTTTCGCGATCTGCTGGTCGTCCGGGACGTCGGCGTCGGTGAGCGTGGGGTTGTCGGCTTGGGCGATTAGGCGAAGCGTCGCCTTGGTGAGCCGGAAGCGCTCGGCGAGCTGGTTGAGCGTCTCGCGCGGCGTCTCCCCGTCGGTGGCGCTCATGCCGCCCACCGCCGCGGCTTCGGTCCGAGCGCGCTGAAATCGACCTCGATCAGCTCGGCCTCGTCGTCGTCGAAGTCGCCGGCGGGGTTGGCGGTTGAGCGGCGTGCGGCGGTGCGGGCTTGGAGCCCGCCGGGGCTGATCGTGATCAGCGCTTCGAGCGCGCCGCGCAGCAGCGGCCGCGGCTCAGGCTGACGCTCGGCACGGTCGAGCACATTGGCGGCGAGCGCGGCGAGGCCGCGCGCGCGACCGAGCGGCACGACCGTGCGGTTCCACGGCGCCGGGGTGTGCTCGAGCGGCGGGCCGTAGCGGTCCCGCAGCCGCTCGATCTGTGCGGCGTAGTGCTCGCGCGCGCGGTCTTCGAGCGAGCGCGGGAGGATCAACCGGCCTGTGGCGGCGACCAGCACGTGGTCGGGCTGCTCGCCGATCGGGAAGGTGAGCGGGTCGATCGCGGCGAGATAGCCTCCGACGCCGATCTGCAGCGCGCATTGCTTCTTGCCGTTGGCGGCCTGCGCGAGCCGGTCGGAGCCTTGCCCGACCGCGTGATGTGTTGATCCCAGGACGGTGAGCGAGCACGACAGGCTTCGCCCGTCGAGCACGCTCGGCGTTCCCGGTGACCAGTTGCCCAGGCCGAAGATGTAGGTCAGGCGCGCCTCGACTTGGCGGATGGGGACGAAGAACACGGCGCGAGCTTGGCCTGGGTCGTGTGGTTCGCGGCGTGCGAACACGCTGATCGTCCGTGCGGGGAACGGCGCCTCGAGGTAGGGGCGCGCTTCGCGCACGTGCACAACGGGCAGCCGTGGACGGCTACCCGCAGGTGGTTCGGGCATGGTGTGTCTCCTTGGGTTTCGGTGGGAGCGGGCCGCACAGGGCCGCGCGAGACTGGATCCGGCGCGCGCGCCGCGGCTTTGGCGAGAAGTCGGGCGCGAGGGTGGCGGGGTTCAGTCCTCGCGGGCCCTTGCGCTCGCCCGCCTTGTAGGCGTCCTCGTCGTCGTAGACGGCGACGCCGAAGTCCCCCTCGCAGTAGTGCAGGATGCACCAGCGCCCGTCGGGGCTCTGGCGCAGCTCGTCAAGGCGCTCGGCTGTGTCGACGCCGCGGCCGCCGGCTTGCGCGAGCGCGGCCTCGAGCTGCTCGCGCTCGGCCGGGCGCCACTGCATCTGGAAGGAGTACGGGAACTGGCTGCTGGCGGGGTTCTCGATCAGCGTCCAACCGGAGCGCGTCAGCTCACCCCAGGCGTTCGTCCCGTCGTCGAAGCCGTCGACGCCGGTCGCGTAGCTGCTCGGGCCGCAGTAGCTGCAGAACCCGGCGTGCCAGTCGCAGCGCTCCGCCTCGTCGCGCTTGGACGCTCGAAAGCCGCTGCGGAGCTCGGGACGGCAGAACACGCGGATGAGGCGGCTCGGCGTGAAGTCGCCAGGGCCGCTGAGCGCGGTCGCGATTGCGTTGGCGCTCATCCGCCACCTCCTACCGTCACCGGCGCGTCGGGGCCGCTGAGGTAGGCGCGGTCGACGCTCGTGACCGGCTCCCCTTCGCCGTCGCCGTAGTGGATGTCGAGACGGCTGGTGTCGGCGAAGCGCGGGTCGCTGCGCAACAGGTCGGTCGCCCTGCGGCGCAGGGCGAGCAGTGCGGGGAGATCGTGTGGCGGTGCGACGCCGGGGTCGAGCGTGGCGCTCGCGGCGTCCGGGCCACCGCTTGCACGGAAGGTGTATCGGGCCACTGTTGGCTCCTTTGTTCGGGTTTGGCCCGCGCCAGCCGTCCGGGGGGCGCGGGCCGTTGGTGTCGTCGGGTTAGGCCGCGGCGCGCTCTTCGCCGAGGTCGATTTCGGCGAGCGGGCTTGCGGCGCGGTGCGCGGCCAGATCGGCGGCCGGCTCGAGCGTGTCGTCGACGACGAAGTCATCGACGTTCATTTCCGCCAGCCGCGGGCTGAGGTAGGGGCGCATCAGATCCCAGATCGCTGTGCGCAGATCGCCGGGACCGTCCGGCAGTGCGCGCGCCAGCCTGGATGCCATGCGGGCGCTGCCGAGCGAGGCGGTGGCGGTCACGCCGTTTCGGTCGAGCACGAACGCGGCGCCGAACCGGCTGACGAGGTGCAGGATGCCGCGCAGCGGGTCGGGGTCGTTGAGCGCGCGCTCGAGCTCGGCCTGGATGATCGCGTCTACCGACCGCGGCTCGAAGCGTTCGGAGTCGCCGATTGGCTGCTGGCGCGCGCGGTCTGACCAGCCGGCGCCGTAGGCGATGATCGTCGCGAAGTGCTCGCAGAACACGTGCGCGACGACCCGGCGAAGCGCGTCGAGCTGCTTCTCTGACGGGTCGAGCATCTTGCGCGCGATGTCGTGGCCGAGGCCGAGGTTGCTGTTCTGGCCTTCTGAGACGCGTTCGCGTCGCTCGGTGCGCTCTTTGTCCGCCTTCGCCCTGGCGGCCGCGACGTCTTCGTCGCTCACCTTCGCCGCTGAGAACACCTGGTCGTCCTTGCCGGTGGCTGGCTTGGCGCCCTTCAGCGCGTCGGCGATCTCTGCGAGCAGGAACTCGGGGGCGATGACCCATACGGCGTCGGCGTAGTCGGCGCCGCGGTGGAACACCCACGCGTAGCGACCGGCGGTCGCGCGCTCGCGCAGCGCCCGGGTGACGTCGATCTGCGCGCCGGTCGCGCGGGCTGTTGTGGCGAGCTGCTTGAGCTTCTCGTCGAGCTTGTCGGGCTCGACGTCGAGTTCTGTGTGCAGCACGGTGCGGCCGTCGTCGGTGAGGTGCTCGCGGGCGCGTTCGATCTCCTCGGACGCGTTGAGGACCGCGGTTCCCTCGTCGATGCGCACGGCGTAGAGTCGGTCGTCCTCGACGACGGTGCGGTGCACGAACGCGCCCATGCTCGCGAGGGCCTGCTGGTGGTGGTCGGTGCTCGTGACCCTGGAGGCGACCGCGGCGGTCAGCTGCGGGGAGATCTCGTTCATGTCGGCGAGCTGGTTTGCGAGCTTGATCGACAGCTGCCGAGCCGGTCGGGCGCTCGGCGACGCGGATGCGGATGTCGTCGGGGAGCGTCATCTGGCGGCGCAGGTTGTGGGCGAGCGTCGGGCTGTGTCCGAGCTCGTCGCACACGGCGGCGATCCGGTCGTCTTCGCGCAGGCCGTCGCGTGTCGAGCCAGCAGTCGATGAACTGCTCCTGGCGGTCGCGCATGGAGAGCTCCTCGTGCTGGTTCTCCTGGGCCTGGATGCGACGGATCTCCGATCGCGTTGGCTCGTGGTCGAGCAGCTGCACGAGCAGCACAACCACCGGGCGAAGCCCCTCGTAGCCGTCGCTTCCGGCGAGCTCGGGGGAGCGCTGGGCGGCGAGATAGCGGCGCTGCCCGGCGTACACGATGACCTCGGTTGGGCTGACGCGCCGGCCGATCGCCGGGGTCAGCTGCCCGGAGCGCATCAGCATCCCCGACAGGCGGTCGATGCCGTCGGGGCTGATCTGCTTGCGCGGGTTCTCGGCGAGCGTGATCTGCTCGAGCGGGACACGCTCGACGTCCTCGCGCACCGGCTCCGGCGTGAGCATCGTGACGTCGAACAGACGGTCCGGCGGGCTCAGCGGCTGCGGGGCGCGGCGGCGGCGCCCGCCGCTGCGCGCCCGCGCGGCACCGGCGGCGGCGGTCCTGGTCTTCGTCGGGCCGGGGTGCTTGGCTGCGCGGCCGGGCGCTTTCGCCGGCCCAGTCGTGGCGGTGGCGCGTTTGGACACGGGCGTCTTCGTCGGCGGCTTCTTGGCCGCGCGCGTTTTGGTCGCGCGCGTTTTGGTCGCGGGGTTTGTGGCCGCGCTGGTGGCGGCGGTCGTTGTGGGCATCTGCCCTCCTTGCGTGTTGACGTTGGGGTGCGCCCGCGCAGCGCAGCGGGGCGCAGCGGGGTTGGTTAGGCGTGAATTCCCGCCCGGGTGGGGATCGCGCGAGGGTTCTGCAGCAGTGCGACCGAGTCCTCGGCGACGACGCGCAGCGCGTCGGCGGGGTCGCGGATCACGCTGATCCGTGAGGCGAGCACGCTGAGCGGCTCGACGAACATGGAGATGTGGATCGTCGGCACGCCGATCGAGGCGAGCCATTGGACCTTCGCCATCCCAGCCCTGGTGTCATACCAGCCGCCGTCGGAGAGGATGTAGGCGAGCCTCGGACGCGACGTGTCCTCCATGTCGAGCACGTCCGCGCAGATCACGAGCGCGTCGCCGGCGAACGCGGTGCCGCCGCCGGTCTGGATCGCAGGCACCTTGGGAAGCGGTCGCTGGCCGTCCCACAACAGACTCAGCGGAGTCGCCGAACAGGCCGGTTGCCATACGGCCGCCGACCTTGCGCAGCCCCGAGTCGATGATCCACACGATCGGCCCGAGCGCATACTCGTAGCGCGCCATCGAACCGGAGGTGTCGACGATGAAGATGACGTGCGGCCCGCGGATCGGGTTGCGCTTGC
Source organism: uncultured Solirubrobacterales bacterium (assembly GCA_963842005.1). Lineage (GTDB taxonomy): Bacteria > Actinomycetota > Thermoleophilia > Solirubrobacterales > Solirubrobacteraceae > Palsa-744. The sequence goes on along the minus strand of CAWJEV010000005.1, from coordinate 179,227 downwards.
GTCGCTCCACAGACCACGGGAACGCGGTGATCGGGCGGCCGTGCTGGCGTTGTGCGAGCGCGCGAACGTACTGGCGGGAGTTGAACCGCCCGCCGGGGGTTCGCTTGTCGATCCGCGCGACCGACGCGGTGCGTGCGCGTTCAAGACGGCTCGCGAACACGTTGGCGGCGCGAACCTCGTCGGGCATCGGCGGGCGGTCGACGCCACGGTCGGGCATCCGGCCGCTCGGCGCGCCGGTGCCCTGCCCGGTCGGGTCCTCCTGGTGGCTGGGGAGGCTGGCGGCGCGGTCGAGGACGTCTTCGAGGCTGACGTCCTCGTCGAACTGCTCGAGCTGGCCGGCGCGCGCGTGCTCGGCGGCGTCGCGCAACGCATCGGCAAGCGACCCGAGCGTCGGCCCATCCCCGGGCCCGTCCTCACCACCATCGCCACCACCGCAGCCGCTCTCCTGCTGGTCGCCGGCCGTGTCGGAGGCGGCGTTGTCGGTGTCTTCGCTGCCGCCGCCGCTGCGACCGCCCGGGCCGTCGGCTTCGTCGCGGTCCGGCCCGCCGCCGCCGTCGCCCTGCGCGTCACCCGACTGGCCGGCGTTTTGCGGTTCACCGTGGCTGCCGGCGCCTGCGCCTTGTTGGTCGCCGCTGCCGGCCGCTCCGTCCTCGCCCTCGCCCTCGCCTTGACCGTCGCCGCTGCCGGGCTGGTTGCCGCCGGCGGCTTCGCTGTCGGGGCCGCTTTGACCGGGGCCGGAGGCGCTACCGTCGGCTTCGGTCTCCTCGCCGCGGGTGATGCGCAGTACCGCCACCAGCGGCGCGGGGTCCGGTTGGCCGATGATCTCTCGGTACTCGCGGGCGAGATCCTCCATCGCGTCGGTGTTTCCGTCGGGCACGAGGATCAGCCGCGCGTAGAGGTGGTGCAGGGCGGCGATGTCCGCGAGGCCGAGGACCTGCTCCCAGATCGGCTCGAGCATCTGCAGGTGAGCCGCGTCGCACGCTTCGTAGTGGGTGCGCGCGGCGAGGTAGGTCATCGCGCGCCCGCACATGTCTCGTGTCACCGCCGCGAGCGGACCGGCCTGCTGGACCTGTTCGGCGAACCGCGGCAGGATCACGCTGGCGACCGCGGCACGCACGGCGTCGCTGACGAACCGGCCGCGAACGGTGGTTGGCGGGTAGTCGGCGAACAGGTGCGCCTCCATCCGCGGCTCCTCCAGCAACTGGTAGTCGAGCGCGAGCTGACCCTCGCCGCTTCTGTCGAGCTCGATGTAGCGCTCGATGACGAACCGCAGCGTGTGCTTGGCGTGCCCGACCTCGTGGAAGGCGGCACCGAAGCACACGCGGATCCGGTAGCGGTCGAGGTTGCCGGCGAGGATCTCCTGCTGGCTGCCGATCAGCTCGTCGGAGTCGAGGTAGACGGTGCGGCTGTGAACGTCGATGCAGGCCGGTGTTGCGAGCCCTGGACCGACGACGATCCACACCGGGTAGAGCTCCTGGATGATCGTCGTCCAGTGGTCTGAGAGGTCTGCTTGTAGAGCATGTCCAGAGCGCCGCGCGCGGCGATCTGGCGGGCGAGGCCGCTGGCGAACCGGCTGCGCCGCGCGGGTTTGGGTGCGCCCATCAGCTGGTCACCGCCTTCGGGTAGCCCTCGAACGCCGGGATCGGGGAGCCTTTGGCGACGCGGCAGGCGCGAAAGCCGCCTTCGTCGAGCATCCGGCACGCGGCGACCGCGTCCTCGGGCTGGATCTGGCCGGTGTCGGCCTGCTCGCAGAGACTCGAGATGAACATCGCGACAGCGGTGCGCTGGCCGACGCGCTCGCTCATCACGTGCAGGCTCTCGACCTCCCGGAACTGCGGCGACCACGAAAGCTCACCGTTCTTGCGCTGCTGGTCGTACTTGCGGGCGGCCTGGACGAGCCCGGGGTTTACGCCGAGCGCTGTGAGCGCCGCCCAGTTGCTTGATACCTCGATGGTGGCCGGGAACCTTGAGTACCAGGCGTTCGGGATGTCAGAGGCGCCGATCAGCCCGGGGTTGTAGGTGAGGATCACCCCGAACCCCGGCTGGGCGGTGACCGTCTCGCCGGTCGAGGGCATGTAGAGGGTGAGGCGTCCGTCGATCGTGGCGTTGATTGAGAGCAGCGCGACGTCGCGGGCGGCGTTGGCCTCGTCGATGACGACGAGCCACCCGTTGCGCATCGCCTCGACGAATGCGGCCTCGACGAGCTTGATGCGACTGGCGTCCTGCTCGTCGGGGACGTAGTCGTAGCGGAAGAAAAACTCGTCTGAGGACGGGCCGGGCTGAAGCTCGATCAGCCCGTAGAACGGGGCTTTGTGGCGCTCCTCGATCTTCTTGCCGCGCGTTCGCCACAGCTCGTAGGCGATCGCGCGGGCGATCTGGCTCTTGCCGGTGCCGGGCGGGCCGATGAGCCTGGGGAACCGTGACTGCGACGGGTTCTCGAGGTCCATCAGATCGCAGGCGATCTCGTGCAGCGGGCGCCCGAACAGAGTTGGCGGGTAGAGGATGCGCCCGTCGGGCAGGACGAGCTTTGACAGCGGCGCGTCGAGCGTGTCGGGCGGCGCCTCGGCGGGGGCGAGATCGCCTTCCGCGGCGAGCGCGTCGACCGCTTTGAGCGCCGCGCGGGTTGGGGACTTCGTTGGCATGCGAACCTCCCGTGGCCGCTGTTACGCGGCCGGCTTTCGATTGGGGGTGGGCGCCGCCGGGTGGGCAGCGCTGGACTGGGGCGCTCAGGCGGCGCCGAAGATGCGAGCGGCAACACGGAGCCGTGCGGCGGTCCCGAGGTAGCCCTCTTGTTGCTTGTGGGCGGCGACCTCTTGGGTGATCCGCCCGAGCTGCTTTGCGATCGTCGATTCCTCAGCGGTGACGCCCTCGGGCGCGTCGAGGATCTGGTGGTTGATCCCGCCGCGCGGAGCGACGAGCTTGACCATGTGTTCGGTGCCGGCGCCGACGATGTAGGGGATGACCGTCCAGATCGACGCGTGCGGGGAGCCGATCCGCTCGGAGCGCCCGACGCGCTGCTCCAGGCCGTCGGGGACCGGCGGGACGTCGAGGTGGACGTTGCCGGAGGCGACCTGGAGGTTGTGGCCCTCGTGTCCGACCTGGCTGAGGCAGAGGATCGGGTACTCACCAGCGGTGAAGCGGCGCTTGAGCTCCTCGAATTCCGTTGCGTTGATGCCGCCGTGCGCGACGTGCGCCTCGACGCCGTAGCGTTCCCGCAGGGTGCCGGCGAGCTGGCGCAGGCACCACACCCGCTCGGCGAACACGAGCATCTGCTCCTCGGCTGAGCGCTCGGCCAACGTTTGTGCGATGGCGGAGCGCAGCAGCGGCAGCCCGTCGCCGCCGCCGGTCATCGCTTCCTGGACGAGTCCTTCGCGGACGAGCGCTTGGGCGAGCAGCCCGTTTGAGTGCGTCAGCGTCTCGGGGTCGACGCCGATGTCGACGAAGGTGTCGACGATGCCGAGCACGATGCCTTGCTTGCTCGCGAACTCCTTCATCGCGGCTTCGTGCAGCTTTGAGTGCTTGTCGCTGTTCTTGAGCGTGTGGAGCACTTCGAGCAGCCCGCGGAACGCCTCTTCGCCGCCTTCGCGTGCCGCCTGAAGGAGTCGTGCGAGCGCGGGGTCGGCCTCGATGGCCATCGGCTCCGCGGGCAGCATCGCCGGCAGGTACGGGCGCATTTCCTGCTTGGTGACGCGGATCGCGTGCGCCCCGTAGTTCAGCCGCAGCCGGGCGGCGTTGATTTCGTCGAGCAGGTCGCCGGCTTCTTGGGTGTTCAGGCGCTCCTCCAGCAGCGTGCGGTCGCCGACGCAGAGGCCGACGAGCCGGTCGAGGTTCGCGGCTTCCTTGCCGGTCGGGGTGCCGGTCAGGCCCCAGAAGTCGGCGATCGCGCCGAAGCGCAGCTCGGCGAGCGCGCGGTGCGCTTCGGTCGCGGGGTTGCGGTAGCGGTGGATCTCATCCACGACGCCGAGGTGCCAGTCGATGACCGCCAGTTCGCGCGGGTAGCGCTCCATCATCCCGGAGCTGCACAGCGCGACCCCGCCGCGATCGCCGCATTCGCGGTGAAAGCGCCGCACCTGCGCGCCGATGCCGTGGTCATCGGCGAGGATCGTCACCTCGCAGTTGGGGGTCAGCGGCGGCAGGCTGCGCTCCGGCGCGCCGGCGATGAGCTCTCCCCGCCACTGCTTGAGCAGCCGCGGGGAGGCGACGATCAGCGCCCGAAAGCGCTTGGTGCGGGCGGCGCGGTGGTAGATCGCGCGGCCGGTGGTGATCGTCTTGCCGGTCGCGGTCTGGCTCATGTCGAGCCCGGAGCCGACGACCTTCAAAGCGGCGGCGAGCCGCTGCGGGTCCTTGAGCACCGGGTCGTCGTCGAGCGGTCTGACGGCGGTCATCCGCACGAGCTGCCGCGCGCCGGCGTCGAGGACCGCGTTCGCTCCGCTCACTTGCAGTTCGCGCAGCAGCGGGAGCGCCTGGTCGGCGACGATGCGGCGGGTGATCGCGGAGAGGCCGTCTGACTCGGTGATCGTCAGAAGACCGGGGCGCCCCTTCATCCGCCCGATCCGTACCGTGCCGCGCAAATGTCCGGCCGCCTCGGTTGAGAGCAGCAGCGGCACCTCGCGGTCGATCGCGTACGCGACTGCCTCGCCGAGATCCATCGGCACGCTCAGCTGGTAGCCGTCGCCGCTGCGGCTGCGCCGCGCGCCGAGGCGTCGTGCGCTGAACCCGCGGACGGTGAACGTGATCGCTTCGACCGAAAGCGGCCCGCCGCTCACGCCGTACAGGCGAAGGCGCCCCCAGCGCTCGACGCGGTCCTTCGGGGTGCCCGGGTGCAACGGGCGCCCGAGCGCGTCCCCGAGCGCCTCGGCGATCTGCGTCGCCGATTGCGCGGCGCTGCGTTCGCCGGCGAACAGGATGCGGTGGTTGACGCGGTCGAGGAACTGCTCGCGCGTGTGCGCCGGCACGCTCCCGTGGGTGAGCGACGGGTCGATTTCCCCGCCGAGGGAGTCGATCAGCGCGATCGCCTCCAGTGAGAGCGCCGGGGCGAGCCGCCAGCTGTCAGGGTGGCGCGGGTCGGGTGTGACGAACACGCCGACCGGGCGCATCACTTTCTCGGGCACCTCGACGTGCTTGAGCGCGACGTCGAGCCAGCGGCGGGAGCCGATCTGCCAGCTGCCGGGCTCGTCGGGGTCGAACCCGTCGGGGTTGTCGAGCACCCATCCCGACAGCGAGTGCACGGCGAGCTCATCAAGACCCGTGCGGCGAGCGAACGCGGCGCACTTGTACCGCGCGTCCTGCCACGTGCGCGGGTCGTCGAGGTCGACCGGCAGGACCTGGTTCGCTTGCCGCAACAGGGCGGTGAGCGCGCCGCCGGCCGGGTGGATCGCGGTCCAGTCGATCCCGACCCTTTGGTCGGCGTCGCGCTGGCCGTCGATCAGGCTGACCCTGGCGGCTCTGGTGAGGCGGAAAGGGTCGATCTTCGCCAGCCCGTGGCGTCGCAGCACCGCGCCGGCATGGATCGGCTCGGTGCGCCAGCTGCCCGCGTCGTTGGGGTCAACCGGCTGGTTTTCAGCGAGCCGCTCGAGGGCCTGCTCAGAGAGCTGCTCGCCGAGGCGCGCCCAGCGGGAGAAGACGCGCGTCAGCTGCTGGTAGACGGGGGTTTCACTCGCGCTTTCAAGCAGCCGGTCGCGCAGGGTGAGCGGCTGCGCCGGCGCACCGGTCGCTGCCGCGGCGGGGAGCGTGATCGTCATGCCGCTCGCGGTCGACGCGGCGGCGGGAGGCGGCGCAGCCGCCGGCGGCGGGGGCGGTGCGCCGACGGCGGCCAGCTGCGGTTCGCCTTCGGCCGTGCTAACAGCCGAAGGCATGGTGGTGGGTGCCATGAAGGCTCCTCTCTGAAGATCAGTCGGGGGCGCCGCCCCCCATGGGGGTGAGGGCGGCGCTGAGTCAGGGCGCCCCGGGGCGCCCGTTCAGCGGCGGCGTGGGCGGGCAGCCGCGGCGAGGTCGTCGGGGTAGCCGAGCGGGCACTTTCGGTAGCGCTGCCCGAAGAGCTCCTCGAGGATGCCTCGCGCCGAGCGCGCTGCTTGCTCGGGCGTGTTCGCTCCGGGCAGCGAGTCGGCGCCGTAGCGCCACTCCTGCTCCTACTTGCCCTCGGTGGCGATGAAGATCGCGTTGGGGGCGAGGTAGCGGGCGCGCAGCAAGATGGCGCACACGACCGCGTCGTACGGGCGGCGTTTGGTCTTGCAAAACGCGCCGGTGAACCCGACCTCGTCGAATTCCCGCTGGCGCCCCGTCGCCCACGCGGCCCGTCCGGGGTCGCCGCTGGCGATTGCCTGCGCCCACCGCTGCCACGGTTCGGGGTCGAGGACGAACGCGTCGCCGGCCTGGTGTGCGGCACGGTTGCCGTCGAGGCAGATCCCGTCGCTGAGGTCGAATTGGGGGGCGCCGGTGCCGTCGCCGCCGGCGAGAGTGATGTCGAGCGTCGCGGCGTGCGCGACGATGCGCTGCGCATCCTTGAGGACCTGCGGCCAGTGCTCGCGAAAACGAGGGTTCTTGGGGTTGATTTCCCACAGGTGCGTGTAGCCCATGGCTTGTCCTTTCGCTTGGAGTTGGGTGGCGGGGGGTTAGAGCCCGGCCTCGTCGATGAAGCGCGAGCGCCCGAGGGTGGCGCGGCCCTTGCGCACCCCGGACCAGGTCATGACCAGCAGGGTCTCGGCGCGGGTCATGGCGACGTAGAAGGCGCAGCGCTCCTCTTCGATCGCGCTGACGCGCCGGGCGGCGATCGCGTGCCGCGACGGGGTGATCTCCTCCTCGCAGCCGCAGAGGAACACGACCGGCGCCTCCATCCCCTTCGCGCCGTGGATGGTGGAGACGCCGACGCCCTCGTTGACGATCGCCGGCCCGTCGGAGTGAAGACCGACGGCACGCTCAACGAACCCGAGCAGGCTCGCCTCCCCGCCGGCTTGCTGCTCGAAGCGCCGCGCGGCGTCGCGCATCCCCGCGAGCAGCGTGAGCGCCGCGGCGGCTTCCTCGCGTGCCTCCGGCTTCTGGGGGTGTTCGCGAACCCACTGGTAGTAGCGCTCCAGCCCGCCGCCGATGCGAAGGACGCTGTTGACGGTCTGGCTGACCGGGGCGCCCTGGTCGTGGGCTTCTCGGATCGCGAGCATCTGCGTGGCGAACCGCTCGAGGTTCGTGCGGCCGCGTTTGCGAAGACCGGGGATCTGAGCTTGGCGTGCGCAGGCTTCGAGCAGGTCGATGTGCTCGTGGCGGGCGTGCGCGATGATCGCCTGGCAGCTCTTCTCGCCGACTTCGCGGCGCGGGTGCTGGATCGCGCGGCGCAGCGCGATCCCATCGAGCGGGTTTTGGATCAGCTGCAGGTAGGCGAGCGCGGTTTTGACCTCGCCGCGCTCGAACAGGCCGAGCGACCCGAGCACGTGGTGCGCGATCCCCGCTCGCTCCAACGCCCGTCGCACCGGTGCGTAGGCGAACGCTGAGCGGGCGAGCACGAGGATCTGCTCCGGCCGCACACCGTTTTGGATCTGGCGGGCGACCTCCTTGGCGATCCAGCCGGCTTCGGCGTGCTCGTTGTCGCACGCCTTGGCGATGACGTGCCCGCCCGGCCCGCGGGCGGCGACGAACTCGATCGTCTCGCGGTTGTGGTTGTTGGAGATGACCGCCTCGGCGCAGCGGACGATCTCCTCGTAGGAGCGGAAGTTGACCGCGAGCGTGACGGTCCGCCTGGAGGGGAACAGCGCGCGGAACGAGAGCAAGTTGCATGGCTCGGCGCCGCGGAAGGAGTACAGCGCCTGATCTGCGTCGCCGCAGATCGAGAGGTTCCCCTCCGGTTGAGCGAGCAGCCGCAGGAGCCCCATCTGCGCGTAGCAGGTGTCTTGGATCTCGTCGACGAGCAGCCACCGCCAGCGCCCGCGGTAGTGCGCCTGCAGATCGGCGTGCTCGCCCAACAAGCGGACGGCGAGGCACAGCAGGTCCTCGAAGCTGGCGGCGTTGCTGTTCTCGAGCTCCTGGTCGACCTCCGCCCATACGGCGGCGATCACAGCGGCCTGTTTGTGGTGGGAGTGCTGCGCGTAGAACTCGGGGGTCCACAGCCGGTTCTTGGCGAGCGAGATCTCGTCGCTGATCTCCTCGATCGGGCACGGCGCGCGACCTTCGAGCGCCGCCATGACAGCGATCCGGGTTTCGTCTTTGAGGATCTCTTCGAGCACGCCGCGCAGCGCGCGCTCGTCGTAGATCGTGAAGCTCTGTGTGCGGTTGATCAGTGGCGCGTGCGCGCGCAACAGGCGGGCGCACAGCGCGTGGAAGGTGCAGATCACCATTCCGGCGATCGCGTCGCGCCCGAGCTCCTTCTCGAGCCGCTCCTGGCACTCGCGGGCGGCGTTGTTGGTGAAGGTGACGAGTACGATCTCCCGGGGGAGCGCGCGGCCGGTCGCGAGCAGGTAGCGCACGCGCGCGATCAGCGTCCTGGTCTTGCCGGCACCGGGGCCGGCGAAGATGACCTGCGGTCCGCTGCCATGTGTGACGGCGGTCTGCTGGTCGGGTGTGAGTCCTTCGAGGAGGTGCTCGAAGGGCGCTGCGGCGAGCAGCGTTGGTGAGGCGCTCAACGCGTCCTCCTTTCAGAAAGGGGGGGTGGGCGAGACGGGCCGCGCCTGGCCGCGCCTCGCGGCGCGCTCAGACGGGCAGCTGCGGCGGCTGGCCGCGCGGCGGGCGGACGGGCCTGGATGGCGGGCGTCCAGGGGTGCGGGGCGGGCTCATACGTCGCACGCGATCTGGCCGCCGAGGACCTTGCGTGGTCGTAGATCGCGTCCAGATCAACGGTCGCGGTCTCGCCGCGATGGTTGACGGCGCTGGCCCGCCCGCCGATGTAGCGTGCCTTCTCTGAGCCTGCCTCCTTGAGCACGGCGACCTCGCCGGGCTTGAGGTGTTCGGCGATCAGCGCGAGCAGGTCGACCTCGACGCCTTCGCCGCTGTCCTCGTCGAGGCGCTCGTTCGCCCAGCAGCCCTTGTCCTGGTCGCTGACGAGGTACACGTGGTTTGGGTCGCCGTCGCCGGTTGCGGGGTAGACGATGATCGACAGCCCTCAAGCGCTTTGCTTAGCGCCCGGGCGTCTCGAACGTGGAAGGTGTTCGATGCGGCTTTTGCGTAGAAGTCGGACATCACGCCGCTCCGCTGGTCGAGGGGGCGGGCGTGCTCGCCCTGCTCGGGGTGAACGGCTCGAACGCGGGGAGCCGGTCGCTGGGGTGTAGGCGGATGCTCTCCATGTCGGCGAGTTCGAAGGTGAAGCGGTCGCGGCGGGTGAGGACGCCGATCCGTTCGTGGCCGCCGGGCCAGCTGGCGCGGACGCGCGCCCCCTCCAGCGCGGCGAGCTGCTGGTTGCGCTGGTCGCGCAGCGCGGTGCGCTGCGCGCGATCAAGGTTGTCGGGGTCGGGGGCCCTTTCTGCGGCGGGGGCTGGGCGCGGGTTGGCCGGGTGTGAGGTTCCCGTGCGCCCGTCGGGGTAGGTGGCCTCGGCGCGCAGCACGTCGCCGTAGCGGCGGAAGGTGATGTGCGCCGGGAGGAATCCTTGGTCGAGCAGCCGCAGGTAGTTGGCGACCATCGCCGGGCGAAGGTCGGGCGGGATCTCCTCGAAGGTGAGCGCGTTGGCGCGTGTCGGTTTGGGCATGGCTTGGTCTCCTTTTTCAGGGAAGGTGGGTGTGGTTGGCGGCCGCCGCCGGGGGGGGGTTAGGCGGCTTGGTCGAAGAGGGTTGGGGTGAGGTCGTGCTCGGCCGCGACGCGGCGCCAGACGATCTCGAGCGTCGGCCGGCGCCCGACGCGGGCGGTGCGCACGTGGTGTGGGATCGTCGTGCGCGTGAATCCGTGCTGATCGAGCACCCGGTAGGAGGGGTGGTCGTAGCCGGAGAGCAGCACGGCCGCCTGGAGCGTGAGGATGGTGGCGATCAGTTCGTCGTGGTCCTGTTCTGTGAGCTCGAAGCGGTAGCCGTGGTTGCGCCCGATCCGTGACCGGGTTTGGGGGTGGTAGGGCGGGTCGAGGTACATGCAGACGCCGGGCGCGTCGTAGCGGGCGACCAGTTCCCGCCAGTCGAGATGCTCGATCTGCACGCCGCGCAACCGCTGTGCGAAGCGCTCGAGCTCGTCGATCGTGGCGGCGAACGAGGCGGCGCGGGTGCCGCCGGAGAGCGCGCCGTTCAGTTCGTGCCCCCAGCTCTTGGAGGCTGAGCAGCCGAACGCTTGGCGCATCCGCACATACCAGCGGCGCGCCCGCTCGAGGTCATCCTCGACGTCCTCCCAGGTGTCGAGGCAAACCGTGAACTCCTCGCGCGCGTACGGGGTGAACCGCAGCAGCCGGGCGAGCTGTTCGGGTTGGTCGCGAAGGCAGCGGAAGAACGTGACGAGCCCGGAGTCGATGTCGTTGTAGACCTCCAAGGTGGCGCGGGGCTTTGCGAACAGCAGTGAGGCGGCGCCACCGAACGCCTCGACGTACGTGTGGTGCGCCGGCAACATGCGGGCGATCCGCTCGGCGAGGTGCGCCTTGCCTCCGTACCAGCTGATCGGCGCCTTCGGCGCGCTCACCGGCGCGCGGCGGCCGTCATTCGGCGGCCTCCTCGATCAGCCCGCGGGCCACCTCGACGTCGTTGGTCGAGATGAGGTGACGGATCTGCGCCTCCTGACCCTGGTTGTTGATCTGTGACGCCTCGGCGGAGATGCTGTCGTGGATCGCTTCGTCGAGCGCGTCCTCTTCGAGGTCGAGGTTCTCGGCGAGCTCGACCAGCTCGCCGACGCCGGCCTCGCGAACGTGCGCGTCCTCGATGTAAGCCCGGGTCTGCTCGACGCCGGTGCCGCCGCAGAGCGCTTCGACGGCCTCAGCGTCGCTTGCCGTGTCCGGCGCGAGACGCGCTGCGTTCTGCAGCGCGCCCGGGAAGACGGGCGCGTTGCCCAGCGGCTCGAGCAGCCGTGCGATGTCCTGCCCGGCGGGGCTGTCGGGCTTGTAGGTGACGGTGAGCTCGCTGTGATGCTCGATCGCGTGCTCGCGCAGGTAGCTGCGCAGTTGCTCCGCTTCGGCGCCGCGGGCGGGCTCGATCGAGAAGTGCTCCTGAGCGGGGTCGTAGGGCGGTGCTGGGATGCCGACGGCGTCGTAGCAGCCGACGTGCTGCTCCGGGGTGAGGCGGGTTTCGATGATGATCTCCTCGCCGTCGTAGGCGTAGGCGCGACCGTACGGTTCGGTGACGTGCATGCGACTGTCCTTTCGTGCAAAGGGGGGCGCGACGGGCCGCGCGATGGGCGCGACCCGGGGGTCGTGGGTGTGCTGCGAGGCGGGCGGGTTACGCGGTCCGGGCGGCGTCCGGCCACTCGGTGCTGATCGCTTGGGCGCGCTGTACGAGGCGGTCGCGGTGCAGCGTTGCGGACTCACCGGGCTTCACTTCGAAGACGCGCGCAGCGACCGCAGCGCCGGCGCCGGCCAGGAGGTTGTCGAGCTCGAATTCAGCGTCGACCTCGTGCGCGAGGTCGTCCTCGTGCGCGTCGGGGTTCATCGTGACGGTGCCCTCCAGCTCGCAGGAGGGCTGGTCGGGATCGCCTTCCGCGTTGGCTGTGTAGCCGATCGCGGCGACGGCGGGGTATTCGAGGATCATCGCCGCCAGTTGGACGACGAGCTCGAGCTCCGCGTACTTGCGCACGTCCTCCTCGGCTGCCGCGAGGCGCTGTTGGGCCTCCGCGGCGCGCGGTGCGACGGCGGCAAGCACGAGCTCCAGCGCGTCGCGCTGCGAGTCGTTGTCCGGGGTCGGTTGGGGCATTCGGGTGCCTTTCGTTGTTGGTTGGGGTGCGGCTAGTGGTGTGCGGGGATGCGGGTCTCGGCGGCCTCCTCGGTTGTGGTGGTGGTCATCAGGGTTTGTGCCTTTCAGGTCGTGGGGTTGGTGGCGTCGAGGGTCTCGATGAGGCCGCGCAGCGCCGCGAGCGTGAGCGTCTGGTGGACGCCGTGGGCGTCTTCGAGGTCGGCGAGCAGCGCAATCGCGGCAGCCTGCGAAGCGGTCGCGCCGTTGCTGACGGCGCGCGCGGCAATGGCGCGCAGCTCGCGTGGATTGTTGATCGGCAGCAGCGCTTTGAGTTCGCCGGCGACGTGGTCGGCGCCGCTCGTCGTCAGCGATTCGACGAGCTGCGCTTCAAGGCCCCGTTGCAGGCCGCGGTCGCGGACCATCCAGTTCGGGAACACCTTGAGGAGGTCGGCGACGACGGCGTTGACGGCCGTCTGCGGCGTGCGCCGGCCGCTGCTGTGGAAGCGGATGCCGTGGCTGTCGACGGCGGCTTCCGCACCGTAGCCGGACGGGTTGTCGGTGAAGACGGTGAGGCTGATATGAAGCGTGCTCACCGCAGAGGTCTGTCTCATCTCGTGCGGGTCCTTTCGTTGTCGGGGTCGGCAGCGGCCTTGGTTTCAAGGCGCGCGAGGGCGGCGTCGAGCAGCGCGACGGCGTCTGCTTGCGTGCACTGCCAGAGGTGGCGCAGCGGCGAGGCCGCGCTGTCGGGGGTGACTTCGCGCAGCGCGGCGACGGTCTCGCTCGAGCTGAGCACCGGGCAGCGGTTCTCGCCGGTGAAGTGCTCGCCGTCGCCGGCGCAGGAGCCCCAGCGTGTGGCCGCGGTGATCGCGTCGCGATTCCAACGCAACGCGATCAGCACGTTCCCCGGGCTCATGCGGCCGCGCTCGTCGTAGAGCTCCGAGGTGATGCCTTGGGTGTCGGGCGCCTCGAGCGAGTCTTCGGCCCATCGGCGTGCTGGTCCCAACGCTCGGCGTACTGGCGGGCGAGCGCGGCGGCGTGGCTGGTGAAGCCGCCGCCTCTTCGGTCGAGCTCGTCAGCGAGCTCGCGCGCGTAGCGGGCGCGGTCACGCAGTTCGGCGACGCCGAGCATGATCCCGGCGACTTGGAAGCCGTCCATCGGCTCTCCTTTCGGCTTGTGGGTGTCAGGCGGCTCGTGCGAACAGCTCGGGCGCCTTGTGGGCGGGCCAGAGCTGCTCGCGCAGGAGCCGTGCGGCGATGAACTTGACGCTGTGCGGGTTCAGATCGCCGGCGGTGATCCGGCGGCCGAGGAGCTGGCAGGCGTTGACGATCTCGCCGCCGCCGGCCATCGGGTCGCACACGTACTCGCCGGGGTCGGTGAAGGTCGAGACCATCCGCCGCGTGAGTCTCGGCGGCAGCATCGTCGCGTAGCGCACGAGGCCCGGACGGTCGGCGCGGCCGTTGTCGACCCACACGTCCAAGGGGTACTCCCCACCGGTTTTTGAGCGGCGCTGGTCGGCCGGCGGGTGGAAGACGCGGCGGCGGTGATTGCGCGAGCCACGGCACATGACGGTGATCGTCCAGTGGGCCGCTGCCGGGTACGTCTTGCACTTCGCGACGAATTCACGTTCTGCGACGATCGACGCGATCCATGTGAGGCCCTGCTCCTCGGCGGCGATCTGAACGTGCGCGGCCGACTGTGGTCCGGTGACGATGACGAGCTGTCCTCCCGGGCGCAGCGAGTCTGCCGCGGCCGAGACCCAGCTGCGTGAGAACTCGAGGTAGGAGCGGGAGGGGACGTCGATGTAGCCGCCGATGATCTTCGAGCGATCACGCGCGTACTGCGATTCGCGTAGCTCTGGCTCATCCCAGCACAGGCCCCATGGCGGGTCGGTGATGACCGCGTCCACCTCCTCGTCGAGGTCTTCGAGCAACTCGGCGGCGTCACGGACCTGTAGCTCGACCTCTTCGAGGCGGCCGTCGGGGCCGATCAGAACGAAGAGGCAGGGCTCTCCGCCGCCGCGGTCGATCGCCCATACGGCGCGCCCGACCGGCCATGCGTTCCCGGCGCGCTGCTGGTTTGCTAGCCAGCAGCGGACGCGCTGGCGCCACTTCGGGTCACGGGGATGCCGCGGGGTCGAGGGCTCGAGCCCGTTGTTGCGCGCGATCTCCTCGCCGAGGGTGTGCTCGACGTGGTCGTAGAGGTCGGGGAGCGGGTAGGTGCCGTCCTCGAGCGTGCGCAGCACGTCGCCGATGCTGCGAAGCGGGCCCGCGTCGGGGTCCGCGCGGGCGGGGTGGCCGTGCATGGCACCTCCTTTCGGTGCGGTCAGTCGTGGAGCTGTTCGAGCAGCGCGCTCAGCGCGTCCCAAAGCTCCGGGTCTTCCGCGCGGCCGCCCTCGGGGCGCGACAGGGCGGCGAGCGCGCTCAGCCGCTTGAACGTGCCCTCGAGATCCACGGCCTTGCCGGGATCGGGCTGCAGCTCGGCGATCACCTTGAACAGCCGGGTCCTGTAGACGGTGATCGCCATCGCCGGCGAGAGCGGACTGAACCGTGGTCCGCGGGGTGCTTCGTGGTCAACGAGCGCCCTGACGGCTTCAAGGCGCTCGTCGCGCGCCTTGCGTTCGCGCTTTTGGGCGTCGTCGATCAGCAGCCCGAACGACCACGCGTCGTTTGCGCGCACGTACTTGGCTGCCTCGCGCAGCATCCTCCGCGCCCGGGGGGTGGCGGCCCACTCGCTGACAACGCGGTCGATCTCTACCGTCGCCTTCTGGCGGGCGCTCAGGCTCGCCGCCGGCTTGCTCCACGGGCGCGAGAGCTCGACCTGGCGGGTTCGCTGCGCGGCCGGGCGCGGGTCGTCGTGGTCCTCGCCGAGGTGAAATGGGGAGCGCTTGTCGCGGCGGTGAAACGCCGCGCGCAGGCTGTGGTCGGCGTTGTTGATCAGGATCTCGCCGCGCACGTCCAACTGATCGCCGTCGAGGGCGGTCAGAAGAACGCTGCCGAAGCGTGTCTGTAGCCATACGGTCGGCGGCTCACCGGGACGGGCCGGGAGCGTGGGGCGTCGCCAGCCGCGCGGCTTCCTGGTGGCGCTCATGCTGCGCGCCTCGCGGCCCCAGCCATCCCGCGGCGGCCGCGACCTTCTGCGAGTGCGTGGCTTTCGCGTCTGCGACGTGCAAGGACGGCGTCAACGTTCGCTGGACGCCTGCCTGGGAGCCAGTACACGAACAGTGCCTGCGGCGCTTGGCCGGCGCGCGGCGCGTTCGACCACGTGCCGCCTCCACCCCATTCGCGGCAGCCGCGCGCACGGATCCACCCGTCGTGGATGTAGGTGTGCCCGACCCGGCCGGGCAGCGAGTAGGAGACCAGCGCGACCTTCTCTGTGTTCTCGAAGTACGGCCAGTAGGGGACCGCGAGGAAGTCCCGCCACAAGCGGAGCATCACGCGAAGGGTGCCCTTCGCCTTGGGGTGCGTGGTCTCGGGGGCGCGGCAGAGGCGGGTGAGCTCGATCGTGTTGCGGCGGTTCAGCCCGAGCTCCTGGTCGACACTCGCGCTGTGCGTGGTGCCGGCGGTCGCGAGCGCGAGCGGCTCGCCGTTGACGAACAGCGCGAAGGCGTGGTAGCCGAACAAACGAGTCTCCGCGCCAAGCGGATGCCAGCGCTCACACAGCGGGTTCGATTCGCGGCGGGTGAGTTGGCGGATCTCGATCGCCGGCGGCGCACCGGCGCGGGCGCGCCGCTCGCTCGCCGCCCACAGGTCCGGCTCGGGCCAGGCAGCGCCGGGGATCTGCGCCTGCTCGCCATTGGGGAGCGCGACGTTGATCGTCGGGTTCGCGATGACCTCAAGCGGCGGGATTGCCCCAAGGTCAAGGATCGGTGGTGGCGCGCCGGTGCTCGACGCGACCAGGGTGAGTGTGCCCATGGAAAGGCTCCGTTTCGGTTGAGTGAGGGCAGCGCGAAGCGCCCGCCCGGGGGGCGGGGGCGCTGCGGCTTGGGATTCACGCCCCGCCGGGTGGCCGGGGCTGGCAGGGAGGCGCGAGCGGCGGTTCAGCTACAGCCGTGCGCGATGCGGCCGATTACAGGCCGCGTTCTGCGAGATGCTGCGCGAGCGTCGGGCCGGGGCCCGAGATGCGTCCGGGTTTGACCGCCTGGTGCTCGCAGAAGGATGCGCAGGTGGGTGAGAATCGCCGTCGGGTAGGAGGACGGCGGATGGTCAGCCATCGAGGGTCCTTTCTTTCGGCCCGCCGCGGCGGGCGTGATGGTCGGTGGGTGGGGTCGCCGGGCGCTGCGGCGTGTGGCGGGATGGTTCGCATCTACACGGCGAGCTGGGGGCAGCCTTCGGCTTGGCGTTGGGTTCCTCTGCCCTACTGCGGCTCCTCGTCGTCGATCCGCAGCTCGAAGTCGATGCCGCCGGCGGTCACCTGCTCGGGGTAGCCGTGAAGGATCAGGTTGAGTGCGTCGTTGCTGATTTGCGCGCCGTCGATCGTGACGCTGTCACCTTCGTCGTCTTTGAGTGTGAGCGTCTCGTCACGCATCAGCGCCTCGATCTGCGCGCGCGTGACATCGCATTCGCTGAGCGGGTTTGTTCCCGGCTGCATGCGGGTCCTTTCGTTGTGGTGGTCGGCGGGTGGGTGTGGCGGAAGGGTGGTTGGCGTCGCGAGCGCGGCGAGCGAGGCCGGTTCGTTGTCGTGGCGTCGCTATGCGCGGGCGCGCTTGTTCTTTTCGGCGTCCTTGAGAAGGTCGGCGAGCACCTCGTCGGGCTCAATGTCCTTGTCACCGGCACACGTGTAGCCGCCGGGATTGGCGAAGTGGGCGCAGAGAAAGTCGCGGGCTTGCAGTTCGCTTCTGAACGGGCCGTACGCCTTCGCGAATTCGCGCCAGTCCCAGACTTGCTTCGGTGCCGTTCCTTCCTCGAGTACCAGGAAATACTCGCCGTTGACTTTCACGAATTCGCACTCCAGTCCGGTGCTCAACAGAATCGCCTCCGTGGTCCTCGGGTCGTGGTCGTCTGCGTGAGCGTCTGGTCACGCATCAGCGCCTCGATCGGCGCGCTCGTGACATCGCATTCGCTGAGTGGGTTTGTGCCGGCTGCATGGGTGCTCCCTTCGTTGTGGTGGTCGGTGGGCGGTGTGGCGGATGGTTGGCGCGGCCCGCTCAGGCGGTCGGGACGAGGGTGACTGCGATGGCGATCGCGCGGTGCTCCGCGGTCTCTTGCCGTGGTAGATCCTTCGCTCACGTGTTGGTGTTCAGGCGGCGTCGCCGAGGAGCGGCAGCTGCTTGCTGGCGGCGTCTTGGAGCGTGGTGCGGGTGGCCGCCCAAGTCAGCACGCGGAAGTCGCGCGGCGGGCGCGGCGGCGGGGGGCCGCCGTCGCGTGGCGTGGCGGTGAGGTTGAGGCGGCGGCGGAACGCAAGCCATGTGTGCCAGGTGACCTCGAGATCCCACTCCGCTTGGCTGCAGAGCTCGACGCGGATCTCCCGCGCGCTACAGCGAACACCAGGCCGCATCGGTCCTGTGGAGGTGGCGGCCTGCTCGGCGCAGCGCGGCCGCTGGCCGGCGAGCAGTTCGCTGGTGGCGTGCTCGCCGAGGCCGAGGCGGATGCTCGCTGCCAAGTCCGGGCACGGCGGCACCTCAACATCGCGCAGGCTTCGGAAGGTCACCATGCGGTCGCGGGGGCGGTAGAGCCCGACCACGATCCGCCCTTCGCTCACCTGCCAGCTGTCGATCTCGTCGGTCGCGAGCATGGCGGCGAGGGCGGGGGTGTCGATCCAGTTGTGGACCCGCTCGGCGCTCATCGCCGCGCCCCCGGTGGGTCGAGCGGGCACTCTCCCCACACGGGCAGATCGGGCATGGCGATGTCGGGCTCGTTGAGGTCGACCAGGCGGACCTCGACGCCGCCGCACAGCGGGGTTCGTCCGGCGAGCATCGTCCACAGGTGTGCCGCGATCCCCTCGCGTGTCATCGCGCGCTTGCCAACGGTCGTGCGGTAGCGGGCGAGGCCGTTGCGGCGCCCGGCCGCTTTGGCTTGTCGGGTGGCGGCGTCGACGCGCATGAGCTCGCGCTGGATGAGCACGAGCGCGCCGGCGCACTCGCGGGTGCGCCGGCGCCCGACGGTGTTCTCGTAGCCCTCGAACTCGGCCATCGCCGGGTCGGTCGGGTGGCAGGTCATGCGCTCACCGTCACGTAGCTCGTCCCACAGGCGCCGCAGGTTCGCGAGCCGGTAGAAGCCGTGGCGGTCTTTGCGACGCTGGTTTGTGGTGCGCCACGGGCAGTGCGCACACGGCCGTGGTGCGGCGCTGACGATCGCGCGCCGAGCGGTGCTCGGCGCGCTTTCAGATGCACCCATCAGTGGCCTCCTTTCGGGTTGTCAGCCGTGGGCCCGCCACTGGGCGGCACCGGCGGCCTGTACGGTTGGCGAGACGGGCCGCCCTCTTGTGGGGGCGGGTGGCTAGCGGCGTGCGGAGCCGGGTGCGGGCTCGGACGTGCCGGGGTGGCAGATGACGGTGACGCTGTAGCGGCCGTCCTCGGCGCTCACCGGGGTGAGGAACACGGCGTCGTGGCTCCGCGTTCCGCCGAGCCACCCGTCGATCATCGTTCGGGCGATCGCCGTGGCGTACGTGCCCGACTGGGCTGCGATGCCGTCGATCCGAAGCGTCTCGGCGGGTTCGCGAGGGTGGCTGGCGGCGGGGAAGCATCGGCGAAGCTCCTCCCACGCCGTCCCTTCGAGCAGACTCGACATCGACACGTTCGTCGCGCTGGACGAGGCCGCAGAGCATCCGGTAGGCCTCACGGCTGAGGGTCACGAGCAGCCGGCCGTCGCCGCTGTGCTCCTCGGCGGCGCCGATCTTGACGAGCGGATGGAACGGCTCGTCGCTGTGGTGCTCCCAGACCGTGCAGGAAAGGCCCTCTTCGCGCAGCTCTGCGACAGCGGCCGGGTCGAGTGGATGGTGCGGGTCGGCCTCCCAGATGACGGTGTCGGGTCCGTCCCCCGTGTAGGGCAGCTCGACGCGTTCGCCAGCGAGCACGCGCGCGAGATCCTCCTCGCTCGCGTACACCGCCGGCGCCGGTGTCCTAGTGGATGAGGTGTCGCTCATCAAGGTCCTTTCTCTCGGATGGGTGGGGCGGCGAGCGCGCCGCCGCTGGGCGGCTGGTCTGGCTTCTCGCCGTTGGCGGGCGCGGGTCGCGGGATGCGCGAGTGCAACACGACCCTGCTCGCGGTGAGCCGTTCGAGCACCGCGATCGGCGGCGCATGGAGGTGGGCGTGCGCGATCTCGGCGCGGTGGTGCTCCACGATGTGCGGCAGCAGGTCGAGCTTCCCGGTGTCGTAGGCGCAATGGCACGCCCAGCACGCCGGGAGTACGCACAGCTGGTCGTCGCAGCCGCCTTTGCCACGCGGCCACAGGTGCATGGGCGTGGTGGCCGGGGCGCCGCAGACGACGCACGGCTTGCCTTTGATCTTCGCGCGTTGCGCGCGGCTCGCCGGGCTAATCGCCGCGCGCTTGGCTCGTTGCTTTCGCGCCAGCGGCGCGGCTCGGGTCGGGCCCGCTGCTTGCTGGAGCAGCGCGCGCCGCTGAAGGCCGCTCGTTCGCTTCAGCTCGCTCGTGCGCTTCAGCGGCGTGCTTCGCGGACCCGCCCGGCGCCGGGGTGGCTTCTCGGGCACGGACGTCTCCTTTCGCAGCGTTAGGACTCGTCGGGATCGAGCGGGCGGCCGTCCTCCTCGTCGAGGTCGAAGAAACCGGGTTCGCCGCGAGCCTCGGTCGCCAGCCGTGCGAGCGTCGGACCATCGAGCGGTTCGAGGATCGTCGTCTTGACGTCGCACAAGAGGTCCCCGGTGTCCGCACGCGCGAGCAGGTCGGCGACGTCCATCTCCTCGCCGCTCAGCGCGCCCTCGCGGCCGAGGAACTCGATGACGAGCGTGCGCCGTTCGCCGATGACACCACCGTTCGGTGCCGGCGCGGCGGCGATGACGCCGACGGCGCCGCTCAGCGGCACAGTCGTCTGGCCGTCGGCGAGGCCGGGCTCGTGGCCGTGCGCCGTGTAGAGGACGGTGACGCCCGCGCCCTCCTCGTCGTCGTCGTCGTGTTGGCAGCGGGCTTTGATCGCGGCGTCACGCTCATCTCCGTCGAGCTCGGCGGAGACCGCGACGATCTTTGATCCGAGCAGCGGCTCGTAGGTCTCGCCGTCGCTGAGGACCATGTAGCGGTCGAGGGGGGCGGGGTCGGGTGCGCGGTCGGGGGTTGTGTCGGCCATGTCGGGCCTCCTTCGGTCGTGGTGGTTTCAGTCGCTGCGGGCGCCTACCCGCGCGAGTGCTCGAGGCCGGCGGCGCGCGTGGTGGGGTGCTGCAGGTCCGCGCGCGCGGTGAGCGCTTCGGCGAGCCCGGCTCGCTCAGCGGATGCCGGGGTGAGGGTCGCTGCCGGTCGGTCGCGGGAACGCCGTGGCCGCTGCGCTGTCGCTCTCGTCGATCAACAGGCCGTGCCGGTAGGTGTAGATGACGACGCCGTCGCGGTGGCGGCGGGCGACGTACACGTTGGCGTCGGTTTCGTTCTGCACCCTTGTCTGGCGGGCGCAGGCGACGTCCATCATCTGCTGCGGACTGCTGTACGCCGTCTCGGGGTAGAGGCGGCTCGCGACGGCGACCTTGCCGCCGGCGCTCAGCGTGATCAGCCGCGCTCCGGGCTCCTCGAGCACCGTGCGGGCGAAGTTGAGCAGGCGAAGCCGCCAGTCGTTGCGCGCCACGTAGGCACGCCTGCCGCAGATCGTGCGCAGCGCGGCGCCGGTGGCGAGCTCGATGCCGGCTTCGACGCCGGCGTCGAACGCTTCGACCGAGCCGAGCGCTTCGAGGTTCGGCAGCATCCCGGCGTCGTTCTCGTAGTCGAGGGCGTCGCGGGAGGGGTGCTCCTGTTCCTCCTCGGCGATCTGCTGGCGCTCGCGGGCGAGGCGCACGCGAAGCGCGTCGGGGTCTGACCGCTCGAAGGGCTCGCTCGCGAGTGTCCGCACGCACTCTGCGCAGTCGTGGCATTCGAAGGTGATCGGGTGGTAGTCCTCCCCGCGGCGCAGATCGCCGTCGGGGATGAACGCGAGGCCGACGCTGTCGACCGTGATCGCTCCGTTGGAGCGGTAGTCGACGTAGCCGATCTCCGTGAACTCGCCGCCGCCGCAGTGCGGGCAGGAGAGCCGCTGCGGCGTGGTCGGGTCGGCGCGTCTGGTGAGCGGCTTCCACTCTTTGACGGTCGCGTGGTGCTGCGCTTCGAGGAAGCCCGGGACGTCGTCGTTCTCGACCTGGTCGGGGACCTCGAGCTGTGCAGGCAGCGCGCCTTGCTTGCGGCGCGTCTGCCATGTCACGTGGACGAGCATGTCGCTCCTTTCTCTGCTGGACAGGGGGTGTTCGCGCGAGGACCTGCATCGCGGCTCGCGCGCTCGCTGTTCGCTCTCGCCGGGCCGCCCGCGTTCGGCGCGAGCAGGCGTGTTGGCGCTTACGCGGCGAGCGGCACTTGCGCGGCCGGCGTGGCTGCGGGCGCTTGGATCGTGACGACGCGCGCTGGCGTGGCGTCGTAGAGGTCGCGGAAGCGCGGCACGAGTAGGTTCGGGTCGTTTTCGAGCGCCGCGTTCAGCGAGCGTTCGATCATCCGCCGGGTGATCTTCCCCGGCGTGCCGTTCGCGCCGCCGGTGCGCAGGATGAGGCTGAGCTGGTCGGTGTTCAGGGCGACGATGCGACTGGTGGCCAGCTGCGTCCCGTACTGCTTGACGCGCGCTTGAAGCCATGCGACGAACGGGGCGGAGTCGACGAGCTCGCTGCGGATCGTCTGATGGCCGCGGGCGAGCGCCGCCTCGCGCTCCTCACGGGTGCGCTCGCAGTGCGCGTAGCAGTGGCGATCGCCGCGCATCGCGTAGTTGCGGCACGGGCGCCCGGTTGAGGTCGCGGTCGCGGCGCAGCGCGGCTGCTCACCCTGCGCCGCGCGGTAGCGGTAGCGCCGATAGCGGCGGTTGCCGCGGTGCGCGCTCATGCCGTGACGCCAGTTCGCGGCCGCGGTTGCCTCGCGCTGGGGGCGGGTCGGCCAGCCGTTCGTCTTGAACACCCGGTGCAGGGTTAACCCGAGCGACTTCGCGCTGGTGTTCTCGATCCACGGGAACATCGGCCACAAGTGGCCGGCGATCCGGTTGAGTCCCCAGCCGTCGAGGTAGTAGCGGTAGGCGGCCTCCCAAACGAGCTCCGCGGGCAGCGTGCCTTCGTAGGCGTAGCCGCGCTCGCGGGTCTCAAGGTAGGCCTCGATCAGCTCGCGCTCGCGCTCGAGCAGCTCAGGGCGCTTGCGGATCGATCGCCGGTCGACATCGAGCATGACGCCGCGGCGGCGGAAGCTCGCGACGAGACCGTCGGCGAGCGAGGCGGCGCGCGCCCAGCGGCCGGGGTAGCGCTCGAGCAGGATCCGCGCGGTGTCCTTGAAGCACAACCCGGCCTGCAGGTGCACGCGCATTGCCTCGCGAATGAACGCCTCCGGCAGCCCCTTGCGCCGATCGGCGACACCGGGGGGCTGCAGCGGCTCGCCGACGAGCAGCTCGGGGTCCGGCCGCTCGGACGGCGTGAGCCCGCGCAGCGAGCTGCTCTTGCGCCGCCGCGGCGTGGGTGGCGTTCGTGTGCCGGGCGGCTTGCGTGGCGGCAACAGCGGGGCGGTTGTGTGCGGGCGGGTGATCCGTGTCTCACACCACGCGCAGCGCCCGTCGAAGACGGGCACCTCATCAGAGCAGACGGGGCAGAACAACTCCTGCGCGTCGGGGTCGGCTTCACCGGCCTCGGGGTAGATCTCCCACACCGCGACGCCGGCCTGCTCGAGTGCCGTGTCGATCATCTCGGCGGAGGCCATGAACAACCCGCTGTCCTCATCGAGCGTGGCGCCGCGACCGGGCTGGCCGCGCCGCCAGCCGTACAGGCGCTTGCGCGGCCCAGCGGCGGTCCAGCCGATGTCGCGCAGCAGGATCTCGAGCGCACCGGTCTCTTTCGGCGGGTCGATGCCGCGTTCGCGGGCCTCGCGGCGGAGCTCCCGATCGGTGGTGGTGATGCGCTGCTCGACCCATGCGATGAACGGGGCGGCGTCGCGCATCTCCGGCCCGGCCGGTTTTTCCGGGTCGGGTGGTTGACGCTCGTCGGGGACGAGCGTCAGCGTCGAAGGCACGATCGGCCTCCTTTCATGTCGGGGTGCCGGGGAGACGTGGGCATCAGCGGCTATCGCCGTGCGCACGCCTCTTCCCCCGGGCGACTACAGGAGTGGCATTTGCTCGCCGACCGCGAGGCCGGCATGCTCGTCGATACCGTCGACGTCAGCTTCGGTCGGCCAGCGCGGTAGCGGGCACGGCAGCCGGCGGTCTGGGTCGGCGGCGACGCGCATCGCAATGTCCCCGCTCGGGTTGGCGTTGCCCCAATGCTCGTGCGGCTCCCATGCGAGGTGAAACTCGCCGCGGTTCACGCTGAGCCCGGGGACCTGGACCGCGTGGCTGGTGTTATGCGTGTCGCGGGCGCCAGAGTAGATCGCCTCGCCACGGTGGAACCGCCTGCCGCCGTCGGCGGTCTGGTCGTAGACCGAGGCGACCGCGGTCACGATCTCGCCGGTGTGCGGCCAGCCGCGCCCGCAGCACAGCGCGTCGCGCGTCTCATACAGCGCGGCGCGCTGCTCGTTTGCCTGCGAGCGGATCGCCACACGCGCCTCCCCGCCGCGCGTGACACGCAACGCCGCGGTCGACGCGAGGTCGCCTTCGACCTGGGCCCGCATCAACGCGTGGCATTCGCGCTCGGCACGGTCCATGTCGAGCGCACAGTGCTCGCGCAACCGCTCGATCGTGACGTGGAGGTCGGCGAGCCGTTCGCGCTCGAGCTTGACGACCTCCGGCGGCAGCTCACGCGGCCGCCGGGACCGAAGGTTGTCGATGACAGCACACCACGCCGGGAAGTGCAGGACTTCGGCTTCACGGACCTGCTGGCAGAGCGCGAGCGTGTCCGCTCCCACGCCGGGCGGTGGGCCGTCGAGCGCCGGGACCGCTGGCCGGTCGCCGGTCAGCGCTGCGTCCACTCCAGCACCTCCCTGGGCTCCCGCTGGTAGCACGCGCGGATTACGTCGTCGAGGTTGGTGGTCGGGTCACGCAGGTACTCGGCGGTCGCGTTGATCTGCAGGTTCAGGAGATCCCGCTGGCCCTTGTCGCCGGCGTTGATCCGCGCCAGAATGTCCTCGGCGGCGCGGTTGGCAGCCACCTCGAGTTCCGTTGCGTTGAAGCGGCGCTCGCCGCGGTCGGGCTGTGCGGGGGCGCTCATGCCGCGCACCGCAGCGTCTCGTCCTCCTCCGGGACTGGCGGGACGAGCTCGCCGCGCAGGATCCGTGTTGCCGGTGGGGCGTCGATACCGAGCCTCACCTTGCCGCTGGAGTCCACGCGGCAGACGGTGACGCGGATGTCGTCGCCGATCTCGATCGTCTCGTTGGTACGGTGGGTCAGAACGAGCATGTCGTTTACCCTTCCTTTCTCGCCTTTCGGCGTTCACAGGTTTGGTCGCGGCGCGCCCCGCGGTGGTGGGCGCGCGCCGCAGCACGGGGGTCGTGGTCAGTCCTCGCCGAGCAGGTCGGCCTCCTCCTCGCCGAGCTCGTCGAAATCGTCGACGTCGGCTTCGTCGGGGTCCTCGCCGTCGCCGGCGCCGATCGCGAACGCGGTGTCGCCGACGACCTCCGAGAGCGAGCTGTGCTCGAGGCTCTCGCGCAGCCGCGTGAGGTCGGTGTTCTCCGGCGCGTAGCGGCGGACGAGCATGCCGAGCGCGAGAACCTCGGCCGGGTCATCACCGTCCTGGAGGATTCCCTGGACGGGGCTGCGGAGCGTTGTGAGCGCGTCGGCGACGCGCTCGTCAGTGACCTCCATCAGTTCTCTCCTTCAGCACCCCGCCGCAGCGAGCGTCGAGTTGGGCAGGTCGGGGGTGGCGGTCAGCCCGAAGGTGGTCGCAGTCAGCCGGCCGATGTCCTCGAGAAAGCACACCTGCACCGCCGGGAGGTCGGGGTTCGCGGCCCAGGCGCTGTGCAGGTCTTCGGCGTAGGCGAGGCCCATTTCCTCGGCGAGTTCGCGGTCGCTGTCGCCGAGCAGCTCCTCGAGGTCGTCGCGCTCGTCCGCTTCGAGCGGGACCATGCGCGCTTCGAGGTGCACGATCTCGCCGGCGCCGCGGTCGATCAGCCGCTCGAGCACAACGGCGCCGCGCGGGTAGCGGCTGGTGTAGGCGGCGAGCTCGTCGTTGAGCATGGTCCGCTCGCTGTCGTGGAGCGCGCCGGGGGCCAGCCAGCCGAGACCGCGCGGGCTGTCGGTCAGCTCGACGGCGTTGCCGATCGAGAGGATCGCAACGTCGCGGCCGACGCGGTCTTGGGTGATCGTCGTCGTCAGTGCGACGACGCTGCCCGGCGTGGATGCTGAGCGCCCGGCGGCCGGGGTCGTGGTTGGGGTGGGCATGGTCATGGTGGTCATTGAAACCTCCGTGTTGTTGGTGGCGCCTCAGTGGCGCGGGTTGGATGTCGGGCGCAGCGCGGTCAGGTGCCGGTGCGCTGCCCGCGGGCGAGCAGTTGCTCGCCTTCGGCTGGCGGGTCGTCGACCTGGTGGTCCCGGTTGGGCTGCGCGAGGTCGGCGTAGGCGAGCGTGGAGCATTCGTCGTGCGCGTCGAGGTACACGCTGCCGGTCGCCTCAAGCGCGCGAAGCTCGTCGATCGCGGCGCGCAGCGTGTGGTGTCGCTTGCGCGCGACGAGCTCGAGGATCTCGCCATCGTGGTGGAGCGTGATCTGCCATCCCGCCGCAGCGAGCCGGTCTGAGAGCCGCCCGGTTTCGCTGAGCTGCTCGCGAGCGACCAGCAAGAAGTCAGGCCACTCCTGCTCCCCCTCGCCTGAGATCGGGTGCAGCAGCCGCGCGATTGGCAGTTGCGTGTCGGTGGCGCTCACGGGCGCTCACCGCGATCGGCGGCGGGGTATGCCTGCTGGAGCAGCCGGTCGACGATCGCGACCGCGTCGGCCGCCTCCTGGTTTCCGCTGGCGTGCTCCTCGGCGATCTCGCAGAGCAGGCGAAGTGCCGATCGCTCGCCACCGACGAAGCGCACGAGCCGCTCCTCGTAGTCGCGAAGCGGCGGGGTGAAGGTGATCACGGGGCTGTTGGTCGCCTCGCGGCGGGTGTTGGTGTCGAGGTCGATGATCGCTTCGGGGCGTTCCTGGATCTCGCCGGTCGCGAGCTCGCTGAGCGTCGCGATCAGCTCGCGGAGGCTGTCGCCGGCGAGCAGACGCCGTTCGTCGGCGTGCTCGGTAATCGCGACGTACCGCGGGCAGCTGATCGCGTCGGGGTCGCTCGCGAGCTGCTCGAGCAGCTCTTCGACGTCTTCCCGCCCGTAGCTTTCGCTCGTGTGCTTCTCGGCAAGCTCGCGCAGTCGCGCGAGCCGCAGTGCCATGTCGGGCATCTTGGTCTCCTTCGTGTTCGCGCCTTGCGGCGGGCGTTCAGTTCTTCTCGCCCGCGCTCTCGCCTGGCTGGCGTGGCGTGGACGGGTCGGGCGGGGCCGCCTCGCTGGCGGCGGCTGCTTGCGTGTACGCGCGCACCGCGGCGCAGATGAAGTCGATGTCCGGCTCCAGGCCGCCGGGGCGGCGGACCGGGACCTCGTAGACGCAGTCGCCGTAGATCCACACCTCGGCGTAGCGACCGCCCGCGTACTCGATGCGATGTTCGCCATCGTCATCGTGCACGTGGGTGAGCACCATCGTCTCTCCGATGTTGCTGATCGTGAGTTCGTTGGCGGTGACGATCTGCGGCCATGACGGCGCGAGCGCGGGCGGCGCGCCCGGGGTCGCCGGGTCGGCGCCACCGAGCAAGTGCTCCAGCAGGTCGCTGTGGCCGTGGCGGCGCGCGAAGAGCCGCAAGGCGGGCTGGTCGCGCATCGCGGGGTTGATAAGCATGCGCCGCAGTTCGCGGCGGGTGAGGTGCTTCACCGCCGAGGTCTGCAGTTGCCCATCGAGCTTCTTTTTGACGTCCGGGGTCGTGCTCGAGGTCGAGCCACGCGATCAGTCGCGGGTACGCGTCGTGGTCCGGGTCGATGGTGACCTCGCCCTCCCGCGGGTCGTAGCTGCCGACGACCGTGAGGGTGTTCGGCTCGACGGCGGCCATCTTGTGGGTGCTGACCTGGCGGCGTGGCGGGTCGCCGCCGTGGTCGCTCCACGCGCGGCCGTGCGCGATCAGCGCTTGGTCGGCGAAGGTGCCTTCGCTCAGGTCGCTTGGCTGCTCGTAGTAGACGAGCTGCCGGCCGCCGGTCACAGGACGGACGGCGACGAACGCCGTGCCGGGCGGGTTAGCCCCAGCGAGGCTGAGCGGGTCGTCCTCGTTTGGCAGGACGACCTTGATCGGCAGGTAGAAGGTGGCGTCGAGTTCTTGCGCCATGACTGCTCCCTTCGGGTGGGTGGCAACCCGCCCAAACGGGCAGGCTGGGCCTGTGTGGGGCCGGGCTAGAACGGCAGGTCGGGGAGCTGCTCGGGGTCGCGGCGCAGGTGGGCACGCGTGAGCAGCCGCATGAGCTTGCGCCCGGCCGTCGCGCGCAGGCCGCCGGCAAAGCGTTCGCGGCGGCGCTGTGCGCGCTGGAGACCTCGCACACGCCGCTCGTGTACGTCGAGGTAACGTTCGATTTCGCGCAGTCTCGCCTTCGACGTGGTCGTTGATCGTCCACGTGGCGTAGTGGCGCCCCGCGCACGGTTCGCTGGCGAGGTGGATCTCCTCGATCAGCTGCGCGAGCAAGCACAGCGCCTCGTAGGTCTCCCGGTTGGGCGGCCCGTCGGGTAGCACGAGCGGCGCGTGGCCCTCCCACGTTCCGGCGCGGGCGTGGCCGATCGCGGACGCCAGCAGCCACAGTGGGACTTGGCGGCCGAGCGCGCGGTCGATCGAGCGGAGGTTGTGTGGGAGTTCTGAGGCGTCAAGCGCCGCTCGCAGCGCGGCGATCGCGGCGACCTGCAGATCGAGGTCCTCGCCGCAGACGATGTCGATCGTGTCGAGCAGACCGGCGCGCACGTCGGGGTCGCGCAGACCGCGTGAGCTGGTGACGGGTTCGCCGTCCTCGTGGTAGGGGTAGCCGCGCGGACTCCAGTTCGCGGGGTCGGCGAGGCGGCGATGGGCGGCGGTGAGCGCTCCGGCGACGCGCTCGCCGTCGATTACGGGTGGCTTGCCTCGCACACTGGTGGTTGTGGTCAAGGGGATGCTTCTTTCCTTGGAAACGGGACGCGCCCGCCGAGGGGGGGCGCGTCGGTCAGTTGGGGTGGCGCGCCGGTGCGCGCCCTTGGTTTCGGGTGTTCTCAGTGCGGGATCTCTTCGTCCTCGGGGGCGGGCTCCGCGGTCGTCTCCTCGCCGCTGCCGCCGTTGTAGGGCTGGTGGCCATAAAGCGGCGCTCCCTTCTTTCGATGGCTTGGGGTGCGTCGCGCTATCGCCAATCGGTGTCCGGGTTCCCCCTTCGCATCTTGGAGGGGGTTGGCGGTCAGGCCGCCTGGCGCTCGCTGCTCGCGGTGGTGTCGACCGTGGCGAGGGTGAGGCGTTCGCCGTCGCGCTCGAGGCGAACCGCGAACCCGCCGTCGCCGCTGATCGGGGTGAGGTAGATGCGCGCGGTGCCGTGCGCGGTGACGATCGAAAAGCCGGCGCGCTCGGGCATCGTGAACGGCTCAAACCGGGCGGGCTCGGCGACCGGCTCAACCACCGGGGCAACGACCGGCTCGACGGTGGCGGTCGTGGCGGGTGGGCGGCCTTCGATCGCGCGCAGTGCCGGGCGGTCGGCCTTGCCGCCGCGTGCGCTTCGGCGGGTGCGCCGGCGCGACGGCGGTTCGGCGGCCGGTGCGGTCTCGCTGGTTGATTCCTGGCGCGCGGGGATCGGCGTGACCGACGCGCGGCCGCGCAGCAGCGTCGCGGCGACGGCGCCGGGGATCTCGATCGTCTTGTCGGCGAGCGCGCTGAGCCGTGCGGCCGGGCGCGTGTCGACCGGCGCGATGAGGGTGATCAGCACGCCTGAGTCGCGGACGATTTCGACGGCTGGCACGAAGTCGGAGTCGCCGGCGAGGACCAGCGCGTGGCTGATCGCTCCGCGCTCTGCCAGTCGGACGAGGTCGAGCGCGAGCTTGATGTCGACGCCCTTCTGGCGCAGCGAGGGCAGCAGCGGGAGGTGATCTTCGAAGCGGTCAACCGGGACGTCGATCGCGGTGAGCGCCTCGCGCACCTCGCGGTGCCAGTCCGGGGTCACTTCGCTCAGCGACCCGAGACGGGGCTGGACGAGGTCGAGTTGTCCAATCGCGTGCAGGAACCGTTGCTGGCCCTCAGCGTTGGGGTGGCCGCGATCGAACGCGCCGTCGTACCAGTACACGCGCCGCACCGAGCCCGGCTCGACGGCACCGAGCGCGCCGGCGATGAGCCAGTCGCGCACGGCGCCGACGTCGAGGCGCTGGTCGTGTGGGGAGAGCCGGGCGGCGCGGCACACGGCGCGCTGCAGGAAGTGGGAGTCGATGAACGCCATCGTCGGCGGTCGTACGGGTCGTGTTCGCGGCGGCTGTGTCGGCGCCGCCGCGCCTGTTGGGGGTGACATTGGGTCCTCCTTGTTTGTTGACAAAGTCGCGGCGCGTCGCCGAAGCGCCGCGCCCGGTTAAGCGGCGCGTGGCACGCCGGTGGGCCTGGGCGTTGCTGGCGCAGGGCGGCGTGCACGTCCTGGAAGATGCCGCCGCGCTCGTCGGTGTCGGGGAGCGTTGCCCAGTAGCCGAGGATTGGGGTCTGTTGGTGGGGGCGCACGAGCTCCGCCCACCACAGCTCTTCACGCTCGGCGTCGAGCACGACGAGCATCTGTTCTTCGGGTTTGCGCCACTGCTCCCGCGGCGGCCAGCCGGCGGGGGATCTCCTCGCGATGGATCCGCTTGGAGCTCGTCGGGCGTGAGGTTGTGAACGCTCTTGTGGTAGGCGCCGTAGAGCGTGAACGTCACCGCGAACGCGCTCGCGTGCAGCCGGCGGATCATGTCGGGCAACAGGCCACCGAACACTGCCGCCTTCTTCGCTTCGGAGAGCATCACCCCGCCGGGGAGCAGCGCGACCGCCATCTCGTGCTCGGAGGTGATGTAGGCACGCGGCGTGATGTCGTCGCCGGGGCTCGGGGAGTTCGCTGAACGCTTCGGCGATGTCCTGTTGCGCCCAGTCGCGCAGCGTCGGCAGATCCTTCGGCGGCGCGTTCACTGCTCCCCCATCTCGCCATCAGCGCGACCGCACGCGAGCAGTTCGGCGCTTGCGAGCGTGTCGGTCTCCTGCGGGTTGTCGAGATAGACCGTCCCGTGGGCGCGCAGCGAGACGAGCTCTTCGATCGCGCCGGCGATCGTGGGGGCGCGGCGGCGGGCGACGAGCTCGAGGACGTCCGCGTCGACGTTGAGCACGCAGCACCAGCCGGCCTCGCCCAGCTTTCGGCTGAGCGCGGCGGCGTCCGCCAGGGCGCAGCATGCGCGAAGCTCGCCGCTGGAGCCGGGCGTGGCGAGGGGCACGAGGAGTCGCGCCACCGGCTGTGTCGGGTCGCCCGGCGCGAGCGTGTTGCTGCGAGTGGCGTGCTCGATCAGCTAGCCGAGGGTCAGCTTGACGGTCGGCTGCTCGGTGACCGTTTCCGGCTTGCGCGCGCCGGTCGGCGGGTCGGGGATGACGACACGGATCAGGGTCGAGGGGTCGATGGGGTTGGGGATCTCGACGGCGATGCCGGTCGGCTCGTGTAGCGGCTTGGGTTGGCCGTGCGCGTCGAGTCCGGCCTCGCAGAGCAACACGGGCGGCCCGTACGGGTGGCCGGTCTCGTCGTAGATCTCGGCGGCGTCCTCGCCGACCTTCGCAGCCGATCGCTGCTGGCCTGCGATTTTCAGGTACATGCACACCTCTGTGGACGGCAGGGTGACGCGCACGGCGTTCTCGGGCATGCGCCCGCGTGCGATTGCCCGTTGGGGCATCAGATGCTCCTTTCGTTGCTGGTGTGGGGCGGCCCGCACCCGGTTGAGGTGCAGCCGGCCGCTCGGGTGACGTGGGCGCTAGGCGGCGTCAGCGAGGTAGGCGCGGACGATGTCGATCGCGGGCCTGGCGTCTTTCGCGTCATCGTCGAGGACTGCGTCGAGCATCGCGGCGACGAGCTCGATGCCCTCGGTGTCCGTTGCCGCCAGGCGCCCCGCGGCGGCGTCGAGCATGTCGTCAACGACCTCTTGCGGGGTGGTGGCGGTGAGGCGGTGGCCGCGTAGGCCGTAGGTGGAGAGCAGTTCGATCAGCTCCTCGTCGCTGAGCGGGTCGTCGAACGAGGTGAGGTCGTGCGGGTCGGCGTAGATCTGGACGTCGCCGACGCGGTAGTCGACGCTGATCCGCCTGGTGGCGTTCCATCGGATGATGGTCTGCTCGACCTCGACGCCGCCGATGATGCGGGTGGTGGTGGTTTCGCCGGTGACTTTCGTTCCGGGTTCGGCCATCGTGGGGTCCCTTTCGCTGTCGGTTGGGGCTGGTCGGGTTAGTTGCCGGTGGCGGCGTCCGGTGCGTAGTTGCGCGCCGGTGCGCGGAACAGCAGTTGCTCGTGGATTTCCGCGAGGAGGTCCTCGGCGGCCATGTCGCGTTCGCCGTCGTGGCGGCGATCCTCGAGGTCGAGTTCGATGACGTCGGCGATCGCCGCGAACAGCTCGGCGGGCACCGGGTCGCCGTCGTCGATGAGCTGGGAGGCGCGGCGCAGTTCGCTCTCGCGCTCACGGTTGCGGTGCTGGTCGCCTTCGCGGCCGGAGAGGTCGACGTCGAGGATGTTGCCGATGAGGAGCGGGAGCACCATCTCGGCGATGGCGAAGAACACGCTCAACACGGCGGGGCGGCGCTCGCCGGTCTCGAGGTCGACCAGCTCGATCGGTTTGGTCGGCGGGATCTCCGTGAGGCGCTCCTGGGCGAGCGCCGCGAGTTCGTGCGGGCTGTGGGCAAGCATCAGGTCCCGCTCAGTGCCGTCCTCGACGGTGAGCGCGTAGCGCGGGATCTGTGCCGTGCCGTCGAGCAGGCGCGCGTACTTGGCGCGCGTGGTGCTCTTGAGCTCGGCGGCGAGGGCGCGCAGCCGCTCGCGCGGCGAGGGCGCGCGGTTTGTTGTGGGTTCTGGCATGAAGGTCTCCTTCCTTGTGAGGTTGGTGGGCGGGCTAGGCGGTGCTCGCGTAGTAGTTGCGGGCCGGGCGCGGAACAGCAGCTGCGCATGGATTTCCGCGAGCAGCTCCTCGCCTAGGCTGTCGCGCTCGCTGCGGTGGCGGCGGTCCTGGAGGTGGCGTTCGATGACGGTGGCGAGCGGCGGGAACAACTCCGCTCAGAAGCCGAGCGCGAGTTGGCCGTTGCCGCAGTCCTCGTGGGCTTTGGCGAGCTCGCGTGCGCAGCGCGGGCACTCCGTGACTGGCTCAGCGAACAGCTCGTCGCTGCCGAGCGTCCAGAAGTCGGGGCGCTTGAGGTCGTAGCCGCAGAGCGCGAACGTCTCACCGCACGGACACGACCAGTGCTCGGCCTGCTCGCGCATCCAGCGTTCTTGGCAGTAGCGCTCGTAGGCGCCGATGAGGTACTCGGCGCGGCGGGCGGCGGTCGCATCGCCGGAGGTCTCGCGGGGGGCATGGCGTCTGCAGGCGCAGCGCGGGTGGTGGGCGTAGACCTTTCGCAGCGTCGCGATCAGATCGCGTAGTTCACTGTCGTCGGGTTGATCGATCCAGCCGCGCGACGCCATCCCGTCGAGGGCGAGATCGATCGCGAGTCGCTCGTTGGGCTCGCACTCGGCGAGCGCGACAGCAACGAGTTGCTGGTGCTCAGGCACCGGTCGCCTCCTTTCTCGGTCGGGTTGGCCATATGGGCGAGCGGTGCACGCCCTGGCGCAGCGGCGCGCGAGCACGTGGCTGCGCGACCGCGGCGCGGGCGAGGTCTTTTCGCTACCGGGCCGGAGGGCGGTTAGTGCGCGGCGCGGCGGGGCGTGCGGGTGAGGCTGGTGTGCGCACGCGGCGAGTGGGGCGCGCGCGGCAAATGTTTCGGGCGCGGGCGGCGTGAGCGCGGCGCCTGTGGACCGGCTCATTGACTGGGGCGATCGCGGTGAGCAGCAGCACGCGCCCCTCCGCGGCGTCGGTGAGATCCACGTCGAACGCGGGTGTGTCGTTGAGTTGCGTGAACGCCGCGCGATTTCGCTCGCGCGGCGTGGCGGTTTTGGTCATGGTTGACCCTTTCTGTCGCAGACGGTTGGCCCGCGGGGCGCAGCTAGCTGCGCTACCGGCGGGCGAGACGTTTGAGGCCGAGCCAGAGCTCGTCGTCCTCGAGGTGGTAGGGGTCGCGGCTGTCCTGGCCGGGCGGCTTGTGCGGGTCGCGGGCGGCGTTGGCGATCAGTTGCCCGAGACGCCAGTCGGGGCGGCGTTCCCAGGCCAGGCAGAGCAGCTCAAGTATCGGCACCTGCCGCTGCCGCGGGCGTGTCATGCCGCCACGCCGTTCCCAGACACGCGGTCGAGTGTAGGCCGCCCGGGCCGGGTTAGCTGACCGAGACAGCGCCCGTGCGCGAGCGCCCGCGAGGTACCCGTTGGCGAGCGGCTTTAGCGGCGGTCTTCGAGGGCGCGGCTGAAACCACGCTCGCTTCGCCATGGGCAGGTCGCGGCGAGGTTGATTTCGCTGTGCGGCCCGGCGGGAATTGCCGCTGCGTCGATCACGCTGGGCCCGTCGTGGTCTTCCTCGTGGAGCAGCGCCGATAGCCCTGCGGGCAGCTCGCGCGCCTCGCCGTCGATGATCGCGACGAGATCCGAGCTGCCGCCAGGGCTCCACACGTCGACGTACTCCCAGACGCAGCAGAGCTCGCCGCCGAGCAGTCGGCTCAGTTCGGGGAGGACACGGTCGATGTCCTCGTCGGTGTACCCCTCGGCGAACGTGCCGCGAAGGTGTGAGAGATCGCACCTTCGCGACGCAACCGCCGCCGGGGCGTGGTGGCGAGTGGTTTGCATTTCAGCTCCTTGCGTTGGTCGTGCGCTGCCGGCGGGCAGGGGCTTGCCGGCGGCGCGGTTGACGTGGTGTGAGGTCGCCCTCGCGAGCGGCGACGCTCCGGCCCGCCGACAGCCGAACGTGCCAGCGGTACGGGCTTTCGCGGCAGCGCTCGAGGACGCCAGAGCAACCGCGGTAAGGGTGGTGGCGGCCGGTGATCGTGACCGCCTCGCCCGCCGCGAGAGGCTTGATGATCCAGCCGCCTTGAATGGTCGGCTCGTCGAGGACTTGCCCGTGGATCCATCGGATCGGGTGGCCGGCGGCGACCAGACGCTCGATCGCGGCCTGCCAGCGCTGGGGCGGCCAGTCGTAGCGGCAGGCTGCGAACTTGCCTTGACGGGTCCGTCCGCGAATCGCGGCGAGCACATGTGTGTCGTCGCGATCGGTTGTGGTGATGCGGCGTGCACGGGCGCGCCGCGGCTTTCGGTTGCGCATATTGAGCCTTTCGGTCGAGGGCTGCTGCTCTCAGGCGTGGACCTTGAGCAGCCAGTCGGGGAGCTCGGGGGTGCGCACCATCGCGAGCAGCTCATCGGCGCTGCTGGTGGCGTTGGCAGCCGCCTCGATGTCGGTGATACCGATGAGCGCTTCGAAGTCGACCGGGTCGATCCACCACGATCGGCGCGAGCCGTCGGCGGCACGGTATTCGCGTCGTGCGCGAATACCCGCCGGGTGATCGAGGTTCTGAGCGAACACGTTCAGGCCCTTCTCGTGGAGCCCGTGGATGAGCTCGTCATAGGAGCGGATGCCGTCGGCGGCTTCGTCGTCGTCGATCACGAGCACCCGGCCGACATCGGGCACCTCGAGCACCACCCCGTAGCCGTCCTCGATCAGCTCGCGCAGTTGCGCCTCGAGCTGCTCCAGGGCCGGCATCGGGTACGCGCGGACCTTCGTTTCGACGCGATCACTCATCGTGCACCGCGATTCGATTTGCGGTTGTCTTTCGCATAGGTTCCTTTCCGGGCCGGCGACGACCCTCGGTTTGAGAGAGACGCGGCGCGCTGGGGGCGCGGCGGGGTTGTTGGCTACCGGCCGCTGTGGGGGTCGGGCAGCCGGCAGGCGGTGTCGCGGATTGCCGCCTCGAGCAGCGCGCCGTGGGCGATGCCGCGGTTGTGGGTGGCGAGCTTGAATTCGCCGTCGAGGGTGACGATGAACGCGAACGCCCCGATCAGCACGATGTCGCCGGCGTCGAGCGACGGCAGCGTGTATCTGATGTTTGCGAGGCGCTCCTCGCCGCCGCACGGCTCGGCGGTGAAGTAGCGGCGAATCGCCTGGTGAAACGCGGCGCGGCCGGGGTCGGCCGCCTCGGGAGCGATCCGTTCGAGCTCTTCGGGGTAGAGCGCGCCGCGCCAGTGAATCTCGTACGGGAGGGTGAGGCTGCCGCCGACGATCGCGCGCATCGAGATGATCTCCAGCTCGATCGGCGGTGGCGAGGGCAGCGGCGGGATCATGCGCCGGGCGGCGCGGCGTGCGAGCTTGAAGCGGCTGCGTGACAGCCGCCGCCTGAGCTTCCGCTTCCACGGATTCATACGGCTCCTTTCGGTAGACGGCGCAGGAGGGCGCCGACGATGGGTTCGCATGCGCCTGGCGGCCCTCGGGGGGGCGCGTGGCGCGCGCGTGGGTGGTGGTGCACCGCGTCAGGCGGTGATGAGGCGCGCGTCCATCGCGTCCTGCTGGAGCACCTCGAGTGCCGGGCTTTGGGTGGCTGGTTGGAAGCTGCCGGCTTCGGTGACGATCCACGGGGTGTTGGCGATCGTGATCAGATCGCCCGCGGTGAGCGGCGGGAGGCGGTAGCCGATCCGCTCAAGGTGCCCGGGCCGATCGCCCTCGCGCTGCTGGAAGTAGCGATGGATTGCCTGGTGAAGCCCGGCGTGGCCGCGCCCGTCACCGCGGTGAAGCGCCCGGATCTCGCTCCAGGGAACCTCACCGCGCCAGGTCAGCCCGCCGCTGTGTCCGCCGGCGCGTGCTGCACGCACGCTCGCAATCTCGATGGTGAGCGTGTCGCGGCGGGTGCTTCCGCCGAGCTCGCGCAGGAACCGCGCGACCATTGGCAGACCGGGGCTCACTGCTGGTCCAGTCCGCGGCCGGTGCGCGGGTCGACGCTGCCGGGCGGCGGGGTTGGGGTGACTTGCTCCGGGGTCCATTCGCTGCGACCGAGCGAGCCGGGCGGCTCGTCGACGCCGGGACGGGCGGTGAGCACGTCCGTGTTCTCGATGCGTGAGCGCATCGTTGTTCCTTTCTTTGGCGCGGCGCCCGTGGGCGCGTGCGCAGTCAGGCGTGATCGCTCGCGCCGAGGTCTTGGCCCGCCGACGAAGAGAGGTCGACGGGCGGGTTTAGGCAGCCCAGTTCTCGACGTGCTGCGGAACGGGGCTGCTGCTGGCGTGTGCCTGAATCTCTGCGACGGAGAGGTCCTTGCGGAAGCGGTGCCCGATCGCCCGCTCAACCCTCACGTAGTCGGCGACGAGGTCCCGGTTTGGTGGGGCGCTGGCGCTGACGAGGAGAGCTGAGCGTGACGCGAGCACGCAGAGCCGGCAGCTCAGGCGCGGCATCCGGTAGCGGGTGTACGCGGGGTGGATCGCGAGTCGCTCGCGGCGCACGCGCTCCCACACCTCCCGCTCGGTCCAGTCGTGGATCGGAAGCCACGTCTTGACGAGCCGCCGGCCGTTGCTCGCACGTTCATCCGGGCGGAACGCGGGCTGCTCTGGCGCGCGCCGGTGACTCGTCGGCCCGCAATCCCATCACGTTCAATACGCGGATCGGGTACGGGCGTCCGGCTGCGTGCTGCTCCGCGACGAGGCGGGTGAGCAGCTTGTGGATTGGGGCGCGCTTGTGGTCTGAGGTGCAGTAGCGGCGCGCCGCGTCGGGGAACTTGCCGCGCGCCTGGATGTGTTCGAGCAGGTCCTGGCGGCGGCGCTCGCCGGTGAGCGGATCGACGATCGTCCTGGTGACCACCTCGAAGCGCAGCCCGTAGCGGTCGGCGTGCGATTCGGCGACGGCGCGGGTGCCGGGCCACTCCATCCGGCCGAGGTCGGCGTGGACCACGACGATGCGATCCTCGACCTCGAGCGTCTTGGCCCGCTCGAAGAGCACTGCGAGCATCGCGGCGCTGTCCTTGCCGCCGCTGGAGTTCGCAAGCAGCACGTCGTAGCGCTCAAGCGACGGCTCAGCGTACAGCGGCGGCAGGAGGCACAGCCTGCCCGGGCGCACCGAGCCGCCGGCGGGGCGCACGGCCGCCGGCGGGCCCTACCGCCACGGGTAGGTCTGCAGGTTGGGGTCGCGCTGCTCGTCGGCGTCGAGGCGGATGAAGTCACAGCCGAGTGCGCGGGCGTAACGCCAGAGCGTCTCGATCTCATCCAGCGACCGCGGCCATAGGTCGGGTTCATCGGCGTGCGCCTTTCGAATCTGCTTGGCGTCCTCGGCCGGCGTGTAGCCGGAGGCCGCGAGGTGCTCGTCGACGTCGCCGGGCACCGATAGCCAGGCGCCCTCGGGGTACTGGTGGGCGGTCACGCCGTCGATCGCATTCAACCCGCCCGAGCCGTTGATCAGCCGCTCGGGGATGTGCGCAGTCGACAGGCGCAGATAGGTCCGCAGGTCGGGCTCGGGTCCCACGCCAGGCGCGAGGTCGATGAAGTCGCAGCCGCGCGAGCGGGCATCGCGCCACAGCCTCTCGATCTCCGGGATGCGGCGGGCGCTCTGGCTGGGCCCGCAAAAGGCCGCGTTGAGGGCCGGCGTGTACCCGGATGCTTCGAGGTGCTCGTCGACGTCGTCGGGCACCCATAGCCAGGCGCCCTCGGGGTAGTGGTAGGCGATCACGCCCTCGACCGCGTCCAGTCCGCCGGGCTCGTTGATGAGCCGCTCGGGGATGTGCGCAGTCGAGATGCGCAGGTACCTGCTGATTTCAGCCATCGCTTCTCCTTGTCGTTGTGTGTTGCGCCTGCGCCCGGGCGGGCGCGGCGGTCGGACTACTCGCCGAACAGCACTTGTGCGACTTCGGCGCGGGCGAGCGGGCGATGCGACCAGTGCTGAAGGCGCGCCGGCACGATGCAGCCCCGTGGTGCTGAGAGCGGCCCGTGGTCATCGGCCCACCACACGCCGTCGATGTCGGGGTGCTCGTCTTCGACGTAACAGACGAGCAGAGCGTCGAACGCGTCGAAGTCGGGCGCCTTCATCCCGATGCGTTGCGCGAGAGCCGGGGTGCCCGGTTGGGTGAGGAGACGCGAGATGCCCGTCTGACCGTCGGGTTCGCCGGCCTCTTCGAGGGCCTCGGCGCGCGTGGCGTGCAGCGAGCGCATCGTGTCTTCGAGTTCGTCATCCCACCAGCTACGGGCGTGGACGTACTGCCTGCTCACCAGGCCGCGCTCGACGCCCCAACGCGCGATCGTGCGCTTCGCGCGGCGGCCGAGTGCCCAGTAGTCGAGGAACACGCCGCCGTCTCGCGCGAGCAGGTGCCAGGGGCGTCCGCCGAGCTCGGCGATCATCTCCCACTCCTCGGGGTGCAGCGACACGGACAGGCCGTGCGCCTCATGGGAGAATGTGCCCTTGTCGGCGGGGTTGAGCGTGCCGATGTGACAGACCCGCGAGAGTGCCCGCAACGGCGGGCGCGTCAGCGCGCCGGTCGGCGGTGCTGTGCTTCGTCTGGCGTCGCTCATGCTCCTTGCGGGCATGTCCGCGGCGGCTTCCAGGTGAGGATGGTGCGCGCCGCTTCGGCCAGCTCGCGGATCCCCTGCCCGCGGTTGCGCGGAGGCTTGGGGGCGCCGATCGGGATCTCGAAGTCGACGACGATCGCGGTGGCCCGCCCGACGTAGAAATCCTCCTCGACGTCTTCCTCCTCGGTGACGAGCGCGTAGACGGCGTAGAGGCCGTCGCCGACGCCGGTGGAGACGGCGATCCCGTCGCCGAATTCTTCGCCGGGCCCGCCGCGTCGCTCGCCGAGGATTGCGGCCCCGTCGCGGGAGCTTTTCGCGACCCAACAGGCCTCGCGCGAGAACGGTAGCTCCGGTGCGGGGTAGTCGTGCATCTCGTTGAGGCTTGGGCAGCCGCCGGGCAGCAGCTGGTCGAGGTTCTCGGTCGTGCTGTCGAACTGGTTGAGGACGCCGGGGTCGGCGAGCACTACGCAGGCGCTGTCGACGGCGATGTGGCCGATGAGGATGCGCTTCATTTGTGTCTCCTTGCGGTGGGTGTTGGCGCACGCCCACCGGGTGGCGGGTCGGCGCACGGGCATCGGGCGGGGCAGAGCAGGCTCGGTGAGGCGACTGGGAGCGCGCGGAATGCGGCCTCAAGGTTGCCGTCGTGCTCGTAGCGGGTGCTCAGCGCGGAGTCGAGTTCGCCGAGTACGGCGGCACGAACGAGGTGCGTGCTTGCCGCGCCGAGGTTGGTGGGGCGCGTCAGCTTCCCCGGCTTGATCGTGGGCAGTTGCGCTCCGGCCGGCGGGGTCGACGCGCTCCATGACAGCTCGAGGGTCAGCGTCGGGTTGCCGCCTTGCAGCGCGAGTTGCGTGTGAAAGGTGCCCTCGCGCGCCGGCCCGCCGCGATCGCCCGGGTAGTACACGCGGCGTTCGTGGCGGTGGATGTCCGCCTGCTCTTCGGTGCGTTCGCGGCGGGCGTTTGTCACCTGACCCCAGGGGCCCTCGCAGTCGTACCCTGCGCCGCGGTCACGCTCGCGCCAGCGTGCGACGAGGTCGTGGGCGTCGATCAGCGCGACCCGCCGCGACGCTGCGAGCTCGTAGCTCACCGCGCGGCAGGCGCGGCGCAGCATGATCCCCGGAGCGGCCAGCGACTCCAGTGCGTCGCGGAAGATGCCGGGCTCGAGGGCACATAGCTTCGCGTGGTGCTCGTCGACGGAGCCGGAGTACATGTAGCCGCAGTCGATGTAGCGCTGCTCGCAGTAGGCGAGCACGACGGCGCGGGCCAGCCGGCGGCGCTCGTCCGCGCGAAGCCGCCGTCCGTCTGCGTCGCCGAGTGCGCCGTCGGCCGTGATCGTGAAGCTGCGGGCCGCCGCACCGTCGAGGCGCAGCGCGACTTCGACGTCGGCGAAGGTGAGCGCCGTGCTGTTGTCGGCCCGCCAGGTGATCACGCCGCCGTCAGTGGTGAGCAGGCCGCGCGCGGGTGCGCCCGCCTCAGCTTCGTGACGACGAAGCGGGCAGGCACGGAGCCGCTCGTCGGCGGCGCGGATCTCGGCGGCGAGCGCCGCGATCCCGGCGGCGGGCGAGTCGCCCTGCTGGAGGTGGCGGGCGGCGCTCGGTGCGTCGTGCTCGGCGAGCACGAGCTCGCATACGGCGAGCGCGTGGGTCGGCTCGCGTGTGAGCGCGGCCACGAGGTCTTCGGGGAGCATCGGTGTCCTTTCGATGTGGTTGTGCCGCGCGGTCGGCTCTCTCGTGGCGCTCACTGCTCGCCCGCGGCCGGGGACTCGCCCTCGGGGGCCGTTGGGTCGTCGCGGTGTGCGGCTTTCGCGATCGCCTCGCGCAGCGCGCTGGTGCTGATTTCGTCGTCGGCCAGCATGCCGCCGGTGGCGAACGGCTGGATCGTGTCGCGGGCCGGGGCGCCGGCCGTGGGGATGACGAGGATCGGCGTGTGCGGGAACGTCTCGGCGAGGACGTCCAGATCCTCGACGGTGTAGCCGCGGGTGCGCGGGCCGACTTCGACGGCAAGGACGTCGATGTCCTGCCCGGCGAGGTTCGCGACCTCCGACACCTCGCCGCCGCTGACTGCGCTGACCACGCTGTGGGGGTCCTGGGCGATGATCTGGCGCAGCGTGTCATGAACCGATGGCTGCTTTGCGGCGATCGCGACGTGCGTCAGTCTCACCTTGGGTGGGGTGCGCACGCCGAGTGCGGCGTTGAGCTCGGCGACCATGAACTCGAGGGCGTCCTCGGGCGAGTCGCCGGAGATGTTCTTCACTTCCCGCCAGCCGCACGTCACTCCGCGCTGGCGGCCGGCGCCGAACGCCACGAGGATGAAGCCGCCGGCGTCGGTGTCATCGTCGCCGTAGCATTCGAGCATGATGTCCGCTGGCTGGGCGATTGCGGCGGCGTCCACGGCGTCCATGAACAGCCGGGCGGCATCTTCGCCGCAGGTCGGCTCGGGGTAGTCGGGGACGACGTGCTTGTCCGGGTCGATCCTCGTGGGGTCGAGCCGAACGGGGAGGCCGACGTAGCTGATCGTGAGTGGCCGCGGCTCGCGAGGTGCGCTTCTGGCGAGCGCGCGCAGCGCTGTGGCGGCCGCACGGTTGCCGGCGCGCTTGGGCGAGTCGGGCTCGACATCGTCAGCGCGGCGTTCGCAGTCGGTCGCCGCGCGCTCGGCGTCCTGCGGTGTGGTTGCTCGGGCGAGTGCGTTCAGCGCGATCTCGGTCACGAAGTCCATGTGGAGGGTCCTTTCGTTGTGCGGGCGCCGGTCGGCGCCGAGGTTCGGGGCTCTCCGCGCCCGGCCGCGAGGAGGGCCGGGCGCGGTGCCTCAGTGCCGCCGTCGCGGGCGACGGTTGGTGGTTAGAGCGCGAGGAGCGCGCTCGCGAGGCGCAGCTCGCGGCCGTGCGCGAGCAGGCGCGCGACGCCGGTACGGAACGCCGGCGTGTTGGCGAGCTCGCGCCGGTCGGCGCCGGCCGCGGCGGCGTGGTCGACGAGCCGCTGCAGCTGGCTGCGGGCGTGCCCGAACGCGCTGAGCGCGTTGGTCTGGCGCGCCATGGGGCACTCCAGGCGCACAGCGTTGTGCTGTGTCGGCTCGGTCCAGTGGATCATGTTCGAGGTCATCTGCTGACTCCTTGAGTTCAAAGTGATGGCGCGCGTCCGGCGCGCCGACGGCCCCTGGAACGTCGAAAAGCCCGGACCTCGGGGCGAGGGCCGGGCTCGGTGTGCTGCTCGGTCGCGCACCGTGTGCGCGCGGCGGGCTCAGATCGGCAGGTAGCTGCCGGAGCGTCGGCGCTCCAGGCAGGAGAGCCAGTCGGAGGCGTGCGCGGTGACGCCACGCACGCTGCCGGGACGACCGGTGAGGTCGCGCAGGTCGATCAGAGGCGTGTCGCTCTCGCCGCCCGGGACGCTCACGGGGGTGCTCGAGCTGATGCCGTCGTAGGTTGTGAGGGTCGCTACCATCACTGCTCCTTGTTGATCTGGATTGCGGCGCCGATAGAGCGGCGCCCGGTTGAGACGCAGGAGCTCGGGCCCCGGGTGGTTTCGGGGCCCGAGTGCTTCTGCGAAAGGGGGCTTCGGGTTCAGCGGGCGAGCACGGCGACGTGCGTCGCGACGCGGATCCGCTGGCGGCGGCGCCAGCGCAGCGCGCTGATCGCTTTGGTCGCCTGTGTGGGGGTGAGGTACGCCGGCGGGTTCCCGCCGAGCGCCCGGATCAATTGTCGCTGCTCCTCGCTCGCCGGTGGCGAGAAGTGCAGGTGACCGCGGTTGGTGTGTGGCATGTCCGACTCCTTTCGTGTGGGTAGAAGGCGCAGCAAGACGCGTGGCCCGGGGTCGCCGGGCCGCGTGCGGGTTGCTGCGGGCTTGGTCGTCATCAGCGACGCGAGGAGCCACCTCGCATCGGACCCGACATGGGCGGGTTTCGACCGGAGAACGGCGCGCGCCGCGCGCGGGGCGCTACAAAATCGCGGCCTGGGGTTGACATTGGGAGATAGGGGCTGATTGGATAACTCGCGCGGTGTCGGCGGGTGGCACCGGCGGCGGGGATCACCGCTGACCGGGGACACAGCGGCGCGCAAGCCTGCGATGAGCGCGTACGACATCCCCCCTGCCCCCGGGCTCGATTTCGACGGTCTGCTTGCCGGCTACGAGATGCTCGACCGCGTCACCAACTGGCGCGAATGGGTGTTTCGGCGGGTGGAGACCTGCAGCTGGGACAACGCGCAGGCGATCCGCCGCAAGACCTCAGTGGACTTCCGTCTGCACGCCGACTACTTCGACAAACCGCGGTTTCTCGCCGACGGCGTTGAGATTCACTACGTGCCGTTGATGTTCCTGCGCAAGCAGCGGCTCCTCGCGTTCGACCTGCGCGACGAGACCGGGGCGGCGGTGCCGCTGATGACGCGTTGGCGCAACTCGAAGCTCGCGATGGCGATGCTCTCAGCCTGCGCGCAGAAGCAGATGGCGGTGCGCCTGCGCGAGCTGCTCGGCGACGAGTCGATCCTGCCGTTTACGATCGAGCTGCCGGACGGCCTGCAGGAGCGCTTTTGGCGGCTCGCCTACCCGCTCGAGCTGCATGGCGACCTGCTGCGCGCGGAGTTCGAGGACTTCAACGCGCCGCCGGTGATCGGGCGTCGCGACGTTGAGCGGTGGCAGTGGACCGTGGAGGGGGCGAGGAAGCCGGCGGGCGATCGCGCGTACGTGGCAGACGCCGGCGAGCAGATGTGGCGCTGGTTTCTCTCGCACGACGAGAAGTTCACGCGCTTCGCCGGGGACATCTCGGAGTCGTTTCTCGTGTGCGTCCCTGTTCCCGCGCGCAGCGAGCTCGCGCGGATCTGAGCCCCCGGCTCCCGGTCACCGGCGGGGCGGCATCGGCCGGTAGTCGCGGTGCAGCGCCATGCTGGGGGCGATCAGCGCGATGCGCGTGCCGGCCGCGCCGCGCAGCCAGTGCACTTCGACGTCGGTGTCGACGCTGTATTCGCTGCCGGGACGGTCGAACTGGCTGATCGTCGGGTCGAGGATCGATCCGTCGTCGAGTACGAGCCACGCGTGGGTCCAGCCGCGCAGTTCACCTTTGACGACCCGCGCGCGGATGCCGCGGGCCGCGAGGAGGTCGCGAACCGGGCCGCAGGCGTCGCCGCACCAGTTGTGCAGGTCGACGTCGGGGTTGACGAGCGCCCAGTCGGGTTCGCTCTCCGCGGCGATGCGGGCGATCGCGTCGACGTGCGCCACCAGGGCCGTCCACACCGGGTTGAGCACCGCGGCCTGCGCGGTCGCGTCCTCGGCGGCCACGGCTACGCCTCGTCGACCGCGTAGGGGTCGTGCTCGTCCTCCATACACAGCGAGATCTCGACGCCTGTAGCCTGCTGGGCGGCGCGGCGAGCGTCGATGAGCTCCCGGATGGCGTCGACCGTGTCCTCGAGCGCCCGTCGGGTGGCGGGCTCGCCGGGGGCCTGGACGAAGAAGAACGCCTCGGCGGTGTAGTCGCGCGTCGCGGCGGTCGGAAGTGTCGTCGGGGTGTTCACAGCGGTCACGGCTGGTCCTTTCGTTAGGGCACCGAGTGGGCGCCTGTTGTGCGGAGGGCGCGCGCAGTTCGGGCGCGGTCAGCGGACCGGGATCGTGTCGTCCCAGGTGGTGTCGCGGATCCGGCGCGCGAGCTCGCCGAATCCCAGGGTCGCCCCGGGCGCGGCGGCCACCAGGTCGACGTGGTCGGGGGGATCGGCGGTCAGCTCGACGTGCCCGCCGATCGTGGCTTCGATCTCATGCCACGGGTGGTCGGGATCGCGATCGTGGTGAGAGGCGTATTCGCGTCGGCTTTTCTCGCTGTCGTAGGCCTGCAGGTCGCCTCGGAGATCGGGAAGGCCGACCTGGCTTGGGATGAACCACTCGCCCTCGGACAGCCCGCCGCGGAGCGCCACCATCGTCTGCGGTGTCGGCTCACCCTCGAGCACCACCGAGCGGCTCGTCTTGTAGTTGTCCGCGTCGCGGTAGCGCCAGGTCAGGCGCGTGTTGAAGGTCGCGACCGGCTCCGGCGGTTGCCGCTCATCGCGGTCGAATGTCACGGCGTTGTCGAAGCCGCCGTCGAGAACGTCGAGCAGCTCCTCGAGGGTCTGCACCGCCTCCTCGCGATCGCCGGCGTGGAAACCGAGCACGACGTCGG
Source organism: uncultured Solirubrobacterales bacterium (assembly GCA_963842005.1). Classification (GTDB taxonomy): domain Bacteria; phylum Actinomycetota; class Thermoleophilia; order Solirubrobacterales; family Solirubrobacteraceae; genus Palsa-744. Next base: position 134,677 of record CAWJEV010000005.1, on the reverse strand, counting down.
GCTCGAACGTCTCCCCGGCGTGGGGGCAGTCGGGCTGAGCGCAACCCGTCGGTGTCTCGCGGCCGCAGCCCTGCTCGCACTCAAACGGGGCCGTCTCGGAGGAGTTGAGGTCGATCACGCGCAGCTCTCCGCGCCCGGTAAGCAGCTCGGTCGCGCGGGTCACGATCCTGGCCAGGGCCGCCTCCGCGATCGGCGCGATCGTGCGATCTTCGAGCTCGCAGGCGAGATCGACGACGAATGTCAGCTCGATCGGCGCTGACCACGGGCGGGCGTCTCCGCCGAGGCGCTGAAGCGCCTGTTGGTAGGTGAGGTTGTGCTGGGCTGCCAGGTCGCGAGCGGCGCTTTGGCGGGCGCGGTTGCGCGGGCCGCGGTGGCGATCCGGGGTTCGGGTTCGCATCAGGCGTCCTTTCGGTACTGGTGTCCCATGCTCACCGGGACGTGATGGTCGGTGAGATGCTGCTGGCGGAGCGCTGCTGCGCTTCTGCCGCCCTGTTGTGTCGAGGGCATGGGCCTCGATCGGCGGCAACGCCCGTCCGCTGGCGTGTGCTTACAGCGTAGGGCGGCGGTTGGACGATTGCACCCGGCCGCCAGAGTTACGGCCTGGTGCGGCGCCTTCCTTCGTCTAGATGACTGATTCCGTTAGGGTGGGTTCAGTGGTCGTAGGCGATGAGGCTGCGGCTGGGCTTGTCGAGTTGCCCGGCTTCCCAGAGCTTGTAGTTGTGCCAGATGCCTGCGGCGAGGGCGAGGAGGCGCTGGGCGACGCGGGTCATGAGGCCGGGCATGGTGTGCGCGCCGTGCGCTCGAGGGAGAGCTGGCCCTTGAGGGTGTCGATGATCGACTCGACCCATTGGCGGATACCGCCGAGTTTCCCGAAACGGGGCTTCTCGTCCTTGCGGTCGGGTCGTAGGAAGATCGCGCCGAGCTCGGCCATCAGCGCCTCGAAGTCCTGGCCGGCGAAGCCCTTGTCCGCGACCACCGTGTACCCCCCTCCAGTTCTGACGCGGCGCAGCATCTGCGCGGCGACCTCGCGCTCGGGGACGTTCGCGGCGGCGAGCTCGAACGCGATCGGCATCCCGTCCGTGGCGCACAGCAGGTAGAGCCGGAACCCCCAGAAGTAGCGGGAGTGGCTGGCGCAATACCCGTAGACGGCGTACCCGGCGAACTCCGAGCGCTTCACTGTCTCCCTGGAGGCAGCACAGGGCACCGGCGTGGAGTCCAGCAGCCGTATGCCATCGCACCACGACGGGCTGGCGAACGCGATCGTGTTCAGCAGCGTGACGATCTGCGGCGCGAGGGCGCGCATCCGCTTGTTGTACCCGGGCTGCTTGGGCAGGTACGGGAACAGGTGCCCGAGACGCCTCATCGCGAAGCGCAGGAACCGCCGCTCGCTCGGGCAGTCCAGCAGGATCTGCGCGACAGCCAGGCACACCAGCTCAGCGTCGGTGACTCGTGGATTGCGTCTTGCACGCGGCCGGCGCGGCAGGATTTCATCAGCCAGCACGTAAAGTGCCGTCAAGAGGGTGTCGAGATCGGCGGTCACGCGTCCCCACCTTTCGTGGTCGACGTTGGACAGGACAACGCCGACCTTCGACACCCTTGCTTTGTCTCCTCGACCCCGCCCAGGACCAGCCCGGAACGGAATCAGTCATCTAGGCGGGAATCTGCTTCATCACCGGGTGGCTGAGGTCGATCTCGCTGGCGCTGATGCCGGCGGCGGCGAGCGCTGGCAGGACGTGTTGGTGCAGCGTGCTTTCCTTCTGGTCGCGGCCGTGGACGACGACGACCGGGTGCGCGGGGCACGGGTCAGGCGGATCGGCGAGCACCGCGAGGACCTGGTAGTGGTCGGGAAGGTGGCGCTCGATGGCGCTGAGGGTGGTGCCCGCCAATGAGACGAGCGCGTAGCGCTTCATGCGTGGCTCCTTTGGTTGAGGGGAAGGCCGCCGCCGGCGACCAGGCAGGCGTGCGTTCGACGGCGCGGGCGAGCGTCCGGCCCGTGGTGGGGCCGGGCGCTCCGCTCGTGTGATGCAGCCGCTCGGGTGCCTAGATGCGGTAGGCCGGTGGGGGCCGGGCGCGGGTTGGTTGCGTCCCGAACGGGATGAGGGCGTGCAGCTTGCTCGCGCTCAGAGCAGCCAGCCGTTGTCGTCGCTCAGTGCAGTGCGACCGCTTCGGTGAGGCTGTAGGTCGGGAAGGCCTTGGCGCTGTGTAGGGTCGCGCGGGCGGTGGTGGCGAGCCGGTAGAACGCGCCCTGTTGGCCGACCGGGTCAGGCAGCGAGAACGCGAACCACCCGGTGCGCGGGTTTTCGTTGATGCGCGCGAGGAGGGCCGAGCGGCGGCAGTTATCGCACTCCAGGGAGACGAGCAGCGCGGCGGTTGGCGTGCTGAGCGGCGGCAGGACACGGCCGCTGAAGAACACCCGGCCGTTAGAGCAGCCCGGTTTCGCCGAGGAGGCTGCGCTCGGAGGCATTGAACGCGCCCATGCGGTCGAGCACGCCGGCTCGCGCCTCCTGCTCGGCACGGGTCAGACCGTTAAGGGCGTAGCTTCGCAAGAGGTCTTCGACCCTCTCCCACGGCTGGCGACAACCGGGGCGCGGGTGATCTGGCTGCGGCGGCGGCTGACGTGTGCTGCGGCTTGGTGTCGTGTAGTCGGTGCTCATCGGCTGGTTCTCAGTCGATTTCGGCTCGAACGCGGTGGTTCTCGGCGAGCCACAGCGCTTCGGCCTGCGCCGGCGACAAACCGAGCTGCAGCGGCGTGGTCTTCGGGCAGTACGCACCGTGGCAGTACCAGGTGCTTCCGCGCGAGCGGCGCAGGTGGTAGCTCTCAGCGGCCAGCGCCCACGTGTCGGCCTCCTTGATCGCAGGGTGTGTGATATCGCAGTACCCCAGACCGAGGGCGATGCGGATCGCCTCCCACATCTGCGCCTCGAGCTCGGCGTAGGAGGGTCCCGGGGTCCAGAACAGCCGCACCCATCGGGGGCAGCTTGCCGAGCGCGCCAGCAGGACCTTCAACGGCTTGGTCAGATCGTGCAGGTAGGCCTCGGGGTCGTCGTGATGAAGGCCGCTGGACACAACCTGCGGCGGATAGCCCTGGTCTCGCAGTCGTCGCGCTACCAGCACCGCGTGCTCGGCGACCGAGAAGAACGGCAGCTGCCCTGCGCCGCGGCACGTATTGGCGAGGCCCGACGCTACGTCCTCGAGGCGAATGTCAGCCGGGTCGGGATTTGAGATGTCGACGTACGACCCCGTGAGGGTCTCCTCGTGAAATCCGTCGGGGGTCAGCGCACCGTAGGTGCACGTGTTCTCCGGCGCGCGTCGGCGCCAGAGTGATGTGGGGCGGCCAAGGCCGCCTTTGAGAATCGGGCGTCGCGCGCGCGAGGGTGACTCGCGGCGCATGCCAGCTACCGCATCCATGTTCCTGTTCCTTTCGTTCACACCGCGCGCAGTACGGCGCGCGGCGGGGTGCTGCTGCTCGCACGCGTGCGAGCGCTCGTGCGGGCGCCCTGCCCGCGGCTTTGGGAGACGCAGGCGTGGGCGCGCGTTCATTCGGCGCCACCCACAACTGCCAGCGCGCCGCTTGTTGCTATCGGGATGCGGCGCTTGCCTGCGGGGAGCGGGGCGCGAGGCCACTTTGGGGTGTGCTAGGCGGAGAGCTCACTCCCGCTGCGGGGCGGGAATCAGCACCCGTGCTCGCACGGCGCGCGGCGATCGCGACCCAAAGCAGAAACGCCCAGCACGCGAGGTTTCCGAGCTCTGTGAGCATCGCGTCCCAGTAGTGCATCGTGGCGAAGTTGACGGTCAGGACGGCGATCGTCGTGGCGATCAGCACGCAGGTCGCAAGGGGAAACACCGTCCGGCGATAGACGCCGGGGAGGTTGGCCGCCAGCAGGCCGATGATCGTGGCGCCGGCGACCAGATCGTGCACGTTCGAACCGACCTGGCGCTCCAGGCCACAGGCGAGTGCGGTAGCGATCAGGGTGACTGCGGCCGTGACCGTGGCTGTGGGTAGCAGCATTCGCATGCGCCGCGCGTTCGGCGCATCGCTGGCAGCGGTTCGGGCGACCGCGTAGAGGAACGCCCAGGCCGTCGCGTCGCAGAGCTCGGTGCTGGCGGAATACCAGTAGCGCATCGTGGCGAGGTTGACGGCCATGACGAACAGGCCGACTCCGTTGGCGGCGCTCATCGTTGGCGGCACCACCGTTTGGTGCCAAACGCTCGGCAGCAAGGCGGCGACGAGCACGCCGGCGGATATGGCGATGATCAGATCGTGAAGGTGAGCGCTCATCAGCGCCCCGCATTCGGGTTTCGAGTCATGTCTGAGCCTTTCTGAAGCGGACGCCGGTTCGCGGTGTCCGCGTGGTTGGTGTGTGAGGGTGCGGGCGCGGCGCGGTTAGGCCGCCGCGTCGTGGTCGGCGAGCGCGCGCCGTTCGTATTCGCCGCCGCGGTTGAGCGCCGCGGCGGTCGGAGGCCCGCCTACGAGCTCGAGCGAGGTCAGCGGTGTGCGGCGGCGACGCCGGCGAGGATCTCGAGCCGAACCGGCTCTTGACCGCCGATGCGCCCGCTGTAGGTGTGTGAGGCGCCCACGAGACTCCGACACGCCGCTAGAGCGCGGTCCGCTCTGCGGCTTCGCGGGCATGGGTTTCCTCGATGATCTCGCTGAGGCGGCGCGGCTCGAAGTCGAGGTCGCGCTCGATCGGCAGCGGCGAGCGAAAGGTGGCGAGTTCCTCCATCGAGGAGTCGCCGAAGCTACTGCCCGGCAGCGGCCCGATCTGAAAGCCGCTGAGCACAAGCTGCCCGCTGTAGTCGGTGACGGCCACGACGTAGTAGACGAGCCGGCTGAGCGGGTGAAACAGCCTGACCTTCGCGATCACCCGCTCGCTGCCGGACAGGTCGTCGTAGGTCGGGAGCCGGTCCTCGGGGCGCAGGTAGCGGTAGGCGGGGCCGCGAAAGCGCCGGTCGGGATGGTGGTAGGCCGGGGAGAGCGGCGGTGCGGGGAGCAGCTCGGCGGCCTCGAGCGACGGCACGAGCCGCCCGCGCGATTGCGGTCCGTCGAACGGGGCGCCCTCGTCGGCGTCGGGGGCCGATAGCGCAATGCCGAACGCGGTGTAGAACACACTGGCCTTCCCGGACGCTGATGTCAGCGTCGTCTCGCGGATCGGGACGCCGCTGACTCGCAGCTCCCGAACCTGTTTAGTTGATGTCTCAGGCATTGAGGTACACCTTCCTTTGTCGTTAGCGCCACGCGTCCTTTTGGGGAGAGCGCGGGCTGTAGCGGAAATTGACGTTCTGGCTAGTCGTCCGTGTCGCCGTCGCCCAACTCCACGACGATGCGCGTCCACGGGAGTCCCTCGTTTGGGTCCTCGTAGGACCCGGGGAACAGCGCCAGCACTGCCTGGGCCTTCTCGTTGGCGACGAGCAGGCAGTCCCTCGCCTCGCGCGGAGCGCTACTCGGTGAGGGCGACCGTTGGTCGCCCGCGGATGTCTGGTGGTGTGCGGCCGCGGGCGGGTTCACTGCTCCCCGGGGTCCGCGGCCGCACAGCCAGCGGCGCTCGTGCTCAGTGGGAGGGTCGGGCGGTCGCGCCGGCGCTGTGTCCGCGGTGTTCGCCGCGGCGGCGCCAGCGCAGCCACCAGCGCCCCCACCAGCCGCCGCGACTACGCACCGGCGAGCTCGATCTCGGCGAGCGCCCGCGCGTCGGGCAAGCGCGTAGGCCGTCGAGCATCCCGCGAAGGCCCGGGGTGTGCTGCGGCTCAAGCCCGAACGCCTGGTAGCGGGCGATCAGCTGCTCGCACTCAAGGTGCCGGCGCGCGATCTGCGTGCTCAGCTTCACGGTGTGTGCAGCAGCGGTGATCTGGCGGGCACGGCGGGTGAGGTTCTTGTTGGTGTTCATCGGAATGCTCTCTTTCTCTGTTGGGTTCAGAACGACAAAAGGCCCGGCCCTCAGAGGTGAGGACCGGGCCTTCGCGTGCGGGCTAACGTGCCCGCGAGGGTGCTGCCGCGCCGCGCATGTGGCGGCGCGCGTTGCGGCCCGCTAGGGGCCGTGACGATCAGGTACTCAGCTGAGCGGTACTGGTGAGCGAGGCGTCGAGCGAGAGCCACAGCGCCGCCATCGGCAGCGAGGGGTCGCTGGCGTCGACGAACCCGCGCGCCTCGAGTTCGCCTCTAACCTCGCCGTGCTCGCGGTCAAGGGCGCTCTCGGCGTCCTTGAGCGAGCAGCGCAGCGCGGTCAGCGGGGCGTAGGGCGCGTCGAGCCAGCGTTCGAGGCGCAGCAGCGGGCCGTCGCCCGTCATCGCCCCGCCCGCGCACAGGAACGCGTCGATGAGCGCGTAAAGGACGCTGGCGTTCGCTGGTGTCTCGAGCGCCGCTTCACTGGCGGCGAACGCGGCGCGAAGTCCGGGATCCGGGCGGGTCGTCAGGCGCCGCGCCGCTACCAGGTCCCCGTCGCCCCTCATCAGCTCCTCGGCACGGGCACGCAAGCGTTGCTGCTCGCTGCTGTACCGCTCGGCGCGCACGATTTCGCCAGCGAACCACAGCAGTTGCCCGCGCAGCTCGTCCTCGCTTTCCTTTCCCGGGTGGTCTGTGTGGATTTCCAGGTCGGCCATGTGCTGCCCCTTTCGGTCGTGACAGACGGGTGCATCGTCTTGAATGTAGGAAGGCGCCGGTCGGCGAGGGGTGGTCTTGATGCCGGTCCCAAGACGGCGATCGCGATCCTTCGCCGGGCGCTAGCTTGAGGTCGCCCCGTCGCGGTCAATGCCCGCCTCAAAGCCATTGTCGAAGCGCACCGCAATGTAGCCGTCGGGGAGCGCGAGCACGCCCCCGAGGCTGACGGTGGCGTAGTCGCTCGCTTGGCGAAGCCGTGAGCGCAGCAGCCGTCCCAGCGCGATCCCCTGCGCCGGCGTCGGGGCGTCACCGCTGACGGGCTCGACGCGCTCGTACTGCGCTTCTGCCTAGTGGGCCAGCTGCGCGAGCCGATCGACGAGGCCGTCGCGAAAGACATCCGTCGGGCGGGTGCTCGCGGTCGTCAGCGAGACCCAAGAGGCGATCGCGGCGAGTGAGTCGGCGAGCTCGGCGCCCGGATCGGGCGCGGGTATTGGTCGGTCGCTACTCATCGCTGCACCTCCCCGCCGCCGGCGGCGCCTGCGCCGTGTCCGCTCGCGTCGTCATCAGGGTGGTAGGTGCCGGGAACGCCGTACCCGATACCACGTGAGCCACGGTTCACGTGCCGGATGACGCCGGACCGTACGAGTGCCTCCAGCCGCTCGCGTGCCTCGTCCTCGGTCTTGGGCAGGCGTTCCCGCTTCTCACGCGGTAGGCCGTCCCAGATCGCCGCGTCTTCGCGCATGTGTTCATGCGACGCGCCGTACGCGGAAAGCGGACCGGCACTCGCCGTGTAGTCGTAAAGCGCCTTCTCGTCAGCGGTGAGGCTGTCCGGCAGGTTGTTGGCTTGCATCAGAGATCCTCCTGGTGTCGGTGGGATGTGTGGGCTGCGGCTTGCGGGGCACCTGTCGGTCAGCGACCGACCGGCGCCGCTCAGGCTCGCCGTGATCTCCTCGAGCTCGACGAACCGCCCGTCAATGACGCCGCACACCCGGTCCCCCACGCCGCAGCTGTCGTCCTTCGCGGCGCGTGCGCAGATGAGACGGAACGCGAACACCGCTCGCCCTTGGCGGGTCTTTGCCGCGAACCGCCGCAGCTCCCAGCCGTCCTCTCTGCGGAGCTGTTCGACGGCGCGGTAGGAGGTCAGCGCGAGCCGGGCCGTTTCCGTGTCCAGCTCGCCGGCGGGCGGGTGGTTGTGCTCGTGCACGCGGCGGGCTTGCTGCTCGGTGCGTCCGCAGCGGCCGCATGGCTCGTCCTTGTCGTTCGTCCAGGGGTGCGGGTGCTCGGGTGCGCCGGTGCACGTCCAACGCAGCCCGGCGCGCTCGGCGAGTGCGTCGAGCACCGCCAGCTCGTCGTCCGTTGCGACCTCGTACATGCGGTCGACCTGGTCTTGTTCTTGGGTGATGGGCATCGCTGCTCTTTCTTGCTGCCGCAGGCCCCGCAGGGTGCCGGCGGTGGTGTGTGTTGTGGTCGTGGTCAGCGCTAGACGAGCGCGAGTTGCTCGTTGGCGATCGCGAGCGCGAGTTCCTCGGCGGTCAGCGGGTGACCGGGCGCGGCGATCTCGCGCTTGTAGCTCTCTGTCATCGCCTGCCCGTCGCGGAACAGTTCCACACCACGGCGCGGGCCGAACGCGGGGTGGGTCACTACTGCGAGTACGTGCATCTCAGTCGCCTTTCTCGGTCGTGGTGGTGGTGGTGGCGAGGGTGTAGATCTCGACGCGCGGCGGGTCGCTCTGTGTCCAGCGCCAAGCGCGACCCGTGTCGCGCAAGCGACGGTCGAGCTCTTCGGACTCGTCGTCGTAGCCGAAGTCCGGCGCGCGGTTCATCCGCGCGACGAGCTGCGCGATCGACAGGTGCGCAAACGGCCGGGGCGTGTGAGTGGAATCGGTGTTCGATTGGGGCATGGCTTCCTTTCTCACCCTTGCGGGTGAACGAAACGGACCGTCAGGCGTGCAGCTGCGAGCGCTAGCGGGCAGGGTCAAGCGGCGCCCTGCCGGGCAGGGCTCTCACGCGGCTAGGGCAGCAGGCCGAGCAGGGTGACGGCGAGCCCCTCGATGGTGGTGTCGGGGAAGTGGTCGTTGAGCTGGGTGTGTTCGACCAGCGGTTCGACGACCTCCTGCCAGCGCTCGTCGGTGTCCTCGGTTGGGACGCCGGCGGCGGTGGTCACCTCGACGGTGTAGGAGTGGCCGTGCAACCGCCCGGCGGGCCCGTCCCAGCCGGGCAGGTAGTGCGCGGCCTCGAAGCGGTAGATCCGCGTGACGTCGACCCTGGGTGGGCGCTTTGGTGCGCTACTCGTGGTCGCGCGTGCCCCATCGTTCGAGCCGTTCGCAGAGCTCGGTGACCTGGGGAGCGTTGTGGGTTGCGTGGCGAAGCGCATCGCGGGCGAGCGCCAGCACGGTGTCGAGCTCGCCGCGCGGGACCGCGACGACCGGCTCGCTTGGGGTTGCCTCGCCGTCAGCGCCGTTGGGGAGCGCGTGGAGGTCTGCGAGCCAGCGGTCTTGGTCTGGCAGGTCGCGGGTGTGAAGGTCGATCTCCTCGCCGCGTGGAAGCGGGCCGTAGAAGGTGAAGCCGTCGGCGGGGTCGCCGACGATCAGGACTTGCTTGTCGCTTTGCATGGTTCCTCCGTGTCGGTGTTGGTCGCGTTGAGGCCCGGTGTGGGTGGGCGGGGGAAGCGCTCGCTGAGCGCGAGTTCCCAGCAGTCGCAGACCGCTGCGTCGAGCGTGTCGCGCCGGAGGCCTCCGCTCCGGGCGCTTGGGCGAACCGGTAGCCGCTGTCGGGGTCTGTGGCGATGACGCCGCCGGGAAAGGCAACCCATTGTCCGCCGGGTGCGTCGTTGAGCTCGCCGACGGCGCGCGTGACCTGGGCGAGCGAGCTCGCGCACCAGCCCGGGCAGCAGCGGCCGGGTGTTGGCGGCGCGCGGCCCGGTGGGGGTGAGCGTCGCGCGGAACTCGGCGACGGTTTCGAAGTAGCGGGGCAAGCTGACGGCGCCGTCGCCGATCCAGCCGCGTGGGGACAGCGCGAACAGCGACCCCAGCGGGTAGCTGTCGCTGCTGTCATCGGCGAGCGCGAAGAGCCTGTCATGGCCGTCGCGTGCGAGGTGCAGCGTGGTGCTCGGCGGAAGCTCGCCGGCGAGTTCGGCGAGGGTCTTCTCCAGCGCCTCGCTCGTCGCCCCGACGGCTTGGGCGTACTCGTCACCGAAGCGCTGGCGCGCCTCGTCGTCTTCAGCGATGCGATTGATCCTCGCGGGCGGTTGCTGGTTGGTCATCCGATCTCCTTGGCTGTTGTGATCTGGGGTAGGCGCGCTCGCGCCGGTCCTTGTGCGGCGGGGGCTCAGGTGAGGCTGAGCAGCGCTTCGCGGGCGGCGGTGAGCGTATAGTGGGCCGTCGAGGTAGTCGGCGTGTTCGTCGCGGCGAGGTCGCGCGCACAGGCGGGGCAGGCCTTCACCGCGTGGTCGAACAGACCGTCGTCGGTGAGCGTGAAGAACGTCGGTCGCGGCGTGACGGGGACGAGCGCGAGGGTGTGCCCACAGGGGCATTGCCAGCGCGGGGCGACGTGGCGTTCCCAGTCGGCTTCGCGCTCAGCCTGCCAGGCGCGCGCGAGCAGTTCGCCGGGCCGCGCGGCCATCGGCGATCACCGGCGCCCGGTTGTGGGTCACTGGCGTCGCCGCGGCGGCCGTTCTCCCCAGATGCCTTTGGCCCGGCCCCGGGGAGGAAGGGGCCGGGCCGCGCGAGCCGTGCTGGCGCCGAGTCAGGCTCGGCGCTGCCGAGGCCTGAGATGGCGACGGCGATTGGCAGCAGGCCCGTCCGCAGTGACGCGGCGCGGACCTCGCGGTTCAGAACTCGCGCAGGTAGTCCGAGCGCGAGCGCCTGGCGGGGGTCAGTCCTTCGCGGGGTGCGCGAGCACGGTGAACTCGTCGTCGCCGGCGAGCATCAGTGACCCGATCTGCGGGTCGTCCCAGTCGACTTCGAGCCTGGGCGAACGTGCGGCCTTGGTTGCGCAGCGCCCTGACGGTGCCAAGCTGGCCGGTCAGTCGCGCACGGTCGTTGAGGTGGCCGTGCGCTTCGGCTTCGCTTGGGGCGACTCGCAGCACCTTGATCCGCACGCCTTGCGGACAGTCGCGTGCGTCTTCTACGCGCATGACGCTAGGCCTCGAAGTGCGGCGGGGTCGGGGGCGCCTGGTGGCCGCCTCTGAGCGCCTCCATGGCGTAGGCCCGGTAGCTGGCCAGGTCGTGCCATGTAGCGCTGACGCACAGCTCGTAGCACCCGTCTTGTAGCGAGGACTGCATCCAGCCGCAGTGCGCGCAGGCCCAGTCGCCATCGACGGGGTTGAAGATGCGCTCCGGCCAGCCGGCCTCGTCGGCGCAACGCATCCGCTTCGGTATGTCAGGCGCATCGCGCGGGCCGTCGGGGCTTTGGCCGTGCGGCGTTTCGAGAACGTCAACCATGGGTGTCTCCTTTGTGGTCAGATGGTTTCCGCTGTAGCGGTCGCCCTCGGACTCCATGCAGAGCGTCACGCGCGAGTGCGTTGCGGCGTGTTTGCTGGCGGGGCGCCAGGCTTGGAGGAACGTGTCGATCGCCTCGACGGTCTCCTTGAGCGCTTCTTCGGCGCCCTGCTTGTCGGGCGCCTGGATGCTGAAGTACGCCTCGGCGTCGTAGTCGCGCAGCGCCTGCTCTTGGACGCGTTTGAAGAACGCGACGGCGCGTGGTTCGATGCCGGGACCGAACTTGAGCAGGACGGGGCCTCGGGCGTCGTTGTCGAGCGCTCGCCCGGCGTCGGGGGCGGTGTTCGCCAGCGCGGTGGCCGTGATCGTTACCGCCCCGTGTAGTGAGCGCTCGACGCGCTCGATGGTGAGGTAGTTGCCGTCGAGCACGACGTCGTGGCCGGTCTCGTCGCTGGCGCTGATGATGCCGCCGTTGGCGAGCTCGCTGGCGTCGCTGTCGGCGACGTTCAGGACGCGCGGCTCGCCGGGCACGTTGAGGCCTTGGTTGATCAGGCTGGCGAGGAAGCGAAGACAGAGCAGCGTTGACTGGTCGGCGCTCTCGCCGAGGGTGACGTCTTCGGCGGCAAACCAGCCGATGATCTGGCCGGCGCTGGACTGGCCTGCGTTGTAGGCGGTGAAGGCGAACAGGTTGCCATCGACGGACGCGCCGTCGAGGCAGCTAATCATGATGTCGTCGGGGATCACGAGCGCCTCGGCGGCGACGGCGGCGGTGAACATCCGCTCGATTTCGGCGGCGGCGGCGAAGTCGGCGGGCTCGGGTTCTGCTTTGTCACTGCGCCAGATGCGAGGCAGCCGCAGGCTGGGGGTGATCTTGCTGGGCTGGACGCGGACGGGCGCGCCTGTGTAGGTGATCGTCAGCGGCTTCATGGTTTGGTTGGCTCCTTTGTGTGGTGGGTACTCCCCCGGTTGTTGGCGGCCCGGCGCCCCCCGGGGAGTGGTGGGCCGGGCCGCTCGATCGGCTGCGCGTCAGGCGACGCGGTAGGCGCCGCGGGCGTGGGCGCGCGGCAGCTGGGAGGCCTCGAGCTCGACGAACGCCTGGAGCGCTGCGCGCAGCGCCTGGCGGATCGCGGGGAGCTTGAGCGGCGCGATGCCCTGGGCGTTGGCGCGGGCGACCATCGCGTGAACCCGTGCGCTGTGTGCGCTGAGCAGCGCGAGGGCCTGGCGGTAGCGCTCAATCCCGCTGGGGTGGGTGCTGTTGGTGGTGTTGCTGTTGGTGTTCATGGTGTGTGTGCTCCTTGTGTTGGGTTGCGCGTGTCCGCCGCGCCAGCGACGTCCCGGGGGAACGACGAAAGGCCCCGCTCCGGGACGGGGACGAGGCTGGTCGAGCTGTTCGCTACTGCGCGCTGGCGAGGAGCGGCGCGAAGGGGTTGTGTCGCTCCCACGCCGCGACCGTCTCGCAGTCCTGCTCTTCCCACTCGGCCAGACGAGAGTCGCTTGGGTCGGGGGGCGCCACGACGCGCGTGGCGCCCACGATCCGTGGTGGGCGGCCGTCCTCGCGCAGTACCGCGAGCTCGACGCGCGCACCGATCGCACAGCGCAGGTTGAGGGGCAGGCCGACCGCGTCGCCGACCTGGTTGGTCAGCTTGGCGCCGAGGTCCCCGTTGCGGCGTTCGCGGTGACCGACGTAGGTCCAGAGCTCGCGGGTCGGCGGTACCTCATCCACGCGCTGGCGCGGGCGGTGGGCGAGCATCATCTGTGGTTCGCCGCTTACACCGCTGGCGTGGGCGCCGAAGGGTGTGGTGGTGTTGCTACTGGTCTGCATGGTCTATGTGCTCCTTGTTTTGGGTGGCGCGCATCCGCCGCGCCAGCGGCATCCCGGGAACCACAAAAGGCCCCGCCCCGGGATGGGGGGCGAGGCCTTGTCTGCGCCGTTCGCTGAGTGCGAGCGGCAGGTGCAAGTTCGGTAGGCGCTGGCGTACGCAGCGCTCGCGCTGCGCTCTTCCTACGCCGTTAGCGGCTCATCGCGCAGCGACGCGCGCGGCCCGGGGTGTGCGTGCCGCCTCGGCGGTACGGTCTCGCGCGGCGTGGGTGAGATGGTTGCTGAAGGCCGCGTAGCGTCCGGCGGGGGTGTTCTGGTGGGTGCTGTTGTGAGCGCGCATCACCATTTGCTGGAGGCGGGCGTTGTCCCATCCGAGGTGTGCTGCGCAGCTCAGCAGCCTGGTGATCTCTCGTACCCTGTCCTCGGGCAGGCTCTCCCACGCGATCTGCCGCTCGGGGCCCTGGCCTTGGGAGAGCGCGACTAGGCGGTGCACGACGCTCTGCTGGTAGCCGTGGCGTGTGATCGTCTGGGCGAGCTCCTCCAGGGCGGGCAGCAGCTGCTGATCGGCGTCCTGTGGGGTGCCCGGGTTCTCCTCGCCAGTACCGCCAGGGGTGCTGGACGGGAAGGTCGCGCTCGCCGACTGGCCGTTGGACGCCTGCGTGTCGGGCGGCGTCGCGGGGTCGCTCTGTGGGTCAGCCACCTTGGTCTGGGCGCCTGCTGAGCCTGGAGCGCGCGCGGGCGGCTGATGGCTGGCCGTGTGTGCTTCCTGCGTGGTCTGGGCCTTGGCGTGGATCCACCGGGTGAACATGGCTCGGGCGGCCGGGCGGTCTGGCGAGTGCTCGATGGCGAAGTCGATCGCCTCCAGCGCCTTCTCTTCTGTGATGTTCAGCGAGGACAGGTCGGCGATCCATCCGTGCACCGTCTGGGTCTGGGGCTGGGTGAGCTCGCCGACTTGCTCCTCACCGCGGGCAAGCTGGGTCATTTGGCGCCCAACGGCCTCACCAAATCCCGCATCGCGAGCGTACTTGACGACCTCGAGGTTGACGATCATCCCCGGCGCGGGCACCTCCTGGGGGTGAACCGTGCCGTGGTGATTTGAGTTGACGGGTAGTAGGGGGTTGGGTGGGGGCTGGGGCTGGGTAGCTTCGATCCTGCCCTGTGCGGCCTGCAGGTGATCCAACGGTTCTCCGTAGATGTGTTTGCCTGTGTGCTCCAGCCAGTGTGCATACCGCTCACGGATGTGGCGTTCGCTGCGCTCGTCCCGGTAGGGACGCATGTGCGGCCTCTCGCCGGTTGTGGGTATCCGTATCTGATTGTCATCGTCGCCACGCCACATGACGACCAGGTCGGCGGCGTAGAGGCAGTGGCCGACTTCGACCCAGCGAACTGCGCGCTTGAAGCTCTGCGCGCGGGCCTTGTACTCGGCCATCGCCTCGCTCGCCTCAGTGGCCTCGCCAAGGTCCTCGAACGTGCGCCCGAACACGGTGACATAGGCACGAACCTGGACGTAGTGCCTGATCGTCTCACCACTGGTGAGGGGCAAGCCAAAGCGACGCCGAAGCCAAGAGCCCAGGCGCTGCATGTAGCTGATTGTCGCCGGAGCTTCGATGATGGTGCGATCAGCGACCTTCGCGAAGCGTACTCCCCAGTTGAGGCCGCAGACGAGGTTTAGGAGGCTCATCACCGTCTCACTGGTGACGTAGTACGCGATCTTGCATGGTGCCTGGTCATTCTCCGGCGTGTACACCACGACGCCGTGCACCAGCTCGGGCGGGTAGGGTGCTCGCAGATACGGCAGTGCCTCGGCATACGTGGCCACTGGCAATCTGTTGTCTGTCATTTGGCTCGGTCCTTTCAGGTATGTCTCATATCCCGCGACGCGGGTCAGCGCCCCGGGCGCTAAGGCCTAGTCGCTTCCGGGTGCTACGGTGCTGGCGCCGGGTGCCTGGCAATGGCGAGTGACAGCGCCCTCAGAGCGGGTTACCGGTGTGAGTGGCTCCCCATGGCCTCTGCGATGAACGGGCTTGGTCCAGCAGGACGCCCGTTGCGCGTCAGCGAGAAGGAGAACACGAAGGTGCGCCGGGCCCGCGAGAGCAGCACATGGGCCATACGGCGCTCCTCCTCTAGGCGCTCGTCGGTGTCGGCGTGGTGAGACGGCATGATCCCGGCCTCTACCCCAGCGCCGATCACCGTGGGCCACTCGAGGCCCTTGACCGCGTGGATGGTCCCGAGGGTCACCTTGCCCGGGCCATCCTCGGGATCCACATGGTCTTCCTGGCCGGCTAGGGCGGCGTCCTGGAGCCACTGCTGCAGGGTGGGCCGCTCCTGTTGGCGCTCATAGGTGCGGGCGGCTTCGCGTAGCGCCTCAAGACGCTCCATGCGCTGGTCCTGCTCGTCGCTTGTGCGGGCCAGCATGTCCGCTGGCCCGCCAGGCATGCGGATCACTTCCTGGGTGAGCGAGCTGACAGAGCGCGCGTCAGCCTGGGCAGTGAGCGTGAGCATGTCGCGGCCGAAGCAAAGGACGTTCTCGCGCGCCTCGCGGCTGGGCAGCCCGGTGATCAGCTCGGCGCCGGCGGCCGCCTCGAGCAATGTCAGGTGATTCGCCTCAGAGTGCGCGATGACCTTGGCGATCGTGCCGTCGGCAACCTTTGGGCGGATCTCGATCGCTCGCGCGAAGGCGACCTCATCGCGCGGGTTGATGATGAGCCGCAGGTGAGCGAGCACCATCTTGATCTCTTTGCGGGAGAAGAACCCTTGGGTGCCCAATAGCTGGTAGCTGATGCCGGCGGCTGCCAGGGCGTGCTCGACACGCTCTACGACTTTGCCGTAGCGGGCAAGCACGGCGATGTCGCGCTCGGGGACTCCCTTCTCGATCGCACGCCGCAACTGGAAGGCAATCCAACGGGCTTCGTCCTCGTCGGTGCTTGAGCCATGCACCATCACCGGCGGACCAGTGTCCTCGGGGCGATGCGCGCGAAGCGTCTTGGCGCGGCGTGCCCGGTTGTGGCCGATCGACCGGTTCGCTGCAGCCAGGATCTGCGGCGAGCAGCGATAGTTCTCCTCGAGCTTTATGACACCCGCGCCGAGGTACTCCCGGTCGAAGTCCAAGATCAAGTGAACGTCAGCCTGACGGAAGCTATAGATCGCCTGATCGTCATCACCCGCTACCGTCAGGTTGCGACGTCCGTTACCGGTGGCGGCCAGCAGGCGCAAAAAGCGCGCCTGGACGGGGTTGGTGTCCTGGAACTCGTCGACCAGGATCGCCTGCCACTTCTGCTGGTATCCAGCCAGCAAGCGCGGGTGATCGCTCAGCAGCCCCACCGCGCAGCGGAGCAAGTCGTCGAGGTCCAGCGCGTCGGCCCTTTGCAGCTCCTGCTCGTACTGGCGCCAGGCCCGAGCGACGATGCGGCTGGTGTCGTCCACTGCGCACGCGTCGTAGGTCTCGACGCTGACGCCCTGGTTCTTGGCGGCCGAGATCTCCCGCTGTACGTCGCTGACGCTGAGCTTCGCTCGTTCGGCGCTGCTCAGTGCGCGCTCGATCACCCGGATCGCGTCGCCGCGGTCATAGATCGAAAACCGTGCTGAGCGCCCCACCAGCTCGGGGTGCCCGCGCAGAATGCGCGCGCAAGCAGAGTGAAAGGTGCCGATGTGGATACGCCCGGCTGCCGGCCCACACAGCCCGCTCGCACGGTGGGCCATCTCGCGGGCGGCCTTATTGGTGAAGGTGATCGCGAGGATCTCTTCCGGCCGCGCCTGGGCGGTGATCAAGAAGTACGCGATACGGTGGGTCAGGACGCGTGTCTTGCCGGTACCCGCACCGGCGAGCACAAGCAGCGGCTCAGGTGGGTAAGTGACTGCTTCGCGCTGCTGAATGTTCAGTTCTGCGATGAGTGCCTGAACGCGATCCTGGGTTGAGGGGACATCGGCGGCCTCACCGTTCCTGTGGATGACGGTGAGCCTGCGGTCGACGGGTAGACCCTCGGACGCTCGCGGCGAAGACTGTGCGGGGTCTCTGGAGGGGAATGCTTGGGTGGTCCTTTCGGGTGCCTCAGTGGGCGCCTGGTGTGTAGGCACAGACACTGCTCCTTCTAGGTAGTGGAGTGAGCGACGCAGAGCACGCCCGCGGTGACGCCGCGGCGCGATCAGGCATCAATGACGACGGGGGCTGCGGCTCGTGGCTGAACTAGAGCGCCAGATGGCGTTCGGGCTGCACCGGCGTGAGTCCCTCACGCTGCGTGTCCTGGCAGAGCCACCGCAGATGGCGTGCGATGTGACGGTTGTAGACAGCCAGGGCCTCCAGACGCGCCAGCAGTCGCAGGATCTGGTGCGGGGTCGCGACGCCCTCGGTGACCAGTTGACGCAGCCGCCGCTGCTCACGGTAGATACACGTGAGCATCTCGCTGGAGGCCTCTAGCATCACGGTCAGGCTGTCCGGCTCGACCAGTGTGGGGTAGGTCGCAGCGGATCGCAGCCGCAGAGGCTGACTGTGGATAACGGTGCTGGCCAAGGGAGAGCCTTCCTTTCGGTTGGTAAGTCAAATGGACGCAGTCCCCGTTTCAGACGACAGGAACTCGACGTGGGAATTGCTGCTGCCACCTGTTGCGTGCCGCGCAAGGGGCTGTAGGCGTCCACCTCGTGGCTTTCTGTCACTACGTCCTTCGAGGCGGGACCGGGGAACGCCACCAGCTCTGTGCGCCGCCCTCGCCGGTGCCACTCACCGGGTGAGTGCGGGCCGGCGGGTGTGGTGTTGCTGTTTACGCTGGTGGCGGTCCATGCGCTGCTTGTAGGGCTCAAGATTGAACGCGCGTTCGAGGTGCGGGCCGACGATCTCGCGCATTACCTCCTTTGTTATTGCAGGCCCCCAGCCCACGCCGAGCATCACCCCGGCCAGGTCGACTTCTGTGCCACCTGCCCCGCAGCCCCAGCAGTACCAGCCCTCCTCTGGGGTGTCGAACACTTCACAGGAGGGGGTGCGCTCGTTGCCGCCCTTGTGAGCGGGATTCGGGCACTGGATGACCCTGTGCTCACCGGGGTCGCGGCCGGTCAGCACCCTGAAGTAGTCGCGCGGTGCGATACGCCGCGCAGGGTCCTCGTTGCGCGGGCTCGCAGCAAACCGGCGTGTGCGGGTTGGCCCGCGACGCTTGGCGGGTCGACCCAGGAACTCTGCTGGAGGGTCCGGTAGAGCACCGACCAGCTCCCTGACGTCATATGGTGGACGGTGGAAGTCCGCGAACAGGATGTGACACCAGCGGCCATTCTTGTGGTTGATCGACCCTGGGGCCCTCATCAGGCAGTTGCGGTGGCGTACCTGGGGGTCCCCGGCCAGCTGGTAGCTCAGGCGTAGGTTTGCCCGCTCGACGTATTCGCGCTGCAGCGGACGCGCGGGCAGCGCGTGGGCGAGGCGAAGGAAGGCGTGTATGCCTCGCCCCGAGGAGACGATGAGGTGTGGCGGCGAGGAGGAAGCCCACAGACGGTGAAGCTCGCCGGGCTTGTCGATGTCGACCCACAGCAGATGGCTGTCACCGGCCGCCTCGCGGGTACCCTTGGGCTCGGTGCGCAGCACCGCCCCGAAGCACACTTCCTTGTGTGCTGCACGCCCCGCGGCCACCAACGCCACGATGCGATCCGTGTCGTTTACATGCGGGTAGCGCTCGGGCTTGGAGCGTTTCTCCCAGATGAGCCTCTCGCCCGGGGGCCGCTTGGCGTAAGCGACCTCAATGAGCCCGTCCTCGCGGTCACGGTCGCCGTGTAGGACCTTTAGGTAGAGCCGAGTATGCTGGTCGGGTGTGAGTTTTACCTCCCGGCGGGTGCCGTTTGGGTAGACGATCAACCCGGGTAGCAGAGGAGTGCTCACAATGGTTCTCCTTTCTGGTTGACGACGATCGGGTGGTGAGACCCCGACCGTCGTCGTCGGTCGAGGCTCACCGTCCGGGCTGCCAGTAGTCGGGTGCGACCCGGCCGCCCATTTCGTTACACAGCCGGCTGGCTGCGTGGGCGAATGCGCTCACCTGGGTGTGCTGGGCGGCGAGACGTGCGCTGGCCAATGCCAAGGCGACGTCGAAGATCGCACGGGCGTGATTGCCCAACATGCGTTCGCGCTGCTGCTGAGACTCGCCCGCGAGAACCTGGTCGAGGATGAAGCGGTGACCATGGTCATCATGCCAATACGGGCGAGCGCGAGTCGGTGGATAGACCAAGAGGGCGCCGCTCGGCGCACCGCTGAGCTCAAAGCTCACGACTCCCGGCTCCTCGCGCGCGGGGTGGACGCCAGGTGGAGTCTGCGTGTCATCGCCCCCAGTCGTTGTGTCGGCGGGGCACACCGCGACCTGGGGAACGACGAGGTCACTGCGGCGACTGGTATAGGCGGGTACGACGGCGGCCTCGCGCTCAGCGAGCGATCGGCTGGACCCGGTAGTGGTCATGGCGTGCGATGCTGTTCGCCGTTGCGGATGCCCCGGCCGTTTTACCGCTACGAGTACGCTGAGAAGCGCGGCGCGGTCGCCTAGTCGACGGCACGCTCCGCGTCGAGCGTGCTCCGGAGCTCGGCTAGGCGGCGGGTGAGTGCCTCCCGCGTGACCCTCCCCTCCGGCAGGACGGCCTCCAGCGCGTCGTATCCCCAATCATCCCCGAGTTTTTCCCAGGCCCTTGCGGCCTCGGCTTCGCGCCGCCTGTCGGTTTCGCCGCCGACCTCGAAGCTCATCTCGATCGAAGAGGGAGAGTCGCTGGCGCTGTAGGCGGTGCCCGCCTTGAACTCGACGGCTCGCAGGCAGGTGTGCTCTGTGAAGAGCTTGCCGAGATTGATGAGCAGCAGCGGCTTCACAGCGGCAAAGTATTCGCTTCGTGCCGCGTCGCGGACGATCGCTGCCGCGTGCATACGAGTGGCGAAGGCGAGATCCTCGGCGTCGGTGAAGCTGGGCAGTGGATCGGTGTTGCCCATGTGTCCTCCAGTTCGGTTCGGTGCTTGAATGCGCTCAGCACCCGGGTTCCGTCTCGGGTGCTGCCGCGGTGGGTCGTGGTGGCCCCTGGGGTGGCCCGCTCGGTGGCTTGGTGATCGAGCCCGCGCCGGCACGGGCGCGCGCGACCGAGGAGCGGAGACACCTCTGTGCTCTGGGCGTTGGGCGATCAGGTGCTGACGCGCCCGTCACGGTCGATGCCGCCTTCGTAGCCGTCGGCGAACCGCACGTGCACGAAGTGCTCGGGCAGGCCGAGGCCGCCGCGCGTGATCGTCGCCTGGCCGCCCGGCTGCCCGAGCCGTGAGCGCAGGAAGCGAGCGAGCGCGACGCCTTGCGCGGCAGTGGGTGTCTCTCCTTCGGGCGGCAGCAGCCGCTCGTAGTTCTCACGGGCCTGACGGGCGAGGTCGCAGAGTCGCTGGGCGAGATCGTTGATCCAGTCACCGGGCGTGCTCGAGCGCCTAACGACCGTGATCGCGAGCGCTTCGAGGTGCTCGTCAAGGTAGCCCTCACCCCCGTCACTCACGGTGAGCGCGGCGCGGTCGTCTGTTGCGTGCATATCGTCTCCTTCGTTGTGGTTGCGTTCGGGCGGTGTAGCCCCGGCTCACCGCCCAACCGGCGTCCGTGATTCCGTTTCTCGAGCTGGCGGTTGGACGCGGGCGCGGGCGCTCTTGTTTGTCAGTCGCCCGGCGGTCGAGGTCGATCCGGCACGGTGGGGCTCGGCTGCGGCCCGCGTCGGCGGGCAACGATCAGGGCCGTGGCTGCGCGGTGGGTGCTTCCCCCGCCGCCGGGATCGCTCGAGTTCGCGCTCGAGGCGCGGGTCGCGGCCGCGGTAGCGGCGACACAGGTAGTCGTAGGCGTGTTCGCCGAGGACGTCGATGGCGTAGCGGATGTTCTGCGCGCGCAGCACTGAGAGCGGCAGCTTGTGGTTGGGGGAATGGTGCTTGGCGTGGCAGGCGAGGCACAGCCGCAGGGCGTTGGCCGGGTCCGACAGGGGCAGGCCGAGGCGTTTCAGCGTCTGCTCATAGACGCCTGCGTGGTGGGCGTGCCAGGCGCCGGTACTCTTGCAGTTGGCGCAGCGTTTCTGGGTCGCAGCGTGCTCTTGGAAGCGTTGCTTTTCGCGACGCTCGCCTGCGCTGAGTCTGCGGTGTCGGCGCTTGAGTGGAGCGCTTCGTTTGGGCGGGCTTGCGCGCGACAGCGGCGCGCCCCGTTTCAGCTCTGCCTTGCGCGTGAGCGAGCCGGGTCGAGTCCCGCTTCTGGTCTCGCGGCGCGCTTGCCCGCTGGGTGCCGGCGATGGCACGGTGTCTCCTCTCGCAGGTTCATTTGTGCTCATCGGAGTCCTTCCGGTCAAGGTTTTCGGAGCGTGCAAACCCGGTGCCCGTGTGTGTGTGGGGGGGGCGGAGTCGCTCAGCGCTCTGGGTCGCGGCTCATCTGACGCGGCGCGGTGATCGGTGCAGCGGACGGCGCGGCCGCCGGGCGTCCTGCGTCTGCTGCTGGTGGTGACGGCGCCGGGCGGCTCGACCCGGAGTCGGGTCGAGCCGCTCCCGGCTGGTTTGCTCAGGCGACGCGGGGCTGGAGCCGCGGCAGGCGCGCGGCTTCGACCTCGACGAGCGCCTGGATCCCGCCGCGCAGCGCCTGGCGGATCGCGGGCACCTCAAGCGGCTTGAGGCCCTGCACGGTCGCGCGAGTGACCATTGCCTGGATACGCGTACCGTGCGCGGCCAGGTTGGTGTAGCCGTGGCGCAGACGCTCAACCGGTGTGGTTGCGCGGGTGGTCGCGGGGAGCCCGCTGGTCGTGGCGGGGGTATTGATGGTGGTGTTCATGCTGTCCTCCTTGGTCTGGTCATGGGTGTGTGAAAGCGCCCGCGCCGGCGAGTGCCGGTCCGGGCTTGCGGTGCTGCATGGGGCTCGCCCGGTGGCGAGCCAAGGGGTGCTGCGTGGGGCGTGCGCGAGGCAGCCCGAGCCTTGATTGGCATGAGCTACCTCGCTGTGCCCCGTGGGTCAGGCGTTGGCGATTTCGACCTCGACGAGGGCGAGCTGCCTGGTGCGTGAGGTGACCGCCGCGAGTGCGCGGCGAATGCCGGGCACTTCGTGGTCGGCGAGACCGCAGCCGCTGTAGCGCGCGATCATCTGGCGCGCTTCGAGCTTCGCGCGCTCACGCAGCGAGGTCAACTCGATCGTGCGTGCGTGCAGGGGCAGGCGGCGGGCGGTGCGGTCAGGGTTGCTGGTCTTGAGCATGGTTCTTCTTCTCCTTGGTCTGATTGCTTGTTTTGGAACGACGAAGTGGCCCGGGCGGGGTAAGCCCGACCAGGCCGTGTGCTCAGGTGCTGCGTTGCTGCGTGGGTGAGGCCCAGGGGCCTCGGTCGCGGTCCTGCGCGGCGGCTACTTGCCGTACATCGCCCAGCGCGGTTTCGACCGCGACGAACGCGCGCGAGTGGTAGGGCTCGACCTGCCCGTACTGGTCGCAGTAGACGCGCCAACCGCGGGGGTTGAAGCCGTCGTGGTCGGTCTCCTCGCCGTAGTCGAGATTGAACGATCTCCCGTGCCGCGTGATGTCTGCGCGTTTCCTGGCGCGCGCGGTGTGGTGGCGCTAGCTGGCGAGGTTGGGCGCAGTGCCTGTCCTCATCAGTGCGACGAGCGAGCCCAGGAAGCGCCGCGTGCGCTGTAGGTCGCTAGCGGCCATTCGTACCCCTGTGGTCTTCTCAGCCCCATCCTCAACCGCGTCCAGCAGCTTGCTGAGGTGCTGAGCGCGGCGCAGGGTATCGCGCACTACATCCTCAGGTTTGGTGATCTCGCGCAGGATCTGCGTGACCCCGGCCCCGCGACGCAGCAGGTCGAGAATCTTCTGTTCCTGGCGTCCGTGGGCGCTCTGGCGGACCACAGCTGAGATCCGTCGCCGCTCGGCGGCCTCACGGCGCTGGCGCTCCTCGGCCTCGCGGCGCGCCTGCGCAGCCCGGCGCTTGCGCTCCTGCTCGACGCGGTTCTCCTCGCGCCGTGCTGGCCAGATGCCGCTGAGCGCGGGCATCCGAGCGGCTGAGCTTCCCCGTGCCACCGCTGCGGCCGCGGGGACGGGCAGGCTTACTGATAACTGCAGACATGGTTGCTCCTTTGATTTGGATGGTTGATCGCCCGCGTTGTGGGCAGCCGGCCGCCCGGAGTCGAACCGGGCCACCGCAAGCGGTGTCCCAGTGGCCGGTGAGCGACCTGTGCGGGTCGCTGTCGTGGTGGGTTGTGCGGCGCGGGCCCCAGAGGGGGCACGCGCCTGCGCCGCACGATGCGTTCTAGGTGCGGCGCTTACGCCGAGTGGACAGGGTGTCTATGTGGATCGTCATCCGCATGAGGCCGGCTCGCGCTCACGCCAGAGAGCCGGGTTTGCCGCCAGCGTCTGCGTCGGCAAGCGCGTCCTGCAGCGCCGTCGCGTGCGGGGTGAACTCCTGCAGCGAGACGGTGCCCGCAGCGCGAGTCCTGGCAGGGCTTTCGGCTACGCTGTCCGAAGTCACCGTTCCGGCCAGCCATTAAGGCCAGCCCAACGGAATCGGGGGCGAGGCTCGCGCGGATACGCTTGACGTCGGCTAAGCGGCTGGGGCGAATGTGTCGGCGCGAGTCGTTCTTCTAGGTGTGTGGCGCACGTCCCCGGCGCGCGGCGGCCCGGGGTGGGGACGACAAGTGCTGCTAGTGCCCATCGACGGCGATGCGCCGCACGCCGAAGCCCTTGCCGACGCGAAACTGCGCGGCGTTCGGGCAGCGCAGACCGAGCTCGACGCTCGCGCCCGGTCGCAGCCGACGCCACGTGTCCCGCGTGGGTTTCGTCTCTAGCTCCCAGCGCACCTGTAGCTCAGTGTCGGCCTGCAGCGTCGCGACCGTCTCGTGCAGGCGCACGGTCAGCGCGGCCGCTGTGCCGAAGGGGCTGGGTCGGTGAAGGCGCCGCCGCACGACACTGGCGCGGACGCTGAGCACTCCGAGCGACCCGGAGCCCGACGCGCTCACGCCCAGCTGCTTTTCGAGCTGGTGCCGTAGCTCGTCGGCTGCGGCTTCGGCATCGACCAGCTCGTCGCTGAAGTCGAGCTCTTCGCCCATCATCCTGTTCTTGGACTGTTCCTCGTCGTAGTGGCGCTCGATGAACACGGCGATCCGCTCGAGCGCTGTGAGCGGGTCACGCTCGGCGAGCGTTTTGAGGTCCGCGACCGTGCCTCGAAACTCCTCTTTTCGACTCTCGTATCCAGCGTTCGGGGTGAGGCCCATCGCACTGCTCCTTCCTGGTTGGGGTGGCTTCTCTTGTCAGCGGGTGGGGGGCCACCTCGCCCGGGACCCCGCGCCGCAGCTCGCGGGGTTTCGAGACGTTTGGCTCCAGCCGCAGGTACTGCACAGGCGCGGCGGGATTCGAGCCCGCAACCCGGCGATTAGAAGTCGCCTGCTCTATCCGTTGAGCTACGCGCCCGGGGTTCGCTGCGACGTCCGGCCAACTGCGGCGGCAGCAGGCCGGGCGTCCTCGTCCCTGTAGGCGTTGGACCCTGTCCAGACTGCTTGTCGTCCACAAAAAGGACGTCGAGGTCTATGTGGGTCGCGCCACGCGCGGGCTATGAGAGCTTCGGCGCGAAGCGCTTCAGCTCGCGGGCGGGAGCCACGAGTGTGGGTGCTTCGTCTGCGGCTGCATGCGGCGGGTACGCGGTGCGTGTCCCGGCCGTAGTGAAACCCGCGGCCTCCTCGCCCTGCACGACGACGAGCACATCGCTGTAGAGGTGCAACTCGACCGGGGCAGCGTCATCGCCGGCACACACCCATCTGGCGGCGGCGAATAGCTGCGCCCGAGTGATCGCCAGCCCGTCGTGCTGGTCTGCATCGCGGTGGGTGAGCAACAAGGCTCCGTCGGCCGCGGACCGTGCAGCTCCGTCGAGCGATATGACTTCGAGCTGGTCGTCTGGGCGCGGGTCGTTGAGTCTCATCTCCTCACGTGTGAGAAGCGTGGCGATGTCGGTCTCCTCGTCGTACTCACAGGACTCGATCTCTTCGCCGCCGAGCCAGTAGTGCTTGCCCGCGATACACTCGTCGGGTTTGTGGTAGACGAGCACGATGTCGAGTTCGGGGTATTGCCGAGTGAGGTGCTCAGCGAGCCCGACAGGCGGGGTGCAGGTGTCGAAGCGGTAGAGGAGGATCCCGTTCTCGGGGTCGTCCTGGACGAGCGTCTCGCGGTCTTCGGGGCTGAGGTTGCGGCCGGTACCCCAGGCGTCTTCACGCCAAGCGCGGGGGTGGACGTCTTCGAGGTCGTCTGGGGGTGGCAGGACCCGCTCGAAGTCGAGCGGCATGGTGTCGCTCGCGAGGGCATCACGCACCGCGCTGAGCGCGGCCGGGGGCCCCTCGAGTACGAGCTGGTTGTGGCACCAGTCAGGCATAGTCGGCTCCTTGTTGAGTCGAAGGCAGCGCCGCGTCAGCGGCGGGTGATTCGCGGGTCTGCGCCGGCGCTTCGGTGCCGGTGCTCGGCGCCCGCAGTTACGCGGGCGTGCGGCGGGGTGGATCGACTCGATCCGTCCCCTCGCCCTTGAGTTCGCCGACCAGGTGGGCGCAGGCGTGCGTCCTACGGCCGGGTCAGGCGGCGATTCCCAGCGCGTCTTCGGCGGGCGCTGTGGCGCCGGGGCGTGTGCCCTTGCATGCGCTGGACGGCCAGGTCGTCGAGTGGCCCGCATCGCTGGCGAGCTCTGGATGCCGGGCAGCGTCCCCGGCGCGAACAGTGGTCGGCTGGTTGGGTGAGGCGCAGTCGAGATGCGCTCTGGTCAGGCGACAGGCCAGTGGCCCGCCTGCGCGCTTGTACTGGCGCACGTACTCGTCGCAGATCGCTTTGACCTGCATCGGGCCGTCGACGCACTCGTGCTCCTGGCCGTCGTTGAGGATCGCCACAAGCCGTGGGGTCATCCGCCGCCCGCGGTCGATGAGCACCCGGCGTTGCCCGGTGTCATAGATCGCCAAGACGTGCGGGCGGGAGCGCCCGTGACCGCGATCCTCATGGAATAGGCGCACGGGAGTGATGCGCCCCTTGACTTTGGTCGTCGTGGTGGCCCCTCTTGGTGGGGCCGGGTCGTTGGGTGTTCGGTGGGTCGCCACGGACGGGGTTACAGGCCGAGATCTGCCGGGCTTTTGCCGAGCGCCCGTGCGATCTCGGCGGCGACGTCGCTGGGCATCCGGGTGGCGAACTGGCCGGCGTACCGCTTCTGGCCTGCGCGGGTGCGGCTGTGGCGCACGATGCCGAGGTGTCGCGCAAGCGCACGGTCGCTCAGGCCGCTGCGCCGCGCCAGCTCTCGGAGGCTGAGCTTCGGTTGTGAGCGTCGGGCGTGCTCGACGGCCAGGCGGATGGTGTGGTTCTCCACGGCAGTGCACGGCCAGCGCAGGCGCCGCCTGCCGTCGCGGTACACCACGACGGTCGGGACATGCACACCGCTCTCGGCGAGACGGTGAAGCGCCTTGCGTACCTTCTTCAGGGGAACCCCGAGTTCGCTTGAGATCTCTGGGGTGGTGCGCAGGCGCTCGATGCGCGCCTGCAGCGCGAGTTGGCCGAGGACTACGCTGCTTGGGTCGTTGGACGACATGCCGCTTGCCCACCCACGGGTCACCTACAGGTCGAGGTCTACGGGGTCCACGCCGATCGCCAGCGCGAGCGTTACCGCGTCCTCGTAGGGGAGCGTGGTCTTGTAGGCCGGTGGCTCGCCGGGTGCGCGGTCTCGGTTGGCCTCGGCGATCCCGAGCAGCTTGCGTACCCGTGTGCCGTCGGCACGGTTCTTGTTGACGTAGCCGGCCCAGAGGGCGACGTCGCCAGCGGTCGTGCCGTCCTGCTCGAGTCGTTCAAAGCAGTGGCGCAGACAGCAGATGGCTGGTCGTTGCTCCTTGCGCTCCACACCACAGCAGTTGGGCACCTCATCCAGCTCACCAGCCATCGGGGGGTGGCAGGTGGCGGTGGCGCTCACCGATGCTCTCCTTTTGGCTGGCACGTGTCCTGCCGGCTGCACGCACGGTGGGTGGTGCCGGCGGGTGGGTGCTCGCCGGCGTTCCTGGACGTCCGGGTGGGGAGGAGTTGCCCGGACGCCCAGTCCCGCCGGCGGGGGAGAACCGTGATGGGGCGGTTCTCCCAGGAGCGGCCCACACGAGTCGACCTGGTGCGCCGAGTGGCGCGGAGGGGATCGTCGACTTGAGTGTGGGCTGTGTGCGGGTGCACGCTCTATGGACGCGCGAGGGTCGGGTGCGCCCCCCCGTGATCTTCGGCCCGTGCTCCCGAGGAGGGCGAAGTCGTGGGGTGTAGGCGAGGGCGTCGCCGGGCCTGCGTGCGGCATGCTTCTGCGGAGCCCCGGCGCGCGTGCTGAACGCACGCCGTCAATGCTGCCGTCGGCGCCGCCTTGCGGCCGATGCTCGATTCGAGGTGCTCCCTGAGTCCACGGTGGGAGCGGACGCGTGTACGCCGGGGTGATCCAGGGCTGCTCCTGCCGGCATTCGCCAGCCGAGGGAGGGGAGGCATACGCGAGGCGATCAAGTTCCCCCTTGAGGGTCTCGACCAGGGACGACGCGTGTGCGGCGGGTACTACAAGACCACGGCCGGTGTTCGCGGACTTGAGCGGGTCATTTGTCTCGTGATGCCGAGGCCAACATAATTCTCGGAGAGTGCGGGAACGGGTGGGTAGGAAACCTTGCGGTCTTCTGCGGCTGGGCGTATTGTGGCTGTTAGACGCGGAACCGAGCCGCAAAGAGCGAGGCCAACGAGGTGTGAGGCCGCGCCACCCGACCGGGGCGCTGTAAGGCGAACCAGAGCTGGGTTCCTCAAGCGGCCCGGAGCCGCGTCAGTTTTGTCCATGCCGGCCGCGTGGGCAGCTAGCGAACAGCCCATAGTTGGCTGCCACGCGATCCACGCCCAGCCAAGGGGGGGAGCTATGAGCCCTGCAGGGCAGATGGGCGGCATCCCGGCATAGGCCACGAAGGACCGCGATCGAGTTCTTGGCTCGGAATCGGTTTGGTCCTTCGTGTGGTACCCAAACTTCTGGGCTATGCCGGGTGGCTCCGCACTGGAGCCAGAGAATCGCGTAAGCGAGAATGAAGAGCGGCAACCCTAGCGCGCCCTGCTGTCGCGCTCGACAAGGCCCGGACTGCCCGCTTGGTAGCTGGTGCTCGGAGGGTTCGCTGGCGGCTTGCTCGAGTCGCTTGTGCGGACCAGCGAGGGTTGGGGTACCAGCGGTGTCGGTGTGGGCAGGAATGGCTTGGCGTGGGGGGTTCAGGCGTGGTCCCGGCGTTTCCGTGGACGCCGCGGCGCTGTACGGCTCCGGGGGTCTGTGCCATTCGTGGTGCGTCGGGGTGCCGAGGTCAGCGCGCTGCCTCTCGGGCAGCAACCTCCGCCGCAAGGGGGGGCGGGCGACGCGTCGGGTCATCGGTGTATCGGCTTCGCCGTATCGGCTCCTGTTATGTGCCCCGCCGGCGTGGAGGCGTGCGCTTTGGCGCTGCTCCTTGCCTACGTGCTCCTCGTTGAAACTATGGGATTACTTCTCGTCACCGCGTGATCGGGGTTTTGCACACGCCTGAGTGTGCTGGCCAAAATCACCAGTTTGCAGGAGGTTTGGGGTTTTGCACGCTGGCGCGCACGGTGACGGGAGGAGAGGAGGTTTCGCACCAAAACGGGCCTTGAGATAGGGGGTTTTGTCAATTAGCGGGGGGGTTTCGCAGCGTATTGGGGGGTTTCGACACCCTGGCGGAATGGCGGCTCGCCCGCTCAGCCGGGATTGTCCTAGAAGTGGTAGCTCGTGGTCCCTCCACCGCCCGGTATTCGCATCCGTGTCTTCGATGGCGTTGGCGGCAACGCTCGCAGGCCTCGCCAGCGCGCTGGACGGAGTACGAGGTGCGCCGGTCGCTCTGGGCGTGTCAAGAATGCCCGCCGCCCAGGTCATTGGGCGCCATGTGTGTGCGGCGGGCCTGTGGGCAGTGGGGGAGAGGGGGCGTTGCTGGGTGCCGGATGGGTGTCAGGGGTTCAGGGTGCGCTTGAGCTTGGCGGCGGCGGAGAACTTGGCGGCTTTGGACGCTGGGATCTGTATGCGCTCGCCGGTGGACGGGTTCACGCCTTGTCTGGCTGCGCGGTCGCTGACGCTGAACTTGCCGAAGTCCGGGAGGGTCACGGTGCCGCCGTCGCGGAGGGTCGCGGTGAGGACCGAGACGAGGGCGTCGAGGGCGTCTGTGGCTGCGACTTGTGTGGTGCCGGCTTTCTCGGCTATGGCGCTGACGAGCTCAGACTTGGTCATGGTGGGGGTGGGCATCGTGGGTCCCTTCGGCTGGTGTGGTCGGGGGTCGCCGGGGGCCCCTGTGTTCGCTGGGCGGCGGCGACGGCTAGAGGGAAGGTGTAGAAGATCCGCCGGACGGTTCGGGCGTTGGGCCAGCGCTGGGTGTTCCACCGGGCGAGGTGCTCGCCGCCGCGGTGGATGGCGTGCGCTCGGGTCCAGTCATACCCGGTGGGCCAGGTGCCGTAGAGGGCGTGCCACTCCAGGATGCGTTCTAGGACGAGCGTCGCCGGCCACTTACGGGCGGACTCGCCGGGCCGTTTGACGGCGATCTTGGCGCGCTGCTCGGACTCGTGGTTTTTGATGCCGGATGGGTCGGTGAGGTAGCGGCGGACGGTCGCCGGCGAGACGCGACCGCTTGGGCTGGTGGACATCGCGCGGGCGATTATGGTGGACGGCATGCGCTCGCCGGGTGGGATGTTCCGTAGGTCGCGCTCGGCGAGAGCAGCCTCGAGGTAGACGCGGATCAGCCCGGCGGGAACGTCGAGGGTGTGTGCGACCTCGTCTGTTTCGATGTTCTCGCCGTGGTGCAGGCATAGGGCCTGGGCGACCCGTCGCGCTCGCGTGGGTGTTTGCCGCCACGCGGGGGGTGTGATCGGCTGCGGCGCCGGGTATGGCATCGCCGGGGGATGCTAGGTGTGTGTGCTGTCGCGGTTCGCTGCCCGCGAATGCCTTATGTGGTTGCGGTGCCCAGTGGGTCGTGGTGCGCGAGTCGTGTGAGCTGGGGGTAGGTCAGCGCTTGCGCGGTGGGGTCAACGATGACTGGGCTGCTGAAGAGGGTCTTGGCGCCGGTGATCGGGCGGTAGCCGAGACCGGGACCGTCGTACACGTAGGCCACGGTCACGTCGGGGTCGCGTGCCTGCTGGAGCTGGAGATAGGGACATGCGCCGGCTGCGAGCGCGAGGCACCGCGGGTGTCCGCCGGGCCCGTCGCTGAGCATGTTCTTCTCCGGCAGGCTGGAGTATCGCCCGAGGATGACCAGCCGCTGGAGTTGCCTGCCGCAGCAGAAGCAGAGTCGCTGCTCTTGAGCCTGCGACGCGCGGTGTGGATCAAACGACGCCCACGCGCCGAGGATGAGGGGTGCCAGACCAGAGATCCACGGCACTGGAAGGCGTCTTCCGGTTGGGTGGGCGAGCCACGGGCGCGGCCAGCCGGCGGGGTTGCCGTGGCCTGCGGCCAACCGTTCGCGTGCCATGGTCGTTTACTGGGTGCTGCCCGATGGCTCCCGAGGGCCACCTCTGCGGCTCCCCGTTCTGCGGCCGGGGGGGCCGGCGGCTCGCTCTGCTATCCAGTCGCGGAGCTCGCGAACGGCGGCCATGTAGCCCTCGTCTCGTGGGTCACCGGTCTCGTCGTGCAGCGTCATGTCGTCCAGCTTTTCGGTCAGCGTGGCGGCGGTCACGGTGACTGGTACGGGTCCGCGGTCGTGGGGCATCAGATCCCGACCGGAGTCTACAGGGGCCGGTTTTTCCTTAGCTGTAGGGGCTCGGGCTCTCTGCTGGCCGGCCGCGTGCGCGCGAGCCTAAAGTGTCCTCGCTCGCCCGGTCTCAGTCCTCCGATGCTGGTTGTGGCCCGGCCCGCACGTTCTCAGCGCGGTCTCGAGGTCGACTTCCCGACCGAGGACGCGGTTCATGTTCTCGACGTTGAACTGCGCGAAGCGGCGTTCGAAGTGTTCGCTGGATGGGGCTCTGCCGTTGCCCTCTTCGATGAGGTGGTTCTTGAAGGACAACTCGGGGTGCGGGCCGTTCTTCCAGCTGCGGATGAGCGCGAGGAAGCTGCGGCCCTGTTGCATGAATCCCTCACAGAAGAAGGCTTCCTCGGCGGAGATGACCGACAGGGTGCCGATGCGCTCGTCCTGGAGGTAACCGGCTTCGCAGACTCGTGCCTCGATGGTCTCGATGATGTGCTCTCGGTGGGGGAATGGGTGGGAGGTGACGATCACGGGCCATGCGTGAGCGACGATGCTCGGGGCGACGCCGGGCAGCTCGAGTTCGTTTGCGAAGAACGCGTGAATGTTTTCGTCGAGCTGTTTGGTCTTTTTGATGATTAGCCGATTTGTGTCGGCCTCAAAGCAGCACGGGTGTCCCTGGGTGATGGTGGCGGCCCGTAGGGGCCCGGAGACCACCTCGACGAACACCGGGTTTCGCTCGTAGCCGAGGATTACATCGGTGCTGTCGCGCGGCCGGCGGCGCGTGCCGTACTGGATGTCGGCGGTGATCGAGATGTTCTCGGGGCAAAACGCTATGCCACGCCGCAGGGTCTGCTCGACCGAATCCTGGAAGACGAGACCGAACGGGTCGATGTAGTAGCGGCGGTCGTGGCCGTCCGCTTCGGCTGCCTCGCTGAGGGCATGGAAGACGCCCTGGGAGATCTTGCGCTGCAGGCTGTGCATCGAGATTGGCACGAACAGGCCAGGCTCGATCTCGGCAAGTGGGTAGCGCTCGAAGGTGAGCGAGCCGTACGTGCCGCTCCCGAACTGCTGCTCCTCAGCGGCCAGCTCGGTTGCGAGCGCGTCGATGTCGCGCGCCGCGAAAGCGAAGAACGCTCGCCAGCTCGCCTCTGGGAGCCTTGATTGCGAGAAGAAGCGCTCGGGGATAATCCCGGGCAGGTTCGTGGTTTCGCTGTTGCCGCGGACCGCGAGGCGGGCGAGCGTCGCGGCGCCGACGGTGAAGTACTCCCCGATCGACATCCCGGTGTGGCGCTCGAAGGCTTCCTCGGCTTCCCGGGACCGCTTGTCCTTGACGGGCGGGCCACAGCACGCGGTAAATCTCGTGATGGATCGCGCTGACGGGCAACTGGTCCTCGTGATGGTTGAGTGAGCACTGACAGGATCTCCCAGGACAGCAACTCGTCCTCATCGCTTGTATCCAAGCCGGCGTCCAGGAGGTCGTTGACTTCGAGCAGGCAGCAACCCCACTCCTCTGCCAGGTCGCCGGCAGCGAACTCGTCACGGGGTCTGCGGTCGGCGTGGGTGATCACGAGCCGCGCGAGATGTACGAGCTGCTGTTCGCAGAACACGCGGCGGCCGGGCGTCTTGGCGAGCTGTTGCAGGACCGCGGCGCCGATCTGGGTGCCGCCGAGCGCCTCCTGCACGAGCAGGCGCTGCAGCTCGGCGCTCTCGTCGGGGCGTGTCTCGGCGAACAGGCGGGTCTGCAGATGCGCGATCCACAGCAGGCAGTCGGCGGCTGACAGCCTCGCCAGCGGCTCTGTCAGCTCCGGTTCGATGCTCTCGTTGCCGGTCACCTCGCGGCCGGTGATGTAGATGTCGGCCGCGGGTACACCGGGGCCCGGCGGACGGCCGCCAACGGGTAGCGGCACCGTCAGCGCTTGCAGCGTGCGGGTGCGCGGCGGTCGTTTGCTGGGCATCCTCTGAGGCTCCTCGCACGCCACGCACCTCAACTCAGGGCGGAGCCCCGAGCGCGAGGGCCGCTCAGCCCGCGTGCCGCCACGCTCCCCGGGCCACGGCACGGGAGGGGCGTCTGGGCCTACCGGTTTCGGGTCTACGATGGGCCAGTGGCGAGTCCGACGAAAACGAAGCAGACACACGTGATCGCCAGCGTTCGACCAGCTGCACGCGGTGTCCTACCGTGCGCCCTGCGCTCGTGGAGTGCGCGCCGCAGAGTCCGTGGGTGCAGCTGCACAGCCGTGCACGGCGGCGGCAGTGAGCGAGTCCGACCCGCAGCAGCAACCCACGCCCGCAAGCCCGTACTCGACCGGCGGGGGCAGGACGGTGCTGAAGGACGCCGCTACGGCGCAGTACTGCTCGCCGCGCTGCTGACCGGGGATCCGGTCCCCGCGCTCCCCAGCTCGTTCACCGTGACCGAGGTCGCGTTTCAGGCCGGCCACAACAGCCGGGTCGACGACTTCCTGATCGTCGGCCGCGTGGCGAGGCACGCGGCAACGGTGTCGATCGCGGTCAGGCGCGACCCGATGCTCATCGCGAGCAACGACGCCGCGGTCAAGCTGATCGCGGCGTTCCCTGGCGGTCACGCTCGAGAACGAGGACGAGGTGCAGGCGGGCCGCTGGCGGCTCGCGCTCGCGGTCGCGAGCCCTAAGAAGCACGCCCTGGAGCTGCGGACGCTCGCCGCGATCACACACAGCCAGCCGACCGAGAGCGCGTTCCGCCAGCAGGTGAGCCGCGCCACGGCGACGACCACCGCGGTCCGCGACCGCCTGGCGCAGATCGACAAGCTCGTCGATACCGCGGTCAGCAGGCAACTCGTCGACCTGCACGGCTACTCGCCGTGTGAGGCGTGCTGGCGGATGCTCAGCGCGATGTTGGTGATCGAGCTGCGCCTGGAGAACGGCATGGACGAGAGCGACCGCACCGCGGCCGTCGCCCGGCTGCGCGGGGTCCTCGCCGAAGACACCACCGAGCAGCAACGCACTGTTCAACGGGCTACTCGACCTGTCGGGACGCTACGCGCCCACCGCGACACGCGTCACCGCCACCACGCTTCGCAGAGACCTTCAAGGCGTGGCGCGACTCAGACCCGACAGCCGCTTCACCCGGGCACACGAGCTGCTCGGCAGCCTCGCCGAACGGCTCGCGGCGCGCACCGGCTCGGCGCTCAGCGACGGCAGCTCACGTCTGAGGCTCGACCCCGTCGTAAGAACGCGCTTCGGCGCTCAAGACTGCGATCCATATCACCGGCGAGAATGGGCGGACGCTCGCTGTGCGCGGCGAGCCCGACATCGGGAAGTCCGCGCTGACGGTCCGGCTGCATCAGATCGCGCCGCGAGGCTAGCGCATCGGTCACCGCACTCCCTGGCCGACCTGCCTATACCCGCGCGCTCGAGGTCGAGGCGCTGCTCGGCGGGCCGCTCGCCGAGGTGCTCGGCGCGGCCGCCATCGCAGGGGAGCGCCTGCTGGTCGTGGACGGTGCCGAGGCCGTGCTCGAAGGTCGCCGGGAGCTGTTGAGTGACCTCGCCACTGCCGCGCTGAGCGCCAGGAGACGGGTCGTAGCGGTGACCCGCAGCGACGCCGCCGAGGCCGTCGCGGACAGGCGCTTGAGATCGCCTTTTCGCGGCCGCTCTTCCAGCATGGCCGATCCGGCGCCGAACGAACACGAGGTGCCGCCGCTCGCCGACCCGGAGGCCCGGCAGATCATGGGCTCGTTCCCATCGCTGTCGCGGCTAGAGCACCAAGCCGCGCGCGCGGTGGCTGCTGCGCCGTCCGGGCTGATCGATCTGCTCCTGCGAGCTGACGCGACGACGGCCCTCCCGGACGGCGCGATCTCCGAAGCGGACGTCTTCGCCGTGATCTGGCATCAACTCGTGCGCCGCGGCGAGACCACGCCGCCCGGGGGCGCGTCGCCGGACGCCCGCGCGAACGCTCTGGTCGCTCTTGCCCGTCAGCACCTCCTGCAGTCCGGCGCTGACACCGGGACGCCGGACGCGTCGGCGCTGCCGTCGTTGCGATCGGACGGGCTGCTGCTGCCGGCGGGCGGACCAGCGCTTCGGATCCCCGCGACCAGTTCGCAAACGACCTCGTCAGAGACCTCGCGCTCGCGCGCCTGCTGCTGACTGACGGGTTCGCGATCCTGTCCGACGCGGGCGCGCCAAGGTGGGGGCTCCGCGCGGCGAGGCTTGCGTGCCAGGCTGCGCTTGCGCGCGAGCAGCAGGGCACCGAGCAGGTTCGCGGGGAGCTGCAGGGGGTGTTCGACGCGCTGGCCCTAGAGCACGGTGAGCGTTGGGCCGAGCTGCCCTTGGAAGCGATGCTCACCCTCGGTGCTGCAAGGGACAGCCTCGAGGCGGTGCTGGCCCGCGCTCGAGGCCGATGACGGCACGCAGCTGGCTCGTCTGCTGCGGATCGCGCTGCAGCGCTACACCCACGCCGGGGTCGGTGATCCGGGCGTCCTCGGTCCGCTCGTCGAGATGCTCTGCGAGCATCCAGAGCGTTTAGCAGGCCGCCGCAGCCAGCCCGGAGATGTCGCCTCACAGGCTCGCGAGGTCGTGCTCGCCTGGCTTCTCGGGGTCAGCGCCGTCGAGCATGCGCTGCCGGTTCGCACCCTGCTGCGCGACATAGTGCTCGACCAGCACGCCAACACGGAGGAGGAGTTCGGGGTGAACGTGCTGGCATTGCTCGGCACCGACCTCGACGCGAAGGCCGTGACCTTCCTGCGGACTCGCGCCGGCGAGAACCCGTGGACGCTGGAGCCGGCGGTCGAGGCACTCGGCTGCGCGCCAACGCTCGCCCGTCACAACTCAAGGCTGCTGATTGAGCTCGCTGACGGCTACTACATCGACCGGGACCGTCGCGGAGGGGGCCAACCGTTCAGAGAGGGTGTGCGTCGCCACACCTACAGCGGTATTGGAACCCCGTCGGCGGGATGGTGGCGGGGCCCGTTCTGGTGCTTGTTGCAAGTCGACCCGGCCGAGGCGCTGGCGGTGATCAACCGGCTGCTCGATCACGCGGCTGGCGAGCAGGCACGCGGCCGCGATCCGTTCGGGCTCTCCCCCGCAAGGCAGGAGCCGGTCGGGATCGAGCTCGATATCGCCGGGGAGAGCCGCCTCTGCGTCGGCGACGCCCGGGCGTGGTCGTGGTATCGCGGCTCGAAATGTCGGGCCGGAGGTGTGCAACAGCGCGCTGCTGGCCGTCGAGAGGTTCGCCGACGAGCGCATCGCCGCCGGTGAACCGATCGCCACCGTGGTTGAGCGCCTTCTCGCCGACTGCCACAACCTCGCGATGCCGGGTCTCGTGATCGGGCTCCTCAAGCGGCACATCGCGAACGTCAGCGACGAGCTCGACCTGTGGATCGCGCGACCCGAGATCTGGGAGCTCAAGGTTTCCCGCGCCACATACGAGGGTGTCCTGCACGTACAGGACCCGACCCGTCCGACACGGTGGGCCGCGAGCTTCGCAAGCTCAACATCGGCAACGCCGCGACGCTCCTCGTGATGAAAGCACTCACCGAGGACGACCGGGACCGACTCGCGCGCCTGAAAGAGATCGGTGACGAACTGCTCGCCCGCGCGGCCGACGTTTTCTCCGATGAGGATCCGGCCAACGCCGCGACGGTCACCGGCTGGGCGAGCCAGCTCGACAGCGAGAACTACCCCTCACCCACCGGCCCAACGGACAGGTCACGATCGGATTCGACCCGCCGCAAGACGTCACCGAGCAGCTCAGCGACACCCATGCCGACTTCCATCGCGGCGGGGAGGCGTGGCGTCTGCTGAACACGTACTCCAGCGGGCGGAACGGCAGCGATCCCGGACAGCTTTCAAGCGAGACCTTCCGATTGCGCGGGAACTCGCGGGGGAGCCGCCGACTCAGTGACCGTCTGACCCGATGGGTGCACCGGCGGCGGTCGCCGCCGCCGCGCTGGTCGCGCACAGCGAGGGCCGGCTCACGCTCGACGCGGAGCAGGGAAGCTGGGCGGCCCGGCTCTTGCTCGATCGAGCGCGCCCGGCGGCTCGCCGCCAGCACGGGGACGATTTCGGGGTCTATCCGATGGGTGCTGATCGCTCCGCGGCCGCGGGGCTGCCGAGCCTGCTGCTGCCGACCGCCGCACCGGCCGACATTGACAGCTGCGCGCTGAATGCCGGGTTGATCGCGTGCGCCGAGGCGCCCCCCGACGAGGTCCGGCGGATCCTCGTCGACGCCCTGCGGCCGGTCTGGAGCGCGCCGTGCAACTCCCAAGGCCCGTGCCGTCATCAGATTGCGCGCGAGATTGTGGAGGCGTCCCTGAACGACTGCGTGCTCGGCCCGTGGGACGAGCAGGGACAGGGAAGGTCGCCGCAGCCGCTCAGCGGACCCGCGGTCCGGGCTCTCGAGGAGGTGCCGACGGATGACCTCCTCACCAACAGGCTTGCCGCGGCGATCGTGGCTAGCACGGATGCCGCGGAGAGCACGGCATGCGTCGCCGCCGCAGCCGCAGAGCTGCGCGGGGCTCTCCGTGAGGCCTATCGCCGCGGCGCGATCCACTGGGCGGACGAGGGCTATGGCGGGAACCTCAAGGAGCATCACCGGGTACCCAACCGGATGGTGTTCGCCGCAGCGGCCGCCGGCGACCGAACGGAGCTCCAGCGGTGCATCCAAGCGTTCGCGGCCAGCCAGGCGCTGCCGCAGCTGCTGGACGACATCTCCTCGATTTGCACGTATGACCCCGATCTCCGCCGAGCGCTCCCCGACCTGTGGCCGTGGCTGATGGGCGTCGCGCTGGAGGAGATCGAGAACACCGATTACAGCCGGTCCTCGCACCGCGCCTACGAGGACCTCGCGTCCTCGCTGATCCCCCACCCCACGATCGACATGGCCGACAAAGACCCCGAGGCGACGATCCAGGCGGCGCGCAGCACATGGATCCAGCCCGAGCTTCTCGACGGGCATGTCCCGCGGTGGATGCGGATCGCGCGCGGCGAGCCGCACGCTGTGGACTCGCTGATCAGCTTGATCGAGGTGGCACCCGAGGCGTGGCAAGCCACGACAGGTCTCAAGTGGCTAGACGGTCTCATCGACGGCAAATACCTCGCGATCGCCAGCCGCTGCTTCTACCTACCCCGGTTCCTCGAAGAGCTTCGGTCGAGCGAGCTGCTCGACTCGACCGCGCGAGCGCGGCTGCGGCGCATGATTGACGGGCTCGTAGCAGCTGGGGACAGCAGAGCAATTGGGACGCAGCGCGCCGAGGAATAAACGGCCGCGACCGTCGAGCGGGGAGAGTCGGGCCTGCCCGCCAAATGCACCAGACTCCTGCCTCCAGACAAAGCGAGCGCGCCACCAGACACCGCTCACGCTGCTCCAATGGACGATTCTTGATCGCGCCGAGAGGGTCGGCGCATGCCTGTAACGACGGGCGAAGCGGGCGCGATCAGATCGTCAGCACCCGTCAAGCGCCGCGTAGTGCTGTCAAGCTTTGTATTGCGTGGGCCTGCTACCCGATTACTCCCGCCAAGCCGAGCGCTATGACGAGACGCGCTCCGCGAGCCCATCGGTTCTGCGGGCGCTGTGCGAGGCTCTCGAAGGCGCGCCCGGCCGACGGCTCGCCGACATCGGTGGCGGGACGGGTAACTACGCCCTCGCCCTCAGGCGGGAGGGGTGGGAGCCTGTTGTGGTGGACCGCTCGTCCGCAATGCTGGCGTGGGCCGCCGCCAAGGGGCTCGAGGCCGTAGAGGCGGATGCACAGCGGCTGCCGTTCGAGGACGAGACGTTCGACGCTGCCACGATGATCTCGATGCTGCACCACGTTGAGGATCGAGGCGCCGCACTGGCCGAGGCGCGGCGCGTCCTCAGGCCCCGAGGACGCCTGGTGCTCAAGGGCTACACGGGTGAGGATGCCGCCACCCTCTGGATTCTCGACTACTTTCCGAGCAGCCGGCGCTGGATGGAGGCGACTCACCCGCCGCGAGCGGCGATACTTGAGGAGCTACCCGGCGCGCGGCTCTTCGCTTTCGAGTTCGAGGACATGGAGGACGCATCGCTGGCCGCTCTCTCGGCCGACCCCGATCGTGTGCTGGAGGCTGCAGAGAGGGGCGAGACGAGCTACTTCGAGCGGATGTGGCGTGACCATCCCGAGGAGCTACGAGTGGGGGTTGCGCGGCTCCGAGAGGACATCGCGGCCGGCCGGGCCCCGAAGCGTGCCGGGACGGCGACGGTATGCAGCTGGATCAAGCGCTAGGAGCGTGGGTCGCTAACCGGGTGGGTGCTGTCCGGCGGGTTAAAGACGATGTGGTGGTCCAACAATGGCGGAGGATCGCTATGGCGGCTGGGTTGCAGGATCGGCTGGTGGAGGTGGAGGCGCTCGCGGCGCCGGGTGTTGAGCGGGCGCCGGTGGGGGCGGGGAAGGCGTTCCGGGCGTATGACCCTGGGCAGGTGTTGTTGATGGCGCCCTGTTTGCAGGATTGGGTTCCTGATGGGCATCTCGCGCGGTTCGTGTCGGATCTTGTGGATGAGGCGCTGGACCTGTCGGCGATCTACGCCGGCTATGAGGAGGAGCGGGGGTTCCCGCCGTATGACCCGCGGCTGATGGTCAAGCTGCTGATCTACGGTTACGCGACTGGGACGCCGTCGTCTCGCAAGCTGGAGGAGCGCACCCATTCCGATGTGGCAGTGCGGTTTCTATGCGCTGACCAGCACCCGGATTACCGGCCGATCGCGCGTTTCCGTAAGCGTCATCTGGATGCGCTGGCGGAGTTGTTCGTCCAGGCGTTGCGGCTGTGCCGGGAGGCGGGTCTGGTTGGTTTGGGGGCGCTTGCGTTGGATGGCACCAAGTTGCGCGCGAACGCGTCGCGTCATAAGGCGATGAGCTACGAGAGGATGGTCAAGAAGGAGAAGGAGTTGGAGGATGAGATCGCCGCGATCCGCGCGAACGCGCAGGCGCTGCTCGCTGACGCCGAGCGCGTCGATGGCAGGAGGACGAGCGTTACGGGCCTGACCGTCGCGGGGACGAGTTGCCGTAGGAGTTGCAGCGCCGCGAGCAGCGGCTTGCCAAGGATCCGTGAGGCGAAGGCGGCTTTGGAGGAGCAGGCCCGCGAGCGCGAGCGGGCTCGCCGCGCTGAGCTGCGCTCGCAGGGCAAGAAGCCCGGGCGGACGCGTGATGGGCGTGACCCGTTTGCGCCGAAGCCCACAGCGCAGCGGAACTTCACTGACCCGGAATCAAAGATCATGAAGACCTCCGACGGCTCGTTTCACCAGTGCTTCAACGGGCAGGCGATCGTTGATAGCGAGGCGCAGGTGATCGTCGCGGCCGAGCTTTCTGACCAGGCGCCGGACGCCGAACAGCTGGAGCCGGCACTCGACCAGCTGGATGAGAACCTCGACGCGATCGATGCCGAGTTGCCCGGGAACGCGGCGTTGACCGCGGATGCCGGCTACTTCTCCGAGGAGAACGTCAAGACGACCACCGCGCACGGGTTGGACCCGCACATCGCGACCGGCCGCTTCAAGCACTCCGAGCCCCAGCCGCCCGCTCCCAGGGGGCCGATCCCGAAGGACGCCACGCCAAAGCAGCGCATGGCACGCAAGCTGAAAACCAAGAAAGGGCACGCCGTTTACGCCCGGCGCAAGGCCGTCGTGGAGCCCGTCTTCGGCCAGATGCAAACCGTTCAAGACGCCCACCAACTGCTGCTACGCGGAAAGCCCGCCGCCCGCGCGCAATGGCGCTTCCAGTGCGCGATCCACAACCTGCTCAAGCTGCACCGCAACGGCGGCCTGGCCCTCCTGGGCCCCGGATAACCCCACCCACAGCGCTCCCACACACCCCAGGAGCCCCGCCCAAGAGGCCCAGCGACCTCTGCCGCGGCCCAGACCAGCCACTCCCCGGGCGCGACCCGCGCCATCAGCGCCGATCTCCACCCCTCACGTCCGCCGACCCTCGATAGAGACCCACGCTCCTAGGGGGCGCCGGTGCCCACACGTCGCACAGCAGGGCGCCGAGGCCCGTGGAGAAGCATCCGAACAGCAGCGTTGCCCATGTGTCGCCGAGGGCCGCGAAGGTGATGGCTGGCCCCAGTAGGCATCCTGGGGTAACAGTCAGCCACCGTAGGCGCCGTATGGGCGCGGCGGAATCCTGGTGCAGCAGGGCGAGCGCGAGACTCGTTGCGGTCCATACGACGGCCACGGTGGTGCCGAAGGTCGCGATGATCAGCGGCGCGTTGAGTTGAATGCCGGCCCGTGCGATCGTCGTGATCGCGAGGATCGACGCGACGACGAGCAGCGCCACCCAAGTCCGCCATGCACGGCGGCGCCGCTGGGCGACTGTACGTGTGGGTCTGTCCTTGCGTGAGCGGGTGCTCAGACGCCAGAGCCACGGCAGGATGAGCAGGCCACCGACGATCGCGGGGCCGGTGTGAAAGGCGTCTTTGCGCGCGAGATCCCCGTATCGGGGGGCCTCGCTCAGCACCAGCGCTCCGACTACGGCGGTCGCGGTACAGGCGCTTGCGAAGAGTCGTGGGCGCTCGTGGCTGGCACCCGCTCGCTCGGCATGGTCTCTCGGCGGGTTGGTCATCGACGGTGGGCTTGCCGGGCCTGAGTGGGTATTTGCGTCGGACTCGCCAGCGCGAGGGAGGAAAGATGAGTGGGTCGGGGGTGGCCCCGGGGCAGCGCGGAATCACTCATGTTGCTTTCAGTCGAGGGCGGCACGTCGCAGGTGCTCTCGTGGGAGCAGCACCACGCGGCGTGCGTTGGCGCGTGCGCTCTTGGGCTCCTTGAGCTGTGCGCGGAGCTCGGGGGGGCGGGGTGGCATCACGAGTGCTCGCATCGACCCGCAGTGCATGTCGCGCTCGACGACGAAGTACATGTTCTCTCGCCCGAAGTAGTGCGCGTCGGTCAGGGGGGAGCCGATGCGGTGCACGGCGCCGGTGACGTCGCGGTCGGCGGCCTCGATGAAGCTCAAGGCGTGCGGCTCGTCTTGGCAGACGAAGATCACGCGGGGGCGCTCGCGCATCGCCTGGTAGCGGTCGTGGACGAAGGACCAGCCGCTGATCAGCGCGTCGTAGGCGCGGAACTTTGGGTACTGCTTGCTCGGGCGGCGGGTGCGGTCCAGCTCGATGAAGAAGTCGACGAGACGGCGTGCTCCGTGTGGCCCGTTGGGCGGGTCGATGTACATCTCGACGAGCGCGTCGGCGTTGAGCTGAGTGAAGCGGCTGGGCTGCGCTGGGTTCCCGAGAAGCTCGAAGCCTGGTGGTAGCTGTAGGTCGGTGGGGCCGACCGGCACGTTTTCGTGGTTGACGCGGGTGCGTGGCGGGGTGAGGCGGCAGATAGGCTCGCGCGGCCCGTGCCATTGGCGGATGCGGCTGCCGGCGAGTGTGCGCATCGCGAGCAGGTAGCCGTTGACGCTGAGGTCGTGCTGGACGTTGTCGCCCTCCTTCATTTTGGTCGGCTCCCACGCGCGGGCGGGCTCGCCGTCTTTGGGTCTGCGCTGAGGGACGAGGTTGCGGTGCTTGAGGATCTGGTATCCGCCGTCGCTGAGGACGTACACGTTCGCGGGCCTACCGTTTTTGCCGAGCACCCGTAGCTTGAAGCGCCACAACAGGCCCTGCTGCCACATGCTCGAAAGCGTGTTGCGTGCTGCGCTGGCTTGGGAGCGCGTCCACCAGGTCCCCGCGATCTGGCTTCCGAGCAAAATGTCCAGCCGCCAGAGGGTGATCATGATCTGAAGTTCACGATCGTCGAGGTCGGTGAACTGCTCCGGTGGCTTGGGCAGCGGCCGCCGCTCATCCCAGTGCGGGTCGATCCTGCCATCGAACTGAAGCTCGGTGTAGCTGAGCGGCGCCTGGCGGATCTCAGAGCCCAGCGGCGCGGCATCGACACTGTCACGCGGCGGCGTGTGATGAGCGCTCTGCGCCTGCCCGGTCGCCGGGAGAGCCCCCGCTGCGCTCGCCGCATCCAGGTTCAGGGGATTCGCTGCGCCCTCGGGCGCCGGCGTGCTCGTGCTTGACGCGGCGGCTTGAGTGTTCCTCTGGCCTGCACGTGGTGCTGTAGGCGGCTGGGTATTTCCGGCCGGCTGCTGTCTCTTGGGTGCGCGGCGGGTCTTGGGGCGGGTGGTGGCCGGCTGGCCGTCCGGCGGGGTGCTTGGGGTGCGTCCGGCGGGGTGCTGCTCCCCGTTGATCGGCAGCCCTGCTTCGCTTGCGATGCTTTGCTCGTGAGTGTCGGGGTCGGGCGTGTGCCCGGCGGTGCCGACGAGAAGGTCTTCATCGGAGGTTCCCAGCCCGAGTGGTGCCGGGGCCTCGACGGGCCCGAAGCCGGGGCGCTGGCGCTGGCACCCGAGATGGTGCGCAACCCGCTGCTCGTCGACCTGGATTTCCTTGGTGCGTCCCACCCATGCGGGTGCCCGGGCGCCGTTCGCCAGGGTGCTGGCCAAACCGTAGTAGCGATCCAGGTTGAGCAGGACATCGGGGGTGAACCGCAAAGTGTCCCTGGATGTCTCCTCGCCGCGGATGATGTCGGTGAACGTGCTCATCGCCAGTGTGATCATCTGCCGTGCGTCTTCGGGTGAGCCGACGCGGAACGTGAACCGGTGCTGCAGGAGGTTGGTGGATCCTTCCCGGACGACGTCGTCTTCGATCTGCTCCATGTACTGCCAGGCCAGGCAGGCCTCGAGGCCTGCCTCG
Organism: uncultured Solirubrobacterales bacterium; assembly: GCA_963842005.1. Lineage (GTDB taxonomy): Bacteria > Actinomycetota > Thermoleophilia > Solirubrobacterales > Solirubrobacteraceae > Palsa-744. Next base: position 91,532 of record CAWJEV010000005.1, on the reverse strand, counting down.
CGGTGAAGTGCGAGCATCGTCGCGAATGTCGGGTTCGCGTACATCCACCACTCGTCTCCCTTGCACGCAACGCGGACGTCTTTGCCTGAGATCGCGCCGGCGCGCTTTAGCTCCTGGCGGCGTGAGAGCGCGTTGTGCAGCATCCCGACGAGGATCTGCAGCATCGTTTGGCAGTTGCGCTGGCTGACGGTCCCCATCGCGCCGTCGACGATCAGTACCGCGCGCTCCTCGATGATCTGGTCCATCGTTACCTGGGTGGGGTGGTGGAGCACCCGGTTGATGCTCGGCTGCAAGAAGTCCTCGAGCTTGTTCTTCGGGCTGTCAAGCTTGGTCGCGGTCATGCTGGTCGCGGTCTTCAGATCACCGGGCAGGTGCTCGCGGAAGAACCGGGTCGTCGAAGCGAACTTGTTGCCTTCGGCGGTGCAGATGTCCGCGGCGAGCTTGTGGTAGGCGGCGGCCTGGGGCATCAGCAGCTCGAACATCAGCCACAGCGTGGGCTGGATCCCCTTGTGCTTGGCGATCGCGATCGTCGCGAGCGCCGCGTGCGTGAGATAACGCCGCGATGAGGCCATCAACGCGCCGTCCTCGTTGACGTCCATGAACGCCTGGACGAGCGCGGCGGCGAGCGCGTTCGGCTCGGCCGGCTGCATCAGCGGGTTCATCCCGAAGTCGGGGTCGGCGAGGCTGAGGAAGTACACCGTGCGCCACTCGGGGATGACGCTGAGGGCGTACTTGGCCAGGGTTGTCTTGGGGTCAATGACGATGCACGCACAGTCGGGGTCTTCAGCGTCGTTGGCGAGGTCCGCGACGATCACGCTGGTCTTGCCGGTTCCCTGCGAGCCGACGATCCCGACCCCGTACTTCTTGTCCTGCGCGGCGATCCGTACCCAGCCGTGCTCGTCCTCGAGCACCCCGTGCTGGGCGGTGGTGCGCTGCATGCAGGCAGGCGCGGGCGCGCGGGGCAGGTTGGAGCGTCGCACCCGCAGGTTCTTCTGCCTGGTGGTGGGGAGCTGCCACAGGCCGGCCATCTCGCTCGCGGAGTACACGCAGCGAAGCCACGAGACGATGAGCTTGGGGCGCGCATCGGGCAGGCGCCGCTGGTAGAGCCAGCGCAGCGGCAGAGGCTGGCGGATCATCAGACGGTTCTCGCTCGAGCTGCCGCCCGCGAGCAGACCGGCGATCGTCTGGGCTGCCCCCAGACGATCGGAGAACACGCGCAGATCGACGTGAAAGAGCATCTGGTGCTGGACATCCAGGCCGCCGCGGAACTCTTGCTGGACCACGCCGCTGTGTAGCCCGGGGTCGCTCTCCACGAGCTCGGCGCGGCGTTCCTCTTCGCGCTCGCGCTGACGGTACAACCACCGCACGATCCGTTCAAACAAGCCAAACATCGGGGTGATCGAGAGCTGAAAGCCGACAGGTATGCCGGGCATACTCATCGCGGTCGAGAACAGCTGGTCGATCACCGGCTGGGAGTAGCGCTCTTCGGGGACAGCGATCGCCTGCGTGACGTTGCGCTTCTTCTTCAGGCGCAGAACATGTCGGTACCAGCTCGGCGGGACGAACACCGTGCCGGGGTCCAGGCCGGCTTCGGCGTTCTCCTGGGCGGCGTTGAAGGTGTAGCCGATGCGAACGTCGGGGTAGGCGGCGGCGATCGCGCCGTCCAGCGAGGCCCACAGTCGCCTCGGGGCCACGATCATCATCTCGCACGTCCGCACGCTCTGCCCATCCTCGCCGGCCTCCTCAAAGCAGTAGCCCTCCAATCCGAACCACGGCTGGCCGAACACCAGACGGTTGTACCACCGCTGGGTGAACATCCCGCCGACGCTCTGAAAAAAGGCACGGACCTGCTCGGGTGAAGCCGTGTCGTTGCGGTAGAGCTCAAGCCGGTAGCGGCGCATCCCGCGAGAGCGCCGCGCCCTGACGCGCGTGACACACAAGACGATTCCCGCCATCAGCGCGAACAGCAGGCCGTACTCGACGACACCCAAGGCGATATGCGCGACCTGTGCGATGGCGCTCACCTGCGCATGGGCGCCCTTGAGAACCTCTCCCACCGACAACGGCGGCCTGCTCGCCGCGGTGCGTGCGGCCGCGCGCAACCCCCGCTGGCCACCGTTCAGCACACCACTGATCTGGTGTTCGACATTGACCGGGGCGTTGGTGCTGACCAGACGGGAGAAGCCCTCGGCGATGAGTGCGCCAAACGCCGGGATGAGCAGCAGGTAGACCAGCGTGCGCCCTGCCAGCGAGCGCATCACTCCCGCCTTGCCCCAGGCCCACCCGCGCCGCGGAGCGGCGTCGTCTCCTGTACCACTGTGTGAGCGCGGGTGGGCACGGTGGGCTTGCCTGATGGCCTTCGCTCTATGGACGTTCGGCCGGTGCTCAGCACCCCCCCCAAGTTTGGCCGCGATGGCATGTCCACCAGAGCCGCGGCGGAGGAAGCACTGCTGAGGGGTCCTCTCGGTGCAGCCGGACGCGACCGCCGCTGACCTCGTAGCCACCCTGCCTCTCGGCGTCAGTCTTAACTGCCTGTGCTGCCGGTCATCACGGCCTCATGTCTCACCGCGCAAGCGAGTAATCGGTGCGCGACCTGAGATCGATGTGGGGTTGATCATCGGGAGTCAAGCGAGGAGTGCAACCCAGGCTGTGTCACCTCGCCGGTCTGCGCGCGCACCGTGTAGTGCGCTCCGAGCTGTCTGGTGCCCCACTGGATTGCGTTCTGCAGCTCGCGTTCGGCCGCAGCTTCGAGCAGCCGGTTTCCCTCACGCCGCATTCGTGCACTGGCACGCGGATCGGGCTCTGCTTCGGCTGCTACATAGAGCCTGAAGGCCTCGGCTGTGCCTGGGAGAAGGAGTTGCTCGCTGCGTCCCGGCGAGGGGTCCTCGACCTCGAGCACCCACGAAGCGCCGTCGGAAGCGAATGAGATATCGAGCTTCGCGACGCGCATCTGGTAGCCATCGCGCCACTCCACACGCATCAGTCTTGCCCCCAAACCCCTGTCGCCATCGTCGTCTACCGGGCTCTCGCGTTCGATCTCTACCGTCAGCGTCCGGCGAAGATGATCGTGGGTATCGGGGCCTGGGCCCGGCGGCGGCAAGCTTGTGAACGGCAGTTCGGCGAGCAGCCGCTGCACAGGGTCCAACGCCACCAGCACTCGCCGAGCGTGCGCGGGATCGTCCCCCGTGATGACGTACTGCTCAAGCGCGTCCCGGAAACGCACGAACGCCGCCTGGAGGAGCTGCTGCTCCTCGGAGGTCATGTGCGCGAGCACCATCCGCCAGGCGTTCTCGTGCACACGACCACTGGTGGGGTCGAGCGCGCCGACGAGCGTCATCGCGATGCGCATTTCAGCGGCAAGGGCTTCCCTCGCGAGCGCTCCAGCAAGCTCGGTCAGCTCATGGTGGCGTGCATGAAGCTCGGGTGTGTGCGAACGGGAAAGATCCTGCTCGACTGACTGAAGCGCGGCATCGATCGCTTGGAGGATCGCCTCGGTGATGGTCTTGCGTTCCTCTTGGGTGGTCATGCCGCAAATCAGCAGCCACATCGCCGTGTGTGGATCACCCTCGCACTGCGGACCCATGCAGATTACCTTACCAGGGGCAGGGCTCCGCCTCTGCAAGGAACTCTCGGTCGCTCGCCGCCGCGAAGTCGGCTGTCACCGGGGCCGTAACGATGATGGCGACGTCGCCTAGAATTGAACGTCCGACGACGCCGGAGAGGTCTCATGAGGGGGGGACTGCGCAGCTGGTGATTCCGGCGTTGCGGAACACCTGCTGTCCAGCGGTCGGGGTCTGAAGGCCCTGCTCGTTGGCGATTGCTGTGTAGTCGCCGGTGTGCGCGTATCGTGCGAGGTGGGCGGCCTGCTGGTCGATGACGGCTAGTGATTCTAGGAACTTACGGTATTCGCTTTGCAATGGGGGTGGAGCGTGCATTTTTGTGAATGCTGTGTAGTCGGTGGCTAGCCGGGAGGCGTAGAGCTGGACCGCGCTGGCGTACTCGGCCTGCGCGCGCTGCGGTGCGCTTGCGTTGATTGGGCCTCCCGCATCGCTGGACGCTTGCACGATCATTTCTGCGCTATTGGCGACATCCTGGGCGTAGCGGCACAGGATCGGCGTGACGTCTGCGCGGAAGACCGCACTCGCACCGTTACTCGCGGCCATCATGGCAGGATCCTCGCGTGCCGTGTGGGCCGATGTGCCAGCCTGGCTGTTGCCGCCTGCGCAGCCTGCGAGGGTGAGCGCCACGATGATCGCGGCGCACGCGAGCGGCCGGTGCGGGCTGGATGTCGTCATTTACGCGGAAGGTAGCGAACGGTGCTGTCGCGCCCGCCCCGATGCCGCCGGTCGCCTGGGGTACCGTCTGGTTTCACTGGCCGTAGCGGGCGTAGAGGGGCATGTATGCTGAGCCTAGATCGTGGTAGCGGGCCAGGAACGCCCGATACGCAGCTTGTGGGTTCACATTCGCACTCAGCGGAGTGACTCTCAGCACGACTCGACCGTCACTTGAGACGGTGGTGATGGTGATACGCACCCGGCTGGTACGGTAGGGGAGATGCTGGTACGCCGGCCTGGTGAGGTGCTGGTAGCGCTCGTAGCCGCGAAAGCGAGCTGTGTTGTTGTAGCGATCCTGCCCCTGAATCTCGGTGCGGGGTGTGCGTGGGACTGGCGGCGGCAGCGGCGGGTTGGCCAAGGCTGTAACCGCTTCCTGGCTGGCCGCTGCCGGACCGGCATCCAACGCTGTCGCATGGTGTGAGTCTGAGCGTGGGGCGGGGTTGCCGATCAGCAAGAGCAGGGTGAGGATGCCCAGGGCGCCGAGGGCGAGTTTCGCGGGCGGGCTGCTCATGGGACGACGTAGGCGTAGATCGGGTATCCGCTGCCGCTACCGGAGGCTGCCTGGGAGGGCTGGAATGGGCCAGAGCGTTCTACGTGATGGTCGAAGTCACCGTTGATGACGGTGATCTCCCCGTCGGGGAACACGGTTTCTACGATTCCGACATGGACGCTGGTGCTGGTGTCCTGTGGGCCGGTGCCGAACTCCACGGCGTCTCCGGGAGCGGGTGTCGCCGTGGGTGCCAGCACCTGCGTGTTGTGCTGCCCCCAGGTGTAGATGTCCCCGGAGAATGGGTAGTCGGGGATATCGACGTCGGCGTGCTGCCAGACCCAGCTCACGAAGTCCGAGCACCAGGGCTCGCGGCGGCCGTGGCTGTAGGGGGAGAGGTAGTCCCCGCCGTCATACACCCCGAGCTGGCTCTGGGCGATCTGAACGATCGTTGCACCCGACGCGCTGACACCCGCCGGGGCCATGGCGCCGCAGCTTTCACCGACGGGACCGCTGGTTTGCGTGCTGGATGTCAGCGGGGTCGCGGGAAGGTTGACGATCCGGACGGTGACCAGGCCGCTCCATTGCCCTGACCCGGTGGGGTCGACACCCAGCGCCTGCGCGGTCTGCCACCACAGGTCGATGTCGCGCTGGTGCGGCGGGCCGCCGACGGGCGGGCCGCCGCCGCCGACATCGAGCTTTTCCGCGACGACGGACCTGCCGTCGGCGGTGATCTGGATGGTGGAGTGAAACGGCAGCGCGCGGCCGTAACCGAGAGCTGTCCCGAGGTTACGCGCCTCGTAAGGGTTCGTGGCGCCCGTGGGGAGCCCGAGCTCCGCGAACGCCATGTGGCCGTTCAACGCGACCCCGCTGGCGCTTTGGTCGCCGGGAGTGCTCGGGTCGCCCGGCCCGCCGTACTCGGTTGCGCCGACGACGATCCCCCCGGCGGGCGCCAGCGCTGGTGTGCTGGCGCACCCCGTCGGGGCGGGCATATCCCCGCCCATGAACTCAGCGAGCGCGATCGTCGCGGCGAACAGCGCGATCAGCACGCCGGCGACGACGGCGACCCAGAAGAGCACCTTGCCCTTGATGAGCAGGGTGGCGGCCCTGGCCGCCTGGGTGACCTGCAGACCCCGTTTTGCGGCGTTGCCGGCGCGCCACAGGCGCGTGAGGCTGGCCAGACGATCTGTGACCCCCGGGCCGGTGCCGTGGGGCTCGGCAGACCCTGGGTGCCGGGGCTCGTCCCCTGGCGTGTTCGCGAGATGAGCTTGTGGGCTTGCGTCCTGTCGGTGGTCTTCGCTCACCTGGCGTGCTCCGTTAGCCGCGGTAGATGTGGTGGCGCACGTACCGCTGCCTGCGGAGCTCGCCGCGGCGCTCTGCGGCACGCTGATCCAGCCGGGCCTGGTAGTTGTTGTCGCGGAGCACCTGCTGGGCGCCGTCGCGCTCTGTGTCCTTCAGCGCGGGGTCGCCGGCCTGGCGGGTTTGCCGGCGGCGGTCCGGTACCCCGCCCAACAGGCCACGCGAGATCGCCATCTGGCTGCGTACCTCACGACGCACGGTCCGCAGGTCGCGCGTGGCCGGACCACCGCTGATGCCTCTGGCGATCTCCGCTGTGGAGCGTCCCTCGAGTGCTTGCAGGCGCCCTGCGGTCATGGGGGCCCCGGCGCGGTCGCGGATCAGCGCCCCGGTCGCCGGGTCGCGGCGGAACCCGACGGTCGCGAGGTTCTCCTCGCGTTTCCACGCATTTGGGTCAGCGGCAGGCTCGCTCGGATGCAAGCCGGCGTCCCTCGACGCGGTTTGACAGGCTCAGCTGGGCTGAGCACACTGTTGTGCTGCGCGAGGTTGCGCTGGCCCGTGTTGACGATCCCCTGTGCCTGTGCGTGGCGCTTCTGCAGGGTGCTTCGCCCGGCTTGCAGTTTGTCGATCTGCGCGCGGATGACCCCTCCGCGCGCCTGGACATCAGGCGGGAGCGGCGCCGGCGGGGTGACCCCAGGGCCGGCCCCGCCGGGCCGTTCGCGGAGTTCGCGATATGCCTTGGTGCTGGCCTGGTGCTGGACGAGCTGGCGGTAGTCGGGGTTCTGCTTGAGGCGGTCGAGTCTCAACCCGGTCTTATCCAGTGCGCGCTGGTAGATCCCGGCGTGCTGCTCAGCGCGCGTGAACTCCCGTTGAGCGCCATCGGTTTCCTGGCGGGAGAGCATGTCGCTCGCGAGCTCGCTGGTGGCGGTGTCCTGCGCCATGCGCCTCTCGATCGAGTTGATCCGCGCGTTGCGGATCGGCCGCTTGATCTGGCCGGCGACCATCCCCCCGAGGCGGCTGGCTGCATACGCGGCGCCGAATACGCGCAGGGCACCCAGGCCGGCGCTGCCGGACTGGGCATGGTAGGCAGGGTCGATCGAGAAGAACCCGACGATCTGCTTGCGCTTCATGAAGACCCCCCAACACAGAAGGCACTGCATCACCCACGGGGCGCCCCACCCCCCGTTGCCGGGGGTCCCCGTCGCCTGCTGCAGCGCCGTGAGCGACAACACGAACGCGCCGAGAAACGCCGCGTAGAACGCCTTCGAGAGAATCGCCCCGAACAACGTCTTGGCCCAGCTACCAAACGCCGCGCGCCCGGAGGGCCCGAAGGCGGGCATCAGCATCATCGGCGCAGCGGCGAACAGCAGCACGAAGCCAAGCAGCGCCTGGCTGAGCAGGTGAAACGCGATCCATACCAGCACCAGCAGCACACCCGCCATCGCCAGCACGGCCAACCCAAGCACCAGCACACGCTGCGCGACACCGCCCGAGCCCTGGATGGCAACCTTGTTCGGTGCCAGCGCCTTCGGCTGCGTTTCTTCCCCGCCGATCCCCAGGATGCCGGCGAGTTCGGTCGCCGAGCCGATCGGGCTGAGGGGTGACAAGGGGCCGATCGGAGTAGTGACCGCCGTGATCACGAGGTGCAGCGTGAGGCTGGCTGCGGTTCCTAGCGCATCGCCGGCGACAGCGAGAATTTCACCTTTGCTGGCGTCAGCGATGATCGATTTCGCGCCGCTGATGATGCTGGCGATGATGTTGCCCTCCGGGTTGCCGCTGTCGGGGTTCTGGCCGCTGTAGAGCGCATAGAGCGCGTCCCGCGGGGTGCTGCCGAGCGGGTAGCGCAAGAACAGGTCAGCGCGGGAGAGCCCAGCAGTCGAGGTCGTCGTCAACGAGTCGTACACATCGGTGTAGGCGGCCTTCTGCTGGCTTGCCGGAAGGCGGCTGGCCGCTTCGACAGCGATCGCACGGGCCTGCTCCTGAAAGGGCTTATCCCCACTGACCGCCGCCTGCACCGTCTTGATCTCAAGATGCGAAGGCGGTGACTCACACCAGGTGACGTCGTTGGTCTCAAGCGCGCAGAACGGTCCCATCGCGAACGCTGAGAACAGCGTCGCGGTGAGACCCGCGAACCGGCTCGTCGGGTTGCTGGCAGTCTTGTTGAGGGCAGCCATGTCCGAGGCCGCGATCGCGTTCTGGGCGAGGCTGTTAGCGAACCCGGCAGGCTTACCTATGAAATAGGCGGGGTCGTTGATGATGGCCAATGCCGCCAAGATGCACACGAGCGACGCGAGGAGGTGTCCGATTGCCTCGGACTGCCGGCGGCGGACGAACGCGCTATACGCGGCGTACGTGCCGACGAGGACATAGACCGCGTTCAGCCACGGTGTGTCCAGGCTGCTGTAGAGCGCGGTGAGTTTGCTGTGAACATTGCCGAGGGTGGAGTTGTTGGTGAATGGCGCGAGCGAAAATGCCCATGACAGCATTGTCAGCGTGTACTTGAGCAGGTACAGCAGGATCAGCCAGATCGTGTTGAGGTTCGTCTCAATGACTGCGTAGATGTTGTTGATGGGATGGGTGATCCCGGTGTTGATATGAATGTCGAACTGGAAGTTGCCGACCGGGTACGCAACGTCGGGGTCGCCCGTGAGTACGCACCGGCCGGCCTGCCAGACCGTCAGCACGCTGCTCGAGCACGCCGGGTTGGAGAGGTTCAGCACATCGGTGCCGACGAGACTGCCGTTCGGGTTGGCATCCGAGCCGGATTCCCCGCTGGTAGCGGCGGCCGGGGCTTCGCGGGCGGGAGCCACGGTGCTTTTGGGAGCCGTCTGCTTGGTCGCGGCCCAGGCGCCGGGTGGTGAGCTCAATGCCGCGCCGAGGCCCGCCGCGATCAGGATGAGCGCCAGGGGTGCCCCGAGGCGCAGGTGTTGTAGGGCAAGGGCCGTGTCGCGTGCCGCTGGCATCCTCTGAATAGACGCGGCACCGACGGCCACGCACCCCCGGCGATTCTGCCCGGGAGTCCGCTGGGCAGGGGGGGCCCAGCGGACTCCCGGGCAGAATCGCCAGGGGTGCTCTACGCGGCCTGGTCGAGCGTGTCGTCGTCCGGGTGCTCTGGTTCGCGGCGGGGGGTGGTGTCCAGTGTTTGCAGCATCCCGGGGTTGGCGAGGTGCACTTGCATCTGCACGATGTTGCCCTCGTAGTCGCGCATGATGCAGCGGCCTTCGCGAAACTTCAGCAGTCGCTGTCGCATGGCCGAGTCCTCGGGGTCGAGGCCGAGCAGGGTCAGCGCTTTGCGGGCCTCCTCTTCGGTCTTTAGGCCGAAGCAGAAGATCGCGCCGATCAGGTTTGCCAGCTCGTGCGCGTCGGTGACCATGTGCGCGACCAAGATCGGGGTGGCGTTCTCCGAGCGGCCCCACTTGACCAGTTGCTCGAGCAGCCGTCCGCCGACCGTCGCATTCTGCAAAAGCCACCATGCCTCGTCGACGAGCAACACCTTGTGCTGCCTGCGCTCTCCGCTCATCGCCTGCATCGCGAAGACGGCGAGCAGGCGCAGCACGGCGAGGCTGATCGCCTCTTCCTGGGTCATCTCCTGACGCTCGCTTCCCCGCGGCGGGCGCAGGTTGCGCACACGCAGAGTCACGACCTGCTTGTGCCCCCACGGCACCGGCGGCGCCTCGGGCGGCGCGAACCCCAGCCTGCGCGAAACCCTGGTCAGCGTGGATACGCAGCGCTCGCGCGGCGCCCTGGGCGGCCTCGTTCTCCTCGGCCTCCAACACGTTGATCACCTCCCAGCACGAGCTCCCGCGGCCGTCCCCGTTGCGCTCGGCGATCACCCGCTTGACGGCTTCCTGTACCGCGAGCACCCGGTCATCGTGGCGGGAGGGCAGCAGGTCGGTCAGCCACGAGACGGTGAGGTCGAACACCAGATCGGGTGGGCTGATTCGCAGCGGGTCGAGCAGCCCGCGGTACTGGGGGCCCGCGCCGATCACGATCTCTTCGTGTACCTCGCTGGTGACGCCGGGTAGATCCTTGAAGTTGTGGTCGCCCTTCGGGTCGATGTCGACCACCCGCGACCCGCACAGGAACGCCTCATAGGCCACCTTCTGCGCGAACATCGTCTTGCCTGCACCCAACGTGGCGAGCGCCAGCACGGTCGGCGGAAGGGAGCTCTGGCTGGCTTCCGAGAGGTCCAGGAGGATCGGCTGACGCGAGCCGGTGAGGGTATGCCCAATGTAGGGGCCGACCTCCGAGCCCGCCCTGTTGCACGCGTGGGGGACCATCGCGGCGAACTGCTCGATCGTCAGGTGCTCGCGATAGTCCTCCACCGGGAACGGCTGGCACGGCAGCGTTGAGCAGAACAGCTCGTACTGTCTCGCGGGCGCCCGGTACAAGCGGATACGGCCGAACTCCGAGCGCACGCGCTCCACGCGTTCCTCGAGGATCTCGGGGTCGGGCGCCCCGACAATGACGGTGATCGCGCCGCGAAGCATCGGAGGCCGGTCGTTAGCGGTCAGGTGCGCCTCCAGTTCGCGGGCGACCTTGGGGCGCTCCTCACTGTCCGGGGAAGGACCGTGGTGGCCATAGGTCTCCTCCTCGTACTGGTTATCAGCATCGATCTTCTTACGATGAGCTGTCTTGATCGCGCTCTTGTTCGGGATCCAGCTCGCGGTGAACGTCATGTCGATCGGGAACTCCAAGCCCTCCAACGGTGCGAACATCAACTCGGCCTCGCTGCCCGGGAACACCGTGGTCTCCGGGAGCGTGCCGACCGCCAGCACCGCCTGGTAGCTGTCACCCAACTCCGAGCGAACCAGCAGCCGCCGCGGATTGGTGGTGTCGATCAGACTGTCGTGCAGACGCAGCATCTCCGCCCGGCTGGCCGTGTAGCGGTCCGGGCCGTCGCCGTCGGGAAACTCGATTGCCTGCGGCGCCCACAGCTCCTCGACCAGCGGCTCGCCGAGACCGCGGGTGTAGGCGCGGCGCACCAGCCATTGCAGATCGTTGGTCGAGCAGCGCTCGCAGTCCACGTAGCCCCAGATACGCTCGAAGGTGCGGCTCTCGACACGCATGAGGTTATGCAGCTGCTCAGCGCTGAGGCTCTTCGGGTCGCTCAGCTGCAGGTACGCCGCGAGCTCCCGGACAACGCTCTTCCACCCTTCCGAGACGCTCCGGCTCAGCGAGTCAGCGAGGTTGATATTCGCGTCGCGTAGACGAACCGCGAGGTAGCTCTCCGGGCGGGCCGTGTTATTACCCTCGAGCACATGCTGATGCTGCTCCAGATAACCCCGCCAGAGCTCCTGGTGTCCTCGCCGTGAGTCCATCGTCCGAAGCGCACCAGCGAGATACTGCTCCACCGACCATTCTCTGCTGACCCGCAAAACCTGAAAATCAGCGGAGACGCGGTAAGCGAAGCCTTCCAAGTGCTCCTTGACGTCGATCTTGCGATTGAGGGTCAGACCGGGGTAGCTGCAGTTGCGCAGCTTGTAGACCGCCCACGCGTCGTGCAGAGTCGCCCCGAAGACGACGTTGTTGACCATATGGGTGTACAGCGGTCTGCTCACTGGATGACCAGCCGCTTCCCGGCCGGGATCTCGACCGTGTTGCCCTCGAGCGCCAGCCGCTCATAGCTGGGGTCGCTGAGATACATCGCCTCGCCTCGCGGCTCCCCGTGCCGGTCGAGCTGGATACGCGCGTTCGCCGGGTAGCGGCAGACGATGGTGGTAGGCCCGTCGATCTCCGCGGGCCGGTAGCGAGATCCGCGCCAGTCCGGCGTGAGATACAGCGTCTGGATCGGCACCCGCACCCCGGGAGCGACAGCGGGACACAGACCGATGAAGTACTTCGGTCCCACCCACCAGCCCACCAGGCTCGCGATCACCCGATGCGGAGGCCGCCCCTCAACCTCCAGCTTGACCAGCACGAAAACCACCACGCCAGGCAGAATCACCCAATGCAACGGAGTAGGCAGCTTGTTTGTAACCGGCCCGATCAGCGCGAGACGGCTGACGATCAGCTCGATCAGCAGCACCACGATCGCGTAGACGATCGAGCGGACCTCAAGACCCCCAGGGAGCGGCAGGCGCCAGCGATCAACCTTGAACAGCTTGCGCTGCATCCGAAACACCAGCGCATAGCTACGAATCACCACCCGGCGATCAGACGGGGTATCAGTCATAGCCGCCCCCGGGAGGACCCGTCAGAGGCCAGCGACCACCACCCTCGCCGGGCCGCCTCCGAGGCGATCTCGGGCCTTTGTGTCATTCCCCAACGCGTCCGCGCGGTCAGGCGCCCGTCGCGATCTTGTGCCAGATGGCAGTGGTAAGGGACTGCATATCCGCTGGGTCTACGATGAACCCGCCGACCATCACGGCGACCAGGAGCAGAGCCAAACCCTCTCCGACGTGGCGGCGGAACGCGACCGCGATACCGGCCCCTCCGACGGCTATCGCAAATAGCCCGCCGACCCACCCCGCCAGCCAGCTGACAAGATTCTGCCCCGGGTTACTGCTGGCTTCGGCGCTCGCCGCGCTCGCGGCGCTAGCCGCCTTCGCGGCCGTGCTGACAGCGATCGCCGGGGCCGCGAGCGCGAGAACCCCCAAGAGCACAACTCCGAGCACGAGCAGCACACGAGGCAGGCAGGCCGGCAGAGCAGCACGGATCCGCTTGCGCCCGGTGTGGAGAAACGGGCAGGTGGTAATCACAGTGAAATAGCGAGGCATTTGATGCTCCTATTGGTTGGGGATGACCTCGATCGAGTCGACGTACCAGCGTTCTGTTCTCACGACGCCCATCTCGTAGGAGAGCGTGTACGACGCCCCCTGCGCGTCTGTGGCGCGAACGGTGAGCAGGACGCCTCCAGGCCCAGTGGACTGCACTGACACCGGCGGGCCAGAAACCTGAAGCTGCTGTGTGGGATAGGTGACCTGGGCGCCCGGCGCGAGATCGGCCTGCAGGTCGTTCTCATCGCCAGCGAGATAGTTCGTGATCGCTCGCGTCACGACCGTGACCAGTTCGGGTTCGGTGACCGCGGAGAGGCTCGGCGACGACGGTGCCTGCTGGACCGCAGGCGCCCCTACGAACGAAGGCCACATGGTGACCGCCAGCGCCCCGTTCTGCGCACGGTTGACCGGCACAGCCAGATAGCACGTGCGATCACCCGGGGCGAGCTGCAACTCGACGATCACAATCCGCGAGCGCCCAACCGCAGAGGGCTCGTCCTGCACAACGCGCGACCAGATGACCTGCTCGGGACTGTTCGACGGCAGCACCCCGGAATCCCCGGCGAACTGCGGGTTGTAGAGCGCCAACGACCGCTCGTAGGCCTGGACTTCTCCCGAACCACCCCACGTCAGGTACGCGCGAGCGAACGCTTCAGCGAAGCCCTCGATGCCTATGTCGACACTGGCCTGCTCATAGAAGCGCTCGATCCTTGGCGCCGGGGCTCCGAACACCACCGTGCGAAGGCCTGCAAGTGTCAGCGTCGCGACGACTGCGCCAGCAAGCAGCCGCGGCGCACGCGCCTTCCAGCGCATCCGGCGCGCACCGGTGTACTGGACATGGGCGCGCGAGGACGGCGCCCCGACGGCGCCAGGACCCCCAGACTGGCGGGCTGCGCCCAAACGGAGCCTCACCGGGCGCTCGCTATCTGGGGATCGCCAACACGCCTCACGTCCTACAGACGCGCCAGCCCATCCTGCTACCCCCCTCGATTCCCTTCAGCGGCTCCCGCGACGAGCCCCACGGCGATCGGTTCTTCGTGTGCTCAACCTGCCCGCGCCCACACAAGCCGGCCTCAAGGCAGAGCGCACCAGCCGCTAATCGCCCGGGTCCTCGCCTGCGGTCGGTGGGTCCTCGAAGCTGAACGCGAGCTCGACTGCGATCACCTTGCTGTCGCTGTCCCTGACGAAGTTGGATTTGACGGTCAGCCCGTGCCGGTCGGCATGGCGGCGGGCCCACTTGAGTAGATGATCCTCGGTGCGATCGTAGTGGACACCCTTCTCAAATCGCCACGCCGGCTCGGAGAGGACATCCAATGCGGCGAAGTCGTACGGATCGGGTCGCTCGCGTGGGGTGAACTCGCGGATCGGGACGGGCGGAGCGAGAGGCATGCTGGTGATCCTCCTGTGGCAAGGGGCTTGGGGAGCGTCTATAGGGCGCCGACGATATGGACGCCGGGGAGCGTAGCGAGGGCTGCTGTCGCGGCTGCTCGCCTCCCCGAGCGTCTGTGCTCTACGGCACCCGTTTGGCCCAGCCGCGACGTGCGCGGGCGTGTGACACCCGGACGGTGGTCTTGTGTGTCTGCGCTGGATGGCCGTGGCCGCCGCTGTAGCGGACGACGAGGGACAGCTCGCTGCTGGATCGCTCGATCGCGTCGAGCGCGATGATGAGGTGAGCGACTCCCCGGAGGAGCCTGACGGTGCGCCGCGAGCGGGTAGTGCGCAGCCCGTGCCGTGCCGTGACCGTGAAGGTCATCAGCCCTGCATAGCCGGGAGGCAGCCTGGCGGTGAGGATGAGGCGGCAGCCGACCACCTGGGCGCGCGTGATCCGAAGCTCCGCGTTGCCCGGTGCGCCGCTTGCGCTCCCTGTGCCCTGCCCGGCTTGGCTGTTCTGTCCTGCGCTCGGGGTGGGGCTGCCCGATGACCCGGTCGAGGCGGACGGTGGGCTGGGTACCGTGAAGAGCTGGCTGGCGGTGCTGATCAGCCCGGCAGCGTTGATCGCCTTCACTTCGATCGTGTGTTGTCCGGCGGCTAGGGCGCTGGTGTTCACCGTATAGGTCTGGGTCGGCAGGGCCGGGCATGGAACAGGGTTCGTGTAGTCGCAGGACTGCTCGCCGGGTGAGCCTGAGAGCGTCTCGCCGTCGAGCGTGACGTCGAGCTCTTTGATGCCGGTGCTGTCGCTCACCTGAAAAGTGAGGGTCTGCGCGCCGCTGCGTGAGCCTTCCGTGAGAGGGCCGCTGAAGGGTCCGATGGTGGGCGGCGTAGAGTCGCTTAGCGTCACGGTAGCGTCGTAAATGGACGCCCACGCGCGGTGGATACTAGCTCCGCTGGTGCACCCGCCGGTCGCGCACTGCACGCCGACGAACAACTGGTGAGCGGCAAGACCCCGTAGGTTCTCGTGGGAGCTGGTGTCTGCGTAAGCGCCGCCGGCCGAGCATTCAAAGCCGTTGCCGTAGTCGGCTGTGCATGTGTCGCTGGGCTGCAAGACACTGTCGATCCAGAGCCCAACAGTCCAGCTTGCTTCGAAATGGATGCCGAGGTAGCGGTCCCAAGAAAGTTCGGTGATCTCGGTGTTCGTGGGAGCCGTGAAGAGGTAGCCTGCGCTCGCGCCGCGGATAGCGCCGCTGGTCGCGCTGAGGTTATCGACTGTGAAAAGGCCTTGTTCCTGCTGCTGCAGGAGAGCGCCGCCCGACCGCGCAGGGCAGAGGGCGCCCTGAGCGATGTTTGCGGGGTCGTTGTCCATCGCTGGCCAGGCGTGGTTTACGAAGCCGAGGGCGGTACTGCAGGCACCGACGGCGTAGTTGTCGCTGCTCGCCAGCGCCAGTGAGGGCGCGTGCATGCCCAGCACAGCAGCAGCGAGGGTGATTGCGGTTCGTGCCCGTGCGCTCATTCTCAAGGGGGGTATCGGGGTGCCTCAGCTTGGACGGTGGGTGAGCTGGCGGCGGCACCAGACGGATCTATGAAGCGTACGCGCAACTTCAGCCGACGGCCGCCACTCTCGATGTTGAACACGTTACCTCTAGCAGAGATGTCTCGCAGCACATGACCTCCGCTGTAGGACACGACATCGATATCGACGGTGATACGCGGGGGACGGTTGAGCACTCGAACTACGAGCCGGCGGCCGTTCTCAGCCGCGTGTAGCCTCAAGCGGGGGCGCGGCAGCCGCTGACGCGGCTTGCCGACGGCGGCGTGTGGGGCGATGGTTGGGGTTGCGCTGGGGGCACTCGGCGCGTTGGCTGTGCCAGCGGGGCTGACAGGCGGGGGGCCATAGCTGGTGAGCCAACCAAGGCCCGCGGCGTTGAACGCCCCGGCGATGTTCAGATCGCCGGCAACGGTGGTGCTGGTCAGGAGCGCCTCGGCCTGGTCGGGGGTCAGCGAGGTGTCATAGGCGCGCAGCGCGCCCAGGGCGGCAGATACGATTGCCGTGGCGGCGCTGTCGCCCTGGTAGGTGCCGCTCTCTGGCGTCCCACTAGCCGGGTTGGCGCTGTCCAGGTTGCAGCCCGGGGCGAACAGATCAACTTCACTGCCGAAGTTGGAGAAGCTGCACGGCTGGCCAGTCGTAGTATCGCTGCCGCCGACCGCCAGGACGGGTGGGTAGGCAGCTCGGGTAGGCAGCGTGTGGCGCGTCTTCGTTGCCTGCCGCTGCGACGACATCCAAGCCTGCTTTGCGCGCGGAATTGACCGCATCTTCGAGGTTGGCCAAGTCGGTCGCGCCGGGCGTTCCGCTGACCGTGAGCGACAGGTTGATGACCTTGATGTTCAGGCTGGGAAAGTGACCAGCCAGGTACTGGCAGCGCGTGATGCCCTGCAGGTAGTCGCTGAGGTCGGCCGGATCCGATGCCGGGGTGACGCGGATCGAGACGACACGCACTGCGTTGGGTGCCACGCCGACGGTGCCCCAGCCGTTCACCGGGGCGGCCATCAGCATCGCCATCAGCGTGCCGTGCAGTTCGGGATCAAGGTCGCTCGGCGTACCACCATCCAGCGCTTCGCTGTAGATGACGATGCCGCTGGTATCCGGGTTGCTATTCACTCCCGTATCGACTAGACAGATCCCGGCAGGCTCTACGGGCGAGGGATCGTAGTCCAGGAAAACGCCGTGGTCCGCAACGGCCTCCGTGGTGGGAACCGGGGACTCTTCCGCATAGGCCGGAGGCACAGCCAGCAGCGTCACGGCCAGGCTAGCCGCCAGACACCACCACTTCGCCCCCGAGGCCAATATCCTCCACCTCATAGCAAGTGCAACCGGGCGAGGTTGGACTGGCGAGGTTCGTACGGCCAGATTGGGTTGGCGACCGGGATCGCACTGAACACGAACGTCACGTTGGGGTAGTAGCGCTTGAGGCGGTAGCGGATCTTGAAGTGTCCGTTGGCGGCGACGGTAGCGAACGTGACGTGGCTCCATGAGTTTCCGATCCGCGCCTTGATATCGACTTGCTGTCGGGGTGGGAAGCTGTCCGCGTGAACCTGGCCGTAGAACAGGAAGGTCCGGCCACGCAAGCGCCTCGGTGTGACACTCAGGCTGGTCGTCGCTGTGACGGTCTCGGACAGGTCGGCGGTCGTGTCATAGCCGCTGTCGTTAGCGAACGCCCGGTAGCCGGTGCGGATCACTCGCGACGGGCCAGCCGGCACGCCGAAAATAAACACACCATCAGCACCAGTGGTCGCATGTCCGATGACGGTGAACGGCTCATTCGACCCGATGGTCTGGCTGAGCACATCCAGCGTCGCCCCCGCGATCGGCGTGCCGACCTGGCTAGTCAGACGACCGCTCACGGTCGCGGACTGCTCATCGCGAACGGTGATGTGGCTGCGACGCCCGTCTAGGTAGGCGATCTGCGCCTTCGTCGTAGCGCTGCGGCCATTTGGCGCGCCTGGTCCTGCTTGAGTGCCGGTGCCTGGGGGGGCCCCGGCGGGGGATGCGTGGTTGGCTATGGTTATTGGGTTGCTGGAGGCGACGCTGACGGTGTTGCCCGAAGCGTCGCTTGCCTCAAGGACCAGCGGGTAGGTGCCATCGGGAACCTTCGCCGTGTTGATCTTGAGGTCGTCGCTGACGTTTTTTGGGCAGGGGTCAAACTGTGTGTAGGAGCACTGGGTGGACTGGTAGGCATCACTGCCTACCAGGGTGGAGCCGAGGTAGGCGTCGACTTCCGCGATCCCCGATTCCTGCGCGGACGCCGAGAAGGTGACGTCCTCGATTCCTGCGTGCGTCTCCGGCAGCAAGACCCTACCCCCTGTCAAAGACAGCGACGGCTGCCCGCCATCGTGCAACGTAAGGCTCAATCCCGCGATCGTCAGGACCCCCCATGGGCTGGCGAAGAAACAGTTGACATTCTGATCAGGGGAGCAAAACTCACCCAGCCACACACTCTTGTCGCCTCCGGGGAGCGTCGCATCGATCTTGGATGTCGTGATGCTTTCACGGCTGATGTCTTTGCTATAGATCGGCCCATATTCGTCTCCGGCTTCGACATAGACAGAAGAGCCACTTTTCAACGCCTCAGAGACGAGAGTCGTATCGATGCCGCTGATAGTCATTCCAGCAGGCGCGGTGACAACCACTTTATACCAGCCTACATATAGCATCCCCTCAAATCCAGACAACCCTTCATAGCCGTACCCGTCGAGCTGCACAACCGGAGGATTCCCTTCGCAACGATCTTCGATCTCATAATACTTGCTGCCGCCGCTCACCAACGGCGGGGCATATCCACCGTTATGGCACCAAGTGATCGTGTAATCAGCCCGCGCCGCGCCCGTGCTGACCCCCACGATAACGAACAGCAGGGTGATGAGAACCGCCAGCCTCATAGCAGATGCAGCCGGGCGAGGTTGGACTGGCGAGGTTCATACGGCCAGATTGGGTTGGCGACCAGGATGGCGCGGAACACGAAGGTCACGTTGGGGTAGTAGCGCTTGAGGCGGTAGCGGATCTTGAAGTGTCCGTTGGCGGCGACGGTGGCGAACGTGACGTGGCTCCATGAGTTTCCGATCCGCGCCTGGATATCGACTTGCTGTCGGGGTGGGAAGCTGTCCGCGTGAACCTGGCCGTAGAACAGGAAGGTCCGGCCACGCAGGCGCCTCGGGGTGACGCTCAGGCTGGTCGTCGCTGTGACGGTCAAGGTGAGGTCGGCGGTCGCGTCATAGCCGCTGTCGTTAGCGAACGCCCGGTAGCCGGTGCGGATCACTCGCGACGGGCCAGCCGGCACGCCGAAAGTGAACATACCGTCAGCATCGGTGGTCGCATGCCCGATCACGGTGAACGGCTCATGCGACCCGACCGTTTGGCTGAGCACATCCAGCGTCGCCCCCGCGATCGGCGTGCCGACCTGGCTAGTCACACGACCACTCACGGTCGCGGACTGCCCCTCACGCACCTTGATCTTTCCCTGCTGGCCGCTCAGGTAGCTGACCTGCGCCTTCGTCGTAGCGCTGCGACCATTCGGCGCGCCTGGTCCCGCTGCTTGAGTGCCGGTGCCTGGTGGGGCCCCGGCGGGGGATGCGTGGTTGGCTATGGTTATTGGGTTGCTGGAGGCGACGCTGACGGTGTTGCCCGAAGCGTCGCTTGCCTCAAGGACCAGCGGGTAGGTGCCATCGGGAACCCTCGCCGTGTCGATCTTGAGATCATCACTGATGGTATGAGAGCAGGGGTCAAACTGTGTGTAGGAGCACTGGGTGGACTGGTAGGCATCACTGCCTACCAGGGTGGAGCCGAGGTAGGCGTCGACCTCTGCGATCCCCGATTCCTGCGCGGACGCCGAGAAGGTGACGTCCTCGGTACCCGCCTGCGTCCCCGGTAGCAACAACCGGCCACCGGTCAGCGACAACGACGGTGTTTCGTCATCGTGCAGTACGAGCCGCAGTCCTTCGATCGTTAGGATACCGTACTGAGACTGAAAATAGCAACTAGCGTTCACAACTGGGTCGCAACGCTCACCAAGAGTAACACTTTTGTCGCCCGCCGGCAAAGCCTGATCGACGGTATCGCTCAACGCTTCTCGGGGGTTCATCACGTGACCAAAGAACTCACCACCAGGATCTCCCGCCTGTAGTTCAACCGTAGAGCCACTTCTAAATGGCTCCGAGGTCAGGACCACATCGACGCTGCTGATCGTAAGACGACCCGGGACGCTGACCCCGACTGCATAGGTATGACCCAATGTCAGCATCCCTAGATAACCTTCAGTGGTCGGGACGTAGGCTCCATCCAAAGCTATAGCCGGCGGTTGGCTCGTGCACCGATATCCAACTTCCGAATATGGCTCATGGCCACCTGCGCCATTAGTTAAAAAGGGGGCCCCACACAGCGAGACGGTGTAATCGGCCATCGCTGGGGTGGGCGCGACACTCATGCTGTAGAGGACCATAACGGCGGTAACCGCGATGACGAGAAATGACCCAGTGCGAGATGGAAGCATCACGGCCCACCGAACTCTTTTGCGGCCCGCGTGGTAGAGGACCCGGCTGTGTATGGGATCGCCGTGTTCGCCGGGGCAGGCGCACCCACAGTACGACTGGATGCGTGCGCAGCAGGCGGGCTGCCCGAGAAATTCTGGCGCGCCGCGCTTTCCGAAGCTGCACTTTCCCGCACGGGCTGAGCGCCGGAATGTTCACTGCCGAACTCCTTGCGCGCCTTAGTTTCGCTTGTAAGACGATGCTGGGTCCTCCCGCTCGGCGCTGGCGTGGCCTGAACGGGTAGTGCCGGCCTCGGCTGCGTGTACTGCAGGGATGTAGCCGGGATGGTGCTCGTGAGATGCAGCGCAGATGTCGCCCAAACACCACGCGGTGATACATGCGAACGTCGGTGGTGAGGGTGGCCGCCCGTGACTGCCCTGATCAGGCCGCCAAGAGAAGGAACGCCGACCCCGGCCACCTTCAGGCAGGCGCCTCCCCCAGCCACCATGCCAGCAGCAAGACACCCGACGACTGCCTTGGTAGCCAGCGCACCGCTCGTGCCGCCGGTGCCGATCACTGTCGCGGTGCGCTCCGGGCCGCTCCCGCCACTGGAAGGACTCCGCGTGATGAGGCTCACCAGGAGCTGCTTCGTCCGCGCCAGCCCGTTCTGTACCCCATCTACGATGCGCGTGAGACCGTCCTGAATACGTCCTGCGAGGAGCTCTATGGTACGCGGGATCACAGCCAGAGGCGGCTGGTGAGATACCACGAAGGGCAGAAGCGGCGGCGGGAAGAACGCCGCTGCGCGCCGTGCAGCCCGCAGAGCACGGATAGTCCCCCGGCAGGCCGAGCACTGCGCGAGGTGCTCACGCGCGACCTTGGCGCGCTCGGCGCCATCCCGCTCGCCCCAGATTGCGTATGCGCGCACCATCGAGGCCATGTCCGGGGTGCTACAGATCCCAGACGCGCGAGCAGACTCCAGCCGGCTGACGATGACCCTCGTGGCGTGTTCGAGATCCTTCTCGTAGCCTTTCCTTGTGAGCTTCAACCGCCGCTGGATCTCGCTGGGCTCATAGTCCCCCGCGAACCTCATCGTCCAGACTAGGCGGACACGCTCAGGAAGGCTCGTCTTCAAGCAAGATATGGCGTCGCGCAGCAGCTGGCGTTCCTCGACGGTTTCAGCGAGGTCCGTGATGGTCTGCCCCGTGAGTGTCTCCTCGTCAGCGAGTAGGTCGACCCGCGCGGTCTTGCGGAACTCGGACACGACGGCGTTATGCGCCGCCGTCGTCAACCAGGACGCGAGCTGGTCGATCGGGCCTTTCCTGCGCTCGCTGTTCCACGCCTGCCCATAGGCGAAGTTGAACGCTTCGTCCCAGTCGGCATCAGCGATGATCCCGAAGGCACGGTGGTAGATGCGCCGGCTGTCGCTGCGCATACGCGCATAGAGATCCGGGTCATTGAAATCGTGCCCACGGGTCTTGGCGCCACGAACCCCGCGCACCCTGCCCCCCAAACGTCCCTGTGGCGAGCCAGTCAGGGGCTCCGTGTGCGCCGGCTCAACCATAGCCCGACCCTTGCCGGCAACAAGAAGCCGCACATACCAGTGGCTGCTCATCGCAGCGCAGTCGCGTGGGGGATCGCGGCGACCCCGTCGCCGTCGCACCCCGGCCTGATCCTGCCTCGAACTCATCCCTGAAAGCGCCTATGGTCTGGAAGGGGACATAATACGCCCCTATACAGCGCTCAGCGACAGTTCTCATCGACCGAACCCTCCTGGGTTGCCCCGGTCATCTCCGGAATCCGGATGGCCGGATCTGGCGGTCAGGCGCGGACAGGGCAGACGGCTTGGCAACGCGCAGCGACTGGGCGGCCCGCGGAGGACCCTTGAGCTCGCAAACCGGGTGCTCGCCCGTGCGGCCACAGGTCGTGCGGCCTGCCTGACCGGGGTCGCCCCGCTACTTGCGGCTGTCGTAGACGCAGGTGTGTGCCCGATGACGGCCGCCACGATCAGCACCGTGAAGATCAATGCGTTGACCCATGCGACGCAGCGATGCAATTTGGCCAGCCTGGGGCGCTGACCGCCCTTGAGCAGAGCGGTTGGCTCCTCTCTCCATCGGCGAAGCCCGGATGCGTCCGCCGCAGTGTTGTCTTTGGAGATCGAGCCGTCGGCTATGGCGCGACCTCGACGATCCAGGTCAGGGAGCAGAGGGGATACCGACGTGTTTGGCGCCGCCGCTGGACTCCGCTCCGAGCCCCCAGCGGATCGCGGCGGACCCCCGCGCGCTGGGACATTGGGCACGGACGCGTCGAGAACCGCGGCGTCGGTCGCGACGGGGCCCTCAGCTGGCCACGTCATGGCAGCAGATGACGGAGGAACGCTGGCGTCAGGCGGACAGACAGCACACGCAGCGGTGGTAGATGGTCTCGAGGCGACCGCGGCTTCTGCATGGCTGGGCCGCGAAGCGGAGGCTGCCACAGCCGGGCGATCGAGGAGATCCTCCTCGCCGCCGATGCGGAACATGACCTCCCGGGTCCGCACGGTCAAGGCTCCACCATCCGACCGCCGAGGATGGTCTGCAGGTCACGGCAGAGCTCAGGTCGATTGACAAACCAACGGCCGATCGCTGTCCATTTCTTCTCGCTCATAACGCCTCCTAAGTCGGCTGGCCGACGCACGCGCAGCCGCCGCGGAATGAGGGCACCGCTCTATAGACGCACCGAGCAGCCGGAAGACCCCCCCTGTCTTTCTCGCGGCTCGCTGTCAGACGGTGGCCCGAGCGCGCGGACAGGGCGAGCACGCGGATGAAGTCGTCCTGCCAGAGCCAGCGCGCAGGGAGGTGCAGCGTCCAGCGGCCGCGCACCGCCTCGTCGACCGCTTGGGAGCGCGAGGAGGTTCAGCATGTCCGGGTGGCCCGCTCCGCTGCTGGTGGCTCGCCTTGGGGTGCAACTCTGGCGGATGCCGGTAGAGCAGGCGGCAGAGGGCGGCAGCGCAGCAGCACCTTGCTCCCCAGGCACACCCAGACACTTGCCGCGGCACTGGCGGGTAGCCCGAGGCCCTGCGCTCGACCGTGACCTCGGCATGAGCGCTCGGCAGGACGGCGTGCTCATCCGAGAAGGCCACCCGCCCTGCGGAGCGAACGTCTCGGCCCGCCCAACGTGATGACAGATGACGTTGCTAGCTTTGTATGGTGCCTGCTCCGCTGTTTGATGATCACCTCGGGCGCGCTCAGGAGAATCTTCAGCTCCTGCGACCGCTTGAGCAGGCCATGCGTGGTCACCAGACGAGGCTGGTGCGCCCAGATGCGCTAATGGTGTCTCATCGAGAGTGGCTTCTCGCACTACTGGAGGGGCGTGCGGCCCAGCTCGAAGTGATCCGCGATCTTCCCCGTCGCCGCCGGCGGTGGGCGGCGGAGTTCGGCGATCATGGCGCTGGCCAATTCGCGGCGCTCGCCGTGTCGCTTTCGCAAGGGACCGCGATCATGCTGATCTGCTACCGGCCGCTGGCCAACGGTTCCCCATATACGAATGCTGGCCTCTGCTTGAGCCGTGACCGTTCTGGGCAGCGCTACACCCTTTGGCACGCCGGCACACTTGAAGTCGGTGACCCAGCGGACGCCGCAGACGTCGCGCAACACCTAGTGGACGCCGAGGCGCAGACGCGCGATCGCGAGCGGGCTGCCGTCGCACAGCGTGACCGCCAACTGGAGCAGATGGTGGCTCGTTACCACGCCGAGTGGACCGATGTCCTGGAGGGTGAAGCCCTGCTGGCCCAGATGCGAGCGCTGATCACGACAGAGGAGCGTCGGCGGCTGGCATATGCGCTCGAACCCGTCTACTACGAGCACCTCGCCTTGGGACAGCAGGCCGCGACGATCAGGGGCGCCGTGAATTGCGGAATCGGCGGCGACCAGCGCGTGCGTAGGTCACGTAGGCAACCCTCGCTTGGATCGCCGGTGCACTAGAGCTCGCGATACCGGCGCACGAGCTCGGGTGGCTGGAGGATCGATCCGGGGCGGTTCAGAGTGGTGACCGTCTATGCGCGCTACGGCGTTTGCGCCTGGGCGAGAGAGGCGTTGCTGGCACAGTTCCGAAGGAAGTCTTCTGTTGCGGCTACGTCTAGGGGCCTGGCGAAGAGGAAGCCTTGTCCGCTGTCGCAGTGCTCGTCTTTGAGCAGGGTGAGCTCTTGCTGTTGCTCGATGCCCTCGGCGAACGTCTCGATCGAGAGGGCCTTGCCGAGCTGCACGAGGGTGTGGATGAGCGTCTCGCCCTCCTGGTTGCTTCGCAGCCCCGAGATGAACGAGCGGTCGATCTTCAATGCGTCGACCGGGAACCGTTGGAGGTGAGCGAGGGACGAGTATCCGGTGCCGAAGTCGTCGATCGCGATCCGTACGCCGAGCTGCTTGACCGCGGCGAGCCGGCGAGCGGTCTCCTCGACGTTGCGCATGAGCGTCGTCTCGGTGATCTCGATCGTAAGCACTCCTGGCTCCAGGCCGCTGTGGGAGAGCGCGTCTTCGATGTCGGCTATGAGCTGGTCGGTGTCGAGCTGGCGTCCGGAGACGTTGACGGCGATGCCGATCGGATACCCGGACTGGTGCCATGCGGCGCCCTGAGCGCAGGCCTCCTCCAGCACCCACCTGCCGACCTCGACGATCAGTCCTGTCTCCTCGAGCAGCGGGATGAAGTCGTCGGGTTGAACGACGCCGCGCGTCGGGTGCCTCCAGCGGATCAAGGCCTCCACCCCGTTAGGGCTCATGTCGCTCAGGTCGAACGTGGGCTGATAGGCGAGGAAGAACTCATCCTTCTCGAGCGCTTCGCGTAGGTCCATCTCGAGTTCCATGCGGTGCTGGATGGTGTCCTGCATGCCGGTCTCGAACACGACGTAGCGACTCTTGCCGTCCCACTTGGCGCGGTACATCGCGATGTCCGCGTCGCGCAGGAGCTCCTCGGCGGAGATATGGTCTCCCGCCGCGATCCCGATGCTCGCCGTCACGGTCACACGGGTCTCCTTGTCCGCTCCGAGCTTGAACGGGTGCTTGAGCGCGTCGAGCAGGCGCTCGGCGATGAGCTCGGGTCCTACTGCCAGCGTGAGCTCCTCGGAGATCACGACGAACTCGTCCCCGCCGAGGCGCCCCAACGCATCGGCGTCGCGTATCACGCCGTCGAGCCTTGCGGTGACCGCTTCAAGGAGTTCATCGCCAATCGCGTGACCGAGCGTGTCGTTGATGCTCTTGAAGTTGTCGAGATCGACGAACAGCGCCGCCACAGGTGTCTTGCTGCGAGCGGAGCGCGCGAGCATCTGCTCGACGCGGTCCAAGATCAAGGTCCGGTTCGGCAGGCCGGTCAAGGGGTCGTGGGTCGCGAGGAACGAAAGCTCCTCCTCGCGCCGCGCGAGCTCCTCATCCGTTCGCTTGCGCTCGGTCTCAAAGCATTCGCACATCCGCACGAGGCTGAACTCGAGGCTCAGCTGCAGGATGCTCAGAGCTTGAGAGAGCGCCTCCGGTGAGGAGTCCAGTTGCGTGGCGCTCTCGTGCAGCACCTCGGCCATCACGTTGCGCCAGCAGAAACAGCGCCTGGTCACCTCGTCCAGCGACGCCGCGCGGTGAGCCGCCAGCTCGGCGAAGATCTCCCACGTTTCCCGGCCGGCCTCAACGGCCACCTCAATGCCCTCCCCTGCGATCCAACGCGCTACCGCCATCGTGGAGCTGGTGCTGATCCGTTCGAAGCTCTCCTGAACCAAGGCGTCGACGACTTCCTCGCCCGATCCGTTGGTTCGCGCGACCGTCTCGGTGAGCACGTCCTCGGCTCGGGCCTTCAACGCCTCGCCAAGGGGAGGGAGATCCTCCCTGGGCTGCTGCAGTACAGCAGGCGGCACCGGCGGCGCCCGCTTTTCATCCTTCTCCAGGCTGGAGCTATGCATTTACAGAGCGGATCGGAACGCCATCACGTCAACGACACCGTAGTTCCCCGCAATGGGGCTGGCGATGAACGGCTCACGGACACAGGATCGCAGGCTTCTCCTCAAGCGCCCTCTTCTCCCCGCGTCTGGGTTCGCAGCCGGGTAGTCGCGTCCTGGGCCGCAGGCCAGCGGCAGCGCGGAGCGACCATCCCACACCGAACCGGGGAACGTCGTGTCGTAGACGCGGTCGATGAGCCTCGATTCGCCACGAAGACGTCGATGACCGTTGGCGGTGGGCGGGGTGAGATGTGGGCGTGATGGATCGGCCCGATGCCTTGTAGTGGCATTGGGGCAGGGATCCCTCTCGCGGCCACAGCGATGACCGCCACGACGGCCGCATAGTACCGACGCCTGACCTCGCTAATCTCGAAGCGTCATGGACGCAGAACGAGAGATCATCACCCGAATGGTCAGCGGGACACGTTCGTCCTCCGACCACTGGAGCTCGACATGCGCGCCGACAACGGGAACTGCCCGTGAGACGGCGGCCATCCAGCTCGCGTGTGCGCTGTCCCAGTTCACCTACCGGATCACGCTGGCCGCTGTCCAAGCTGCGCGGGATGACGGCCAGGGCTGCGACAGCCCCGAGTACCAGCAAATGAGCATCGCTGCCATCGACGTTGGCGCAGCGTGCCTGAACCTGATCAACGCGATCCGACCGGGCCTGCTGAGCACGGTGGACCCGGAGATGCTCATGGTCCATCTGCGCGATCGGCGCACCATCAAAGCACCACCCACCGGGGAGTTGCACGACCTCGCCGTAGTGCTGACGGTATGGACCGGCGATGTGGCTCGCGAAATCCAGACCGCCAACGAGCTGATCCTAAGCTCCGACTCACCCGATACGGCCCTCGCCCCGCTAGAGCGAGCGATCGCAAGCTGCGTCGATCTTGCCCTCCTGGGTGGCCTGTACGCCCCCAGCCCCCGATGACCCACCCCTCGTCTAGGACTGCCGAGTCCGCTGGGCGTGCGCTGACGCGCTCTCGTGACAGCTGAAGCTGTCAGTGCCGAGAGGGACCACCGCCGCTTGGCTCGTGCAGCACGAGGGCAGCGATCACCACGAACCCGACGATTACGCCGACCATGATGCTGGTGTGAAGCACGCAGGCGCCAATACCTCCAAGCAGGCCACCGAACAGTCCCGCGTACATGGCTGGCCTAGCGTGCTTGTCCTGGTCGCGCATGCGAAAGACCGATCAGTCGAGCCACAGGCCAGCATGAGGACATCGCATCAGCCCATCAGATGGGAGGTCTGGTCGAACACCCCCTATAGACGCCCATGTGGCTGCTCCGCCCCCCCACGATCGGGCAACCTCGGACTGAAGGGGGGGAGCACCCAGGGATCGGGCGTCAATAGGAGCACACCGCCAAAGGAAACCTCCCCCGATGATCCGAAGTGCCCCATCCAGCTTACTGTTGATCTCGATCCTCCTTTTCGCCGGCCCCTTGGGCGTGGAGCACGGGACGGTAGTTCGAGCCGACAGCTATAAGACCGACTCGCCGGGTCTGGAGACATTCGGGCATACGGAACCGCACGTAGAGGGCGCCACCATCCCAGAGGACTGCGCTGCGCGGTGACCCCTCAGTCGCGCCCGCCGAAGGCCGATCTACTCGATCTGCATCAAAGCGATGGTGACCTGCTCACGGCCGAGGAGGTGGCTGCCTGGCTGCGGGTCACGCCTGCATGGGTCTATGCTGAGACCCGTGGGGACCGGATACCTCATCTCCGTCTTGGCCGCTATGTCCGCTATCGCCGCAGAGCACTTGAGAGCTGGATGGAGGGAAACGAGATCGTGCCTCCGGCCCAGCCGCAGCGGCCTTCTCGGCCGCGTGTCTGATCGCGCACTGTCGCGGATAACATGGTCGTCACAGTCGACCGATGCCCGTCCTAAAGGCGGGGGTTATGACCAAGCGGACATACGGCACAGGCCATCTCTACACAAAGTCCGGGGGCTGGTACGGCCGCTGGCGAACCTCCGACAATAGGCAACTAAACCGGAAGGTTGGTCCTGTCCGTAGTCCCGGTGGGAGCAAGGGGCTGACTCGACCACAGGCAGAGCGCGAGCTCCGCCGGATGCAAGAGGAGGAGGAGCAGGCGCCACGCCTATCGCGCGGATCCGAAGTTCCGACCGTCGATGACGTCGCCAACTCGCTCCGGAAGCGTCAAAAGCTGCGCGGCGTACGCAAGTCCTCGCGGGAGAGCTGCGAGTCGATCCAGCGGGTGCACATCACGCCCCGGATGGGCTCGCGGCCGATCACCGCCGTCGACACCGCTGATGTCGAAGCGCTGGCAGCGGAGCTGCTCGAGAGGGGGCTTGCCTCGAAGACGGTTCGGAACATCCTGGGCTTCCTACACTCGGTGTTTGAGCACGCGATCAGCAAGAATCTGATCCGTGAGAACCCGGTGCGCCGAGCCGAGAAGCCTAATGCTAAGCGCTCAGGCACAAACGCTGACCTGCAGTTCCTGACGGTCAGCGAGCTTGACGCAGTCCTGAGAGCAATCCCAGACGAAGTGGTCGTTCGCAAGCCGGCGCCTACCCGTAAAGGACGCAAGGGGCCAGCGCCGCCACCGTCGCCCGACGTGCTCGGTCCCGTCCTGCGGGTCCTGATTCTCGCTGCGGCGATGACCGGCCTACGCATGTCGGAGCTACTGGGCCTGCGGTGGAGAGATGTGGACTGGACCTCCCAACGAATCCGGGTGCGCAACACCTTCGTACGAAACGAGCACTCGACCGACGGAAAGTCCGAGCTGTCCACCAAACGCTCGGTGCCGATGGCCACCCGACTGGCTCGTGTCCTGGACCTCTGGTCCCAACGCACCGCCTACAAAGGCGAAATGGATCTCGTGTTCGCCCATCCCCAGACAGGAAAGCCGCTCGACCGCTCGAAGGTGCTCAAGAAGTTCAAGGCAGCATGCAGGGTGGCCGGAGTGCAGGTCATCAGGTTCCACGACCTTCGCCACACCTTCGGCACCCAGCTCGCAGCGAAGGGCACGTCCATCCGCACGATCCAGGAGTTCATGGGCCACGCCGACAGCAAAACCACGCAGATATACGTCCACTATGCCCGCAACCCACATGAGGTCCGGATGGTCGATGACGCCTTCGCTCCCGAAGAAGCGGAGCAACCGAGCCCAGCGGGGAGGAGACCAGCGGCAAGCAGCCGACAGAGACCAGCTCCGACCGCGGAGAGCCACCGTCTAGGAGCCGTGACGCCTGACGGCCGAGAGTCGTTGCCCGGAAGCCCGCGCAACCAACGAGACACGACCGCCACGAGACACACCACGACCGGGTCCTCGTGCGTCCAGCCGGCAGGTCTTGACCTATGATGTTGCGGCCCCGCAGCAGAGCCGTGGGCATCCGGGTGCTATCGGCTGGGGAACAATTTGGGGAACAAATTGAGACGAACTCAGGAGCACTCAGAGGCATGAAGACCCAGTAATCACGGGGTTTGTAGCCTGAGCGGCACCCGGACCGTCGGGTTGTGGTCCCGGCGGCCGCGGGTTCGAATCCCGTCGCTCACCCCTAAATCACCTGCAAACGGGCATCTTTTCAAGAGTCCACTAAACGGAAATTTGGCCCTGGGGTCCAATTTGGGGGCCAAATTGTTCGATTTCTGCGCTGATGGCGGTTGTGGGGCTGCGCGCCATGCGACGCGCTGGTCTCTCGCCTGAGGTTGCTATGCAAGGACTGGAGCGGCATTGCGTCCTTGGCGGCGACGTGTCGAGGGGTTGCAGAGGCGCTTGCATCTCGCCAAGGGTGTCGGGCAAGCTTGGGTCGGATCCCGGCGGTCGTGGGTTCGCGGCCCTTCGCTCAACCCGAGGCCATTTCGCTTTAGGCCCGACGCCCATCCATTGGGGACAGGGCGACGTTCTGTCCGTCCGCTATGTGTTCAATAACACGTTCCCATGTAGCTCTGCATGAGCCCGCCGCTCGGCTCGCTAGCCTCCAAAGGGCATGGTTCCGGCACTATTGAGCACTCGTTCGCCGCTTTTGGGTCGGCACGCCCTGATTGGCTGCTCGACTGGCTACATGGAGCACGATCGCGAGAACTGGCCTCGACTCGTCGAACGGGCGGCGGCGATATCGAGCCTCGCGGTTGAGCTGTCTGCCATTTCAGAGCCCGAGCTTCCAGGCTTGCTGCGGTACCTGCAGCAAGCCCCCCAGCTCCCGTTTCGCTATGTCAGCGTGCACGCGCCGTCCAAGGCCCTGGGGTTCCATGAGCAAGAGCTGGTTGGGATGCTTGCGCGTTTGCCTCTCTGGATTGATGCGATCGTGATGCATCCGGACACGATCGGAGACCCTGTCTGCTATGAGCCGCTGGGTAGGAGGCTCGTGCTTGAGAACATGGACGACCGCAAGAATGGCGGTCGCTCCGCGGACGAGCTCGACGCGTTTTTCGAGGTGTTGCCCGAGGCGGGGCTTTGCTTTGACATCGCCCACGCGAAGTCGGTCGATGAGACGATGGCCGAGGGCGAGGCGATCCTGAAGCAGTACGCCAACCGGCTACGCCATGTCCACGTGAGTTCGCTTGATGCGGCTTGCCATCACGTGTCGCTTACCGCCGACGATGAGGATCTCTTCTGGTCGTTGCTGGAGAGTTGTCGCGACGTGCCATGGATTCTCGAGGCGCCTCCGCCGACCTCGTAGACGACCCGCGGGGGCAGTGCGTGCTGCTCGCGGAGCGCGGCGGCATATCGGTGCCTCACATCGCCGAGGCGCGCGAGCACACTCGTGAGAGGCTTGCGGAGCTGCACAGCGCCTTCAGGGGCGAGGATCTCGCCGAGGGCCTTTCGGTGTGTGTGTTCGGGTCTTGGGCGCGCGAGGAGCTGACCCCGGGCAGCGATGACGACTGGGCCGTCCTGGCCGCCGAGCCTTTCGCGGTTGACGACGACGACGTGGTCTCGGCGATGGCGATCGCTCAGCGCCATCTGGGCACAGGCGATCGGGCGCCCGGGACGCAGGGCGTCTTTGGGGTGCCGTTTGACCTCGCGAGCCTCGTTGACAACATCGGGCTGGACGCGGATACCAACACTAATCTCACCCGCCGCATGCTCCTGCTCTTGGAGTCCCGCGAGGTCGCCGGTGCGGTGCACGAGCACGCTTGGCGAACAGTGCTCGATCGCTACCTGAACTACGGCATCAAGGATTTCCGTCCACCCCGGTTCTTGCTGAACGACCTCACGCGCTACTGGCGCACGATCTGCGTCGACTTCGAGGGCAAGCACCGAGATACACAGGGCAACGACCCCAAATGGGTATCGCGCAACGCCAAGCTGAGAACCTCGCGCAAGCTGCTCTTCGCGGGCGGCCTCATCCCGATCATCCTCTGCCATCTCCACGAGCGCACCGCGATGAGATCATTCCTCGAGCGGTGGCTGAAGGCGCCACCATTGGACCGCCTTGCGGCTGCTTTTCTGTGGGCCGACGCAGAGTCGGAGGGCGCCAGAGCATTGCGTGCGTACGACCGCTGGCTGGCCATCCAGCTCGATCAAACAGCCCGAGATGAACTCAAAGCGCTGCGTCACGACACCCGCCGGCAATCGCCGCTATTCAGCGAGATCACCGAGATCGGCCGGCAGTTTGAGCGCGCGGTGCTCGCATTGCTATTCGAGACGCGCCTCGCTGCCCTCTCCCAACAATACGTCGTCTTCTAACAAAGGTAATCGCGTGTGAGAACGATCCGTGGGCCGTGCTGTTCATCGTCCCAAGCGATACTCTGCGGTGGGTCGATCGAGAGGCCCGCTTTGCGCACAGGGAGCAGGAGTGCGGACCTGTCGGAAACGCATGCGTGGGACCATCGCGGTCGGGCCGCGCCGCCAGCCGACCTGAATAGCCTCCGTCAACCCAGATGGCTCAGCCACTAGTTTTGGGCTGACCTTGCCTCTTGCTCTCCTCGAGGGTAACCTGCGCATCCTCCAGTGCGACTTCGGTGTCTCGTTTGCGTTTTGTCACCGAATATCTAATGAAGGCAGACGTCAGCGCCACCGTGCCGAATACCGTCCAAACGGTCAGTCCAACCGACAATCCGAACAACGCGGACCTGACCCTCTCTTCACTGACGTCGACGTCGATCGCAGCTCCAAGGCTTGCGACCGTCGCGAGCGCGCTCACCCATGCGATGAGCTTGAACGGACGAAAAAATCCCGGCAGTCCCGATTCTGCGCTTTCAATGATCTGCCCGAAGAATCCCTCAAGCACGCCCACCATCAGGGCGACGACCGCCACGACGACCGCCAGCAACGCGGCATCGGCTCCGGCCATCGCAAGCAGAATCGTCCTCTCGTCGTCGAGAACTTCATGGACGCCGGCTGCCCAGAACCCTGAAAGCACGCCGAGGACTGCGGCCTTACCCATGTGGGCCACCAGAAGGTCTTTGACCAACCTCCGAAGTTCTCGTGCCCGTGTGGCCATCAGCAGCCGTCGCAGTCGCGTAGCGAGCACGTGCCTAACACCTCTTGCGGCACTCCTCGGCCGCGAGTACGTCCCGTTGGCGGGGTGTCAAGCGACGGTAGATCGGGTCGTCGAGAAGGACTACGTGCTCGGCTGGCTTCTCTGGGGCATCGGCACCCAGCCCGCTCTGCGCGATCAGTGGGTGTTCAAGGGCGGGACATGCCTGAAGAAGTGCTTCGTGGAGACGTACAGGTTCTCCGAGGATCTCGACTTCACCGTGCTCGACGACGGTCCGCTGAAGCCCGACGATCTGCTGCCTGCTCTCATGGAGATGCTCGACCTCGTGGAGCAGGAGACTGGCATCACGCTGTCCAGTCGGCCGGCTTGCCGGGCGCGTCGCTGGCAGGACGACCTGATCCGCGAGCAGCGTCCAGAGTTGCTTGAGGAGACCGGCTGTGGCCCCTTGACCGCTGCGATCTTGATCGGCCAGACAGCCGGTGCCGAGCGCTTCAAGAGCGACGCCCACTTCGCAAGACTCGTCGGCGTCGCACCGGTCCTCGTCTCCTCGGGCCGACACGACCGCCATCGCTTGGACCGCGGGGGCAACCGCCAGATCAATCGGGCTCTGCATGTCATCGCGATCACCCGCGGACGCCTGGACCCTGAGACCCGCGCCTACTTGCAGCGCAAGGAAGCCGAGGGCAAGACACGGATGGAGGCCATGCGCTGCCTCAAGCGCCACCTCGCCCGCAGGTACTATCGGCTGCTCAGCGACCGAGTAAGACACCGTATCGAGCATCAGGTGTACCCTGGCGTTCCCTAAGAGTGAGCCATTCACCCACCGAAGGCGAACTATGAGCGCCACACTGCAATTCGACGAGGACGCCTCCCGGCGCGTAGAGAGGATCTACACCACGCCCGATGTCATCGAACAGCGCCAAACGATCCTGCGGGCACTTGCGCTCCAGCCCGGCGAGCGCGCGATCGACATCGGCTCGGGTCCTGGTCTACTCGCGTGCGAAATGGCCGTTGCTGTCGGGACCGGCGGGCGGATCTGCGGGGTGGACGTCAGCGAGAACATGCTTGCCCTCGCCAGGGCGCGCAGACCACCAGCCGGCAGCGGCCCGATCGAGTACCAAGAAGCTGGCGCACACACGCTCCCCTATGCGGACGCGAGCTTCGACGTCGCAGTCTGCACACAGGTCTACGAGTACGTCGATGATGTTCCCGCCGCGCTGCTGGAGCTAGGGCGGGTGCTGCGCCCGGGAGGCCGGGCGCTCGTGCTTGACACCGACTGGGACTCGATCGTATGGGCTTCGAGCAACAACGAGCGCATGGACCGGGTGCTCGCCGCGTGGGAGGAGCACCTCGTTCACCCTCACCTGCCGCGTACGCTCACACGGCTGCTGCGCGATGCTGGACTGGAAGTCACCGACCGCCAAATCGTGCCGTTGTTCAACGCCGGCTATGACCCCAACACCTACAGCGCCGGAATGCTTGAGCTGATCGCCACGTTCGTACCCGATCGCAACGGCGTGAGCGAGGCCGAAGCCACAGCATGGGCACAAGACCTAACCGAACTCGGCCCCAACTACTTCCTCAGTCTCAACCGCTACCTTTTCCTGGCGCACAAGCCCACCTGACGACCGGGCAGGTAGCCGTCACCGAGGAGCAGTGACGCGAGGGTGCTTCAGGCGCCTATCGGCTCTGGCTGGGGCGCCTGCTCGCCGTTGCGTACGAGCTCCAGGTGTGCGCCGAGCACGGCGGCGAGCGCCTCGATCGTCGTGCGGGTCGGGTTGCCCAGGCCGCGCTCGTAGCGGCTGATGTCGGCCTGCGAGATGCCTGAGCGCTCGGCGAGCTGCTGCTGGGTGAGGCTCGTGTCCAGGCGCAGCGCGAGGAGCTGGCCGGCAAGGTCGAAGCGGCGCATCTCGGCGTCGAGGTGTGCGCGCTGCTCGTCGTCATAACGCGAGTGCAGCTCCTGGGTGTATTCGCTCAGGCGAGTGCCCATGTGCAGAGTATGGCGTATATCACATACAGTGTCAACCACGTCCACGACGGCGGGGGGATCGGGGTGCATTGGCGCGGCGATGGCGTGCCTGCTCGGCCTGCCACTCCTTCAGGTACGCGCGTGCGCGCTCGATCTCCCGTTGCTGGTGGCGGGCGCTCGATCGGCTGCCCTTGTCGTAACCGCTCAACAGGAGGATCAGACGGTTCCCGTGGGCATGAAAGAAGACCCGCAGGAGGATCTTCTCCGGGGATGCCTCCGGAAGATCGCTCGCGTCGGAGGCACCGTGACCTGAGAGGACCTCGCGCTCGTCGTGGCGGAGCCGGAACTCCGCGAGGCCGCCGCCGAGCTGCTTGCCCCACTCCGATCGGCAGACGTCCAGTCCCGTGCGCGCCAGTACGAACGTGAGCGCGGCCACCAGCGCGTTGCCCTTGTCGTCGCTCAGCGAGTCGAGGAATCGCCGGACTGGCTCGGTTCCGTCGGGGCGGCGAAAGAACTCGATCTCATAGGCCGCTGGCGGCTCGTCCGTCACACCGGGCCGCCCACGGGCTCCGATGCCAGCTCGTGAACCGGAGAGGCGAACGCGGCCTCGATCCACTCCGCCTCGTGTGCGCTGGGCGCGTAGTCGGCGTAGATAAGCGTCGTCTTGAAGTCGCGGTGGCCCATCATC
Organism: uncultured Solirubrobacterales bacterium; assembly: GCA_963842005.1. Taxonomy (GTDB): domain Bacteria; phylum Actinomycetota; class Thermoleophilia; order Solirubrobacterales; family Solirubrobacteraceae; genus Palsa-744. The sequence continues at coordinate 56,278 of CAWJEV010000005.1, read as the reverse complement.
TCCCTGTAGCGCCCGCATCGGCACGCCCTGGGCCGCCAGCTGCGTCCCAAAAGTGTGGCGTAGGTCGTGGAAGCGAACATCGCGCACTCCAGCCTCCTTCAGCGCCGCCTTGAAGCGTTTGAGCAGCTTCGAGCGGTCGATCGGCTTGCCGGTATGGGGATTGGCGAACACGAGATCGTCTTCCGCGGGCCAGTGGGTCTCGCGGTGCAGTCGATCGAGCTCGCCCGCGAGACGAGCCGCGAGGGGCACGCTGCGGGATGAGCGCTTGGACTTCGGCGTGCCGAACTCGCCGCGCACAAAATTGCGCCGGATGCACACCCGCCGGGCCTGCCAATCCACGTCGCGCCAGCACAGCGCCAGGAGCTCTCCCTGGCGCATCCCGGTCATCGCCGCCGCCATGTACATAGGGTGCTCCACCTGCCCCAGGTCATCCTCGAGCACTCCGCGCAGCAGCGCCTCGATCTCCTCGGTCTCCAGGAAGCGGATATCCGGGTCAACCTCCTCGATCCGCGGCTTGTCCGCGAGGCTCACCGGGTTGGTCGCCACCCATTCCTGGCGGCGCGCGTACTCGAAGATCCCGTGCAGGATTCTCAGTGCGTTGCGGATCGTCTTCGGCGAGCTGCCCCGCCGGGCCATGTGGGCGGCGAGGCTCTCCACCTCTCGGCGGCCGATCCGATCAAGTGGGCGCGAGCCGAAGAACGGCGCCAGGTGAACGCGCGCCACCGACTCGTAGCTCATCACCGTGGAGCGCTTCAGCCCGCGAGTGCTCGCGGTCGCCACCAGCAGCTCGCCGGCCTCGGCGATCGTCATGCGCTCGCGCCGCGCCAGCGCGACCGTGACGGAGCCGATCAGCTTGCGCAGCTCCGCCTCGGCCTGGCTGCGCGTCAGGCCGTCGCGTGTGGAGGGCAGCCGCTTGGGTCCGATCCGCCGCTTGATCTGCGAGGAGCCCACCCACCACTTGTGGTCCCGGCGGCCGCGGGTTCGAATCCCGTCGCTCATCCTCACGAAGTGCTGGAAAATCGCCGTTCGTGTGTTCTCGTGTGTGGTGGGAGCCCGATCGCCCCGGGGTGCCGATCCTTATGAAGCGGGACCGGGTTCTTATCGAGCTAAGCTAGGGCTTCCCGCCCCCGGGGAGCGTCGCCTGCCCGAGTGACACGGTCCCGATGATTACCTTTTCGGGGGGACCCACCGTCAGGGGACCTGGACGCTTCTGGTAGCTGACCTGGAACTTCTCGGTCGAGGCGCAGGAGGGTGCGTAGACGAACCGCCCGAGCGAGTCGGTCTTCACCAGTTCGTGAGTCTTGACGTCGCGTTCCAGCGACCAGGCCGTTTCGACGCGGCCGCCAATCTTGCATCTGGCGATGCCTTCGATGTCATATTCGCTGCCGGCCGAGCTCACGGCGTAGGGGGCCGTGAACTCGACCTGGCCCTTGTAACAAGGGAACTTCAGGAAGGCGGCGTTGCAGGCTGCGTGTGACTGTGCCAGCAGCGTCAGGTGCACCGGCTGGTTCAAGCGCCGGATGTGAGGGTGGCGAGGTACGCTGATCTTGCGCATCGGGCAGGATCTGGTGACCGGGGCGCCAACGCCCTGTGAGCACAACTGGCCTCCAAACCGGAACGTTGCTGCGGCGATCATCGTGGGCAGCCCCGGGCGGTCTGCCAGTCCCACGTCGACCGAGCCCGGCTCCGCCGTGCCTGAGATCGAGCCCCCGATCGTGTCGTGGCTCTTGATGTAGCCGGCCGGTTCGACGATCAGGAATCCGCCATTGGGCGCCTTTACGGGGATCGTCCGCATGCCCGTGGGTGTCTTGTAGGTGACGCTGACGGCGTGCGGGCCGAGCATCCCGTAGGCGAGGGCGCGCAGGTCGCCGACGGGCGGCACCCCTCTCGGATGGAGCGCTTCGCCGGGGTGCTTCGGTGGAGGGCCGCTGAACTCTGAGGGCAGCAGGCGCACGCCGCTGCGGTCCGCGTTGAGGTCTTCGAAGATCACCGTCTGCCCATCAGGGACGCATTCGACCTGGCCGGCCGAGCCGCCGTAGCCGGGCGGCAGCACGGTCGCGGGCAGCGCGTGGAACCGCCCGTCGTCGCCGAAGGCGCTGTCGAGCCCGAGCTCGCCGAGCTGAGCGCCGTCGACACGGCCGACCTGCAGGCAGAGCTGGCCGCGGGTCGTGTGCTCGATCCGCATACCCCAGGGCAAGCCGCCGCCGGGATCGGCCGCGAGCAGCGCGAGATGGGCTGATGCGCCGGCTACGGGCAGGCCGTTCCCGGCCGCCGCGTTCAGCGGGACTTCCGGCTTGACGGCGCTGCCGCTCAACACGCCGGTGGCGGCCAGCGCGACGGCGCCGCCGCCGAGGACGAGGGCGGCTGCCACGGAGAGGGCGTGGAGACGGTTGGAGAACCAGCGCTGGCGGCGCTTAGGCGCGCCCGCGTCCTGGCGCTCCGCCGCCGCAGCCAGCTGGCTGCCGAGGGTCTTGTATGGGTCTCTCATGCGTTCTCCTTCACTTCTCGTCTGAGCGTCGCGAGGCCGCGCGAGACACGCTTGCGGACTACCTGCTCCGAGCACCCGATGCCCGCCGCGATCGCCTCGTAAGGCTCCTCCTCGAGGACGCGTTTTTCGATTGCCTCCCGCTGCTCGCCGGGAAGTCTTGCCAACGACCGCTCGAGCTCCGAGGCGCTGTCGCGCTCGAGGAGCTCGAGCTCCTGCTGCTCGAAAGAGATCCGCTCCATGCCCAGGCGGCGGCGGGAAGCGTCATCGACCCGCCCGCGGCGAGCCGCGTCGAGCAGCAGGTGCCGGGCGATCCCGACCAGCCACCCGACCGCGGGGCCGCGATCTCCGTCGAACTGCCCGCGGCGCTCCAGCGCGCGGGCGAAGGTCTCGGCAACGAGATCCAGCACGAGATCGGGGTGCCTGCCGAGGCGGCGGCGCAGATATCCGCGGATCAACGGATAGCGGCGCTCGTAGAGCGCCGCGAAGCCCTCGGTGTCGCCGCGGGCCAGCAGCTCCTCGTCGCTCAGAGAGCCCATCATCCTGGGGTGTATACGGCTCAGGCCGGCAGTTTGTGACCAGGCCCCGTGGCAGGGCCAGCCCGAAGCCTCAGCGGCCACCGATGAGCCAACCCGTGACCGCGGAGGCATCGGCGACAGGCCGTGGCTTACCGCCCCACGCGAGAGCTCGCGGGGCGGGGCGAGATCCTTGAGGATCTCGTCGATGCGCTCACCGCCGCCGTTCTCGTCGCGGTCAGACCGACGGGCCGGATCGGCCGAGTCTCGGTTCACCGGGGCACGGGGTCTGCGGTTGTCACAGAATCTCGCTCCACGAGAATCCCTCCTGATGAGGCGCCCCGACTACTCCCAGGCCGACGACGCCGAACTGCTGGCGCTCACCGCGAGCGATCCCGAGGCGTTCGGAGTCTTCTACGAACGGTTTGAGGCGCAGCTCCTCGGGTTCTTCTGGCGTGCGACCCGCCGGGCGGACATTGCTGCGGACCTCACGGCGGAGGTCTTCGCCGCCGCGCTCGAATCGGCTGCTGCGTTTCGACCGCAGTCGGGGAGCGCGCGAGGATGGCTGTTCGGGATCGCCCGTCACGAGCTCGCCGACACGTGGGAGCGTGGGCGGGTGGAAGATCGAGCGCGCCGGCGCATGCAGGTGGCGCCGCAGACGCTTACCGACGAGGCGCTCGAGCGGGTCGAGGAGCTCGCCAGCGGTGCCGCGCACGACGCGGGGCGTCGGCTGCCTGCAGGTCGGTCGTCTGCTTGACGGTAGGCTCGTCGCGCTCGGCCAGGACGGCGCGTTCGGCAACGACGGCCGCGCGCACGAACTCCCGCTGAGCACGAACGTCGAACGTCTCAACTGCTCGTTCGTGGACGGCCGCGGGCGGATCTTCGACAGCGTCACGATCAAGAGCCAGGCCGCGAGCGCGGCGCCGGGGGTGCACTGCGAACCTCCCGGCACCTACGCGCCGTCCCACCACGCAGTGGCCTGACCCCCTGAGTTCGGTCCGACCCTTGTGAGAGTTTCTTGCGCCCGCGATGGTGGGCGAGAAAGGAACTCTGATGAAGCGACGCAGGCATACGCCGGAGCAGATCATCCGCAAGCTGCGGGAGGCCGAGCGGATGCTCGGCGAGGGCAAGACGATCCCAGAGGCGGCGAAGGAGCTCCAGGTGAGCGAGCAGACCTATCACCGGTGGCGTAACCAGTACGGTGGGATGAAGGCGCAGGACGTCAAGCGGCTGAAGGAACTCGAGCGGGAGAATGTGTCGCTGAAGGCGATCGTCGCTGACCAGGCGCTCGAGGTGCGGGCGTTGAAGGAGATCTCCCGGGGAAACTGGTAGGCCCAGCCCGTCGGCGCCGGGCGGTCGCGATGCTGCGCGACCGTCTCGGCGTCAGCGAGCGCTGGGCGTGCCGGGTAGTCGGCCAGCACCGCTCCACGGAGCGCTACGAGCCCAAGCGCGCCGAGGACGACGCGGCGCTGCGAGCCGAGCTACGCAAGTTCTCCAAGGAGCGACCGCGATGGGGGTACCGGCGCGCGCACCACCACCTGCGCGAGCAGGGCTGGGATGTGAACCGCAAACGGGTGCAACGGCTGTGGCGCGAGGAGGGGCTGCGGGTCCCTGTGCGTAAGCGCAAGCGTCGCCGGCTTGGGGAGTCGACCGTTCCCGCGGCACGGCTGCGCGCCGAGCGTCCCAACCACGTATGGGCGTTCGACTTCCAGTTCGACCAGACCGCTGACGGCAGGGCGCTGAAGCTGCTGAACATCGTGGACGAGTTCACCCGAGAGTCGCTGGTGATGCTGGTGGAGCGCAGCATCGACGCTGAGATGGTCGTCGGGGCGCTGGAGCGCCTATGCGGCGAACGGCGTGCCCCGGAGCTGCTGCGGATGGACAACGGCCCGGAGATGACCGCGCACGCGCTGCGGGACTGGTGCACGCTCTCGGGCACAGGGACCGCGTTCATCGAGCCCGGCTCACCGTGGCAGAACCCGTTCGTCGAGAGCTTCCACTCCCGTGTGCGCGACGAGCTCTTGGACGTCGAGGAGTTCTCCTGTCTCGCCGAGGCGCGTGTGGTGATCGGCGACTGGCAAGAGGACTACAATCGCCGCCGTCCGCACTCCGCGCTCGGGATGCGCGCCCCCGTCGCGTTCGCCGCCGCGTACACCGCCGCCGAGACGATCGATCGCGCAGCGGCATAACCCGGGAGCGGGAGCCTGTGGACATGCCGCGTTGTGGACAGCAAGCTGCCCACAACGCTTGGACAACGCTTCGCGTTGCCCACATGCCCACAGGCCCAACCGCTACACCACGTACACTCCACAAGTCGACCCGTGTCCACGAGAACGGGACGGTCCATCCACCCACCCACTCTCACACGCGGTGGACCGAAAAACGGGGGCCGGCCAGCAGCATTCAGCACGTGCCCGCTCGCGGACGAGCGCAACCTCTACTACGGGACGCTCGGCCCGGATGCCACCAGCTTCACGTATTCGGCGGGCGGCGAGAGCCACACGGTCGCGACCGTCGGACCCGACGGGGCCTATCTGATCGTCACGCCGGGAACGACACACCGGTACTCCGGCGCGGCCGGGAGTCGCGAACGTGCGGGGCTTTACGTATCCGACGAGGTCCCCGTCTACAGCCCCATCACCGCGATCTACTACCGTGGCGGGGCCACCTGCCGTCTGGTGACCGCCGAACGGTGGATCTACGGTCCGCGGGCCTGCGCTCCGCCGCTGGCAGAGCCGTTCGGCTGGGTTCAGATCGGCGTGCCGACGCACGCGCAGCTGGCAACGCCGATTCACGCGACGCTTATCCGCGACGCCGAAGGCCGGCGGGCGATCCGTGCGCTTCACCTCACGGGTGGCGATCTCGAGCCTGCGCGGTGAGTATCAGCTGGAGTGGCATGAACCGGGGATGGCCCCAGAGGCGTACGCAGCGGGGCCGATCGACGAAGGCGCAAGCGCCAGTTACAGCGGTCTGATCCCGCAGGGCCGGAGCATCGCCGCTGGGCAGACTCTCACCAAGACCCTCGACCAAAACCGCTTCGGCCCTCGCCTCGCGACCGGGATCACCACCGGCAGCGTGATCCTCGACTACGCGACCGGACCACTCATACAGGCCGAAGAAGACACTGCCAAGATCCCGGTGGGAACCTTCAAGATCAGAGTCCCGTAGGGGGTCCTGGAGATGATCGAACTATTCACCCGGCAGGATGTCTGGATGGGCGTGTACGTAGGCGATGCGCGCCTGCTCGGTCGCGACGATCGCCTGTATATCCCGCAGGCCCTGCACGATCTGTGGAAGCGGTGCGCCGCCGAGGAGCTTCTCGCGCTGGCGGGGGCCTGCGTGCTCGGCGCGCGCGACCTGGCTGCGCATGCCCGCGAGCGTGACCCGGTCGCGCTGGAGTCGCTTCGCAAGCGATGGTGGTGCCGGCACCGTCGCCGGCGGGCCGGGGCTGTCGGGGTTGGGTACCGCCTCGGTGACCGTGTGCCCGTCGCGCAGCTCGATCGTCGCGGTGATCGCGCCGCGGAAGAACTGTCCGTCGTAGACGACGATGAAGACGTGCTCGGGCCCGCTCGGGAGCAGGGTGCGTACGTCGCGGGGCGTGGCCAGCGTGACCGAGACGACGTCGGCGTCAGCCTCGCCGGTGATGATCGTGCGGCCGGGCAGTGTGCGCCGCTCGAGCTCGGGGCGCGGCAGCGCGGTCGTGCGTCTTACCAGCAGACTTTCTTCGGGGCCGCCGTGGCTTTCGAAGCGAACCGGCGGCGGCTTGCGCGGAGCAGGCCCGTTGCCGCCGGCGCTCCAGCCGTTTGGGCCGTAGTGAACGGCGCCGGTCCGCGCGTCGATGCTCGCAAGACGTCCTTCGACGATCTGCCCGAAGGCGCTGGAGCCGTGTGCGCTCGCCGCGAACCCCCATGGCGCGCCGCCGTTGGGATCCGGTGCGCGCGCCTGCGGCGTTGACGGCGGACCCGGGTCCGACTGCATCGCGCGACCGAGGACCGTCCCTCCGCCGATCACCGCGGAGATGCGCAGCGGCGTGTCCCAGTAACGGCCGGGCAGCACCGCGAAGAACGCGTGGTTGGCGTCCAGTGCCAGCGGGCGTGGCGCGCCTGCGCCGAGCAGCATCGGATGCGTGGCGTCGAGCCGCAGTATGCCGAAGACCACCGTGCGCAGCGGCCGCGGCGCGTACGCGTAGGGGTCAGCGACGTAGCTCATGGCTTCGCCCCCCGGCCCGAAGCGGGTCAAATCGCTCGGCGCGTTGCAGCTGCTGGCGCCGTCTACGGATTCCTCGCCGACGCTCAGCGGCAGCGCCGCCGTGCCGGGGCGCGGCTCGACGAGCCGGTGGCCCTCGAGCGCCCCGACCTGCACGCAGATGAAGCGCGCGGGACGGTAGCCCGGGCCGAAGTTGGCGCGCGGGTTGCGCGATCCCTGCCAGCTACGCAGCGCCCATTCGGGGCCGCCCGCCGGATCCTTGGCGTACAGCGTTTCGCGCACCGTGTCAGCCAGCGGGATATCCGCTGGCGGAGCGACCTGGCGCGCCGGAAACGGGTTGCGGTAGGCAGGGACCGGAGGTTCGCGCAGCGGTCGGCTGGTCGTGCTCGCTGGGCCTTCGACGGGCGTGAACGGGGATTCGAGCAGGTTGGCCGAGCGGCGGTAGGTGACCGAGGCGCCGTTGCGCAGTCGCGCGGTCAGCGTCAGCGAACGCGGATCCACGTGCCCGTCGAGCACCGCCAGGAACACGCCGCCGTGCGGGTCGATCGCGAGCCGCTGCGGCACGCCGGCGCCGGTCAGGGTGAGCGAGACCACCCGCCGCGCAGCCGCTCCGTAGACGAGCGTGCGCGCGGGGTTGTTTCCCCACGGAGTCCCCGTGTGCTCCCCCGGTTCCGGGACGAAGCGACGTATCAGCACGAACAGCGGGTGCACCCCGAGGCGACCGCACACCACCGGCGTCAGCGGCAAGCCGAAGCGGCTCGGGTTGGCGCGCCCGAGCTCCTGCGAGGCCTGCGCGCAGTTCTCATCCGGGTAGGCCCCCGGTCCGAGGTCCGCTTCGCCGCTGATTTCCCACAGCGAGCCGCCGTCGGGATCGGCGACTTCGAACGCCGAGGACTGAGCGAACGCGATCGTGTGACTCCTGCCGTCGCGCGTCACCACGACCACCCGCGGGCGCACTTCTTCCACGTAGCCGGGGTACACCGTGATGAAGCTCCCCTGCGGGCCGAGCCGCAGCGCTCGCGCTCCACCCAGTCCGTACACGGTCACCGACCGCGCGCCGGGTCCCGCAACGCCGTTGACGACTGTCCGCGCGCCCTGCGTGCTCTGGCCCACGAACACACGGGCGCCCGCCAGCACCGGCCCGTCGGGAGCGTCCACGCCACACGCGTCGACGCCGCCCAACGGCAGCGCGCGGAACACGTGGTCGAGGCCGACGATGCCGAACTGGCCGTCCAGCACCTGCCCAACGGCGGTGCAGGTCTCGCCCGCGCGCGTGCGCGAGAGACGGATGTCCCACGGCGGTTCGGAGGGGTCTGGGTCGGGCGCGTCGAGGCCGGCGAGTCGCACCGTTGCGAGCAGCGGCACCCCGCTCGACTGCATGTCCACCGCGGTGGGAGCCGGCAGCGGTGCGCCCTGCGTGATCAGGATCGCCGCCGCGGCCACGCCCGCCAGCAGCAGCACCAGCACGACCGCGAGCAGCAGCGTCCGCCGCGTGAGCCCGGCGCGAGGACGCGGCGGCTCGCCCAGCCGCCGGAACTCTCCACCGAGCGCGTCGAGCACGGCGAGTGGACGCCCGCTCACGACTGCTCCCCGGTGACGAACTGCACGTCCAGCGCGCGGCTCAGCGCGCGCAACCCGCGCGACACCCGCGCCCGCGCGGCGAGCTCGGAGATCCCGAGATCACGCGCGACCTCGGCGTAGGGCCGCTCCTGAAGGATCCGCAACTCGAGTGCCCGCCGCTGCTCGGCGCTCAGGCGCACGAGCTCGCCGCTCAGCGCCGCCCGCAGCTGGGCAAGCCCCGCTCGCTCCTCGATCAGCGCCAGGTCGTCCTCGTGCGCGACCGGAGTCTGGATACCGAGGCGCCGCAGCGCGCGCCGCTCGACGCGGCCACGACGCTGGTAGCGCGACAGGCAGCGGCGGGCGATCGTGTACAGCCACGCCTGGCGCTCCTCGCGCGAGACGCCGCGCAGCCCTCGCCACCCGCAGTACGCCTGGGCAAACGTCTCGGCCGTCAAGTCCAACGCCACCTCGGAATCGAGCGTCCTACGGGCAAAGAACACGAGCACACCCTCGCTCTCTCGGCGGTAGAGGTCATCGAACTCTCCAGCATCGGCCATCACCCTCAATGTGTCACCGGCCGGTGAAACGTGACGCACGGTTCAAGATGGGGTCTGCGTAAGGTATCCGGGTCGCGTCCCATCTCCCGGGGAAATCGTCTGGGCGTAGCTCCGCTCAGTGGCTCAGGGACGTGAGATCAGGCGTCTGCGAGCGCCTCAACTACGGCTTCCAGAGCATGCTCCCTGGAACCTGTCCGGAAGACTCGCTGGTCGTTGCGTCGATTGTCTCGCCGGACCAGTCTGAATGATGTGCAGGCGCCAGCTTCCGCGCGTCCTTCTTGGCCTGCTTGTCCAGCCGACGCTCGCGGAGCCGGATTTCACGGGTGAGCTTTGCCATCGTGGTCTTCTTCTTGCCGCTTGAGGCCATGCCTGTCAGCTCCTTGTTGTGGGGTACCGAGCGCGTCCACGGCAGGGTCGTCCGGTGTGATGAACCCGAAGACCAGGTCGCCGTTGAACCAACTTCACGTTCCCTGCGAACGCTCGCGGACCCCGAGCACCGAGTCGTCCTATTGGGGCCTACCGTCTCGCGGGCGCTCAGGCCAGTGCGCCGGCCGGCAGCACGAAGCGCAGCGGGGTCCGCGGCTCGGTGCCGCCTGAGAGGCCGAGGCGCTGGCCGTGCAGGCCTCGTCTGGGAGCTTCGGGAGCCACCGCCTCGGCCACTCCGGCATGATCGGCGATCCACGCCATCACGGCCGGAAAGTCGCTTCCCGACGCGAGCAGGGCCGCGCGCTCGACGACATCCCCGCCGGAGGAGTGGGGACGTGCCAGCCGCTTCACAATGGCGCGGATCTCGGCGTCGCCGGCCGCGTTCTCTGCGCTCACGAGAACTCCGTCACCGAGTAGACGGGGTGACCGACGCGCGCGGGCGCGCTCTCGCCGCGGGCGTCGGTATGCACGCAGAAGTCCTCCAAGCGCCCGTGGTCGAGGATCGCGACCACGACATCGCTGCCCTTGGACAGCGGCCTGCCGACCTCGATCTCCCGGTCCTGCCCATCCAAGCGACAGCTCAACTTGAAGATCCGCCGAGATCGCGCAGGGCAACCAGCGGTGAGCAGCGAACGCTCGCGCAGTTCGCCGTAGACCTTCTCGGCGCGCGCTCCGTCTGACTCGATGCCGGCAACGAAGAAGCTCGTCACTTGCGCCGAGCCTTGGCCGGCACGGCGGGATGACGCCCGCGCTCCTCGGCCGTCATCTTGCGGACCCTCAGCGAGCCGTCCCGGACCAGGCGCTGGAATGCTCCCAGCTTCACGCATCGGCGCTCAGCCGCGCTATCTGCCTGAATGAGCATTACTCCAGGCTAGCGCAGCCGCGAGCCGTTGCGGGAGAATCGGCGGCCGGAGAACGATCACGGGGGTGGCGACCCGCCGTCCGTTGGTCGTTCCCGAGAGCTCGCAAGCGCGCGACTGCCGACGCCAGCCTCGATTCGTCCCACCGAGGTGCACGCTCCTGGTGGCCTCAGGTCGCAATTCAGCTCGGTGATGATCCGGTGGCGCGAGTACGTCGGCTGACAGCACTGGGGGGTCCCGACGCGGTGGCGGTCCTCGAGGCGCTCGCCGACACCGGGGCGCCTGCGATCGTGATCGGTGAGCTTGCGGGTGCGCTTCACGGCTGGCCGCTTGTGCTGGGCGGAACGGTCGAGGTGTGCGCGAGGATGCACACGATGGACGCCACGCTCGAGCGTCTGGCGGCTCGTGAGAGCGCCAGGGACGCCTATGAGCTGCCCACCGGCGGGCAGCTGATTGTGACCGATGTTCCGCCGGGCACAGCGGGCTTCGGCGATCTGGCGCGCGGCGCCGAGGAGGTCGTCATCGGCGCTGGCTCTGTGCAGGTCGCTGGGCTGCTCGATCTTCTGCGGATCGCCGATGCCTCCGGGGATCGGGACGCGGCTCGCGATCGACTTCGCCGTGCCCCAATGCGAGGGGTCCTGGCAGACCGCGGTGCTCTTGCGACGAAGGTGCTCACAGGTTTCCTCAGTGCATCCACCTCCGCTCCACCGCCTACCGCAAACCCCTGCCGGCGGCGAGCGGGTGGTGGGTGGTGACGGCTAGAGTCGGCAACGACGAGATGGCGACCATGAGCTCCCAACCTCGGGTCGGGCCGTTGTTGCGGGAGTGGCGGACACGGCGACGGCTCACCCAGCTCGAGCTGGCACTTGATGCCGGCATCTCCGCGCGGCATCTGAGCTTCGTGGAGACCGGCCGCTCCACGCCGAGTCCCGAGATGGTGCTGCTGCTCGCCGAACAGCTCGAGGTTCCGTTCCGGGAGCGTAATCACCTGCTGCTTGCTGCTGGGCACGCCCCGGCGTTCCCGGAGCGCTCGCTGCAGGAGCCCGAGATGGCGCCGGTGCGGGAGGCGCTCGACGTGATCCTCGCCGGGCACGAGCCCTACCCGGCGGTCGTCGTGGACCGCGGCTGGAACATGGTCGCGGCGAACTCTGCGATGGCGGCGCTCGGCGCCTGGGTCGCCCCGGCGCTTCTGGAGCCGCCGGTGAACGTGATGAGGGCCGGTCTGCATCCGCAGGGGTTGGCGCGGTGGACCGTCAACCTGGGCGAGGTGCGAGCATATTTCCTTGGGCGGCTCGAGCGTCAGGTCGCGATCACCGGGGACGCGGATCTCGCTGCGCTGCTGGAGGAGGTAGCGGGTTACCCGGCACCTGAGTACGAGCACGATCCGGTCTCCGAGGCGGCTGCCGGGCAGATTCTCACGCCGCTGATGCGGATGCGTGGGCCAGATGGTGTCGAGCTGTCGTTCTTTGCCACGGTCGCGACGTTCGGCACCGCGGTCGAGGTGACGACCTCCGAGCTGTCGATCGAGTTGACGTTCCCCGCCGACGCGGCGACCGCCGAGGCGCTGCAGAACTTACCTCGCAGGTAATCGACAGCGCGATCTCCCTCTGGGAGCATGGGGCCGCCCCAATCGACACGGAGGCGGAGCGCATGGCGATCACAACGCGCGAGCAGGTAGGGAGCACCACGTACAAGGCGATTAGGCTCGCCGGCGTTGCCGGCGTGGTGAGCATCGCGCTTGGCATCGCCGGCTCGATCGTCGATGAAATGCAGACGTTTCCAGGGACCGGCGCAAGCGCGGGCGAGATCGCGGGCTACGTCGACGCGCATCGCACGGCGTTGCTCGTCGCGATGGTTCTCAGTACGGCCGCGGTGGGGCTCTGGCTGGCCTTCGGTGTCGGCGTCTGGCTGTGGCTGCGGGAGAGGACTGGCAGCGTGAGCGTTCTTGCAGTGTGCTTCCTGGTTGGGCTCGTCAGCTTCGTCACGCTCCTACTCGCCGGCTTCACGGTCGCCTTCGTGCTCTTCTATCGTGCGCCCAACGCGCCTGATCCCCGGCTGCTCTACGACCTCGGATTCGGGCTGCTCGCGATGTCCGGAGTCCCAACCGCGCTGGCACTTGGCTCATACGCTGGGCAGGTGCTCCGCGACAGCCGCCTGCCTGGCTGGACAGGGTGGATTGCGGTCGTGGCCGCGCTGGCGCACATCGTGCTCCTGGCCTCGCTTGTGGTCACGAGCGGTTTCTTCTCACTCGAGGGAGGAGTGGTCATTGCGGTCCCCGCAACACTGTTCGCCTGGATCACCGGTACCAGCGTCGTCCTGCTGCGGACGACGGATCAAAGGTGACGGTGAGGGCGCACACGGCTAGTACCCCTCAAGCGCGTACGAGTTGAGGAACTGCCGGTGCCAGAACGCGGTGCGATCGACCTCGGAGAGGGCGGCTTGGTCGCTGACCTCTGTCCAGTGGGTCTCGATCACGTCGAGCTGGTGGTCGACGATCTCACGGGCGTCCGACTCCGACAGCAGGTAGGTGGGTGCGCGGGCGACGCAACCGGCAACCTGGCTCATCCGGTAGCCGTCCGGGCCGATCGCCATGAGCTGCGCGGTCTCCCCGCCGGCGCGCGGCTGCGGGCAGACGTCGTAGGCGGGGGTGAGGCTGAGCGCGGTCCCGTCCCAGAACGCGGCGTGGTTGCGGGCGTGGTCGTCGTTGTTGCCCACGAGGACGTTGAACGTGATGCGTGAGAACAGCTCGCGCAACGTCGCCCGTGGATCGGTGAATCGGGTGCGGACCGCCTGCGCGAGGTCGGCGTAGCTCGCGTACCTCGCGCCCAGCTCGTCGAGCCCGAGGATCGTCAGCGCCGAGACCATCGCCCGACGGCCACCGGCAGCCGGCCGGTCGAACCGGTCGATCAGCAGCACGTCCTTGCCGAGCGCGTGCGAGAGCGCAACCGGCGCCACGTGCAGGCCCGCGTGGCGCGCGAGCTCCATCGCCACGAACTCGCCCTTGACGACCGGGTAGGTGTCCGTGGTCGAGCTGAACTTCGCGATCAGCCGACGGGCGCCGTCGCGCAACAGCGCCTTCGGCCGAGCGCCGCCGACCGAGCTGCCGTGCAGCAGCGCCTGGTCGAGCGCCGGCGAGAGCGGGACGCCCTGCTCGACCCGCTCGGCGGATTCGGCGAGCTCCGCGAGCGTCGCGTTGCCCGCCGACCGCGCGAGGTACTCCGAGGCTGATGCCTGAAAATCCAAGGCGCCGATCCTGTCCGAGCCGGACTCCAACAGGTAGGTCAAGAGGTTCAGGTCTGTGGTGTCGAGCGCGCCCCGGCCCACCCGGCGGTTCAGGATCACCCGCCGGCCCCACGCGTCCGGGGCCGCGTCGGCGATGCAGCCGGCCACGTCGCCGTGGAGCGGTGAGATCGGGCCGCGGCTCAGCGGCAGCTCGGGCAGGTAGAGCGCGATCCGGTCCTCGCGCGCGAGGTAGGAGCGCCCGTAGGTGAACGTGACGATCTCACCGACCGAGTCCAGGCGACCGGCGACCACCGGGTCGGCCGCACCGGGGAGCCACACCCACACGAACGCCTGACGGGGCTCGAGCTCAGAAGTCGTCGTCCACCTCCGTCGGCCTGCGCACAAGTTGTGGCAGCACCGCGAGACGGTCATCGACACGAGCGGCCTCCAGGGTGCGGCGGGAGCGGTCCTCGTGGAACAGCGGCACGCCGAGGACGGCCGCGGCCTCGAACGCGACACCCAGCCCAACCGTCAGATCGCCCCGCTCGACCTTGCGGATCGTGACGTGCGTGACGCCGACCCGCTCGGCCAGCTCCTGAATGGTCCAGCGGCGCTCACGCCGCGCCAGCCGGACACGTGCGCCGAGCAGCCGGGCCGCTTCGATGGTCATGGGTGAGTATGTGCGCGTCCTCTTCACAGGACGACACTATATTAGCTTCGAGGATAAAACTACGATATTTTAGTTTCGCGCGCTGCGCGAGGAATGTCTCTTGGAGTTCCGTCGCGGGCTCGGTGTGCGTGTCAGCGGTACCCCACAGCGCGCCGCGGTGATCGCGCGTGCGCGCGAGCTAGTCGGCTTCGCACGCCGGCAGGGCTACCAGCCCGAGGAGCTGATCTCGATCATCCAGGGTCTGCGCTGAAGCGCGTCAGTCGGCGAGGTGCTCGGAGTCGGCCTCGCCGTAGACCGAGTCGGCTGACTCCTCGTCGGGCCCCGCGTCTTGCAGGATACGGTCCGGAGTGTGCTGGTCGCCGTGAGAGGCGTGTTCGATGAGGTCCTGCTCCGCGAGCTCGAAGCCCTCGGCCTCGCCGCCTCCGGCCTCCTCCACGGCCCGGCGCTCCTCGCGGTGGCGCTCGGTGGGATCCATCAGCGGCTCGGCAGGCAGGTCGTCGTCCACGGCCCCAACTGTACTCGTTCGGCGAGCCTGCCGATGACGTGCCGGCACAGCGCGGGTTTCGGGGCCACCGCGCTCGAGGGACCGTTGCTTTGACTTGGGGATCGTCCACGTGTGTGGGTGCTCTCCCGGGCGCGGTGTGCGCTGGGCCTCCGTGCCCAGCGGCGGCGCTCAGGACCCGATCACCAGCGCCAAGACGAGCAGCGCCAGCAGGTGGAACGTCTGGTCGACGGCGATCGACACCGCCAGGTTTTCCTTCGGGTCCAACCGCTTTACGCGTTTCATGTACGCGTGCAGCAGCCGTCCGTCGTCCTGGATGAGGTGGGGGAGGAAGATCGCCGGGACCACCCACACCAGTTCCACGCCGAGGTCGCTCGCCACCAGCACGGGGACGAAGCAGACCGTGTAGATGCTGACGTGGGTGAACAGCGCCCGGCGCGCCTCTCCCGCCCCCCGCGCGAGGCCCCCGCGCTTGTGGAGGGCCTGCCAGTCGGTCTGCAGCAGGTAGTCGCCGACCAGGTGGGAGACCACGAACAGCGTAAAGACTTCGACCCACGTCACGGACCCCAGCCTATCCGCCCACCCGGCTGCTGTCCTCCCGTGCCGGTGGCCTCCGCCCGCACGCCCTACGCGGGGGCGGGGCGCTCGGCCTGGCGCGTCTTCCCGGAGGGCGCTCGGCCAGCACGTCTTCCCGCGGGGCCGGGCTGCTCCGTGCGCACGTCTTCCCGCAGGGCGGGGTCGTCCCGCCCGCACGCCTTCCCGTGGGCCGGGCAGTAGGCTGGCGCGGTGAGCGCCGTACCCCACGGAGACCCGGGGAGTCCGTTTCCGCCGATCGCCGACTACGGCTTCCTGTCGGACTGCGAGACCTGCGCGCTGATCGCGCCGAGCGGCAACGTCGAGTGGATGTGCCTGCCGCGGTTTGACTCGCCGTCCGTGTTCGGGTCGATGCTCGACCGCGACGCCGGCGGCTTTCGGCTGGGGCCGGCCGGAGTGACCGTGCCCGGCGCGGTGCGCTACCTGCCGGGCACGGTGGTGCTCGAGACCTCCTGGGAGACGCGCACCGGGTGGGTGGTCGTGCGCGACGTGCTGTGCATCGGGCCGTGGTACCACCAGGAGGAGCGCTCGCGCACCCACCGGCGCTCGCCGACCGACTACGACGCCGACCACGTGCTGCTGCGGACGGTGTACTGCGTGCAGGGGTGGGCCGAGATCCACCTCGACTGCGAACCGGTCTTCGACTACGGCGGCCTAGCGGCCGAGTGGGCCTACACCGGCCCGGGCTACTCCGAGGCGACGGCCGGCTCGGAGGGCATGGAGCTCAAACTGCAGCTCGTCACCGACATGAACCTCGGGTTCGAGGGGCCGCGCGCCCGCGCGCGCACGATCCTGCGCGAAGGGGACGCCGCGTTCGCGGCGCTGGGGTGGTCCGAGCACTCGCTGCCCACCACCTACGCCGAGGCCAACGAGCGGCTCCTGCGCACCGCCCACCACTGGCAGGAGTGGCTCAAGCAGGGCACCTTCCCCGACCACCCCTGGCGTACGTACCTGCAGCGCAGCGCGCTGACGCTGAAGGGGCTGAGCTACGCGCCCACCGGGGCGATGGTCGCGGCGGCCACGACCTCGCTGCCTGAGACCGTCGGCGGCGAACGCAACTGGGACTACCGCTACACGTGGATCCGCGACTCGACGTTCATGCTGTGGGCGCTCTACACGCTCGGCTTCGACTGGGAGGCCAACGACTTCTTCTACTTCGTCGCGGACCTCGCCGAGGCCGAGGAGGGGGAGCTGCAGATCATGTACGGCATCGGCGGGGAGAGCCGCTTGGACGAGCAGGAGCTCAACCACCTCTCCGGCTACGGCGGGGCGCAGCCGGTGCGGATCGGCAACGGGGCCTACCGCCAGCGCCAGCACGACGTGTGGGGCGCCGTGCTGGACTCGATCTACCTGCACACCCGCTCGCGCGACCAGCTGCCCGACCGGCTGTGGCCGATCATCAAGCGCCAGGTCGCTGGCGCCCTGGAGCACTGGCGCGAGCCCGACCGCGGGATCTGGGAGGTCCGCGGTGAGCCGCAGCACTTCACCTCCTCGAAGCTCATGTGCTGGGTGGCCGCCGACCGCGGGGCCCGCCTCGCGCAGCTGCGCGACGACCGCGAGTGGGCCGAGCGCTGGCACGCCGCGGCGGCGGAGATCCACGCCGACATCTGCGAGCACGGGGTCGACGCCCGCGGCGCCTTCAAGCAGCACTACGACACCGACGCGCTCGACGCCTCGCTCCTGTTGGCGCCGCTCGTGCGCTTCCTGCCGCCCGACGACCCGCGCATCGTCGCCACGGTCCTCGCGATCGCCGACGAGCTGACCGAGGACGGGCTCGTGCTGCGCTACCGCGTGGGGGAGACCGACGACGGGCTCACCGGCGAGGAGGGCTCGTTCACGATCTGCTCCTTCTGGCTGGTCTCCGCGCTGTGTGAGATCGGCGAGCTGCAGCGCGCCCGCGCGCTGTGCGAGAAGCTCATCTCGCACGCCTCCGCGCTGGGGCTGTACGCCGAGGAGATCGACCCGCGCACTGGCCGGCACCTCGGCAACTTCCCGCAGGCCTTCACCCACCTGGCGCTCATCAACGCGGTCATGCACGTGATCCGGGCCGAGCGCGGGGAACCGGATCCGGCCTCGGCGATCGCTACCGTACGCCGATGATCTGCCTTGGACGGGCGCACACACCGGCGACGCTGGGTAGGAGGACCGAAGCCGGGAGACACTCGCCTTCGGCTCGCATCCCCGTTTCGGCCAGCGCCCACGCGCGTGGGGCGGTACTGACACACGTGGACGATCCCCTATGACTACCGATTCGACTTACCTGCGTCTGGAGGTCATCTCCGGCAACGCGACGGGGGAGACGCTCGTCGTCGAGGACGAGCTCGTCATCGGGCGTCACGCCGATGGGCCTGGCTGCCTCTCCGAGGACGAGGAGATTTCGCGCCGGCACGCGCGCCTCTCGCGCGAGGCCACCGGCGACTACGCGCTCGAGGATCTCGGCTCCTCCAACGGCACGTTCGTCAACGGCCTGCGGATCCAGAGTCCCGTTCTGCTGTCGCTCGGCGACTCCATCGAGGTTGGGGCCACGACGCTGGTCGTCAGGGGGATCGTGCAGCCCGAGCCCGTGGTGCCGGCCAGCCCGACCGTCGTGGCGAAGGTGCCGGTGGAGGCGGCCGGCCCCGCTCCGCCGGCGGCGCTCAGGCTGGAGATCGACTTCGACGCGCGCGAGGCGCGGCTTGCGCTCGGGGAGGGCGGGGAGACGGTGCGGCTGGTCTTTGTGGACGGCGTCTGGCGGGTCGGCGCGACGGGGTCTGGCAGCTAGACCGGCTTGCCGAGCGCCGCCGTCGACCAGCCGAAGCGGGTCATGTCCGTCGCGGGGGCCAGCGCGCCGGGCCTTGTTCCCCGGCGGACGAACACGATCGGCGCCGGGGCCGCTCGGGCGATCGCTCGGCGGGTCTCTCCCAGCCCCTCCTTGCGCCACCGCTCGGAGAGGCCGACTACCAGCAGCCCCGCTCCGGCGGTCGCGGCGAGGATGCCGTCGCGACCGGGCTCGGCGAGGACCGGCTCGGCCGACACCCCCGCGAACTGCTGCACGACCAGCGCTGCGTTGGCCAGCAGGCCGCCGGCGTCGCGGCCGTCCTCCCGGCGTCCCGCCGAGCCGAGCAGCTGCAGCGGCGCTCCGCTGGCGGCGGCGATCCAGCTCGCGAGCTCCAGCGCCGCCCAGTCGTGGTCGGCGCCCCCGAACGGCACCGTCACCGAGCGGTCCGGGCCGGGGCTGACCGGCGTGCTCTCGCGGGCCACGAGGACGGCGACGTCGCACTTTGCCTCGTTCAGCACGGTTCCCACCTCCTCGCGGGGTACGCCGTCGCCGAGCATTGGGCGGCGGCCGTCGAGTAGCACCAGGTCGACCTCCTCGCTGCGGCACAGCCGGGTGACGTCGCGGCCGGGGTCGGCTGACGTCAGCGCCACCGCGCGTACGTCGAGGCCGGCGTCGACGAGCTCCGCGCGCCTTTGCTGCAGCTGCTCGTTGGCCTCGCTCACCTGGCGCGCCTCGGTCTGCAGCCCGCCGCGCACCGTCGCGCCCCGTGGCGGGGGGACCAGGCGGGCGAGGATCAGCTCGCGGCGTGGCTCCGAGCGGGCCAGCGGCTCGGCCAGCGCCAGCAGCTGCGCGAGCGCCGCCGCGCTCTGGGGCGCCACCAGGATCGAGTGCTCGGGTGCGGCGCCCGGCTGCGCAGGGGTCGGGCGCGCGCCGGCGGTTATGAGCTCCTCCTCGGGCTCCTCCCCGTATGCGTTGTTGGGGTCGAGTACCCGTATCAGCGGCCCCGCCATGAACGTCGTCACGAGCGCCATGATCACGAGCGCCGTGAACAGCGCCTGCGATATCGCCCCGGTGCTGAGCGCCAGATTGAGCACGATCAGCTCGGTCAGGCCGCGCGTGTTCATCAGCGCCCCCAACACCGCGGACTGGCGCCACGGCATGCGGATCACGCGGGCGGCGATCAGCGTCCCGCCGTACTTGCCGGCGATCGCCAGCGCGCACAGGCCGAGCGTGATCGCCACCAGCTGACCGCTGCCGAGCAGCTCGACGTTCGTACGCAAGCCTGTATATGCGAAGAACAGCGGTAGCAGCAGCGTCAGGACGAAATCCTCCACGCGTCGTGTGACGTCTTCGCTGAGGCCCGCATGGCGGGGCATCGTCAGCCCCATCACGAACGCGCCGAAGATCACCGCGATCCCGATCGTCTCGGTGGTGATCGCGGACAGCAGCACCCCGGCGAAGATCACTGTTATCCACGTGCCGGGCACGTGCCCGGCCTCGTCGTACGCGACCGCCGCTCGCGCCATGACTGGGCGCACCGCGAAGGCCATGACGAGGCAGAACACCGCGGCCCAGGCGATCGTTTCGAGCACCACCACGCCGCTGCCGGCCCCCGCCACCGCCGTTGCCAGTGCGATCAGAAACCACGCGGACACGTCGTCGACGGCCGCTGCCGACAGCGCCAGCGTTCCCAGCGGCCGTTTGGTCATGCGCCGCTCGGAGATGATCCGCGCGAGCACCGGGAACGCGGTGATCGACATCGACACCGCGACGAACAGGGCGAACGCGGCGAAGCGTATGTCTGGGGCGAGCAGGGGGTAGAGCGGCAGCGCCACCAACAGGCCCAACATGAGGGGGACCAGCAGCGCCGTGTTCGAGACGACGAGGGTCATCCGGGCGCGGCCGCGCAGCTGCCCGAGATCGACCTCCAGCCCGATCAAGAACATGTAGAAGACCAGGCCCAGGTTTGCCGTCACGCCTATGTACGGGACGATGTCCGAGGCGAAGACCTTGGACTGCAGCCCCGGGTCCAGCGCCCCGAACAACGTCGGGCCGAGCAGTATGCCCGCCAGTACCTCGCCCATCACCCGCGGCTGGCGGATCTTCGGCATCACGCTTCCGCACAGCCGCGCGAACAGCATCACGACCACGACTGCGATGAAGAACGCCACTACGGTCTCTTCGGGGGTCCGCGGCTTGGCGGTCGGCCGCTTGGGCGCCCCCGGTTCGGGGGGTTTGCGCTTGAACTCGGCCGCCACCGGCCCCCCGCCGAGCGTGCCCACGAGCAGACGGCCCACGACGCGGGCGTCGATCTGTGCGGTGGCGCCCCGCACACAGTGGACCGCACCGTTCAGGCGCCCGTTCACCCACTTCAGCTTGCCGCTCAGCGTGGACTCGGTGTTGGAGATCGTGACGAACTGGCCCGACTGCGCCAGTTCGATCTTCGCCTCGAGGCACGTGGTCGCGGCCGAGACGTCGTAGCCCCCCGCGATCTGCTTCTGGGCGTGCTTGTTGGCGCCCGAGGAGAACACGAAGATCGCCACGCCGGCGCTCACGAGCGCCAGCACCGCGTAGTGGACAGCCAGGCGGCCGATCCCGACTGAAGCCGGCATCTCGGTGTCGATCGGCTCGCTCCCCCTGTCGCTCACGCCGCGGCCCGAGTCTACTGGCGTGCCGGACGGCGCGGGTCTTCCGCGCGGGTCGTCCGCGTGTGGCACGTGCCTATATGGCGCTTACTATATGGCACGGGTCGCCGGGGTCGGGTCTATGGGCGCGGGTCGCCGGCCTCTGGCATATGATTGGGTCTTCCCGGCAAGTTAGGCGGTGGTTTGATGCGAGCAACACACACGCGTTTCCGGTGCCCGCTCACGGTCGCGGCGCTGGCGGCGGCGCTGACGGTGGGGGCCACGGCGACGACGGCGAGCGCCGTGGCGCCGCTCAACGACCCGTTTGCGACGGTCGTCTGCGTCAAAGCACCGTGTGAACAGCCGCCGGTCAACGACAACTACCTCGAATCGCTGAACCTCAACAAGCCGGGCACCCCGCTCAACGAAAAAGAAACCCTGAGCGACACGCGCAACACGGCGGGGGCGACGGTCCAGTCGGACATCCTCAGCCCACACCCCGGCCCGCCCGAGCTGACCGGCTGCAACGGCGTCACCGAGGGCAAGACGATCTGGTACGACTTCTTCCCCAACGCCAACGGGCTCGTCCGGATCCGCACCTCGGCGGCCTTCGGCACGGTCATGGCTGTCATGTCGTACGACCCGAAGACGCTGCTGCCCGAAAACGGCGAACGCCACTGTGCGGTCAACCAGCCCACAGCGGCTGGCGAACTGTTCGACAAAGTGCAGGCCGGCAAGTCGTACACGATCCAGATCGGGGGGGTCGAAGAAGCCGGGGGCACAATCCAGTTCCTGTTCGACTACGTCGTCGAACTCAAGCGCTTGCACGCCGAAGCGACGCTCGCCGCGCAGCCGCTCACCGGTGGAGTGCGGGTCGTGAGCCTTGCAGTCGCCGCCCCCCGCAAGGCCCGCGTCGAAGTGCGCTGCACGCGCGGCTGCCGCCCCCAGGCCACGACCGCGCGGACCGTCCGCTTCCCCCACCTGGGCGGCGCGGTGCTGCCGGACGGCTCCGCTCTGAAGATCTACGTGACCGCCAAGAACGAGATCGGCGCCTACATCGAATACCGCATCGGCCACGCGAGCTTCACCAAGATCCAGCGCTGCCTGAAGCCGGGCTCGAAGCGGCCCGTGCGCTGCGAATGACCGCCACCGCACGTGGGCGCGTGGCGATCGCGGCGCTGGTCGTGGTGCTGGCGTTCGGCGCGGCCTTCGCGGTGCGCAGTGCGACGGCAGGGGGGACGTCGGGGCCGGCAGCGCCCACGCCGCTCGTGCTGCCCTCGACTCCCGTGCCCGCCTCTGGTGTCGCGCTGCCCGCGGTGGCGCTCCCGGCGCTGCACCGCCCGCCGCGCACGGTTGCTCCCGCGCCAAGCTCTACGCCGGCGCCGGCTTCGACCCCGGCGCCCGCAGCGCCCTCCACGCCGGCGCCCTCGACGCCGGCCACGCCGCCGAGCAGCGGCGGTGGCAGCGGCAAAGGTCCAGTGCTGGTGGGCTAGTCCGGCTGGTGTCGAAGTACGTGACCTCCTACAGTCAACGCCGGTGATCTGATGGACGCCCCCCACAGCTCCACGGTCGTTGCGGGCTACCGCATCGACGGCACGCTCGGGGAGGGCGGCATGGGCACCGTCTACCGCGCCACGCAGCTGTCGCTGGAGCGTGTGGTGGCGCTGAAGGTGCTGACCGCGGAGCTCTCCGCCGACCCCGCGTTCCGCGAGCGCTTCCGGCGCGAGGGGTTGCTGCAGGCCGCCCTCGACCACCCCCACATCGTCACCGTCTACGAGGCGGGCGCGGCCGAGGGCAGGCTGTTCTTGGCAATGCGCATGGTCGAGGGCCCCACGCTCAAGGACCTGATCGTGCGCCGCCAGCTCGACGACCGGCGGGCGCTGCGCCTGCTCACGCAGGTGGCCGAGGCGCTCGACGCGGCGCACGCAAAGGGACTCATCCACCGCGACGTCAAGCCTCAGAACGTGCTCGTCGGCGCCGGCGACCACGCCTACCTGGCCGACTTCGGGCTGACCAAGGGGCACGACGACGCGGGGATGACCGAGACCGGGCAGTTCGTGGGCACGATCGACTACATCTCCCCCGAGCAGGCCCGCGGAGAGCGTGCCACGGCGCGCTCGGACGTGTACGCCCTCACGGCGGTGCTCTGCGAGTGCCTCACCGGCCAGGTCCCGTACGTGCGGGCGACCGAAGAGCGGGTTCTGCTCGCGCACCTCTCCGAGCCTCCGCCGCGTCTGTCGGAGGTGCGCGCGGACCTCCCCGCCGCGATGGACGACGTGGTCGCCCGAGGGATGGCGAAGGCCCCCGAGGAGCGCCCGGCGTCGGCCGGGGAGCTGATGTTGGAGGCGCGCGGGGCGCTCGGCGCCGCGCCGGATGCCTCATCCTCTGCCTCCGCGGAGACCACGCGTGTGCGGCCCACCGCTGGGACCCCGACGCGGGGGCCGCGTTCGGCTGCACCGGGCGGTCCCGGGGCGACCCGCCTTGCCGGTGCCGCCGCGGGGGCTGCGGGGGCGCTCGCCGCCGAGACCGGGCGAAGCGACGCGCACGGCCGGCACCCCGCCCGTGGCGGCTGCGACCGGCACGCGCGTCTCCACCGGCGCCGGGCGCGGGAGATTCCTGCCGGTGGCACTCGCCGCGGCGGTACTCGCGGCCGTCGTCGGCTTTCTGCTCGGCGGCGGCTCGGGCGGCTCCGGGGAAACGTTCAGCGACTCGGCCTCCTCGGGCTACCTCGAGCTCTCCTTCCCGTCGGGCTGGCAGCGGGTCGCGAGCGCGCCCGCGATCCCGGGGCTCGCGTTCTCACAGCCGCTCGCGCTGGCACCGTCCTCCTCCTCCGCCGCGGGCGCGCCTCCTCAGCGCCTGGTCGCCGGCGAGGTGTCCGCCTCGGGGCACTCGCTGCTGCCCGCGGGGTTCACCGCGGCTCTGGCCGGGGCGCTGCCCCGACCTGAACCTGTGCAGATGGGGACTCTGCAGGCCTACCGCTATACCGGGCTGTCCGTGCGCGGCCTCGCCGGGCCGCTGACGCTCTACGCGGTGCCCACGGCGGGCGGCGTGGCCACCGTCGCGTGCCTCTCCTCCTCCTCCTCCTCCTCCTCGCCGGCGGCGCAGTGCGCGCAGATCGCGGCCACGCTGAAGCTGAACGGCACCACCGCGTTCGGGCTGGCCCCCAGCCCGCAGTACGCCGCCGCGCTGGGACGCACCTTCGGCGCGTTGCGGGCTGCCACCGCCGCCGGCACGGCCCGTCTGCGCGCCGCCTCGAGCGCCTCGGCGCAGGCCGCCGCGGCCACCCAGCTCGCCGCGGCCTACAGCTCCGCGTCGAGCGCGCTCGGGCGGCTTTCCGTGAGTCCCGCGGTGCACACCGCCAACGCGAGCCTCGCCGGTTCGCTGGCGGCCGTCGGTCGCGACTACGCCGTGCTGGCCGCGGCCGCGCGAGCCGGTGACGAAGCCGCCTATGCGCAGGCGCAGCGTGCGCTCGGCAGCGACCGCGCCCGGGCGGCGAGTGCGCTCGCGGCCTTGGGTCAGGCCGGTTACGCCGTCTCGGGCTGAGCGGCCGCCGACGCCTCCGGGCTGTCCACCTCGGGCCTGCCCCCATCGTCGGCGAGCGACCACAGCACGGTGTGTGCTCTTCGGCCACGCAGCTCGATCTGGTCCACGTACACGAGGTCCTCGGGCGGCACCGTGAGCGAGTCCTTCGTGGTCCCCGACAGCAGCAGCTGGTGGGGCGTCCCCTTGGTGTACTGCTCGATGCGCGCGGCCACGTTCGTGGCGTCGCCGACCGCCGTGTACTCCACGCGGCGCTCGGAGCCGACGTTGCCCGACATCACGCGGCCCGAGTTCAGGCCGATGCCCATGCGAAACCCCGTACTCAGCTCCTGAGAGCGCAGCCACTCGTTGAAGCGCGCCAGGCGCACGGTGAGCATCTCGCGGGCGCTCGAGAGCGCGCGGTCGGCGTGGTCGTCCTGGGCGATCGGCGCTCCGAACACGGCCATGATCCCGTCGCCCATATAGGCGACCAGCGTGCCCCCGTGGTCGAGGATCGCGTCGCTCATCTCGCTCAGGTAGTGGTTGAGCACTTCGATCACGCGGTCCGGGGTCAGCGTTTCGGCGAACGTCGTGAAGCCGCGCAGGTCGGTGAACATCACGGTCCCCTCGCGCTGCACCCCGCCGAGGCGCAGCCCCGCGTCGGCGCTCGCCAACACCTCGTCCACGACGTTCTCGGGCACGAAGCGCGAGAACAGGTCGCGCACCCGCTCGCGCTCGAAGGCGACCGTGACCAGCTGCACCGACAGCGCCCCGGCCGCGCTGAGGATCAGGGCCCCGAGCGGGTACACGAACGATACGACGCGCCCGTTGTCGAAGGCGATCTGCACGGCCACCGTGAACGCCACCGCGAGCGCGAGCGCCAGCGCGACCGTGGCCACCGAGCCGAACCGCAGCGTGGCCAACGGCGTGGCGCAACCCAGCAGCACGATCAGCGCGAGGTCCAGCCACGCCGCGGAGGAGCGCAGCGGCAGGCCCCGCAGCACCGTCTCGATCGCGCTGGCCTGGACCTCTGCGCCTGGCATCTTGGCGGCGGTTGACGTCGGGTGGACGTCCTGCAGCGACGGCGCCGAGGGGCCGACGACCACGATCTTGTTGTGGAAGTAGCCGCGCGGTGTGTGGCCTAGATAGACGGTCGAGAACGACACTTTGGGGATGGTTCCTTCCGGTCCGTAGTAGTCGATCCAGGCGGGGGCTCCAGCGAACTCGCGCGCCTTCACCCGCCGCCCGTCGGCGACTTCGGCGCTCGCCACCGCGAACGTCTTCAGCCCGCCGACCGAGAAGTTGACCCGTCGCAGGACGCCGCCCGGGTCGGGGGGCAACTGCGCGTCGGCGGGCCGTGACCCGACTTCGCTCAGCAGCACGTTGCCTTCGGAGCTGCCCAGGAACCTGGTGTTCCCGCTCCCGTTCGCTTCGGTTTCGGTCGTGGCCATCACGGTGCGCCCTTCGGCGTTGTTGAGCGCGGTGAGCAGCGCGGTCTCGTCCCTGCGCGCCTGGGGGCACTGGCCCGGCGGCGGCTGGGAGCCCGTGGGGGACAGGGGGCAGGCGCTCGCCTCGCTGAACTGCACGTCGTAGGCGATCGCCTTGGGATGGTCGCGCGCGATATTTTCGATCACCCTGGCGTGCACCCGGCGCGGGAAGGGCCACTGCAGGCCCAGTTCGTTGAAGGTCGTGGAGTCGATCTCGACCAGCACGACGTTCGCTGGCGGCCGCTGGCGGCCGCGGATCGAGAAGCGGGTGTTGACGGTGCTCAGTTCCAGCGAGCGCAGCAGGTTGGTCTCGTAGGCGAGGACCCCGAGGCCGGTTGCGCCCACCGCCACGACCGCCAGCAGCACCAGCCGCAGCTGCCGCGTGCGTGCCTGCCCGGCTCGCCTGCGCTTGCGCTTCACCCGTTCACCGGCGACGAACGCTATCCGAGTTCCCGGCGGGGCCGAGGCTGCGTTACGCTGGCCCTCGTGATCGAGGACCCCTCGCGCTTCGTCCTGCCGCAGGAGCACACGCTGGCTGACCGCTACACCGTCCTGGCGCCGATCTCCCACGGCGCGATGGGCGCGGTCTACCGCGCGCGCGACACGAGCACCGGCACGGCTGTGGCAGTCAAGCACGTCACCAACACGCGCCACGCCGAGCGCTTCGAGGTCGAGGCGCAGCTGCTGGCGCTGCTCGACCACCCGCGGGTGGTCGAGGTCCTCGACCACTTCGCCGACGAGCGCGGCCAGTACCTGGTGATGGAGTTGGTCGAGGGCACCGACCTGCACGCCCTGCTGGAGCGCGACGGCGATCCGGGGCTGGGGCTCGACAAGGCGGTGGAGTACGCCCGCCAGAGCTGCGAGGCGCTGGAGTACGTGCACGACCAGCAGATCGTCCACCGCGACGTCAAGCCGCACAACCTGATCCTCGGGGAGCAGGGCGTCGTGCTCGTCGACTTCGGGATCGCCCGCCTGCTCAAAGACGAGGAAGAAGACGAGGGCACGATGGGGGTCGGCACGCCGCGGTTCATGGCGCCCGAGGTGTTCGCCGGCGGTTCGGTCTCTCCCCGCAGCGACGTCTTCAGCCTGGCCGCCACGCTCTGGACGCTGCTCGTGGGCAAGCCGCCGGTGTACGCCGGCCCGACCAAGCTGCGCGAGCTGGTCCCCGACGTTCCCCTGGAGATCGCCGAGGCGGTCCAGGCCGGCCTCGAGATGATCCCCGAGCGGCGGGTCGCCTCGATCGCCGCCTTCTCCCGTGCGCTCGGCGGCCACTCCCAGGGCTCCGTCGGCGGCTCGCTCACGCTCTCGGTCGAGGGGCCCGCCGCCCGCCGCAGCCTGATCGAGGGGATCGTGCGCACCGCGGCCGGCGTGTTCGGGGCGGCGGCCTCCTCGATCGCGCTGACCGACGCCAACACCGGCGAGCTCGTCTACCAGTCGGCCTGGGGGGCGGGGGGGCGCGAGATCGTGGGTGTGCGTTTGCCCCCCGGACATGGTCTCGCCGGCAGCGTCGTCGGGAGCGGGCAGCCGGTGGCGGTGAGCGACTGCCGCACCGACCCCCGCTTCGCGGCCCGCATCGCCGCCGGCACCGGCCACGTCCCCTACACGATGCTGGTCGTCCCGCTGGTGCGCCTCGGCCGCCCGATCGGTGTGCTCTCCCTATTGGATCGCCGCGACGGCGGCCACTACGGGCCCGACGACGCCGAGCGCGCGGCGCTTTTTGCCGAGCTCGCCGTCTCGGCGATCGAAGCCGCGGGGGAGGCGATGCCCTCCCTGGGCGCGCGCCGGGCGCGGATCAGCCCCGTTTGATCGGGCCGCGAGCCAGGTAGGACTGGCCGGTGAACAGGGTGATCGTCTTGCGGCGGCTGAAGTCGCGGACGGTGACGACGCCGCGCTTGACGTGCGTGAGCGTTCCGTCGCACTGGTTCTTCACGCTCCAGACGGTCCCCCGCACGGTCGCCGCGCTGTCCTGTCCGCGAGCCGTGAAGTGCCCGTGCCCGCTGGAGTTGAGCTGGCCGAGCACCTTGCTGCTCAGGTGCGTGCTCGCGATCCGGGCCTTCTTGCCGAGCGTCGTGCATACCTGCCTGGCGTTGAGGTTGTTGATGATGTCCAGTTCGGTCAGGCCTTTCTGCCTGCGCCCCTGCAGCAGCTTGAAGATCCCGGCCCCGAAGTCGCCGGACTGCAGCTTGCCCTTCGGGGACGCGGTGGTGGCCGTGGTGATCCCCACAACGCCATGGGTCGTTTCGAGGATCGAGCCGACGGGAATCTGGCGCGCTTCGGTCAGCGGCACGAACGCCCGTCCCTTCGTGAGCGCCTCGACCGCCTGCGCACCCAGCGCGAACGGCGAGAACGGGGAGACCGACGCTGCCGATGCCAACGTGGCGCCGGGCGGCAGCTCGACGTAGACGACCCCCGACACCGGCGTCACGTTGACGGTCTTGCCGAGCACCGGCGGCGGAAGCGCGGCCAGCGTTGCTTTGAAGCCGAGCACCCCCGACCCTGCCGTCGGCCCCCCGGGGGCTGGGAGGTTGGGGTTGTTTGTCGAGGGGCCAGGCGGCACGACGGGCGGGCTCGGCTGTGCGGTGGTGAACGGTTGGTCCCCGCTGCTCACGCCCCCGGGCCCCGCCGCGTTGGTTGCGAGCACATTGAAGTGGTAGACGCTGCCGGGTTCGAGTCCGGTGATCGTGAGGGTCAGCGGCTGTGGGCCGGGGGTGGCGCCGACGTCCACTGGTGCTGTCTTCTGGCCGTAGCTTGTGGTTGGTCCGTATTCGATCGTGTAGGTGGTGTCGGCGCCGTTCGGGTCGATCGTGAAGCCGATCTTGGCTGTCGTTTCGGTGACCGAGATAACCTTCTCGTTCGAGACGATCGGCGGCCCCACGACGTTCGCGCTGCTCGCGGTGGTGAACGACTGGTCTCCGCCGCCCACGCCCTTTGGTGCAGCCGAGTTGGTGGCCACCACGTTGAAGTGGTAGGTCTTGCCGGGTTCGAGTCCGGTGAGCGTCTGTGTCAGCGGCTGTGGTCCGGGGGTGGCGCCGATGTCCACTGGTGCTGTCTTCTGGCCGTAGCTTGTGGTTGGTCCGTATTCGATCGTGTAGGTGGTGTCGGCGCCGTTCGGGTCGATCGTGAAGCCGATCTTGGCTGTCGTTTCGGTGACCGAGATAACCTTCTCGTTCGAGACGATCGGCGGCCCCACGACGTTCGCGCTGCTCGTGGCCGTCGCTTTGGCGCCTCCGATGTCGTTGACCGTGACGGTAGTCGTGTACTGGCCGGCGGTGGCGTAGGTGTGGGAGTTCTTGATTTCGAAGCCTCCGCCGGCCGCGGCGCTGACCGTCCCCGCTGTGCTCTCCGTGCCGTCGCCCCAGTCGATGCTCGCCGTGTAGTCCGACGCCGTGCCCCCCGGATCGGCGTCGCTGAACGTCGCCACCTTGGCGTTGAACTGCGCGCCCGCGGTCGCGTTCAGCGGTGCTCCGGTTGCTCTCAGCGCGGCGTCGGCGACGGTTGCCTGGAAGGCTACCTTGTGCGAGCCACACTCTCCTTCTTCATAGCTGACCGAGCCGTTGAAGGTCCCCTCCTCGGCGTAGGTATGGGTGCCGCTTATCGACACGCCCGTCACCGTCGCATTCGACGTCTGCCCGTCCCCCCATTCGATCGTGGGCGTGCCGAAGATGCCGCAGGTCGCTTTCGCGAGCTGTCGCGAGAACCGGGATCCCTCGGTGGCTTTGATCGGCGTGAGCACGTTGGCGCTGGAGGTGGCGAACGCGCTGGCGCCCCCCGCGTCGTTGATCGTGGCGCTCGTCCGATAGGCGCCGCCGGCGGCGTACGTGTGTGAGCCGGTCACCGTGAAGCCCCCGCCACCCGCGGCGCTGACGGTCCCCGGCGAAGTGGCGCCGTCGCCCCATTCGATCGTCGCGGTGTAGTCCGACGCGACGCCGCCGGGATCGGCATCGCTGAACGTCGCCACCTTGGCGTTGAACTGCGTGCCGGCGGTCGCGTTCAGCGGTGCTCCGGTCGCGCGCAGCGCGGCGTCGGCGACGTTCGCCTGGAAGGCGACTCTGTGCGAGCCGCAGTCGTCTTCATAGTTGACAAAGCCGTTGAAGGTCCCCTCCTCGGCGTAGGTGTGGGTGCCGCTGATGGCCGAGTGTTCTTCGACGATTCCTTCCGAGGTCTGCCCGTCACCCCATTCGATCGTGGGGGTGCCGGAGAGGAAGCAGGCTTCTGGCACGAGCCGGCCGGAGAACTGGGATCCCTCGGTCGCTTCGAACGCCTGGGCCGACGCGGCAGCCCCGGCCATGGCGACGAGGACGACGAGCGTCGCGGAGACGATCGCCGCCGAACACCGGCCCGAACGCAGCCATGGTCGAATGCCGAGAATCATGCTGGAAATCCTATCGCCGAGCTCAGTGATGTGGCGCCCGGGCCAGATACGACTGGCCGGTGAACAGCGTGATCGTCTTGCGGCGAATGAAGTCGCGGACGGATACGACGCCGCGCGTGACGTGCGTGAGCGTTCCGTCGCACTGGTTTTTCACGCCCCAGACCGTCCCGCGTACGGTCGCCGCGCTGTCCTGCCCGCGCGCGGTGAAGTTCCCGTGCCCGCTGGCGCGGAGCTGGCCGAGCACCTTGCTGCTCAGGTGCTTGCTTGCGATCCGGGCCTTCTTGCCGACCGTTGTGCAGACCTGATTGGTGTTGAGGTTGTTGACGATGTCCAGTTCGGTCAGGCCTTTCTGCTTACGCTTCTGCAGCAGCTTGAAGATCCCGGAGCCGAAGTCGCCGGACTGCAGCTTGCCATTCCTGGATGCGGTCGTGGCCGTGGTGATCCCCACCACGCCATGGGTCGTTTCGAGGATCGACCCGACGGGGATCTGACGCGCCTCGGTCAGGGGCACGAAGGACTGCCCCTTGGTGAGCGACTCGACCGCCTGCGCCCCCGTCGAGAACGACGAGAACGGCGATACCGACGCCGCTGATGCCAACGTGGCGCCGGGCGGCAGCTCGATATACACGATCCCCGACACCGGCGTCACGTTGACGTTCTTGCCGAGCACCGGGGGCGGCGGGGGCGGGTCGGCAGGCGTTTTCAGGGTCTGATTGGGGCCTGTCGCGCTGCCTGCGCTATTGGTTGCCACGACGCGCACGTTGTACGTGACGTTCGGCAGCAGCCCCGTGACCGTCGCGGTGACCGTATGGTTGGCGAAATCCGGGCCCACGGTCTGATTCGGCGTTACGGAGCCGTACGTGATCGTCCCCGGGTTGGCGCCGGGGAGCACCGGCCCATACTCGAAGTGCACGGCTGTCGCCAACCCCTCTGGGTTGACCGTCGTTGTGAACGCCGCGCTGGTCGTCGTTATTACGGTCGGCGGCGAGGTCGTAACCACCGTCGGCGGTGCGGGGGAGGGCGGTGGCGGCGGAGGCGGTGGCTTTTCTTCCTTGGCGAGCTCGACCGCGCCGATGTCGCAGCCGGCGCCTTGCGGGCGAGCGATGCCGCGCTGGTCGGCGCCGGTGCAAAACGACCAGCTGGTAGGGATCGCGTCAACCGCCGGGCTTGCGGGTTCGAGCGCGAGGGTGTCGGTGCTGCCGCCGTTGTTCTGCAGCGTGGAGGAGCTGAAATCGGGAGAGGTGTTCTGTTTGTCCCCGGTGGACTTGAAGCCGCAGTCGGTTTCGTTCTCGAGGTTGTAGCCGAGGGAGACGATCGTTGTCGCGGGAGGCGAGGTCGAGCAGTTGGTGTTCGTCGGGCCTTTGGCGGCGCTCGTTTCGGTGTTGAAGGCGACGATAGAGTCCGCGACGTCGATCCTCCCGGCGCTGGCCAGGAGCCCCGCGCCTGGTCCAGGCGCGCAAAATTCGACGCAGGAATGCTCTTCTTCCGCTTTGTTGTAGGCGATCGTCGAGTTGATGACCAGGACTTCGTTTTCGTCGGCGACGCCGCCTTCGGCTGAGCTGAAGATGCCGGCGCCCAGGCGCGCGTCGTTGCCGGCGACCGTCGAGTCCTCGATGGCCAGAACGCTCTTCTTGCCCGGGCCGCAGGGGCTGGTGAGGCATTCCTCGGAGCCGTAGTTCTGGATCCCGCCCCCTTCCCCTTTGCCGACGTTGGCGTGGTTGTCCGACACAAGCGAGCGTTCGAGCACCAGCGTGCCGGCGTCGTTGGAGATCCCGCCGCCCACGGACGCGGTGCCTTCGGTGACCCAGTCTTCGCTGAGGAGCAGTGGCCCTGTGTTGCGGATGTCGCCGCCGACGTAGCCGTTGGTTTCGTCGGCGTTGGGCGCGGTCCCGCCCGCGATCTTGAGCCCGAAGATGGCCACCGTCGGCGCTTCGCCGCCGGTCGGGGGGACAACGGTCTGGACGTCGAACACTCGCTGCGGGGACGCGGTCGCCGGCACGTCCACGGTCGTGGTGCGCGCCCCCGCACCGATGATCAGGAGCGACTGTCGGATCGCGAGCGCGCCGAAGGCCAAGTCGTATTTGCCGCTCGGGACGACAATGACGTCGGGCTGGTTCGGCGTCGGGGTCAGCGCGTTCTCGTATTCGATCAACTGCCGCAGCGAGCATGTGCCGGATTCGGGTTTTTCGCACGTCACGCCGCCAGCCGTGTCGTTGAACGTCCCCACAGTGTAGGTAGCCGCCTGGGCCGAGGAGGCCAGCCCGGCCGTCGCCGCCAGAACGAGCATTGCGGACACGATCGCCGCCGCGCAGAGGCGCGAACGCGGGCCGATCCACCCCCACGATTGGGAACTTGGCACAGAGCAATTGAATCAGAGTGGGGTATGGGGTGCGACGAACAATCGTCCGCGCCGTCCAAAGTGGCATCCTGTGGGCCATGAGCGACGCAGCAGAGGGGGGAGAGCCCGACCCGCTGATCGGCCAGAGCGTGGGGTCCTACCGGGTCGAGGCGCTGCTGGGCATCGGCGGCATGGGCCGCGTATATCGGGCGATTGGCTCCGATGGCGAGCAGGTCGCGCTCAAGCTGGTGCGCAGCGACATCGCCGAAGACAGCATCTTCCGCAAGCGCTTCGAGCGCGAGGCGCGGATCGCCCAGCAGGTCAAGAACCCGCACGTCGTCCCGGTGCTCGACACCGGCGAGCACGAAGGCGTGCCCTACCTCTCCCAGCGCTTTGTCGAGGGCGGATCGCTGGAGCAGAAGCTCAAGGAGGGGGGCCCGCTCGACGTGCCCACGGCATTGGCGATCTGCGCCCAGGTCGCGGACGGGCTCGACGCGCTGTTCGCCGGCGGCATGGTGCACCGCGATGTCAAGCCGGCCAATGTCCTATTGGACATGCAGGGCACCGCGCTGATCACCGACTTCGGCCTGGCCAAGGACAATCAGGGCACCAATCTCACCCGTCCCGGCCAGGCATTGGGCTCGATGGACTACATGTCCCCCGAGCAGATCCGCGGCGAGGACGTCACCGCCGCGACCGACGTATATGCGCTCGGCTGCGTGATGTGCGAGTGCCTCAGCGGGACCCCGCCGTTCGCCGATCGCAAGGGGATGCGCGTGCTTTGGGCCCAGCTCCAGGACGAGCCCCCCGACCCCACCACCGGCCTGGCCAACGTGGCCCCCGCGCTCGGCCCGGCGATCCTGCGCGCATTGGAGAAGGACATCGCCAAGCGCCCCCAGAGCGCGGGCGAGTACGCGCGATTGCTGTACGAGGCGGCCGGGTTGGCGCCGCCGGCGGGCTGAGTTCGCCGGGAAGCTGTACCCGCGGGGAGTTGACCCGCTGGGGAAGCGAATCGCCGCCCGGGAGCTAGCCGGTCTCCTGCGCCTGGATCGCGGTGATCGCCACGGTATTGACGATGTCCGTGACAGAACACCCCCGGCTGAGGTCGTTGACCGGCCGGCGCAGACCCTGCAAAACGGGCCCAATCGCCACCGCCCCGGAGGAGCGCTGCACCGCCTTGTAGGCGACGTTGCCGGTGTCGAGGTCGGGGAAGATGAAGACCGTCGCGCTGCCCGCGACCTCGCTGTCGGGCAGCTTGAGCTTGGCGACGGAGGCGTCGACCGCGGCGTCGTACTGGATCGGCCCATCGACCATCAGGTCGCCCCGCAGGCGCCGCACGGTCTCGGTGGCCTCGCGCACTATGTCCACCTGCGCGCCCTTGGCCGAGTCGCCGGTGGCGTAGGAGAGCATCGCGATCCGCGGGGCGATGCCGAACGCGGCCGCGGTGTCCGCGGAGGAGATCGCGATGTCCGCGAGCTGGGCGCTGTCGGGCTTGGGGTTGACCGCGCAGTCGCCGTAGACCAGAACGCGGTCGGTGAGGCACATGAAGAAGACGCTCGAGACGACCGAGACGCCGGGACGGGACTTGATGAACTCGAACGCCGGGCGGATCGTGTCGCCGGTCGTGTGGGCCGCCCCGGAGACCATGCCGTCCACCTCACCCAGGTGGACCATCATCGTGCCGAAGTAGGTGGGGTCGCCGAGCGCGTCGAAGGCGAGCTCCTCGGTCATCCCCTTGTGCTTGCGCAGCTCGTGGTAGACCGAGCCGAAGCGCTCGCGCAGCGGCGAGCTCAGGGGATCGACGATCGCTGCGCCGTCCAAGTCCAGGCCGAGCGCAGCGGCGCGGGCGCGCACCGTGTCGGGCTCGCCCAGCACCGTCAACGCGACGACGCCGCGGCGCAGCAGGATGTCGGCGGCCCGCAGTACGCGCTCGTCCTCGCCCTCGGGCAGGACGATGTGCCGGCGTGCGGCCTTCGCCCGCTCGATCAGCTCGTACTCGAACATCGTCGGCGTCATCCGCGTGGGGCGCTCCACCATGAAGCGCATCTGCAACTCGACCTTGTCGACGCTGCGCTCGAAGAGGCCGAGCGCGGTGGCGATCCGCCGCTCGTTCTCCGCTCGCAGCACCGGCCTGACGCTTGAGATGGCGGCCGCGGCGACGTGCGTGCGCGCGTCGATCTCGAACACCGGAAAGGGCGATGTCTCGAGCAGCCCCCGCACGGTCGGGGAGAGGGGGTAACCGCCGGTCAGCAGCAGCCCGGAGACTGTGGGGAAGGAGGGGGAGAGCGTCGAGGCGAGGCACGCGACGACGATGTCCGAGCGATCGGCCGGCACGACCACGAGGGTGCCCTCCACGAGATCCTCGATGAAGTGCTCGGCACTCATCGCCGCGACCCGCACCTCGCGCACGTCGCGGTCGAGCTGGCCGTCGACGGCTACCACCGAGCGGGCGCCGAGGGCGGCCTGCACCTCTCCCACGCTCGGGTGGTCGAGCTCGGCCTGCTCGGGCATCACGTAGACCCACTCCTGGCCGGTGTGCGGTGCGAGCCGGCGCTCGACCTCGTCCACGGCGTCGGGTGCGACGCGGTTGACGATCACCCCGAACAGCACGCAGTCCTTGCGCTGCAGCTCCTCGCGCGCGAGCTGGACCTCCTCGATGACGTCGGCGCTCGCCGCCCCGTTGACCACCACCAGCACCGGGCAGCCGAGCTGGTTGGCCAAGTTGGCGTTCAGGTCGAAGTCGAGCGCCGGAGTGGAGCCGACGAAGTCGGTGCCCTCGCACACGACGAAGTCGCAGCGGCGCTCGAGCTCGCGGTAGGCGGTGAGGACCCGCTTCTCGATCTCCTCGTGCTCGCCGCGGGCGATCAGCGCCGTCACCTCCTCGGCGGTGGGCCCGTGCAGCTCGGAGTAGTCGAACTGCAGCTGGTAGCGGTGGCGCATCAGTTCGATCTGCGGGTCGGGCTCGGCAGCGCTGCGGATCACCGGGCGGAAGAAGCCGATGCGCTCTAGGCGCGCCGAGAGCATCTCGACGAAGCCGAGGGACACGACGGACTTGCCGCTGTAGGGGCCCATCGCCGTGATGTAGATGTTGCGCGTCATATATGGATCCTCAGCGGACCATATGGGTTCTCACCGGACGACGGAGTACACGTGGTGTTCGCCGAGCACCCCTTTGAAGCGGTGCTCGCCGCGCTCCTCGAAGCGGAAGCTGGGGTCGGTCTCGGTGTATTCCTTGAGCGTCGAGGAGACCGTGATCTCGCCGCCGTGCGCGCAGCCGGCGATGCGGGCGCCGAGCACGACGTTGCGCCCGTAGAACTCCTCTTCGCCCATGATCACGAAGCCGGTGTGCAGGCCGACGCGCAGTCGCAGCTCACGGGCGCTGCCCGGGATCGTGCGCTCGCCGAGCGAGCTCTGCAGGTCGAGCGCGCAGCGCAGCGCCGCGTGGGCGCTGTCGAACGCGACCATGAAGCCGTCGTCGTGGGACTTCGCCACCGTGCCCCCGTGGTGGCGGACGAGCCTGCTCGACGATCGCACGGTGGTCGCGCAGCAGCTCCGCGGCGCGCTCGGCTCCAAGCTCCTCGCGGATCGCCGCGGCGTCCTCGATGTCGCAGAAGAGCAGCGTCAGAGCCCCGTCGGGGGAGCTCATCGCGCCGAGCTGCTCGCCGAGCTCCGGCCGCGCGTCACCCAACGCCGAGGCGATCACGTCGATCGATGTCATCGCTCCAATGTCCAACCCGATCCTCCTGATCTCCCGCCCGCCGGCGCAGCGCAAGCATAACCTCTCCCCGTGTCAAGCACGTCGGGGGGCGAAGATGCTCCACGCCGAGCGCCAGACGGGCTCCCGGTTGAACGCATATAATGCCGCCGCCTCGTAACCACACGGCCACGATTGGGGGGACTCGGTCATCAAGCTCACAGATCGCGTAG
Source organism: uncultured Solirubrobacterales bacterium (assembly GCA_963842005.1). Taxonomy (GTDB): domain Bacteria; phylum Actinomycetota; class Thermoleophilia; order Solirubrobacterales; family Solirubrobacteraceae; genus Palsa-744. Next base: position 19,656 of record CAWJEV010000005.1, on the reverse strand, counting down.
CGCTAGTCACAGGAGCTTCTCGCGGCATTGGCCGCGCGATCGCCGAAGCCCTGGCGGCTGAGGGGGCGGCGGTCGCCGTCAACTTCCGCTCCGGCAGTGAGCAGGCGCAGGAGGTCGTGCAGGCGATCGTCTCGCAGGGCGGCCGGGCGGCCGCCATCCAGGGAGACGTCGCCGACTACGAGCAGGCCGAGGCGGTCGTGAAGCGGACTGTCGAGGAGCTTGGAGGTCTGCATATCCTCGTCAACAACGCGGGCGTCGCCAAGGATGCGCTCATCTACAACATGGACCCGGGCGATTGGCTGGATGTCATGCGCGTCAACTTCGGCGGAGTCTTCAACTGCACCAAGGCGGCGCTTTCCACGTTCATGCCCCAGCGCGACGGCGTGATCGTGAACATCTCCTCGGTGATGGGCGAGCGCGGATGGACGGGAGAGTCCAACTACGCGGCCTCCAAGGGAGCGGTCAATGCGTTCACGCGCTGCTGCGCGGTGGAGTTTGCCCGTTTCGGCATCCGGGTCAACGCGGTCCTGCCCGGCTTTGCCCCGACCGACCTGGTGGCCGGGCTGATGGACAAGGACGGTGGCAAGGGCGTGCAGAAGCAGATTCCGCTGAGGTCCTTCGCGACCGTCGAGGAGGTGGCGCGCTCCGCGGTCTTCCTGGCGGGGCCGGACGCGTCCTACATCACCGGCTCGCTGCTGACCGTCGACGGCGGCTCGGCGGCTCAGCTGGGAATGGGCAAGGCGCTCTGATGGGGGCGTGCGGGTGGTGCGCGCCGCGTATGAGCAACAATGGCAAACCTTGGCTGAGCCTGAATCCACCGATCCCGGTGCAGGACGACCACCAACTACCCACTACCAGGAGGTTTGGCACATGGCCGATGTAGACGGCGCGGTAAAGGAAGCAGTCATCGAGGCGCTTGCTCTGGATGACGACGAGGTGACGCCGGAGTCGACGCTCATGGACGATCTGGGGGCGGAGTCGATCGATCTCTTGGACATCCTGTTCCGCATCGAGAAGGGCACCGGCGTGAAGATCGAGGCTGCCGATCTGGGCGATTACATCCAGGGCGGTATCCCCGACGACGAGTTCAGCGACGAGAACGAGATAATCACCGAGAAGGGCGCCGAGCAGCTGCACAAGGTCATGCCCCAGACCGACCCCTCAGAGCTCATCGGCACGCTGGCCGCCGATGAGGTCATGAAGCTGTTCACCGTTCAGAACCTGACCGAGATGGTCAAGTCGCGCGCCGATGGCGTGGTCGCCTGAGCAGCAGCTGCGGTGCGTTTTCATCTCATCGACCGGATCGACGAATGGGAGCCCGCCAAGCGTGTGCGAGCACGCAAGCTCACCTCATACAGCGAGGACTACTGGGAGGAGACCGAGAACGGGCTGCTGATGCCCGCTCCCTTCCTGCTGGAGGCGCTCTGCCAGGCTGGCAGCTGGCTGATCATGATCAGCACCGATCGGCGCAAGCGCGCGGCCCTCTTGTCGGTCGGCTCGGTGGAGTGGCTCGGTGAGGTGGGTCCCGGCGCCGTGCTCGAGATGGTGGGGGAGTGCGAGTCCTTCGGCGAGGAGAGCGCCGTGGTGTCCGGCCACGTCAGCTCTGACGGCGTCAAGGTCCTCGAAGCCAAGGACATCATGTGTGCCCTGATCGACGCCGGGGAGCTTGCCGACCTCGACGATACGGAGCGCCTGCAGAAGATGCTCACCCGAGCTGAGGACTGATGCACCGAGTCGTCGTCACCGGGCTCGGCGCGGTCACACCCGTCGGCAACAGCGCCGAGAGCACCTGGGAGGCGCTCAAGGCGGGGCGCAGCGGTGTGGGCCCGATCACCACGTTCGACGCAAGTACGTTCCCGGTTCAAATCGCCGGCATGGTCACGGACTTCGATCCCGACGCGACGCTCACCGAGACGGAGTTCACCCCCTACCTGCAGCGCGCCGGGCAGTTCGCGGTGGCCGCCGCGGGCGAGGCGCTCGCCGACGCTGGCCTGCGACCCGGAGCCTATGACCCCTATGACTGTGGCATCGCGATGGGGGGCAGCATGGGCCGGCCCAGCCTGCAGGAGCTCTCAGACGCGCTGTACACGCGCAAGGCGAGCGACGGGCACGAGCTGCTGCGTGCGCCGCCGTCGCGGGTGCGCGAGGTCGACCAGAACCTCGCCAGCGCGGCGATCGCCAAGCTCGCTGACTTCCGTGGCCCCGTGATCGGCGTCAGCACCGCCTGCGCCGCCGCGGTTCACGCCCTGGGGGAGGCCTACCGCCGCATCCAGGACGGTGAGGTGAGCGTGATGCTGGCCGGCGGCGCGGACTCTCTGACGACGTGGCTGGACCTGCTCGGATTCTCGCTGCTGGGGGCGCTGACGAAGGACTACAACGACGATCCCCAGCGCGCCTCGCGACCGTTTGACCGCGATCGCACCGGCTTCGTGCTCGGCGAGGGCGCCGTGGTCGCGGTGCTCGAGGATCTCGAGAGCGCTCGCGCTCGCGGCGCGAGCATCAAAGCCGAGATCCTCGGCTACGCCTCGAGTCTGAACGCCTATCGCATGACCGACCCGCCGCCGGACGGAGGCGGCGCGGTGATAGCAATGAGGCACGCGCTGAAGGAGTCCGGTCTCGCCGCGGAGCAGATCGACTACGTCGTCGCGCACGGCACCGGCACGCCTGGGGGAGACGCCTCCGAGACAGACTGCGATCAAGCGGGCGTTCGGCGAGCACGCGGCGCAGCTGCTCATCAGCTCCCCCAAGTCGATGACCGGGCACACGACGTGCGCCGCCGCAGCCCTGAACCTGCTCGCCGCGATCGGCGCGATGCGAGACGGCGTGGTCTCACCCACGATCAACCTCGAGCATCCCGATCCCGAGCTCGACCTGGACTTCGTGCCCAACCAGGCACGCGAGGCTCCGGTGCGCACGGCGATGGTCAACGCCTTCGCCTTCGGGGGGACCAACGGCGCGCTCGTGCTCTGCGACCCGGTCTCGCAAGGAGCTCAGCGCGCATGAGCCGCTGGACCAACCTCGACCGCATCCTCACCGTCGAGCCCGGCAAGAGCGCCAGCGCGCTGCGCAACGTGCCCAACACGCTGGCGATCTTCGACACCCACTTCCCGCGCTTTCCCGTGATGCCCGGGGTGCTCATCCTCGGCAGCCTCGGCACGCTTGCCTGCGAGCTGCTTCAGTGCGAAGGGGAGGAGCGCTGGCGGTTCGTGGGGGCCGATCGGGTCGGTTTTCGCCACTTCGTTCGTCCCGGCGATCAACTGGAGCTGACGGTCGAGCTCAAGGAGCGCCGCGAGAACGAAGCGACCCTCAGCGCCGAGGCCAAGGTGGACGGCCGGGTCGTGACACGAGCCCGCAAGCTACGCCTCGCGCGGATCGAGGAGTGAGCCCGTGAATCGCGTCGCGATCACCGGCGTCGGGCTTGTCACACCGCTCGGGATTGGGGTCGGGCAGACCTGGGAGGGCCTGCTGCAAGGACGCAGCGCGGTCGCAGAGATCGGCGCCTACGACGCCTCCTCGCTGCACACCAAGCTCGGCGCGGAGATCCACGACCTGGAGCCAAAGCAGTTCGTCAGCAACCGCCGTTCGCTGCGCACGATGACCCGCTACGACATGCTCGCCACCGTCGCCGCGGTGGCTGCGGCGCGCGACGCGGGACTCGAGCTGGACGGCGATCCGGACGGCCGGGTCGCCCTGTTCGCGGCGAGCAACAAGGAGACCTCCGAGCCGGAGAAGTTCGAGGACGCCGCGCTCGCGACACGCGACGAGCACGGCCAGACCGACATCGGCCGCATGGGTAGGGAAGCCGCATCGGTCGTGCCGCCACTCTTCTACATCGAGGGCCTGCAGGCCGCGGCGCTCTTCTACATCTCCGACGCACTGGGGCTGATGGGAGCCAACACGTACTTCGCGGGCACCGCCGAGGCGGGACTGAACGCGATCGGCCGCGCCTTCCGTGCGATCCGCTGCGGCGAGGCCGACATCGCGCTCGCCGGCGGCGCCGATGTGCCCGTGTGCTGGTGGAACATGGCCAAGATCGACTCGCTCGGCATCCTGAGCACCCGCAACGAGCTGCTCGCGGGCGCCTGCGCCCCCTTCGACCGCGACCGCGACGGCGCCGTCCTCGGCGAGGGCGGCGCCTACCTTGTGCTCGAGGACAGAGCGGCTGCTCTCGCGCGCGGAGCGCGAGTCTACGCTGAGGTGGTGGGCTTTGGCGGCGCGAGCGACACCGGGCATCTGCAGAGCCCCGATCCCGAGGGTCGCGCCCTGGCGAAGGCGATCGAGTCGGCTCTGGGCGAGGCGGGCAGCGCACCGGCTGACGTCGGATACGTGGCCGCCCACGGGAGCGGCAGCGAACACGGGGACGCGAGCGAGACGAACGCACTGCGCTCGGTGCTGGGCAGCACCCTCGCCAGCAGCGTCAAGCCGGCGACCGGTCACCTGGTCGCCGCCGCCGGGGCGCTCAACGCGGCGGTCGCCGCCCTGACGTTGAGCAACGGGGTGGCGCCCCCGACGCTGAACCTGCGCCATCTCGACCCCGCCTGTGAGGGAATCGACTGGAACCCGGGCACCGCACGCGAGACGAGCGCGTCTTTGGCGCTCGCGCTCGCTCGCGGATTCGAAGGCCAAAACGTGGCGCTGGCTTTGCGCGCCGTCTAAATCGAGGAGTGGTCGTGACCGACAACAGCAAGCAGAGACATCGCGTCGTCGTCACCGGAATGGGGGCGATCACCTCTCAGGGCAACTCACTCGAGGAGTTCTGGGAGGGTGTGAGCAGCGGGCGCGTAGCGATCCGCAACGTGAGGCACATGCCGATGGACGGCTACCGCACCCGTCTGGGGGGTGAGGTGCAGGACCCGGCGGCGCCCGAGCACAGCTATCTGAACCCCGACGGATTTCACGACCGAGCGATCGATTTCACGATCAAGGCGGCGGAGGAGGCGATGACCAACTGTGGCGTGCAGGTGGGCCCGATCCCCGCTGAGCGCTGGGGCGTCGTGATCGGCACCTGCAACGCCGGTCTGCTCGCCGGAGAGGAGTGGCACGTGCGGCGCAAGCGCGGCGAGCAGCCGGACCCCCGGCTCGTGCTGCTGGTCCCGCCGCAGGCGATGGCCGAGGCCCTCAGCGGCGCCTTTGGATTGCGCGGGCCCGTGCTGTCGGTCGACACCGCCTGCGCGGCCAGCGCCAACGCGATCGGGTACGCGGGCGAGCTGGTCCGCAGCGGCCAGGCCGACGCGGTGCTGACCGGCGGCGCCGACGCCTTCTCGGACATTCTCTACGCCGGGTTCAATGCGCTGGAGTCGCTCTCGCCGGAGCCCGCGGCCCCGTACTCGCGCGACCGCAAAGGGCTGTCGCTCGGCGAGGGCAGCGGCATGTTGGTGCTGATGCGCGAGGACCTCGCCCGCGAGCACGGCGCCCCTGTGCTCGCGGAGATCTTGGGGTATGGCCTCTCCGCCGACGGTTATCACCCGACCGCCCCGCATCCGGAGGGTCGCGGCGCCGCGCGCGCGATCCAGACGGCGCTGGCCCAGGGCGGCGTGGCGCCCGGCGAGGTTGGTTATGTCAACAGCCACGGCACCGGAACGGCCAAGAACGACCCCGCGGAGACGGCCGCGACGAAGGTCGGCCTGGGAGAGGAGGCCGCGCGGGGCGCCGCGGTCAGCTCCACCAAGTCGATGATCGGGCACCTGCTGGGAGGCGCCGGGGCGATCGAGGCGATCTCGACGGTGGAGACGCTCGCGCACCAGCTCGCTCCCCCGACCGCCGGCTACACCGAGCCTGATCCCGAGTGCGACCTGGACTACATCACCGAGGGCCCGCGCGCGATGGAGCTCGAGGTCGCCGTGTCGAACAACTTCGCCTTCGGCGGAGCCAACGCGTCGATCGTCTTCGCCCGCGCCGGTGCGCGGACGCAGGGGCCGCCGACGCCGCGGCTGGATCGCGTTGTGATCACAGGGCTGGGCGCCCTCACGCCCGCCGGCACCGCTCTCGACGCGCTGTGGGAGGCGTACAGTGCCGGCCGCGATTGCACGAGTACCGAGGACGGGGTGCAGCTCGGTCGGGTCGACTTCTCCGCCGGCGACTTCCTCGGCCCCAAGGAGCGCAAGCGCGTCGATCGTCTGGGGCTGTTCTCGATCATCGCCTCGCGTCTGGCGCTCACCGACGCGAGCCTCGAGCTCAGCGATGAGAACCGCACCCGCGTTGGCGCGATCCTCGGCACGGGGGTGGGTCCGATGGAGAGCATGGAGGGCTTTGCGGTGGGCGTGATCGAGGAAGGCGCCGGCGGCGCCAATCCCGCGGTCTTCCCGAACACCGTGTACAACGCCGCCGGAGGGCAGGTGGCGATCAAGGTCGGCGCGCTGGGATCGGCCTCGACGGTCACCGCCGGACACGCGGCCGGCGCATCTTCGCTGTGCTACGGCTGTGATCTGGCTGCCACCGACCACGCCGACGCGGTGTTGTGCCTCGGCGCGGACTCGCTGACCGACACGGTGATCACCGCATATCGCGAGCTGGGGGTTTTGAGGAGTCCTGCGGACGGCGGCGCCGGCGTCTCCCCGAACGGCGCAGGTGCGCACGGCATGGCGCTTGCGGAGGCCGGCGTCGCGGTGCTGGTCGAGCGTCTGGGAGCCGCCCGCGAGCGGAGCGCGCGCATTCGCGGCGAGGTGCTCGGCTATGCGATCACGTCCGACGCCCGTGGCGTCGGTCGGATCGACCCCGAGGGGGAGGGGCTCGAGCGCGCGATGCGCCTGGCGCTGGAGCAGGCGGGGGTGCCCGCCAAGGAGCTCGCCGCCGTGTGGTCAGCGCGTTGCGGCCTCGCCCCCGCCGACGAGGCCGAGGCGAAGGCTATCGAGCGCGTCGCGGGCGCTGACGTGAAGGTCAACGCGCCGAAGCTGAAGCTCGGCGAGCCGATGGGCGCGGGCGCCTCATTGAGCGTCGCGCTGGCACTCGCGGCGTGGGAGCACGGAACAGATGTCGGCCCGGTGCTCGTCAACAGTACGTCGCTGGGCGGGACGAATATCGCGATCGTGCTCGCGCCCTACGCGGCCTAGAGGGTGGCGCAGCCCGGCCGTAGGCCGGGCGAGCCGGGCCCCTCTTTTTCAGTCAGGGAGCGGCTCCGCCGACCCGGCGGGGCGCCTCAAGCGGAGATCGCGGCGGTCCCCAACTGCCCTGCGGAGAGCGCCTGCGCCGTCCACGGCAGCACCATCCCCGCGTACTTCCACTTGCTCGTCTCGATCGCCAGGATCATCATCATGTCGCCAGCCTTGACCCGCCCCGTGGTCCACGCGTAGTCCACGGCGAGCGGCACCGCCGCAGACCCGGTGGCCCCCACCAGCGACAGGTTCTCGAAGATCTTGTCCTCGAGTGCAAGCCACGCGGGCGTCAGCAGCCCGGCCTCGCGCAGCTCGTCGGTCATGTAGCCGGCGTTGCCCTCGGGGATCACACAGATGTCGATCGCCTCGGCGGCGACGCCGCAGCGTGTGAGCGTCTCGCTCAGCCCTTCGGTGAGCACGTATGGGGTGAAGCGGCCGCTTTCGACCACGTCGACCTTGAGCTCGACGAGCCGCTTGGCGGCCAGCTGGTCGGCGATGGGGGCGTGAGTGCCTCCGCCGATGACCTGCATCCCCGGCTTGCGATCCCCTCCGACGCTGCGGATCGCCGAGCCGAGTATGCCGGCGCCCTCCCGCTCCTCGCCGCGCAGCAGCATCGCCCCAGCGCCGTCGCCGAAGTTGTAGATCCCGAGGCGATCGCGCATGCGCACCTTGTCGGGATCCTTCCCGAGGAAGACCGGCACGGTCAGCGGTGAGATGGTCTCGCTGCCGATCACGAGCGCCGTGTCGAAGTCGCCGCGCTCGAGATACAGCCGCGCGAGGTCGAGCGCCTCGACGGACCCGGCGCAGCCGGAGCGAATGTCGATCGCGGCGCACTTGCCCAAGCCGAGGTGCTCCTGCACGAGCGTCGCGGTGGGAGGCAGGTGGTACTCGGGGCTGGCGGTGGAGAGCACCAGCAGATCGACCTCCCCCGGCTCGACCTCGGCGCGTGCGAGCGCCTGGCGGGCGGCAGCGGCGCCCATCTGCGAGTTGGTCTCCGACTGCTCGCCGGTCTGCAGGTCCGCGACCCAGTGGCGCGTCTTGACCTGAATGCCCTCGAGGATCTCGTCGGGCAGCGAGCCGGCGACGCGCTCGAGCTGCTCGTTGGTGATCGGCTCTCCGGGCAGGTGGGCCCCGGTTGCAAGTAGCACGGCGCTCCGCATACGGACTCCTCAGCCGTCCCTCAAGAAGCGGTAGCCGCCGGCGTGAAAGACCAGGGGCGCCACGTTGTGGTTGAAGTCGAGCGCGAGCACCTCGCCGATGAAGATCACGTGGTCGCCGGCCTCGTGGCTTGTGTGCAGAGCGCAGTCGAGGTAGCCGACGGCCCCGTCGAGGACCGGTGAGCCGCTCGCCGCCGTGTGGTGGGCGACGTCACCGAACGCGTCGCGCCCGCGCGGACGGTCCTTGGAGGCGAAGTAGCGCGACAGCGGCTCCTGCTCGGCACCGAGGATGTTGACGGCGAACACGCCGTTCTCGAGGATCTCCTCGGCGCCCTCGGAGAACGCCTTCACGCACACGAGCACGAGGGGCGGATCGAGCGAGACCGAGGAAAAGGCGTTGGCGGTCATCCCGTACGGGTGGGCCTCGCCACGGGTGGTGACGATCATGACCCCGGTCGCGAAGGCGCCGAGCGCCCCGCGAAAGTCGGCGCTGGCGAAGCCAGGCGTGGCGCTCGCCCCCTGCGTCGCGCCCGCGGGCAATCAAGCGTCCTCGTCGAGGGAGCGCAGCCGGGCGCGGACGACCTGGTCGAAGTCCGCGGTCATGCCCAGCGACTGCGCCACGAGGTCGCGAAAGACGTCGCGGTCCATCGCGAGCAGGGTCGTGGGCTCCGTGGCGCGTACGGTGGCGGCCCGCGGCGTCCCGCGCATGATCGCGACCTCGCCGAAGAAGTGCCCGCGCCCGAGCGTCGCGACCTTGCGGAAGCCGGCGTCGTCCTGCTTCTCCACGTCGACCGAGCCGTCTACGACGATGAAGAACTTGTCGGCGGGGCCACCCTGGCGCACGACGATCTCATCCGCCTGCACTTTGACCGTCTGCAGCTCCTCGGCGACGCTGTCGACCCGCTGGACCGGCAGGTCGGCGAACACCGAGTAGGCGCGCTCACGCGAGAAGTCCGCGCCGAACTGGCCCTCCTGGCTGGAGCCGCCCGTGCCGGTGTTGTCGATGAACTGCAGCTCCGTGGGGATGACCCGGAAGAACGAGATCGACATCGTCGCCCCCGGCGAGAGCTCCGGAAACTTCTGGCCGAACAGGTCGGCGACCCGCGCGATCGTTTCGCCGTTGAGGACCACGGCGCACTCTCCCGAGCCCTGGACACCACGCGTCTGGCGGAGGTCCTCGGCGTACTCGTCGATCGCGAAGGAGACGACGGGGTTCTGCTCCAAGTGCCGTGCGGTGGTGGTGCCCGGCCGGGTCCAGAAGTACAGCGTGGGGCCGTCGTTCACGTACAGGAACGTGGAGGCGTGCGGTACCCCGCCGGGAGACGCGGTGGCGAGGGTGAGCGTGTTCTGGTTCGAGAGGTACTCGACCACGTGCGCCGGAACGTCGACGGCGGCCTGCTCAGGGGTCATAGCGTCTCCTTGGTTGCACTGTCTGAGGCCACGGCCGGACTCTATCGAAGCTCAGGGCGCGTCGTCGGTCGCAGTTCAGGGTTCGCCGCCGGCGAAGGTCACGACTCCTCGGTGAGGAAGACCTCACGCAACTCGTGGGTGTCCACGTCATAGACGAACCCGCGAACGTCGTCGCGGTGCGGCAGGAACGGGCAGTGCAGGACGCGGCGGATGGACTGCCGAACGTCGGCGTCGAGGTTGGGGAACGATTCGATCGCAAACGCCGGCGTCATGCCGGTTTCCTGCAGCAACTCGGCGCGAAATCCGTCCTCGGTGAGGGTGAGCATGCCGCACTTGGTGTGGTGGACCAGCATCACCCTGCGTGTGCCGAGCCGCCGCTGGGAGATCGTCAGCGAACGGAGCACATCATCGGTGACCACTCCGCCCGCGTTGCGCAGGATGTGCGCCTCGCCGTTGTGCAGGCCGAGCATCTCGTAGACGTTGATGCGACAGTCCATGCACGTCACGACGGCCAGATGCAGGGTGGGATCGGCGCCGAGACCCCCCGCGGGCTGCGAGGCTGCGAAGGCCCGGTTGTTGGCAAGGAGATCGTCGATCACGCTCGTGGACGTTACTGCTCCCGCGCGTTTTGTGAGAAAGTGACGCACCGATGGCAGCGGACCCCGCACAAGCCGCAATAGCGCCCCGCGACGGGCTGGCAATCGAGGTCTCGGCGGGTCCAGCCGCGGGCGCTCGCATCCCGGTCCTCGCGCCAGGGCTCACATTCGGCCGTCAGGAGCCAGGCCCCGGCGATCTCGGCGGCGACGCCGAGCTCTCGCGCAAGCACGCGCGAGTGGTGCCGTTCCCGGACGGTCTCGTCGTCCGCGATCTCGGCTCGACGAACGGCACGTTCGTGAACGGCACGCGAGTGACTGAGCCGACGGTGGTTCGTCCGGGAGACGTGCTCGCGTTGGGAACGAGCCGCCTGTCTGTGGTCGGCCCACCGGACGACAGGACGCGCGTGCGGTCGGCGCTCGCACCCGAGGACGCCGCACCCGAGGACGCCGCACCCGAGGACGCCGCACCCGAGGGCGCGAGCGCGAGACCGGAGCAAGCAACTCCGCAGCCGTCGCAGGAGCCGATCGCTGCACCGCTCCTCGGCGAGCTCGCGAATCCGGCGGCGCCACACGACGTGCGCCCGGGGCTGCGAGTCGCCGGCGGACCACGCCCGCACGAGGAGATTACGCTCGCCGGGCCGGTTGTGCTCGGCCGTGACGCGGGGTCGGAGTCCGCGCTCGCGCGGGATCCCGAGATCGAACCGCAGCACGCACGAATCTCGCCGCTGGACGACGGCCGTCTGCTGGTCGAGGATCTCGGTTCGCAGGGCGGCACGTGGGTCGGCGCTGCGCGAATCCCCGCCCCGACGATCGTCGAGAACGGCGCCTTCATCCGCCTTGGCGCAACGACGCTCGAGGTCGTCGAGCACCACCTCCCGGGCGAGAACCTGGTCATGAGCGGTATCCGCGAGGTATCGCGCCTGGTTGCGATCCGCGCCCCGGTACCTCGCGAGGCCGTCCTTGCCGTGTTCGCCATGACGCTCGGCTGGGCGCTTGCGCTCGATCTCCTCGTACGCACGATCGCACTGGAGGTGCTCAACCTCCCGCACGACCTGGAGACGCTCAAGCTCGTCTCGATCCTGCCTGGGGCGATATTGCCTGTGGTGGCCAACACGGTCGGCTTCTACAAGGCGTTCGGCCGGCCGAGCGAGAGGTCTCTGAAGCAGTACATGATCCCGACGGTCCTCGTGCCCACGGTGATCACGGCGATCAGCATCGCTCGGCTCAACCATAAGGGGGTTCTCGACATCCTCGCCACGATCCTCGTGATCGTTGGTCCGGTCGTGATCAACGTGACGATGATGCTGCGCCTACGCCGCAAGGTGGCGCTCGCGGCCGCGTCGGGCTATCGAGCGCCTGCCCCGGCGAGCGCCGCCATGAAGTCGCCCTCGCCCTCGTAGCCGAGCATGATCTGAGCACACTGAAAGCCCGAGAAGATGGCTCGGAGGCTGCCGGTGCCCGGCTCTGTCCAGTGGCCCGCGAGGAAAAGGCCCTCGACCGGTGAGACCCGCGGTAGTCGCTTCGGCGTGCACTGCTGTGGCGTGTTCTCCCAGCCATAGATGGCACCGGCTTGGTTTCCGCTCCACGCGAGGAACGTCTCGGGCGTCGCGCTCTCGAGGAACGTCAGACCGGCGCGGAAGCCCGGCAGCAGGCGCTCGACCTCCTGCACGAGGAGCTCGGTGTAGCGTGGCTTGGCGTGCTCCCACGGCTCGCCGATGTCGAACGGCATCAGCGTCGTGAAGATCACGAGGTGCTCGCCGCTTGGTGCAAGGGTTGGGTCGACGAGCGTCGGCATGCTCAGCCACGTGCCGCCGGGACGGTTGGCGAGCAGATCCCTGTAGGCGTCGTCGTGGTCCCAGTGACGATGAACGAAGATCTCGTGCGGCAGCCCGAGCTGCGCGACGTCGAGCGTCGTCGCGGCAAAGATCGCGAAGGCGGACAGCGACGGCTTCATCCGCTGCAGACGCTTGGTGTAGCCGGAGGCGACGTGCTCGAGCCCGACGAGATCCTCGAACGTGCTCCGGGCGTCGGCGTTTGAGACGACCGCCGGCGCCTGCAGCTCGCGACCGTCGGCGGTGACGACGCCGGTGACCGCCCCATCCTCGACGGCGATCTTGGTTACGGGCGAGCTCACACCGATCTCGCCGCCGTCGCGCTCGATCGAAGTGCGCAACGCGCTCACCAGCGACTCGAAGCTCCCCCGCACGTACAACGGCCCACGCTCGAGCATCGCGAACAGCACCGCCGAGAATGTGGTGAACGACAACCGCGAGGGCGGCAAACCGACGTACGGCCACATCGCGCCGCACAGCGCCTTCAGGCGCGGCTCCACGATGCAGTCGTCGAGCACCTGCTGGACCGTCGCCGTGCGGTACTTGAACAGCAGCGGGAACTGCTTCACGGCTGCATCGAGGTCACGCAAGCCAAGCCTCGGGGAGAGTTGCTGGGACTCCATGGTGAGCTGTGTGCAGGTCTCTGCGAAGCGACGGACCTCCTCCGCGTGACCCGGAAACAGCCGCGCGTGGGCGTCCACGAACTGCTCGAGCCCCACCGGCACGGTTGTGCGCGCGTCCGGGAAGTCCACCCCGTACAGGTGCTCGAGCGGGACGAATTCGACCGCGTCGCGGACTCCGAGCATCGTCAGGTAGACATCGAGGAACTCGCCGGGGTGCGCCATGGCCGTGATGTGAACGGCCGGGTCGAAGACGTAGGAGTCGCGTTGGAACGTGTGCGCGTAGCCGCCCACCGCCCCGGTGCTCTCGAGCACGGCGACGCTCTTGCCCGCCTTTGCCAGCCCTGCGGCGGCCGACAACCCGCCGAGTCCCCCACCGACGACGATCACGTCGTAACTGTCCTCGCGAAGCATCGGAGCGGAGCTTAGCCGTTGGTTCAGTCGGGGTCGGGGCTCTCGAATCGACAGCTGGCGGGATCGGGTGCTCGGCTGGTGGATGCCAGATGCCACCAGATATCGATTCGCGGGCCCTCAGTAGCGGATCGAGCCGGTGATCGTGAACAGGCCGCCGTCGGTGAGCGGGACCGCGGGCGGCGGGGCCTTCAGCGTGATTGCGCCCTGCACGCCGCCGCCCTGTCCGTTCGCCCCCTTCTGCGTCGCGAGCGCCGCCGCGGTGCTTCCCGGCGGAGGCACCGTACCGCTCAGGGTCAACGCGCCGCTCGCCTGCTCGAACTTGCCGGTCCCGCCCACGATCTCCCCCGTGCCGACGTAGGTGAGCGAGCCGTTGCTGGGCGTCGCCGTCCCGGTGATCGTGGCCCGGATGCTTCCGGTCTCGAAGAAGGTGGCGAGATGCCAGGTGAACGGGGTCGCCGTTCCCGTAGCGAACAGGGCCCCCCCGGTCGGTGCGGTGACCGTCTGGGTCACGAGCGCCGCACCCGTGCCGGTCGGAGCACCGGTTTGGAGCGCGTCGATCGCGCTGGTCGTGCCCGTCTCCTCACGGGTCGTCGTGCGAAGGTAAAACGAGACGGGCCGAGTCTGCCTGCTGGCGGAGGAGCTCCCGAGGATCGCCAGCGTGAGGACCACTGCGCCCACGAGCACGACCGCGAGGACGACGCGCGCGACCCGCGAGGTCGCAGAGGCTCCTCGCTTCGGCAGACCTGCGTCGTCTGGTCCTCGAGTGGTAGGCGTCTCGGGGGGCGGCGGAGAGGCGGCGTGTGAGGGCGAAGCCGCCGCGCCGGGCGCCGGGGGTGTCGCGGACGCGGCGGCGGCGGGCGCCACCGCCCCCGCGGGCGGTCGGACGGGCGCTGGGACCTGCGCTCTTAGCCGGGTACTGTCATCGGGAGTCGCGTCGAGGATCGGACGAAGAGCGGTGGCCTCGTCGGCGTGTGGGTCGACGGTGAACTCCGACTGCCCGGCGCGAATAAGGGTGCCTCCGGGGACCGTCACCGATCCGTTGATGCGCTCTCCCCCCACGAACGTGCCGTTCGTCGACCCGAGGTCCTCGACGACGATCCCATCGGCAGTCGCGTGCACGGCGAAGTGCCGGCGCGAGAGCTCGTCGTCGTCGATCGAGACGTCGGCGCTGCGACCGACGACGACTCGTCGGTCGATCTTCACCAACTGTCCCGTCATCGGGCCAGACGTGACGGTGAGGGTGCTCATGCGTCGCTCATGCTCCCGGCCGGCTAGTAGTCGACTGTCCCGTTCAGCGAGAACGTAGCGTGGGAGGACCCGGGCGGGCGACCGCCCGCGAACGCGAAACCACCGCTCGCGTCCTTGTACATACCGGTGCCGCCGGTGAACACGCCGTGCCCGATCACGTGGACGCTGCCGTTCTGCATCGGTGTCGCCTCCGCGGTGATCACGCTGAACAGCGTCGCGTCGGCGAACCGGGTTGCGGCCGAGGCGGTGACAGCGGTCACGGTGCTCAGCGGCACCACACCCGGCGGGACGAGGTAGACCTGATCGATCGTGGCGCCGCCTGTGGTCGCGGGTCCGCCGACGAAGTCACCGGCGAACAGGAAGATCGGCGCGTCGGACACGATGATCGCCGTGTGCATGACGCCGGAGATGGGGTGTGCCGAGCGCGAAGATTCGGCGCTCGTCTGCGCGAAGATCAGGAGCAAGGAGATGCTGCCGCCAACGAGCAGGATGGCGGCGCGGATCAGGATCTCGTTGCGCTTCGTGGCCGGCGAGCTGACCTCGGGCACAGGCTGCGGCATCGTGCGCATGATACGCCGAGGCGGCGCCCGAGGCGGTCCCCTGCCACGCGACGCGCCCTGACTAACCGAGCGACCTCCGAGAGAGTAAGCTCCGCTCCGACTTGACCGACCGCACGCACGACAAGGGCGACGCAGTGGGAGCAGAGGCGGGGGCGGGGGCAAGCTTCCCGCTCGTACTCAAGGTTGTGGCGGGGCGTGCCAACGGCATGGTGCTCGAGGTCGGCGACGAGCCGCTAGTGCTCGGTCGAGACGCGCTGGGCGACGCACGGCTCGGCGGCGACCCGGAGTTATCCCGCCAGCACCTGCAGGTGTCTCACTTCGATGGGGGCCGCCTCCTCGTCGAGGACCTGAAGTCCACCAACGGCACGTTCGTCAACGGCGGCGAGGTGGCCGGACCGACCGTGGTCGGCGCCGACGACGCGATCTGGCTCGGCACCACGACGCTGCTCGTACAGTCCCCGGCAGCGGCACTGCCCGAGGTCCCGCCAAGTCCTCCGCCCACCCCCTCGCCCCAGGGCGGCTTTCTCAGTCGCCTCGCGGACCTCTCGGCACGCCACCCCAAGCGCGTGCTTGCCGGAGTCGGCGTCTTCCTGTTGATTGCGATCGTGGTCGGTGGGCCTGCGCCGACGTTGCTGCGGGACAACCAGGGATTCGAGGATCGCGCCTCGACGAGCTACAAGACCTACAACAACATCGCGCACTACAGCGGCGCCTACCCGGAACCGATGCTCACGCTCGTGAGCAGCGCGGGGAACATCACAGCCCCGCGGGGGCGCGCAGAGCTCGCCGCGGTCGAGCGGCAGATCTCCTCCGGAAAGGACATCGCGAGTTGCACCGGCGAAACCTGCTTTCACGGCCAGCGGATCTTCGACGCGTTCAACACGGGCGATCCGTTCTTCCTCTCCCGCGACCGGCGCGAGGCGCTGATCGCGACGTTCTTCAAGGGCGCTTCGCAGCAGACGCGCGAAGACAGCGCCACGAGCCTCCAGAAGAAGCTCGAACACAATCCCGACGTCCTCTCCGGCGGTGGCCCGGTTCTCTACCCCGAAGTGCGCAGTGAGGTGTCCAAGGATCTGGGCATGGCCGAGCTCCTGGTGTTCCCGATCCTGTTCGTGCTCTCGCTGTTCGTGTTCCGCGGGGTGGTCGCCGCGCTGCTCCCGATGCTCGTCGGCGCCATCACGGTGTTCGGGACGTTCCTGGCGCTGCGGGTCGTCAACGTGTTCATCCCGGTCAACATCTTCGCGCTGAACCTCGTCATCGGCCTGGGGATCGGCCTGTCGATCGACTACGCGCTGTTCATGGTCTCGCGCTACCGCGAGGAGCTCGTCCGGGTAGGCGCCGGCCGGCCCCCAAACGAGGCTTACGGAGCCACGCCGGTCTCCCCTGCCGGTGCGCCGGGGAGCGAGTTCATCGGCAGTCAGGCCGAGGCGGTGCGGCGGACGGTACTGACCGCAGGGCGCACGATCCTGTTCAGCGCCAGCATGGTCGCGGTCGCAGTCCTGTCGCTCGTGGTCTTTCGCCAGCCGTTCGTCTACTCGATGGGAATCGGGGGCTTCTGCTGCGCGATCGTCGCGGTCCTCGTATCGCTGTTCGTGCTGCCCTCAATGTTCATGCTGCTCGGTCCACGTATCAACGCCGGGGCTCCGCGGCGCTGGCGCGAGGCGAACCAGCGCACCGCGAGCCGCGCGCAGAGCGGAGCGTGGTACCGCCTCGCCCGGGCGGTGATGGGCCGTCCGCTCGTGGTCGCGGTTTCGGCCGCCGCGGTCCTGCTCTCGGCCGGCTACGCCTTCACGCAGATCAAATACACCGGCGTCAACGCGAGCGTGCTGCCGAGGAGCCTGATGGCGCGCCAGCTCGACGACCGCGTCGCAGCCGATTTCCCGGCCAACCCTGCCGCGCAGATCGAACTGCTCTTCGACGCCCCGGCAAGCGCCGGCCCCACGATCCAGTCCTATGTCAATTCCATCGGGAAGCTGCGCGACGTGGCGTTCATCCCGCCTGCGCGCAAGCTCACCGGCGATCACTGGCTCGTGAGCGTGCAGCCGTGGGGAGACGGCCTGTCCACGCAGGTGAAGGAACTCGCCAAGACGCTCATGGCCCGTGCGGGGCCGTTCCCGGTGCAGGTGACGGGGCAGGCTGCGGACTACCTCGATCAGGGCAAGAGCTTTCGCGAACACCTGCCCTTCGCGTTTGTGTTGCTGGCGTTGATCACGATCGTCGTGCTCTTCCTGATGACCGGATCGGTCGTCCTGCCCGTCAAGGCGCTGATCATGAACCTGCTGACCGTGTCGGCGACGCTCGGCCTGCTCGTCCTCGTGTTCCAGGACGGCCGCTTCCAAAGTCTGCTCGACTACCACAGCGTGGGTGCGATCGATTCGACGCAGCCGATCCTGATCGTCGCGATCGCGTTCGGTCTGTCGACCGACTACGCGGTCTTCCTGCTCACGCGCATCAACGAAGCTCGCATCGAAGGCGCCACGAGCGACGAGGCGGTCGCGATCGGTCTCGAGCGTACGGGCCGTATCGTCACGCAGGCGGCGTTGCTGTTCTGTGTCGCCGTAGCGGCTTTCGCAACCTCGAAAGTCATCTACATCAAGGAGGTCGGGCTGGGGATGGCCGTGGCGGTGGTCATCGACTCCACGATCGTGCGAGCGCTCCTGGTGCCGTCGCTGATGGCAATGCTCGGCACGCGCAACTGGTGGGCTCCAAGAGCCCTGCGCAAGCTGCACAATAAGATCGGCTTGAGCGAGCTGTGATGCTCGCCCGACGTCAATTGAGAGCTGGAGGAGCAAGATGGTAGAAGCACCGGCGAAGGACGGTAGACGCGCGTTGATCGTCGGCAGCGGAATCGCCGGCGTGACGAGCGCATATGCACTCGGCAAAGAGGGCTGGGATGTCAAGGTTCTGGAGAAGGCGGGCGACGTCAAGACGCTCTACGTCGGCTCCGGCATCCATCTCTGGAACAACACGATGCGGGCACTGAAGATGCTCGGACTGGACGACCGCGTGATGGCGGTCAGCGGGCCGGGCGCGGTGGTCGAGCACATGAAGTTCTATACGCCCAAGGGTCGTCTGCTCGCCGACGTCAAGTGCGGCGAGATGGGCCGCAAGATCGGCGGCGACTGCGTGGGCATCAACCGCGCCGAGCTGTTGCCCTCGCTCGCGGGGGCGCTCGACCCCGGCGTCATCAGGACGAACTGCGAGGTCGACCGCTTCGAGCAGGATGCGACGGGGGTGACGGCTCATCTCGAGGACGGCAGCAGCGAGCGGGGAGATGTGCTGATCGGCGCCGACGGGATCCGTTCCGTCGTCCGCTCGCAGCTGCTCGGAGGACTCGAGGAGCCCCGTTACGCCGGGTACACGATCTGGCAGGGCCTCCTCACCAACGTGACGCCAGACATGGCTCCGCTCGGCGACTTCCCGCTCCTCTACGGCCCGGGACTGCGGTTCTGCTACTACCGCGTGAGCGACGAGCGCCTGTACTGGTTCGGCGTCGCCAACGCCGACCCAGGTGGCAAGGACCCGGTGGGGCGGGTCAAGGAGTCTCTGCTCGAGCGGTTCGCAGGCTGGGCCTTCCCCACTGAGACGATCATCGAGGCGACCGAGGAAGAGGTCATCCACCGGCGCGACCTGTACGACCGCGATCCGATCAAGCGTTGGGGCGAGGGTCGAGTCACGCTCGCCGGCGACGCCGCGCATCCGATGACGTTCGACATCGGTCAGGGCGCGGGACAGGGGATCGAGGACGCGGTCGTGCTCGCGCGCTACCTCTCGCAGGGTGGCGACGTCGCCGCGGCGCTGCGCGGCTACGAGCAGCGGCGCCAGAAGCGAACGGCCCACATGCAGGGCCTCTCGCGGGCCGTCGGGCGCTACGGCCGCTGGAAGCACCCGGTGGCCATGCGCGGGCGGGAGCTCATCACGTGGGCGTTGCTGGGGAACCCGATCGGCGCCAAGGGCATTGAGCGCGACCTCGCCTTTGACTTCTGAGCACCGCCGATGACGCGTTGACCGGTCGATCCCTGAGACTCGCAGTCATCGGTGCGACCGGGTGGCTCGGCGGGCTGTTCGTGCGCGAGGCGCTCGCGCGCGGCCACTCCGTCACGGCCGTGGTCCGCGAGCCGGCGGGCGCCGCCAGCCTGCCGGAGGGCGTTGCCAGCGCGGTCGCGAGCATCCACGACACGCCCGCCTTGGCGGCGGCGATCGATGGCCACGACGCCGTGCTGAGCGCCTACCGCACGCCCAAGGAGACGCCGGAGCTGATGCTTCTCAGCCGCGCGCAGCCTGCTCGACGCCGCGCGTCAGCGGTCCGTCGTGCGCATCGTCTGGATCGGCGGAACGGGAGCACTACGGCTCCCGGGTGGCGTCGGCGACATCGTCGACGTTCCCGGCTTCCCTGAGGAGTGGAAGGCGGTCACGCTCGCGCATCGCGACACCCGCGACCTCTTGCGCGCCGAGGCGGGCGACCTCGAATGGACCTATGTGAGCCCGCCCCAGACGATCGAGGACGGCGAGCGGACCGGCGCGTACCGCGTCGGTGTCGAGGAGCTGCTGCTCGGCGTCGAGGGGCCGGGGCGCATCTCCTCGCAGGACTTCGTCGTCGGGCTCCTCGAGCTCATAGAGCGCCGCGAGCACATCGGCGAGCACGTCACGTTCGCCTACTGACGGCCGCCGTCGCAGACAGTGATGGTCGGTCTCCTCAGCTCGAGCCCGCCCCGTCGATGCGGCTCT
>CAWJEV010000004.1:0-224342 GCA_963842005.1 uncultured Solirubrobacterales bacterium | reverse complement strand
CGGAGCCTGTCAAGTTCGGTGAGACAGATTGGATGCGAATTTAGTGAGCGACCTCCTCTGTCGGTGGGCTTGTTGATCCACGCGCCGGTGGGTAGCGCGGGTGGTCGGGGTGCTCGGCGGACGAAGCGCTCGGGGGTCGCGGCGTAGGCGGCGTCGAGGACGACACCGCGTGCGGCGTGCGTCTGCTCGGCGAGGCCGTGGTGGACGGTGGAGGGGGTCATCAGGCCGATCCCGGAGTGGCGGTGGTGCTCGTTGTACCAGGGGAAGAAGTCGCGGCAGAACGCTCGGGCTTCGAGGATCGAGGTGAACCGGTCGGGGAACCCGGGCCGGTACTTCAGCGTCTTGAAGTGCGCCTCGGAGTAGGGGTTGTCGGTCGAGGTGTACGGCCGGCTGTGCGTCTTGGTGACGCCGAAGTCGGCGAGCAAGAACGCCACGGGCTTGGAGCGCATCGCTGAGCCGCGGTCGGCGTGGATCGTCAGCTGGCGGCGGGGGATCTGCTGCTTGGTCAGGGTCTCGGCGATCAGCCGCTCGGCCAGCGGCGCGGTCTCCTGGTGCTGCACGGTCCAGCCGACGACGTAGCGGCTGTAGATGTCGAGAATCACGAACAGGTAGAAGCACGTCCACGTCGCCGGGCCTTTCAGCTTCGTGATGTCCCACGACCAAACCCGGTTCGGCTCGCGGGCGAGCAGCTCCGGCCGGGCGTAGGCCGGGTGGGTGAGCTGGTCGCGACGCTCGCGTACCTCGCCGTGCGCGGCGAGCAGCCGGTACATCGTGCGCTCCGACGCGAGATAGGTGCCCTCGTCGAGCAGCGTGGCGTAGACGTGCGCGGGCGAGCAGTCGACGAACCGCTCCTCGTGCAGCCGCGCCAGCACCGCCCCGCGCTCGGGCTCAGACAGCGCCCGGGGCGAGAGCGCCGGCGGGCGTGCCGCGCGCACCTTCGGCGACGAGTCCGCCACCGGTAAAGCGACGCGCGCGGCGCCCAGCACCCGGCACGCCGGCAAGGTGCCGAGCAGCGGCTCGATCTCGCCGACGGCCTGCTCGATCATCGTCCTGGCCTCGGCGTGGGTGTCGGTCGCGCTCTTGGGAGCCAGCAGATCCTCCAAGAGCGCTGAGACGTTTCCCTGCACCTCGATCACCCGACGCGCCGTCTGAAGCTCAGCCTCGGCACGCTCCAGCCGGGCGCGCACCGCCCGCAGCTCGACCTGCTCGGCGCTCGGGCCGCGCGGCCCGCGCTTGCGCGGCTCCAGGCCCCGCAGCGCGCCCGCGTCCTGCTGCTTGCGCCACGCCGTCAGATGCGACGTGTAAAGGCCCTCACGGCGCAACATCGCCGCGATCTCACCCGACCGCGTCGAGGCGGCCGCCTCACGCACGATCCGCAGCTTGTACTCGCCGGTGAACCGCCGGCGCCGCGGACGCTCAGCGAGCTCCGGGTCCGGCCGAGACCCCTCGGCCGCGGCGCGCGCGCCGGGCATTTCGCTCCGCTCGCCTCCAGCTCCCTCCACTACGTGCCCGTCGCCAGGCACCTCCACAACCATCATGGGCTCCAACATCGCTACAGCTCCGCTCTCGCCCTCAGGCTCAGTAATCCAACAAAGGAATCTGTCTCACCTCACCTTGGCAGAGAGGGCCGGCCGCCAACACATCGTTTACCGGTAGCCGCCAGCACATCGTTTACCGGGCTGGCGGTTGAGCCGCCAACACATCGTTTCCATCCGGGCCACGGTTGAGGCTCGCACGCTCGTGTCAATCGAGCGTGGGAGGTCGGGATGGAAGACCCGAGATCGCGTTGCGTCGCGAGGCCGCGCGTCGCCGGCTGGCGGGCGAGTCGCCGGAGGCGATCGCGAGGGATCTGGGGCGCACGAGGCAGTGGGTGGCGAAGTGGGCGAGCCGCTATGACCCGCAGAATCCGGCGTGGGCTGAGGGCCGCTCCAGGGCGCCCAAGCGCGTGGCGAACCGGACCTCTGAGGATGTCGTGGCGCAGGTGCTCGCGGTCCGTACGCGCCTGGAGGAGAACCCGTGGGCGCAGGTTGGCGCGGACGCTGTCGCGTGGGAGCTTGAGAAGCTCGGCGGGCCGGTCGCGCCGCTGCGCACGATCGAGCGGATCCTCGCGCGTGCGGGCGCTACCCGCCGGCGGCGCTCCGGCGGACGCCGTTCCTCCAAGGGCATCCCCTACCCGGCGCCAGGCGCAGAGTGCCAGGGGGATGTCGTCCAGGTGGACTTGGTCGGCCCGCGTCACCTGGACGGCGGCGTGCGCTTCCACGCGCTCAACCAGATCGATGTGGCCTCCCACCACGCCGGGATCGTGATCATCCAAGATCGCGAGGACCACACGGTTCTCGGGGCGCTGCACGCCCTGTGGGAGCGCCACGGGGTACCCCACCGCGCGCAGTTCGACAACGGTGGCCCGTTCGTCTCGCCGACCGGCCTCGGGGAGGTCGTGCGGGTGTGCCTGCGCCAGGGCGCCACCCCGGTGTTCATCCCACCCCGCGAACCGTGGCGCAACGGCACGATCGAGCACTTCAACGACACCTTCGACAAGCGCTTCTTCCGCCAAGAGCGCTTCAACGGCCTGCCGCATCTGGTCGAACGCGCCGCGGCGTTCGAGCGCTTCCACAACACCCAGCACCGCTACAGCGCGACCAGCGGACGCACCCCCGAGGAGACCACCGCCACCAAGCCGCGCACGTCGCTTGCAGCCGAGAAGATCCCCGCCGGCTGGCCGGAGCGCGGCCACGTCGAGTTCATCCGCTTCATCCGCTCAGACCACCGCCTACGCATCCTCGGCCGCGCGATCCCGATGCCCGACGGGACCGCCTACCAGTACGTCACCGCCACACTCGACCTCGCCCTCACCGACCACGAGAACCTACTCGTCAACGACACCGACGGGCAGCTGCTCACCACCGCCCGGCTGCCCACCCCGCGCCGCTGAACCCCGCCGGACGGCGCGCCGCGGGTTCCTCATTCCACTCCGCCCTACGGGCTCCGCTCCATGAGGAACCCGGGAAACCACACACTCACCACGTAAACGATGTCCTGGCGGCAACAACGCACAGTAAGAAGTCAACGATGTCCTGGCGGCTGTGAGCTACTCAGGTCAGTCGTGCCCTGCGATCGGGAGTGGGGAGGACCCTATGGCCCTAGCTTTGTTGGTGAGGTCCGATATAATTCTTTTCCAGACAAGCCAGCCGGTTGTGTCAAATGTCACCGGCTCGCTGCTTGCGCCAGGTGTCCTGCATGGTTCGCCAAATATCCTGTTCACTGCGTATGACCAGGCATCAGGCATATACCGTGGGATTTTTGAGGTTGATGGTCACGAAGTCGCAAGCCAGGTCATCAACTCGGACGGCGGCCGGTGTGAAAACGTGGGTGGAACCACCGACGGCACATACGCATTCTTGTACGTCCAGCCGTGTCCGCAACAGGTGACAGCGGACTTGTCACTCGATACAACGCAGATTTCTGACGGCACCCACCGCTTGAAGGTGCTTGTGCAGAACGCGGCCGGCGATACAGCCGTGGTGGCAGATACTACTATCACGGTGGAAAACCGTGGCCTTCAGAGCGGTTATTCGCCGCCGCCGGAAAACACTAGCCCGCTGGTCGGCGGGGTGGTGGGCGGGGGTGTGCTCACGCGTGGGGCGTGCAATGGCGTGGGGTGCGATGATCAGGCCCAGATCGTAGTCAGTGGACGGAGCCGGATTATGACTCACACGTACGGTGGGTCCGCGGTCAAGCTCTCGGGTAGGCTGCTGAGCCACACGGGAGCGCCGATCTCTGGCGCTCAGCTCGACCTTATCCAGCGGCCCGCGGCGGCGGGCTACGAGCCAAGCGTGATCTCGACAGCGACGACGGGGTCAGACGGTAGTTGGATTTTTGCGGTCCCGCGCGGTCCCTCTCGTGAATTGGAGGTTGCTTATCGCTCGCATGTCGGCGACCCAGCCTATGCGGCCCGCGTAGACCTTTTGGAGCGGGTCGACGCACCCGTTACGCTGTTTGCACCTCGCCACGTTAAGGCTGGTGTATCATTCCTTTTCCGTGGGCAACTATCAGGTGGTTATATACCGCCGGGTGGATCGCTTGTCTCGGTCGAGATACGCTACGGAGGTGCGTGGCGTCTGCTTGCTAATACCAAAACAAACGTGGGCGGAGCGTTCCACTACCGCTATGCCTTTGAACCCGGCTATCCTCCAGCGAGCTACCACTTCCGCGCAACCGTCCTGAGTATCCCTGGTTATCCATTTCGGGCAGGCCACAGTCGTAGCGTTCGGGTCGGGGTTAAGTGACATGATCCGGCATGCTACCGGCTTGTCGTTGCTATTCGTATTTGCTTGTGCGTGTTTTGCCACCCGGGCGGGGGCTTCGGAACTGCCGTTCCCGCCGGCCCAACTTCGCGACGACTACGGGGAAGCTTTGCCTTACGCGATCCCTCCGCCAACTCCGGCCGGCTTGTGCCTGATCGACTCTGGAGTTGATCTCAACCCCGATACAGCGCCTGTGACTGTGTACCGTGAAGCGTTGGACGGGGGGACCCCGAACGACGTTGATCCTATGGAGCACGGTACGCGCATGGCGATGGAAGCGGCTGCGGTACCGAATAACAATTGGGGAACCGTGGGCGCCGCTCCGGGTGCCATCCGCATCATTTCGATCCGTGTGATGGAGCCTAATGGGACAGTGAGCTTCACAGGTTACAAGCAGGCTATTCTCCGGTGCCGGGACCTAGCATCCGTGTATCACATCAAGGTCATCAGTCTCTCCTTGGGTTATCCGACGACACCAACAGAAGCCGAACTCCAGGAGCTTGAAAACGCGGCCGTGGCGGCCCAAAGCTACGGCATAAGCGTCTTCGCCGCCGCGGGCAACGACGGCCTGAACCAGATCGACTATCCAGCAGCGTTGCCGCCGATCATTGCCGTCGGTGCCGCGGGCGAAAACCACGAAAGGTGTCCCTTCTCGAACTGGGGGCCGGGTCTAGCGCTGCTTGCGCCAGGATGCGACCTTGACACGGTAGACCCGAGCACGGGCGAACCTGTAAGTGGGTTCTACGGTACAAGTCAGGCCACCGCGGATACCGCGGCCGTGGTCTGTGCGCTCGATGCCTACCGACCCGATCTAAGCCCGGAAGACAACAGGCAGCTACTTACCATCAGCGCCTCCGCGAATGGCGGCGAGCTGGACGTGACGGCGCTCTTTGAAGCAGCCGGGCTAGGGAGTGTGATTGCCAGCGGCAAGGCCCGCGAGCAGGTGGTCCTACCGCAATCGGGAAGCGCCCCATCGCCCTCGATCACCCCGGTAATGCCTCCTAATGTCGCGCATGTCCGGCGACTCCCGCAGCCACGAGTGCGTCTACGGCACCTTCGTTCGGAGCTCTTGCTGACACTGCTCAACCGGCCGCAGGGAGCGCGCGTCGTCATCAAGATCATCGATGCACGAAAGCGCGGACATTCGAGGACTATTGCGGAGCGAATTGCAGCAGCGACGAATGTCTCCCTCAAGGCGTATCATGGAGTTGTCCTCGCCATCAGCTACGTCGATCCCTCCGACCACAGCGTGACGTCCCCCACGACAGACCTCCACCTTCCTTGATACGCTCGGTTTTCATCAGTGTAGTCGTGGTGCTTGTGGTGGCAGTCGCACCAGCTCTAGCCAGTGCGGGGACCTATCAGGTGAGTGCTTGCGCCGACGCTCCGGCAGCAGCCAACAACAGCTTTGTGTCATTCAATAGCGACCCCGCTCACCTCTCGGTTGGTCAGACCTGCCCGCCCCAAGCGAGAGGGTCAAACAGACAGGAGCAGGAAACGGGGCTTTATGCGACGGACAAACTATTGGCTGGTAGCAACGCCGTCGATGGCGCCCGGGCAGGCTGGTCCTTTACTGCGGCACCGGGGACGACCATTACGGGACTCCAAGGCGAGCGGTATCTCGGAGCCCACGGCGATAACAGTTGGTCTCCATTTGTGTCCGCAGAAGGTACCACGCTAGAAACTTGCACATTTACTTACCCTGCGGACCACTGCGAAGTCGGGGGACCCTTGGGTGCCGGGAACGAAGGGTTCGGGCCAGTCGCGGTCAACAATGCTTTGAGCTTGTCAATCGGGATCGCGTGCACAGCCTCGATCGGATGTGGTACCGGGGGCACAATGCACGAAGCCTGGGCTGCGCTCTACGGTGTGACGGTCACGGTCAGCGAGTCAGCTAGCCCGACGATAAGCCCACCGACGGGTGCCCTCTGGGGTGCAGGACCGGCCAACGGTTTCCATACAGGCACCGAGAGCGTGACATTCGATGCATCAGACCCGAGCGGAATAAGCGGAGCGCAGCTCCTAGTTGATGGCTCGCCCACGGCAAGCGCACCTGGCACTTGCGACTTTACACGCGCCATGCCCTGCGCTAGCCTCGCACAAACCTTTACGCTCGACACGACCCGCCTCACCGATGGTGCTCACACACTTACTTTGCAGGTGGAGAACGCTGCGGGAAACGAGACACAGCTAACGCACGAAATCGTCGTGGATAATACCGCGCCTCCACCTCCTGTCGGACTCTCGGTGACGGTCGCGAGTGACGGGACTTACACGATGACGTGGAGTGATCCGCTCGGCCACGCAGCGCCGATCGTGTCAGCTAATTATCAATTTTGTCCCATTGCCGGACCGTGCAGTATCGCTGAAACCGGCCCGGACGGTCACATTGCCGGATTGCACGCGCCGTCCGGTGCTAGCACTGTGCGTGTGTGGCTAACCGACGCCGCGGGCCAGAGCAATGCAAGCAACGCGGCGACCGGAACGCTGCCGATGAACAAACACAAAGAAGAAGTTCCCCCACCCCCGCCGGCGCTTCGCCTTCGCCATCGCTTGCGAGGCCGCTCGCTAGTTCTGACTGCGACGGTGCCCAGCGGAGTGCAAGGCCCGATCACGTTCAGCTACATGGCGCTTCGCGGGCACCATCGGCTTGCCCATGCCCAGCGCCGTGCCAAGGTGTCACACGGGCGCGCAACGGCCGTGTTTACTCTCTCCCGCGCCGCGCTCGCGGCTCAGGTGGTGTCGATCAGCGCGAGCGCTGAGGGTGCCAGCGCCGTAGCAGCGCTGATCCGCTTGATTCACCGCCGACGCGATCGTCGCACGCCACGCTGATCTGGCAACCCGCGCTATCACTATTAGGCTGCGTTGCATCCCGCCGTCGCATTGCGTTACTGATCTCGCAGTGCCCGCCTGCCTTCGTGCCCAATGTTGGACCGCGGGGAAGTCGTTGGGACTTTGGGGGTGTTGCGTGCATTAACGAGTATGGATAGTCCTCGTCTCTCTGGGCGCCCCGACGTCGGTTGCTCATCTGAACCTAACGAGTTCGATGACGGTCGCCTGCAAGTGGATGAGACTCTTACGGCCGAACTACCGCGGGCTACGGTACGAATTGAGGCGTCCTCGTCGGTGTGTGAGAGGCTGCGCTGGCCGCTTTGCCTTCTGCTGGCAGTTGCGGCGCTCGGCGGCAGTTTGGTTTTGTTCCACGCACGAGACCCTTCGCCCCGCGATGATGCTCGCCGCTCAAGGCCCGCAGTCACCTCGCGTCGATACCGCGGCTCCGCCCATAAGTCGGTCGGATCTTCCGCCGCTATCAGGCACCCGAAGGTGCCTGCCGCGCGGATGCCCCGCCGACACATGCCACGCGAGGTGATAGACCGCGTGAGCGTTACCCACGGCCACGCAGAGTGGGACAGCGCTTCCACGCCTGCCGCGACCCCGGCGCCCACCAACCAGTCTCCCGCACCATCACCCGTTTCCCGTCGTCGGAGACAGCCCAAGAGCGAGTTCAGCTACCTGGGAAGGTGAACTGCCTCGATGCCGGCGGTAGTTCTCTCTGATGCTGTCGTGGGGCTAGTTGCCCGCAGGATGCAGTTGCTGTCTGACCCCTTGCGGGTTCGGCTGCTGCTCGCGTTGCAGAACGGCGAGGCGTCCGTACAGCAGTTGGCTGATACCTCTGACATCGAACACCGCAACGCCTCGCGCAGTCTCAATGCGCTTTACCGCGATGGGCTTCTCGCGCGACGGCGCGAAGGAAAACAGATGCTCTACTCGCTGGCTGACTACACCGCATGCCGGGCTGGTCGGACTGGCCGCTGAGAGCATCGCCGCTCGTGTCGAAGAGCTGAGCGACCTCGTCCTCGAGAACGCCTGATCGACTTCAGACGCTTTTGCGCTGCGCCCCACCAGTTCGCGTGCCGGGGTCGCGCGCGCCTAGCAGATTACGCGGGCTGCTTGTACCCACTTTCGCGCGTATATGAGTACGTGCGAAGGTGGGTAGTTGCCGCATCTCGTGAGGCGTAGGTTGGCCTCATGAGCGATTTACGCAGTAAGAGTGACGGACGTGGCGCTCGTGGTAGTGAGGTCGGCGGGCGTCTGGTGCGAGCGGCGGGCCGGGTGTTGTTGTGGGGTTGCGTGCTGCTTTTGCTCGTGCGCGGCATCGTCGCCGTGCTCGACCCAAACCCCACGGTCAGGGTCCCCGCCCGGACGGTCACTGTCACACAACCTGCGAGGACAGCGCCATCGACGGCGCGGGAAAGGTGATCGGTATGTCACGTAGACGCTGGTTGTGGATTGTGTGCTGGCTGGCTGTGGTGCTGCTGGCGTTTCCCGCGGTTGCGTTCGCATCGGGTAACGAAGTGGGCAGCAATGTCGCAAACCTCCTGAAAGGTTACGCGAGCGAGCTGTATGGGGGAATCGCGGCGATCATCAGCCTGGTTTTCTTGGTGAATCGTCGTTACACCGAGCTGGCCACGTTTTTGTTCGCGGCGATCGTGGTCGCGTGGCTGGTGTTCGCACCGGACTCGATCGCGCATGCCGCTGAAGGCATCGCCAAACAGATCTTCGGCTGAGGGAGCGTGGGCTTGTGAGTGATTCCCCCGCACCGATCCGCTCCTACCAGCGGATCTTCAAGCCCGACCGGCGGATCTACCAGATCGACGGGCGGCACCTGCCGATCCCCGGCGGAGTGCCGCTTGAGTGGCTCGCGTGGGCGTTCGCGGCGCTGGTAATGGTGCTGGTCCTCAGCCAGCGCTCGATCCTGTTCGCGGTCACGCTCGGCGCGGTCGGTGCGCTGCTGGGCGCCGGCTGGCAGGGCTGGTACGGCGCCGCCCTGCTGGGCGCCGCGGGGTTTGTGGGGACGTTGGCTGCCGGGGTGCTAGTGGGGTGGCTTGACTGGCCGCTGCGGCTGGTCGTGCTGCCGGGGATGGTTGCGACGCTCGCGGGGCAGGCCGCGCCGGACGGTCGCCCCGCGCACCGCTACATCGTCTCGTGGGTTTCGCTGCGGTTGCGGAGTGCCCGGCGCTCGCTTGACCGGCCTCTCGGCATGGATGGGGAGGTGGCGGTGTGGGCGCCGCGGGTGTGGGTCGCGCCGGACCATCACTCCCCGGTGCTTGAGCACGGCCGGGTTCGTGGCCCCGCGCGGCTGGTGTTCGGACGCCCGGTGGTCGTGATCCCGAGCCGCGGCAGGTATGTGGTGCGCCCCGCGGAGGGACACCGTATGCGCAGCCGCGAGCGGGTCGCTGAAGTGATCGAGCTCGCGGCCGAGCAGATCGTCGAGGTGCGCCCGTGAGCGGTTTCGCGTTGCGCTACGCGCAGGGGAACCTGCTTCTCGGGCGGGGTGGTGAGAGCGCCGGCCTGTACCGGCTGGGGATGAGCGCCTACCCCTTCCTCCCGACCGATGGGAAGTGGGCGCTACAGCGTCGCCTGCAGCGCCTCGCCCACACAATCGCCGCGGACTTCTCCTTGTGGCGGGTCAACCGCGCCTACCCAGCCGAGCAGTACGTCGAGCACACCGCCGGGCTGCTAGACGAGCGCCACCAGGACACCGAGGTGTGGCGGGCGTTCCTAGAGGGCCACCGCAAGCGGCTGTGTGAACTCGGCTCGCACGCACCAGAGGTCTATCTCGCGGTCTCATTGAGCCGCAGCGCCCCGGCCGGCCTGGGCGCGGGGCTGATTCGCGGGGTGGATCGTGCCCGGCGGAGGGTGGAGGAGCTGGCCGGGATCACGAACGCGTCCCCGATCACCGCCCGGGAGCTTTCAGAGCTCGCCGCTACCGAGCAGCGCGTGTATGAGCGCCTCAACGGCGTCCTGCCTGCGCGGCGCGCGAGCACCCTTGAGCTTCAGTGGCTCTTGCGTCGCGCCGCGAGCCGGGGTGTGAGCGAGCCCGACCTTGACCAGCACTGGCAGCCAGACGCCCTGGTCATCTCCACGCCCAGCGGCAACGGGGTGGCGTTCCAGCCGCTCGAGCACGACCTGCGGCGGTGCGCGAACGCCGCGATCACCGAGCGTCAGCAGACGCTCGTGGTGGACAGCGAGCGAGGCCGCTGCTACCAGGCGATGCTCGCGCTCGGCGCGCTCGCGGACGCACCGGAGTTCCCCGGCCCGACCGCGGAGGTTCTGTTCGCGCCGTTGGAGGCCCTCGGGTTCCCCGTCGACGCCGCGGTCCACTGCCGCTGGCTTGGGAACCGGCAGGCGCTCGCGCAGGTCCGTAAGCGGATCGCTGACGTCGAGCACGCCTATCACGAGCAGGTACAGGGCGCAGCGCACGGCCCAAGCCTGCTCGCCGGGGAGGACCGGGTCCTCGCCCGCGAGTACGAGGCGCAACTCCAGGCCGGCGGGCACCCCCCGATGCTCTACGCATCGATCGGCCTCGCGGTCGGCGCACCGGGCGAGGAGGAGCTTGAGCGCAGGGTCGCCGCGCTCAAAGAGCAGTACGGCGACGTCCAGCTGCACCGTCCCGCTGGGTTGCAGCGGGAGATGTTCTTCGAGCATCTCCCGCGCGCGGATGGGTGGCTGTGATGCGCGACTACGTCCAGCAGCTCACAGTCGAGCAGTTCGGTGGGATGGTCGCCACCGCGACCCGCACGGTTGGCTCCGGTAGAGGCCCCTACCTCGGGTACACCCCGACCGGAGCACCGATCCCGGTCCGCTTCGACGCGACGCAGGCGCCGCGGGAGGACCGCGCGTCCGGGGTGCTGCTGATCGGCACGTTGGGCAGCGGGAAGACTGTTGCGGCGCAGGCGATCGAGTACGCCGCCGAGCGCCGCGGCAGCCTCGTGGTGGACTTCGACCCGAAGCCCGACCACGGCCTGCACAAGCTCCCAGAGCTCGGGGAGCGCATGCAGGTGCTGGAGCTCTCCGGTGACCCCGGGCAGCAGGGGCGCCTTGACCCGCTCGCGATCGGCCTCGAGGATCTCCGGGAGGAGCTGGCCTGCTCCTATCTGCTTGAGCTACTCCCCGGTCCGACGAGCACCTGGGAGAACGCGGTCAGCCTCGCCGTCAAGGACGCGGTCCGCGAGGGCTCCAAAAGCCTTGAGCGCGTCGTTGAGCTGCTTGGTGAAAGCGACCGTTCCGGTGCGCGCGAAGCCGGCGAGGCGCTGCAGGTGATCCGCGACTTCGGCCTCGCCCGGTTGGGGTTCGGTGACGGGTCCACCACGATCAGCCGCGCGGACACGCCGGTCACGACGATCCGCATGCCCGGCCTCTCGCTCCCGGAACCCTCGGCCTCACGAGACTCCTACACCCGCGCCGAGCGCGTATCCGTCGCCACATTGAGTTTGGTCGCGGCCTACGCGCTGCAGCTCATCTCCGGTGACCGCACCCGTCACAAGATCGTCGGCCTGGACGAGATCTGGTTCCTCCTGGCGTCCCCCCAGGGCCGTCAGATCATCAACCGCCTCGTCCGGCTGGGCCGCGCGTTCAACGCGACGCTGCTGCTCGGCACGCACCGCATCGCTGACCTCGGCGACCTCTCAGACCTCATCGGCGTCGTCTTCGTCTTCGGCCAGGACTCCGACGACGCCGCCCGGGCGGCGCTGCGGTTCATCGGCCTTGAGCCGACACGCGAGCTGATCGGCCTCCTGCGCGAATTCAGGGCCGGAAGGTGCCTGATGCGCGACCTCCACGGCCGTGTCGGCGAGGTCCAAGTCGACCTCGTCTACCCCCACCTCCTCCAAGCACTCCAGACCACCCCCGGCCAGCCGCAAAGGAGCGCGCCATGAAGCGCACCACCCTGCGCACGCTGCGATGGGCCGCCCGGCGACGGCGGCTGCTCACGCTCCTGTTCGCGCTCACCGTCGGGCTGGTGCTGCTCGCTGACCCCGCGGCGTTCGCGGGTGACGTGTACAGCAATATCGGCCCCGCGCCGCAGCTACCCCCGGGCGGGCTGGTCGGCCGCTACCCGATCGAACACTACGAGCTCGACCAGTACTTCCCCGCGATCAGCGTCGGGTTCACCAGCGGGGTGGACGCCTCGGGTGTCGCGCCGATGATCGCGTACTTCGGCGCGCAGGTCATTTGGATGATCACGGCGTTCTTGGCGAACGCGGTCATCACCCTTTTCGCGTTCGCGTTCAACCTCGATCTGCTGAACGGGAATGGCACCCCCGGCTCCGGGGCGCTCACACCGATCTCGACCGCAATTCACCATCTTTACAGCAGCACGTTCGGGGCGCCGTGGCTGATCGCGGCGGTCGTGCTCGCCGGGTGCTGGGCGATGTGGAAGGCGCTCGTGCAGCGCCTCTACACCGAGACCGCCGGGGCGCTCGCCGTCTCCCTCCTCTACTGCGTGCTCGCGATCGGGATTGTCACCCAGCCCGAACGCACGATCGCCCCGGCGAGCCGGCTCTCAAACCAGCTCTCCACCGCACTGCTCTCACTCGGCACGCAGGGCAGCATCGGTAACGAACAGCAGGCCAAGAGCGCCGCGAGCAACCAGCTCTTCGAACTGCTCGTCCTGAACCCCTGGACCGTCCTCGAGTTCGGCGGCCTCGAGAGCTGCACCACGACCAGCGGGGGGAAGACTCACTCAGTCGCGGTCCGTCCTCTGAGTGCCAACCCGACCGAGGACGCGCGGCTCGCCGCACAACTGGAAAGCGGCACCGAAGTCCACGCCGAAGGCAAGACGTGCGTCAACGACCGCAACAAGTACGCCCCGCATTTCCTCCCCTACGCCTTCCAGTCGCCGGGTCGTAACTCAGAGCACGAAGCGCTCGAAAACGGGACCGACGAAGACCTCCCCGAATCAGACCCCGCCAAGCGCAACGGGACCTTCCCGCTCGGCGCGGCGGACGAGCCCGCCGCGGAAGCGATGGGCAAGGGCGGCCAGTACCAGCGCCTGCTGCTCGCGGTCCTGATCCTCGCCGGGGAGGTCGGCGCGTTCTGCTTGCTCGGCGCGCTAGCGCTCGGGGTGATCCTCGCTCAGATCCTGCTGCTGATGGTCCTCGCGTTCGCACCTGTCGCGCTCGTGATCGCCGTGTTCCCCGGCCGCGGCCATGCCTTCTTCCGCGCGTGGATCGCGAAGCTCGTCGGGTACCTCGCGCGAAAGGTCGTCTACTCCCTGATTCTCACGGTGATCCTCGCCGTCTGCCAGGCGTTGGACGACGCGACCTCGAACCTCGGGTGGCTTTTGGCTTTCGCGTTGCAGGCCGCGTTCTTGTGGGCCGTCTTTTTGCAGCGCAACAAGCTCGCGGGGGATCTGCTCGCTGTCGCCGCCGGCCCACAGGCGGGCCGGGAAGGCGCCAGCCGCCTTCAGACCCTCTACTACACCACCCGCCTTGCGCGGATGGCGGGGCTCGGCCGCCACCGAAACGGCGGGGCCCCGTCAGCCCCGCCCAGCCAAAGCCCGCCGGCCGAACCACCCGCGGGTCCGCCATCACCGCCAGCCTCGCCGCCGTCACCGACCTCGCCGCAGCCGCCTGCTCTGCCCGCTCCATCGAGGGAACCGCTGGCGCTGCCTGCCCCGTCTGAAGCACCCCCTGAAAGCAACGACCCCGAGGAGGGCTCCGAATGAGCTGGCGCATCGAACAGGCAGACGCACTGACCCTCCTACGGGAGCTGCCTGATAATTGGGCGCAGACCTGTGTCACGAGCCCGCCCTATTGGGGGCTGCGCGACTACGGTCTGCCACCCGCTACGTGGGGAGGGAAGCCCCGCTGCCGCCATAGCTGGGGGGACGTGCAGCGTGGCCGGCGCGCTGACATGCGGCCCGCCGCCGAGAGCCGCGCCCATGCGCGTCTCGGTGTCGATGCCCGTCAGGGTCGCGCTGGGCTGCATGGCGGCCGGTTCTGCCAGCGCTGTGATGCGTGGCAGGGATGCCTCGGGCTTGAGCCTACCCCCGATCTTTACCTGCAGCATCTTCTCGCGGTTCTCGGTGAGGTTCACAGGGTCCTGCGCGAGGACGGGACGCTCTGGCTGAACCTCGGCGACTCATACACCTCGGGCGGACGTACCTCCCGGGTGACCTCGGGCCGTGCGAGGGGTGAGCACTCAGGGTCACCTTTTGCTCTGAAGCCGAAGGATCTTGTTGGTCTTCCGTGGCGGGCCGCGTTCGCGTTGCAGGAGCAGGGTTGGTGGCTGCGCTCTGATGTGGTGTGGGTCAAGCCGAACCCGATGCCCGAGAACGTGCGCGACCGTCCCACGCGCGCGCACGAGTACCTGTTCCTCCTCGCAAAGCAGCCCCGGTATTTCTACGACGCGCACGCGATCCGTGAACCGGACACCGGGCGCTGCTCGGGTAACGGGTACGCCCGGTGGGGGCGTCTCACCTACCGCGACCGCCGGGGCGAGCGTGGCCAGCACGACGAGTGGCGCGGTGGACAAGGACGCCAGCGGCGATCCTGGTGGAAGATCACCGCGCGCGGCTACCCAGGCGCGCAGGCGGTCTTTCCGGAGAAGCTCGCGGAACCGTGCATCCTCGCCGGCAGCGCCCCCACGGCGTGCGGCATCTGCGGCTCGCCGTGGCAGCGAGAGTCTCCGTCGCGCAGCACCGAGGGTGAGTGGCGGCCAAGCTGCATCCACAAAAACGGCACTGGCCGCTGTTTGGTCCTCGACCCGTTCTGCGGCTCCGGGACCACGGGCGCGGTGGCTCATCGCCTCGGCCGTGACTTTCTCGGGGTAGAGCTCGGACGCCAGACCGCCAGTCTCGCGCGGCGCAGGCTCAACGCCGTCCAGCAGGAGCCAGGCCGGTGAGCGCCGCGGCCTGGATTCGCCGCCAGCGCGACCGGCCGCTCGCCGATGGCGAGCGCCGCACGGCAATGGCCGCTGTCGTCGTGTTGCTGGCCGCGAGCGCTCTGCTGCTCGTGCTCACCCGCCCCGGCGGGCAGGCGCCGCGACACGCCGACCAGGCAGCGTCGAGTCCCTCCGGGCACGCGGCTGCTTTCCATGCGCCACCGTCCGAAGCCAGCGCGGCGCCGCTCACGCCCGGCGTTGCGTGGGCCGCGCGGCTGTTCCTCTCCGGCTACCTGGGCTACCTCTACAGGCACACCCCGGCGAGCCAGATCAAGGGCGCCACCGCCGGGCTCCTTCATTCACTGGAGGACCACCCGCCGCGCGTCTCGCCCGGCGCGCAGGCGGACGGGGCGAGGCTGCTCGCGCTTCACAGCACGCCAGCGCCCCCGGGGCTGGCCGGGGTGAGCGCCGTGGTCAACGACGGTGGCCTGGTCGACTACCCGATCAGGCTGCTCCTCGCCTCCCACGATGGCCGGCTGCTCGTCACAGAACTGGGCGGCGCGTGATGCCCTCTCAGCGAAGCAGGGCGCTGTGGATATGGCTCCTGGCCGGGACCGGGGGGACCGGGATCGCGTTTCTCGCGATCTTCGGGGTGGCCGTGGCCATCCTCGGAGCGAGCTTCACGGGCTGTCAGCCAAGCAGCGAACCAGCGCTCGCGTCGACCGGGCCCACCCCTTCCGCCTACGCGCTGCAGAGCATCCCACCCGCGCGGCTTCGGCTCTACCAGCAAGCCGGCACGCGGTTCGACATCGACTGGTCCTTCTTGGCGAGCATCGGTGCGCAGGAGTGCGGCAACGGCGAGTGCGCCGGCACCAACCCCGCGGGGTGCGCCGGGCCGATGCAGATCGCCTACGTCCGCGGCAGCGAATGTAGCCGCGGGAGCGGCCCAACCCTGTGGGAACGCTACGCCGTCAACGCCGACCCCGGCCAGCCGCTATCGATCAACGACCCGGCGGACGCGATCTACACCGCCGCGCGGATCCTCCGCCAGGACATGGGCGCCCCGCCAACGGGCGGCTCCTACAGCGAATACCACCAGGCCGCGTGCCACTACTACGGCGCGTGCGCCGACGCTTCGGTCAGCTACGCCGAAGAGGTGATGGCTCGCGCCGTCCAGTACGGGTTCACCGGCGCCGGCTCCCCGGCTGCGAGCAGCCCGTCGCTCGCGCAGCCCGTCAGCGGCGGGTGCAGCGCGAGCCCACCCGCACCCGCACCCGCCAGCAGCTCGCGGATCGTCAGGGTCGCCGAAAGCCAGATCGGGCAGGGTGAACACCCCGAAGGCTCCAACTGCACTATCTACGGCCCCTGCGAGGAATGGTGCTCGCTGTTCGCCTCCTGGGTCTGGAAAGAGTCCGGGGTGCCGCTCCCCGGCTCCACAGCGGTCTATGGGTACTCCGGGTCGCTCTACACCTGGGCCAGGGACCACGGCGGTCAGGTACTCCCACCGTCCGCGACACCGGCACCCGGCGATGCCGTCTTCTACGGGCAGGGTCCTGAAGCTAGCGCCCACGTCGGGATCGTGCAGCGCGTCTTCGCGGACGGGCGAATCACGACGATCGAGGGCAACTACGCAGGCCACGTCACCCTCGTCGGCCCGTTCAAGCCAGCCGAAGCGACCAACGCCGGTGAGCGCGCCCCCGTCTACGGGTACGCCCAGCCACCCGCCGCCAACCCACCGAAGACGTGACCGAGCGGATGGCACACACCTTCCTGTCGAACCCGTGCGCGGACACGTCGTCCGCGCCCCGTCAGCCGAGCTTGAAACGCCCATGCCCAAACAGAAAAGGAGAGTCCTGAATGTCTGAGTCCCGGAGTACCACACCCCAGCGCGAGAGCGACCTGAAGCGTGGCCGTGCGCTCCTGGCCTGGGGGGAGCAGGGCAAGGTCGCGTTGCTGGTCGCGGTGTATCTCGCGGCGATCGTCGCGGCGAACCTCATCACCGCCCACTACGGGCCGACAGCGTCGGTCTACAACGCTTTCGCGCTGATCGGCCTGGACCTCATCACCCGCGACCGGCTCGCTGACTTCTGGGGCACGACGCGGTGGGCGAAGATGGCGCTCCTGATCGCTGCCGGCTCGACGCTGAGCTACCTGATCGCCCAGGACGCGGCGAGCGTCGCCGAGGCGTCAGCGATCTCCTTCGCGTGCGCGGAGACCGGCGAGGGGCTCATCTACCACCTGTTGCGCCATCGCCAGTGGGTGCAGCGGGCGAACACCGCTGCGTGGCTCGGCGCCGCGATCGACAGCCTCGTGTTCCCGACGCTCGCATTCGGCGGGTTGATGTGGAGCACGAGCCTCGGGCAGTTCACCGCCAAGACAGCCGGCGCGCTGCTCTGGTCAGCGGTGATCGTCCGGGTACGCCCCAGCCGGCGCGTTCGCGCGGAGGCCCTCGCGTGATCCACTATCACGGCACCCCGGTCACCCCGCGAGCGAAGCTGCTTGAGCTCGCGGGCCGGTGCTTCTGCGTGAGCTTCGCGCACCCGCACGACGTCACGGCCTGCCACGAGATCGGGCAGGCCGTGATGCTCGACAACGGCGCGTTCTCGCTCTGGCGCACCGGGCGCCCCGTCGACTGGCCGGCGTACTACGCCTGGTGCGAGCGCTGGCTCCAGTTCCGCACGACCTGGGCCGTGATCCCGGACGTCATCGACGGCACCGAGAAGGAGAACGACGCGCTGCTACAGGAGTGGCCGTTCGGGGACAGGGGCGCCCCGGTCTGGCACATGCACGAGCCGATCCGGCGCCTGCTTCGCCTCGCCGGGGAGTGGCCCAGGGTCTGCGTTGGCAGCTCGCAGGAGTACCGCAGCGTCGCCAGCCCGCGGTGGCATCAGCGGATGGCGCAGGCGATGGACGCGCTCTGCGGGAACGGGCCCGCCCCGGTCTGGCTGCACATGCTCCGCGGGCTCCGTCTCGCCGGCAGCCACTACCCGTTCTCCTCCGCCGACAGCACGAACGTCGCGCGCAACCACGCCGGGTGCAGAACCCGCGGGATAGCTCCCCGCAGTCCCCGCGCGATGGCTGAACGGATCGACAGCCGCCAGTGCTCCCCGCGGTGGCACAAGACAGCGAGCCACGCACTCCCGAGGAGCTGCACCCGAGCACACAGACGACCAGGCCGCGCGGACCCCGACGAGCTCATAGCCCGCGCGCGAGCTGAGCATCAGCCGGTCGCGGTGTGGTGCCTGTTCTCTGGCGGGAACGACTCGACAGTGCTCGCGCACCGCTGCCGCGAGCACTACCAGGGGCTCGCCTGGATCGATACCGGGACCGCGGTCCCGGGGGTCGCCGAGTTCGTCGCCGAGTACGCCGAGTGGATCGGCAAGCCGCTTCGCGTCCTGCATGCCGGGAACGCCTTCCAGACGATGGTCATGGGGGACTTGGTGTGGTGGGCGAGGTTCATCGCCGCGCACGACCGCGAGCCGGGCCTGTCGATCGAGGCGTTCATCGCCCGTGACGAGCGCGAGCATGGCAGGGCCTCGGGCGGCGAGCTCGGTCAGCTACCGCACGGTTTCCCCGGGCCGGGCGCTCACGGCCGCGCATACAACCGCCTGAAGGAACGCCAGATCATGGCGCTGCTCAGGGAGAGCAAGCAGGGTCATCCCCGCCGTGCCAGGGTGCTCCTGCTCTCGGGGATCCGCCGCGCGGAGAGCCGACGCCGAGCCAGGCGCGAGGCGATCAACCGGCTGGGGAGCACCTCAGTGGTGTTCGCCAACCCGTTGATCGACTGGGCCAACGAGGACATGTTGCGCTACCGCTCCGAGCACGGCCTGCCCGAGTCACCGGCTGCCGCGCTGCTGCACCGCTCGGGGGAGTGCAACTGCGGAGCGTTCGCCAACGCCAACGGGGAGCGCGCGATGTTCGCCGCGTTGTACCCCGAGTTCTTCGCCGGCATCGAAGCGCTCGAGGCCAAGGCGCACGCGGCCGGGGTGCGCTGGTGCCGGTGGGGTGGCTATGACGTCCACGGCAACCGCGCGGGCGAAGTCACGAGACAGAAGCCGGGGATGCTCTGTGAATCATGCGAGAGCCGCCAGCACGGCACCGCCACCCAAGGGCGTAGTTCCAGGCGGCCGGCGGCGGGGTGCCCGGCCGACGGGCGAGGGGAACGACCGTGAACGCCGAGGACCGTCTCCAGGCCCGTCTCCAGGCC
Source organism: uncultured Solirubrobacterales bacterium (assembly GCA_963842005.1). Classification (GTDB taxonomy): domain Bacteria; phylum Actinomycetota; class Thermoleophilia; order Solirubrobacterales; family Solirubrobacteraceae; genus Palsa-744. The sequence goes on along the minus strand of CAWJEV010000004.1, from coordinate 205,166 downwards.
CGTTTGCAGGCCCGTCTCCAGGCCCGTCTCCGGTTCCCCCTTGGTTCGCCGGGATCGGCGGGTTTGCGCTGCTCACAGGCTGGTTTTCAGAGGTCGCGGCTGTGCGACATCTCTATGTCCGTAGGTAGCTTCCTATGAACCGCCAGCCGTCTCAGGACATACGACCGCTCCTGGCCGTCGTGCTTGGCCTCGTGGCCTTCTCGCTGTTGGGTGACCTGCACTCCCCGTCCGGGATCGTCCAGAGGGCCGGTGCTCTGGCGTCGCGTCCGTTCGTTGTGATCCCGGTGACATTGATGGCGGTGGCGTTGCTCGCGGGTCGTGTCGTCGCTACTCGTCGTTCACTCGCTTCTCGGACGCGGCTGGCGGTGCTCGCCCCGGACTCGTTCGACCCCTCGCTCGATGCCGTGCTGCGCTGCGCCGCGCAGCTCTCCAGGGTCCGCCGCCTCGTCGGCGGATGGCTCGACCCGCGCGCGCGGGCGGTGCGGGTGCTGCTCGACTGCGACCCGGAGGGCCGGATGCGCTACTCCCTCAGCGCCCCCGAGCGAGCGCTGCCGGCGGTCCGCTCGGCGCTGGGGGTATTTGACCGGGTCCAGGCGCACCCCGTCGAGCCCGACCCCGAGCCGCCCTCGGGCGAGCAGGCCGAGGCAAACAAGCCAGCACGGAAGAAGGTGAAGGTGGTACGCGCGGAGCTGCGACTGGCGCGGCCGAGCAGCGAGCCGCTCGCGCATCTCCCGTTGAGCCCCGATCCGCTTCAGGGCTTCGCCAGAGTTCTCGCCAGCCTGGATTGCGGGCGAGGGGAGCAGGCCGAGATCGCGGTCGACCTACTCCCCGCGACCGCGGCGGCCCGCAGGCGCCTTCGCCGCCGCCTCCTTCGAGAGGCACGCCGCCTCGGCGGTAACCAGGCCCGCTCGGGTGGCGAGGATGGTGGGCTGCTTGGTGTGCTGGGCGCCCGCCGCACGGGTCGTCAGCCGCCCGCGGAGATGGTCGAGCAGCGCGCGGCGCGGGAGGAGATCGCCGCGAAGCTGCTGCAGGCCGAGCCGTTGTTCGGCCTGCAGATCCTGATCCGTTGCTCCTCGCCGGAGAAAGGCCGCGCCGTCTCTTGCCTGCAGGGTCTGCTCGGATGCTTTGACGGTTGGGCGGCAGCCAACTCGCTGCGCGTCGTCGGCGTCTGCCTTCTGGGGTTGGCGTTCGCCGGATCAGACCTCCCCGGGCGCCGCGGCTGGTTTGACCGGCGGATGAGAACCGGACTGTTTCGCCCCGCCCGTAAGGACTACGTGAGCGCCCGGGAGATGGCCGGCTTTTTGAAGCCGCCGACTGTTCACTGCGCTGCGCCGGACGTGCTGCGGCTCGGCCCGGCGGTGTACCCCGCGCCGAAGACTCTCCCGACGTTCAATGGGCAGGCCGACCTCGTGCCGCTCGGCCGCGTCGAGGGCGAGAGCGGCGAGCGGCGGGTCGGCCTGCGCGTGGAGGACTCCTTCTTCACCTACACCGCCGGCAGGAGCCGGTGGGGGAAGACCGAGCTGGCGCTCACGCAGTTCCTGCACCTCGTCCGGGCCGGGAACGGCGGGCTATTCCTCGACCCCCACCAGGACGCGATCCAGCGCATCAAGAGCTGCCTCACCGAAACCGAGTTTGCCGAGCGCGTCATCGAACTGGACCTCGTCGGTCCGCGCTCGCGCGAGGGGCAGCCAGGCTGGAACCTGTTCGCTGCCCGCGGACTTGACCCCGAGGCCGCCGAGCGTCGCGTCGAGGCGATCGTGGATTCCTTCGCCAGCGCGCTGCAGTGGGGGGAGCGCAACAACCGCGCGTTGATGCTCACCACCCAGGCGACTGCTGGGCTGATCGAGCTCGCCGCCGTCCTCCCCGAGGATCTACAGCCCACGATCTTCCAGGTTCCGAGCATCCTCGGGAACCCCGACTGGCTCGCCGCCGCGCTGCCGCACCTCTCTCCGGCGCGGCGGCAGTTCTTCACCGAGCGGTTCCCCCGGCTCTCAGAAGAGGCGATCACCCCGGTCACGAACCTCATCGACCGTCTGCGCTCCTCGACGCAGCTCGCGGCGCTCCTCGGCGCGCAGACCTCCACCTACGACATCGCCCGCGCGATGAACGAGCGCAGGATTGTGCTCGCGTGCCCCGGCGCCGGGGGCGCCAAGGACAAGCTCGTCGCCAACCTCCTGGTGTATGACCTGCTGCACGGCGCGAAGGGGCGCGCGCACACACCACCCGCCCAGCGCAAGCCGTTCTACGTCTTCCTCGACGAGGTACAGACCTATGACGGCGCGGCGGGAGGGAACCTCGCCGCGCTGCTGGAGCAGACCGCGAAGTACGGCATCCGCGGCACCTTGCTCAACCAGAACCCCGAGCGGCTGACCCGCGAGACACTCAACGCGCTCACCACCAACCGCAGCCACCTGATCACGACCGCGCTGAACGCGCACGCCGCCGGGCTGATCGCACGCGAGTGGGGCGGCGACCCACCGGCGAGCGCGATCACCGGGCTGCCCCGCCGGACGTTCATCGCGCAGGTCACCCACCACGGGCAGCTAACGCGCCCGTTCCTGTTCGGCAACGAATCGGTGGAGGAGCACTTCCCGGGAGCGTTCAAACCCGACGCGATCCCCAACATCCAGCCCGTCATCGATCGGGCGTCGGGCAGGACCAGCGCCGCCGAGACCGTCACCGCGCTGGACACCCTCGACCAGCGAATCAAGGAACACCTCCAAACAGGGAAGACAGAGGGGAGCGCCGACGGCTCAGGGCAGGACACCGATCGACCCTGGAAAGCACCACCACCCGAGCCGAGCACCGGAGGCGAAGCGTGAGTGCCCGGCTGGCATACGACCGGCCGCTGCCGCCGGTCGCGCCCGTGATCCTGGCGAGCCTCTATCAGCACCGGCTGCTTTCCACCAAGCAGATCCATGCGCTGCACACGCCGGGCTCAGAACCGCGCTGGACCAGGCGCGTCCTTCGGCTGCTCGCACAACGAGAACTCGTGGACCGCGTCCAGGGGCCCGGCACCCTCTCGCTGTGGTTTCTCACCGAGTACGGCGCCGATACCGTCGAGACCGCTGGTCCTCGCGCGGAGCCCCGCAGGCGGCTGACCAGCCCTGCGCAAGCAGAAGGACCGCTGCGCGCACATACCCTCGCGGTCAACGACGTCGGGATCGCGTTCGTCCGCGCCGCACGCAAGAAGGGAGACGAGTGCGGCCCGGATTCCTGGCGGCACGAGGTCGCGCACCCCATCTCAGCGGCCCGTGGCCGGCGGCCCGCCGAGCTGCTCATCGCCGACGCGCTGCTGACCTACCTGCAGGCCGAGGAGGACGGGGCGCTCACACTGCACCAGCGGTGGATCGAGCTCGACCGCGGCACTGCGCGCCCCGCCGAGCAGCTCGCCGGCAAGATCACCCGCTACGCCAGGCTGCGCCACTACACCTCCCCCGGCGCAGCCACCGACGCGCCCGCCCAGCCGCTGTGGCGCAGCTACTACCGCTCCTGGCCGCACCTGCTGATCGTCCTCGCCGACCAAACCCGCGAGCGGATGCACCAGCGCATCCAGCGGACGCTCCTGCTGCACCACTCCGACCCAGCCAAGGAGCACCAGGGCACGATCCCCGTCGCCTTCGTGACCCTCGCGGACCTCATTGAGCAGGGTCCGTTCGCTCCCGTCTTCATCTCCGCCGAGCACCCCGAGCAGCCTGTGGACTGGCTCGGCCAACCACCACAAGCCAAGGAGAGATAAGCGTGGCTCCCACGAGATCAACCAAGACCACCCGGCGGCGGACTCGCACCGACGGGACCGCCTGCTCGCCAGCGAGCCGACGCCGGCAGCGCACGCCGTCGAGGAGCGGGTGGGTGGGCACGGGTACCGCGGGCCTCCCGCTCGCGCTCTGGCCGTGCGCGCAGCGCACCAGCCAATGGCAAAGGCACGGGCGCTACCTGCCCGAGTCAAACCGCCACCCCGCGAAGATGCTGCCCGAGATCCCACGCCGCGCGATCAGCTTCTACACCAAGCCCGGCGATCTCATCCTGGACCCGATGTGCGGGATCGCCACGACGTTGGTCGAGGCGATCCACCAGGACCGCCGCGCGATCGGTGTTGAGCTTGAGCGACGCTGGGCGACGCTCGCAGCCAAGAACATCGTTCACGCCCGCGCGCAGGGAGCCCCCGGGCAGGCGCTCGTGTTGCGCGACGATGCACGCCGTCTCGGACGGGGCGTGCTCGATGAGTACACGGGGAAGGTCGCGCTGATCCTCACCTCCCCGCCCTACGCAAACGCGACGCTGGGAGACCCTCGCGGCGGACGGGGAATGGCAGTCGCTCGCGCGTGCGAAGGACGCCGGCTGACCGCCACCGACCGCGCTTACGCCGCCAGAACCCACAAGGCGTGCCGCTACGGCGACGCCACACCATGCCTCGCACGGCTGCCCTACGGCAGCGTGCAGGAAGTCCTTACCCAGGCCGAGGAGACCAGCCACCGCGGCGGAGGCCAGGACAGCTACCTATCCGCGATGGCCGTCATCTATGAGGCGTGCGCGAGGATGCTCAAGCCGGGTGGGTTCCTCGTGCTCGTCACCAAGAACCTGCGAGCAGGCGGAGCGCTGCGCAACCTCACCGGCGACACGACCCTGCTCTGCCAGCACGCCGGCCTCGACTACTGGCAGCACATCATCGCGCTGCTCGCCGGCATCCACGACAGCGAGGTCCGACCGCGTCCTTCCTTCTGGCAGCTCCTGCACGTCCGCCAAGCCCTCGCGCGCGGTACCCAGACCCATCTTGTTTGCCACGAGGACGTCCTCGTCCTCAGAAAGCCCCACGCCGGGGGCTCCGCCCACTCCAACGAGAGGTGAACATGCGACGCCCTCAAAGAACCTGCCGCTGGCAGCTCAAGCACGCCGACTGCCTTGACGCGCTCCCTCGACTCCAGGCCGCGAGCATCGACGCGGTCATCACCGACCCGCCCTACGGGATCAGCTTCAACGGCATGGCCTGGGACCGGCCCGCGACGTTTGACCCGACACGACCACCCGGCCGGCGCCGCGTAAAGACGAACCCGAGCACCGCGTTTCAGATGTTCAGCGCGCAGTGGACAAGCGCGTGCCTGCGCGTCTTGAAGCCCGGCGGGCACCTCGCCGCGTTCGCTGCCCCAAGGACCGCTCACCTGCTCGCGTGCGGTCTTGAAGACGCCGGGTTTGAACTGCGCGACGTGCTGATGTGGATCCACTCCCAGGGCTACCCCGCATCCCGAGGCGTGCCCTCAAGCCACACCGGGTGGGGCACCGGCCTGAAGCCCGCCTACGAGCCGATCCTCCTCGCCCGCAAGCCCCTCGACGGCACCCTCGAACAGAACCTCGCGCGTCACAACACCGGGGCGCTTCACATCGACGCGTGCCGCATCGTCGGCCCCGACCAGCCATGCCCCGGCGAGGGACGAACGCACACCCATGCGTGCAGCGCAAGCGACCGGGGGCGCTGGCCGGCGAACCTCGCGCTCTCCCACCACCGCTCCTGCTCCGAGCGCCGATGCAACCCCGGCTGCCCGGCGCGGCTGCTGGGGGAGCCCCATCGTTTCTTCTACTGCGCCAAGACCAGCCGCCGTGAGCGCGACGCTGGCTGCGAGCAGCTACCCAGGCGCGTCGTGCAGACCTTCCAGATCGGCGCCAAGGCCGAACTCAAGGCCAAGACCCGTCCCGTCGCCAACATCCACCCCACCGTCAAGCCGGTCTAGCTCATGCGCTGGCTCGTGCGGCTGCTCACCCCGCCGGGCGGGCTCGTGCTCGACCCCTTCACCGGCAGCGGCAGCACCGGCGCCGCCGTCGTGCTCGAGGGCGCCCGGTTCATCGGGATCGAGCGCGAGCAGGACTACATCCCGATCGCCCGAGCACGGATCAAGCACTGGGCCCGCCAGCCCAGCGACGGCCGCGAGCAGCGCTCAGGAGGCGCACGATGAGCACCGCTACCAGTAGGCCCCCGGCAGCGGCCGGCCAGCCTCGGCGCGACCACGCAGCCGCGACGGCGGGGAGCCGGACCGCTTGCTTCTCGCGCGAGCGCCGGCCTCTCGCGGCTGGACTTGAGATCCGTCGCGGATCGAGGTAGACATGGACGCATCGAACCGACGAGCCCGCAAACAGCCCACCGCACGACGAGCCCCAAGGCGCCCGGACTGCTCGCCCCCGCGAGTCGCCGGGACGGCCGACCCTCGACTGGCGGAGGAGCTGACCGTCACCATCCGCGCGACGCCTCTGCCGAACCCCGAGACGAACCCCCTGCGAGCCCAACAGCTCGCGGTGATCGTGGACCTACTGCGACGCGCAGCGGCGGAAGCCGCCGGAAAGGATGCGGCCTCGCCGGGCAGCGCCAAGTCAACCAAATGATCTACTGCCTGCCGACGCGGGAAGGGAGCTGAGCAACTATGAGATGGGCATACTTCGGGCGGGTTTCCGACAAGGATCGTCAGGACCCATCGCTTTCAATTCCCCGCCAGTTGCAGAAGTGCGTCGAGATCGTGCAGCCACTCGGCGACGAGGTCACTGCGCACTATTGGGACATCGAGAGCGGTCGAAAGGAAATGGCCGACCGCGGCCACGGCGCGGACGGGAGCCTGTTCGGAGTCCCGGTTCCGCGCGACGGGGGTGTAACCGAGTTGCTGGCAGACGCCGCGAAGGGCCAGTTTGACGCGGTGATCGTGGAGAGCATCGACCGCCTCTCGCGCATCACCGCCGACTCCACACGCGTCGAGCAGGAACTGGAGCGCCTGAGTATCGGGCTGTTCGCGGCCGACGAACCGATGATCGCTAACGCCACCGCGATCCTGACTCGGCGCGTCAAGCAGGGCGTCGCCGAGTGGTACGTGCGGGACCTCATGGAAAGAAGCCGCCGGGGAATGGAGGAGAGCGTGCGGCAGGGTTGGCATACCGGGGGGCGAGCACCCTACGGGTACATGCTGGAGGAGCACCCCCACCCGAACCCGAACAAGGCACGCGAAGGCAAGCGCAAGCACAGGCTGATCCTCGATCCGCTGCGCGCCCCAATCGTGCTGATGATCTTCGAGGACTACTGCCTGCACCTGCTCGGCCTCGGCGAAATCTGCGAGAAGCTCAACCGCGATCCCGAGCGCTTCCCACCACCCATCCCCAACCGCAAAGACGAGAACGGGCTGCGCCATACATGGAGCCGGTCGGTCATCGCGGCGATGCTGCGCAACCCGAAGTACACCGGCTACAACGTGTGGGGGCGCAACGACAAGCGCCCCGGCCGCCCGCAGATTCGCCCCCGAGAGGAGTGGGTGTGGAGCCCAACTCCCACTCACGAGCCGATCATCTCAAGAGAGCTTTTCGACATGGTCGAGGAGCGCGCTACCCGCAACCACAACGCCATGAAGGCCGGGATGCCACGCGCACAGGTAGGGCCACCCAAGACCCGCGTCGGACGTCTCTACCCGCTACGCGGACGCGTCCGCTGCGGCCTATGTGGCCACCGCATGGAAGGCTGCCGCCAGCGAGACAACAACTGGTATCGCTGCCAGTACGTCAGGAGGCGAGGAACCGCCGCCGCCGAATACGCCGAGCACCCCCAGGTGCTCGGGATCAAGGAGGAAAAGGTGCTGGAGCCGATCCTCGACTTCCTCGCCCGCCGGGTATTCGGCCCGGATCGCCTTCGCCTCTTGCGCGCCGAACTCGCCGACTCGACCGCCTCCACATGGGAGGAGCACACAGCCGAACTGAAACGCCTAGAGAAAGAGCTACACGAGATCGACCGCTCCCTCCGTCTCCAGACGCTCCGACTCGAGGAACACGAGGACCCTCAGCACCCAATCGTCGCGCTCGCCACCCAGCGCATCGAAGAGCTGAGCACCCGCAAGGAAGCCGTCACAGACGCGCTCGAAACCCTCAAGGCAACCCGGCCCGCCGGGCATCACCCCGACGAAATCGTCGCGATGCTCGACGCCGTACCCGACCTACGCGAGAGCCTCAAGACAGCCACCCCCGAGCAACTCACAGCGATCTTCCGGGCCTTCGACGTGACCATCACCTACGACAAGGCCAACCAATTCCTCGACCTCGAGGCGGCAATCATGCCCGAACTACTCCCCGCCCCGATCACTGACAGCGACCACCCTGAAGATCGATCGCCGTCGCGGATAGATGACATAGCGGGGGCGGGATTCGAACCCGCGACCTTCGGGTTATGAGTTAGCTAGAGCCAGTGCGCATAGGCCGCTAATGCCCTGTATTCAAGCCATTTTGGTGCAGTAGATCGAGTTAGGCAAGGCTGTTTGGGGAGGAAGTTCGGGAGGAAATTCTGTCCGCCCCACGCGCTACGGTTCTTAGGTCCGTCCCCCTCTCGGACAGTCCCCGCAGACCCACGGAAGGACCCGTCATGGCAACCCGAACACTCGATCCCCACGCCTCGATCAGCGGCCACGTGTGGCTGTACGAAGGCAAGCGCGGCAACACTTGGTGCGCCAAGTGGCGCGACCAGCAGGGCCAGCACGAGAAGCGTCTCGGTCCCGACTGGACGGGCAAGGGTTCGCCCCCGCAGGGCTTCCTTCGCGAACGAGAGGCTGAAGAACGCCTCGACGAGATCCTCGTCGACGCTCGACGCGGGCAGCTGCGGCAGGAGCGCACCGGCTTTACGTTCGCGGACATCGCCTGGGACTGGTTCGACCGGGGACCGTTCGAGCGTGACTGGTCGGCCAGCACGCAGGTTGATTACCGATCGGTCCTCGTCGCGCACCTGCTCCCCGAGTTCGGCCCCAAGCGCATAGAGACGATTACCGCCAAGCAGATCGAACAATGGCGCAACCGACTCGCCGAGGACGGCACGCGCAAGCGAAAGACGGTCAACAAGATCGTCGGACAGGCGCACGCCATCTTCCAGCACGCCGTCGAACATTTCGGCTTGGTTCTCAACGTCGTTACGAAGATCAAGCGGCTGCGCGAGACCAACGAAGTAGCACGCTTCGACTTCTACTCGCCCGAGGAGATCGACCTGCTCGTAGCCACCGCGGTCAAGGGCTCCCATCGCGACCCCAGCCGCCCGGCCATAAGCGAGACCGAGCGCGCGCTGCGCGCCGAAGAGGACCAGCAGGACGCCGCGATCTACCTGACGGCAGCTCTCGAGGGACTACGCCGCAGCGAACTGTTGGCGCTGCTTTGGGAGGACATCGACTTCGAGCAGTCCTCGATCCGCGTCTACGAAGGCTACAGCGCCAAACAGACAGGCAAGCCGAAGTCCCGCAAGTCGCGCACCGTGCCGATGGTCGACAAGGTCGCTCATGCGCTGAAGGAGCTGAAGAAGCGGGGACACCACACTGCCAGAGGCGACCACGTCTTCGTAAGTCGCGAGAGCACCCTTCTCGACGGCTCCGCACTACGCCGCCGCTACCTCGCAACGCTCGACGCCGCCGGCCTACGCCGTTTGCGCTTTCATGACCTGCGCCACACCTTCGGCTCACTGGCGATCAACGTCGCCAACATCGTCCAAGTCCAAGCATGGATGGGCCACGCCGACATCCAAACCACGATGCGCTACCTGCACCACAAGAGCCGCGCCGACGACGCCCAACTGCTCTCCGCGGCGTTCCGTCCCAAGAAGCGCAAGCCCGCCGACAGGCGCTCGACAGCAGCGAGTCCTCGCAAGCGCGCCGCGTAGGCGGGGTCCCAGCAAACGACCCGTGAAGCCCGCCGGTATGCACCACACATACCTCTCTACTGCGATGCGGCAATACGATGACGAGGTACTGCGTCAGGGGGCTCGTGAGCCGCTCGTAGACGACGGCCGGCGGTTTAGGAATTAGACCGAATCGGTGTAGTAATGACTGTGGAGTCACCCCAACCCAGGACAGAATGGACACGACGGCCGCTGCCGTAGCAAGCCAGCCTAGGCCAGCGAAGTGTAAGTGTAACTGAAAATATATATTCATACACATTACATGGAGTGCAGAGCGAAAATATAGTGCTGCTCACACTTTCCTGGGATGCTAGATGTAACAGTGCTCACAAGATTGGTGACGGCGGACACCGGGGACTTCCTGATAGCCCCGGTGCCGACTCTGTGCAGTATCCGCCGCAGGAGGAGGTCGCCCACGGTGCTGATCTCCACTCGACTCGGCGAACGTCAACCTCGTGCGCTCGATCTATGCGGGCTGGAGACGTGGCGCAACAAAAGCAGTACGAGCCGCGTTCTAGCGGCGCTGGCGTCTACGCCGCAGCACGACATCGGTCAAGGAAGACAGCCGCGAGCCGGTTTCCTTCGCGATGCGATCAAGTGCGGCATCGTTGAGCGAGGACACCTCGTCCACGTCGGCAGCATCGAGTTCGTTCAGGATCAGCCGAACCTTCGGTGGGTCGCGACGCGCCTCTCTGGCACGTCGCTCCAAGTCCGCCCGTGTCCACTCAAGTAGCGGTCGGCCCGCGAAGTCTGGATAGCGAGGTCCTGGGGTGTCGGCAGGCATCTCGCTGAGATGCTACACGCGATGCCTGCGGGACCAGTGGCGGCCCGCTAAAGCTTCTCGACAGCCAGGCCGATAGGCAAGGCATGAGGCGGCTGACGATACCCGCAATGGTGCTCGCCCTGTTGGTCTTCGCTGCCCCTGCGGCCGCTGATGAACTCTCATTGGCGCAACATTCGATCCTTCCAGGCGAATCTATCTCCTACACCATCAAAGTCGAAGAGCATTCAATCATTCGAGAAACTGCGATAGCCAAGCTGAAGATAACCACCGAATCCGAATGCCTAGTCGAAAGCGCAAAACCAAATCAACACTTTCTAAGTGAACAAAACTTCTCCGAACCTACGACCGAAACTACCTCCACCAACGGATTTACAGAACTAGGCACGTATCAGGTGTGTGAGTATTATCGTGAAAACGAAATAGGCGCAACTAATGTTACGCCCAAAATCATCAAGACGTTCAAGGTGGTAGACGCAGTCACAAAAGCACAGGAAGAAAAAGAAGAAGCCGAAGCTGCTGCTAAGAAAAAAGCAGAAGAAGCGGCTAAAGCAAAGGTCGAAGCTGAAACGGCAGCCAAGAAAAAGCATGAAGAAGAAACGATTGCTGCGGAAAAGCGCGTAACAGAAGAAACGGCTGCCGCTGCAAAAAAGCATCAGGAAGAAGAAGCTGCCGCGAACAAAAAACGTGAAGAAGAAGCGAAGTCCAAAGTATCAACGAAACCTTTGGCCCGTACTCAACTACTGGCCAACGCCCTCAAGCAGTGTAAGAAGCAGTACAAGCACAACAAGAAAAAGCTCGGCAAGTGCGAGAGGCAGGCCAAGAAGAAGTACGGTCCCAAGCCGAAACGGCGGCGCTGATGATGGTGACGGTCAGCCGCGAGAGCCTGCCAACGGACCCACCGAATAGTCACTACCTTGAAGCCGTGGGACCAAACGGCAAAGTTTGGGTTGAGAAGATCCATGAGCCGTTTCAACTCGATGCCGACCTACCGGGGATTGCTCCGTCTGGATGGATCGTGTGGGACGAGAGCGGTGGTTTCCGGGGTGTCGATGACAAGACATTCGAGGCCGATTACACGATGGACATCGGGCTGAGCACGCTTGACTTCCCCGATGAAGATGTCTCTCTGGAGGATTAGCGTCGCGCGGGCAGGCCACCCTCTAAAGCTTCCGACGACCGGCCTCTGGCGTACCCTGGTGCGCTAGGGTTACGCCGTGCCCGGGATGCTGATTGATGAGCTACTGCGGACAAAGTTCCGTGAGACCGAGACGCAGCGCGATTTTGATGCTGCGCGGGTTGATGGCTGGCTCGTCTGGGACGACGATGGGACCGTGAGCTACGTCGAGGCAGACCAGTTCGAGACAGACTTTGAGCGCAGCCCCGTCAATGATGGTCGCTGACCTCGACTGCCCGACCTGCGGGGGTCGTGGATGGATACCGAAACCTGCCCTCACGATGCCTCCACTGATGCCAGCGACCGGCGACTGGTGGCGCAAATGTCCCGAATGCCTTGGCACGGGTAGTCGGACCCAAAAAGGTCCCAAGCAGCCCAAGCCGCCTGCGCCATCGTAAGACGACATCTAGGCCGGTTCGCGCCTAAAGCCCCCCAACAGCAGAGCCGATAAACGAAAGGATGAGACCGCTCTTGACAGTCGCCATGGTGCTCGCCCTGCTCGCGGGCCTGGCTGGTTGCGGGCAGAGCGCTTGCGATGCCCATCCCAACGGACTCGCCTGCGAACAAGAACAGAGCAAGCACAAAACCCAAGAAGAAGCAAACCGAACGAAAGAAGAAGAAAACACACCACAGGCAAAGGAAGAGCGGAGCCAACACAAAGAAAGGGAAAACCAAGAATTCATGAAGAAAATGGAACAAAGCCACGCAGTACTCAGCGGTGAACAAGTCGCCGAAAAAGTCACAGCGAAGGTCGAACCCTCTGGAAGGCTCGGCGGGAACGAAAAGTTTAGCTGCCCAGAAGGGAAATACACCGAATTCGAAGGCTACCACCTCGTCTGCACCCTGACCCGCTCCAACGGGAGCCAAGAATTTGAAGTGACGTCGGAATCTGGAACAGTCAAAGTAAACGTCAAGGGAGAAGGCGAAGCGTCAGAAGCAGGTGGCTAGCGGCGTTAGAGAGCGCCATCATCGCCAGAGCCGCCGCCACACGTCCGCTCGACCAAGCGCACGAAGACTGACCTTTGCGCCGCTTGGTTTGGCCCTAAAGCTCACCGAATCCGAGCCGATAGGAAGGACATGGACACCGCAATGACTAATCCCGCCGCTAGGGTCTGTCCACGCTGCGGCGAGGAGGCTGGCGAGCAGCGCTTCTGTGAGAGCTGCGGCCTGAACTTGTTGGAGCAGCCAGAGCTTCCCACTCGCTCGGCGTGGGAGGCGTCTCAAGTTGCGGACGAAGCAGGGCTGGCGGCTGGCGGCGCAGCTCACCGCGCCGCCGAGCAAGCTTTTGCCTCGCGAAGCACGGACACCATGCGCCCACCGGCGCTCCCGCTATGGCACGCCCTCCGTAACTGGTTCAGCGCACGGTCCACAGCGAGCAAGGTTGCGTGTCTCGCGGTCCCGCTCGTTGTGCTCCTTCTTTTGGTAGCGGTTCTCATCGGTGCCACCACGAAAGCCGAGTCCGTACCGCGCGCGGGGGAAACCGGATCCTTTTCGCTGGGGGGATCGCCGACCGGCTTGAACCCATACTCGGCTCGGGGATTAGCCTCAGCCGTCCTCACAGACGCCAACGAAACCTATGCGAAAGATGAAGTCAGCTACCGCGATAGCCAGGTCTCGTGCGTCAGTACGCATCCGAGCCGTCGTGAATTCATATGCACGACACGCGAAACCAATGGAGGCACGTACGTAGCCATCAACCGCGTACGCGACGACGGCTCCTGGTACAGGGTCGAAAAGCTGTCGTCCTCGGAAGGAGAAGGATGACGTCCGTAGGTCGGCACACCTAAAGGCAGTCGATAGCCATGCCGATGGAACCGGACGCAATCAGACGACGGGAAGTAAAACCATGAGCGAGACTACAGCACTAACGCGCGACCGCGATGCCGTAGGCGTTCAGAAGCCGGGCCGACTCTGCGCTTGGTTGCCATCCGGCTGTGCAGATCACCCGAGCGATGTCCTCGCGATCCAACCCTCTATAAATTTGAACCTCGGCATAGCGGCCGTGCTGTGAGCAAGCGTCCGCGAGGGTCGCGGCTTGGAGGACATTCTGGCTGCTTGAGGCGGCCAAGAGGCACGGCGCCTGCAGTGGCTCCGGCGCGAGCAACGGGCGACGTCCCTGGATCGTGCTGTCAACGCTGTCGCCGAGGATGAACGTCGCCCGCTCACGGACCGAGTGGTCCACGACGAGGACGACGGGTCCCCACTGAGGGAGAGCATGATGCTCGTCGCTGCCCTCCAGGTAGCCGTAGATCGGGCGCGCCTCTGCGTCCGCTGAGCGCGGGATGCCGAAGATCTGGTCCTCGACCGCCCGGCGGATGGCGAGATTGGTCGTTCCTCCCGAGGTTCCTGTAGTCGCCAGTGTCTGGTAGCTCCCGCTCCTCAAGAATGCGATGAACTGGTCCTCGGGAATCCTGAGGCGGACCTCGGCGTCCGCGATCCATCCCCTGATCTTCTGCGTCGCCAAGCACTCGTAGGTGGCGACGTCGACGCCAGCCTCTTTGGCCCGCCGCGGCCATGCCCACGCCGCCCGCTCCCGGACGCGATCCAGCCACTGCTCGTTGACTTGGCGCATCGCTGGCTCATATTCGCGCACCTGGGGAGCATGCCCCGAGCGATCGCGCATCGCATCTGTCAGATAGCGGCGGCGAGCATCGGTGAACACTTGACCGCTTGCAAGGCGCGGCGGCCCCGCCGTAGGCGGCGCTCCAACACTCTTTTTTCCGTGTCGCCAAGCCCATAACGAGGGGAGCAATACGGCTTCCCTTGACAGAGGAGTAGCAATGCTAGGCATCGACCTAATCGTCATCCTGATCCTGCTCGACCGCCTGCTCAGACGATGAGCGGTGGTGAGCGCCGCGGCGATCGTCGCTGGGGCCGCCGACTTCATCGCCGCCTCGCTCACGCACGCCGGATACGCAGGCACAGCCGCGCGACGGCTCCGGTCAATAGTCCTACGCGGGCCATGTGACGAGCAACGCCGACAGGCAATCCTCCGCCAGCTAGGCCTCAGCCGCCGCTGGCGACGCTTCCAGCCTCCAAGCACCATGAAAAGCTAAACAGACTAGATGCACTGTGCCAGAGCGTGACACTTTTCTCTGCTAGATTTCGTGTCTTATGATGACGGCTGCGAGTATCGGTGCGGGTCAGGCGGCGGGGTACGCCGCCTATCTGGAGTCGCGGACGGTCGCGCCGTCGCGCGGGGATTATTACTTGTCGGCGTCGGGTGAGCCGACGGAGGCTCAGGGCGTGTGGCATGTGCTGGATAAGACCCGCGAACGGCTGGGGTTGGAGGCGGGCGAGGCGGTGCGCGCGGAGCAGCTCGTCGCGTTGATGGAGGGTCGCCATCCGGTGAGCGGCGAGTTCGTTCGCCGGGCGGGCGCCGACGGCCGACGCGCGGGCGGGATCGACTTGACGTTCTCGGCGCCGAAGTCTGTTTCGGCGGTGTGGGCGCTTGGCACTGAGCAGCAGCGCGCGGGTGTCGAGCTCGCGCATGGGCGGGCGGTGTCGCGTGCGCTTGAGCATCTGCGGGGTGAGGTCGCGGTGGTCCGTGAAGGCGCGGGCGGGCGGGTGCTGTCACCGGCGCGTGATGTGCTGGCCGCGGAGTTTCGCCACACGACCGCGCGGGGTGTCGCCGGGGGTGAGGCGCCCGACCCGCAACTGCACAGCCATGTCGTCGTGACGGGGGTGGTGCGCCAGGATGGGCAGTTCGCGGCAGTCGCGAGCCGTCCGTTGTTCAGGGCGGCGCGGGAGCTGGGCGCGTTCTACCGCGGTGCGCTGGCCGAGGAGCTGCAAGGGCAGGGGTATGAGATCGCGGCGGGCACCGGCCGCGATCGCCGCTACTTCGAGGTCGCCGGGATCTCCGAGGGTGCGCAGGAGGCATTGAGCGGCCGGAGTCGGGAGGTGTGGTTGGCGGCTGAGCGTTTCCGTGCGCGTTACGGCCGTGCGCCCGAGCGCGACGAGCTGCGTAACGTCAAGCTCGAAAACCGGCAGGCCAAGACGCCGCAGAATCGCCCCGAGCTACAAGCCACATGGGAGGAGCGCGCGGCCGGGCAGCACGTCGACCGCGTGCATGTGGAGGGTTTGCAGTCCGGGCAGCGGGGCGGTGTGCAGCGCGCGGACGAGGCGGGCTGGCAGGAGCGGGTAACGGACTCGTTGTCGGCGGAGGGCGCGACGTTCGCTGAGCGCGAGCTGCGCGCGAGCGTGCTTGAGCAGGGCGTCGGCGAGCTTGAACCGAACCGGGTCGCCGAGCACGCCCGCGAGCTCGTCGCTTCGGGGGAGGTGATCGAACTTGAGGGCGGGCGGATGACGACCCGCGAGATCAGGAACATGGAGCAGGCCGTGCAAGCGCGGATAAGTGAGATGGCGGCCAGCACCGGCGCGGCGGTAAGCGAGCAGGATCGAACGACGGCGGTGAGGGAGGTCGCGGAGCGGATCGGCGGGCCGTTGAGCGTCGAGCAGCAGCGAGCGCTTGAGGTGCTCAGTGGCCCGGAGCGCGCGGCGGTCCTCCTCGGACAGGCCGGGGCGGGTAAGGGGGTGGTGATCGACGCGGCTGTGCGCGCCGAGCAGCACGCGGGCCGTGAGCCTTGGGGTGTCGCGGTTGCTGGTAACACGGCCGAGCGGCTGGGCCGCGAAAGCCCGTCCTTGGAAGGCAGGACGATGACGCTGGATTCACTGGTCGCCAAAGCCCGCACGGGGAGCGTCACGCTGGACGAGAGCAGCACTGTGTATTTCGATGAGGCGGGAATGGCTGACACGCGCCGGCTTGACGCGCTGAGCGAGGTGGTCGCGCAGTCCGGGGGGAAGCTGGTTGTGATCGGTGACGCGCGGCAGCTCCCCGCGATCGGCGCGGGCGGCCTGTTCGAGGAACTGTCAGAGACCGCGCCGACGGCGCGCCTCTCAGAGGTGCGCCGCACTGATGACCCCGAGGAGCGCCGGGCATGGGCGGATATGCGCGGAGGTCGCGCCGAGCAGGCGATGGCTCACTACCAGGCCCGCGGGCAGCTTCACTTCACTGATACCCGCGAGCAGGCGCTTGAGGGAGCAGTCAAGCAGTGGGCCGGGCTGACCGAACGCGACGGCGTGCGCCATGTGGCGCTCATGTCCGATGCGTCAACCGCGGAGATTGACAGGATGAATGCGCGTGCGCAGCATCTACGCGCAGAGCGCGGCGAACTCGGCGAGGAGGAGCTGCAGTTCCCCGACGTCGCGTACGGTTTGCGTGAGAGTGACAGGGTGGCGTTCGTGGCGCAACACCATCCCGAAGGTGAGCGCCGGGTGGAGAACGGCACACGCGGAGAGATCCTCAGCGTGGACCCCGAGGAGCAGCGGGTGAAGGTGTTAACCGACGGCGCCCGCGAGGTGATGGTCAGCGGCGAGGACCTGTCGAGCTTGCGTCTCTCCTACGCTCAGCATCTCTACCGTCAGCAGGGCGCGACCGTAGATCGCGCGGTCGTCGTAACGGGCGGCTGGCAGACAAGCCAGGAGGGCGCCTACGTCCAAGCATCACGCGCACGCAACGGCACCGACTGGCACGTCGCCAGGGAGGACCTCGGAACCGAGGGCGTGGACGCCGAGCGCGTCGGAAGGCTCGCGGAGATGATGCGCGCGTCACGGGCGCAGCTGCCCTCGGTCGCGTTCCGCGCGGTCACGGCAGGTATGGATGTGGGCGAGGAGCTTGAGCGCTCCACCGCCCGCCAGCTCGCACCCGACACCGGCATCCAACAGGACACGGGGATGGCGCTGTGAGCCGCGTCGCGATCACGCTAGACGAGCATGCGCTCGCGGAGCTTGGCCGGCGTGCGCAGGCCGCCGGTGAGCCGGCAGCCAGGACGGCAGCGCGGTTCGTCCGCGACGGGCTGCTCAGCACCCAGGCACAAACCGTCGGCGAGCCGTCGCCCAGCACCGCAACCAGGCCGGTCGATGGTCAGGACACGGGATTGCCGGGGTGGCTTGAGCCACCCGACAAGCGCGAGGTCTGGCGGCGGGAGCTATGGGCGGCCGTGTCCGCGCTGGCCGAGCGCTACCCCCGCGTCTTCTCAAAGCTCGTCGCCGACTGGTGGACAGACCGAGCGCTCATAGAGGTGTTGGGCGCCCTGAGTGCGTGGCGCTCCCAGCTCGACGCAGGCCAGAGCGCCGACCCGCGCGCGGAGCTGCTGTTCCATGACCGTCTGGAGCTGCTCGAGCGCCAGCTCACCCAGGCAGGCGACCCGACCGCCGCACGCTTCACCGGCGGCCCGCCGCCATCAGAGTGGGTCACATAGCCGCTTTTCACCGCTCGTAGCACAAGCTCTCGGTGAAAGTTCCCCAGATCGCCCGGCGACGTTGAGCACGCTTACAGAATATCTCCGCCTGCTAGAAGTGGCACCGCGCGCCGTGTGTTTCGCCGCCGGGAGTGGTGTGCGTCTATGGCACTCGATTGACTAGCGGATCGGCTTCTACCTTTACGCCATCACTTGCCAGAAAGATGCCCTAAAGGCCGTGCATTTTAGGTAAAAAATGATATTATATAACAGTCATACAAACAAAAGAAAGGAGACCTGATGTGAAATGTTAATATTTCTAATAAATCAGGCTGAGTTTCTCATAACACTAAGTTTTTCGTTATGGATACTCGCCAAGACACGATAGGGGGCTATGCCCGTTAATCAGATAGTCGTACCTTGACTGCCCGGAGCACGTCGCTCTGGGCAGTCTTGTGTTTACGCCCACGGGCCGTCTGGGCTACAGCTTTGCGAGTGGTGGGTATCCTTCTTGTTGTCTGTAAGGCTTCGCACTCGGGTTCGATTCGCTTCACCGGCGGAGCGCCGCCGTCAGAGTGGGTCACATAGCCGCTCGCGGCCGGCGCGGCAGAGCGCCGGCCAGTCGCAATCGGTCAGGCCGGGGGCTCCGGGGAACAGGTCGACGCCGATCGGCTCTCGGCCCTGTGGTAGCGCGAGTGCTCGTCCTGCCGGCATCGCTCTGAGGTCCGCGGGCTGCACCGCTCGCTCGCGCTGCTGTGCATAGGAGTGGCTGTCTCCGCCGGTGTAGGTCTTGCCGTTGCGCTCGACCTGGTGGGAGGTGGAGGTGTTCTCGCTGATCTGCGGGCGCCACACGAGCTGCTCGCCGCAGGCATCGGAGGCCAGCTGCGCCGTGTATGGATCGGCGACCCCGGCGAGCACGAGCCGCAGCGCGGGCGTTGACCACATCGTCGCGGTCTCGTGCTCGCCCCACCGGGCGCGGGCCTGGCTCATGTCCTGCACCCCCAGCACGGGCACGATGCCCTGCTGAATACCCTCGCTGAGCAAGCGGGGGAGCGAGCGGATCGGTGCGATGTTCGCCACCTCATCGAGCGCCAGCAGCAACGGATGCTCAAGGCGCCCGGCCGGGGAGGTGATCGCCAGGTCGATCGCGTGCGAGCAGAGTCCGTCGAGCAGGGCGGCGATCAGCGGCGCGAGCTCCTCCTGAATACGCGACGGAGAGACGACATAGAGCGTGCCCTGTTGCGCGATCAGCTCCCCGAGGTCGATCTGCGGTGTCACAGCCGGATCGGTTGAGGCTCTGACTGCGGCGCGGGAGGCCCACGCGAGCGCGACCTGCGCGGTGCCGAGCACCGATGTCCGGTAGTCCCCGACGGCCTGCGCGGCGACCCCGGAAAGCTCCTCCAACGCGATCTGCGCCTCTGCTTTGCGGAGGATCTCCGCGGGCTGGGAGAACTCCGAGCGCCCCAGCCAACCCCGCGCACGGTCAACACCGCCGCCGGAAAGAGCCGCCGCATGGAACAGTGGCGCGAGCAGCGCGCGGGCGGCGATGGCGAAGTGCTCGCCGTGACGGACGCTCTCATCAGCGGAGGCGGGGGACAGCAGCGCGGCGGCCACCTCGACCGCGCCATCCCAACTCCCACACCGCGAGAGCGGCGAGAAGCCGACGCTGACCTCGAGACGCCCGAGCGAGCCGGTTGGGTCATACACCGCTACCGGACCCAGCCGCGCGCGGTGCGCGGAAGTCTGCAGGATGTCGCCCTTGGTCGAGGTGACAAGCGCGGGTCCATCCCAGCACGCAAGCGTCGGCGCGATCACCTTGCGTGTCTTGCCCGCCTTCGGTGGCCCCACGACGATCGCCGCGCAGTCCGCCGGAGTTCGCAGCACGCCGGCGGTGGTCTGCCCGGCCCATACGTGGGTCCCGACGATGGACGCTCCAGTCGGGGCGATCCAGGGATCGTCGGGCTCAGCGGCTGGCAGGGGCGCCTCCACCTGTCTCGTACGCTGAACGACACCGACTGCGCGGACCGCCCACAGGCCGCCAGCCGTACACCCGGCGAAGCTCCCGAGCGTGAGCAACAGCGCGATCACGGCCAGCGCGGGCCGTTGGGGGGCCAGCGAGAATGGTCCGGTCGGCGCGGGGTGGCAAGCGGTGAACGCAGCGGCTCAGGATCACCAGGCGGCGGTGTGTGCTTGGGCTCGCGTGGGCGGATGCGCGGCGCGAGGACCATGCCCAACGCGAGCAATATGAATGCGACCACTCCCATCGCGACAGGCGAGGCGCCGAGAACCGCGCCGAGTGGATAGTGCGGCCCGAGAGGACCAAGACCGCCATGCGCCGCCTTCCACGCCTCTGCTGTCGGCCCGGCCCACAACGGCCAGGCCACCCACAACGTCACGGCCCACATCCCCGCGCCTGCGAGACGATGGCGCCAGCGCAGATCGTCAAGCTCAACGGGGCGCAGAACACGGTTGCACGCTGCGCAGGCGAACAGCCAGAGCAGCAGCGGCGCGAACGCCGGCGCCGACCACCATCCGAGCTGCAGGCCGACCGTCGCGAACAGCGCGTGCAGTCCCACGAGCAGCAGGACAACGACCCCGCCGAGCACGAGCAGCACGCGCAGCATCGCGTCCTGATCGGCCTCCCTATCCGCGCGTGAACGCCCGGCGAACAACGAGTCCGCCCAGCCCGGCGGACGATCCATCCGGCCCCGATCGCCCCCCGTCCGTAGCTGCCCGCGTGGATCGTTATCGCTCATCGTCAGCCCCCTTGGTCCTTGGGTTCTCCGCCAGGCTCGCCAGGAGCGCCGCCTGGGTGCTCCGTCTGAACCTGCTGCGGCTCGATCTGCCGCCCGAACCGTTGACGGGCCTGGGATACGCGCGGGCAGGCGTCGATGAGACGGCAACCTGCTCGGCCAACCAGTCTTCGAGCATCACCCGCGTGAATCGCAAATGACGCCCCACGCGCAGACACGGCAAATGCCCAAGCCGCGCGGCATCACGCACCCACGAAACCCGCACGTTCAACAGCGCCGCCGCCGCTACGCAGTCAAGCAGCGGCTCATCCAACGACACCGCGGCGCCATCGGCCGGTCCAGAGGTCTTGTTCGTTCGTGTCATCTGCTCGCTCCATTGACTTGTCGTGGAACAGGACGCGATTCCCCCGTATGAGTTGGGGCAGATTCGTCCCTGTCCCCCTTAATGACCGCGAGCAGCCGAAACCGGCCAACGACTTTTGGTCGAGCCGCCGCTACCAGGCCGTCGTGAGCGACGCCTACGTCCTCCGTGATGGATGTGAGACCCATAGCCGCCGGGCAGCGTAGAAGGCGCTGCTGTCCGGCCCGAAAGACCGCGCGAGCGACCCGGCAGCCCAAACCATCAACAGCAGCACTCAGGGGTGAGGATCGCTGAGCTGTATGCCCAGCACCGTGGCAGCCCGATCTGCGGCCCGCCCATTGGCAGGTCAGTACCGCATAGCTATATAATGTGGTACGATCATGCCAGTGAGCCTCGATCCTCTACAGCCCCAGAGTGCTTCAGCGGTACTCGACGACATCCACCGCACCGGCGGCGCGGCGACGCCGCGTGATCTGCGCCGGCGATTGGGTTGGACCGAGCGCACCCTATATCGCCGCTTGGCGGAGCTGGTGGACAGCGGCCAGGTCGTCCGTCACGGTCACGGACAGTACGCGGTCGCCTCGGCCGGGTCGCTGCCGCTCCCAGACACGGGCCGGGAGATCGTCGGCGTGCTGGCGGAGGCGGGCGTCGAAGCGCACATCACGGCGTTCGACGTACTGGCTAGGTTCGCTCACCAGTTCGTTTACGCGTTCCCGCACGTCGTCTACGCGGAGCCCTACGCGGTGAGCGAGACAGCACGCGCGCTCGCCGACGCGAGCTTCGTCGTGGTGCGCGCCGGCCCACAGGCAGGCGTGGAGGTGGGAGACCTGTCCCGCATAGTGGTGCTGCGAGGACAGGGCGAGGCGGCTCGGCGCTACGGCGTGATCGGCCATGTCGCCTCCCCCGAGAAGGCTTGGGTCGACCTGCTGCGCGAGACACGGCGCAGCGGCCTGCCATTCGACCTCGGTGAGGTCGGGCGCATCCTGCGCGCCCTGCGGCAATCGGGCTGCGACGAGAGCCGCCTTCGCCGCTATGCGAAGCGGATGCGCTACGACGCCTGGCTCGACGGGATCGAGCAAGCCAGGCCAGTACAGGAGAATCCCGAGATCGCCGCCCTGCGCAGCGGCTACCGGACGCCATGAGCATCCCCGCCTCGCAACAACACCTTTTCAAGCTCGACTGGGTGCGCAACCCAGAGTTGCTCGCCGAGCAGCAACGCGTGACCGGGATCACGAGCCAGTACACCGCAGAGATCGCGGCATGGTGCGTCGAGCTGCACCAGCAGTTGCAGGAGCTCGCTCACGAGATGGGCTTGCACCTGCTGCTGATGGGCGGCAACGGCGCCGCGCTGCGCATGGACCTCACCAGCCTGCGCGGCAGCGCCGACAACGACTATCTGACCAGCGCCAGCCCACAGGATGTCCAAGCGCTGCTCGACGCTCTCGCGCATCGCTTCTCCGGCATGCCCGACGGACTGCTGCAGCCGCAACGCATCCCCAAGCCGGATGGCGCCGAAGAGCTGCCGCTGCTCGCCTACAGAGTGGGCGTGCCCAAGCTTTTCGATCCCAACCCGACGATCGACGCCCTGACGGTGAAGCTGGAGTTCCATCTCGATGACGAGCTGCCGCCGTCCGACACGATCACCGTCGCTCACGGCGTCGTGGGCCAGTCCCTGACGGCGCGCGTCCCACAGCTTCCCTACCAGGTGGCGCTCAAGCTCCTGGCACTCGTCGAGCCTCCGGTCGGCATCGACGCCGACCGCGAGCCGGCCATCGCGCGGCAGATCTACGACATCGACGTGCTGCTCGCCGCGATGCTTCAACCGGCCGACTGGGACGCGCTCAGCACCTACGCACCCCACAGGTACGCCAAGGAGATCGCCCAGCGGAGCCTGCCGTCCGCCCAGGATGAGCCCTGGTCCGGCGCGCGTTGGCGCCTGCAGGAGTGGTCAGCGTGCATCGACGGTAACACGAGGTTCTGGCATCACATCAACGCGATGCAGTCCTCGCAGCTGGCACGCAGCAGCCAGCGCACGCCCGAGGAGTGGGCCGCCCGATGCCACCGCCTGATCGTCGCCACCCACTGCCTGCGGGATGCCAAGCCACACGAGCCCTGGCAACGCGCGCTCTCGATTGAGGCGCTCATCCCACCCAAGCCTCACGGTCCCGAGCTGAGAGCGCTGCGACGCGCTGTAAGACGTGTCGCAAAGGCACCTGTAGGACATCCGCGCGCCGGCTTCTGGGCCGCGCTCGCCCAGACGGAAGACAGCAGGGATCTCCTGGCAGAACTCGACGCGCTCGACCGCGCCCTGGCCGACATCTGAACACGTCCGAGCGGTATGCCACAGGCTACGACGCGGTCTGCTCCTGCAGCTCCTTCAGGGTGCGCCCATCGGCGTCGCGCCACTCGGTGCGCCCGTTCTTGTTGCCGCCGCTGAGGACGCTCGCCGCCGCTGAGGGCGAGTCAAAAAGATGACTCTTCGTGAGCTTTACATTCTCGCCGTCCTCCACGAGGATGCCCTCTTGCAACAGCCTGTCTCGCAACTGCTCGTAGCCGGGGATCATCACCCTCTTCATCTTGCGGCCAACAGCCCCCTCAAAAAACACCAGGAAGCCGCGAGACCGGTCTTCTCCCTGAGCCTCGGTCAGCTGGGTCTTGAGGTACAGGCGCTCCCCGCCCTCGTCGGCCGCCGGCTCTGATGGCGTCGTGGCGCTGGTCGCGGCGACGGCGGGCTCCTCGGCGGGTTCGAAGACGTTGACTCCGACCAACGCGAACAGTGGGAGCACGTTATCGAGGTAGGTCTCCATCTCGGCAATCTCGGGCTCGCTCAGGCGCGCCGGTTCCGGCGCCGTACCGTTGTCGAGGGAGGCATTGTCAGCCTTCGCGGCAAGCTCAAGCAGCCGCGCCTCGAGGTAGCGGACATGGGCCTTGTTGAGCGAGTCATCCTTCGTCGTGAGCACATAGCCCTGGGTCCAGAAGTCCTTCTCCTTCTGGTGGGCGTCGAGCCGGACGTGGATGTTTTCGCCCTCGCCGACATAGACCCGCTGCAGCCGGCGTCCCTCCGGGTCGGGGCCGAGCAGGACATACGCGCCGGTCTGTGACACCTCTTCGCGCGCGCGAGCGCTCGAGTAATCGGCTCGCGCGAACGCGAGGAACGATCCCGTCCAACCCATGCGCTCGACCAGTCGCAGCCCCTGCGGCTTGCCGTCGACGAGAAAGATCCGGATCGTCACTCCACGCGTCGGCTGAGTCGCCATGACAGCAGTATGCCGAGCCACAGTCTTGTCCGACAGCGCGACGCGCCTATCCGGGTCCTCCTTGGTCGCTGCCGGCTTGCTCTGTTCCCAGCGTTAATCTATGAGGACGCCGAGACGTTCAGGCTGTTTGGTCAAGACCTTCGCTTGCCTCCAGGGGCATCTCGGCACGCACTCGTGGACGCCACCACACCGACGGGCTCGGGATACGTGCCGCCCAGTTTCGGGAGGAAATTCCGGGAGAAAGCTCTGCCGAGCATCATCCCTAGAAACACGAAAACCGTGGGATTTCCAGGGCTTTCGCGGCATAGCGGGGGCGGGATTCGAACCCGCGACCTTCGGGTTATGAGTTGTGTGGAGGGGGGTCGGGTACGGTCGGGTTGCCCGTGTTTGCTGGGGTTAGGTCCGGTTCGATGGGGTCCGCTTTGCTCAGAACGGAACCCTGAATGGAACCTTGGGGGGGCTGCCGTGGCCACGGCGAGGGAGCGTGGACAATGCTCCAGCACGGTACTGGAGCATTTCCCCGATGCTCGATCGAAGCTTGATCTCGCACACGGTGTGCGAGACCTCAGCGGCAGCGCGTCAGGTCCTACTTCCCGTCGAGTTCCAGCTCGCGTCGTAGCGTCTCGACCGTCCAGGTCGGGCAGCCGCATCCGAGGAAGTCGTTGTCGCCGGTGAGGATGGCGGCGTCGAAGACGATCGCGAGCGCGACCGTTGGCCAGTCGCGTGGGTCGCGCGGCACTCGGCGCAGTGCTGTGGCCTCCAGAGCAGCGTACGTATCTCTCGGCGCAACCTCGATGGCGCGCACATCGATCAAGCCGCGTACGGACTGCTCGAGAGCCTCGCGCTGCGCGGCCGTGAAGATCCCTCTTGATTCGAGGATCTCCAGCCGCCCAGATAGCTCGTGCTCGGTCTCCTCCCACTGATGCTCCGCAACGAGCACACGAAGATTGGGATGCAGGAGAAGCTCTCGTCCTCGCTGGCGCAGAAGTTCGCCGACAAGGACACTGGCGTCTGCGACGACGATCATTCGGGAAGCGGCCGCCGCAGATCGAAGAGCCGCGACAGCGCCTCCTCGTTCATCCCCGTCTCTTGGAGCACCTGCTCAACCGCCTCGCCCAACTTGACGACAGCCCGCTGCACCTCGTCCTCGTTGCGCTCAAGCGGGATGTAGAAGCCGATGACCTGACCGTGCTTGCTCACGGCCACCGCATCGGCCCCCGAGAGATAAGTCGTTGCGTGATCCCGGAACTCCCTGACTCCGACGCTCTTCATCATCGTCCTTCGTCTTGTGGTCACCTTGTGGTCACACTCTAGCTTGTCTTGGGTTGAAGATCAACGTGGCTGCAACCGCGACCGTCAGGTCGCGGCGTGGGCTATGGCACCTGCTACCTCGCGCGGCCCGGCATACAACCACCGGGATTCTCCGTCTTGGCATCGCGGCTAGCCTCCCGCCCGGTCGCCAAGCGCCACTGCAGCCTTAGGGATCTCGACCAACATCTCCGGAAGCCCGTCTCCCCCGAGGCGCTCCAGGACCTCAACGTAAACCTCGGGCGACTTGCCCTTCCAGCTGAGGGCCTGCGCAATAGTCTGGACGGTGGCGTTGATCTGCCCCCGGTTTTATGGAGAGGCGTTTCTGGAATCCTCCGGCGGTCAGCAAGGAGGAGGACATGCCAGGCAGGTATCCAGTCGAGGTGCGCAAGCAGGTTGTCGAGCTCGCACGCGCGGGCACGAGGGTCGCTCAGCTCGCCGAAACGTTCGGGATGAGCGAGGCGACGATCTACGGCTGGCTCAAGCAGGAGCAGATCGACCGAGGCGAGGCGCCGGGGCTCAGCACCGAGGGGCAGATGGAGCTGGCGGCTGCCAAGCGCCGTATCCGCCAGTTGGAGACCGAACTGGCGGTCTCGCGCAAGGGTGAATGAGGTCTTCCTCGAAGGGGAGCTGCCCCCAAAAGGCTCTACCCGGTGATTGAGTCTCTGGCCGGGCAGGGGTTCGATGTGCAGCGGGCGTGCGTGATGCTCGAGGTCTCCCCATCGGGCTACTACGCCTGGAAGGATCGTCCGCCGTCGCAGCGGACGCTGCGCCACGCATGGCTGGCCGGCGAGATCGTGCAAGTGCACAAGGATTCGGCTGGCACCTACGGCTCGCGGCGTGTGACCGCAGAGTTGCGCTACGGCCGCGGTATCACCGTCGGGCACAACCAGGTCGAGCTGATCATGGGGCGCCTGGGGCTCCACGGACTCCCGAAACGCCGGCTGCCGAGGGGCGCGAAGCTCGGCAAGGCCAGCTCGCTTGATCTCGTACGCCGCCGCTTCCAACGAGACGCGCCGGATCGCCTATGGATGACAGACATCACCAGGCACCCAACCAGAGAGGGCAAGCTCTACTGCTGCGCCGTCCTGGACGCCTTCTCCCGGATGGTCGTCGGCTGGTCGATCGACAGACTCCCAAACCGCGCTGCTGGTCACCAACGCGCTCGGCATGGCGCTCGCCCGCCGCGCACCCGACCAGCACGCGATCATCCACTCCGACCGCGGGACGCAGTTCGCTTCCTGGGTCTTCAGCCAGAAGGTCACCGATGCCGGCTTGGCGCCATCAGTGGGTGCCGTCGGCGCCCCGTTCGATAATGCGATGGTCGAGGCGTTCTGGGCGCGGATACAGGTCGAGCTACTGAACCGCCAGCGCTGGAAGACCCGCGTCGAACTCGCCGGCGCGATCCACGACTACATCGAGATCTGGCACAACACCCGACGACGCCACAGCGCCCTGAACATGCTCACCCCAACCGAATACGAGGTGAACCACCACGCAACACGAGCGTAAACCTGTGGACATGCCGGGCTGTGGACAGCAAGCTGACCACAACCCTTGGACAACCCTCCGGGTTGCCCACATGACCACAGGCTCAACACCTACCAACCAACAACGACTAACCGGCCGATTCCAGACCACCGAGTCCACGAAACCAGGGGCACACCAAGGTGTCCACGAAAGCGGGGGCACTCCATCTTGGGGTCAGCGGCCAGTCGCTGCATACCTGGGTCAAGCGCGCCGACATCGATGTTGGGCGCGCGCCGGGTCTGACGACGGAGGATCGCGAGGAGCTGCGAAAACTCCGGCGTGAGAACCGGATTCTCCGCGAAGAGCGAGAAATCCTAAAAAAAGCCACGGCCTTCTTCGCCAGGGAGAGCGAGCCGAGCCGGTAGCAGCATTCCGGTTCATCGCAGCGGAGAAGGCACATCACTCCATCAAGGTGATGTGCAGAGTGCTTGGCGTCTCCCGGGCGGGGTTCTACGCCTGGGAGCGCCGCGCACCAAGCGACAGGGATCTCGCGGACGCGTGGCTGCTGGAGAAGATCCGCGAGATCCATGCGGCCTCGAAAGGGACCTACGGAGCGCGGCGCGTGCATGCCGAGCTGCGGCTCGCCCATGGAGTGCGGGTGGGCTGCAAGCGCGTGGAGCGGCTGATGGCCCTTGATGGGCTCTCGGGTCTGCCTGAGCGCCGCCGGCGGCGTACCACGATCCGCGTGGAGGGCGTGCGGGTCGCCCCCGATCTCGTGGAGCGCGACTTCAACCCCACAGCGGCGAACCGCACGTGGTCGGCGGACATCACCTACATCCGCACCTGGGAGGGCTGGTTGTATCTCGCGCACGTCCAAGACCTCTTCTCCCGGCGGATCGTGGGGTGGGCGATGACCGACCACCTCCGCGCGGAGCTCGTCATCGACGCGCTACAGATGGCGATCACGCGGCGCAAACCCGACCCTGGGGTGATCCATCACTCCGACCAGGGGTCGCAGGGTGGATTCAATTGGTCGTCGCAACACCATTCGATTGAGAGGGGTTGCGATGAACGGGAAGCGGCGGAGGTCGGATCGGGCTGGGCGAGCGAAGATGCACTCGCCGGGTCGTCCGCCGGGGTGGCGTAGGGAGCACCGGCAGCGGTTCTGGGCGGCGATCGCGCGTGGCGTCTGGAGCGATGATGCGGCGGTCGAGGCGGGGGTGTCGGTGTCGGTTGGCGTCCGGTGGTTTCGTGAGGGTGGCGGGATGCCATCAGTCACTCAGGCCCCGCTGTCGGGGCGTTACCTGTCGTTCGCTGAGCGTGAGGAGATCGCGATCCTGCGTGCCCGTGGGTGTGGGGTGCGGGAGATCGCGCGTGTGCTCGGGCGTTCCCCCTCGACGATCTCCCGGGAGCTTCGTCGTAATGCCGCGACCCGCGGTGGCTATCTCGAGTACCGGGCGAGCACCGCGCAGTGGCACGCCGACCGTCGCGCCCAGCGTCCGAAGGCCGCGAAGCTTGCGGTCAGCCCCGAGCCTGCGCCGCTACGTGCAGGACCGTCTCTCGGGTGCTGTGCAGCGTCCTGGCGGGGCCACTGTGGCTGGCCCGGATGTGCGGTGGGCCGGTCGGCGTCACGGCCCCCGCAAGGACCGGCGGTGGGCGAAGTCCTGGAGCCCCGAGCAGATCGCTCACCGGCTGCGTCTTGACTTCCCCCATGATGAGTCGATGCGGATCTCCCACGAGGCGATCTACCAGTCGCTGTATGTGCAGGGCCGCGGCGCGCTGCGGCGGGAACTCACCGCTTGCTTGCGGACCGGCAGGGCGCTCAGGGTCCCCAGAGCCCGCACGCGGGGACCAGGCAAGAGCTTCGTCACCGAGGAGATCCTGATCAGCGAGCGGCCCGCCGAGGCCGAGGACCGTGCTGTTCCCGGGCACTGGGAGGGCGATCTCATCCTCGGCTTGGGGCGCTCAGCGATCGGCACGCTGGTGGAGCGCAGCACCCGCTTCACGATGCTGCTGCACCTCCCCCCGATGGACGGCCACCCTCCGCGCGTGAAGAACGGTCCACCGCTCGCCGGTCATGGCGCCGAGGCGGTCCGCGACGCGATCACAGAAGCAATCACGACGCTCCCCGTGCAACTGCGCCGCTCACTGACGTGGGACCAGGGCGCTGAGATGGCCCAGCACGCGCAGCTACGCATCCACGCCGGCCTGCCGGTCTACTTCTGCGATCCGCGAAGCCCGTGGCAGCGCGGCACCAACGAGAACACCAACGGGCTGCTACGCCAGTACTTCCCCAAGGGCACCGACCTCACCAGACACAGCGCCGCCGATCTCGCCGCGGTCGCAGCAACGCTGAACAGCCGACCACGCAAGACACTCGGCTGGCGAACACCAGCAGAGACCCTCAACGAGCACCTACTCAGCTGCCCAACGACTGGTACGGCCCCTTCGGGTCGTCTCTGACCGACAGTGGAAGATCATCTCTCGCTCACGGATAACGAGAATGATCCTTCACTTTTTCACCTACACTGTCAAACACACTGTTGCGAGGACCGGTTGAGCCCGGGCAATACACGGCTGTCCTGTTCACCGGCCGCTGCAAGAAGGCCGGCATCACCCCGTCGACCGGCTCCAAGGGCGACTGTTTCGATAACGCGGTCAGCGAGAGCTTCCACGCCTCACTGAAGAAGGAGCTCATCTACCGCCACACCTGGCCGACCCGCGCCGAGGCGCGGACCGCCGTCTTCGAGTACATCGAGGGCTGGTACAACCCCCGCCGCAGACACTCCACCCTCGACTACCTCTCCCCAGCCGACTACGAGCACCAGCACGAACACCAGCCGCTCACAACGCCCGAGACGCCGGCGCCATGCGCCCCAACCATCGCATGAAGGCCACCGGCCGCGCCGCGCGCGGCGCGCGGATCCTCCTCGTGGAGCCGGAGCCGTAGGCGGAGGCGGAACGAGGAGGATCAGATACCACAGATAAAATAAACTGCATCAAGTCAACCCGTGTCCTCTGCAACGCCCATCACCTACGCGAGCTGCTGGCGATCATCGAGGCAGACCCCGAGGGGCAATCCTGGGCCAGCAAGATCGACGCGCTGCTGCGCGCGCTGCACACCACCGTCGAAGACGCAAAGGCCGCCGGGGAGCAATCGCTTGACCCATGGATGCTCGCCTGCTACCGCGCCGCTTACGAGCAGATCATCGCGCTCGGCCACCAGCAGAACCCGCCACCAACCAAGCGGACGGGCAAGCGCGGCCCGATCCGACGGAGCGCTTCGGCGAACCTGCTGCGCCGTCTCGACGAGCAACGCGAGCACGTCCTACGTTTCGCTCACGACTTCCGGGTCCCGTTCGATAACAACCTCGCCGAGCGCGACCTCCGCATGATCAAGATCCAGCAGAAGACCTCAGGCTGCTGGCGCACCACGACCGGAGCCGACCGGTTCCTCGCCCTACGCGCCTACATCAGCACCAGCCGAAAGCAAGGCCGCGACACGATCAACACCCTCGCGCGACTCGCCACGCATCAGCCCTGGCTCCCCGCCGCCGCCGGACCCTGACACCCACGCAGCGACCTGAACAGTCACCGATTAGCAGGGCCTTTTCTGGAGTAGCGGGGGCGGGATTCGAACCCGCGACCTTCGGGTTATGAGTTGTGTGGAGGGGGGTGTGCTCAGATCGATTTGGCTTGGTTGAGCCAGATCCGTTCTGCCAGATTCGCCCAGTTTCGCTCAGATTGGTACGCAAATTGGTACGCGACCAATTTGGTGATGAATATGCAGGGACGTGGCCGAGCCTCCGGCGGAGCGTCCGCGAGACCGCTGGCATCGTCGGTAAGCTTCGCCGCCGTAGATGACTGTCAGCAACCTTCCCTCGCCCGACGTGCTGGAACACGCACGCGCGTACGTGCGCGTCGATCGCTCGGTCGTCGCGGCACTGCCGGAGCTTGGAGAGGCGCTTCGGGCCTTTGTGCCCGTCCCGGGCCCCGCGGGCGAGAGCGTTGCTGCGTGGCTCGCCGAGCGTGCGCTGCGCGAGCCACAGGAGGCGACAGTCCGCGTGCGGCTCAGCCACGGGAGGGTCACTGGCGTGTACGCGCTCTGCGCCGCCCAGATCGCGCTGAGCAGCGAGGAGCGGGCGCAGCTCGGCGGCGTGCGCTATCGCACCCAGCCGGCGATCCTACTTGCACAGATCGCACGTGCTACCGACTCGCCCGGCATCGGCGGGGAGTTGCTTGGACATGCCGCGAACACCGCGCACGAGGCGCTGCACTACATCGGCGCGACCGTGCTCGTCGTCGACCCTTTCGACGAGGACACCGACACCTACTGGCGCGAGCGGTGGGGCCTTCAATCCTCCGAGCAGCCCGTGCCAGGCCACCGCCGGCTACGACGGCTGTGGACGGCGATCCCCCGTTAGAGGTTCGCGCCTTCGGCGTCCAACTCAGCGTGGAGCGCCCGACCCTGCTCAAAAAGTTCGCGCACCCGCGGGTCGCGACGTGAGCGCTCAAGATCCTCGGCGTCGATCACGATCACCGCCTGATCCAGCACGTCGTGCAACTTGTCCCTGTCCAGCGTTGTCGCCATAGGGCCAGCGTACCGCAATCCGACCTCGACCAGGTCGTATTGCAGCCCTCAGACCTCGGGGGTTTCGTCGCGGCCAGCCACACTCGAAGCCAAGGCGGCACCGGTCTCCTCCTGCCGGGCGAGCCCGCCGAACGCGCGCTCCGCGAACGCCGCGCCACCCGCGGGGTCCGGGGCGAAGTCCGCGTAGATCAGCGTCGTCGTGAAGTCGCGGTGGCCCATCCACTCCTGCAGCGTGCGCATCGGTACGCCGACCGCCGCCATCCGTGTCCCGAAGGTATGGCGCAGGGAGTGGAAGGTGATGCCGCCCTTTCTGCCGCAGCGCTCGCCCATGCCGGCGGCGGCCATCGCTTCGTAGAAGCGGTCGCGCAGGTTCGAGGCGTCGTAGGGGTTGCCCGTGTGCGGGTGGCAGAACACGAGGTGGTCGTCGGCCCTGTAAGCCGAGCGCTGGAAGTGGCGCTCTAGCTCCGCCGCAACCCGGTCGGCCATCGGCACGGCTCGGCTTGAGCGGCGCGACTTGGGCGTCCCCCACTGCCCGCGGCTGTAGTTGCGCCGCACCCGCACCATGCCCGCCGTCCAGTCCACGTCCCGCCAGCGCAGCGCCGCGAGCTCGCCCTGGCGCAGGCCGGTCATCGCTGCCGTCATGTAGAGCGCATGGTCGGTCGGGCCGAGGACATCCTCGCGCACCGCGCGCAGCAGGGCCTCCAACTCCTCGCTGCTCAGGAAGTGGATGTCCGGGTCGGTTTGCTCGGCGCGAGGACGATCGGCCATCGCGACCGGGTTGGAGGTCGTCCACCCGCGTTTGAGGGCGAACTGGAACACGCCGTGGGCGAAGTTGAGATGGTTGGTGATCGTCTTGACGGCGAGGCCCGCCCGCGACTTCGCCGCGATGTAGGCCGCGACATCGTCCGCCGTGATCCTGTCGATCGCGGTCGTCCGGAAGTGCGGCGCAAGGTGCCGGTGAACCATGATCCGGTAGTCCTGCACCGTCGACGCCTCGCGTTTCAACACATGCTCAACGTGGTGCACGTAACGCTCGGCGACCTCCTGGAAGGTGACCCGCTCCTCAGGCGCGAGGACCTTGACCTCCCCGATCTTGCGGCGCAGCGCCGCCTCGGCCTGCTTGCGGGTGATCCCGTCGCTCGATCCCGGAGTCCTGATCGTCCCGAGCTTGCGCTTGACCTGCCGGTCGCCGACCCTCCACTTCCCGTACCACGAACCGCGTTCGGCGACGATCGAGCCGGAGCCGTACGCGCGCTTCTCCCTGCGTTCCGCGGTCATCTGCTCACCCTCGATTCGCCACCTCGGAGTGGCCCCTGGCGCGTCTCCTCCAGCCAGCGAGCGAGGTCACCACCGTTGAAGCGCACGTAGTGGCCGAGGCGATGGTGCGGGATGCACCCGGCGCGGGCCTGAGCGAGCAACCATGTGTGGGGCACCCCCAGCAGCCGCCCCGCCGCCTTGGCGTCGATGAGCGGCGCGAAGGGCACACCGGCCTCATGGATGCCGCGGGCGCGGTGCCGGGGCAGCAAGGACGGCGCTGGCCTACCTGTGGCGCTGCCCTGATGTGCGGGCGGGGAGAGTGAGCATTTTGAAACCTCCGTTCGTCGGTCGTGGTTTGGGGTGTGGGGTGTGGGGTGTGGGGCCTGTCCGGAGTTGTATGGGGGCCTCATATCGCGGCTGCCTTTCAAGAATCCGGGTTGGCCTGTCTGCGGCAGGCTCCGGCCTGCCGCAGACAGGTGCTTCCCAGCGGAGGGGGCGGGTTCTGTCAAGGTCGGGCCGACAGGCCCCGCCGAAGGCGGCCCCGAAGGGGCGACCTTTACAGGTTCCGACCCCGGAGCTACACGCGCGGTCCCGTGCACGGCGCGTAGGATGCCGGCCGGGACGGCTGGCATCACGGCTCCCGCGCTGTCCCTTGCTTCGCTTGTCACCTCTCGCGCCCTCCGGTCCCAGGAGCGCTCTTGTCGATCTCACGTAGGTGCCAGCCGTCCGCGCGGCTGACGAACCTCGTGTGCTTTCCGCGGTACAGGTGCGAGGAGACCCTTGCCAACGGCACACCGAGGCCCTTCGCGATCTCCCCCGCGCGCGAGCCCGGGTGCTCGGCGAGGTACTCCGCGACGTCCCCGTAGGTGATCTGCCCCGCTGTGGTCTTCTCCCCGAGCAGGGCTGCCCGGGCGGCCTGAAGACGCTCACGCTCGGATAGAAGCTCCTCGTAGCGCGCAAGCTCACTGTCCAGCACGGCGAGCTTCTTCTCGATATCAGCGACCACACCACGAGACGCAACGCCCAGCTCGCGACGAGCACGATCAGCCATAGAGCACCCCCGGAGATGAATCAACAACAAGCATCACAGGCATATATGTTAGCACATGATTCAACACGTCGCAGTCTACATCGCGCCTCGCGGGGTTTGGGGCGTAGGCCGACGAGCGCAGCGCAGTCGGCCGGAGCCCCACAGACAAGACAACCCACCTATGTGCACCCCCACGCCACCCTGCCTACCCATCCACCATCTCCACCCTTCTCTCTCTTCTCTGGTCCCCCTGGTCACACCACCACCCTGGTCCCCCACCGCCTACCACCACTGTCTTCCATCCCCACTTCAGGGTCCCGGTCCTTGACCACCCGTACTCGAAGTTGTGGGCGGGTGGTCAAGGACGCCAAGCGCAGCGAAGGCGAGGGACCCGTTTCGCCACAAACCGCATGACAAAGCCACAAACCCGGTGGGGGACCCGTCGCGCAACCCGCCGACGGCACGACACCGGCCGCGACGGACACCACGACAGGTCCGCGACACCCACAGGGTCCTTTGCCGTCGCGACCTTGGGACCGGTGCAACTTCAGCAGCGCCTGCCACCGGTTCCACGCTAGCCGCTCGGCGAGCTAGCCATGAGCTCGATTATCCGGCGTAGATCAGCCCGGTCGTGGCCGGCCATGATCCGCACAAAGGCCGCAGGATCGTCCTTCTCGTCGATTTTGTTGAGCATCCGCTTCGTTCGGTAGGCCACCCGCTCAACGAGCATCATTGGATCATCGATCTCGCTCGCCTTCAGGCTCATGTTCGGCGTCGATGGATTCGGTGTCTCAGGATCGTCGTCCGCCGCCAGTCGCTCTTGGATCGTCTCGTAGTCGATGCGGGTTCCTTGCGCTTTGCCATCGGCGAAGCCAACCCCCTCTTCACGCAGGCGACGCTCACACTCCTCCGGGCCACGACCCTCGTCGTCGTGCCAGTCCGGGTGGATTTTCCCACCGGCGCTCAGGATTCGATGCGGGTTGGCGAATGCTGGATTCGTGGAGGCCACCCGCGCAACCGACCGCGCGTGGTTGACGTTGCCAGAGACGGCGGCAGCCACATCGCCATAGGTTGTCCACTCGCCCTTCTCGATCACGTGGCTCGCGAGGAGGATACGGTCGCTGCGGTGTATATCCGCCAAGCGCCACCGCTTGGGTGAGGCACCGTGGATCTGTTCCAGAAGGCCGCTCTTCTCCAGGGACGCGAGGACTGTGTAGGTGTTGGCTTCGTCGTACCCGACCTCCCGGGCAACCTCCGGGGCCGTGAGACCCTTCGCCAGTGAGAAGCCGGCGAGGGGTGCGATCTTTTTCTGCCACGTACCCCGTACGGCCAGGGTCGGCTCGTCCACGCCCTCATCGAGCATCCCAGCCAATGCGGACCCCGCCTCCGCGGTCGCGCGCTCGATGCTGCGCATCAGCCCTATAGCGATCAATGCCACGTCTCGATCTCTTCCCGTCAGCCCAGACATTTTGTCCTCCTGTAGTCCATCGAGACAGAGATCCAGAACTTATAGATGCTCTGATCCTTTGTCAAGGACTCCTACATGTATGCGCAGGGAAGACCGTGGCTCGGTCGATGGACAGCGAACCCACCATTACTTGTGGTCGCTACTACTGCTGACCCACCAGGCAGTCAAAGGGGCCCAGCTAGGCAATTGGTACGCAATTGGTACGCGCCACCGACCGAGCCAGCGACCCTTAATCGAAAAAACCCCGCGATTTGCAGGGCTTTTCCGAGTAGCGGGGGCGGGATTCGAACCCGCGACCTTCGGGTTATGAGCCCGATTTCTGCTCCCCGATGCGCTG
Organism: uncultured Solirubrobacterales bacterium; assembly: GCA_963842005.1. Classification (GTDB taxonomy): domain Bacteria; phylum Actinomycetota; class Thermoleophilia; order Solirubrobacterales; family Solirubrobacteraceae; genus Palsa-744. The sequence continues at coordinate 169,467 of CAWJEV010000004.1, read as the reverse complement.
AAACAGGCCCGAAACACTCGGCCTGACTGCCGCTCCAAGCCTAGCGATTCAGCTAGTTTGCTACCCCAGCCGCTACCCCGACTCGATCTGCTACCCAACTGCTACCCCGATGGAGTAGGATGGGCTCAGCCCACAAAGAAGCCCCCGCGCGACTGTCATCGCCGAGGGCATGGACACACCGGAGGCCCGGCATGTCAGCACCAAATCCTACCGCCACAGTCTTTGTCCGAGAGCAGCGCGGCCAGGCGTTCTACGAAGCCTTCTGGCGCTACAAGGGCAGGCAGCTAAAACGTCGCCTTGGCCCGGCATGGCTCGACCGAAACGCTGCCGGCGAGTGGACCGCTCGCAAAGGCCGCGTCGCGGAGGGCTACCTCGATGAGCGCCGGGCGCACGTCGCCGCCGCCGAGCTGGTCGCCTCCCACGTCGAGCAGGCCGACAACGCAGAGCGCACCGAGCGCGAACTTCGCGCCAAGGGCGTCACCTTCCGCGAACTCGCGGGCGCGTACTTGGACTGGATGGCGAACGTCAAGGCCGCGAAGCCCTCGACGCTGCGGGACTACCGTTCGGTGCTCGCTGAGCCCGATCAGGCGTACAGGCGCGGCAAGGGCTCGACGCTCGGGCGCACCATGAAGGCCCTCGGTGACAGGCCCGCCCGCGAGATCACGACGCGGGACGTGGAGGCGCTCTTGGCATCGGTCGCCGCGGACGGGGTATCGCCGCGCACCGTGAACAAGGTCCGCGAAGTCATCAGAGCGATCTACGGCTTCGGCATGAGGAAGGCCACATTCGGCCTCTCGGAGAACCCCGCTGCCGAAGCCGACAAGCGCGAAGCTCCGAAGCCAGGCCCGCTCGCCTACTACAGCGCCGAGGAGGTCGAGGCGCTCGCGCGGGCGATGGAAGCCGGCAGCGAGCGCACGCCGGACGGCGAGGCCGTCCGGGTATCCGCATATGCAGGTCTTCGCCTCGGCGAGCTGCTCGCGCTCCGCTGGCGCGACGTGGACTTTGCCGGCAGCCGCGTCACCGTGGGCCGCGCGCTCAGCGCCGGCGTAGAAACCTCCACGAAGTCCCGTCGCGTCCGCCAGGTGCCGATGCCCGACCAGGCTGCCGCCGCCCTCGACCGTCTCAGCCGCCGCGAGAACTTCACCGGCCCCGGCGAGCTTGTGTTCTGCGGCCCCCTCGGACGCACCCTCGACGCCTCGGCGCTACGCCGGCGCTACCGGAAGGCGCAGGCCGCCGCAGGGCTCGCGCGGCTGCGCTGGCATGACCTCCGGCATACCTACGGCTCGCTGCTTGCCGCCGCCGGCGTAGACCTCGTGAAGATCAAGAGCGCGATGGGGCACAGCAACATCGCCACGACCGAGCGCTACCTCCACGCTCGCCCCGCGTCCGAGCAGGCCGCCGAGTTCACGCGGGCGTTTGCGCCCTCGATCGGCGACCCCGAGGCGACGGTCGCGGTCGGTTGAGCGGGCGGGCGGCGTCACGCCGCTCAGTAGACTGCCCTGCCTATGTCCCGCGGGGGCTCTCCGAGGCAGCGCGCGATCGTCTACGTGGACGGCTTCAACCTTTACTACGGGTGCCTCAAGGATTCGGCCGAGAGATGGCTCGATGTCGGAGCGCTGTGCAGTCACCTCCTCCGTGAGGATGCAGACATCGTCGGAATCAAGTATTTCACGGCGAAAGTGAAGGGCAGGACCGGGAACCCGCACGCGGGGCAGCGCCAGCAGACCTACTTCCGTGCGCTGGCGACCGTTCCAAATCTCACGATCCACTACGGGCGCTTTATGACGAGAGCGGCGACCCGGCGGTGCGTCAAGGACCGACACGGCAAACCCGCGTTCGTCGATGTCTGGATCACCGAGGAGAAGGGCTCGGACGTGAACCTCGCAAGCCATCTGTTGATCGACGGCTTTCGTGCCCGCTACGACCTGGCCGTCGTCGTCTCGAACGACGGCGATCTCAAGGAGCCCGTGCAGTTTGTCCGAACCGAGCTCAAGGCTCCCGTCGGCGTGCTCAATCCCCACGGCAACCGAAGCTTTGCGCTCTCGCCGAAGGTGCTCCCGCGCGGCTCGTTCTACAAGCCGATCAGGAGGGCTGCGCTGAGGGCCAGCCAGTTCCCGCCCCAAGTGCCCGACGCGAAGGGGATCGTCCACAAGCCGCCCGGCTGGTAGGTCCCTGAATCGCAAAGGCCGCCCGAAGGCGGCCTCGCATCCCTGCCGCCGAAGCAAACAGGGGGGGTACCGCCATGATAGCGCCCGCCGGGGGCGTCCGTCGAGGGTCGTCCGGGAACGCCGCCCAGCGCCCGCCGGCGCGCGCCCCTCAATGCTCGGCTTCGACGGCCGCGCCGAGGTCGCCCATGCTCACCCCGAGCGCATTGGCGAGCCTGGCGGACCGTCGGCCACGACGGCGATGTCTGCCCGCGCTCGATCCGCGAGTAGGTGTTGAGCGCGATACCTGCCGCCTGGGCCGTCGCTTCCTGCGATAGCCCGCGCGCCTCGCGCAGCCGGCGCAGTACGGCTGGCAGAGCTTGATCCACAGGCTGATTCGGCGCAGGCATCCCCAAGCATCGTCGCGCGCGTCGCGCCTCCCGGTCTACGACAGTTATGTCTATACATTTCCGTTTCATCCTTGGGGGTGTATGCTGGCCGTACATAGACAAGTGCCCCCGCACCGCGTAAACGGCCGGGGGCGTGGCACCGAGAGCGCAAACTCCCGGCGCAGCGGGAACCCTACCGGGTCCCTTCCTCGCCAGAAGACCGCCCCCGGGGCCTCCGACCACAAGGAGGAACCGAAGATGACCAGTGAGCAGAATCCGATCGTCGGCGAGCCGGCCTACATGGCTGGACGGGCGATCATGTTGCAGCTACTCCAGCCGCCCGAGGATCACCGGGAGTTGTGGACTTGGGCGGAGCTGCGCAAGCAAATATCGGACATCGACCCGGCGATCGTGGATGCGGAGCTTGCGCGTCTGGCGGAGCTGGGCGCGGTGGTGGTCGATGGAGAGCGGCTGAAGGCGAGCGCGTGCGCGCGCTGCCTGGACGCGCTCGGCCTGATCGGGGTCTGACGATGAGTGCGCCCGATCCACAGACCGAACCCGTCCAGTTCTACGAGTACGCCAAGCGTCGCCAGGCGCGCGGGCTGGGGGTGCTGCCGCCGCCGTGTGACCATCGCGTCCCGCAGGAGCGCTATGTCGAGATGCTGCGCTTGCGGCTGGTGGAGGGCCTGAAGCTGCGCGAGGTCGGCGAACGCACGGGCGTCGGCCCGGAGCGTGTGCGGCAGGTGCTCGCGCACTACTTCCAGGTGCCGCGCGCACGGTTCCGGGCGCACCGTGGGCTGACGCCGGGGGAGCGCCGGCTGACCCCGGAGGAGTTCGAGGAGCACTTCGGGCAGCTCCCCACGGATGGGGAGGGTTGAGCGGTGGCCGTCGTTGACGCACACGTGACGGTGACGCCGCCCGCGATCCTCAGAGAACGGCTCGCCGCCGCGCGGGACGCCAGCGTGGGCTTCGATGAGGCGTGGCCCGTGGCGCTCGCGGCAGCGGTGAACGCCGCGCAGTGGGAGCGTGAGGAGTGGCGGGACATTCTCTCGGGCATGGTCGAGACGTGGCGCGCGGCGTGGGAGCGCCGCGACGCCTCGTGCGCGGAACGCGCGGTCCTGGCACTCGTGACGCCCGGCGGGACGCCGCTACCGGAACGCGCGTGCGAGAACTGCGGGCAGGAGATACCCACCGCTCGCCACCGCTCGGCGCGGTTCTGCTCAGACCCTTGCCGCCGCCACGCCACCTACCTACGCGAACGCGCAGCGGCGTAGGAGGATGCGTGATGGCTCGCATGGCAAGCGTCCCTGTTGGGGATGAGTGAAGGGCCGGAAACCCGTATGGATACTAGGGTTCCGGTCTCTTCGTCGTTCCGGGACCGAGTGGGCGAATAGCGGCCGTTTGCGGGCGATTCTTGGGAGTTTGGGCGCATACGCCTATTCCGAACGTTCGGCTTCGGATGTCGTGGGATGCCAGTAGGTGGTGTCACGCACATCGGGACCCGAAGTCCAGAGACTCAGGCGCTGGGTCCGAACGCCATGCCACAGTGCAGGTCATGGACGTGTTCCTCAGCACCTTGGCCGGTGTCGTGGTTGGCGGGGCGGCCACCTACTGGACCCAGCGCTCCGCCGACAAACGACGCGAGAAGCGCGAAGCCACCCAGGCGGTGGCACGGCTCTACGACAACGCGATCGCGGCCGTTGCGGCTGTTGAAGCATCTCGCTGGGGGCCTGGTCTCGGCATAGCCCCAGGTACCTTCCCAGCGGTCAGCGCCGGGAAGATGAAGGAAACGATCGAGCACCTGGAAACCGAGACGCTGAAGCGCTTTCTGGACGCCAAGCTGGCTGCGCGTACGGCCCTCGCGGCGCTGCACCCGTACTCCAGCGACCTCAAGCGGTTCTGGGACAAGAACGAAGCCGCAGACCAAGAGGACTTCGACGAGCTGATATCGCTGCTGGCTGAACGTAGGAGGCAGCTATTCGAGGCTCCGTCTGATGGGCATATGCACCGGCGTAGGGCCTAACGAGTCAGGAATCGGTGCGGGGAGGTTGCTCGACGGACAGTCGCTCGTGAAGCAGATGCGCCTCTTCTTGCTGCTTCATCGCCGCCCAAAGGCGTGAGGCGTCTTCCCGCTCCGCCTTCTGCCACAGGACGAACGACGCAGCGAAGAAGGCGAGGCCGATCACGACGTCGAGCACGATCAGGCCGGTGCCTGCTGATGTCTCCGTGAACGCCCACTTGCCCAGGGCCGCGTTCAGGATCATGGATAGGCCGAGCAGGAATAAGAATCCAGACGCGGACTTCACGTGTCTTCCTCGGGCTCGGAGCGCTTCGGCTGCCATTCGGCTGAAGAGGCCGTCTTGCCGATCCGCTGGATGGCGAGGTCAAGGCGCTCGCTGCGAGATTCGCCCTTGCTCGCGCGCTCGCGCTGATAGATGTCTGCGGCTACGAGAAGCTGTCGTAGATCCTCCCGGATCAGCGCCACACTTACCAGCTCATCAGTCACGCAGCGCGACTTTACCGACCGGACCGGCTCGCGGGGCGGAGGCTCAGGCCCACCCGACCGCCGGCCCCTCTCTGCCAAGGTGAGGTGAGACAGATCATCCTGCTGGATTACTGAGCCTTGAGGGCGAGAACGGAGCTGTAGCGATGTTGGAGCCCATGCGGTCTGTGGAGATGAAGGAGATGCCTGGCGCCGAGCGTTTCGTGGAGGGCGCCGGAGGCGAGCGGAGCGAAATGCTCGGCGCGCGCGCCGCGGCCGGGGGGTCCCGGCCGGACCCGGAGCTCGCCGAGCGCCCGCGGCGGCGGCGGTTCTCCGGCGAGTACAAGCTGCGGATCTTGCGTGAGGCAGCTGGGTCGACGCGGTCGGGGGAGATCGCGGCGATGTTGCGCCGTGAGGGCCTTTACACGTCGCATTTGACGGCGTGGCGTAAGCAGCAGGACGCGGGGGCGCTGCGGGGCCTGGAGCCGCGTAAGCGTGGGCCGCGCGGACCGAGCGTGGAGCAGGTGGAGTTGCGGGCGGTGCGCGCCCGGCTGGAGCGGGCTGAGGCTGAGCTTGCGACGGCGCGGCGGGTGATCGAGGTGCAGGGAAACGTCTCAGCGCTCTTGGAGGATCTGCTGGCGCCCAAGAGCGCGACCGAGACCAACACGCCGCGGCCAGAGCGATGATCGAGCAGGCCGTCGGCGAGGTCGAGCCGCACCTCGGTACCTTGCCGGCGTGCCGGGTGCTGGGCGCCAGCAGGGCGTCGCTTTACCGCTGGCGCTCGGAGCCGAGGGTGCGCGCGGCACGCTCGCCGGCGGTGTCGCCCAGGGCGCTGTCTGAGCCCGAGCGCGGGGCGGTGCTGGCGCGGCTGCACGAGGAGCGGTTCGTTGACTGCTCGCCCGCGCACGTCTACGCCACGCTGCTGGACGAGGGGACGTATCTCGCGTCGGAGCGCACGATGTATCGGCTGCTCGCCGCGCAAGGCGAGGTCCGCGAGCGTCGCGACCAGCTCACCCACCCGCCCTACGCCCGACCGGAGCTGCTCGCCCGCGAACCGAACCGTGTTTGGTCGTGGGACATAACGAAGTTGCTCGGCCCGGCAACATGGACGTACTTCTACCTGTTCGTGATCCTCGATATCTACAGCCGCTACGTCGTCGGCTGGACCGTGCAGCACCAGGAGACCGCGCCGCTCGCTGAGCGGCTGATCGCCGAGACGCTCACCAAGCAGCAGATACCCCGCCACCAGCTGACGATCCACGCCGACCGCGGCTCAGCGATGCGCTCCAAGCCCGTCGCTTTCTTGCTCTCGGACCTCGGGGTCACCAAGACCCACAGCCGGCCGTACACCTCGACCGACAACCCCTACTCCGAGGCACACTTCAAGACACTGAAGTACCGCCCCGGGTTCCCCGCCCGGTTCACCTCGATCCTCGAAGCCAGAGCGTTCTGCCGCGACTTCTTCCCCTGGTACAACGAGCAGCACCGCCACTCCGGGATCGGCCTGATGACCCCATCCACCGTCCACCACGGCCTCGCCGAGCAGACGCACACCGCCCGCGCTGCCGTCCTCAACGCCGCCTACGCCGCGACCCCGGACCGGTTCATCCGCCGGCCACCCCGACCACCCGCGCTACCAACCGGCGCGTGGATCAACAAACCCACCGACACCGAGGAGACCACTCACTAAATTCCCATCCAATCTGTCTCACCGAGCTTGACAGGCTCCGGGCGCTCCAAATCCCGACGCAGCTTCGTCGCGTTCCTTGGTAGCTCACTGCCACCGAAGCTCGTACGTGTGTCAAGCATCATTGACTGGCTCCAGGTCGATCTCGCGACCGATTTCCGGCCTCCCCAAAGCCTCTCCGAGAGGAGACGGAATGACCGCAAGCCTGAATCGACGTACGGCGGGAGGAACCGTTCGCCCATCACTCTCACGGGCTCCCCACACGTGGATCGTGACTTCGCGCGAGCTATCGGCGGATGTCTCGCTGTTGGCTCGCAAATAGTCGTCGGCGTATTCGATGGTGCGTTCGCCGTGACGACCCAAGAACGCCACGTCGAAGTAGAGGGCGAAGCCGCCCAGGGCGGGCAAGATTTCTCCCTCGATGGCCGAGCGATGGTAGGGCGACACGTTGTCGTGTTCTAGGCGCAGCCAGTGGCTATAGCCTCCCTCCAGGTCGAGGCGGGCGCGCACATGGTTAAGCCCGATTCGGCCGAGATTCCGCACCCGGACCCGGAGCTGTTGATCGGCCTCGGCGGCCCGGACTTGCCGGCACTGCGGATCATCTGGGTCGTAGCAGACCTCAATTGGCGTCCTTCGCGATTCGCCCAACTGGCTGATGCCCTCAACAGCTCCAACGACTATCGCGAAAGCGCCGAGTACCAGTAGTCCCAAGGCGACCGTGTACCAGACAGTGTGATTCGGGTGTTCGGAGGACGTGATCTGCCCCAAAACCAAGAAGCTCGCCGCCGCGCCCATCAGTCCCACCCCAATGAGAAGTGGGATCGACGGAGAGACCAGTGGTCGGCGATTCCACGTCTCGCGTATCCGTTCCATGCGCGCAGCCTATGCCCACGCGCACACGCACGGCTTGAGAAGAAAGAGCGCCACACCCGGCCCGGCATACGTGCTCTGAGCACATACTTGCCGAAGATCACTCTGCCGACACCGCGCATCAGCGCGGACACGGAGGCGAAGCCGACGCCTCCGGTGCACGTAGCGGCGGCCACCCGGCCGCGACAACTCCCGCCGCTCGGGGTGCCCGTAGTCCTCGCGCGCCCTCGACCACCGACTCGCGCGGACCCTCGGTGCTGCTTTTCGTTCGCGTCGCGTTCGGGGATCAACGAGCCCACTCGTCCGGCGGGGCGCCGGGCTGCCATGCTCGGGTGACGCCGCCACCTTCCTGTCGAAGTTCTCGGCTGTAGTCGGAGAGCTGCGCGTGGAACGCCAGCTCGTGCCGTGGGTCCTCCGCCACCTGGTCGATCCAGTCGCGCCAGACCACGAGCGCGCACAGTACCTCGACGTGTGCGGCATCCTCCCACCAGCCATCTTTCAAGTGCGCCAGCGCGTGCGGGTAGCGGCCGTAGAGGGCCACGATTGAGCCCCACATGTAGGACCGCCATTCCGGGTCGCCGAGAACGGGTTCGATCCAGGGCGCGTTTCGATCCGGGGCTGTCGCCGGCGAGGAGGCCGAGATCGAGGAGTCATCGCGGCGGGGGTCCTTTCCCTCGGCGAGCCCGGCGCAAACCATCTGCGCTGCGATGCGCGACGCCGGTTCTCCGCGCTGTTCGGCGAGGGTCTCCAGCTGGGACATTGTTGGGTCGGGCAGGGTGATCTTCATGCGGTAGCTCATCGGGCTCACCTCCGTCGTGATTGACGATCGCGCTGTTCGCGCGTCTCTCGTTAATGACCGCGAGATCGCCAAAACGGCCAAGCAGTTTGGGGCCACATGTGGGTCCTGCTCGGTCCCGTGCATCTAGTCTGTGCTGTCGTTGGTGCTGTGGGGCGGGCGTGACCCGGGGCGCAGCCCGTCAGGCGAGCAGGCGTTCGGGCATCGCGGGCCGCCGGAGGTGGTGGACCAGCCTGTTGATGATGCGCGAGGTCGCGCCGCGGGCGAACCAGGAGGCCGCGGCCGAAAGTCGTTGGCCGTTTTCCGGGAGTTGCGGTCATTAACAACATGAGCGCCTCCCTCTACAGCGGAGTGCCGGCCCATGCGGGCTCGACAGCGCACCGCCCCCTCACCGCAGCCGACGTGCTGAGCGCCCGCGAGGTTGCCGAGCTGCTGCACATGCCGACAAGCACCGTCGAACACCTCGCGCGCCAGGGCACCCTTCCATCGCGCAAGATCGGCCGCAGGCGGCTCTATGTGCGCCAGCACGTCGAAGCCCTCCTGCTCGACGAGACCGCGAAAACAGGCCCCGCGGACGGCTAAGTGCTACCCAAACCTGCTACCCCACCACGATACGGGTCGAACGCTAAGGCGCCGTAGACAGCAAAAAGGCCCGGATTTCCGGGCCTTTTCTGGAGTAGCGGGGGCGGGATTCGAACCCGCGACCTTCGGGTTATGAGCCCGACGAGCTACCAGACTGCTCCACCCCGCGGCGGACCGATCAGTTTAGCAAAGACTCCTCCGCTGGCCAGTCAACCGGGACGCCCGAGCATCCCCCCCATTCCGGTGGACGTTCACGATCCTGGGGCGCCCGCTCCTGCGCAGCAGCTCCAACAGTGCAACCACCAGGCGGACGCCCCGTAGTCGTTCGTATCCCAGCGCCCCCGGATCGCACCGAAGCCCGGTGCCGTCCCCGCCGCCCGGCGCACGAGGCCTCGACGCCGCCGTGAATCGCACCTCGCGATCGCCCGTGGGCCCCGCTCAGTCCGGAGGCGCCATCCCGCACGGCGAGGTCACGACGACTCATCGCCCCGTCGGACCGGCCGCTCTGCGGCCATGGTCCTCTCCTCCACTCCTCTCCCGCGGACGGGGCGAGCGGGCGCCTCTATACCATCCCCGCCCATGCGCGTCGCCGTGGTCGACATCGGCACCAACTCCACCCGCCTGCTGATCGCCGACGTCAGCCCCGAGGGGTCCGTCACTGAGCTCGTGCGTCTCTCTCGCGTCACCCGCCTCGGTGCGGGCGTGGACGCCCACGGGGGGCTCTCGCCCGAGGCAGTCGAGCGCACGTGCGCGGTGCTCGCCGACTACCGCGCGCTGATCGACCAGCACGGCTGCGAGGCCAACCTTGCCGTGCTCACCTCCGCCACGCGCGACGCGTCCAACGGGGCCGCCTTCGCGGACCGCGTGCGGCGCGACTTCCGCCTGGACGCCCGCACCCTCTCCGGGGACGAGGAGGCCCAGCTCACGTTCCTTGGAGCGATGTCCGACCGCGAGGCGTCCCCGGAGCCCACCGTTGTGATCGACATTGGCGGCGGCTCCACCGAGTTCGTCGTGGGGCGCCAGCGCACCGCCGGTTTCCACGTCTCCCTCCAAGCGGGCGTGGTGCGGATGAGCGAACGCCACATCCACTCCGACCCCCCCGCCCCCGCGGAGCTGCAGAGCCTCGCGCTCGACACCCGCACGATCTTCCTCGAGGGCCTCCCCCCAGAGGAGCGCGCCCCCGTGCGGCACGGCATCGCCGTCGCCGGCACCGCCACCTCTGCGGCCGCCATCGACCTCGAGCTCGACCCCTACGACCCCGCCCGCGTGCACCGCTACCCCCTGCTGCTCGCCACCGTCGATCTGCTGCTCGCTCGCCTCGCCGACATGGACGAAGCTCACCGCCGCCGCGTCGTCGGCCTGCACCCCGACCGCGCCCCCACGATCGTGGCCGGGACGATCCTCCTCGGCGAGGCCCTGCGCGCCTTCGAGCTTGACCGCGTGGAGGTCTCCGAGCACGACATCCTCCGCGGCGGCGCCCTGCGGCTCGCCCGTCAGAGTGAGGCGACCAGCCCGGCCCCCTGAACCCTTCCTGAGATCCTCGTAGCGGCCTGCCCTTCGGAGGACCCTCACGGCAGCGTCCGAGCGACTCCAGCGGGTGGCCCCTCCGGGCGGCGCCACCGCAACCCATCCGGGCGAAACCCGTTCGAAAAGCCTTCCAAAGAGTGGCCCAGATGAGTGATCTGAAATCTTTTTCGATTGGGGTTGCATTGGATTCCGATATCCGATACACTGGTGGGGAGGTGGCGTAAGACCTCGTGTCTTATGACTCCTCAGCCGGTCCATAGACCTGGGCGAACCTGCCGCGCAATCGGCATTCCCGCCGTCCGGGTCACCCTACCCCCGAGGCCTCTGAGGAACGTACCCCTGCCTGTCCCTCGAGGCCTACCTGAGGAAGCCGCCCACTGCCGGGCGGCTTCCTCGCTTTAAGGGGGGCCCTCGGGGCTCACGCCAGGTTCGAGCGGCGCGGGTACGCCACCGCCGGGTCCGTCAGCACGTTCACGAGCGCCGGACGCCCCGCCGCCAGCGCCCGCTCCAGCGCGCCCCGCAGCTGCACCGGGCGCTCCACCAGCTCGCCGTGGCAGCCCAGCGCCTCGGCCACGAGGTCATACCGCGTCCCAGGGCGCAGGTCGGCCGCCACCGAGTACCCGTAGAGGAGCTCCATCGGGTGCTTCTCGAGGCCCCAGATGCCGTTGTTGCCGACCACCCCCACCACGTTCACGCCGTGGCGCGCGAGCGTGTCGAGCTCCAGCCCCGCGAACCCCAGCGCCCCGTCGCCCCACAGCAGCACCACCTGGCGCTCGGGGTGCGCGAGCTTCGCCGCGAGCGCGTACCCCGGCCCCGCGCCCAGGCACCCGTAGGGTCCCGGGTCAAGCCAGCACCCCGGCTCGTAGCTGTCCACCACGCGGCCGGCGTAGGAGACGAAGTCGCCCCCGTCCCCGACGACCACCGCGTCGCGCTCCAGCAGCCCCCGCAGCTCGCCGTACACCCGCAGCGGGTGCAACGGCGCGCGCTCGTCCTCGAGCTCCGCCCGCTCCCCCTCGCGCAGCTGCGCCTCCACCGCGCGCAACTCCGCCACCCAGCTGGCGCTCTGCAGCGCCCCACCCCCAGCGGCCGCGCGCAGGTCGCGCAGCGTCTCGCTCAGCGATCCGTACAGCTCCACCGCAACCTCCCGCGGGTGCCGGCGCGCGGGCTCCGCCACGTCGGCCACCACGATCGCCGTCTGCTCCCCGAACGCCCCCCCGAAGCCCAGCCGGAAGTCCATCGGCACCCCGACCACCAGCGCCACGTCCGCCTCGCGCAGCGCGCGGCTTCGCGCGCGAGAGAGACACAACTCGTGGTCCGCCGCTACGCACCCGCGGGCGAGGCCGTTGAGGAAGACCGGGATCTGGAGCCCCTCCACCAACTCTTGCAGCGCCACCTCGCCGTGGCCCCAGTAGAGGTCCGTGCCCGCCATCACCACCGGGCGCCGCGCGCCGCGCAGCAGCCTCCCCGCCGCCTCGACCGCCTCCCCCGGTGCTCCTTTCGCACCCGCGGCGCTCCCCCACTCGCCGCCCCGCACCCCCTCCTCGAGGTCCTCCGCCTCTCCGAACACGTAGTCCAGCGGCAGGTCCACGAACGCCGGCCCCCCGTGCGGCGCGAGCGCCGCCGCGAACGCCTCCTCGACGAGCTCCGGGATCTCCCCGGCGCTCTGCGCCGTCACTGCGAGCCTGCTCAGCGGCCGCACAAACGGCACGTGGTCGATCTCCTGCAGCGAGCCCTGGCCCCACCGCCCCGCCGGCGCGCGCCCCCCCAGCACCACCACCGGCGAGTGGTTCGCCTGCGCGCTCGCCATCGCACTCATCCCGTTCGTCACCCCCGGGCCCGCCGTCAACGCGCACACCCCCACCTCGCGCGTCACCTTCGCCCAGCCCTCCGCCGCGAACGCCGCGGTCTGCTCGTGACGCACGTCCACGATCTCGATCCCCTCCGCCCGGCACCCGTCGTAGATCGAGAACAGGTGGCCCCCCGACAGCGTGAACAGCCTGCTCACCCCGTGCGCCTTCAGTCGCCGCGCCACCAGGCGGCCTCCGTGGAACGTCGCCCGCTGGGGGGGTGTCTGCGTGCTCTCTGCGGCCATCGCGTGTCCGCGACTCTACCCGCTGGGGTCGCGTGCCGCGGGGGGCCTGCGGCCAGCCTCATGCCCGGGGTGGGAATCGAACCCACACACCCTTGCGGGGCACCGATTTTAAGTCGGCTGCGTATACCCTTTCCGCCACCCGGGCTCGGGGGGCCTCCTCTACCACGAACCCCTTGTCAAGTCTATGGGAGCGGGGAGCGCGAGCGCCTCGCGGGCCCCGGCCTGGCCTCGTGCTTTAGCTCCCCTTGGGGGTTTACGGGTAAACCATGTGCAGGAGCGCTGCCAGCGACTCCCCCGGCCGCAACTAAGCGGTTGGTACCGTGTCTAAGGGGACGGGACAAAGCAGCGAAGGACCACCGTGGAGGTCACCGCACTAAAACCAGGCGTCGCACCCGGCCTGCGAGGGGCCAGCCCGCTGCTGCGCCTACAGCCGGACGAGCGCCTGATCGCGCTGACCCGCCGCGGTCAGCACGCCGCCTTTGAGACCCTCTTCTCGCGCTACCACACCCGCCTGCTCTCGTTCTGCCGGCACATGTTGGGCTCGCGCGAGGACGCCGAGGACGTCCTGCAGGAGGTCTTCGCCGCCGCGTTCAACGCGGTCCTCGCCGACGAGCGCCCGATCAACGTGCGGCCGTGGCTGTACCGGATCGCACGCAACCGCTCGCTCAACCACCTGCGCCGCGCTTCCGCGATTGGGGTGGACTCGATGGACGTGCACTTCGCCGAGCACGGCCTCTCCACCGGCGACCAGGTTCTGCGCCGCGAGAGCTTTCACGAGCTGATCGGCGACGTCCACCAGCTCCCCGAGACCCAGCGCACCGCCCTGCTGCTGCGCGAGATCGACGCGCTCTCCTACGACCAGATCGCGCTCGCGATGGACACCACCGTGCCCTCGGTGAAGTCGCTGCTCGTGCGCGCCCGCATCTCCCTCGCGGAGGCCGCCGAGGCGCGCAAGCTCAACTGCGAGGAGGTCCGCGGCGAGCTCGGCGAAGTCGCGGAGGGGCTCGTCAAGATCAGCCCCCCCGTGCGCCGCCACCTGCGCGACTGCGAACGCTGCCGCACGTTCCGCAAGCTGCTCAAGCAGAACAACCACGCGCTCGCCGCCGTGCTGCCCGTCGGTCCCCTGCTGCTGCTCAAACATCTCGTTCTAAGCAAGCTCGGCACCTCCGCCGGCGCGGGACACGCCGCCGGCGCCGGGTCCGCCGGCGCGGGGGTCGGCGCCGCGAGCGGAGCGGGCGGTGGCGCGGCCGGCGCGGGCGCTGCCGGCGGCCTGTTCACCGCGGGCGCGGGCGCCGCGGGCGGGGCGAGCACGGTCGGGGGCTTCGTGACCGCGGGCGCCGGGGCGATCGCCACCAAGGCCGCCGCCACCCTCGCCGCGGCCGCGCTCGTCACCGCGGGCGCCGTCGAGGCGGGCCACACCGACCACGTCCACCACCGCGCCACCGCCGCCGTCGCCTCTGTCCACACGACTCACACCTACGTGGCACCGCTGGTCGTGCGCTCTACGCCCCAGCCGCCCACCACGGCCGTAGCAGCCGTCCGCGTGCCGGTCCTGGCCCACCGCGCCCACCGCCACGCGGCGCGCAGAGCAACGCTCACCGCCGGAGCCGAGGCAGTGCGCCCCCACGTCCCGCCCGTCGCCGTAGTGCCCGCCGTCGTGCCGCCCGCCCCCAAACCGCCTGTGGCGCAGCCGGTCGGGGTGGAGGTCACCACCGAGACCACCCAGCTGCCCTCCACCACCACCGCGACGACACCCGCGGCCGAAACGCCTCCTCCGACCACCACGAGCACCACGAGCACGACCCCCGCCACTCCGCCGCCGGCCGAACCGGCGCCGACCGCCACACCTCCAGCCGAAGAACCAGCCCCGGTGACCACTCCCGTGCCGGCCCCCACCGGCGAAGGCGATCACGGCACAGTGGGAGGCGCTGGGAGCGAAGAAGGTCCCCCCGCCGAAGACGGCAGCACCCCCGCCGGGCCGTAGAGGGCCGCGCGAGGCTCTTCGAGCCGAGCGGCGACCCACCCCCGGGGGCGCGCGCGAGCGGCGCGCTCGCAACGGGCGCGCTCAGCGGCTCCACCCAGGTGCGCAGAGCCTATTCGAGCGCGAACGACCCCAGCGGGGCTTCGAGCGCGCCTTTGACGCCGACGTCCAGCGGAGAGGTCACCTGCCGGTTGCCCGTGGCGGCGGTGAGCATCGCGATCTGCACCCCCCGCCGCGCCCCCGACCGGTCCGCGAGCAGCAGGACGTTGCGCCCGTACATCTCCCGCCCGTCCACGCGGGTGGTGTAGAAGACGTTGTAGGTGGCGTACGTGGAGACCGCGTCGATCTGCGTGGAGCCCTCCCCGCGCAGCACGAACCCCGTCTGCCCCGGTGCGCGCGCGGCGGCCAGCCGGGGGACGTAGCCGGCCGCATACAACGCCAGCGCCGCACCGAGCTCTCCGCGGTAGGGGGGCAGCACGAGCGGCCCCACCGCGAAGGAGTCCTCCAGCCGGCCCCCCTGCACGCGCTGCACCTTCTCGTACCACCCTGAGGGCGGGCTCGTGCGAAAGAGCCCCCCGTAGCTGAAGCTGAACGGCACCGGGCCCCCGTGGGAGACGGTGGGACTCGCGAGCGTCAGCGCCGCGCCCGCGAGCACCGCGAGCAGTAGCGCGGCCGCCGCGACCCACACCGCACGCACCGTACGCGAGGAGCGCCGCCAGCGGGGCGCCAGCAGCTCACCAAGGGTGGGTCCGTACTCGCTCTCGAGGGGCAGCGCGGGCATCCGCGCCCGAGACTACCCGAGGCCGATGACCTTCAGCCGCCGGCTGAGCGCGGTGGCGGCGAATTCGCGGGTTTCGGAGACCCGCACGCCGAGCAGCTCGACGTCCTCTTCGGTCTCGTCCATCCACTTGGGTCGCAGCACGCCCTCCGCCGCAGGCGCCACCTCTGCGAGGGTGCGCCCGATCGCCTGCTTGTAGCGCTCCTCCTTGCGAGCGTGGTCGCGCAGGAAGCGCGCCCCGAACGCCACGTGGCGGTGCTCGTCGCGGGCGACGTTGATGAAGCCTTCGACGAAGGCCGGCAGCGTGCCGACGCGTTCGTTGTAGGAGATGATGAAGTGCTGGCCGGTGAGGGCGAGCATCCCCTCGATCACCATGTGGTAGATCGTGATGGCCTCGACCAGCGCCTCGGTGTCCTCGGGCTCCTGGGCGAGGCGGTCCACGCGGCGGCCCAGCAGCTCGTCGAAGAGCTCGCCGAACTCGGGGTTGAGGTGGGTGGAGGTCTCCGCGAGGCGGCCGCCCAGGTCGTCGGCCTGGAGCACCCCCACCTCGGAGTAGAAGCGGTCGAAGAACGCGACGTGGCGGGCCTCGTCGGCGACCTGGGTGCAGAGGAAGATGCGCGCGTCCTCGTCGGGGCACGCGCGCATCATCGGTCCGAGCTCCGCGGCGACGCGCTGCTCGCCGACGAAGAACGAGGAGAGCCCGTACATCCGCGCGTAGCGCTCCTCGGCGTCGATGCGCTCGTGCCAGTCGACGCGGTCCTGGGTGAAGTCGAGGTCCTGAACCGCCCACTGCTGGCGCTCCCACAGGGAGTAGAGCTGGCGGTAGTCCAGCAGCTCCACCCGGCCGCGGTCGCCGGCCTCGGTGAGCGCGGGGTCGGAGGTCGCGCGGAAGTCCTCCCGCTCGTTCAGGTCCGGCCCGCTCTGCACGGAGGGTGCGCCGCTCTCGGACACCGACTCAGAGTACACCATCTGCTGGCCGTCCGGCCAAGCCCAGCCCTCACTCCCCCAGCGAGAAGAGCGACTCCAGGTCGTGGCGGGAGTAGGCCTGGAAGGCGACCATCGTCTGCGTGCGCGCGACGCCGGGCAGCACGGTGATGTGACCGGTGACGACGTCCGCGAGCTGCTCGTGGTCGGGCACGCGCACGATCGCCACGAAGTCCCACTCGCCCGTGACCGAGTACGCCTCGGCGACCCCCTCGATGTCCGCGAGCGCACCCCCCAGGGTGGAGAGCGCGTCGCGTTCGGCCTCGATCAGCACGACGGCGTGGGTCATGGTCATGGCGTATGTACCCCCTGGATGGCGGTCGGGGTGTGCACGGCAGTGAGGGTCATGGCGTGTGGGACTCCCCGGGCGCGAGCACGACCACCTGCCCGGCGCCGGCCGCCTCGACGTCGGCCCGGAACGCCTGCGCGTCGGTCACGATCGGGGGAAACGTGTCGTAGTGGCAGGGGATCACCTGCCGGGCGCCCACCAACCGCGCGGCCTCGACGGCGTCGAAGCGGTCCATCGTGTAGTGCCCGCCGATGCACACGAGCGCCACGTCGATCGGCTCGCGCCGGCCCACGAGCGCGAGGTCGGAGAAGAGCGCGGTGTCGCCGAGGTGGTAGACGACCCTGCCGCCCAAGCCCACGACGAGCCCGGCAGGGACGTTGGCGGTGCCCTTGGGAGTCGTGGAGGTGTGCCACGCGGGCACGAGCCGCACCCAGCCCCAGTCGAACGTGACGGTCCCCCCGAGATTGGGGTCGTGGACCTTCTCGAGCCCCTCCCCGGAGAGCTCCTGGGCGATCTCCACGATCGCGACCACGTCCGCGCCGGAGCGCCGGGCGATCGAGACGGTGTCCCCGAGGTGGTCCGCGTGGCCGTGGGTCAGCAGGATCGCAGTGGGGCTCAACTCCTCAGCAGCCACGGCCGCCAGGGGGTTGCCGGTCAGAAAGGGATCGATGAGCACCGAGGTGTCGCCGTCCCGCAGCTCGAAGGCCGCGTGGCCCAAGAAGCGGATCTCCATGTCTACTCAGCCTCTCTCTCGGTCACGGTTTTTCTTTAGCCGGCCCTCGCACGGGTGGCGGTGAGACCGTAGCCCAGCACGAGCCCGACGGCCCCGCCGGTGACGCCCGCCAGCCAGCTGGCCTCCGGGCGGGCGAAGGGCATCGCGAGCAGCACCGCGGCGATCACCGCGGTCCCCAGCAGGTCGCCGTCGTAGTAGCGCCGGCCGCGGGCGGCCTGGAGGTCCGGCACGGCCCACGCCGCGAGCAGCCCGAGGGCGCCGGCGTTGGCGCCGCTGACGATCGGCAGCGGGTAGGCGGCGAGCGCCGCGAGCGCACCGGTGGCGCCGGCGCCGAAGAACGTGACGAGCACCGCGAAGGG
The DNA here is from genome assembly GCA_963842005.1 of uncultured Solirubrobacterales bacterium. Taxonomy (GTDB): domain Bacteria; phylum Actinomycetota; class Thermoleophilia; order Solirubrobacterales; family Solirubrobacteraceae; genus Palsa-744. Next base: position 151,774 of record CAWJEV010000004.1, on the reverse strand, counting down.
GCCGTGGCGGCGCTCAAGCAGCCACCCGAAGACGGCGACGGCGAAGAGCACCACGAAGGCGTACACCCCCGCGAAGGTGTCGCTCAGGTAGGCGAACTGGGTGCTGAAGAGCTTCCACCAGTCGCCCTGCAGCGGCCCCACGACGACGAGCCGGTCGAGGCTCACGTAACCGCCGTTGGTCAGCACCCACGCAACGCAGCTCACCGCCACCAGCGCGGCCGTGGCGTACGGCAGCGAGTCCCCCCGCACCCCCTCGATCTCGCCCCGGCGCAGCCGGCCCAGCGAGGGGACCGGCAGCCGGTGCAGCGCGCGCTTGGGACCGTGCTCGCGGGGCAGCTTCGGTGCGCGCCGGCGCAGCCGGTTGCCGCAGTAGGGGCACTCGGTGACGTAGGGGCTGACCTCCGAGCCGCACCGCTTGCAAACCACGAACAGATCGGCACCCGAAGACATCGCCGGTCCATTCTAGGAGTCTCTCTCGGCGGGGACGTGAGCGGGCGCCGCAACGGCCGCCCGGCTGCCCCGCCGCAGGCGCCTGGAGTAAAGTCCGGGCCATGACAGAACTCGGATACGACAAGAAGCTCTACATCCTCGCGTTCGACCACCGCGGGTCCTTCCAGAAGAAGTTCTTCGGGATCGAGGGCGACCCCGACCCCGAGCAGACCGCGATGATCGCCGACGCCAAGCACCTCGTGTACGAGGGCATGGTGCAGGCGGTGGCCGCCGGTGCCGAGCCGTCGGTGACGGGGGTGCTGGTGGACGAGCAGTTCGGCTCGACCGTTCCCGAGGAGGCCCGCGCCAGGGGCCTGCGACTGGCGATGCCCGCGGAGCGCTCGGGCCAGGAGACCTTCGACTTCCAGTACGGGGAGGCCTTCGGCGAGCACATCGAGCGCCACGACCCCGACTTCACGAAGGTGCTCGTCCGCTACAACCCCGACGGGGACGCCGCCGCCAACGGCGAGCAGCGCGCGAAGCTCAAGCGACTCTCCGACTGGCTGCACGAGCGCGGGCGGAAGTTCCTGTTCGAGCTGCTCGTGCCTGCGACGGGAGCCCAGCTGGAGACGGTGGGCGGTGACACCGAGCGCTACGACGCCGAGCTGCGCCCCGAGCTGATGCGCCGCACGATCGCGGAGGCCCAGGACGCGGGGATCGAGGTGGACGTGTGGAAGATCGAGGGCGTGGACGAGCGCGCGGACTGCGAGACGCTCGTCGCCCAGGCCCGGGCCGGCGGGCGCGACGGGGTGGTGTGCGTGGTGCTCGGCCGCGGCGCCGACGACGCGAAGGTCGACCACTGGCTCGGAGAGGCCGCCCCCGTGGAGGGCTTCGTGGGCTTCGCGATCGGGCGCTCGATCTGGTGGGACCCGCTCAAAGCGTACGTGGACGGGAAGACCGAACGGCGCGCCGCGGCACAGCGGATCGCGGAGAACTACCTGCGCTTCGTCAAGGTCTACGAGCGCGCCGAGGACGGCGCCCCGGTGGGGTAGGTAGGCTGGGGCTGTGCAGCAGGCTCAGAGGATGAGGCGGAGCGTCGCGGAGATCGAGGAGGCCTTCGCCGCGGAGATCTGGCTCGACCGCCACCGCCGCGACTCGCTGCGGCGCACCGCCGAGCAGCGCGCGCGCAAGCGTCACGTGCAGCGGCGCAACAAGCGCGGCACGGTCCGCTTCGCGGTGCTCGTGTTCACCCTGGTCGCAACCGCGGTGCTCGTCACCGTCGCCATGTTCCGCACGCTCTACCTGCTGCTCGGCTGAGCCAACTGCGCCCGAGGGGTTGCTGGGACTAGCCCTTCTCGCCTAAGTCCCGGATCGCGTCGTCTACGTCGGAGCGGACCTTCTCGGGGGGCTTGCCCTCCCCCTGCTGGCGCTGGATCTCGAGGTAGATCTCGGTCCGGAAGACCGGCACGTCGGGGGGCGCCTGGATGCCGATGCGCACCTTCTCCCCCACGACGGACAGCACGGACACCTCGACGTCGTCGCCGATCATGATGCTCTGGTTGGTCTTGCGCGTCAGGACCAGCATACGGTGCACCCTCCGTTTCGCCGATGGGAACGGCGCGATTGCCCCGGACCTCGCCTCGACAGCAAGCATAGTCTTAGAGCCGGGAGAAGGCGACCTCGTCATCAGCACACCGGTCCCACCCACACAACGCACACGAGCCTGACTTTCTGACGCGCCCGTGTACAGAATCGATGCCGCGGCGGTCGGGGGAGCCGGTGGGCGCGTGCGGGAGGGGTCCCATGCGCTAGTCTCCCGGGCCGTCCATGCCACGAAAGTCCCTGCGTCCACAGCTCAACCAGATCCGCGCCTGGGTGCGCCAAGGTCGCACCGACGCGTGGATCGCCCACCAGCTCGAGGTGACGGTGCAGGAGATCGAGCAGTTCAAGCGCCACAACGAGCTGGTCAGCGACGAGGACGCCGCGACGGGCCTCGCGACGAAGGACTTCCCCGAGGAGATCGACCTGCGCGCCGAGGACGACGCGCTGATCGCCGCCGAGCTCGAGGCGGCCGCCCAGGAGGCCGAGCGCGAACGGGCGGAGGCGGAGGCGGCAGAGCGCGCCCGAGCCGAGGAGGCCGAGCGCGAACGAGCCGAGCGGGCCGCACGGGGAGAGGACGAGGACGAGGGAGAGCCCGAACCGGCTGACCGAGCCGGAGGGGAGGGTGGGGACGAGGAGGAGGGTCAGCGGCCCCGCCGGCGCAGCCGGCGCGGTGGACGCGGCCGGCGCTCCCCCGCCCGCAGCAGCGCCCCCCTGGAAGGCACCTTCGAGCACGGCGAGGAGGGCTACGGCCTGTGGCTCGACCCCGCCATCCAGGACAACCCCGTCTACGCCGAGCACTGGGCCGGCCACCGCCCCGTCGAGGTCCTCGTCGAGGAGGAGCAGATAGTTATTCGCCGCGTGGGCTCAGATGACTAGGGCGCCGCTGAGCGGCGCGATGCTGCGTCCTCAGTCGCTCGTGTGCAAAGCACACTTCGCTCCTTGCGTCCTTGCCTCGCTTGCTCAGCGGCGCCCTAGAGGCGCAGTTCTTAGACCCCGCCGTCACCGCTCGGCCGCGACGCGCCGGCCCCCGGCGTAGTCGCTGGCCTCGCGCAGGTACCGACCGAAGGCGGCGTCGACCACGACGCCCGAGTCCCACGCCCACGGGTCCTCCGGAGCAGTGTCCGTCGCCACCTGCAGGCACCACGAGGTGCCCCGCTCGTAGAGCTGCGTGAGCTCCTCTGAGTAGAACCTGCCGCCGAGGCGGCGACGCAGCTCCGCGACGAGCGCATCCACGACCCGCTCCAGCCGCGCGCGGCGCTCCGGCGGGGCGGCGCGCAGGCGCCGCTCGCCCTGCTGCCACTGGTAGATCGCGTTCTCGAAGCCCGGCACGGGGCGCGAGGGTAGCAGTCACCACCTCGCCACCCTCGACGAGCCGCGAGCTGCACGGAGGGCCCGGGCCGTCTCAGCTCAGTTAGGAGGCAGGCCGGTGATCACGTAGGTCTGCTCGCCCGGGCGCATCATGCCGAGGTGGCGCGCCTCCTTGACGAGGGTCCCCGGGGCGCTCAGAGCCGCGCGCTGAGCCTCCAGCCCGGCGTGCTGGCGCTCGAGGACCGCCACCTGGGCGCTGTCGCTGCGGGCCTCTTTCCAGTTGGCGAGCACCGAGACCCCGGCGCTTGCGTAGAGGTACAGCAGCGCCCCCAGCACGCACAGCATCGCGATCGCCCCCACGCGGTCCCAGCGCACGTGTGCCTTCGTCGATCTCACCCCTCCGCATTCGAGGCGAACGGAGAACCTCCTGCCGACGGCCCTCAGCTACGAAAGACCGAGCGCCCGGGGAACTCGGCGTCAGCGCCGAGCTGCTCCTCGATGCGCAGCAGCTGGTTGTACTTGGCGGTGCGGTCCGCCCGGGAGGGGGCGCCGGTCTTGATCTGCCCGCAGCCGGTGGCGACCGCGAGGTCGGCGATCGTCGTGTCCTCGGTCTCGCCGGAGCGGTGTGACATGACCGCGGTGTAGCCGGCCTCGCGCGCGAGCGCGATCGCGGCGAGCGTCTCGGAGAGGGTGCCGATCTGGTTGACCTTGACGAGGATCGAGTTGGCCGCCCCCAGGTCGATGCCGCGCTGCAGGCGGGCGGTGTTGGTGACGAACACGTCGTCCCCCACCAGCTGCAGGTGCGCCCCGACGCGCTCGGTGAGGGCCTGCCAGCCCTCCCAGTCCTCCTCGGCCATGCCGTCCTCCAGCGAGACGATCGGGTAGCGCGCCGCGAGGTCCGCCCAGTAGTCGGCGAGCTCCGCGGCGCTCAGCGTGCGGCCCTCGTGCTCGAGCACGTAGGCACCGTCGCGGTAGAGCTCCGAGGTGGCGGGGTCCAGGGCGATCGCCACGTCCGCGCCGGGCTCGTACCCGGCGGCCTCGATCGCGGTGAGCACCATCCGCAGCGCCTCCTCGTTGGAGGCGAGGTTCGGCGCGAAGCCCCCCTCGTCCCCCCCGGCGGTGGAGAGGCCCCGCTCGTGCAGGGTCCGCCGCAGCGCGTGGAACACCTCGACGCCCATGCGTAGGCACTCCGAGAAGCTGCCTGCCCCGCAGGGCACCACCATGAACTCCTGGAAGTCCACGCTGTTGTCCGCGTGTGCGCCGCCGTTGAGCACGTTCAGCATAGGCACCGGCAGCACCCGCGCGTCGGGGCCGCCGAGGTGGCGCCACAGTGGGAGGCCCTCCTCGGCCGCCTGCGCGTGGGCGGCCGCCAGCGAGACCCCGAGGATCGCGTTGGCGCCCAGCCGCGACTTGTTGGGGGTGCCGTCGAGCTCGCAGAGCGTCCTGTCCAGGGCGACCTGGTCGCTGGCGTCCAGTCCTCGCACGGCGGCGGCGATCTCGCCGTTCACGCCGGCCACCGCGCGTCCCACGCCCTTCCCTCCCCAGCGCTCGCCGCCGTCGCGCAGCTCGGTGGCCTCAAACTCACCTGTGGAGGCCCCCGAAGGGACCGCGGCGCGGCCGTGGGCGCCGGAGCGCAGCGAGAGGTCCACCTCGACCGTCGGGTTGCCCCGGCTGTCGAGGATCTGGCGCGCGTGGACTCGGTCGATCTGGCTCATCGCTGCCGCCCGCTACCGCTCACGTCCGCCCACAGCGGGGCGGGGTGGACGCTAACCGGCTCCGCCGCCCGCGCCGGCCGCGCCTGCGGCACCCGCAGCGCCGGCCGCTCCCGCAGCGCCGGCCGCTCCCGCAGCGCCGGCCGCGGTGGTCTTCGGTTCCTTGTACTGCTGGCAGTCCGCGACAACGTACCCCGAGCGGCATTCGGTCCGGGCCTTCCACCGGTCTTTGAATTCTTTGACGAACTTGGCGAGCGCGCTCTGCTGCTGGGTGGCGGCGAGCTGCTGCTTGACCGATTCCTTCACCTGGGCGAGGCTCTGCTGGGTGGGCGCGTGGACGGCCTTCACTTCGAAGACGTAGTAGCCGAAGGGCGTCTTCACAGGGCCGGTCAACACGCCCTTCTGGGCTGCAAAGACCGCTTCGCTGAGCGCCTTCTGCTCCTGACCCTTGACCACACCCGGCGTTTCGCCGCCGCTGTTCTTGCTGACGGGGTCGATCGATCTGCTCTTGGCGACGCTCGCAAAGCTCTTGCCCGACTGGACTTCGCTCTTGGCCTGCTTGGCGGCCGCTTCGGTCTTGGTGAGGATCAGCCGCAGATCGCGCTTTTCGGGCTCACCGTAGATGGACTTGTGTTCGTTGTAGTACTTGGCGACCGCCGCTTCGTTGACCGCTTTCTTGGCGTCCTTGGTCACCTTTGCCTGAATTTTGGTGCTGAGCATGGAGAGCTTGACCCGCAGCAGCAGGTCGGAGATGGTCTGGTTCGTGGTCGCCAGGAATTTCTGGAATTCGGCTTCCTTGGGGAACTGCTGTTTCTTGAGCTTGTTGAACTGCGCTTCGACTTCCTTGTCGTTGATTTTGACGCCCTGTTCTTCGGCCTGCCCGATCACCCAGTCGGCGGAGATCAGGAAGCCCAGCACCTGCTGTTGGAGCGCCTTGTACTGCTGTTCGCACTGCGTCTTGAGCTGCGCTTCGGTCCTCGGCTGCTGGCCCTTCGCGGGCTTCGGTTCGATTGCTTTGAGGTGGGCGGTGCAGTTGGTGTAGGAGGGGGGGTCGGGCACCACCGGCTTGGGCGCTTTCTGACCCGGCAGCGCAGCCGCGCTCGCGGACGCCGCAACCCCCAGCCAGTGTTCGAAGGTCGACTTGCTGATCGCCTGCCCGTTGACCTGCACCACGGCGTCGCTCGAGAGGCCGCCGCACGCGGCAAGCCCCCCAACGGCAAAGAAAACGGCGCCCAGCACCGCGATCCAACGAGTCAACTTGGACACAACGAGGCCACTCTAGCGGAAATCAGAAACGCGTGCTTAAGGAGTTTCTAAGTGCCGTTGGGCTGCCCTTTAGGTGTGCCCTCAGGCGGCCTCGCGGACCACCGCGAGCAGCACGTCCGCGGCGTGGACGACCGCCGGGAAGCGCTCGGGGCCCTCGCGGGGGACGCGCACGGAGACCTGCGAGCGGCCCGACTCGTACAGCGCCTCGGGCAGCTGCTCGCGCAGGCGCCGCGCGCGAGTCGAGTCCAACTCGATCGGCGTGACCGCGAGGCGATCGCCGCGGAAGCTCACAGCTCGCGCGCCCGCCTGGCCGAGCTTGAGGCGGGCGCGCTGCAGCGAGAGGAGGTTGGCGAGCGGCTCGGGCACGGGGCCGAAGCGGTCCTCGAGCTCCTCGCGCAGGCGCTCCACGTCGGCGACCTCCAGCGCCCCCGCGACGCGCCGGTGGATCTCGATCTTGGCCTGCTCGTAGGGCACGTAGTCGGCGGGCACGTAGGCGTCCACGTTGACGTCGAGGCGCACCGGCTCGGGCAGCTCCTCGCCGCCCTCGCCCTCGGCGGGACCGGCCGCGCGGACGGCCTCGTCGAGCATCTGCATGTACAGCTCGAAGCCGAGCGCCGCCACGTGCCCGGACTGCTCGTCGCCGAGCAGGTTGCCCGCGCCACGGATCTCCAGGTCGCGCATCGCGATCTTGAAGCCCGACCCGAGCTCGGTGTAGTCCGAGAGCGCGGAGAGCCGCTGCGCCGCCTCGGGCGTGAGCGCCGCCGCGGAGTCGTACAGCAGGTAGGCGTAGGCGCGCTCGCGGCTGCGCCCCACGCGCCCGCGGATCTGGTAGAGCTGGGCGAGGCCGAACGCGTCGGCGTGCTCGACGATCAGAGTGTTGGCCTGGGGGATGTCGAGGCCGGACTCGATGATCGAGGTGCACACCAGCACCTCCGCGCCCCCGCGCAGGTAGTCCATCATCACGCTCTCGAGCTCCCCCTCGCCCATCTGGCCGTGCGCCACCGCGAAGCGCACCCCGGGGCACAGCGCGCGCAGGCGCTCCGCGGTCTCGTCGATCGACTCCACGCGGTTGTGCAGGAAGAACGCCTGCCCACCGCGGTCGTGCTCGCGCAGGATCGCGCCCCGGACGAGCTCCTCCTCGTACTCCCCCACGTAGGTGCGCACCGGCCGGCGGCCCTCCGGGGGGGTCTCGATCACGGAGATGTCGCGCAGCCCCGCCAGCGACATCTGCAGCGTGCGCGGGATCGGGGTGGCCGACATCGAGATCACGTCGACCCGCAGCTTGAGCTGGCGCAAGAGCTCCTTCTGCTTGACCCCGAAGCGCTGCTCCTCGTCGACCACCAGCAGGCCGAGGTCCCGCGCGCGCACGTCCCGCGAGAGCACGCGGTGGGTGCCGATCAGGATGTCCACGCCGCCCTTGGCGAACCCGGCGATCGCGGCCCGCTGCTCGGCGGGGGAGCGGAAGCGCGAGACGTGGTCGATCGTCACCGGGTAGTCGGCGAGGCGCTCGGAGAAGGTCCCGAAGTGCTGCTGGGCGAGGATCGTGGTGGGCGCGAGCATCAGCACCTGCTTGCCCTGGACGGCCGCCTTGAACGCGGCGCGCAGCGCGACCTCGGTCTTGCCGTAGCCGACGTCGCCGCAGATCAGGCGGTCCATCGGCCGCGGCGCCTCCATGTCGGCCCTGACCGCGTCGATCGCCTCGCGCTGGTCGGGAGTCTCGGTGTAGGGGAAGCGCTCCTCGATCTCCCGCTCCCACTCGGAGTCCGGCTCGAACGCGTGCCCGGAGCGCCGCCGGCGCTCGGCGTAGAGGCTCAGGAGCTCGCCCGCGAGCTCCTGCGCGGCGCGGCGTGCGCGCGACTTCATCGCGTCCCACCGCGAGCCCCCGAGCTTCGAGAGCGGCGGGTGCTCGCCGCCGGCCCCCACGTAGCGGGAGATCTTCGCGAACTGGTCGGTGGGCACGAACACGCGGTCGTCGCCCTGGTACTCGAGGTAGAGGTAGTCGCGCGTGACGCCCGCCACGGTGCGCGTCTCGAAGCCCGCGAAGCGCGCCACCCCGTGGTCCTCGTGGACGACGATGTCCCCGGTGCGCAGCTCCGTGAAGGAGCGCAGCGCCCCGCGGCGCGGCCCGCCGTCGAGCCCAGGGCCACCGGCACGCTCAGCGCGGCGGCGGCGCAGCAGGCGGTGCTCGGGGAAGACCGCGAGCTTCAGCGAGGGCGCGACGAAGCCCTCCCGCAGCGAAGCCGCCACGAAGCGCAGGGAGGGCTCCAGCGGAGCCGCGCCGATGTCCACCCCCGCCAAGGCCGAGGCAGACCCCGGCGGGGCGGCGCCCTCAGAGCTCGGCGCAGAGCCGGGTCCGCCCGCGCCGTCGTGCGCCCCCGGCGTGCCGGCCTCCCCCAACCAGGTGGCGCGCAGGCGCGCCAGGTTGTACGCCGCCCGCTCCCCCTCCCCGCGGCGGGGGAAGGCGACCACGGTGCGGTAGCCAGAGCGCACCAGCTTCTCGAGCTGCGGCTCCGCCTCCGCCAGCGAGCGCGCGGCGACGTCCGCGGACTGCGCGCGCAGCTGCAGCTCCTGGTCGCCCGACAGTGAGGAGAGCCAGATGCGCACGCGCGCCTGCAACGCCGCGCGGATCTCCTCGGGGCTCACGTACAGGTGGTGCGCGTCGGCGTCGTGGAACGCCGCGCACACGTCGCTCCAGTGGTCCTCCAGCGCCGGTGTCAGCTCCTCCTCCGCGGCCACCAGCAGCTCGGTGTCCGCGCCCAACAGGTCCAGCAGCGCCCCGAAGCGCTCCACCGGGAGGAGCTCGGCGATGTCCGGGCGCTCGCCGGCGTCCTCCAGCGCAGCGATCTCCGCGAGCTCGCGGTGCTCGGCGGCCAGCTCGGCGGCAGGCGCGACCTCGACCTCCTGCACGTCCCCCAGCGAGCGCTGCGTGAACGTGGAGAACCAGCGCAGCGACTCGATCTCCACGTCGAACAGGTCCACCCGCACCGCCCGCTCCTCGGTCGCCGGGAAGACGTCGAGCAGGCCCCCGCGCACCGCGAACTGCCCGCGCTCCTCCACCTGGCCCACCCGCTCGTACCCGGCCGCCACCAGCTCCCCCGCGCACTCCTCCAGGTCGAGCAGGTCCCCCCTGCGCAGCGTGAACGAACGCGGGCGCAGCGCGGGGTCGGGCACCTTCTCCGAGAGCGCCACCGCGGAGACGACCACCACGGGGGGCTCGGGCTCGACGCCTGGGGACAGTCCCGCCAGGGCGCCGTCCCCCCGCACGGCCGGCCCCCTCGGCGCGAGCAGCGAGTCGAGCGCAGCCACCCGCAACCCGATCAGGTGCGCCGGCGGGGTGAGGTGGGACTCGTAGGTCACCCCCCGCGAGGGGTAGTAACGGACCCGGCGGGGGTGCAGCCACGCGCGCAGGTCCGACGCCAGCTCGCGCGCCGCACGGTCGTCGCCGACCACCACCAACGTCGGCCGCGGACCGCCCGACCCCGCGACGCCCGGCTCGGCCGAACCGGGGAGGCCGACCTCGGTCAGGCTGGCGATCAGAAAGGGGCGCAGCGAAGCCGACACGAACGCGTGGCCTCCCTCACGTGCGAGCCGCGCCCCACCAGGATCGTCCTGCGCCAGTCCCAGCAGCAACCGGAGGCTCACTGCTCCGCCACCAGGCGCTCGACCTCGTCGGCCGCGCGCTCAACCAGCTCGCGCACCTCCTCGGAGGGCTCGCGGAAGCGGCCCAGCACGTGCGCGGAGACGATCTCGGGGTCGGTCGAGTCCGGGCGCCCGACCCCCACGCGCACCCGCCAGAAGTCCGCGCCGCCCAGCTCCCGCTTCAGTGACTTCAGCCCGTTGTGGCCGGCCAGACCGCCGCCCAAGCGCGTGCGCACCTCGCCGAAAGGGAGGTCGATCTCGTCGTGCACCGTCACGACCCGCTCCAAGGGGAGCTTGTAGGTGCCGCGCGCGGGCCCGGCGGAGCGGCCGGCCTCGTTCATGAACGTCTGCGGCCACAGCACCGCCACGCGCGTGCGGGTCGGGCCGGTCGGACCCTCCGCGAGCAGGCCCTTGAAGCGCGCCTTGGGTCGCGGCAGGCCCCACCGCTCGGCGAGCTCGTCGGCGACCGCGAACCCCACGTTGTGGCGCGTGCGCGCGTACTCCCGGCCGGGGTTGCCCAGCCCCACGATCAGCCAGTCGGCCGCCCCGCCGCCGGAGCCACCCTGCGCGCGCCTGCCGCCGAATGGCCGCGGCAACGAGCGCCGCAGAGTGGTTACTCCTCGGCGGAGGCGCCGCCCTCGGCGCCCTCGGCCTTCTCCGCCTCGCCGACGACCTCGGTCTCCGCCTCGATCTCGGTCTCCGCCTCGGTCTGCAGACGCGGCGGGGTGAGCGTCGCGAGCACCGTCTCCTGGGGGTCGTCCAGCAGTGTCACCCCCGGCGGAACCGCGACCGCGTCGAGCGTGAGAGTCTCGCCGATCTGCATCTCCGAGACGTCGTGCACGATGGCCTCCGGGATCGCCGTGGGCAGCGCTTCGACGCCGAGCTCGCGCGTGATCTGCTCGAGCACCCCCCCTTCCCGGACCCCCGGGGACTCGTCCGCACCGGTCAGCTCGAGCGCGACCACGGCGTGGATCGGGCGATCCAGGCGCACCCGCAGCAGGTCCACGTGCACGGTGTCCCCGCGCACCGGGTGGCGCTGGGCCTCCTTGAGCACGACCGGGGTGGCCGGGGCCCCGTCGACGCTCAGGTCCAGCACTGCTCCCGCTCCCGACAGCGCGAGGCGCAGCTCGCGGGCGTCGACGTCGAAGCTCAGCGGCTCGGCACCGCCGCCGTAGAGGATCCCCGGCACGCGGCCCGCGCCGCGCAGGCGCCGCGCCGCGCGCGAGCCGTCGGGCTCGCGGAGGCGCACGTCAAGCTGGGTGGCGGTCTGGTCAGGCATGACGAGCCGAGGACTTTAGCAATCCGCGGTGCTCCCGATCCGCGGACCGACCCGCAGCAGCGAGACGGAGATGCCCGTGAGGAAGTTGCCCGAGCGCCGCACGCGCACGCACTGCACCACGGGGTAGCGTCCGGGCACCTTCCACGCCACGCGCGTTTCGCCGACCGAGCTCGTGAGCGAATGGTTGGTGGTGGACTGCGTCGAGAGGATCTCGACCGACCCCGGCCGGCGCAGGGTCGCCGCGTCAGCGCGTACCGTCGCCGTGCACGAAGCACTCGCGCTGCAACCGGCGAGCTGGTGGAGCATGGCCCGCCAGTCGCCCCCCGCCTCCGCCTGCATCAGCGTGACCTCGTGGTCGAGTTCCACGTTTTCCGCGGAGAAGAAGCGCGCCAAGACCCCGCTGATCGCGAGGAACAGCACCACACCGACCGCGATGAGCACGACGCGTGGCGGGCTCAGAAAAGCTGGTTCTCCCCGTCAAACACTTCGGACACCGAGTCGTCGGTGAAGATGCGTCGGATCGAGTCGGTGAGCAGCTCCGCGCAGGGCAGCACGCGGATGTTGTCGGGACGCACCGCGGGCAGCGGGATGGTGTCCGTCACGACGATCTCCTGCAGGCCGCAGGCGAGGAGGTTCTCGAACGCGGGGCCGGAGAAGATCGCGTGGGTGGCCGCCGCGTAGACGGCCTTCGCCCCCGCTTCGTAGACGGTCTGGGTGGCCGCCGCGAGCGTGCCGGCGGTGTCGATCATGTCGTCCACGATCACCGCGGTCTTGCCCTTGACGTCGCCGATCACGTAGGCGATCTCCGCGACCTGCTGGGCGGGGCGCTCCTTGTCGAGGATCGCGAGCTCGGCGCCGATCTTGGAGGCGAATTTCTTGTTGAGCTTCACCCGGCCGGCGTCGGGGGCTACCACCACGAGGTCGGAGAGGCCGAGGTCGGCGAAGTACTGGGTGAGCATGAACAGCGCGGTCATGTGGTCCACCGGCTTCTGGAAGAAGCCCTGGATCTGCCCGGCGTGCAGGTCCATCGTCAGCACGCGGTCGGCCCCCGCGGCCTCCAGCATGCGCGCCACCAGGCGCGCGGAGATCGGCTCGCGCGGCGCGGACTTCTTGTCCTGGCGGGAGTACCCGAACCAGGGGGTGACCGCGATCACCCGGTGCGCGGAGGCGCCCACGGCGGCGTCGATCATGAACAGCAGCTCCATCAGCGAGTCGTTCGCGGTGACGCCCGTGTCGGGGTTGCCGCAGGTGGACTGCACGATGAACACGTCCGCCCCCCGGATCGACTCCTCGTAGCGGCAGTAGACCTCGCCGTTGGAGAACGTCCGCAGTGTCACCGGGCCGAGGTCCATCGCCAGCTTGCCCGCGATGTCCACCGCCAGCTGCGGGTTCGCCCGCCCGGCGAACAGCATCAGCCGCTTGTTGTAGTCGATCGGCAGGCTCGTGGCCGCGACCTGCGCACGCGTGTCCATCGTGCTCATCGTCTCTCGAAGTGTAAAGGTCTGAGGCGCGGCACCGTCAGGAGGATTTTTGGGGATCGTCCGCGTGTGTCAGTGGAGCAACGGGCGCGTGCGCGCGGGGCGTCGTGCCCCGCGTCGGCGCGTCGTGCGTCTGCTCATCGCTACGACGCTCCGCATACCCCTCGATGTTGGTCTGACGTGCACGAGCGATGCCCAACGCACCGGGGGGGACGTCCTCGACGATCACCGAGCCCGCCGCGGTGTAAGCGTCGTCACCGACCGTCACCGGGGCAACGAACGCGGTGTCCACCCCTCCGCGTACGCGCCGGCCGATCGTGGTGCGGTGCTTTGAGTGGCCGTCGTAGTTGGCGGTGAGCGTGCCCGCCCCCAGGTTGGAGCGCTCGCCGACGTCGGCGTCCCCGATGTAGGAGAGGTGCGGGATCTTCGCGCCCGCGCCGACGTCGGAGTTCTTGACCTCGACGAACGTCCCCACCTTCGAGCCCTCGCCCAGCACCGTCCCCGGGCGCAGGTAGGCGAACGGGCCCACACTCGCGCCGGCGCCGACCACGGCCCGGTCAAGCCAGGAGACCCGCACGACGGCCCGCTCGCCGATCCGCGAGTCCAGGGCGGTGGTGTGGGGGCCCACCACGGCGCCCGCGCCCACAACGGTTGAACCCCGCAGCGAGGTGCCGGGCTCCAGGCGGGCGTCCTGCCCGACCCGCACGTCCACGTCGACCCAGGTGGCGGCGGGGTCCACGACCGTCACTCCCGCGCGCGCGTGCCGTTCGAGGATCGCGCGCTGCGCCAGCGCCTGCACCTGCGCGAGCGCCACGCGGTCGTTGACCCCGAGCACGAGTGCCGGGTCGTCGACCGCGTGCGCGGCGACCACCGCCCCGTCGGCGCGCAGCAGGTCGAGCGCCTGCGGCAGGTAGAGCTCTCCCTGGGCGTTGTCCGCACTCAGACGCGGGAGCACCCCCAGCAGCGCGCCGCCGTCGAAGGCGTAGATGCCGGTGTTGACCTCGCGGATGGCGAGCTCCTCGGCGGTGGCGTCGCCCGCCTGCTTGGTCTCCACCACCCGCGCCACCGCGCCCCGCTCGTCGCGCACCACGCGCCCGTAGCCGGCGGGGTCGGCGAGCACCGTCGTGGCCATCGTCGCCGCCGCCCCCCCGCGCACGTGGGCCTCGACCAGCTCCGCGACGGCAGCCGCGGACACGAGCGGCACGTCACCGCTCAGCACGACCACCGGCGCCCCGGGGTCGATCGCGCCCACCGCCGCGAGGACCGCCCCGCCGGTGCCGTTGGAGACCGGCTGCACCACCAGCTCGACCCCCTCCGGCAGCACCTCCGCGAGGGGCCGCGCGGGCGAGTCCACCACCACGACCCGGCCCGCCCCCGCCTCCAGGGCGGCCACCACCGGCCACAGCCCCATCGGGCGGCCGCACAGCTCGTGCAGAACCTTCGGCACGTCCGAGCGCATACGCGTTCCCTGGCCCGCCGCCAGGATCACCACTGTCGGTGCGGTCATGGCGCACACAGTAGACATTGGGGGGCAGGGACTCGAACCCCGATTCTCAGGACCAAAACCTGATGTCCTGCCATTGGACGACCCCCCAGAGGGGTTGAGAGTTGGCTCACGCGCGCCGGCGCACCGGCGACGAAGGTTGTGAGCAGCCTTTCACCGGTGAGTGGCGCATCCCTTTCATCGTAGCCACTGCATCGGCCGCGTACCCCACAAGCGTCAGGGCCTCACCCCCGCCTGCCCGACCCCCGCGGAACGCGTCCTCCACCGGCGCCGGCCTCCGAGGCGGGGCCGCCCGCGTGGGCGATGCCGAGCACGCGCATCGCCTTCAGCCCAAGGGAGAGCTTCTCGCGGCCGTCGCTGGAGGAGACGTCGAGCCCCGAGAGCTCGCGCACGCGCTCGAGGCGGTAGTAGATGGTGTGGCGGTGGGTGAAGAGGCGCTGGGCGGTGCCCGCGACGTTGCCGTCGGCGTCGAGGAAGGTCTCCAGGGTGCGCACGAGGTCGGTCTCGTACTGCTCGTCGTAGGCCACCAGCGGCTCCACCGTCTCCGCGTAGAAGCGCTGCAGCTCGCGTGGGTTCTCGCTCATCGTGGAGAGCAGCAGCCGGTAGGCCCCGGTCTGCTCGAAGGCGAGCGCGCCCTCCTGGCCGCCACCTGCGGGTGCGGCGGTCCCGCCCGCGGCGGCGGTGCTCCCGCCCTCCGCGACGTTCGCGGCGAGCAGCGCCTCGGCGGCGGCGCGCGGCAGGTCGACAGGGTCCTCGGCGATGCGGCTGCGCCCCACGGCGAAGGTGCACCCGGGGAGGCCCGCCTGCAGCTCGCGCAGGACCGAGTCGGCGGCGCGCGCCGCGAGCGGCTCCTCGCCCCCGGGCACGAGCAGCAGCACTTCCGCAGACGGAGACCCCTCGCGCTCGGAGAGGGCGGCGATCGAGCGGCTCACCGCGGCGCGCGCGCCGCGCTCGGCCACCGCGCGCACCCGCGCACGCCAGCCCTCCTCGGTGGGCGCCTGGGGGTGGGCGCGGGCGACGATCCAGGAGGCTCCCTCCTGGAGCTCGACGGAGAGCTCGCGCGCGCGAGCCACGAGCTCCTCGCGGCCGTGCAGCTCGCGTCGGGAGACCGCGTGCAGGAAGTCGGCGGCGGCGCTCTCGGAGGCGAGGTCGGGGGCGCGCACGCGCTGCACCTCGGAGGCGATCATCGTCACCAGCAGCCGCTGCATCGAGGCGCCGGGCTCCGTGCGGGCGCGCATGTGCAGGGACCCCACCACGGCGTCGGCGACCCGCAGCGGGATGCTGGTGACCCCGTCCCCCCCGGCGAGCAGCGAGCGCTCCTCCGCGGGCGAGCGGGCCGCAACCGCGAGCGTCCCCCCGCGGGCGTCGGTCACGGCGAGGCTCGCGTCGAGCGCGCGCGCCGCGGCGCGCACCACCTCGGGCAGGCCCGCGCCGGACTCGACCGCCTCGGTGACTGCGTCGAGGGCGGTGAGCTCGGCCACGGGGGTCAGACCCAGAAGTAGACGACGGCGAGGCCCACGACGACCCCGATGCCGACGAGCACCGCGAGCACGTACAGCGAGAGGACACCCGCGGCCACGCGCTCCCAGAGGCGCGAGTAGGCGGACCACGCGGGCGCGAGGATCAGACCGACGTACAGCGCGAGGCTGAACACGGCCGCGCAGACGGCCACGAGGTAGGTGACATCTTTGTTGCTCACGGTGCGCGTCTAATTGTTACCTACGGCGAGGCCGACCGCTTAGGGCCTACCGAGACAGGCCCTTGGGCGAGACCTACCGTGGGGCGCTCGCGCGGGCGAACTGCGCCGTGACGGGCTCCGCGGCGAGCGGCGCGGGCACGCGCTCGGCCAGGGCGCGGGTGGCCGCGCGTGCGCGGGCGGGGCCGCGGGACCCTGCGAAGAGCCCGAGCACGGTAGGGCCGGATCCGCTCACAAGGGCCGCACCGGCGTCCGCCGCCCGGGCCTCCGCCAAGGCGGCGTCGATCTCCGGGCAGAGCGTGCGCGCGGCGTCCTGAAGGTCGTTGTAAAGAAGCGCTGCCGGGGGCAGGGGGGCGCCCCCGGCGAGCGCCTGCGCAAGCGCGCTGTGACAGTCTTCCACTTCCGAGCGCCCACGTGTGAGGCCCTGGCGATCGGCCTGCGCAAACACAGCCGCGGTGGAGAGGGGGCGCGCGATGGGCAGCACGAGCACCCCCAGGGGGACCTCGGGATCGGGCAGCGCCTGCAACAGCTCCCCGGCTCCGCGGGCGAGCCACCGCCCGGGCCGCACCTGGGCGGGCACGTCGGCGCCGAGCGTCCGGGCGAGCTCTTCGAGCAGGTCGTGGTCGCCCAGCCCAGAAGCGGCGGCGGCGAGGCGCAGCGCGGCGGCGGCGTCGCCGGAGCCACCTCCCAGGCCGGCGGCGACGGGCACGCGCTTGTGGATGCTCAGCTCCAGCGGCGGCGCGTCCCAGGCGGTGGCCGCACGGAACGCCGCCAGCGCGGCCGCGGCGAGGTTCTCCTCCGGCGGGCCCTCCACACCGGGGCACACCACGACGTCGCTGCTCGCGTCGGGGGCGGGGGCGACCTGCAGCGTGAGCTCGTCTGCCAGCGAGATCGACTGCATCACGGTGGCCAGCTCGTGGCGGCCGTCCTCGCGCACGGGGCCGAGGAACAGGCCGAGGTTGATCTTCGCGGGGGCGAGCGCGCGCAGGGGCAGCGTGTTCACAGACCCAACGCCTCCGCCAGCGCCACGAACTCCTGCGGGGCCAAGCGCTCGGCGCGCACATCCGCGGGGTGCCCCAGCTCGACGAGCGCCGCACGGACCTGCTCGCGTCTGGCCGAAGCGGAGCGAGTGTCTCCCTGATCGGTCCCCGTTTCGACCGAACCCGGGAGACACGCGCCTGCGGCGCTGGCCGATTTGGGGATGCGAGCGGAGCGAGTGTCTCCCCAATCGGTCCCCGTTTCGGCCAGCACCCCGGCCAGTGTCAGCGAGCCTGCCAGTGTCTTGCGCCGATGCGCGAATGCCGCCCCCACCAGCCGGCGCACCTCAGGCGTCGCCGCGCCACCGCTGCGCACGATCCTGACCAGCACCGAATCCACGTTGGGCACAGGTTGGAACACAGTTCTGGGCACCGTCCGCACAACCTTCACCTCTCCCGCCAGCTGTGCCAGCACCGAGCTCACCCCGTAGGCCCCGCTGCCCGGCCCCGCCGCCAGCCGCTCCCCCACCTCGCGCTGCACCATCACCACCCACAGCTGCACGTCCGGCAGCTCCTCGATCGTGCGCAACACCACCCCCGCGGCGATCCCGTACGGCAGGTTGGCCACGACCTTGCTCGGCGGCGGCTCCATCCCCGCCAGGTCCACCCGCATCGCGTCGCCCCGCCACACCGTCACGTTCTCAACCTCGGCGAGGCGCTCCTCCAACACCGCGCACAGCCGCTCGTCCACCTCCACCACGTGCACCCACCGAACCCTCGGCGCCAGGTAGGCAGAGAGGACTCCCTCGCCCCCGCCGATCTCCAGCACCACGTCCTGCGCCGAGAGCTCGCTCGCCCGTCCGATCACCCCGAGGATGTTGGGGTCGCGCAGGAAGTTCTGACCCAGCTCCCGGCTGCGCCGACCGAAGCCGGGAGACACTCGCCTTCGGCTCGCGTCCCCGTTTCGGCCAGCGCTCACCACCCGAACACGCGCGCGGCCGTCCCCTGCACGGCAGCGCCCAGCTCGTCCACTGTGACCCCGCGCAGCTCCGCGAGGAAGGCGGCGGTGTGGGCCACGAAGGCGGGCTGGTTGGGGTGCTTGCGCACCGGCTGGGGGGTGAGGTAGGGGGCGTCGGTCTCCACCAGCAGGCGCTCGTCGGGCACCCGCCGGGCGGCGTCGGCGAGGTCGGCGGCGCTTTTGTACGTCACGTTGCCCGCAAACGAGATCGCGTAGCCGCGCTCCAGGCACTCGTCCAGGTGCGCGGGCATCGAGAAGCAGTGCATCACCACGCTCACCCCCTGCGCCTCCGCGGCGAGCCGGTCGAGCGTGTCCCGCTCGGCGGCGCGCGTGTGGATCACCAGCGGCTTGCCCACCTCGCGCGCGAGGGCGATCTGCGCGGAGAACGCGCGCTCCTGGTCGGCGCGAGGGGCGTAGTCGCGGTAGTAGTCAAGCCCGGTCTCCCCGACCGCCAGGCAGCGCGGGTGCGCGGCGAGCGCGCGCAGCTCGGCGAGGTCAGCGTCGTCGAAGCCGCTCGCGTAGTTGGGGTGCCGACCGACCGCGGCGTAGACCTGCGGGAACGCCTCCGCAGCCGCGAGCGCCGCCCGGCAGGACGCCCCGCCGGTGCCCACCGTGAGGATGCGCGTCACCCCCGCGCGCTCAGCCGCGGCGACGAGCTCGGTGTCGGGGGGCTCGCAGAGGTCCAGGTGTGTGTGGCTGTCGATCATGCGGAGGGGACAGTGTGGCAACGCCGGCGGAACGTTGGGGGCGAGATGACGGAGCGCCGTCCACGACCCGCGGGCGAGGAGACAGAGATCGACGACCTGGGGGCGGGACAGTAGAGCGCCGCCCGCGGCGTCGGGGCGAGACGACGAAACCGGCGTCCGTAGTTATCACGGATGCCGGTTACCGCCCAGAGGCCCACAGTGCTTGTAAGAATAGATACGACCGTGCGGGCGTCGCGCGCTCGCACCCATTCCCAACGGAGGAGGTTCGGAGCCATGTCCACGTCTTCTGGCGAACTGCGGGAGTTCGCAGGCCTGTGGTGGCTGGTGATGCTGTTCGGCGCGGCCGTGTTCTGCGTCGGCGCGTTCTTTGTCGTTTCGCCGCACGAAAGCCTGAGCACGTTCACGGTGATCGCCGGGATCTTCCTGCTCGTCGACGGCGTGCTCGCGATCCTCGGGTCGATCTTCGGCCGCAGCGAGGGCCGCGGCCTGCTCGCGATGATCGGCGTGCTCAGCGCGATCGCGGGTCTCGTACTGATCAAGAAACCGTTCGGCACGCTCGTCGTGTTCGTGCTGATCCTCGGCGTGTGGTTCATCGTCGCCGGCGTCGTGCGCTTCGTGGAGGCGATCGGCGAGATGGACGGGCGCGCGGCGAACATGGGCATCGCGATCCTCGACATGATCGCCGGAATCGTGATCCTCTCCTGGCCCAGCCTCGGCATCGCCACGCTCGCGGTGATCGTCGGCATCGTGCTGCTCCTGCGCGGCGCGGTCTTCATCGCCGCCGCCTGGGAGATGCGCCGCCTCGGGCACGACCTGGACGCGGAACTGAGAGCGCACCCGGCTACCTGAGCGTCGCCGCAACGCTCGATCGAGCTCGCCCCGGTCACTGCGCGCCGCCGGGCGCTGGAGCCTGGGCGACTCGGCGTGGCCTGCCGGCGGCACCGCCTACTACAGCACCGGTGTCAGTCAGTATGTCTGTCTTTCAGCTGGGTCACAGCGGTGGATGAGCGGGCGTCCTGGATTCTCACCACGAACACGACATCCCGACGCTCGTCATAAACGTAGACGATCAGGAGCCACCGCCAGGGGCCAACGATGAAGCGGAAATCCTTCCACTGTCCTTCCAGTCGACGCCCGATCGACGGAAAGCGCTCCACCACGCGCAATGAGCGTTGGACGCGTGCACGCGTATCGGCGGGCAGGCTGTGGGTCACGATCATGCGATCGAGGCTCTCGACCGCGCTGCGTCTCAGCTCGACGCGCGCCATGTGCGCAAGCCTTGCTGCTCAGAGCTCGTCAAGGGTGATCGTTTCACCTGCTTCGGCCTGTTTCAAGCCCAGCACGGCGTCCTCGTACGCACCCGGGATGCCGTCGAGCAGCGCGGTGATCGTACGAGGGTCGGGGTCGGCCTCGTCGAGCGCGCTTGACAGCAGCGATCGAGCCAGGGTGCCCTCCTGGACGTGTGTGCGCTCGGCCAGCCTGGACAGCTTGGCGGCGTACTCCGGGTCCAACGTCACGTTCAACCGGGTGGGCGCGTGCACCGACACCATGATACACGATCCAGCACCTACCGTGTAGCGCCCGACCTGCAGCCGCCGCCCCTCCTCCCGGGCCGGCTTGCCGCGGATTCGACGAATCGGAGCCTACGGTTAGACGGAAATGCGAGCCGATCGGATCATTCGCCCTTCGTGGATGCGTTGGGGGAGTTTTCGCTAGTGTTCGCGGTCATGGTCGATCGAGGTATGGGGATCGCATGAGTGCCGAAGCAAGCCGTGTACTGAGGAGATCCTCGCCGTTGAAGGGCGCGTTGCTGTGCCTGCTGGTGCAGGAGCGGGGGTATGTGTATGAACTCGCGAACAAGCTGGAGCGGCGGCTGGGTCCCAGCTGGGACATCAACCGCAAGAGCCTCTACCGGATGCTGGAGTCGCTCGTGAGGAGCGACCTCGCGTACTCCGATCGCTCTGAGGGGTCGAGCTCGGAACGGATCATGTACGACCCGACCCCTGCCGCGGAGCCGGTGGTAGCGGAGTGGATGGGGAGCATCGGGTCGAGGCTCATCCTGGTCGAGCTGCAGGCGAAACTCGTGGTCGCGCGCCGTGAGGACCTACCGCGGCTGCTGGTCGCGGTGGACGAGTGCGAGCGACGGTGCTTCGCGATGCAGCGGAAGATCGAGGTCGATCTGCCGCCCCAGCGGTCGCTGGTCGGAAAGCTGATGTACATGGCGCGCGAAGAACAGCTGCTCGGCAGCAAGGCCAGCCTGGTGTGGCTCGATAACGTGCGCGGGGGGATCCTCGACCTGATCGGGTCGTGACGCGCTTCGGGCCATGGCGCCACTGCTCTCGCTCACCCAGGTGACCAAGCGCTACCTCGACGGGCGCCGGGTGCTCGTCGTCCTCGACCGCGTCTCGCTGGAGATCGACCCGGGCGACCACGTCGGCGTGTGGGGTCCGCGGCGCGCGGGCAAGTCCACCCTGCTGAAGATCGCGGCCGGCATCGAGCCGCCGGATGAGGGTACGGTCTGCTTCGACGGCCGCGTCGTCACCGCTATGTCGAGCAGGGAGCGCTCGTGGCTGCTGCGCAGCGGCGGGGTCGCGCTCGTCTCCTCGGAGTGGCGCTCGCAGGTCAACGGCGCCGCGGTCGACTGGGTCGCGACGGCCTGTATGAGCGACGGCACGCCGCTGCGCGCGGCGAGGCTCCGTGCGCGGCGGGCCCTGGCCCGGGTGGGCGCCGTGGAGCAGGCCGACGTGCGCGCCGACCGGCTTGCGCTCGCGGAGCGAATCCGGGTCGGTCTTGCGATGGCGCTCGTGCGCGAACCGCGGCTGCTGATCGTGGACGAGCCCGCGGTGCTGCCCAGCCCCTCGGAGAGCGAGGCGCTGTATGAGCTGCTGCGCTCGCTCGGCCGCAGCCGTGGTCTCGCCGTGGTGGTCGCCTCCGAGGACCTCGCCGCGATCCACGGCGCGCGACGGATCATGTCGGTCTCTCGCGGCGCCGTGCGCTCGATGGACGAGCCCGGGGTCGTCGTCCCGTTTCCCGACCGATCGGAGATCGGGGGCGCCGCCGGCGAGGGCGGTGGTCAGACGAAGGCGGGCGACTCGGAGTTGTGACGCTCGAGCTGCGCGACCTCGTCAAGCACTACTCGGCGGGCGGCGAGGTCGTGCGGGCCGTGGACGGGGTGTCGCTGAGCGTGGCCCCGGGCGAACTGGTCGCGCTGTACGGGCCGAGCGGGTCGGGCAAGACGACGCTGCTGTTGATCGCGGCTGCGCTGCTGGCCCCGGACGGCGGCGAGGTGCTGTTCGACGGCAGGAGGGTCTCGGGTCTCTCGGCCAAGGAGAGCGCGCGCTACCGCCGCCGCGAGGTCGGCTTCGTGTTCCAGGCCTTTCACCTGCTGGCCGGCTCCTCCGCTTTGAACAACGCCGCGCTGAAGCTGCTTTGCGACGGGTACACACTCGGTGAGGCGAAGCGGATGGTGCGGCCCTGGCTCGAGCGTGTCGGTCTCGGCGAGCGGATCGACCAGAAGGCCGCGCAGACTGTCGATGGGGGAGCGCCAGCGCGTCGCGATCGCCCGCGCGCTGGCGGGCGAGCCGCGGCTGCTGCTCGCCGACGAGCCGACGGGCAACCTCGACTCGACACGCACACGGGAGATCCTCGCGCTGCTGCGCGACATCTGCCACGAGCAGGGCATCCCCGGCGTGCTCGTCACCCACGACCCCCGGGCACAGGGGTTCGTCGACCGGGTGTACACGCTGCGCGACGGGAACCTCACGGACGGGTTCGACGCAGACATCGAAAGCGCCCTGGCATGAAGATCCGCCGGCCGGCGATCCACGCGCCGAAGATCTTCGGACTCAGCGCGGGCCTGCCGCTGACCCTGTACGTGTGGCGAGTGCGCCAGCGCCCCGCGCAGGAGCTGCTCGCCGCCGCGGGCATCGCCGTGGGCGTCGCGCTCGTGTTCGGGGTGCTCGTCGCGAACACGAGCATCACGGGCTCCGCCGGCCGGCTGGTCGACCAGCTCGTCGGCTCTGCGCGGCTGCAGCTCGCGGCGCGCTCGGAAGGGGGCTTCAGCGAGCAGCTCGCCGAGCGCGCCGGGCGACTGCCCGGGGTCGAAGTCGCCTCGCCGGTGCTGCGGGAGAGCGCGACGGTGCTCGGACCGACGGGCAGCGAGCAGGTCCAGCTCCTCGGCGTGGCCCCCAACCTCCTCTCGCTGGGCGCGAAGGCGACCCGCAACCTCGGGGCGGGCGAGCTGCTGCTCTCGGGAGGGCTCGGCTTCCCCTCCAGCGTTGCGGATACCGTCGGCGCGCAGCCGGGAGAGAGCGTGACGCTGCGCGTCGCCGGGACGCCCCACACGGTGCGGGTCCGCGCGGCACTGGGTACCCAGACGATCGGGGCGGTGGCGGAAAGCCCCGTCGTGATCGCGCTGCTGCCGGTCGCCCAGCGACTCACCGGCAAACACGGGCTCGTGACCAACGTGCTCGTCAAGCCACAGGTGGGCGCCGATCGGAGCGTGGCCCGCGAGCTCCGCGGGCTCGCGGCCGGTCGCGTGAACGTCACCCCGGCCGACGAGGAACTGCGCGTGCTGGACACCGCGGCGAAGCCCAACGAGCAGTCCACAACCCTGTTCGCCGCGATCGCCGGCATGGTCGGGTTCCTACTCGCGCTCAACGCAATCCTGCTGACCGTCCCCGAACGGCGCCGCTTCATCGCGGAGCTGCGCACGTTCGGCTACGACCCCGCGCAGATCGCCCTGATCCTCGCCGTGCAGGCGCTCGCGCTCGGCCTGATCGGCTCCGCTGCCGGGATCGCACTCGGCTACGTGCTCTCCCACACCCTGTTCGGCCAGGTCCCCAGCTACCTGACGGTCGCGTTCCCGATCGGCGCCCAGCGGATCGTCAGCGCGAGCACGATCCTGATAGCAGTCGGGTGCGGCGTGCTCGCGGCGCTGCTCGCCTCGCTGCGTCCGCTCCTCGACCTGCGCCCCGGCCGAGCGCTCGACGCGGTCATGCACGAGCAGGGCGAGGCGGGGCAGGGCATCCCACGACAGGTGACGGTCGCGCTCGCGCTCACAGGAGCCGCGCTCGTCCTCCTCACCACCGTCCTCGCACTGGCCGTGCCGAGCCTGACGATCGTGGGCGGCGTCCTGCTCGCGCTCGCCGTGGTCTGCCTCGTCCCCCTCGCCTACACTGCGGCCCTCGCGGCGCTCACGCCGCTCAGCGAACGCTCCCGGGGAATGCTCTCCCACGCCGTGATCGAGCTGGAGGCAACCGCGACCCGCTCGATCGCACTCGCCGGGATCGCGGCCCTCGCCGTCTACGGAAGCCTCGCGATCGGGGGCGCGCGGCGGGATCTGACGCGGGGCATCGAAACGGCGATTGGTCAGTACGAGGCGACGGCCGACATCTGGGTGACGACTAACGAGAGCGTGTTCAACACCACGAGCTTCGGGACCTCCCCTCAGGTGGCGGCAGTGGCACGCGCTCCGGGCGTCGCCGCTGTGCGCGTCTACCAGGGCGGACTGCTGGACGTCGGCGGTCGCCGGCTATGGGTGCGCGCCAGACCATCCAGCGATCCAGCGATGCTGGAAAGCAGCCAGATCGTGAATGGAAGCTTCACTCGGGCAAACGAACTTATCCGCAGAGGTGGTTGGGCGGCTGTCTCCGAAAGCTTTGCCGGTGAACACGATCTGCGGATCGGCGATCGTTTCACGCTGCCCACACCATCTGGCGCTCTGCGCCTTGGGGTGGCGGCGCTCATGACCAACTCGGGATGGCCACCAGGCGCGATCACGCTCAACGCCGGCGACTACCGCCGCTCCTGGGGGACGATGGATGCGGCGGCACTCGAGGTATCGCTCAAGCCCGGCATGAGCCTTGCAGGGGGCAGGCAGGTGGTGCAGGCCGCACTCGGCCACGACTCGGGGTTGCAGGTGCAGACCTTCCGCGAAAGCGAAGCACAGGCCGACGCCAGCGCCCGCCAGGGCTTGAGGAGCCTCGGCCAGATATCGACGCTGCTGCTGATCACCGGCGCGCTTGCGATTGCCGCATCGCTCAGCGCCGCCATCTGGCAGCGCCGTACCCGCCTCGCCGCGATGAAGACCTGGGGATACGATCATCTGCAGCTCTGGCGCTCGCTGCTCCTGGAGAGCGCGATCGTGCTCGCCGTCGGTTGCGTCAATGGCACGATCCTCGGCGTGTATGGGCACGAGCTCGCCGATCGATGGCTCAGGCTGACAACCGACTTCCCCGCACCGTTCGCCATCGGCGGGCCCCAGGTGCTCATCCCCCTAGCGGTGGTGGCCGGCATCGCGCTGGCGGTGATCGCGCTGCCGGGGCTGATCGCCGCCCAGGTGCCGCCGAGCGTGAGCTTCCAGGAATGAACGTGGAACGCAACTGCCCTGCGGAATGCTGTACCGATGGCGGGATCAGCCTCCAACCGGGGGGCGCTGGGGTCGGCGTTCGTGGGCGCGGCACGACGCTACTGGCTCAGCGTCTTCCCGTGCATATGCCGTGAAGCTCGCAACTGGCGCCTGCGCGCCCGGGAGATTCCCGACCCGGCGCTGCGCAAGCTGGCGTTCGACGCGCAGCGAATCAAGCGGGAGAACCTCGACGGTGTCGCCGCGTTCGCCGCGTTCGTTGCACCCGCTCACCGGGAGAGCGTCGTGCGGGCGCTCACCGCCTACCAGGTGGCGTTCGACTACATCGACACGGTCTCCGAGCAGCCGAACACCGACCCCGTCGCCAACGGGCGGCATCTCAACCAGGCGCTCCACACAGCCCTCGAACCCGGCGTCGCCCATCGCGACTACTACGCCCACCATCGCCGGCGTGACGACGCGGGCTACCTGGAGAACCTCATCGACACCTGCCGCATCGCGATCGGCACGCTCCCCTCCCGCGCCGCGGTGGCCGAGCCCGCGCGACTGGCCACGACACGTATCGTCACCTACCAGAGCCTCAACCACGGCGACGGCAACGGCTCACACGACGCCTTCGCCCGGTGGGCGCGGTCAGAAACGACGCCGAGCACCGGCCTACGGTGGTGGGAGACCGGCGCCGCGGCCGGCTCGCAGCTCCCGGTGCTCGCGCTGATCGCCGCCGCCGCGAACTCAGACGTCCACCCGGACGAAGCCGCGGCGATCGAGGGCGCCTACTTCCCCTGGATCGCCTCCCTGAGCACACTGCTGGACAGCCTGATCGACCGCCACGAGGACGCCGGCGACGGCCAGCGCAACCTGATCGACTACTACTCCTCGCCGCAGGAGACCGCGAGCCGCCTGCAGCTGATCGCCGCCGAGGCTCTGTGCCGCACCCGGGCGCTCGCCGGCGGAGAACACCACACGATGATCCTCGCCGCGATGGCGAGCTTCTTCCACTGCGCCCAGCGGGCGTCCTCGCCCGACATCCGCCTCGCCACGCAGGGGATCATCGACACGATGGGCGACCTCGCAACGCCCAGTACGCTCATCCTCAAGGCCCGCCGCGGCGCAGCTCGCCTGACCGAGCGGCCGTGCCGTGGCGGGAGAGGATCGCGGGCGGGCAAGCCCACAGGCGGATAACGCCCGCTGGGCTCCTCTCGATCCCCCTGCACCGTGGCACCAGCCGGTTCGCTATACACGACCGACCTCGGAAAGTCAAGGGATCACTAGTGTCATGGACACTAGTGTCGGTGCCTCTAGTCAGGAACCGTTCTCACAGGCAACATCCTCAGGGCGACATGCCGAGGCCAAGAGTACAGACCCATAGGATCGATGCTGACGGGGAGTGGGTGGCGTCGGTTCCGCTCCTGGCCGAGCCGCGCTATTCGCAGTCGGTGGAGCGGGGACTCGCGATCCTCGCCTGCTTTACGCCCGAACGACCGGTTTGGGGGATCGCCGACATCGCGGACGAGTTGGGGATGTCCCGCTCGACCACCCACAGATACGTTCTCACGCTCAGGACGCTCGGCTACCTGGTGCAGGGCGCCAGACGGAGATACCGCCTCACGTTGCGCGTCACGGACCTCGGGATGTCGGCGCTGAGCAGCACGAGCCTCCACGAGCACGCGAGTCCCTACCTGGAGGAGCTGCGCGATCGGACCGGGTTCACAGTCGCTGTTGGGGTGCTCGACGGGCCGGAAGTGTTGCTCGTGGATCGCCTGCGCGGCAATCGCGGTGGCCAGCAGCAGATCGACCTCGATCAGGCGCCCGGCGCAAGGCTGCCCGCCCACTGCACCGCGATCGGCAAGCTGCTCCTCGCTCATCTGCCCGACCGCCGGCAGCGCGAGCAGATCGCAGAGATGACGCTCACCAGGTGCACGCCGAACACGATCACCGCCAAAATGGCGCTGCGACGGGAGCTGCAGGACATCCGCGAGCGGGGCCTCGCCGCTGCCAAGGAGGAGCTCGCACCCGGCCTCTACTCGATCGCCGCCCCCGTCCGCTCGGCCTCCCGCGAGACGGTCGCGGCCGTCGGCATGGACGCACACAGCTCGATGATCCCATTGGAGAAACTGATCGACGCGCTCGGCCCGCACCTGATCGCCACCGCCGACCGGATCTCCGCGCGGATGGGGTACCGCCGGGACGATGAGCGGCACAGCCCACGCGTCTACAAGTTGGAGCGCGGGTGAGGCGAGCGGAGGATGATCGGCGGGCGAGCCTCTTCCGGCGAGAACAGCGACGTCGGCATGGCTGAAGCCCCGACCGTGGCCTGGGAACGAGCGCGTGGCGTCTGACGGCGATGCAAGGCGTGTTGGAGTCGTGCTGGGACAGTTCGACGCGCTGGTCGGCCGTGGTCTGTTGCAGGTTCTGCGCGAGGATGAGAGCCTTCGAGTCGTTGGTAGCAACCTGGACGGTGCCGCGCTTGAGCGTATCGTCGCGCGGAGGGCGCCGGGAGTCGCGATCATCGATGAGACGAGCGTGGCTGGGCCTTCGATAGTCACGCGCGTGAGGGCTATCCAGCCGACAATCGGAATAGTCGTGTTCGTCCATCGTCCCACGCGTCCATACAGAGCACTGGTGCACACCGCCGGGGCCACCTGCCTATCGAAGGACGCCTGCGCCGCAGACATCCTCGCGACGGTCCGCATTGTGGCAGAGGGCAAGCATCCAGCGGAGGTGGCAGCGCTCACCATGCGCGAGGCAGAAGTGCTCGAGTGCATACAAGCAGGTCAGTCTCGCACGGAAATCGCGCATGCTCTACAGATCGGCGTGGAGACGGTCCGTACGCATACGGCTCGCGTTCGCCACAAGCTTGGAGCACGCAACAAGCGTGAATTGATCGGGCTGCCAATCCACGGCCAATCTGACGCACAGACGCGTTGGCCGAGGCTGCCGTAGGCGTTGTTGCATCCTCGGCGGGTCCCCCTTTTCGGGGGACAAAGATCACCCCTTTCGGGGGATAGACAAGCCGCCAGTGACAGGATACGGTTGGTCACAACAGTTGTTCTGTTCCGGTACTTGCGCCATGCACGAAAAGGAGACATCATGAGGAGTTGCCTGTTGGGACACGCGCGCAGTACAGGCCGGTTGGCCTGTCTAATGGTTCTCGCCACTGCTCTACTGGGATGTCTTCTCCCGCAGGTCGCAAGCGCGGAAGATTTTGCGCTCTCCAAGGTGGCAGAACCCTCATCTGTCTGTCCCGAAGGCGGAGAAGGCCACGCGGAATGCCTGGCGATCCGCGTCCCGACTGTGCCTGCCAGCTCAGCCGACGCGGCCGGACCTGATCTTGAAGGGAGTGGCGAAAAAGGCGGCCTCGACCCAAAAGACCTGCGTGAAGCGTACAAGCTGCCCGAAACAGGCGGGTCAAGTCAGACCGTCGCGCTTATCGACGCTTTCAATGATCCCTACGCGGAATCTGACCTGCAGAAATATCGCGAAAAGTACAAAGTGTATTTCAAAGGCACGGAAACTGCATGCACCCAAACGAATGGCTGCTTCAAGAAGGTCAACCAGATCGGAGAAACCCAAAACTATCCAGAAAACAACGAAGGATGGAGCGGTGAGATATCTCTCGACGTCGATATGGTCTCGGCGGCCTGTCCTGAATGTCATATCCTGCTGGTCGAGGCAAACAATGAAGAACTCTCCAGCCTATTTGCAGCTAATGAAGAGGCAGCCAAACTGAAAGCTACTGAGATCAGCAACAGCTGGGGCGAAGTAGAGTTCTCCGGAGAGACCTCCGATGACAAATACTTCGATCACCCAGGCATACCGACATTTGCAGCGGCCGGTGATGTCGAGTACGACGGCTGTGACCACAAACTCGGAGCTGGCATTTGCTATCCGGCTGCGTCTCAGTATGTGATTTCCGTTGGTGGTACCAAGCTCAAGAAGGAATCGGAAAGCTCACGCAAATGGACCGAGGAAGTATGGAAGGAAGAATCGAGAAGCAGAGGCACGGGAAGCGGCTGTAGCAAATATGAGCCCAAGACACCAGGACAGAAAGAACTACCGACGAAAAACTCATATTGCGAACACCGTCTGGACAACGATGTCGCGGCGGACGCCAGCGTCGAATCGGCAGTTTCGGTCTATGATACTTACTATGGCGGGTGGGAAGACTTCGGTGGGACGAGTGCGTCATCGCCGTTCGTTGCCGGGGTGGAGGCGCATGCGACGAGTGCCACGCAGCTACTGGGCGCCGACGCCTTCTACAAGAAAGCGAGTATGTTGTTTGATGTGACAAAAGGAAATAATGGTAAATGCACGCCGCCCGTTGAAGACGAATATTTTTGTACGGCCGAGGTGGGGTATGATGGCCCGACGGGTGAGGGCACGCCTGATAATGTCTTTGCATCCGTTGTGCCCGCAGGGGCTACTGGTTTTGCGACCAAAGTAGAATCAAAAGGAGCCACGCTGAACGGCATTGTCAATCCGAACGGCGCGACTACGAAATACTACTTCGAATATGGCACCACGGAATCCTATGGCACAAAAACGGCCGAAGTGAGCGTGGGTTCAGGTACGAGTAACCTGGAAGAGAGCAAGGCTGTCACCAGTCTGGCGGGGAGCACGAAGTATTACTTCCGGATCGTGACGACCAACAGCAATGGAACCACCTACGGTTTGACTCAGGTCTTCAGCACGTTGCCAAACGCGCCTGAAAACACTGCGCCGCCTGTAACCTCACCGGAAACGCCCGATCAGGCGGTTCCCGAGTCCACGACCACGGGTAGATGGACCAATAGTCCCACCGGCTACGAATATCAGTGGGAACGCTGCAACGCCACCGGCGGCGAATGTGCGTCCATCTCCGGTGCGACCAGCTCAAAATACACGCCGGTCGAAGCCGATGTCGGGCACACGCTTGTCGTAAAGGTCACGGCGAAAAACAGTGGAGGGTCTAACTCAGCGCACTCGAAAGCGACAAATACGGTCAAGCCAATTGGTCAGATCACCGAATACCCGTTGCCTCCAGAAAGCTACCCGAACGCAATCACTACGGGTCCGGACGGCAACCTGTGGTTCCTAGACGAAGGTTCGAAGAAGATTGGGAAGATCACAACGGCGGGCGTAGTCACCGAATACCCGCTGCCCAAAGAAAGCTATCTGGAGGAGATCACAGCTGGCCCGGACGGCAACGTGTGGTTCACCTCCCTTAACAAAAAAATCGGAAAGGTTACACCCGCCGGCAAAATTACGGAATACCCGGTATCGCCAGAACCTATCGGGATCACCGCTGGTCCAGACGGTAACCTATGGTTCACCGGGAGTGAAAAGATTGGAAAGATTACGACCTCAGGGGAAGTCACCGAATACAAACTTCCTAAAGCAGGCTACCCGGAGGAAATCACGGCGGGTCCGGACGGCAACCTGTGGTTCACATACTACAGCAACGAATCGTCAAAAGCGAGGCTTGGGAAGATCACCACCTCGGGCGAAGTCACCGAATATACCCTGCCTGGAGAACGCTACGCGACGAGCATTACCGCGGGTCCGGGAAAAGAAAATGCGCTGTGGTTCACACGTGAAGGCATCGGTAACCAGTCAAACGCCGTTGGGAAGATCACAACGTCGGGCACAGTCACCGAATACTCCCTCCCCGAAAACAGCCAACCGCAGGGGATCACCGCGGGTCCGGACGGCAACGTGTGGTTCACCGAGAGAGGCCGCAACAAGATTGGGAGGATCACCACGTCGGGCTCAATCACCGAATACTCCCTGCCCTCAGGAAGCTTCCTGGAGAAGATCACGGCAGGTCCGGACGACAACCTGTGGTTCGCCGGCGCGAACTGGATTGGGAAGATCACTCCGTAGAGGAGCCTGCATCGGCCTCCAGGCCCCCGAGGATGGTTCGTCTTCTGGGGCCTGGTCGTCCGATCCGAGCGGCGATGAGACTCGATATAGTTCGGATGGTAATGGGACTGTATGCTCCAGTCGAACAAGGAGGGCGTTGCGCCAGTCGTGCAGCCTGTCGCCCCAGCGTGCGGCGCGGGTGGAGAAGTGTGTCCTGCTGCCTCGCTGGGTCCGTGCTGATATGGCTCGCGGGCAGCCCGCTGGCCAGTGCCGGGCCAGCACTGGCCGCCTCGCCGCTGAGCTGGTCCCCTCCGACGCTGATCGACAGCCAGCCGCCGTACCCGGAGCTCGAGGGCGTGTCGTGCCCGTCCTCCGGCCTGTGCGTGGCCGTCGATGCCTTGGGCAATGTGGTCACCTCGACCGATCCGACGGGAGGCGCGGGCACATGGGTCTTGGCCAACGTGGACGGCGGCAGCCGCATCTGGGGCGTCTCGTGCACTTCGGAATCGCTGTGCGTCGCAGTTGATGGCGCGGGCGATGTCCTCGCCTCAACCGACCCGGCGGGCGGCGCGAGCAAGTGGAGCGTGGCTCATGTTGACGGCTCCCATGCGATCCTGGGCGTCTCTTGCGTGGCCGGGCCGTTGTGCGTAGCCGTTGACACCGCCGGGAATGTCCTCACCTCGACCGACCCCTCCGGCGGCGAACACGCGTGGACCGTCACCCACGTGGAGGAACACCTGATACGGAACGTGTCGTGCGCCTCGGAATCGCTATGCGTCGCGGTCGACGCCAACGGGAATGTGATCGCCTCAAAAGAACCAACACACGGCGAACACGCCTGGACGACCAGTGACGTTGACGGCGAAAACTCCATTCTTGGCGTCTCGTGTCCATCGACATCGCTTTGCGTCGCGGTCGACGCGGCGGGAAAGGTTCTCACGTCGAGCGAACCGGCGGGTGGCGAACGCGCGTGGTCTTCGACAGAAGTCGATAGTCACGCGCTCATCGGTGTCTCGTGCTCGTCCGAATCGCTGTGCGTAGCCTTTGACAGTGTCGGCGACGTGCTCACCTCGACCGAACCGACCACGGGCAAGAGCGCGTGGAGCCCTGCGCACGTGGACCCAGACGACATCCTCTGGGGCGTTTCGTGCACGACCGGATTCTGCGCGCTCGTAAATGGCTACGGTAACGCGCTCACCTCGTCAAACCCGACCGAAGGCGGGAGCGGTTGGACGACGGCCCACATCGACAGCAGCGACCCCGTCGGGCTCACAAGCGTCTCCTGCGCCTCCACTGCGCTGTGCGTAGCCACTGACAGCGGCGGTCGTGAAGTGGATGACGTGGTGACCTCGACTGACCCCACGGCGGGCAGCGGTGCTTGGACCACGACCTCTCTCGGGGAAACGGAATCCTTCGCCAGCGTATCCTGCCCGTCGACGACCCTGTGCGTCGCGGGTGACTATGCCAAGCAGCTATTCACCTCGACCGATCCTATGGGTGGAGCGAACACTTGGACATTCCAGACGGGCTACGCATGGCCGCCCATAGAAAGTCCAAACGCAAAATACTTTGGCCCCCTCGCCAGCGTGTCCTGTGCTTCTGTGTCGTTTTGCGTGGCCGACCTCGACTCCTATAACGACTTCAATACCCTAGCGACCTCTACCGAACCGACCGGCGGTCGAGGTGCCTGGCCGATGGTTAGAGACCCTAGCTCCAAACCCACCTTGGGCGTGTCATGCGCGTCCATGTCGTTGTGCGTAGCCGTAGATAGCGCTGGGAACGTGCGGACGTCGACTGAACCGGAGAACAAGGAAGTGGCCTGGACCAGTACCCCGGTGGATGTCAACCCGTTGTGGGGTGTGTCGTGCCCGTCGGACTCGTTTTGCATCGCGGTCGATGGCGCGGGGAACGTGGTGGCCTCCACGAACCCCACGGGCGGTGAATCTGCGTGGAGCGTCGCCAACGTGGATGGAACGACCAAGCTCACGAGCGTGTCGTGCGCCTCGGAATCGTTGTGCGTGGCCGTCGATGCCGCCGGGAACGTGCTCTCCTCGACCGACCCGGCAGGTGGCGCCGGCACTTGGAACGTCGTCCCGGCGGACCCGGGACACTCGCTCACCAGCGTGTCGTGTACGCCGGCGGTCGCGGGTCTGTGCGTCGCAGTCGATAACGCCGGCTATGCGGTGACGAGCACCTTCTCCCCACAGACCGAAGGTGGCCCGCCCGGCGGCGAATCTGGCGGTGGCCATACCGGAGGGCCTACCACCTCGACAGGGCCTTCGCTACCACCGCCAGTCGTTGTCTCCGGCGTGTTCAGGGTCTTGGGCGTCAAGGTTGGAGGCGATGGTCAGATCGTGCTCACACTCGAGACCCCCGCTGCTGGATCGATCGACGCCCGAGCGACTGCGTCGATCCGAAGGGCGGCAGCCGGATCACGCAGACGCAAGACCGGGCGCGCTCGCAAGATCACATATGGGACCGGCTCGGCGTCCACCCCCGGCATGGACACCATGACGGTCACGATCAAGCCGACCAAGAACGCTCTCGGCGTCCTGAAGAGCTCACACGCGCTGCATGTGCCGGTCACGATCGTCTTCCACCCACATAGCGGCTCGCCGACGACCGTGAGCGAGACCGTGACCGTTCGCTACCTGCCGCCTCGAAGCTCCCATGTGTGCTTTGCATCGAAGGGCGCCTGTTTCCGCTGATAATGGGACTGTGTGCTCCAATCAAACAAAGAGGGGGTTGCGCCAGTCGTGCAGCCTGTCGCCCCAGCGTGCGGCGCGGGAAGCGGCAGGCGTCCTGCCTCGTAGGGCTCCTCGCGTTGGTGCTTGTGGGTGGCGTTCTATCCTGTGCCGGGCCGGCACTGGCCGCCTCGCCGCTTCTCGAGCTGGGCAAGCCCGGTCCAGGCCGATGACCAGCCGCCGTTCACGTCACCGGTGGCCATCACCGGCGTGTCCTGCCCATCGACTGGCTTGTGCGTCGCGGTGGACGGCGTCGGTGACGTGCTGAGCACGACTGATCCCACGGCGGGCGCCGGGGCGTGGGTCAGAGCCGCCAGCGTGGCGGGAGGCTTCGACGGCGTGTCGTGCCCATCGACCGAATTGTGCGTAGCCGTCGGTGGCGGAGACGTCGCGACGTCAACCGATCCGACCGGCGGCGCTGGCGCGTGGACCGTGACGACCTTGATTCCTCCTGGCTCCAAAAACCCGCGCAAGAGCAACCAGCTTGAAGCTGTGTCATGCCCATCCGAGAGGCTGTGCGTCGCAACAGAAGTGGGGCATGTCTGGACCTCGACCGACCCGACCGGCGGACCGAGCGCTTGGACCAAGGCTAACGTCGACGGCTCTGAAAAAATACTCAGCGGCGTGTCGTGTCCGACTGAAAGCCTGTGCGTCGCCGTCGACTACGGAGGCGGTGATGTCGTGACTTCGACCGACCCCACAGGGGGAGCCGGCGCGTGGACTGTGACCGATGTGGATAGTCACACGCTTTTCGATGTGTCATGCTCGTCTGAAACCTTGTGTGTTGCCGTGGATGAGGCTGGCGATGTTGTTACGTCGACCGATCCGACTGGCGGTGCCGGCGCGTGGAGCCCCACGCATGTGAGCGGAGGGTCGATCGAGCACGTGTCGTGCGCGTCGTGGGGCCTGTGCGTGGCGCTGGACGGCCACGAAGTCATAACGTCGATGGAACCCACCAAGGGCTCACAGGCATGGACCTCTGCAGCGATCGAAACCACCAACAGGTATGGTGGCTACGAATCGCTCGAAAGCGCAGCGTGTCCTACTGCCGGCGTATGTGTTCTGACGGATAGCGGCAGCGCCGTTGTGACGTCCACCGAACCGATGGGTGGGGCGGGCGCCTGGACGATTACCAAGCTGGAAGTCGGCGTCAACTCGCTGCAGGGAGTGTCGTGCGCTCCGGCCGGTCTGTGTGTAGGCGTGGACAACGCTGGCAATGTCGTGAGCGCTGCCGACCCTGTGGGCAGGGCGGGCGCCTGGAAGTCAGCGCACGTAGATGATTACTCGCTTGATGGTGTGTCGTGTCCGTCGGCTGGCTTGTGCGTCGCCGTGGATGAAGCCGGCGATGTCGTGACGTCGACCGAACCGACGGGTGAGGCGAGTGCGTGGAGCGTGGCCGACGTCGATGGCACGACCCCGCTGCTTGGCGTCTCGTGCGCGTCGATCAGACTGTGCGTGGCGATCGATCGGAAGGGCAACGTCGTGACCTCGACCGAACCGACAGGCGGTCCGAGCGCGTGGAGCGTCGCTTCCGTCGCCGATCGCGAACTGAAGGGCGTGTCGTGTCCGTCTGAACAGCTGTGCGTCGTGACCCCTGGGGGCGATGCGATCACGTCGACCGATCCCACGGGCGGAGCGAGCGCGTGGACGCCGACGTACGTCGGCGCGTGGGCCAGCATCTCGTGTCCCTCGACGAGGCTCTGTGTGAACACTGGGCCCATCGCATACGGCGTGCTCAGCACGACCGACCCGCTGGGCGGAGAACCGGCTTGGACGGAAACGTGGCTCGGTGGCGGGGAAGGAGAACCTGCGGCCCTCAACGGCTTCGATGAAGTCTCGTGCGGATCGGACGCGCTGTGCGTGGCAACAACGCTGGCCGGCAACGGCTCACGGGGCAACGTGATGGTCTCCGCCGACCCCACAGGTGGCGCCGAAGCATGGACCGAGGCAGAAGTATACGGGGGCCCCATCGTCAAGCCAATCCCGATCATTGAACTTTACTCCAGGGAGCTTACCGGTGTGTCTTGCACGTCGGAAGGCATGTGTGTAGTTGTGGATCAGAGCGGCAGGGCGATGGTGGGGAACCCGCCGGCACAGAGCCAGCCCGGAGGCGGTGAACCTGGGAGCAGCCAGACTGGAGGGACTACCACGACAGAACCTTTGCCGTCGATGCTGCCACCCGCACCGATACTGCCACCCACGCTGGTCTCCGGCACATTCAGCATCTCTGGCGTCAAGGTTGAGGACGACGGTCAGATCGTGCTCACACTCGAGGCCCCCGCTGCTGGATCGATCGACGCCCGAGCGACTGCGTCGATCCGCAAGGCGGCAGCCGGATCACGCAAGCGCAAGATCATGCGCACTCGTAAGATAGCCTATGGGACGGGGTCGGCCACTGTGCCCGGGGCAGGCACCATAACGGTCACGATCAAGCCGACCAAGAGCGCCCTCGGCGTCCTGAAGAGCTCACGGACGCTGCGTGTGCCGGTCACAGTCGTCTTCCACCCACGTAGTAGCTCGCCGACGACCGTGAGCAAGACCGTGACCGTTCGCTACCTGCCGCCTCGCAGCTCCAGTGCGTGCTCCGCATCGAAGGGCGCCTGTCGTGGGAAGCGGTGAGCGGAGCCGCTCGCTGCCGTCGCTTGCCTTGGCAGTGCTCGCTCTCGGGGGCCTCATGGCTGGGTGCGGCGCCTCCGGGAGCACGGCCCAGGCAGGGCACGCCCTGACATCCGACGGGTCAGGGAAGAGCCCGGCTTCCGTGATGGCCACCGAGCGCTCCGGTGGTCTGATTGCCACGCTGACGGCCACGCCGACGCGGGCGAAGGTCGGCTCCACGGTTCAGTTCGAGGTGACGGCGAGCGTGCGTCATGCTCTTGGAGCCCTCGGCTATCAGCTCCGCTACGGCGACGGGACCAGCGCCGAGAACGTCGTGCCCCAATTCTGTGTTGCGGGAAAGGGAACTCCGAGGCGACAAACCTGGCGTCTATCCCATCGCTACAAGGCAGCCGGCCGATACCGCGTCTCGGTGAGCGTCTACGTCAACTGCACGAGCGACCACGCGACGGCGACGGTCGTGGTGAGCATCGTTTGATCCAGTCGAAGATCCGCCAGCAGGTGCCCACCGGGGTCAAGGCAGGTGGTGGACCCGGTTGCGCAGCGAGTCCTCGTCGCCGTCGGCCAGCAGCTTGGACAGCGTTTGCACCCATTGCGGGATCGCGTCCTTGGTGCGGGGCATCGTCGCGTCGAAGGTGAAGATCATCCCGTGGTGCTCATCCCCCGCGGCCAGGAGCTGGTCGTGGATGGCCTGGAAGTCGGCGATGTCGTTGGTGACGATCACCCGCCGCTCGGAGACCATCCGGCGGACGAAGCTCGCGGTCGCCGCGGCCGGCGAGATCGGGCCGGTCCTTCTTGACGGCCTGCACGTCATGCCCGTGTTCTCGCAGTTCACGGGCGATTCGGGGGGAGATCATCTCGTCGAGCAGCAGCCTCACGCGAGCGCCTGCTGCCGGCGATGCCAGCGCTCACGCTCGCGTTCGGCGATCGCGCGGGAACGCTCGACCCATGCGTCGATCTCCTCCCTGTAGTCGGCGTAGTAGCGCAGACAGGCCTCGACGTGCTCGAGCGGAATCTCCAGGTAGTCGGCGGCCTCCTCGATGGAGTTGCCGTTCTGCCTGATGGTCGTGATGACATCCGCGATGTCCAGTCGCGTGCCGAGCAGCGCCGGCCTGCGGCCTGCCTCGCCGTCGCGGAAGTAGACGAGCGGGTGCTCGTCGTGGCGCAGGCCCTCCTCGATGTAGCGCTCGGCCAGCGCGGTCTGCGGGGCATGGGTCTCCCGCGCGCGCTGCTTCAGGCGCGCCACCGTGGCGCGGTCGAAGCGGAACGCGACGCTCTGCTTTGTGGTGGGGGCAGCCATAACGTCAATACGAGTATAGCGATGTATCACGTCGTGGCGACCGCCACGGTTATCCGTCGGCGTATATGAGGAGCGCTACGCCTTGGGGAACAACGGTTCGAGCTCACCCACGATCCGGCCCGGCGCGTTGGCGCCCGCCCCGAGGCGGGCGGCGCTCAGCGTTCGATCCTCCGCTCCGAGCGCATCCAGCAACCTCTCTGTGCTCGCCGGCATATATGGGGTAAGCAGTAGGGACACCACGCGAACGCCGCTTGCGAGCGAAGCGAGCACTTCATCCAAATCTCCCGCCTTCTGCTCGTCCTTCGCCAATGTCCACGGGGCGCGCTCCTCGACGTAGCGGTTCAGGCGCCGTACACGCTGCCAGATCGCGTCCAATGCCTGCGTCAGCTCGGCGCGGTCGAGCAGCTCGCTCACCTCCTCGGTCAGGCCCTCGAAGTCGCTTGCCAGCTCGGGGTCGATCGGCGCCGCGGGCAGTTTCCCGTCGCGGTAGCGGCGCACCATTGCCAATGTGCGGCTTGCGAGGTTGCCGTACTCGTTGGCGAGCTCGCTCTCGTAGCGCTGCTCGAAGGCGGTCGTGGAGACCGAGCCGTCCTGGCCGAAGGGCACGTCGCGCAGCAGGTAGAAGCGCAGCGCGTCCGCGCCGAAGCCGTCGATCGCCGCGAACGGGTCGAGCACGTTGCCCAGTGACTTGCTCATCTTCTCGCCCTCCATCAGCAGGTACCCGTGGACGAACAGGCGCCTCGGCAGCTCGATCTCGGCGGCCATCAGCAGCGCCGGCCGGTACACCGCGTGGAAGTGCCCCCATGCCCTTGCGCCTGCCGATAGCTGCTCGATTGCGCTTTGGATCACGTCATATTGTCATGCTATTGTTCGTATAAGACGTATAAAAGCATGACATGATTGATCACGCACAGCTATACCAAGTGGCGGAGTCCCAGGCCGGATTCTTCACCGCGCGCCAGGCGGCTCACGCCGGCATGGGGCGCTCGACCCTAAGTCAGCACGCCGGGCCGAATGGTCGCTTTGAGCACATCGCCCGGGGCGTCTACCGGCTGCGTCAGTTTCCCACGAGTCCTCACGGGCACGTCGTGGCGGGATGGCTCTCGCTCGGCGCCCCCGAGGCCGTGGTCTCGCACGCGAGCGCACTGGAGCTGCATGATCTCTCTGACGTGATCGCCGACGAAGTGCATCTGACTGTGCCGCGCAGCGCTCGCTGGCGGCAGCGGCGCCCCGGGATACGTCTGCATTTCGCCTCCCAGCCCATCGAGGAGCGCCAGCGCGTGCTCGGACTGCCAGTGACTACGGTCGAGCGCACGATCGCCGACTACGCCCAGGACGCCGGCCAGCCCGAGCAGGCCGAGATGGCCGTCGCGCAGGCCCTCGCTCAGGGGCTGACCACGGCTACGCGGTTGCGCGCAGCGACTGAGGGTCGCTCCGAGCGCGTGCGGGAGCTCATCAATCGAGCGATCGAGTTGGCGCGATGAGATACGCAAGCGCCGGGGCGCTCCGCGACGCGCTGGAGGCACGGCTTGGCGAGCGCGCTCGCCAAGGCCAGAGCATCGCGCGTCTACGCAAGCAGGTCGCGTTCGAGCGGCTGTTGCGTCGGTTGCAACAGACCGCGCCCGACCTCTGGCTGTTGAAGGGCGGCTTCGCACTCGAGCTACGGCTGGCCGACCGTGCACGCGCCACCAGGGACATCGACCTCGACTGGAGCCTCGGCGAAGAGGCCGCCACAGGCGCACTCATCGACGCCGCCCGCCTGGACCTGGGCGACTACTTCGAGTTTCGACTCCAGCGCGTGGAGATGCCAGAGGACATCGGCGGTCGCGGGCAGCGTTGGCGAGCCACCGCTCGCCTTGCAGGCCGCACCTTTGAGCAGGTGCTCGTGGATGTCGGCTACG
Source organism: uncultured Solirubrobacterales bacterium (assembly GCA_963842005.1). Taxonomy (GTDB): domain Bacteria; phylum Actinomycetota; class Thermoleophilia; order Solirubrobacterales; family Solirubrobacteraceae; genus Palsa-744. Next base: position 112,393 of record CAWJEV010000004.1, on the reverse strand, counting down.
CAACCGAGCCGTTGCTGGACCCAGAGATGCTGACGCTGCCTTCACAGCTCGCTTTCGCCGGCGTCGAGTCGGTGAGCGTCCCGGCCGCAGCACTCGAGCAACACCTGGCCGAGAAGCTGCACGCCTACACCCGCCGCTACGCCGGTGATCGCCCCAGCTCGCGCGTGAAGGATCTCGTCGACATCGTGCTGATAGCCGGGATCGCGCATGTTCACGCGCGAAGGCTCGATGATGGAATCGAGCGTCTGTTCGAGGCACGCGGCACCCATGCGCGGCCCTCCGCCCTCCCGCGCCCGCCGCGCTCCTGGGCAGGTCCCTACGCCTCCCTGGCGCAGAACGTCGGGTTGGCGCAAGAGCTCGACGCCGCACACACCCAGGCGGCGGCGTTCCTTGACCCGGTGCTTGCCGGCGAAGCCAAGGGGCGCTGGGATCCCGGGAGTGGCCGTTGGGAAGACGAATAGTGACGTCCGCTGCACGCCAACACTACGGTGCGACCATACCGTAGACGCCAGCCGTGATCTCATCTTTCCGGCAGGCTGTCTGGCGCGATCGGCAGCCTGAATGGGCCCGCTTTGGCAGATTCAGGGACTCTACGCGCGCGGTCTCCCCCGCGTGAGCTGCGCCCGGTCTCCTCCCGGCGATATCCGACCACGCGCAGCACCACCCGTCGCGACGGACTCTCGCTGCCCCCGGCACCGCACATCGTCGGTGTATATGAGGAGCGCTACATCTTGGGGAACAAAGGTTCGAGCTCACCCACGGGATGACCCGGCGCGGTGGGGCCCGCCCCGAGGCGGGCGGCGCTTAGCGTTCGATCCTCCGCTCCCAGCGCATCGAGCAACCTCTCTGTGCTCGCCGGCATATATGGGGTAAGCAGTAGGGACACCACGCGAACGCCGCTTGCGAGCGAAGCGAGCACTTCATCCAAATCTCCCGCCTTCTGCTCGTCCTTCGCCAATGTCCACGGGGCGCGCTCCTCGACGTAGCGGTTCAGGCGCCGTACACGCTGCCAGATCGCGTCCAATGCCTGCGTCAGCTCGGCGCGGTCGAGCAGCTCGCTCACCTCCTCGGTCAGGCCCTCGAAGTCGCTTGCCAGCTCGGGGTCGATCGGCGCCGCGGGCAGTTTCCCGTCGCGGTAGCGGCGCACCATTGCCAATGTGCGGCTTGCGAGGTTGCCGTACTCGTTGGCGAGCTCGCTCTCGTAGCGCTGCTCGAAGGCGGTCGTGGAGACCGAGCCGTCCTGGCCGAAGGGCACGTCGCGCAGCAGGTAGAAGCGCAGCGCGTCCGCGCCGAAGCGGTCGATCGCCGCGAACGGGTCGAGCACGTTGCCGAGCGACTTGCTCATCTTCTCGCCCTCCATCAGCAGGTAGCCGTGGACGAACAGGCGGTGGGGCAGCTCGATCTCGGCGGCCATCAGCAGCGCCGGCCAGTACACCGCGTGGAAGCGCAATATGTCCTTCGCGATCAGGTGATAACTCGGCGGCCAGAACGTGGACACGAGGTCGGTGCTCGCGTCGATAGCGGGGGCGGGATTCGGGGGGGCGGGATTCGACTCCCCCGGCGCCGATGCCGTCACTGGGGCGGGTGCATACGTGAGCGCCGAGTAGTAGTTCAACAGCGCGTCGAACCACACGTAGAAGACGTGCTCCTCGTCCCACGGCACCTTCACCCCCCACGTGAGCTTATGGCGCGTGAGCGGCACGTCGCGCAGGCCCGAGCGGATGAACGCGAGCGCCTCGTTGTAGCGCGTGCGCGGGGCGAGCCACTCCGGGCGCTCGGCGTACAGCCGCTCCAACCGCTCCTGGAACGCGCTCAGCTTGAAGAAGTAGCTCTCCTCCTGTTCGCGTACCAACTCGATGTGGTGAATCGGGCAGCGATTGCCCTGCTCGATCTCGTTCTCCGCCTTGAAGTCCGCGCACCGCGGGCAGTACCACCCCTCGTAGTTCCCCTCATAGACGTATCCGTTCTCCCGCACGCGCGCGAGCACCTCCTGCACCTTCGCTTCGTGCTCCGGGTCGGTGGTGCGGATGAAGAAGTCGTTGCTCGCCCCCACGCGCGGGGCCAGCGCCTTGAAGCGCTCCGCGTTGCGGTCCGCGAGCTCCTGGGGCTCCACGCCCTGCGCGTGGGCCGCGTCGGCCACCGGCTCCCCGTGCTCGTCGGTCCCCGTCAGGAAGAACACCTCCTCGCCGCGCTGGCGGTGATGGCGCGCGAGCACGTCGGCGGCGACCGTGGTGTACGCGTGGCCGAGATGTGGGGCCGCGTTGACGTAGTAGATGGGGGTGGTTACGTAGAAGCTCACCGGCGCTGAAGGCTACTCGCGGAGCGTGGCGGGGCCGACGACGAGGACGACCTCGCCCTTGGGGGGACGCTCGCGGTAGCGCTTTGCCAGCTCGGCTGCCGAGCCGCGCGCCACTTCCTCGTGGAGCTTGGTGAGCTCTCGGCAGACCGCGACGGGACGGTGCGGGTCGTTCTGCGCGAGCATCTCGAGCGTGGCGGGGAGGCGCTTGGGGGATTCGAACGCTACGAGCGTCTCGGTGGCGTCGGCTAGCAGGCGTTCGCGCTGACCGCGCTTGCGGGGTAGGAAGCCGACGAAGCACCAGCGGGCCGCCGGCAGGCCCGAGGCCACCACGGCGACCGGCACCGCGCTGGCCCCCGGCAGCACCTCGACCGCGACGTCCGCCGTCAGGCACTCGCGCACCAGCAGGAAGCCGGGGTCCGACACCACCGGCATGCCGGCGTCGCTGACCAGCGCGACCGTCTCTCCCGCGCGCGCCCGCGCAACGAGCTCGGGGACGCGCACGCGTTCGTTGTGCTCGTGCAGGCTCACCAGCCGCGCCGCCCTGATGCCGTGCCGATCGAGCAGGATCCGCGTGTGGCGCGTGTCCTCGCAGGCGAGCACGTCGGCCTCGCCCAGGGTGCGCAGCACGCGCAGCGTCACGTCTTCGAGGTTGCCGATCGGGGTGGGGCACACGACGAGCCGCCCGCCTGCAGGCGCCCGCCCAGGGTGCGCGTCCTCGCCCGGCATTCGGCCAATATAGAGAGCGTCGTGGCACAGGAGACCGACCCCAAGCCGCAGTACACCCGCTACCGCGCCGGACGGAAGCTGCTGCCCGGCCCCCGCCAGAACGGCAGCGACGCGCGCGACGACTCGCTCCTCGGAGCGCCCCACCAGCCCAGAGCTCCGCGTACCCCCTCCCGCTGGCGACGGCCCACCCCCAAGCGCGTCGTGCTCGGCCTGCTCGGGCTGCTCGTCGGCTGGCTCGTGCTCTCGCTCGTGCTGTTCCTCGTCTCCTCGCACTTCGAGCGGACCTCTCTGCCGAGCAACGTCGCCGGCGTGCTCGACCCGGCCGGCTACCCGCTGACCTCGGCCAACAACATCCTCGTGCTGGGCTCAGACCGGCGCCAGAAGGACTCAAAGGAACCGGGGGCGGAAACCACCGGCTTCGGGCGCTCGGACACGATCATGCTGATCCGCACCGGCGGCGGGCACGCGGCGCGCCTTTCGATCCCGCGCGACACGGTCATCGAAATCCCCGGCCACGGCCTGCAGAAGATCAACGCCGCCCACGAGTTCGGCGGACCGGCCGAGTCCGTGTCGGTGATCAAGCACTGGCTCGGCGTCCCCGTCAACCACGTGGTGGAAGTCAACTTCGAAAACTTCCCGCAGTTGATCGACGCGATGGGCGGCGTCACGTACACCGGGGGCTGCATCGTCTCGAACCTCGACGGCGGCTCGGCCGACGGCGGCTTCACGCTGCGCCTGCCCGCCGGCACCCACCACCTCGACGGCGAGGAAGCGCTCGCGCTGGCGCGCACGCGCGAGAACCTGTGCGCGTCCGCCGAGACCGACATCCAGCGCGAGGAGCACCAGCAGGCGCTGTTCACAGACATGAAGTTCCAGCTGCTCTCTCCCTCGAGCTTCCTGCGCCTGCCGTGGATCGCCTGGCACGCCCCGCCGGCGATCATCTCGGACATGAGCGGCACGGAACTGCTCGGTATGTTCGCCGCGCTGGCCGTCACGGGAACGCCGCCGACGCACGTTCTCCTGCCGACCGGACAGACCACCCTGCCCAGCGGCGAAGAAGGCCTGACGATCTCAGCCGAAGCGCGCCGGGCCGACGTGGCTCAGTTCATGGCGGGGTAGCCGCCAGCTCAGCGGGGCAGTCGTCCCCTGGGCGGGGTGACCGTCAGCTGGACGGGACAGCCGTCAGCTCTTGGCCACGACCGGCTCGGACTTCTTGGCGGAGGAGCCCTTCTCTGCCTTGGACCCCCCGTCGGAGGAGGAGCCCTTGCCCTCCGAGGAGGCGCTCTTGCCGTTGGACGAGGAGCCCGAGTCGCTGGAGGAGGAGTCCTTCGAGGAACTGGACCCCGAGTCCGAGGAGGAGCTCTCCGCGGCGGCCGCGTTCTCGCGTTGACGCTTGCGGGTGCCGTAGTCGGTGTTGTAGAAGCCTTTGCCCTTGAAGTGCACGGCGGGCGCGTGCAGCACGCGCTGGACCTTCACGCCTGTCTCGGGGTCCTTGGTCAGGGCCTCGTCGGAGAACGACTGGACGATCTCAAAGGTGCTCCCGTCTGGGCGGCGGTACTCGTAGATCGGCATTGGCACTCCCATTATAGGAGTGCCAGGCGCCGAGGGGAAGGGCGCCGCGAGTGGCCGCTATGGGCAGTGGCGATCGGGGAACGCGATCGGGTGGAGAGCTAATCCGCCAGCAGCGCCCGCGCGCAGGCGATGCCCGCGCGCACCGTCGCGGCGAAGTCGCGGTCGGGCTCGGTGAGCATCCGCAGCGCGAAGCCGTCCCCGAGCGAGAAGAGGATCTCGGCGATCGCTTCGGGCTCGGCGTGCAGGCGCAGCACCCCCTCCTCCTGGGCCGCCGTGAGCATCCCGGCGACCTGCTCGCGCATCGTGCGCATCAGGTTGGTGTACTCCACCGCGATGTCGGCGTTGCGCCGCGAGAGCGTGAAGAGCTCGAACAGGAGCGTCACGAAGTCGGGGTCCTCGCGGATCATCTCCTGCAGGTGGCGGGCCAGCAGGCCGATGAAGTCCTCCGCCGTCTGCGCCCCCTGAAGCTGCTGCTGCAGGCGCTCCAGGCGCAGCTGGCAGTCGCGCCGCACCGCCTCCGCGAGCAGCCGCTCCTTGGTGCCGAAGTAGTAGTGCAGCAGGCCCCGCGAGACGCCCGCCTCGCGCGCCACGCGCTCGAAGGTGGAGCCCGCGGTCCCGTGCTGGGCGACGCTGCGCCGCATCGCCTCCACGATGCGCTGGGCGCGCTCGCCCGAGAGCGAGCGCTCCGCCCTCGCTCTCGGGACACTCTCCACAGCAGACGCCACGGGCATTCGCGGTCCGCTCTCCGCGACGCTCAGGAGGCGGAGGCGCCCACCGAGCTCGGGGCCTCCTGCTCGGGCATCGTGGTGGAGCTGTAGTCGAACTCCTCCTCGGCCCCGAACAGCAGGTCGAGCGCCTTCGAGCGCAGGCTCTCGCTGAGCGCGAGTGCGAGCACGCCCGCGACGAGCGCGAACAGCAGCGTGCGGCCCAGCCCGCCCCGCCTGTGGCGCTCGCGCTTGGGGGGCTCTTTGAGCGCGTTCGACGCCTCCCGCAGCGCCACCGCCGTCCTGAGCAGCTCGCGCTGGAGCTTGCGATCCTCGAACAGCGCCTTGGTTGGGGGCTTGCCGTTGCCGACCCGCCCGTACGCGCTGCGCGCGGCCGCGTAGGCGGCGAGCAGGTTGCCGCGCAGCTCCTCGTCCTCGAGGATGCGCTTGACGTACTGGTTGCGCTGCGCGGCGCGAGCCGCCGCCGAAGCCTTGCCGATGCTGTCCTTTGCCGCCATGCGGGCCACCGCCTCCTGAGAGCTTTGCCTGGGTCGCTCTCAATATACCCCTCTAAGCGTGCAGCGCGGCCTGTTCCTGCGCGGTCGGGAACGCCCACGCAGCGCGCGTGCGCCGCTCCTGGCGGAAGACCAAGCGCAGCTGTTGGGGCGGCTTGAGCTGCGCCTCGTTGGGGCGGAAGGTCGCGCACGGCTCGGGTAAGTCGAGCGCACAGAGCAGGTTGCGCCGGAAGTAGCATTCCTCGCACGTCACCTTCCGGACGGCTCGCCCGCCCTGCTTTCGCTGCGCCAAGATCGCTCCCCGTTTCAGCTGGATCGTCCGCTCGACTCTCAGGTCGAGCGGGGTGGACTCGAGACAGCAGGGATCAAAGCACCCGCCGCCGGTCCACTCAAGGAGCGTTCTCGCAAATCGCAGAGGAAATGTTTTCTACCCCGGAAAGAGCCGGCGTCTTGTCACTTTCCGGTGACAATCTCCTGTATACGCCGCATTTTCCGAGGTTTCGGGGCATGATTGAACAACGAGGGGCCCGACCGAAGCCGGGAGACACGCGCCTCCGGCACTGGCCGATTCGGGGATGCGAGCGGAGCGAGTGTCGCCCTAATCGGTCCCCGTTTCGGCCAGCCGGCCTCCGGCCGCCTGCGCCACCCTCTCAGTCCCCGAGCCCGAACGCCTCCCCGGCGCGGTCGGCGACGTAGCGGGCGATCGCCAGCGAGGAGGTGGCCGCGGGCGAGGGCGCGTTGCGCACGTGCAGCGCGCGGTCGGTGGCGGAGAACGCGAAGTCGTCCACCAGCCGCCCGTCGCGGGCCAGCGCCTGGGCGCGCACCCCGGCGAACGCGGGCCGTACGTCGCCCGCGCGCAGCTCGGGCACGTAGCGGGCCGCGGCCCGCGCGAACGCCGCGCGGCTCGCCGCGTGGCGCAGCTCGGTGGCGCCCGGGCGCCACCACCGCGCGAGCATCCGCCAGGTTCCCGGCCAGCGCAACGTGTCGAGCGCGTCCTCGCGCCGCACCAGCCCGAGCCGGTAGGCGTCACGCGCGAGCACCGGCAGCGCGGTCGGGCCGATCAGCACCTTGCCGTCGATGTGCCGCGTCAGGTGGACCCCCAGGAAGGGCAGCGCGGGGTCGGGCACGGGGTAGATCAGCGCGCGCACCAGGTGCTCGCGCTCGCTCGCCAAGCGCAGGTAGGCGCCGCGGAAGGGGACGATGCGCGGGTCCGGGTCCGCGCCCGCCGCCACCGCCAGCCGATCCGACCACGCGCCCGCGCAGAAGAGCGCGTGCGTGGCCTCCGTCACGCCGCGCGCGTGCTCCAGGCGCAGTGACCGCTCGCCGGCCTGTACGCCGTGCACGCCGCAGCTGGTCGCGATCTGCGCGCCCGCTCCGAGCGCGTCGCGGGCGTAGGAGCGAGCCACCGCGGCGAAGTCGACGATCCCCGTCGTGGGCGAGTGCAGGCCGGCGAGCCCGCGCGCGTGGGGCTCGATCTCGCGGATCGCCTCGGCGTCCACGCGCCGCAGGCCGGGAACCCCGTTGGCGCGGCCCCGGCGCTCCAGCTCCTCCAGGCGCCCGAGCTCCGAGCGCGCGGTGGCCACGATCAGCTTGCCGCACGCCTCGTGCGGGATCTCGTGTGCGGCGCAGTAGGTGTACAGCTCGCGGGCGCCCTCCACGCACAGGCGCGCCTTCAGCGACCCCGGCTGGTAGTAGACCCCCGCGTGGACCACCCCCGAGTTGTGGCCGGTCTGGTGCGCGCCGAGCTCGGCCTCGCGCTCGAGCACGCACACCGACAGACGCGGGTGCCGGCGGGTCAGCTCGCGGGCGAGAGCCAGCCCGACGATCCCGCCGCCGACGACCGCCAGCTCACACCGGGAGGGCGCTTCCGAGGACGTTGGGGCCCTGACCTCGGTAGGTGGGGCCCTGACCTCGGTAGGTGACGGCTGCACGCGCGTCATTATTGCCGGTGATGCGCATTCTCCTCACAGGCGCCAGCGGTTTCATCGGCTCGACGCTCGCTCCCGCACTACTGGCCGAAGGGCATGAGCTGCGCGGACTGACGCGTGACCCACATCGCGCGAGAGAGGCCCTATCATCGTCCTCGCTCGCCCGCACTCCGGCAATGGAGGTGGTCCGTGGCGACGTCCTCACCGGTGAAGGGCTCGCACGTGCGCTCGAAGGAGTAGAGGTTGCCTACTACCTGATCCACTCGATGGAAGGCGGTCGCACGGGCGCCTCACCTCCAAGCGACTTCGCCGAGCGTGAGCGTCTGGCGGCAGGCACCTTCGCGGCGCACGCGCGGCGCGCGGGCGTGGGACGGATCGTCTACCTCGGAGGCCTGCTGCCGCACTCCGGCCCCGTCTCGCGCCACCTGGCCAGCCGCGCGGAGGTAGAGGAGATCCTGTTCGAGCACGTTCCCGATTCTGTCGCGCTGCGCGCCTCGATCGTGATCGGCGCGCGCTCGCGCTCCTTTCGCCTACTCGTGCGGCTCGTCGAGCGCATGCCCGTGCTGACACTGCCGGCGTGGCGCAGGTTCCGCACACAGCCGATCGACGTGCGCGACACAATCGAGATGCTCACCGCCGCCGCCTGTCTCCCGAGCGTGGGCGGCCGCACGTTTGACATCGGCGGGCCGGAGGCGCTCACCTACGAAGAGATGCTCGCGCGCATCGCCGAGCTGTTGCTACTACCGAGGCCGACGCTGGGGTTGAGGGTCACGATGACACCGCTCACCGCGCGCCTCGCCGCCGCGCTCACAGGTGAGGACCCCGAGTTGGTCCTCCCGCTGATGGAGGGCCTGGAGTGCGATCTGCTGGCGGCCGACGACCACGCCGCGGAGCTGCTGGGCGTGGAGCTGCACTCCTTCGACGACGCCGTCGAGTGCGCGTTGCGCGAGTGGGAGGCGGTCGAACCGCTCGCCGCACGATGAGCCTCGTCACCCTTTCCACCCACATCTCCGCCACCCCCGAGGAGGTGTGGAAGACAGTGATGGACCCCTCCCGCCTGGGCGAGTGGGTCACGATTCACCGCGCGCTGCGGTGGGCCGACAACGGGTCTCCACAGGTGGGGTACGAGATGGAGCAGCAGGTCCACTTGCGTGGCGTCAGCCTCGATGTTCGTTGGCGCCTGGTGGAGTGCCAGCCTTGCAGGCTGGCCGTGTGGGAGGGGCGCGGACCGGCTCGCTCACGCGCTCACATCGAGTACGCGGTGCACCCCGAGCAAGATGGCACACACTTCGATTATCGCAATGAGTTTCGCCCCCCGCTCGGGCCGGTGGGGGCACTCGCCTCCCGCGCGCTCGTGGGCGGAATGCCCGAACGCGAGGCCAGGCGCACGCTCGAGCGTCTGCGCGAACTGCTCGAGAACCGCGACGGCGGCGAGCGGGACACCGCTTCCTGACCGAGCGTACACTCATCCCTCGCCGAGCAATTTTGACACCGGTCTTGCGTGACGGTGCAACGACCGGTGAATGTTGTAAGGTAACGTGCAACCCATGTGATGTACATCACATAATCCGAGTGAACAGGATTCGAACGTGACCGACTTTCTCGACGAGAAGCACCAAGAGATCACCAACCGGCTGAGTGAGCTGAAGCCGCTGGTGGAGGAGTACCAGCGCCTGGAGGCAGCTGTCGCCGCGCTCGACGGCCTGGGCCCGTCGGCCCGTTCGGCCCGTTCGGCCGCTGCACCTGCTGCGCCGAAAGCCGCACCCAAAGCCACACGCAAAGGCCCCGGTCGACCCCCCGGTCGTCGTGGACCGGGTCGACCCCGCGGTTCAAAAACCAAAGTCCGTACGGCCGCTGCGGCCCCCGCGGCAGCCGCAACCGCAGCCCCCACCGGACGCGGAGGTCCACGTCGCAAAGCCGGGCGTCGCAAAGGCAGCGGCACGCGCGCGGCGCAGGCCCTCTCCTTCGTCCAGGCGCAGCCCGGTATCACCATCCCCGAGCTCGCCTCCCGCATGGGGATCAAGCAGAACTACCTCTACCGTGTGCTTCCCACCCTGGAGGAAGAACGCAAGGTATCGAAGCAAGGGCGCGGCTGGCACGCCAAGGTTTAAACCGAGCTCGGGCGACCAGCTACTGATACACCCCGGCGAGGTCACATCAGAACCCTCGCCGGGGTGTGTTGAACCTCAGATCAGGCCAAGATCCTGCACGGCCTGACGCTCGTCCTGAAGCTCCTTGACGCTTGCGTCGATGCGCGAACGGGAGAAGTCGTCGAGGTCGAGGCCCTCCACGATCGACCACTCACCGTCCGAGCAGGTGCAGGGGAAGCCGCAGATGAGGCCCTCGGCGATTCCGTAGGAGCCGTCGGATGGGACTCCCATCGAGACCCACGCTCCACCGGTGCCGCTCACCCAGTCGCGCGTGTGGTCGATCGCGGCGTTGGCCGCGGAGGCCGCCGAGGAGGCGCCGCGCGCCTCGATGACGGCGGCGCCGCGTTTGCCCACGTTGGGCAGGAACTCGTTCTCGATCCAGGCCTGGTCGTCGACCGCCTGCGCCGCCTGCCGGTCGCCCACCTTGGCGTGGAACAGGTCTGGGTACATCGTCGGTGAGTGGTTGCCCCACACGCCCATCTGAGAGACGTCGCTCACCGGGACGGCGAGCTTGGTGGCAAGCTGGGCGACGGCACGGTTGTGGTCGAGACGCAGCATCGCGGTGAACCGCTCGCGCGGGATGTCGGGCGCGTTGTTCATCGCGATCAGGCAGTTGGTGTTGGCGGGGTTGCCCACCACCAGCACCTTCACGTCGGGGGCCGCGACGGCGTTCAGCGCCTTGCCCTGGACCGTGAAAATCGCCCCGTTGGCGCTCAGCAGCTCGGCGCGCTCCATGCCCTTGGTGCGCGGACGCGAGCCGACGAGCAGCGCGACGTTCGTGCCGTCGAACGCGTCCGCCGGGTGGTCGTGCAGGTCGAGGCCGGCGAGCAGCGGGAAGGCGCAGTCGATGAGCTCCATCGCCACCCCCTCGAGCGCTCCCATCGCAGGGGAGATCTCCAGCAGGCGCAGGTCGACCGGCTGGTCCGGGCCGAGCAGCTGCCCGGAGGCGATGCGAAAGACGATGCTGTAGCCGATCTGCCCGGCGGCGCCGGTGACGGTTACTCGTATGGGTTTGCTCACGGGCTCATCTCCTGTCGGGGTGCTGTGTGTGGAATAGGCGGCCGGCTACGTCGCTCTCGGCGTTCGTCAAGCAAGGCAGCGGACCTACGCGGTGCTCTCAGCCATCGCGCATTGCAGGTTCTCGTCGATCGACCCGAGGAACTCCTGCGTGGTCTGCCACGGCTGACCGGGGCCGATGAGCAGCGCGAGATCCTTGGTCATCTTGCCGCTTTCCACGGTCTCCACACACACGCGCTCGAGCGTCTGCGCGAACCGCGTCACCTCGGGTGTCTCGTCCATCCGCCCCCGCGCCGAGAGGCCGCGCGTCCACGCGAAGATCGAGGCGATCGGGTTGGTGGAGGTCGGCTTGCCCTGCTGGTGCAGACGGTAGTGGCGGGTGACCGTGCCGTGCGCGGCCTCCGCCTCGACGGTCCTGCCGTCGGGAGTCATCAGCACGCTTGTCATCAGCCCGAGCGAGCCGAAGCCCTGGGCGACGGTGTCCGATTGCACGTCCCCGTCGTAGTTCTTGCAGGCCCACACGTACCCGCCCTCCCACTTCATTGCTGCCGCGACCATGTCGTCGATCAGGCGGTGTTCGTAGGTGATGCCCGCAGCCTCGAACTCCGCGCGGAACTCGGTCTCGTAGATCTCGGCGAAGAGATCCTTGAAGCGTCCGTCGTAGCGCTTGAGGATCGTGTTCTTGGTGGACAGGTAGACCGGGTAGCCGCGCTCCAGGCCGTAGCGCAGCGAGGCACGCGCGAAGTCGCGGATCGAGTCGTCGAGGTTGTACATCGCCAGCGCCACGCCGCCACCCGGGAAGTCGTAGACCTCCAGCTCGATCGGCTCACCGCCGTCCGAGGGGGTGTACGTGAGGGTCAACTTGCCCGCGCCGGGCACCACCATGTCGGTCGCCCGGTACTGGTCGCCGAACGCGTGGCGGCCGATCACGATCGGCTTGGTCCAACCGGGCACGAGACGCGGGACGTTGGCGATCACGATCGGCTCGCGGAAGATCACGCCGCCGAGGATGTTGCGGACCGTGCCGTTGGGCGAGCGGTACATCTCCTTCAACCCAAACTCCTCCACCCGCGCCTCGTCGGGCGTGATCGTCGCGCACTTCACGCCCACCCCGAAGCGCTTGATCGCCTCGGCCGCTTGCACCGTGACCTGGTCGGCGGTCGCATCGCGATTCTCGATGCCGAGGTCGTAGTACTTCAGGTCCACGTCCAGGTAGGGCAGGATCAGCTGCTCCTTGATGAACGACCAGATGATCCTGGTCATCTCGTCGCCGTCGAGCTCGACGATGGGGTTCTTCACTTCGATCTTGGCCATGGCGCGGGGCGATGCTATCGATCTGCTTTGGCGGGAGGGGGGCAGGCCCCCCTCCCGGCCACCCCCCGACCAATCAAACTGCGAAGCGATTGGGATCTGCTTCACTTCATGGCGATGGCGACCGTGTCCCGTCCAACCTCGTGGGAGACCCACGAGGTCTCAAACCAGGCCCCGCCGCTGGAGGGCGTGGATGTCTTCTCCAGCAACCTCCCGCTCGTTGAGGCGCTGGAGCGCGAGGGCGGCGGCTGGGCCAAGGAGCGCGCCGCCGCGCTGGGCCGGTTCGTCGGCGGCCTGCCTCAGCAGTTCTGGGGGCGCCTGGCAAACGAGAACAAGCCCGTGCTGCACACGCACGACCGCTACGGGCACCGCGTCGACGAGGTCGAGTTCCACCCGGCGTGGCACAAGCTGATGGCGATGGGCGTGGAGAACGAGCTGCACTCGCTCCCGTGGACGACCGCGGAGCCGGCCGCGCACGTGGCCCGCGCGGGCCTCTACATGACCGCGATGCAGGCCGAGGCGGGCTTCGCCTGCCCGATCACGATGACCTTCGCGGTGGTCCCCGCGCTGCGCGCCACCCCCGCGCTGGCGGCCGAGTGGGAGCCGTTGGTGACCGCCACCACGTACGACCCGCGCCTCGTGCCGGCCGCCGAGAAGGGCTCGGCGATCGCCGGTATGGCGATGACCGAGAAGCAGGGCGGCTCGGACGTGCGCGCCAACACGACGCTCGCGCGGCCTCTGAACGGCGGGGGGCCGGGCGGCGAGTACGAGCTCGTCGGGCACAAGTGGTTCTGCTCGGCGCCGATGTCAGACATCTTCCTCGTGCTCGCGCAGACCGACTCCGATGGGCTTTCCTGCTTCCTTATGCCCCGCGTGCTCCCCGACGGCTCGCGCAACGCCTTCCACATCCAGCGCCTGAAGGACAAGCTCGGCAACCACTCCAACGCCTCCAGCGAGGTCGAGCTCCACAACGCGTGGGCGCGAATGCTCGGCGAGCCCGGTCGCGGGGTGCCGACGATCATCGAGATGGTCGGCCACACGCGCCTGGACTGCGTGATCGGCTGCGCCGCGGGGATGCGCGCCGGCGTCGTCGCCGCGACCCACCACGCCGCCCACCGCGCGGCCTTCGGCAAGCTGCTGATCGACCAGCCGCTGATGCGCAACGTGCTCGCCGACCTCTGCGTGGAGTCCGAGGCCGCGACGATGCTCGCGATGCGCCTCGCGCGCGCCTACGACGAGGCCGGCGCGGAGTCAGGCGCGGGCAGCGACGAGCTCAGCGACGCCCACCTGTTCAAGCGCTTGGCGACCGCCGTGTCGAAGTACTGGGTCTGCAAGCGCGCCCCCAACCACGCCTTCGAGTCGCTGGAGTGCCTCGGCGGCAACGGCTACGTCGAGGAGTCCGGGATGCCGCGCCTCTACCGCGAGGCGCCGCTCGCCTCGATCTGGGAGGGCTCGGGCAACGTCATGAGCCTCGACGTGCTGCGCGCGCTGGTGCACACCCCGCGCTCGCTGGAGGTCTTCCTGCACGAGCTGGACCAGTCCCGCGGCGCCGACAGGCGCCTGGACGCCCACCTCGACGCCCTCGAGGACCAGTTCTCCGATCCCGCGACGCTCGAGTCCCGCGCCCGGCGCGTGGTGGAGTCGATGGCCCTCGCGCTGCAGGGCTCCCTGCTCGTGCGCCACGGCGACCCCGCCGTCGCCGACGCCTTCTGCGCCGCCCGCCTCGGCCGCGACGGCGGCCTCGAGTACGGCACCCTCCCGGCCGCAACGGACTTCGAGGCGATCGTCGCCCGCGGCCGCGTACAGGGGTAGGACACTCTGTCACGCACGGTGCGTGGCACCTATCACGCACAGTGCGGCACAACTGTCACGCACGCTGCGTGACGCTCATCCACCGCTAGAGCCGGACCACCCGGGCCCGGGCCACCAGCGGCCTACCATTGAGGGGTGGTACCTCGCAGGAACTTCCAGCTCGCGCGCGTCTTCGGCATCCGTATCGGGGTCGGGGTCGGCTGGTTCGTGATCCTCGGCGTGATCCTGATCTACTTCGCCGCCACGCTCACCCCCTACTTTCACGAAGCGATCGGGGGGTCGCCCACCACCGCGTACCTGGTGACGGTCGCGATCGTGCTCTCCTTCTTCGTCTCGGTGGTCCTGCACGAGCTCGGCCACGCGCTCGTCGCGCGCCGCGCCGGCGTACCCGTGATGGGCATCGAGCTGTGGGCGCTCGGGGGCGTCACGCGCACCGGCCCGATGCCCCGCCCAGGGGTGGAGTTTCGCGTGGCCGCCGCGGGGCCGCTCGTGACGCTCGCGGTCGTGCTCCTCAGCGTCGCCCTCGGCGCCGCCCTGGCGAGCGGCCACCACTTCTTCGCCGTCGCCGTCGGCTCCGGCGGGGTGCTCACGACGCCCGTGGTGATGTGGCTGAGCTGGGTAGCCACCCTCAACGTGCTCGTGCTGCTCCTCAACCTCGTCCCCGCCTTCCCGCTCGACGGCGCCCAGATCGTGCACGCCCTGCTGTGGTGGCGCACCGAGGACCGCAACCGCGCCACGCGCGCCGTGGGGCGCATGGGGCAGGGCTTCGGGGTGCTGCTCGGCGCGGGTGGGCTGGCGCTGCTGACGCTCGGTGACGTCGGCGGCGTGTGGCTGGCGTTCATCGGGCTGTTCGTCTACCAGAGCGCCACCGGCGCGGTGCTCCAGGGCACCGTCAACCAACGCATCCAGCGCCTGCGGGTGGCCGACGTGATGGACCGGGAGCCGGTCACGATCCCCGCCGAGACCGGGCTGCTGGACGCCCAGGAGCACTTCTTCCTGCGCTACCGCTGGCCGTGGTTCGCCGTCGTCGACCCCGCCCGCCACTTCCTCGGGGTCGTGCGCTCCGAACGCGTCGACGCCGAGATCGCCGCCGGGCGGCCCGCGCTGCCCGTCTCCGACGTGCTGGAGGAGAACCTCCCGGTCCGCATCGAGCAGGACCAACCGCTCGAGTCGCTGCTGCGCTCGGAGGGCCTCGGGCGCCTCGGCGCGATGGTCGCCGTCGACGGCGACGGCGTGCTGCGCGGAGTCGTGACCGTCGCGCAGATCCGCCAGGCGCTGCGCCCGGCCGCGGGGACGTAGCGCCGGCCTATAGAGTTCCGGCCCGCATGCCAGCACACGACGTCTTGATCATCGGCGCAGGTCTCGCCGGCCAGCGCGCCGCGCTCGCCGCCGCGCAGGGGGGTGCGAGCGTGGCGATCGTCAGCAAGGTCCACCCCGTGCGCTCCCACTCGGTGGCCGCCGCCGGGGGGATCAACGCGGCGATCTCGGCCGACGACGACTGGCACTCCCACGCCTACGACACCGTCAAGGGCTCGGACTTCCTCGGCGACCAGGACGCGATCGAGATCATGTGCTCGGAGGCGCCGCAGGAGGTCATGCACCTGGAGCACATCGGCGTCACCTTCCACCGCAACGAGCAGGGCCTGCTCGACCTGCGCGCCTTCGGGGGCGCCTCGATAAAGCGCACCGCCTACGTCGCCGACATAACGGGACAGGCGATCCTGCACGTGCTCTACGAGCAGCTGATGCGCCATCACGAGACGGTCGAGCGCTTCGAGGAGTGGTTCGCCACCTCACTGCTGCGCGAGGAGGACGGCCGCTGCTGCGGGATGGTCGCGCGCGACGTGCGCTCGGGGCGCATGGAGGTCTTCCGCGCCAAGAACGTCATCCTCGCCTGCGGCGGCGCCGGGCAGGCGTACAGCCCCACCACCAACGCGCTGATCGTCACCGGCGACGGGATCGCCCAGGCTTACCGCCTCGGCGCGCCGCTGATGGACATGGAGATGGTCCAGTACCACCCCACCACGCTCGTCGAGAACGGCCTGCTGATCACGGAGGGCGCGCGCGGCGAGGGCGCGGTGCTGCTCAACTCCGAGGGCGAGCGCTTCATGGAACGCTACGCCCCCAACAAGCTCGACCTCGCCTCCCGCGACGTCGTCTCCCGCGCCGAGCAGACCGAGATCCTCGAGGGCCGCGGCGTCGGCCCCGACGGCTCGGGCATCTGGCTCGACATCACCAAGGTCCCGCGCAAGCGCACGCTGGAGGCGCTGCGCGAGATCGTCAACATCGGCAAAGACTTCGCCGGCGTGGACATCACCCGCGAACCGATCATGATCCGCCCCGGCCAGCACTACATCATGGGCGGTGTGAAGACCGACGTCAACGGCGCCACCCCGATCGAGGGCCTCTACGCGGCCGGTGAGGTGGCCTGCGTCTCGGTGCACGGCGGCAACCGCCTCGGCGCCAACTCGCTGCTCGACACGCTGATCTTCGGCCGCCGCGCGGGCGAGCACGCCGCCGCGCGCTCCACCGCGATGGCGATGCCGGACGGCGCCGCCGCCGACGCGCAGCTGCGCGAGGACGTCGCGAGGATCGAAGGGATCCTCGCCCGCGAGCGCTCCGGACGGCGCGTCTCGGAGATCAAGGCCGAGCTCGGCGCCACCATGAACCAGCATGTGGCCGTCTACCGCGACCAGGCCGGGCTGGAGGAGGCCCTCGGGGTCGTCAAGCGCCTGCAGGAGGAGGCGGGGAGCGCCTACGTCGATGACCACGGGACCGTCTTCAACCAGGACGTGCTCGGCGCGATCGAGCTCGGCTACATGCTCGACTGCGCCGAGGCCACCGTGGTCGCCGCGATCGAGCGCAAGGAGTCCCGTGGCGCGCAGTTCCGCACCGACTTCCCCGAGCGCGACGACGAGCAGTGGCTCAAGCACATCGACCTCACCGCCGGTCCTGACGGGCCCGTGGTGAGCTACTCCCCGGTGACGATCACGCAGTGGCAGCCCGAGGAGCGCAAGTACTGATGACTGTGCAGTTCCTCCACCCAGCTTGTCGCGAACAACGAACGCCCATCCCCATCCTAAAATGGCCTGCCACCGCCCCGAGGAGGCGTCCCGCTGATGGCTGAGACCCACCGTCCGCCTGAGCAGTTCACCCTGCGCGTGCGCCGCTACGACCCCGAGTCCGGCGAGGCCCCCTACTGGGTCGAGCACACGGTCGAGCTCGAGCCCCACCGCTCGGTGCTCGAGGGCATCCTGCAGGCCAAGGCCCGCTTCGACGGGTCGATCGGGATCCGCTGCTCCTGCCGCGCGGCGATCTGCGGCTCCTGCGGGGTGCGCATCAACGGGGAACCCGGCCTCGCCTGCCACACCCACCTCGACCACGCCCGAGACGGCGCCGCCGGCGGAGCGATCGAGATCGAGCCGATGGGCAACATGCCCGTGATCAAGGACCTCATCGTGGACATGGACGCCGTGCACTGGAAGAAGATCCAGCGCGTCACCCCCTGGCTGCTGGCCCGCCAGCCCGTCCCCGAGCGGGAGTACGTGGTGCCGCGCGAGAGCATGGTCGACGTCACCCAGTCGATGGCCTGCATCCAGTGCGGGGCGTGCGTGTCGGACTGCCTGGCGATGGAGGTCGACCCCGGCTTCATCGGCCCCGCCGCGCTGGCCAAGGCCTACCGCTTCGTCGGGGACCCCCGCGACGAGCGCCAGCGCGAGCGCCTCGTGGACCTCGCCGACGACCCCCAGGGGATCTTCGACTGCACCCACTGCTTCAAGTGCGTGGAGGCCTGTCCCAAGGACGTCAACCCGATGGGGCAGATCATGCGCCTGCGCCGCATCGCGATCTCCGACCAGCACATCGTCGACGCCAACAACGGCGAGCGCCACGAGGCGGCGCTGACGACGCTCATCCGCGACTACGGGCTCAACCACGAGGCCGAACTGGTACCCCGCTCCTACGGCGGCAACTCGTGGTTTGGGAAATTCCACCCGGCCGCCGGCCGAGAGGTGCTCTCCCTGCTGCCCACCGCCATCAAGGCGATCGTGCGCGGGAAGATGAGCCTCAAAACGATCGCCTTCGGCCACAAGCTCCCCGCGGCCGACCTGAAGGCGGTCCAGCGGATCTACCAGACGGTGGAGAGCCGGCCCGAGCGGTACGAGCTGAACCTCTACGTGAGCGGGGAGGACGAATGAAGGTCGCCTACTGGCCCGGCTGCGTGAGCCGCGGCTTCACCCCCGAGCTGCACGGCTCGATGGCGCGCGTGGCACCGCTGCTGGACATCGAGCTCGTCGAGCTCGACCGCGCCTCCTGCTGCGGCTGCGGCGTGATCGCCGAGCACAACCAGGAGCTCGCCGACACGCTCAACGCGCGCACCTTCGCGCTCGCCCAGCAGGTGCCGGACGCGGAGCTGATGATGAACATCTGCTCCACCTGCCAGGGCGCCCAGAGCGAGTGCCAGGAGCGCCTGGACGCGAGCGCCGAGTACCGCGCGCACGTCAACGCCACGCTCGCTCCCGAGGGCCTCGCCTACGAGCGCGGCCTCACCAACAAGAACCTCCTGTGGCTGCTCGTCGAGGAGCTCGGCCTGGACGAGCTGCGCTCGCGCGTCAAGCGACCCCTTACGAACTTGAAGGTCGGGCCCTTCTACGGCTGCTACATCGTGCGGCCCCGCGCGCGCCTGGGCATCGACGCCGAGCACCCCCGCGACCGCTACCTCGAGCAGCTGATCGACGTGCTCGGCGGCACCGTGATCGAGTACGCCGGAGCGCGCAAGTGCTGCGGCTTTCCGATCGTCACGATGAACAAGAAGGCCTCGCTCGAGCAGGCCGGCCGCCACCTCGGCGACGCGGTGGACGCCGACGCCGACTGTCTCGTGACCCCCTGCCCACTCTGCCACCTGAATCTCGACCTCCAGCAGCCCGCGGCCGAAAGCGTCGTCGGGCGCCAGCTGCGCATGCCGGTCCTGCACCTCCCCCAGCTTGTGGGTCTTGCGCTCGGTGTCGAGCCCAAGGAGCTTGGCCTTGGCCGCCACGTCGTGCGGCCCACGTCGGTGATCGACTGGGCGACTTCTGTAGTGGGCGCGGCGGCGTAATCTGCCCCGCGTGAAGATATTCACTGTCGTCGGCAACCGCCCGCAGTTCATCAAGGCTGCAGCCGTATCCGGCCCGCTGCGCGCCGCGCACGAGGAGCTGCTGGTGCACACCGGCCAGCACCACGACGACTCGCTCTCAGAGGTCTTCTTCCGCGAGCTGGGGCTCCCACGGCCCGACCGGGAGTTGGGGATCGGCGGAGGCTCGAACACCTCGCAGCTCGCGCGGCAGCTCGCGGCGCTGGAGCCGCTGCTGGCGGCCGAGCAGCCCGACGCCGCGCTTGTCTACGGCGACACCAACTCCACGCTCGCCGGCACGCTCGCGGCTTCGCAGGCAGGGGTCCCCGTGGCGCACGTGGAGGCCGGGATGCGCTCGTTCGACCGCACGATGCCCGAGGAGCGCAACCGTGTGGTCGTCGACCACCTCTCCGAGCTGTTGCTGTGCGCGTCGTCCACCGCCGCGGAGAACCTGCGCGCGGAGTCGGTCGCCGGGCGCGTCGAGGTGGTGGGCGACGTGATGGTCGACCTCGCGCTGCGCGTGGCCCCCGCCGCCCGCGCGGACGGGCGGGCGCTGGAGACCCACGGGGTGCGGGACGGCGCTTACCTGCTGCTCACCGCCCACCGCCCCGGCAACGTCGATCCTCCTGGGCGGCTGCGCACGCTCGTCGAGCTGGTGCGTGCGCTGCCGGGGCCGGTCGTCTTCCCGCTGCACCCCCGCACCCGTGCGCGGCTGCGCGAGGCCGGGCTGCTGGAGGAGCTCGCCGGCGTCGAGGGCCTGCGCCTCACCGAGCCGCTCGGCTACGGCGAGTTCACCGCGCTGCTCTGCCACGCCCGCGCGGTGCTCACCGACTCCGGGGGCGTCCAGAAGGAGGCGTACCTTGCGGGGGTGCCCTGTGTCACGCTGCGCGCCTCCACCGAGTGGGTCGAGACCGTGCAGGCGGGGTGGAACACGCTTGTGGACCTCGACTCCGCCGCCGCGCTCGCCGCGCTGGGGCGGACGCCCCCCGTGGAGCGGCCTGCGCTGTACGGGGACGGGCACGCCGCCGAGCGCTGTGTGCAGGCGATCGGTACGCTCGCCGCGTGAGCGCCCCCGAACAGACCCCCGTCCGGGTCGGAGTCGCCGGCCTCGGCTACTGGGGGCCGAACCTCGCGCGCAACCTCGCCGCGCTTCCCGGGTGCGAGCTGCGCTGGGTGTGCGACCCCTCCGAGCCCGCGCGCGCGCGGGTGGCGCCGCAGTTCCCCGGGGCGCGCGCCACCGCGGAGCTGGAGGCCCTGCTCGCCGATCCCGAGCTCGACGCGGTGGTGCTCGCCACGCCGGTGCCCACCCACGCCGAGCTCGCCGTGCGCGTCGCCGAGGCCGGCAAGCACTGCTTCGTGGAGAAGCCGCTCGCCACCACCGCCGCCGACGCGCAGCGCGCCGTGGACGCCGCCGAGCGCGCCGGGCGGGTGCTGATGGTCGGGCACCTACTGGAGTACCACCCCGCCGTGGACCGCCTGCGGGCGCTGCTCGAGGGGGGGAGCTCGGCGAGCTGTTTTACGTGTACGGCAACCGCCTCAACCTCGGCGTCCTGCGCGCCGACGAGAACGCGCTGTGGAGCCTCGGCGCGCACGACGTCTCGGTGATCCTGCACCTGATCGGCGAAGAGCCCGAGGAGTGCACGGCGCACGGGCGCTCCTTCGTGCGCCCCGGCGTCGAGGACGTTGTCTTCTGCTACCTGCGCTTCCCCTCCGGGGTGGTCGCGCACCTGCACCTCTCCTGGCTTGACCCCCACAAGGAGCGGCGGCTCACCGTGGTCGGCGCGCGGCGCATGGCGACCTTCGACGACATGCGCCTGGAGGGCAAGCTCACCCTCTACGACAAGGGCTTCGACCAGGACGTGCGCTCCTGGGGGGAGTACATCGCACGCTCCGGGGAGATCTTCTCCCCCCAGATCCCCGCCGTCGAGCCGCTGCGCGTGGAGTGCGAACACTTCGTTGACTGCCTGCGCACGGGGGCCGTCCCCCGCTCGGACGGGCACTCCGGCTTGCGGGTGGTGCGGGTCCTGGAGCAGTTGCAGCGCTCGCTGGACGGCTGACCTGTACGGTACGCGGCCGATGCGTCCCACCTTCGACCTGCAGTCCCACTCGCTGCACTCCGACGGCGAACTCGAGCCGGCCGCCGTCGTGCGCGCCGCCGCGGCGGCGGGCGTGGAGCTGCTCGCGCTCACCGACCACGACTCCGTCGGGGGCGTCGAGGAGGCGCTCGCGGAGGGCCCCCGCGCAGGCGTACGGGTGGTCCCCGCCACCGAGCTCTCCTCGGTCGACGAGACCTACGAGGAGCTGCACGTGCTCGGCTACCTCGTCGACCACCACGACCCCGCGTTCGCCGCGACGCTCACGGACCTGCGCGGCGACCGCGAACGGCGCGTGCTGGCGATGGCCGACCTGCTGCGCGCGGAGGGCTTCGAGCTCGACGACACCGAGCTGCGCCGCCGCCAGGCCGCCGGCGACCCGTTGGGGCGTCCCCACCTCGCGCAAGCGTTGCTCTCCCACCCCGCCAACGCCGAGCGCGTCGCCGCCGAGGGGATCGGCAGCCTGCGCGAGCTGTTCCCCCGCTACCTGGTCCCCGGCGTCCCCACCTACGTCGCCCGCACCCGCCCCACCGTGGGCGAGGCGATCGAGCTGATCCACCGCGCCGGCGGCGTCGCGGTGTGGGCGCACCCCTTCTGGGACGTGCCCGAGCCGGACACCGTGCGCGCGATGCTGGAGCGCTTCGCCGGCCTCGGCGTCGACGGAGTGGAGGCCTTCTACCCCACCCACACCGCCGAGCACGTCGCGCTGCTGTGCGCCGTCGCCGAGGAGCTCGACCTGCTCACCACCGGCTCCTCGGACTTCCACGGCTCCGCCCACAAGACCTTCGCGGGCTTCCGCGCGTTCGAGCTCTACGGCCACGCCCCGCGGCTGGGGCCGCTGGGCACGGTCAGCGAGTCTCGAGCAGGCACATAACCCGCTCCACCGCCTCGTCCACCGTTTCGCTGCCGGACCGCAGCACCAGGTCGGGGTGCTCGGGCGCCTCGTACGGCGCGCCCACCCCCGTGAGGCCGGACAGCTCGCCCGCGCGCGCCCGCGCGTAGAGGCCCTTCGGGTCGCGTCGCTGGCAGAGCTCCAGGGGAGCGTCCACGAACACCTCGACGAACGCCAACCCGACCTCTGCGTGCAGCGCCGCAGCCGCCTCCCGGTCGGCCGCGTAGGGGCTCACAAGGCTCACCAGCGCGATCGAGCCCGACTCTGCGAGCAGCCGCGCGACGTGCGCGGTGCGGCGCACGTTCTCGCCGCGAGCCGCTTCGTCGAAGCCGAGATCACTGTTGAGCCCGTGGCGCAGGTTGTCCCCGTCGAGCAGGAACGCCGCGCGGCCCGCCTCCACGAGGCGCTCCTCCACGGCGCTCGCCGCCGTCGACTTGCCCGCCGCCGGCAGGCCCGTGAACCACACCGTCGCCCCCGCGCACCCCAGCGCCTCCCAGCGGCGCTCGCGGGTCAGCCCGGACCTTTGCCAGCGCACGTTGGGGCTGCAGTCGGGCTCGACGGGCACGGTCGCGTCCCCGATCTCGCTCAGCGCAGAGCGCTGGCCGATCTTCGGTCGGTCCGGGGAGCTGTAGGTGGGCGTCACGGACATCGACACGACCTTGCGAAAGATTGCGGGCAGGTTAGCGAGCCTTGACAGGCCCCCTGAGTCTACCCGCCGGGGCGCACGGAAAGCGCAGGAGGCGTCCCAGGGCCGTCCGCCGGTCGGCCACCCATAATCGTGGAGCGATGCTCTACGTGCTTGCCGCCCTGCTGATCATCCTGGTCGCCCTCGTCCTCGCCCTGCTCACCCGCCAGGGTCGGGCAGGCCGCGCCCAGCTCGACCCGGGCGAGACCGACAGGATCGTCGCGGCGGTCCACTCCGATCTCGCGCGCGTCCAGGGCGAGATCCAGAAGGCGGGCGTCGAGCAGTTGGTGACCCAGAACAAGAGCGTCCTCGAGCGGGAGACCGCGCGCGGAGAGGAGCAGCTCAAGGCCCGCCGGACCGAGATCGATCAGGGGCTGGCGGAGGTCCGCAAAGAGCTGGGCACCCTGCGCGAGCTGGTGCGAGAGGTCGACCGCAAGCGCGGCGAGAGCCTCGTGAAGCTCGAGACCGTCACGCGCGAGAGCAGGCAGCAGACCGAACTGCTGCGCTCCGAGACGGGCCGTCTCAACGAGGTCCTCTCCGGCGGGCAGACGCGTGGCCAGTGGGGCGAGCGCATGGCCGAGGACGTGCTGCGGGTCGCCGGGTTCATCGAGGGCGTCCAGTACCGCAAGCAACAGCAGATCGCAGGGGGCGCCTCCCGCCCGGACTTCACGTTCTTCGTGCAGGGCCAGCTCCTGAACATGGACGTCAAGACTCCGATGGTCGAGTACCAGCGCTACCTGACGTGCTCCACCGACCAGGAGCGCGAGGCCGCCACGAAGGCGTTCCGGCGCGACGTGCGCGCGCGCATCAGGGAGGTCGGGACGCGCGACTACATCGACCCCGAGGGCGGCACGCTCGACTACGTGCTCGTCTTCATCCCCAACGAGCAGGTCTACGGGTTCATCCACGAAAACGACCCCGACCTGCTCGACGAGGCGCTCCAGCGCAAGGTCGTGCTCTGCTCGCCGCTCACTCTGTTCGCGATCCTCGCCGTCATCCGCCAGGCGAGCGAGAACTTCAAGCTGGCCGAGCAGACCAACGAGATCCTGCGGGCGCTCGGCGGGTTCAACAAGCAGTGGGGCATGTTCAAGGACCAGATGTCCAAGGTCGACAGGGCGCTGGAAACCTCGCGGAGAGCCTACGCCGAGCTGATGGACACGCGCACGCGTCAGCTCGACCGGCAGGTCGAACGGGTCGACGACCTGCGTGTGAGCGCCGGGCTCAACGGAAGCGCAGAGACGGCTGCGGACAGCGAGGTGCTCGCGCTTACGCCGCCGCAGTCACGCGCAGCGTAGGGTCGCGCGCGCGTGGGCCACAGCGCCCACCGTGGACTGCTCAGCCCGCCGGCTCCCCGACGAGCCGAGTGAGGGTTACCCGGCGCCCGCACCGCCGCACGCGGCGAGCGCCTCCAGCACGCGCTCCACCGCCGCGTCGAGGCCTTCCTCGCAGGTGCGCACCACGACGTCGGGGCGCTCAGGCGGCTCGTAGGGAGCGCCGACGCCGGTCAAGCCCGCGAGCTCGCCGGCGCGGGCGCGGGCATAGAGGCCCTTGGGGTCGCGTCGCTCGCACTGCTCGAGCGGCGTGCTGACGAACACTTCGATGAAGTCCAGGCCCTCCGCCGCGTGCAGCGCCGCCGCCAGCTCACGGTCCGCGGCGTAGGGGCTGACGAGAGAGACCAGCGCGACCGCGCCGCACTCCGCCAGCAGCCGCGCGACGTGTGCGGTGCGGCGCACGTTCTCCGCGCGCGCCGCCTCGTCGAAGCCCAGGTCGCCGTTGAGCCCGTGGCGGAGGTTGTCCCCGTCGAGCAGGTACGCCGGGCGGCCCGCCCGCACGAGCCGCTCCTCGACCGCGCGCCCGATCGTCGACTTCCCCGCGGCGGGCAACCCCGTCAACCACACCGTCGCGCCGGCGAACCCGAGCGCCTCGCGGCGCTGGCTGCGCGTCAGCGTCGCGCGCTCCCACCGCACGTTCGGGCTGCGCTCTGTCCTGGTCTCGACCCCAGCCGCCCCCGCACCGTCCTCCACGTCACCCTCGGTGTCGAGGATCACCCCAGCCGCCACCGTTTCGTTGGTGGCCTCGTCGATCACGATCAGGCTCCCCGTCGTGCGGTTGCGGCGGTAGGAGTCGAACACCAGTGGGGACGTCAGCTCCACCCGCACGCGCCCGAGGTCGTTCAGCGCAAGCGCCGTGGCGCGCTCGTCGCGGTGCAGCGTGTCCACGTCGATCCGGTAGCGCACCTCCAGCGCGCTCACCGCTGCGGTGCGCGTCGTGTGCTTGACCAGGTAGCGCCGGCGCGGGTCGAGCGGCCGCTCGGACATCCAGCACAGCAGGCTCTCGAAGCTGTGCGAGACCGCCGGCTGGTTGTGCGTGCGCGCGATCACGCTCCCGCGGCTCACGTCGACGTCGTCCGCGAGCCTGAGCGCCACCGACATCGGCGGGAACGCCTCGCGCACCGGTCCGTCGAAGGTGTCGATGCCCGCCACCGTGGTGTGGTGGCCGCCGGGGAGCACGACCACCTCGTCGCCCTCTCGCACGATCCCGCCCGCCACCTGGCCCGCGTAGGCGCGGTAGTCGGAGCCCTCCGCCGAGCGCGGGCGGATCACCCACTGCACCGGGAAGCGCACGTCGATCAGGTTGCGGTCCGAGGCGATGTGGACGTGCTCGAGGTGGTAGAGCAGCGGCGGCCCCTGGTACCACGGCATCGCCTGCGAGCGCTCCACCACGTTGTCGCCCTGCAGCGCGGAGATCGGGATGAACGTCACGTCCTGGATGTCCAGGCGCGCCGCGAAGCGCTCGAACTCGTCCACGATCGAGGCGAACACGTCCTCCTCGTAGCCGAGCAGGTCCATCTTGTTGACGCACACCACCAGGTGCGGTATGCGCAGCAGCGAGGCGATGAACGCGTGCCGGCGGGACTGCGCGACCACGCCTTTGCGCGCGTCCACCAGGACGATCACGAGGTCCGCGGTCGAGGCGCCGGTGACCATGTTGCGGGTGTACTGCTCGTGCCCGGGGGTGTCCGCGATGATGAACCGTCGCTGCGCCGTGGCGAAGTAGCGGTAGGCCACGTCGATCGTGATGCCCTGCTCGCGCTCCGCCCGCAGGCCGTCGGTGAGCAGCGAGAGGTCGAGGAAGTCGTGGCCCATCCGCCGGCTCGTCAGCCTCGACGTGCTCGAGCTGGTCGGCGAGCACCTGCTTGGAGTCGTACAGCAGCCGCCCGATCAGCGTGCTCTTGCCGTCGTCCACCGAGCCCGCGGTGGCGAAGCGCAGGAGCTCCACCGGGCGCTCGGTGAGCCGCCGGAAGACCTCCTCGGTGTCCTGCGCGGTGCGCTCGCCTTCACGGGTCGGCGTAACGGCGGTCGTGTCGGCCTGCGTCGCCGTCGCCGTGCGTGTCTGCGTAGCCATGCGCCCAGCAACGGTTGCCGGCGGGCGGGACTTATGGGCCGGGGAACGAATATCGGACACGGCGCGGAGCCCCTCAGAAGTACCCGCGCCGCTTGCGGTCCTCCATCGCGGCCTCGGACGCGCGGTCGTCCCCGCGGGTCTGCCCGCGCTCGGTGACCTCGGTCGCCGCGATCTCGGCGACCACCTCGGCGAGCGTCGCCGCGTCGGACTCCACCGCCCCCGTGCAGGTCATGTCCCCCACGGTCCGGTAGCGCACCCGCGCGGTGAACGGCCGCTCGCCGTCCACGAGCTGGACGAAGGGGCTGACCGCGTAGAGCATCCCGTCTCGCGCGAACACCTCGCGGTCGTGCGCGAAGTAGATCGAGGGCACCTCCAGGGCCTCCTCGGCGAGGTACTGCCACACGTCGAGCTCGGTCCAGTTGGAGATCGGAAAGACCCGGGCGTGCTCGCCGCGGCGCAGGCGCCCGTTGTAGAGGCTCCACACCTCCGGACGCTGGCGCTGGGGCTCCCACTGGCCGTGCGCGTCGCGGAAGGAGAGGATGCGCTCCTTGGCCCGCGCGCGCTCCTCGTCGCGCCGCGCGCCGCCGAACGCGGCGTCGAAGCCGTGCTCGGCGAGGGCGTCCAGCAGGGTGACGGTCTGCAGCGCGTTGCGCGAGGCGTAGGGACCCACGGCCTCCTCGACCCGCCCCCGGCGGATCGAGTCCTCCACAGAGGCAACCAGCAGCCGCTCCCCGAGCTCGGCCACCCGCCGGTCGCGGAACTCGAGCGCCTCCGGGAAGTTGTGGCCGGTGTCCACGTGCATCAGTGGGAACGGGAACGGCCCCGGCCGGAACGCCTTCTCCGCGAGGCGCAGCAGCACGATCGAGTCCTTGCCGCCGCTGAACAGCAGCACCGGGCGCTCGAACTCCGCGGCGACCTCGCGCATCACGTGGACCGCCTCGGCCTCCAGCGCGCGCAGGTGCGAGAGGCGGTAGGTGGCGGCGGGGTCCTCGTGGCGGACCGTCTGCTCAGGCGGACTCGCGGCCCCCGGGCTCGCGGCCCCCGCGGCCAGCTCCGGCTCCATCGTGCGCGGCATGGGCCTCCAACGGTTTCGGGCGCGCGAGACTTACGGAAGGGCATGGCCGTCGACAGTAGCCATAATCATGGAGTAGGAATTCCTGCTAGATTGGTAGGATGATGCGAAGCACGGTTTCTGAGAAGGGTCAGATCACCGTCCCCAAGGCCCTGCGCGAACGACTCGGAATTCGCGCAGGCGACCAGCTCGACCTGAGCGAGGAGCACGGGCGGCTCGTTGCGAGGAAGGCAATCGCGAGCGACCCCGTGACGGCGGCCTACGGCATCCTCGACACCCGGGAGCCGACCGACGAGAGGCTACGCGCACTGCGCGGGACGCCCGACACGGTGTGATAACCGCAGTCGATACGAGCGTTCTGCTCGACGTCTTCGGCGCCGATCCACAGTTCGGTCATGCTTCCGCCGCAGCTCTTCGCGACTGCCTGGAAGCGGGCCAGGTTCTCGCGTGCGAGGTTGTCTGGGCAGAGACCGGCGCCTCCTTCGCTACCGCCGCCGAGGCCGACAGCGCGTTGCGCGGGCTGCGCGTGGACTTCTCGGCGCTCGACGCCCCGACAGCGCTCGCCGCGGGCGAGACCTGGCGCTCCTACCGCAAGGCCGGCGGGACTCGGGAGCGCGTAATCGCCGACTTCCTGATCGGCGCCCACGCACTCGCCCACACCGACCGACTGCTTACGCGCGATCGCGGCTTCTACCGGCACTACTTCAAAGAGTTGCGGATCTTCGATCCAACCGAGGAGCCCGAGCCGACGGGGGACAACCCGGCCGGCCACGGCACCGGAGTCCAGCCCAGCTCTGCAAGTGCTTCGCATACGCGTTCGGAGACCACGCCCTCGTTTCCGGAGCAGTAGTAGTCGAGATAGCACTCGCCGCGGCCGACAAGATCTGCGACGACCCCGCCGGCATAACGCCAGCTCATCGACACCGACTCCTCCATGCCCTCTCGCTGCCAGCGCATGTTGCAGAAGGACGCGTACAGCTCGCGCGCGAGCACATCGTCCGCAGCCACCCGGTCCGCCAGCGTCCGGAGCGCCCCCTCAAATGTCTCGAAATCGTCTGCGGTGTCCATCATGCCTCGCCAGGATGAGTCGGAGCTCAACGACGCCCGACTGTAGCAGCGCGTTGTCTGCGCTGATCCGCTTTGCCACATCCACCGGCTACCGGTCCAGGTCATCGAGCCATGGTAGTCGTGGTTGACTCATGATACGATGTCGGTCATGCTGGACAACCAACAGGTGGAGCGACAGCGTGCCGCGAGACCCAAGCGCCGGCGTGCGCGAGGAGGAGGCGATCTCGGCGCGGCGCTCGAACGACTCGAAGGACAGGTCGGGGCGATCAGGGCCGCGTTCGACTCGGTCGAGGAGCACCGGGCTCGCGACGAGACGGCGCGCGTGATCGCTGCCACGCTCGGCGAGCTGCTGCCCGAGGGCGAGATCACCGTGGAGATCGCCGAGCGCGCCGCGCGACTGGCGGCGTCCGAGTTGGCCTGGCGGCGAGGACTCGATCTCGACCTCGACACGCCGGCGATGGCCAGGCTGCTCGGCCTCAGCAAGCAGGCGGTCGCCAAGCAGCTCACCGAGCACAGGCTGATCGGGTTGCGTACGCGTGAGGGCGGCTGGTTGCTCCCGGCCTGGCAGGTGATCGACGGGCGCCCCTCGCGGGCGCTGATCGAGGCGTTCTGGTCGCAGGTGGAGCACGGGGGACTCTCCCCATGGACGGTCGCCTCGTGGTGCGTCACCCCGCATCCCGAGCTCGACGGGCTCAGCCCCGTCGAGTGGGCGGCGCGACGCGACGATCCCGATGCGCTGCTGCTCACCGCCACGCGCGACGCGTCGGTCTTCGCACAGTGACAGACGTCGACCTGGATGCGCTGCCCGTCGCGACGCTGCGGGCCGGGGCGCGACTGTGGAGGATCCACCACGAGCGCAACGACTGCTGGTTCTTCAGCCGCGGGCCGGGACGGTTCGATCCGCTGCAGCGCGACGGTCTGGGAGCGTGCTACTGGGGACGGAGCGACCTCGCCGCGTGGGTGGAGAAGCTGCGCACGCGCCGCCTGCTGGACGAGGACGACGTCGAGCCGCTGCGCCTCGCGCGGATCGAGCTCGAACGCGATCTCAGCATCGCCGACCTGACCGATCGCCGCGCGCTCGGAGCGGGACTCACAGCGGCGATCGCGTCCGGCCCCGAGCACGACTACGGCCCCTCGCAGGAGCTGGCGAGCAGGCTGGCCGGCCGCGTCGAGGGCATCCTTTACTACTGCCGGCACGACATGCGCCAGCGGCTGAAGACCCTCGCATGGCTCGGCCCTGCCGGCAGCCACCCCGACCGGCACCCGCAGCCCCGCTCCACCGTCCTGCCGGCCGGACTGCGCAGGCGCGCCGAACGCGAGCTCGGCTACGTGATCCTGCCACGTCCCTGAGTCCGTTGTGTTCGCTGCAGCCAGCGCTCGAGCAGTGGATCGACAATCAAGAAACCGGTGTGAGCGCGCTGAACTTCACCCTGGTGGATCAGAGCGCGTACCGCCGCTTCGGCCGAGCCCTTCTTGAGCCCGTACGCGTCGAGTGTCCGGCGGTTGTAGAGCGTCTCCGCGCTGTTGGCAAGCGCGAGCAGCACCTTGCGCTGGTTTGGCTTGCCGGCAAGGTCGTCCCAGAGCTTCTCGAACGCTTCCTTCGTCTCGCGGTCGATGGCGGTGAGCGCGCGATCGAACGTTTCAAGGTCCGCGGTGGCGCCGCGCGGGGTCTGCTCGAAGAGGTGGTGTGCGCACAGCATCGCTCGCTGGGGGTGGCCACGGACCAGGTCGAGCAGCGCATCGAGCGCCTCGTGCGGGTCACGCTGTGCGCGCTCGAAACGCTCGCCGATGAACTCGATCAGGTTCTCGTCACGCAACCGGTCGAGCGGGACCAGGCGCGCCTGGCCGAACAGCGGCCGTGTGCGATCCCCGAACAGCGCGTTCAGCATCCCTGGCTCCGACCCGGCGAAGATGTAGCTGGCCTCGTCGCGGTGGAACTGGATCTTCGACCGCAGCAGTCCGTCGATGTCGGAGTCGATCCGCAGCAGGTCCTGGAACTCGTCGAAGACGACGAGCGTACGCGCGCCGCTGCGCTGAAACACCTTCTTCGGCAGATCGAGCATGTCGGAGAGTCGCTGCTGCTCTTGGCGCTTCACGGGCTCCACCTCGGCGCCCACACCCCCGGGTGCGACGACGACCTTCCCGTGCCACCTGCGGGTGACGGAGGCGACTGTGCGGCGCGCGGCGCCGGCCAAGCTCCTGAGGTACGCCTCTTCGATGCGGCGCGAGACCTCCGTGAGCGTGATCGCACGGTAGAAGTCGACGTACACGGTGTTCATCCCGAGCTGCTCCGCCTCCAGGCGTACCTTGCCGAGGACCGTCGTCTTGCCGTAGCGCCGCGGGGCCTGCAGCCGCGTGTTGTGCCCGCCCTCCGCCAGCGCCAGCAGCTGCTCGGTCTCGGGCTCGCGATCTACCAGTTGGTCTGGGGGTAGCGGATCGTCGTACACGAACGGATTGAGATCACTCGTCATGCACAGAACCATAGCAGCGGTCATAGTAGATATGACCAGTCAGTCAAGCTATCTATGACTAACAGGTCCCCCAGGCAGTGGAGCGAGGCCAAAGTGGAGCGCGGGCTCGCTACACCTCAAACGCGGTGCGCCCGCCGACGTCCACGAGCTCGCGCACCGCTCCGCCGGCGACGGCCTCGTGTTCTTGGAGTAAGAACGTCTTTCAAAATAGGCGGTGCGTCTGGGGCGTCCCTGGACCAAGCTGGGCGACGCGGGACGGTGAAGCCCGTGCTGGTAGCACGGGCAAGCCGGCACGTGGCGATCCAGCGCCGCGTCCCAGGGGCGCATCCAGGCGTGCCGGTCTTTTTGAAAGCCGTTCTAAGTCCGCCGGCAAGGTCCGAGCCGGACACTACGCGCGTCGAGCCGGCGAAGAGGTTCGGAAGCAGTATGCCGCCGGTGCCGTTCGACCACCATCGAACCCTCGAGATAGCGACCAAGGAGACACGACGAAAATGCGCCACCGAACACTGTCCCTACTGGCGACGCCGGCGGCCGTGGGGGCAATGGCCATCGCTGTTCCGGCGCTCGCCGGCACGAGCACGAGCCCCGTCGGCCACGAATCCAGGGTGCGCGGCTGTAAAGCGGTCACCGTCATCAGCCACGGGCGGCGTGTACGCGCGTGCCTCTTGCGGGGACCGCGGGGGCCGCAGGGCTTCACGGGGCCCACCGGAGCGCGCGGGCTCACCGGGGCGAAGGGCAGCCGCGGGCCGGCGGGCACTCAAGGGCCGAAGGGAGCCCAGGGAACCCAGGGAACCCAGGGAGCTCAGGGGCCTGCGGGTCCCGCCGGCACGGCCCGCGCCTACGCGGTGGTGCAGCCCACCTCGGAAACCGCGGCCAACCTGGTCGCGGCCCAGACCTCCAACGTCACCGGCGTGAGCGAGCCGAGCCCCGGCGTCTACTGCCTCGCCCCCGCGGCGGGGATCAACTCGGCGACAGACACGGCGGCGGTCTCGCCCGAGGTCAGCTACAGCTCCCCCGGCAGAGCGCCGGGCGTGATCGCGCTCAACGCGCAGCGGGCCGACTGTCCGGCGGGAGACTTCGAGGTGGAGACGTACGCTCCCGGCACGGAACTCAAGCTGGCGAGCGGCTACGCCTTTACGATCGTCGTGGCATAAGCTGGCCGCAGGAGCGCGGGCGCGCCTACATCTCGGCGGCCATGAGCTCACCGCCTACGGCTGAGCCGGCGGCGCTGCCTGCGTCAGGGCGCGTCGTCAAGCGATTCGAGCAGCCTGACATCGGCGAGATCCTGCGGCCGGCCGGCAGCCCGCTTCATCTTCAGTAGATCCTCGCGGTGAGCGATGGGGATCGACAGATCACCCAGAGGAACCTCGTGAGCGCGGCCTCGCATGTCGGCGAACGATCCGAGGTGAGCCGGTAGCGTGAGGACATCGAGCGGCCCGTAGGTGGTGATGAGATGCCACTGATCGCTCGAGGCGAGGAGGAGGGCGCTCGGCACAGACCGCGAGCGCTGACCGTCGGGGCCGAGGATTCGCGCGTCGAGATCGAGCAGCGCACCGGCCAGTCGCGTGAGGTTGTCGGTGGACGCGGCGATGGCGACGTCGAGATCCTGCGTCAGGCGCTGGCCTCCGTATGCCTGGATTGCGATACCACCGATCGTCACGTACTCGACGTCGTGGTGTGCGAGGGCCCTAAAGAGCTCGCGAGCGTCGAACCTGCCCGGATTGGTCACCGGCCGGCGTTCGTATGGCTGGCAGCGGCAAGGAGACCGGCGCGAAGCTCGGAGGCAACGGCGTTCCAACTCAGTGCCAGCTCCAAGCGCTCGGACATCGGGCGCCGGCGAGCGGCAAGCACTGTCTGGGGGACAGCGAGCGGGTCGCGCACAGCGTCTGCAAACGGCGGGTCCGTGGCGCGCGCGCGTTCTTCCAACGACGTCACAGGATCAGCGTACCTCGACGGCCGGTCGCTGGGGGGCGTGCCGGTGTCACAGCCCAGCGACGTGGAGGGCGGACGCGCCTACATCTCAAACGCGGTGCGCCCGCCGACGTCCACGAGCTCGCGCAGCAACGTACGCCCGTCGTCGATCACGGGCCCGCCGTGGGCGAGCAGGAGGTGCTCGAAGTCGAGCTCCTCAAGCAGCCGCGCGCAGGCGGCGAGCAGCCCCCGCCTGGTGCGCGGCGGGTCGTCCATGAGCGAGTCGGGGACGAAGCCGAGCGGCCCGGCCCCTCCGTAGGGCCCGCCACGCACGACGCCGTCGGCGAGCACCAGCGCACGCACGCCGGGGAGGTGCAGCGCGGTGTCGTCGGGACAGATCGCGCCGAGCTCGTGCGCGACGGCGCCCCCGGGGAGATGTGCGCCGATCTCAAAGCCCTGGACGGCCTCACCGTGCGTGAACTCGTGCAGACCGGCGCGGTTGCAGTACACGGGGCAGCCGAACGCCTCCACGAAACGGCCGGACTCGCGGTAGTGGTGGCGGTTTGAGAGCAGCACCGCCGTGGGCGCCACGGTGCGCTCCGCGAACCACTGCAGGCCGTGGTCGGTCGGCACGAGCGGGTCGACGAGCACGCCGCTCTCCTCGAGCCAGTACGAGGAGACCTCGACGTGGATCTGCGGATGCCGGGCGCTCCAGTGGAAGACCCCGGGGAGAACCTCGTGCATGGGACAACACTACCCCACCCGCGTCGACCCGAGCGGGCATTTGGGGCGCGTCCGCGCAGGTCCGTGGGGGTGCCGACGGCCGTGAGCGCGGGGCTTCCCTGCCCCGCGTCGGCGGCGTCGAGGTCTATGGGCGGCGAGCTCGTGCGCGGGCTACGTCACCGTAAACGTCTTCGAGATGGTCACGCCCGTCTGGGTGCTCTTGATACTGATCGACCCGCCTTTCAAGGCAGCCCCCGCGGGAATCGTGATTTCGGTCGAGAATTCTCCGCTGCCGTTGGTCGTGACGCCGGGGAAGACCGTCTTGACTTTGTTGTGGTCGGTGAACGTCGGCGTGATCGTGTCCCCGGGCAGGTAGCCGCTGCCACTGAGCGTCACCACCGAGCCAGGCAGCCCGCTTGTCGCCGAAAGCGAGAGTGTCGCCTGCGTGACGAGCAGCGTCACCGCGGTGGCGGAGTACGTGGGCTTGTAGTACAGGCCGCTGGAGTTGATCTGATCGCCGGTCTCGCTCGCGAACGTCCCCACCAGCGAGGCGCTGCCGAAAATCCCGAACGTCTGCCCGAGTGAGGCCACGAACGGCGAGATCGGGCTCACGATCAGCGTCCCCGCGATCGTCGCTTCCCCGGCGACCGAGAGGGCCCCGAAGCTCGAAGCGCTCGCGATCAGCACCTTGAGCTTGCCTTTGCTGGTCTGGGTGTACGCGCCGGCGACTTTCAGCGTCTCCCCGGCGCTCAGCGACGTCGTGCCTTCGTTGACCAGCGCGCCTTCGATCGTGCGCGCGCCGCCGTGCGGGCTTTCGCTGTTGATCGTGCCTTTGTTGGTCAGAACTTTGCCGCCGAGACTGAGCGTCGCGTTGTTGCCACAGCTGTCGCCGTTGGTGAGATCGATCGTGCCGAAGTTGGAGTAGCTGCCCGTCACGGTCGTCTTGGCGTGCGCGCTGCACGTGCTCTGGATCGAGAGGATCTGGCCGCCGCTGACCACGCCTTTCAGGGTGGTTCCTTCGCCGCGCACGGCGATCGTGCCGGCGCCTTTGCCGGTGTAGTGCAGAGCCGTGTTTTCGAGGATCACCGGTTCGCTGCCCGTGATTTTGCCGAGGCCCTGGTTGAACGTGCCGCCGCTCTCGGTAAGCGCGCCGTTGCCGGTGGCGGCGATCGTGCCGCCGTTGTTACTCACAGTGTACGTGCCGGGTTCGGTGATGCAAGCTTCTTCTTCGGAGGCCGGCGCTTTGCCCTTGCTCCAGTTGGCGCCTTCGAACCAGCTGCCGCCCGCCGTGTTCGTCCACGTGTCTTCGCAGCCGCTGGCGTGCGCCACCGCCGGCGCCTACGCCACGAGGCTCGTGATCGCCGCGATCATCAAGCCGATCACACGCTTGCGGTATGTCAAGCGCAGGCAGCCGGTCTGTCCGAACATGTGAACCCTCCGTAGTAGCTGGTAGCTTGTAGCGTGGCTCAAGAGCTGCTCGTCGTCCGCGAGCACGGCTACGTTGCCGCGACACCGTCCACCGGTATGCGGGTACGAGAAGCTACTCGCGACCTCAAGCCACGTCAATGCCCGGGGGGCTTTTCATCCGTATTTCCAACCTCGTCGTTGGGCGCGTTCCTTCCGACGCTCCTACCGCCGACTGCTCGCGGATGCAAGAGAACAAATGAAAGGGATGCCGGCGCAAGCAGCGGACCTCGAGACCCGTTATGCGGGCAGGCCGCGCCCTCAGCGGACCACTGCGCATCGATCGAGCGATTGTGGGTTATGAGGGTCGGACCACGGGAACCAAGCCGCAACAGAAAGCATCCATGACGACCAAGCCGACACTCCGCCGCGGGCTCGTGCTCGGCGCGGCGCTGCTCGCGGGAGGGGCGCTCGCGCTGCCCTTCGCCTCGCTGGCGAGCACGCCCTCCAGCACTGGGGCCACCTCGACCGGTACCACGGGTACGACGGGGACCACAGGCACAACCGGCACCACGGGGACGACCGGCACCACGGGCACGACGCAAACCACACACACAACCCCAACTGTGACGACCCCCGCCCCCAAGCCTCCGCTCGTCTACTCTGGGGCCGTCGAACAGGTCACCACTTCCTCGGCGCTGCTCAAAGCGAGGATCAACCCCAAGGGCTCGGCGACCGAATATTTCTTCCAGTACGGCCCCACGACCGCCTACGGATACCAGACCCCGAGCACCTCGGCCGGCAACGGCACCCTGGAAATCAAAGTCACTCGCCTCGTGACCGGTCTGACGCCCGGCACCGCCTACCATTTCCGCGTGATCGCGCGCGATCACGCGGGGATCACCGCCAGCGGGGACGCCGCGTTCGCCACCAAGAAGGTCCCGCTGTCGCTGAGCGTCGCCGTAACCCCCAACCCCGTCGTGTTCGGCCGTCCGCTGAGCGTCTCGGGCACGCTTTCCGGAACCGGCAACGCCGGCGTGGGGGTCGTGCTGCAGGCGAACCCCTTTCCTTACGCTCACGGCTTCGGGGACACCGCCGGTCCCGTGCTGACCAACGCCGCCGGTGGCTTCTCCTTCTCGATCGCCAGCCTGCTCGAGAGCACCCACTTGCGCGTGGCGACCGTCGGCAAGCCGCTGATCCACAGCCCTGTCATGAGCGAGGCCGTCGCGGTCCGCGTGACCCTCCACATGCGCCCCGCCGGGCGCCGCGGATACATACGCCTCTATGGCACGGTCACGCCCGCCAGGCCCGGTGCCCGCGTCGCATTCGAGTTGCTCGAACATGGCCGGTTCGTGCCGGTGAGCGGCACAAAGGTCACAGCCCGCACGCGCTTCGCCCGCACCGTGCGCCTGCGGCGCCACGGCCTCTATCGCGTGCTCGTGGTGGTCAACGACGGCGGCAAGCTGACGTCGGGGCGCAGCAGGCCCGTGCTGGTCCGCTGAAGCGGCTTGGCGGGCGGCACCCGCCGGCACGGCACAGCACCGCGTGGACACACCCGCCGGCTCGACACGGCGCCGCACAAGTCCGGAGCCCGAAGCACCGTTAGCACCGTATGCACACCAAGACATGGACAATCGCGATCGTTCTTGCCGCGCTGCTGGGCCTCGGCGCCACCTCGGCCGGAGCGACCACTGCGATCGAACGGGTCTGGAGCTTCAACGGGGGCGAAGTCGCGATCTCCTCTCTGCACGGCAGGCTCGCGGGCGTCGTCGTGACGCCGACCAAGTTCGCCGAATGCACCCACCAGGCGGGCGAAGAAATCTGGACCGGGATGACCCTGCAACCCAACGGGTCCTACTGGGGGCTGCACCAGTGGTTGTTTCAGGGATCGTGCGGACGAAACCCCGAACTGGGGCCCACCGCTTGGCGCGTGATGCACAAGCCGGACGGCTCCAGGGACCTGCTTGTGTGCTTCAGCGAACCGGGCGGGTCTCAGCCGACGATCGAACCCGACGGGGTCTCCGCCAGATGGACGTTCGGCTGCGAGGAATCGGCTCCGACGGCGCTCCTTCCGGTCGTCGTCAACAGCGGGGACACCACCAACAGCGCCGGTCAGTCTGGCACCGAGCAGATCACCTTCGACAAAGTGGTCGTCTTGCCCAGGTCGGGCGTGTGCGTCAAGCGCCGCTCGCTGAAGCTCAAGCTGCGCGATCCCAGGCGCGATCCGCTCAAGCGGGTGGTGGTCCGGATCGGGGCCAGGCGGCTCGTGGACGTCCGGGGAGTGATGAGGCTCAAAAAAGGCATCGTCCTCCGTAACCTCCCCGAAGGGAGCTACACGCTCACAGTCGTAGCCACGACGGTCCTCGACCAGCGTCTCTCCGGACACCGTACCTACCGCAGCTGCGCAAAGCGCGTTTCGCGCGCCATCCCGCTGCACCTCAGCGGGCGACATCGGCGCCCCTGAGCAACGCCGGGTGGACTTCGACTCGTCGATCCACATCGCCCGTACTCCTCACGGGCGTCCACGCCAGCCGGCGAGTGGGTCGCCAGTCGATCCCGCGCCGGTGGGCAAGATGGATCGCCGGCCGATCCGCGCGAGCGGATGAGGCAGAGGCCAGCCAATTCAACTTCGGGCATATGGAAGAATCGTCGCGCTCTTGCGGTTAACGAAGGTCATGCACGCACGACACGTCGCCTACGGCCTCGAGCTGCTCGCCTCGTTTCCGCTCCTCGGAATGCGAGCCGGGTGCGACGAGGACCTGCCCTCGCTCATGCTGGAGCTCCTCGCTCCCGCCGAGTTGGGGGACCGCTGGAGCGGCAACGGAGGCCCGCCGGAGTGGACGGGGCAACTCGGCGACGGCTGCAGCCTGACGATCGAGCACGGCGTCCGCGGGGACACACTGTTCACATACGGAGACCGCGC
Source organism: uncultured Solirubrobacterales bacterium (assembly GCA_963842005.1). Lineage (GTDB taxonomy): Bacteria > Actinomycetota > Thermoleophilia > Solirubrobacterales > Solirubrobacteraceae > Palsa-744. The sequence continues at coordinate 74,602 of CAWJEV010000004.1, read as the reverse complement.
CCGCTTCCGTCTCGACGCGAACCATGAGCGGCTCGAGTGCGGCCCGCTGGGCACTGGACTGGACTGGCAGCGGGTGCTGCTGGGTCGGGTCCTCCCACATGTCGCCATCCTGTGTGGCTACGAGGCGCTGCACGCAAGCGCCGTCGAGTCGCCGGAGGGTGTAATCGCCGTCGCCGGCCCCAGCGGGATGGGCAAGACGACGCTCGCGCTCGAGTTGGTGGAGCGCGGGTGGCCGCTATTTGCCGACGACGTCCTCGCGCTCGGGGAGGGTCCCGAGGGCGTGCAGGCGCACCCTGGACCTCCTCACATGAGCGTCGCCGAAACAACGCTCGAGGCGATCGGCTGCGAGCAGGTCGGCGCCACCCTGGATCAGTTGCCCGGCGAGCGGTGGATCGCCGTCAACACGGCCGGCGAGCACGCCCGTCCGGTGCGCATGATCTGCCTGCTCGAGCGCGGCCCGGGCCGCGTGTTGGAGCACCGGATCCTGCCCCCCAATCCGCTGCCGCTCGTCCCCTACATGATCGGCTTCGCGGACGGCCCCGAGCGAGCGCGCCGCAGGTTCGCGCGCTACGCCGACCTCGCGGGCACGGCCACGCTGTTGACGCTCACGTGCGACGTCGCCGATCCACCCGCCGCTCTGGCCGAGCTGATCGAGCGGGCGCTCGACGAGCAGCCGGCGCTGATCGCCGGGGGCATGGGATGACGCCGGGCGCGGCCGAGGCGACCGTCTCGCCTGCGCCCGCGGGGCCGGGCGGCGATATGCAAGCCGGCCCGGATCCAACCCGGGGCCGCGGGGCTCGGAGGGACCCGCAACCCCAGTCAGTCGCAGCCGACGCCTACCCGTTGGCGATCAACCGCATCAGCAAGCGTTGGCGTGCGGACCTGCCGCCGGTGCTCGAGGAGCTCGACCTCACCCTGGAGCCGGGGACGAGGACGTGGATCGGGGGCCGCAACGGCGTCGGCAAGACGACGCTGCTGCGGATCGCCGCCGGGCTGATCGAGCCCGAAGCCGGCAGAGTCACGGCGTGGGGATTCACCGCGCGCCAGAACCGGATCCGCTACCAGCAGCTGGTCTCGTTTCTGCCGGCCGGTGACCGGGGCCTGTACGCGCGGTTGACGGTGCGCCGGCAGCTGGAGCTGTGCGCGAGGATCACGATGGTGCCGCGCCCGCGCTTTCGCGCGACGGTCGAACAGGCGATCGAGGCGTTCGACCTGCGGGAGCTCGTCGAGCGGCGCGTGGACCGGATGTCGATGGGCCAGCGCCAGCGGCTGCGGATCGCGATGACGTTCCTGCCCCATCCGGAGGTGGTGCTCCTCGACGAGCCGCTCACCAGCCTCGACGCGGAGGGCGCGACGCTGCTGGGAGGGGCGATCGAGGAGCTGACCGCCCGCGAGGGGGCGCTGTTGTGGTGCTCGCCCAGCGGCGAGCGCCTCGATATGGACTTCGACGCACGCTTCGTGATCGAGCGGGGAAGGCTTGTGCCGGCATGAGCAGCATGCTCACCTCCGGCCACGCATTCATGGCGATCATGCGCCGCGATCTGCACGTCTACCTCTCCTACCGCACCCGCATGGTCAGCCAGGTGCTGACCGCGGTGTTCAGCCTCACGCTCTTCTACTACGTCTCGCGGCTGGTGCACCTGAGCAGCTTCAAGACCCCGAGCAGCTACTTCGGGTTCGTCGTCGTCGGTCTGGCGCTGGTCAGCGTCATGTACTCGTGCTTCTCAATCCCCGAACTGGTCCGCCAGGAGCTGGTGGCGGGCACCTTCGACCGGCTGCTGCTGTCGCCCTTCGGAGCGGTGCGCAGCGTCGTGGCGATGACGCTCTTCCCGCTGCTGCTCTCGTTCACGCTGGCAACCATCACGCTCGCGCTCGGCTGCCTGCTGTTCGGCCTGACGCTGCACTGGCCCACGGTACCTCTGGCCATACCGGTGATGGCGCTGGCGTTGCTCGCATTCTTCCCCTTCGGCCTGCTCTTCGCCGCGCTGACGGTCGTCGTCAAGCAGGGCAGCGTGGGCACGAGCTGGGTGATCGCGCTGATGGCGCTGACCGGCGGGGTCTACTTTCCGATCACCGTGCTCCCACCGTGGATGCAAACATTCGGCCGGCTGCAGCCGTTCACACCCGCGACGAGCGTGCTGCGCCACCTGCTCGTCAACAGCCCCGACGCGGGCGCGTTCGGGCCCTCGCTGTTGAAGCTGGTGGCGTTCGCCGGGGTCCTGCTGCCGGCGTCGATCCTGCTTCTCGCAGCCGCGATCCGGCTCGGCCAGCGACGCGGGACGATCATCGAGTACTGAACACGGCCGCAAAGGAACTCATGACCTCCAATACCATGCGCGACACCTCCTCACTGCTGACATCACGGATCAAGGTGCCCCAGCATGTGGTCTACCGCAGCTTTCCTTCGGAGACCGTCATGCTCAACCTCAATACGGGGCGCTACCACGGGCTCAACGCGACCGCCGGCAACATGCTCGAAGCGCTGGAGCGAGCCTTCAGCGTGCGCGAAGCCGCGGTTGCCGTGGCCGCCGAGTACGCGCAACCACAGGCCGTCGTCGAGGAGGACATGTGCGAGCTTTGCAGCCTGCTGCTGGCGCGGGAGCTGATCGAGCAGGACGCTGCCTCCGACGGCGCGGCCGCGCCGTCCGCGGCGCCGATCGAGCACAATGGCGACGTCGGACATTGAGCGGCGGCTGCGCACCGCGGCACACGACACAGCCCCTCGCAGCCTGCCGCGGGGCCGCCGGCTGACGCTCGGCGAGCGCATGCGGCTCGCCGCCGAGATCGTGGCGGCGTACCGGCAGGCGCGCCGCGAGATGCGCCGTGCGCCGATCGCCTCGGTCGTCGCGGCGATGCGCTCCGGCGCCGAGTCCTCACCGCTGAGGACCGCTGGAGCGTTCGAGGAAGCCACCCGCCTCGGGTGGGTTGTGACCCGCACCCTGCGGCTGATCCCAGGAGACACCCGCTGCCTGGCGCGCTCACTCGTGCTGACCCGCCTGCTCGCCCGGAGGGGGGTCGCCACCAAGCTCGTAATCGGAGCGCGCGCCACGCCGGAGTTCCTCGCCCACGCATGGGTCGAGCATGAGGGGCAGCCGGTTCTGTCCGCCGGCGACGGGTCGTTCGGCCGGCTCGTCGAGCTCTGATGCTCTGATGGGCTCCACCGAGGCGACCCCGATTGGCTCCTCCGCGCCGACCCCGATTGGCTCTACCGCGGCGACCGTGTTCGGGCTCGACGTGCGCGCCGACGCCCACTTGCCGTTCCTGGCGGGGGCGCGCGCCGAACCGACGGGGCGCGGGCTCGCCCTCTCGGTGCTGCCCGGGCCGGCGCCGGAGTCGAGCTGGCCCGATGCGGCGGAGGTGGTGTGCGACCACCGCGAGCCGGACGGAGCCGTGAGTGTCCGAATCGAGGCGCATCCCGAGGCCGGATATCTGATCTGGGGGCCAGCGTACGGCCGTCACATCCTCACGGCGGACGGACGGCGCGCGCTGTGCGCGCCGGGGGGCTGCGCCGCAGATTGGTGGCAGCGGCTGCTGATCGCACAGGTGCTCCCGTTCGCCGCGCTGCTGCACGGGCTGGAGGTTCTCCACGCGAGCGCGGTGGTGGTCGACGGGCGCGCGGTCGCCTTCGTCGGTCCCTCGGGCGCCGGCAAGACCTCGGTGGCGCTTGCGCTCAGCCGGCTGGGAGCGGGCTTCCTGGCCGACGACGTGCTCGTGCTGGAGCGAGCCGAGGAGGAGTTGATGGGCCATCCCGGCACGCCGGTCGCCGGGCTCGACCGTGCCGAGGCGCAACGCTTGGAGCGGGCCGGGAGCGGTGTGCACGAGGGGGAGATCGTGGCGAGCAACCCTCGCGAGCGGATCGTACACGTGCACGGCGTCGCCGCGCCGGCGCCGCTGATGGCGCTGTTCTTCCTCGACCGCCGCGCGCACGGCCCTCGCCAGGCGCGCTTCGAGCCGACCGCCGACGCGCGGGCGCTGCTGTCGGCCACTTTCAACTCGGTGCTAAGGGGCCCCGAGCGATTGCGCGGCCTGCTCGATGTGTGTGCGCTGCTGGCTCGCCGCCGGGTGGAGCGGGTACAGTGCGGCCCCGACGTCGACGCTGCTCAGCTCGCCGATGCCGTCATGCAACGACTGGGTGCCCCGGCGTGACCCGCTGGCTCGCCGGGGCTTTCGATCCGCGCGGCCATCTCGACGCCTCCCGGCTGGCGGACGCGCTGGCGCCCCGCCCCGTGAGCATCCTGGATTGCCCGCCGTTGCGCGTGGCGTACAGCGGCCCCGCCGCGCGGTCGACCGATCCACTGTGCCTCTTCGACGGCCACCTGGACAACGCAGCGGAGATCCACGCGGAGCTGGCCGGCGAGACAGGGGGGCTCCCCCCGAAAGCGGCCGGGAGCCCGCCGGCGAAAGCCACCGGGGGCCAGCCGGAGGATCTGCTGGCCGCTGGCTACCGGCGCTGGGGACGCGCGCTGCTGGGGCGCCTGCGTGGCGACTTCGTGCTGATCATCTGGGACCGCGAGCACAACGAGGGGTTGTTGGCCCGCGATCAGCTCGGCGTGCGCCCCTTGTTCCTCCACGACACGGCTGGCGAGTTGTGCTTCGCCAGCGAGCCGCGCCACCTGCTGGCGCTGCTGGCGCGCCGGCCGGCGCCGGACCCGGTGAGCGTGGCGCACTGGATCGCCGTCAGCAACCGACCGGGGCTGAGCACGCTCTACAGCGGAGTCCGCCGCCTGAGCCCCGGCAGCATGCTGCTGCTGCGCTCAGACGGCGTCCGCGAAGAGCGCTACTGGGCGCCGCGCTTCGAGGAGCCGCTCGAGATCCCGGATGCGCAGCTAGCCGAGCGCATGCTCGAGGCGCTCGAGCGGGCCGTGCGACGCCGGATCGACGCCGACGGCCTCACCGGTGTGACGATGAGCGGCGGCCTGGACTCCTCCTCGGTCGCGGCGCTCGCCGTCAAGCAGGCGGGGGACCGGGTGCGTGCCTGCTCGGCGACCTTCCCCGAACACCCTGCGGCCGACGAGCACGCGCTGATCGACACGCTCCGGGAGCACCTTGCGATACCTGCCATCGCCGCCGAGGTGCGCCCTGGGGGCCTCGTGGCGAGCGCGCTGGAGTCGCTCGCCACGTGGCAGTCTGCCGCTGCGCAGCTGGGGCGACTTCTGGGCGCTGCCGCTGATGCGCGCCGCCGCGCGGGAGGGTGTGGGCACGGTGCTCGGCGGCGATGGCGGCGATGAGCTGTTCGAGGTGCGCTCCGGGCTGCTCGCCGACCGGGTGCGCGCGGGGCGACTGCGGGAGGCGCTCGCGCTCGCGCGCGAGCTGCCGGGCGCGGGGCACCACCCCGCCCGCCGGGACGTGGCGAGCACGTTTGGATCCCTCGGGCTGCTCGGCGCGCTCCCCTATCGCCTTCACGAGCTCGCGCGGCGGCCCCTGGCGGCGCGCGAAGTGCCCGGCTGGCTGCTTCCCACGACGACCCGAGCGCTCGTGCGCTCCGACGATCCACTCGCGTGGAAGCGTCTGGACGGACCGCGCTGGTGGGCTCTCGCCGCGCACGGCATCGCCTGCAGGATCGAGGAGAGCGGCGTCTTCGAGCACCACCGCCGGCGCGCGGTGCTCGCCGGCGTCGAGTCACGCCACCCGCTGCTTGACCTCGACCTGGTGGCGCTCGGCTTGCGCCAGCCGGCGCGGGCGACCTTCGACCGTCACCTCAGCCGACCGGTGCTGCGGGCAAGCATGGCGGGGCTGCTGCCCGACGCGGTGCGCCTGCGCTCGCACAAGGCGCTGTTCGAGTCGCTGATCGCCGACTGCCTGCGCGGCCCCGATCTGGCGGTTGTGCGCCGGCTGCTGGCCGACCCTCGAGCCGAGCTTGGCGCCTACGTCGACCTCGACGGCATGCGGCGCGCGCTGCTTGACACGGACGCGGGATTCCGCGCCAACCCCTTTCGTTGGATGTGGCAGGTCTGGCGCCTGGTCAACGCGGAGTGCTGGCTGCGGGCCCAGACGCGTCCCGTCGATGATCTGCTTCCTCTCGGTACGCGCGCGAGTCCGGCGCGCATCGCGATCCGGTCCACGCAGCCCTCATCCGTTTTTCCACCTTGATTCCGACCACCCATCCCCTAAGCTTTTCCCTGTTGCCAGCCGTTCCGTCATCTGTGATGCGGGGCGGGAAATCGAATGATTGACAAGGGAAACTCCTCGCATGGATGACAAGCTCGTAACTCAAGCCTATGAGGCTCCCCGGGTTGTCGACTACGGCGACCTCCAGGAGCTGACTGCGGCGTGCCTAGGCGGCAGCGGCGGCGACGCGTTCGACCCTTCCGGCAAAGCCGGACCGTACGGAGTCGGCCCGAGCAACCCCGCGGCTGAATGCAAATCCAAGCCCTGAGTAAGTAAACAGAAAAAGTAGTCCGCACGGCCGCTACAGCGGCTGTGTTCAGCGTTAACAGCCGTCCGCTCGGGCGGCTGTTGCGCGTTAACCAACAGGGCGTGCGCCAACCCAACCAACGGGTGTGAGCATCTGACGATCGCCAGCTCGCGTGTCCTTTACAGCCCGTAAGTAGTCCTCGCAGCCGTAAGTATGAAGTGGATGTTGCCGTTACTCGGCCGTGCCAGCGAGAACCCAGACGAGACGGCAGACAGTCGCGGCTGGGCTCGCGGACGCCGAGATCGTCGTGGCGCTCGTCGCCGATGAGGTCTCGCACGAGAGCATCGGCGCGATCCTGCAGGAGCAGCGATGCGCGTTCATCGCGTTCGCCGACGCCGAGGAGTTGCGCCGGTGTGAGGAGGCGCACAACCATGACCTGATCGTGCTCCAAGTCGAGGATGCAAGCCACTCCCCAGCCCGGCTGGTCGAGTTGCTGCGGCATAGCTCAGAGCAGGCACGCGTGGTGGTCGTATGCCCGAACATCGAGCGCTGGGAGGTGCGTGCGTTGCTCGCCGCCGGGGCGGCCGGGGTGGTGCTCGAGGAGGAGATGGCGGGCACGCTCGGCGCCTGCCTGCAGGCCGTGCGCGTGGGACAGATCTGCGTACCCCGGCGACACTGGCGACAGATCGCTCCACCTGCGCTCTCCACCCGCGAGAAGCAGATCCTCGGCCTGGTGGTGATGGGCTACATGAACGGCCAGATCGCCGAACAGCTGTTCCTGGCGGAGAGCACCGTCAAGAGCCACCTGTCGTCGGCGTTCGGGAAGCTGGGGGTGCGCTCGCGCAACGAGGCCGTCAGCCTAATCCTCGACGCCGAGCGCGGGCTGGGAATGGGCATCCTCGCATTGGGAGGAGAGCCCGTGGAGACACGGAGCGGCTGATGGCGACTCGCGCCAGGGAGGCCGACGAGGTGATGGGCGGGGGCGCGAGCGGCAAGCGGGAGGCTCGCTTTGCGGAGGCGCGTCCCGGCGCAGGCGCCTTCGGCAACCTGGCGGAGGCCGAGCGCGCCAACGGAGCCGGCGGTCGCGACCCGTGGCCCGTCAAGGAGCCCGGCGTGGTCGAGAGCATCTCGCGCGAATCACTGTTCCGCCGCTCCCTGCTGGCAGCCGACGTCGTCGCGATCGTCGGCGCCTTCGTCGTGCTCGCGGCGATCTTCTCGAAGTCGCTGCAGCTCACGTGGGTGAGCGTCTGCGGGCTGTTGACGCTGCTCGTGGGGGCAAAGGTGCTCGGCCTCTACGACCGCGACGACGCGCTGCTGCACAAGACGACCCTCGACGAGGCCCCAAAGCTCTTTCAGGTCGCGACCCTCGGCGCCCTGGTCGCCTGGCTGGCAGGAGGGTTCGTGGTCGAGGGCACCGTCCTCACCCGCCGCGAGGCGCTGCTGCTGTGGCTGGTGCTGATGCTCCTGCTGGTGTTTGCGCGCTCCGCCGCACGGGCCCTGGCGCTGCGGGCCGTCCCCGTCGAGCGATGCCTGTTCATCGGCGACCAGGCGTCGGCGAAGACGGTCAGGTCCAAGCTCACGGGGCACGGCGGAGTCAAGGCCGAGCTCGTCGGCCACCTCGATCTCGACGACGTCGGGACGTGGTCGATGAGCACCTTCTCGGCGGAGCGGCTCTCGGAGATCCGCAACCTCGCCCGCACCCTCAACGTGCACCGCGCGATCGTGGCGCCAGGCAGCGCCGACGGCGGCGAGATGCTCGACCTCGTGCGCACCCTCAAGGCCGTCGGCGTGAGGGTCAGCGTGCTGCCGCGCCTGCTGGAGGTCGTGGGCTCCTCGGTGGTGTTCGACGATCTTCACGGCGTCACGCTGATGGGGGTGAGGCGCTTCGAGATGACGCGCTCCTCGACGGTGGTCAAGCGGGCGTTCGATCTCCTGGGCGCCTCGCTGGGACTGCTCGCCGCGGCGCCGCTGATGGTCGTGATCGCCGTGGCCATCAAGCTCGACAGCTCGGGCCCGGTCTTCTTCCGGCAGCTGCGAGTCGGGCGGCACGGAAAGCACTTCGCCCTACTGAAGTTCCGGACGATGATCCCTGAGGCGGAGGCGCTCAAGGACTCGCTGCGTGACCGCAACGAGGCCCAGGAAGGGCTTTTCAAGATCGCCGACGATCCTCGCGTGACGCGGGTCGGCAAGCTGTTGCGCCGCAGCGCCCTGGACGAGTTGCCTCAGATGCTCAACATCATCCGGGGCGAGATGAGCCTCGTCGGCCCCCGCCCGCTGGTGATCGACGAGGACCGCTGCGTGGAGGGCTGGTACCGCCGGCGCCTGGAGCTGATGCCGGGCATGACCGGCCCCTGGCAGATCCTGGGGCCCGCACGCGTGCCGCTGAGCGAGATGGGGGCGATCGACTACCTGTACGTCGCCACCTGGTCGCTGTGGGGCGACCTCAAGATCCTGCTGCGAACCGTCCCGCACGTATTGGGGCGGCGGGGGCTCTGAGCGGGCTGGGCACCGCTGTCCCGCCGGCGCTCGGCGGGCGAGCGTCTGAGGCGAGCCGCCCGTCGCCGCGGGCGGCACTGAGGCAAATGGCGAGCACCACCACGATCACGACGAGCCACACGATCGATAGCGATATCAGCAGGAGCGCAAGCATGGCGAAGAATAGAGGCTTACGCCTCAGTAACCCATGTTTCCTTCATTTGGTGCGCTCATCGGATAAAAGGCCGATCTACTTTACGGTCGGCGCAGGCGGATCAGCACAAGTCGCAAGCCGAACTCTCCGTTGATGGCTCATGTCGGCGGCGAGTATCCACACTCAGGCCCACCCCGCGCCCCAGTCGGCGCACGAAGCGCTTGACCACCTTGCGGGCGCGCCGACCGTGGCGGCCACGCCGACCATGGACCCGGCGGACACCCGGCGCGAGGGTCCGGCGGACAGATCTGTGGCGCACATGCGTCTGATGGGCACGCCGATGGCCGTCGTCACCGAAGGGGCAGCCGTGCGCGCCGTCCTCGACGAGGCCAGGACCGGCCGGGGGCACTGGACGATCACCGCGAACGTGGATCACCTGCGCCGCTACCACCGCGAACCCGTCGCCAGGGACCTGCTCGACGAAGCCGACCTGGTCGTCCCCGACGGGATGCCGCTGATCTGGGCCAGTCGCCTCGCGGGCGAGCCGCTTCCCGAGCGCGTGTCCGGCTCGAGCATGGTCTGGACGATCTGCAGGGCCGCTGGCGCCCGTGGCCAATCGGTGTTCCTGCTAGGCGGAGATCCCGGGGTCGCCGAGCGTGCCGCCGCGATCCTCGTGGGCCGCTGCCCCGGTCTCGAGATCGCCGGCACCGCCTGTCCGCCCAAGGGCTTTGAGAGCGATGAGCGGGAGCTCGACCGCATTCGCGCCCAGCTCACCGACGCGGCGCCGCAGATCGTGTTCGTCGCGCTGGGGTTTCCCAAGCAGGATCTGCTGATCCGCTCCCTGCGCAGCGCCCTGCCGCGCGCGTCGTTCCTTGGGGTCGGCATCAGCCTGAGCTACGTGACGGGGGACGTGTCCCGCGCGCCGGACTGGCTGTGTCGTCTCGGGCTCGAGTGGGCATTTCGCCTCTCGCAAGAACCCACACGCCGGCTCGTCCGCCGCTATCTCGTGGACGGCCTCCCGTTCGCTCTGCGGCTGATGGCTTCCGCCGCCCGACACCGCGCTCGGCGCCGCGGGCCCGAACAGCACTGGCAGGGAATAGGGCAGGCCGTTTCGAGCTCATGAACGCGACTCTCGACTCCCACACACGCTCCCGGTCGACAGGCGGAGGACCCGCCCGCATCGCCTACGTCGTGGGCGCCCGGCCGAACTTCGTCAAGATGGCCCCGGTGATCTCCGAGCTGCGCCGGCGACTGCCGGACGGCCGCCACGCGCTGATCCATACCGGGCAGCACTACGACCGGTCGATGTCGGAGGTGTTCCTGGAGGAGTTGGGCGTTCCCGAGCCCGACTACATGCTCGGGGTGGGCTCGGCCAGCCACGCCGTGCAAACCGCTCGGGTGATGGAGCGCATCGAGCCGGCGCTGGAAGATGAGCGCCCCGATGTGGTGATCGTGCCCGGCGACGTCAACTCGACGCTGGCGGCGACGCTCGTAGCGGTCAAGCTCGGCATTCCGGTCGCCCATCTGGAGTCCGGCCTGCGCTCCTTTGACCGCACGATGCCGGAGGAGATCAACCGGATCGTGGCCGATGAGCTCTCCGAGCACCTGTTCCTGCACTGCGACGAGGCCATCGTGAACCTCCGCGCCGAGGGCGTCGCCGAGGGCCGGCTGCACTTCGTCGGCAACACCATGATCGACTCCCTCGTCGCCGTGGAGGAGCGCTTCCGCAACGTCGGCATGGCTCTCGCCCTGGGCATGGCCCCCGGGTCATACCTGCTCGTCACGCTGCATCGGCCCGCGCTTGTGGACGGACCGCTGCTGGCTGAGGTGATGACCCATCTGGATGCGATCAGCCGTGAGCTTCCGGTCATCTTCCCGGTGCACCCCCGCACACTGAAGATGATCGAGCGGATTGGCATTCGACCCGCGCCCGCGATCCGGCTCACGGGGCCGGTCTCCTACCTGGAGTTCCTATCCCTCGAGGCTGACGCGTGCGCTGTCCTGACCGACTCCGGAGGCGTGCAGGAGGAGACCACCTACCTTGGGACTCCGTGCTTCACGCTGCGCGACAACACCGAGCGCCCCGTCACCGTACGGGCAGGCACGAACACGCTGCTGGGCCTCGAGCCTGAGCGGCTCGCGGACATCCTGCCCGCGCTTGAGCGGCCCAAGATCATTGCGAGGCCACCTGAGCTGTGGGATGGCCGCGCCGCGGCTCGCATCGGGGATGTGATCTGCGAGCGATTGGCGCAGACGTCCGCTGCCCGCCCCGCATCCAGCGAACCGCGCATGCCGGCAGGCATCGCGCTCGGAGGGTGAGCCGCCGTGTCCGCCGATGCGACGACGACATACCCGGCGATCGCTCCCAGCGACCGACCCGACGCCGAGGCCGGGAGCGGGCCGATCTCCTCACTCCTGCTGGGACCCGTGGGTCCTCCCTGGACGGGGATGGAGACCGCGACGGCGGGCCTGCTGGCATCGCTGCGCGAGCTCGGCCCGGCATCGCTGGTCGATACATCCATCTCGAGGTCCAACAACGACAAAGGGCGCGTCTCGACACAGAAGGTGCGGGCCCTGATCGGCATGATGCGAGACCTGCGCCGGCGCCGAGCTGACGTCTCGCACGTTCCGATATCCCAGAACGTGCCGGGCTTGGTACGGGACCTCGCCATGTTGGCGTGTCTGCAGAAGCCGATCGTCGGCTACCTGCACGGAGGAGCCTACGCGGCGATCATCCGTGACGGCGGGCCGCGGTCGTGGCTGCTGCGCCGGGTCCTCGGGTGCGTCTCGGGCGTCGCTTGCCTCTACGAGGAGCAGTGCGATGAACTGCGCGACGTGGGGATCCGCCGTCCCATGGCGGCGGTCGGCAACGCGATCGCGGACTCGTGGACTGCGACCGTGTCCTCCGGTGAACGGCACGATCCGTTCCGAGTGCTCTACCTGGGGCTGATTTCTCGCGCCAAGGGGTTCGATGTGCTCTGCGCCGCGGTCGATGGTCTGCAGGGTGTCTCCGTGACCGCTGTGGGAGACTGGCACAGCCGCGATCGCAATCTCAAGCTCGGCGATCTTCCCGCCGACTTTCCGCTGCCCTCGAACGTCAGCGTATGCGGGCCGGTGGAGCACTCGGCGATCCCGCGATTGCTCGCCGAGCACGACGTCCTCGTGCTGCCGAGCCACTCCGAGGGGCTGCCGATGACGGTGCTCGAGGCGATGAGCATCGGCATGCCGGTGATCGCCTCGCGCGTAGGAGCGCTTGCAGAGCTTGCCGACGGCGGCCTTTTCACCGCGCTCGACGCTGTCGATCGAGATCGCCTGAGGCAGCGGCTGCTGGAGGTCCACGCCTCCTACGACCGCGCGATCGAACGCGCGCGGAGGGCGCGCGAGCTCGTGCGCGAACGCTACTCCCATGAGACGATCGCAAGCCGCATCCAAAGCTTGATCGAGGAGCTGGGCGATGCGTGAGCAAGCACGCGGCGGGGCCGCGACGGCCAGCGACGAGCGATCCGCAGCGCGTGATCGCATGGGCGTCGAGCGCCGTCCCGCGGGCGTCAAGCACGATCCAGTGGCCGTCGAGCACGATCCCGCCGGCGTCAAGCACGGTCCCGTGGGAGTGATCGTGATCTGCACCAGGGATCGACCGGCCGAGGTCGAGATTGCGTGCACGGTGGCGCACGCGGCGGCGCCGAGCACTCCGATCATGGTGGTCGACGCCAGCTCGACGGACGCCACCCGTCGCGCCTGCGCGGCGCTGGTCGATCGCCACGAGCCGCCGCTGAGCCTCACCTACCGCGCGGCCGGCCGACCGGGGCTTGCCCGCCAGCGCAACGAGGCCATCGAGATCTGCCGGCGGATGGGCGCCGAGGTGGTTCACTTCATCGACGACGACACGGTGGTGTCGGCCGGCTACTTCGAGGCGATCGAAGATCGCTTCCGCAAGGACCCACGCTGCTTCGGCGTCGGAGGAGTGATCGTGAATCAGCCGCGGGTCACCTTCCTGGGATTCAAGCGGCTGTTCCTGCTCGGCAGCCGGCAGCGTGGATCGGTCCTACGGTCGGGGCGCGTCATGCTGGGTCAGTATCCCGGCACGCCGCCCACCGACCGCGTGGATTGGCTCAGTGGCTGCAGCATGAGCTACCGCATCGGCGCGTTCGACGGGCTCGCGTTCGACGACCGCCTCGAGGGCGTCTCCCTCGGTGAGGACTACGACTTCAGCTTCCGCTTGAGCCGTCAGCATGTGCTTGTCGTCGAGCCCGCGGCCACGTGCATTCACCACCTGACGCCGACGGCGCGAAGCTCACGGCGCGCCCACGCGCGCGCACGCACCCAACTCATTCATCGCCGGGTCGGCGAGCACCGCGCGCTCGGACTGTCGCCGGCGGCCTACTGGTGGTCGACCTTGGGCGACTTTCTGCTGCGCGGCACGTACGGGGTGCTGCGTCTCGACGCAAGGTCGTTGCAGGAAGCGCTCGGCGTCGCCGAGGGCACCGCCGCGGTGCTCCGAGCTCGAGTGAGATCCGCGCCGCACGCGCCGCCCGCGACCGAGCGGCTCACGACACAGGGGCCCACGCGATGATCAACTTCTCACGCGTGGCGCGCGGCGCGGCGTCCGCGCTCGTGCTCCAGGTTCTCGGCGCCGGACTCACGTACTGCTCGCAGGTCGCCTTCGCGCGCTGGATGGGGGTGTCGTCGTTCGGCGTGTACGTCTACGCGATGGCGTGGGCGATGCTCGCCGCCATCCTCCTGGGACTCGGCTTCCCCCAGTCGGTGCTGCGCTTCATTCCTCAATACCGCACGCACGAGGACCACGCCCGCGTACGCGGCCTCGTGCGCACGGGCCAGACGGCGACGCTGAGCGTCGGCGTCGCCGTCGCGCTGCTCGGGACGGCCGTCGTCCTGGCATTCCCGCCGCACGACTCCACCGACACGACGGTGGCCGTGGTGGCGCTTTGGCTGATTCCGCTCGGCGCGCTCATCAACCTCGACTCGGCGATCATCCGGGCGGGCGGACGCATCGTCGGCGCCTTTGCGCCATCGCTCGTGCTGCGCCCGCTCGCGCTCCTGCTCCTCGTCGGCGCCGCCTGGCTCGCCTGGGGCCGGCTCACGGCCGTCACGGTGATCGCCATCACGTTGGGCATCTACCTGGCCGTGGCGCTCGTGCAGTCGCTGCTCGTGCACGAGGTCGTCAACGCCGGCGGCGCGTCCACGGCTCCGGTTTACGAGCGACGCGTGTGGCTGCGGGTGTCGATGCCGCTGCTGCTGGTTGCCGGCTTTCAGCTCGCGCTCAGCCAGGCGGACCTGCTGATCGTGGGCGCCACGCGGGGGGTCCGCGACGCGGCGTTCTACCTGGCGGCCGCCAAGACCGCGATGCTGGTCAGCTATCTGCTGGTCGCGCTGAACGCGATCGCCGCACCGCTGTTCTCCGAACTGGAGACGAAGGGCGACCGCGCCGGGCTGCAGCGTCTGGTGTCGACCACCGCCCAGTGGGTGTTCTGGCCGACGCTGGCGATCGCGGCCGGACTCGCCCTGCTGGCGCCATATGTGCTGGGGCTGTTCGGGCCCGGCTTCCTCGCCGCGCGCTGGGCGCTGCTCGTGCTGCTCTTCGGGCAGCTGATCAACGCCGCGTGCGGCTCGGTGGGCTACCTGCTGAGCATGACCGGGCATCAGGACGACACGGCGCGCGTGTACGGCATCACCGCGGTCGTGAACGTCGGGTTGTGCTATGCGTGCGCTCGGGCGTTCGGCCTCACGGGGGCCGCGTGCTCGACCACCTTCAGCATGATCGTGTGGAACGTGTGGCTCTACCGCTTGACCGTGAAGCGGATCGGGATACGCGCTTCATTCCTCTCCTACTTCTTCCCGCGCAGTGGGCGCCCTGTCGCGCTTGCAGGCGAGCACCACGCGAGCCCGGGCGCGGATGGCTCATTCCAACCCCGTGGCGCCGTCGTGATGCCGACGTCCGCGCTGTCGGGTCGGGCGCAGGTGAACGATGGCTGACGACTCGCCCATCTCGATCGCGTACATCGGCGGCTCGCCGCGCAGCGGCAGCACCGTTCTCGCACACCTGACCGCCCAGGTGCTCGACGGAGTCGTCGTCGGGGAGCTGAAGGACATCTGGTACCGCGGGCCGCTTGAGAATCAGCGTTGCAGTTGTGGCCAGCTCTTTCGGGCATGCGATTTCTGGGTGGACGTCGGACGCCGGGCGTTCGGCGGATGGGACACCCTCCCACTGCAGCGGCTGGCCGCGCTGCAGCGGCGAATCGATCGCTTCCGCACCCTGCCGCTGCTGCTTGCCCCCGAGCTGACACGGCGTCGCGATCCCGCGTTTCACGGCGAGCTGTGCGCCTACCGAGAGACGCTGACCGCGCTCTACCGTGCGGTGTTGGCAAGCTCGGGACGTTCGTTTGTCGTCGAATCCTCAAAGCACCCGGCGCAGGCATTCGTCCTCAGCGCATCCGACGCCCTGGAGCCCAAGGTCATTCACCTCGTTCGCGACAGCCGCGGGGTCGCGTGGTCCTTCCAGAAGCAGGTCGTGCGCCCGGAGGTCGCTGACGGACGGCTGATGCCCCAGGCGGTCCCGGCGAAAGCGGCATGGCAGTGGATGTTGAACAACCTGCCCTTCCATCTGCTGTGGACGCGCGGCGTCCCGCAGCTCACCATTCGCTACGAGAGCTACACGCGCGAGCCGCTGCGCGCCTTGGAGGAGATCGGGCACCTGCTCGGTCGCCCCAACGCCCCGCGGTCTGCGGCGGAGCTGCAGATCGACTTCGCCACTGAGCATTCGCTTGGCGGCAACCCGGTCCGTTTCAGCGACAGGTCGCTCGACCTGAGGATCGACGAGGAGTGGCGCTCGGCGATGCGCAGGCCCGATCGACTGCGCGTCGGCGCGATCACGCTTCCCCTGCTCGCGGCCTACGGCTATGTGGGAAGAGGCAGGTCGTGATGAGCGCCGTGGCGGCGACATTGAGCGCTCGGGCGAGGATCGTCTCGACCCGGTGGCCGCAGCTCGCCCTCACCGTGCCACTGGGGCTCCTCGTCATCGCGCTTTCGCTCAAGCCGCTCTACGGGCTTGGCGTCGTGATCGTCGTGGGGACGATCGTCCTCGCGGCATCGCCGCCAACCGCGCTGACGGCAACGATCCTGACCATGGCGCTCGTCCTCATGCCCGACTCTCCCAATCTCATGCACATCTCCAAACTGGGCGTCACTCCTCGCCTGCTGGCGCTTATGCTGCTCACTCTGCACTGGGCGATGGCCGTGCTGGGATCGCGCATACGGATGCGCCTCACCTTTGCGCCGTTGTGGGGGGCATACGCAGTCGCGGTGGTCGTGGGCGCAATGCTCGCCGGCCGGCCTCAGGACATAGCGCTGTTCCTGGTGTTGGCGCTGATCCCGTATGTCGTGGGCTGCTCGCTCGGCGCGCGTGGCGATCTGGTGCGCGGCGTGCTGCGCGGGATCCTCGTGGGATCGTGCATTTTGGGAGCGGTGGCCATCACCGAATTCATCCGTCACAAGGCCTTCTTCAGTCCTGTGTACAGCGTGAAGGAATATGCGCGCGCCGGCAATTTGAAGGCGAATGCCGGATGGCAGCACCCCCTGGGGTTGGGAATGTTCCTCTGCCTTGGCGCGTTCCTCGCTGTCGAGGTGGCGCGGCGACGGAGCTCGGCGTTCGCCGCGCTGGCAGCCGTGTTGATCGCGGGAGGGATATTTGCGACTCAGGAGCGCTCTCCGATAATCGGCCTCGCGGCGGGGGCTGTGGTCGTCGTGCTGTTGCAGCTGAATGCAAGGGCGCGCTTCAGGGGGCTGGTGGTGGCCGGCATCGTCGTGCTGGCCGTCGTCGCGACGCCCGCGGGCGCGTCGTTCGGACAGTTCCTGAGCCAGTCGACGGTCGCCGGCACCACCGCCGCGGCCGATGTGAAGGGACGCTCGGAGCTGCTCGAACTGGGCGTCCACGCAGTGGGCACACACCCGCTGTTCGGCTTTGGATACGGCACCGGAGCGAACGTGCAGTCCAATCCCGTGCTCGCGTCGCTGCTGACGCACGGGCGTATCACGTATACCGACATCGCCGACTGGCCACTGGCGATCGCGATCGAGACGGGGCTGCTCGGACTGGCGGTCTTCATCCTGATCCTCGGCGGCAACCTGAGGCGCATGGTTCGGCGGCGCGCCATCACGCACCCGCTGCCGGTTGTGCCCGCGATCGGTGGCTTGGTGGCAGCCGCCGTGACCTCGTTCGGCGTGACGACGCTACCGTCGTCGCTGCTGTTCGTCTTCGCCGTGGGCCTCTACTCCACGGGGTGCCAGATCGCCGCCCCGCAGGCTCTCGCCGGGACGGAGGACGATGAGACAATCGGATCGGCGAGCGTCGCGGCCGAACAGGGCGCAGCGGGGGAGCGCCGCCGCCAGACGCCCAGGGTGGCGCTCCGATGAAGCAGGTCACCCAGCGCCTGCGTGACGGGAGGATCTCTGTCATCGACATCCCCGCCCCGACCGTCTCGCCCGATGGCGTGCTGGTCGACGTGCGCGCGAGCCTGCTCAGCGCCGGGACCGAGCGCAGCAAGGTCAAGACCGGCCAGCAGAGCCTGATCGGCAAGGCGCGCGCGCGCCCCGACCAGGTCCGGCAGGTGATCGACAAGGCCCAGCGCGACGGGATCGGCGAGACCGTCCGCGCGGTGCGCTCACGGCTCGAGCAGCCCTCCCCCCTCGGCTACTCCGCGGCGGGCGTCGTGCTCGCCGTCGGCGGGCGGGTGCGCGACATCGCTCCCGGCGATCGCGTCGCCTGTGGGGGCGCCGATTACGCGGTCCACGCCGAGCTCGACCATGTGCCCGCGAACCTGTGCGTGCCGCTGCCGGACGAGGTCGCGTTCGAGAGCGGCGCTTTCGCGACCGTGGGAAGCATCGCGATGCACGGCGTGCGGCAGGCTGACGTGCGCCTCGGCGAAAAGGTGGCCGTGATCGGGCTCGGCCTCGTCGGCCAGCTCGCCGGCCAGATCCTGCGCGCCGCCGGATGTCGGGTGGTGGGGATCGATCTCTCGAGGGAGCTGCTCGAGCGGGCGCGCGCCGTCGGGGCGGCCGACGCCGCCCTCGAGCGCGCACAGCTGGAGGACGAGCGGCTGCCCGCCGAGGCCGCGGGCTGCGACGCCATCCTGATCACGGCCGCGACTCCGTCGGACGACCCCGTGCGCTTGGCGGCTCACCTGGCCCGCGACAGGGCCCGCGTGGTGATCGTGGGCGACGTGGGACTGGCGATTCCCCGAGCGCCCTACTACGAGAAGGAGCTCGACCTGCGTCTTTCGCGGTCCTACGGGCCGGGTCGCTACGACAAGGAGTACGAGGAGCGGGGGTTGGACTATCCGATCGGCTACGTCCGGTGGACCGAGCGCCGCAACATGCTCTCGTTCATCGAGTTGGTGGCGAGCGGCAGGGTGAACGTCGAGGGACTTGTCACCGATCGCTTCGCGGTGGAGGAGGCCGAAGCGGCATACGAGCGGCTGGTCGCCTCCGACTCCTCGCCGCTGGCGATGATCCTCACCTACGCGCCGACCGCGCCGCCGGCAACCGAGCGGGCGGCGGCGCGAAGGTGGTCAGCGGCGACGTCCCCCAAGCCGACGATCGGGTTGATCGGCACCGGCAGCTTCGCCCAGGGCACGGTCGCGCCGGGCCTGCAGCGCGCCGGCTTTCGCATCGCCGCCGTCGCCAGCGCCACCGGCCTGTCGGCTCACGCGACCCGGGAGCGCTTCCAGGCCGATCGCCTGCTGTCTCCCGAGGAGGTGATCGCCGACTCCGCGATCGAGGCCGTGGCCGTCGTCACCCGTCACGCGACGCACGCCGCCTATGCGACCGCGGCGCTGAGCGCCGGTAAGTCGGTGTTCGTCGAGAAGCCGGCCTGCCTCACGTGGGATGAGCTCGAGCGAGCTGCAGCGGGCCACGGCCGACGGCCCACCGCTGCTCGTGGGCTTCAATCGCCGCCACGCCCCGCTGGCCCGGGCGATGCGCGACCACGTCGCGGGCCGCGGGCACCCGGTCGAGCTTCTCTGCCGGGTCAACGCCGGGCGCCTGCCCCACGAGCACTGGCTGAACGACCTGGCCGACGGCGGTGGGCGACTGGTGGGCGAGGGGTGTCATTTCATCGATTTCGCCTGCTGGCTCCTCGGCGCGCTGCCGCGCCGCGTCAGCGCGGTGATGCGCGCCGCGCCGGGAGAGCCGCTGGCAGGGGCGCAGAGCTTCAACGTCACCCTCGACTTCGGCGACGGCGGGCTCGCGACCGTGTTCTACGGTTGCGGCGGGGCGCCGGGGCTCGGCAAGGAGTACTACGAGGCCCACGCCGGGGGGCGATCGGCCGTCCTGGACGACTTCGCCCGCCTCACCCTCTATGAGGGCAGACGGGCACGGACCGTCAGACGCCGGGGACGCGACAAGGGGCATGACGGCCAGTTCGAGCGCTTCTTGGAACTCGTGCGGGGCACGGTGCCCGACCATACGCCGAGCACCCTGGAGACGATGTCAGTCACCCTGTCCGCCCTGCAATCGACCGAGACGGATGTGCCCGTCGAGTCTCCCTACGTCACGGTCTGAGTGAGTCGTCCGGCAGGCGATCGATGCGCTCGACACACCCACCACAGCCAGGCGTCACGAGACCCACCGTGCTGCGCGTGGTCGGCGACGATCGCAGCGGGACGACGGTGATCGGGACGGTGCTGGGCCAGCTCCCAGGCGCCACGTTCGTCGGCGAGGTGAGCCAGGTGTGGCGGGCGTTCACCACCGCCGACTGGCGCTGCTCCTGCGGTGAGTCGCTCGGCGCGTGTCGCTTCTGGCGGGACGTTCGGGCGACCAGCCGTGTGGACGCCGACTTCGACGTCGACTCGCTGCGCGCGATCACCGAGCGGCTGCGCCTTCGGCCTCGGGCGCTGGCGGCGCTCGCGCGCCCCACGCGCGGTCCCTCGTTCACCGTCTACGCGACAGCGCTGGCACGCGTCTACGAGGCCATCGCGCAAGCTGCTGGCGCGACGCTGATCGTCGACAGCAGCAAGTCGGCTCCGGAGCTGCTGCTCGCAGCGCGCACGCTCGAGCTCGACCTTCGCGTGCTGCACGTCGTGCGGGATCCACGCGCCGTCGCCCACTCGCGCAGCCGCCGGATCCCCGCCATGCAGCCGGGATCCCAATGGATGGCGTCTGCGGGGCCGCTCTCAAGCTCCATGAGGTGGGCGGTGCGCAACGCCCTCATCGAGATCGTGCTGGCCCGCGATGCCACCGCGCGGAGCCGCATGCGCTACGAGGACTTCGCCGCCGACCCCGCGCGAGCCCTGCGGAGCCTGTGCGTGGATCGCGATCTCTCGGCCGTCGTCGATGAGCTTGCCGAGACCGGCGGCCGGCTGGCCATCGGCCCTCGACACGCCCTCGACGGGAACACCCGTGTGCTGCGCAGCGCGGCCAAGCTCGAGATCGGAGCGGACGAGGAATGGCGATCGGCGATGTCGCTGCCACGGCGGCTCGCCGCCAGCGTGCCCGCGCTGCCTCTCCTGTTTCGCTACCGCTACCGCACCGTGTGATGTGGTTCCGGGACTGACTCAGATGCAGCTGTTGTGGCGTGGATCGTGGATAGACACCCCCGGGTACGAGGTGCCCGAGGCCGCCGTGCTGATCGCCGTCGATCTGGCGGTGCCCCTCCTACATCTGGACAACGCGTCGGCACGCGTCACGCGGCGTCCTCGCCGCAAGGTCATGACCTTCCTGCGGACCGACGGCCCGCGCAGCACGCTGCGCAAGGTCAGAGCCAAGCGAGGGGAGGCGCTGTACACGGGTGACCTCCATGTGGCGGCTATTCTCGGTCACGCGATCCCCTCGGGGAAGCGGTTGCTGGCGTTGGCCTGTCGCGTACCGCCGGCCGCGCAGCAGACGCCGGTTCATCGCGATCTCACGCGAGAGGTTCCCGAGGAGCTCGACGCAGAGCAGTTGCTGCGCGTCGCCTCCCTCCTGGCCGCACGGCGGGAGCTCCTCGCCAACATGGCTCGACAGAGCTTCCTCTACTCGGAGATGGAGCCGCCGGCAGAGCTGGCGAGTTGCCTGGAGGAGGCCATCGGCAGGTGCGGCCTGGCACGCTCGGATCCGCCGAACGGCTCGCCGGCGCCAGACGGCGCCTCGGCGCCAAACAGATCGCCGGCAGGCTCGCTGGCGCCAAACGGCTCACCAGCGCCAAACGGCTCCCTGGCACCAATCAGGCCACCGCAGCGATCGGATAAGGCCGCGGACACGGTGCTCAGAGTGGGCCGGCCAACGCGATCGTCGGGGACTCCCGTCGCACTACTCGGCGGCGGCGACTATGCGCGGACCGAGATCATCCCGGCGCTGCGTGCCGCCGGCCTGTTGCTGCACACGATCGCCAACCGCGAACCGCAGATCGCCGCGATGATCGCTCGCGAGCACGGCTTCGCGGTCGCCGCCGGCGACTGCGAGCGCGCCATCGCCGAGTTGCCCCAGCCCGGACTGGTGGTGATCGCCACGGCGCACGATTCTCATGCCCGCCTGGCCAGCGCAGCCGTCAGCCACGGGCACCGGGCATTCGTCGAGAAGCCGCCCGCCGTCACGCCGGCCGATGTGCAGCTGCTCGTCCAGGCGCTGAGCGCGCGCCCCGGCGCAATCGAGGTCGGCTTCAACCGCCGGTATCACCCGCTCGTCCTCGAGGCCCGTGCGCGGCTACAGCGCGAGCAGGGGCCGGCGTCGATCATGTGCACGATCAAGGAGATACCGCTGGCGCCTGATCACTGGTACCTGTGGCCCAACCAGGGCACTCGGGTCACGGGCAACATGTGCCACTGGATCGACCTGGCGGTGTTCCTGCTCGAGGGACGCCCGCTGCCCGTGTCGGTGGTCCTCTCGCCGCGAGTCTCGCGCTCGGCGCAGGCGATCGACGAGGAGCGTGTGCTGACCGTCACGTTCGCGGACGGCTCGCTGCTGAGCATCCTCGCCACGGGCCGAGGCGATGACATCCGGGGGGTGCAGGAGCAGGTCGAGATCCACAAGGGCCGCACCACGGTGACGATCGACGATCTGTGGAAGATGCGCGTACGCCACGACGGAGCCGACCGCCGCTCGCGAACGCTGTTTCGGCGCAAGGCGCACGCGGACATGTATCGAACGGCCCTGCGCCGGTTCCTCCGCGGCGAACCGGCCCTGTACCCGCCCGCCGACATCGTCCTGGTCTCGGCAATCCAGATCGCCGCCAGCGAGCTGGCCAGGAACGACGAGGTGCAGGGGGAGATCCCGCAGTGGCTGGAATCAACCCTGCACGCGCTCCCGTCTCTCGAGGGCAAGCCGTGATCGCCCACACCACACCCGCCGCCGCTGGCTCACCCACGCTCCGCCAGGAGCGCCGCGACCGACGCGAAGCCGAGCGCCATGGGCGCATCGCACCACCGCATGTAGGACACGCGTGTTGCCCCCCAGCGCTGCCTGCGGAACACCGCGTGGCCGTTGCGGCGCAGCATGCGTGTCAGTGCGTGTCCAGCCACGCGATTCACCGTCGCCACCGGCACACAGCCCCGCTGCGCGAGGCGCGCCAGCACCGTCATGCCCGTGCCGGCGCTGTGGGCATCCTCGGGATAACGCTTGCCGCGCCACAGCCTCGCGCGGCCGTCGGCGTCGAAGAAGCCCGATGCGTACACCCGCGCGCCCCGCTCGATGGCGGCGGGAATGCGGGGATCCACGCCCTCGAGCCGGCACAGCGAGTCGAGAACGTAACCGGTGTGAAAGCTGTCCACCCACTCCAATCCCGCCGCCTCGCCATAGGGCCAGGTGCCGTCGGGCCGCTGCGCGTCCAGCGTTCGAGCAATGGCGATACGCACCGCCTCTGCCGCGCCGTCGAGGGCGAGCTCGTGCACCAGCGCGGCGCCGAGGAGGTTGGCGTTGTGCACAAGACGATCGCTGTGACCGTGATAGGCGAAGTAGCCCTCGTCCGCGAGGAACAGGTCACCGAGCACCCAGCGTGCGGCCCGCTGCGCGCGCAGGCGCCAGGCGGGCTCTTCGAGCGTCAGCGACGCCTCGGCCAGCGCGTTGGCCGAGAACGCGGTGGCCACGATGTTCGGGCTGGCGGCTGGGTAGTAGCTCCAGCGGGTCTGCGTGGCCCACGGGTAGCCCCAACCCTCCTCGCCACAGGTGGTGTCCGCGGCGAGCGTTCGCAGAGCGTCGCACGCCAGCTCGCGCAGATGGGGATCGTCACCAGCGGCGAAGAGGCGGGCGGCGGCCTGGCCGAGCAGCGCCGGCGCCTTGGGGACCAGGGAGTGACGGCACCGGTAGAGGCGACGCACGTCGAGCGGCGCGCGGGCGTGCAGCTGGATGATCGCCTGCCGCCGGCGGGGCCCCGCGACCAGCGGGGCGGGCCAGCGCACGAACAGGCCGTCGTAGGGGTCGGGCCCGCGCCAGTAGGCAGCGGCCCCCAGCTCGATCAGCCGCGTGGCGGCTCGACGGAATTGCCCCACACTCGTTTCACTGCTTTCAGCCATGACGCCTGACAGTACTCTCCTCACATGTTCATCGACGGGTCACACCGTAAGGGATCCCCGCGACAGGGCGGTCGTTCTCGGGTGCGAGATCGATCGCCTGGACATGGCCGACACCGTGGCTCGGTGCAAGGCGATCGTCGAGCGTGGGACGTTCGCCCAGCAGGTGTCCATCAACGCCGTCAAGATCGTAACGCTGCACGACGATCCGATCATGCGCGAGGTGGTGAACCGATGCGCGCTCGTCAACGCCGATGGCCAGTCGGTCGTGTGGGCCTCACGGCTGCTCGGCGACCCGCTGCCCGAACGGGTCCCCGGCATCGACCTGATGCACGCCCTGATCGCGCTCGCCGAGCGCGACGGCTACGGCATCTACATCCTCGGCGCTCGCGTCGAGGTGCTCGAGATGGCCGTGCGGCGGCTGCGCGCAGCGCATCCCCGCCTGCGGATCGCGGGCCACCATCACGGTTACTTCGATGAAGAGGAAAGCGCCCAGGTCGCCGCCGCGATACGTGCATCCGGCGCCCACATGCTGTTCGTCGCAATGAGCTCTCCGCGCAAGGAGCATTGGCTGGGCGAGCACGGCCCGACGCTGGGCGTCCCGTTCGCGATGGGCGTCGGGGGATCGATCGACATCGTCGCGGGCATCACGCGTCGCGCTCCGCGAACGTGGCAGCTGCTGGGAATCGAGTGGCTCTACCGCGTGCTCCAGGAGCCACGCCGGATGTTTCGGCGCTACCTGGTGACGAACTTCAGGTTCAGCGGGTTCGTCGTCCGTGCGATGGCGGCGCGTGCGCTCTCCTCGACCCACCGCCGCCCCCCATTGCGTGGCGATGTGGACAGACCCCAGGCGTAACGCGAGCCGAGCCGCCTCGCGCGCGTCGGGGCACCCAGCCTCCTCTCGCGCGCGCCGGCACGCCCAGGCCTCAACGGTGGCGACGGCGCCCTGGACGCAGCGTCACGATCACCGCGCTGGCAGGGCGGACGACGATGCGCACGGAGCGCCTGCGAAGCGACCCCGCCGACTTGGGCTGCCACCGCGCATCGCTTTGCACCGCCGTGTCACCCAGGGTGATTTCGGTGCGCGCATTGATGGAGGGAGCGCTCAGCGTCACGCTTGTGGCCGTGTAACCGGCGGCGGGTACGATCACCGGCTGGGGCGGGCCCGTGGTGGCGAAGTTGTCGATCGCAATCCGGACCGCGCCCCCGAGAGCGAGGGTGGCCCACGTCGTGAGGTTCGGCAGCGGGCCGGAGCCGACCAGGCGGGCCGGCACGAATCGACCTCCCTCGAGCAGGCTTGCCGCGAGCAGGCCGTAGTAATCGGGTTGTGCCGTGACGTCGCCGATCGCAGCGGATTCGCCGGGGGAGGCGCAGATCGGACTCTCGCTGTTGGGGCCACAGCCGCCGACTCCACCGTGAAAGCTCAGCCCCGTCACACCGCTGCTGCCGGCGCGCAACACCCAATCCAGAGACCAAAGCGCGCCGGCGAACGTGGGGCTGGCATCGATGCTTCCCGGGCAGGCGACACTGTTGGTCTCACCGATTCGGGTGGGACGACCCGCGAGCGCTCCCACCCGTGAGAGCGTTTGGAGAAGGCGATTCTCTTCTTCTCGGATCGCGGGCGCGAGCAGGGCGAGCGCAGTTGGCTGCGGGGCCGGCGGTGTTATTTCTGAGCATTTGTTGATCGGGTAGTAATGCTGGGTCAGCGTGGTGAAGATGTGCGCAGCGCTCCCCATCTGGGCAAGCAACTGAATCCCGGCGGTCGAGGTGGCCGGACCGTAGAGAGCCACGCCCGGGGCGGCCACGGCGAGGGCCTTACTGTAGGCTTCGACTTCCCGCAGGTATTCGGGGGCTCCGTAACCCGGCGCGCGCAGGCCGTTGCCGCTGTGACCAAAGTCGTCGGGCTCATTACCGATTTCGATGCCCTGGAGCTCGGCACCGAAGATCCGCTGCGCGCTGCGGGCCTCGCCGGCCACGCGCGCCTGTTCGAAATGCCCGAGATCGACACCCAGCACCACACGCCAGCCGGTAGCGGCCAGCAGGCCGTGCAGGAGCGAGAGATCGGCAGGGGTGACCACGTTGCTCGCCCACGTGGGGGGCGGTTCGCCGTTGTCCGTCCACCACGACCAATCCACGGTGTTGCCGCCGATGCGCAGGACCGAGGGCCCCAGCAGCCGCATGAGTCGCACCAGACGAGGGTGGGACGCGGTGAGCAGACCGGTGCTCAACGCACGCGCCTCCATCGACAGACCCACCGCGCCAAGGGCGAACTCGGGCCCGGGCCGCCCGGTGTCCACTGCGAGGATGGGTGCTTGCACACGCCGTGACGTGGGCAGCCGCGCCGATGGCGCGACAGCCGCCCGCGCCCATATCCACATGCCGAGGGCTCCGAGCACGACGAGCAGCCCAACCACCGCGGGTGGGTGGCGATGTCGCCCAACCCTCATCCGAGTTGCCGCCTGACTTTGGCGCCTTGCGAGCTGTGATCGGCGCAGCCGAACGGCCACGCTCGATGAGGGGGACTGCGGGCAGCGAGCGGCGTCAACCCTTGGTGGTCACGACCAGCCCCTCATGTGACGAGGCGCCGTTCATCGAAGTGCCCACCAGAGGCGTTGGTCCACCGCTCTTGGGGTGGGCGTAGCCGCTGGGAGTCCCCGCGGCCGAGCCGTTGGCGATGACCCCGAGCAATGACGCGCCGCTGCTGGCCAGCACGTGGTGGAGGCGTTCGGCGGCGTCCCCGCGGCTGCGACCGACCCAGCCGACGATAACAACGCCATCAACCTTGGTGAGCAGCGGGAGAGCATCCGAGACGACCGTGGACGCAGGAGAATCGAGGATCACCAGATCATAGGTCGCCTGGACCCGCTCGAGCAGGTCGGCCATCGCGTGGCTCTCCAGCAGCTCGCCTGGGTTGGGGGGAAGCACGGCGCCGGCCGTCAGCACGTCCAGCGTCCGCCCCGCACCCCCTCCGGATGCCTCCAGCTCGATCGTCTGCGTCGCCTCGTCCATCTGGATCGCGCCGATCAGCACATCGGCAAGGCCCGGTCCCGGCTGGATGTCGAGCTGGCGCGCGAGCGTCGGATGCCGCAGGTCCACCTCCAGCAGCAGCACCCGAGAGCCCGACCTCGACTCCGCCTCGGCGAGGTGACGCGCGATCGTGCTCTTGCCCTCGCCCAGCGCGGCCGATGCGACGACGATGGTGCGCAGGCGATGGTTGATGTTGAAGAAGCGCAGGTGCGCGCGGATCAGGGCAAACGCCTCAGCCTCGGCAGGTGGCAGTATCCCTCGCCTACCCTCCTTGTCACGAGCCTTGCCGGCAAGCGCACCGCTCTTGGGCACCGCTCCGAGCATGGGCAGGCGATAGATCCTCTCGAGATCCTCCGGCCGCCTGATCCGGCGGTCGAGCCGCTCGAGCGAGAAGGCGAAGGTGAGGCCGAGCACCAAGCCCAGGAACAGGCCGAGGCCCGTGTTCCGCGAAATCCTCGGAGAGGAGGGACTGGCGGGAGGGAGCGCTTCCTGCCCAACCTGCACGTTGCCGTAGTTCAGTTCCGAGAGCAGGCTCAGCGTCTGTGCACGGTTCTGAAGCTGCAACCCATCGCTGCCGACCCGCTGCAGCCGCGAGAGCCCCGCCAGCTGCTTCTCGACGAGCGCGAGCGCAGACTTGAGGTAGTGGCGATTGGCGCTCTGCTGCTCGTCGACGAACTGGTGTGCGTAGGTGTTCGCGATCTCGGCCGCCAGCACCGGCGCGGTCGAGGTGGCCGTGACGTCGAGGACGCCCGATTCTCCCTGCCCCGCCACGCTCACGTTGTCGGCGACCCGCACCGCGGTCAACCCATGCCCAATGAGACTCGCGGTCTTGGCAGCCGTGTCGCCGCCCTTGGCGAGTTCGATGTTGCTCGCCTGCTGAGCGAGCAGACCGCTGCTGCTGAGGCCGCCGGTCGAGAGCCCTGCGACCTGTTGGCTGAGCGAGTTGTAGTTGTAGACGATCGACGCGGTCGCCACGTACTTCTTGACCTCGTGCTTGGAGTAGGCGTAGGCCGCTCCGGTGGCGAGCACGACACAGAGCACGATCAACGGAAGGCGCCTGCGAAGGACGCCCAGAGCCTGGCCGAGATCGGTGGTTTCAGGACTTTGCTGCACGTGAAAGTATCCTTATAGATGGTCGCGGTTTGCTTGCGTCCAGGAGCCCTAAGAACCGTTCAGGCGCCCGAGAACTTGCGGATCGGCACAAGAATTTTCGCGCTCTCGCGTTGGTGAGCCATGCGGCCACGCGGGCTTCCCGGGCATTCCCCCCGTGCGCGCCTGTTGGTTCCCTTGCTCGGCGCGGCGCTGTTGGTGCGCGTGTTGACCGACAACCTCTCCTCGCCATACAGCCGTCACTCCGCCAGCCTCAACCTGTCGGGAGCGATCGCCGCGCTCTTCATCATCGTCGCAATGGCGCTGCTGCTCCGCCGCCGCAGGGCGGTGCTTCCCACGATCCTGGCTGCGCTGTGGCTCGGCATCTGGACGGCGGTCGCCGTCCACACGAGCGGCCTGTCAACGGAGACGCTGCGCGAGGGCGTGCGCGAGGCGTCGGTCGTCGCGCTCGGCGTGATCGTATGCAACGCGGGGGGCGCCGTCACCGTTCCCACCGCCACGCGCTTGATCCAAGTCGTTGGCTTCGCTCCCGCCCTCCTCGCCCTGTATCAGCTCCTGACACATACCGGCATGCTCGTCTCCGGCCACATCCGTTCCAACGGTACCTTCTCCCAACCCAACAGCGCGGTCATGTTCTTCGGGCTGGCGGCCATCGCCTCGCTGTGGCGATATCTCGACCACGGACGGCGTCGATCCGACGCCCTGCTGGTGGCGCTGTTCGCCGCCGCCGCCATCTCCACATTCAGCATCGACGGGTTGCTGACCCTGCTCGCCATGCTGCTGGCATTCGCCGCCCTGCACCCGGGCGGCCTGCGCACCAAGCTCGTCCCCTGCGTAGTCGCGGGAGTGATCGTAGTGGCGTTCCTCGCGACGCCGCTGGGAACCCAGCGGATCGTCAAAGAGTCGTCGATCAGCCTCGCGTCCGCCGCGCGCGGAAGACCGAACACCGATTTTGCGTGGCGTCTGCACAAGTGGGAAACCCTCATGCCAGCGTGGGAAAGCTCGCCACTGGTCGGCCAAGGCCTCGGCACCACAACAACCGAAGCGGCCATCGTGGGCAATCGGTTCGCCGGCCTGCCGCCACTCAACGAATACGTGCGCTACCTGGTCGAGACCGGCATCGTCGGCATCGCGCTGCTGCTGGGCGCTCTCGCCGGCCTGATGCGTCACCTCGTGCGCAGGCACCGAGCTCTCGGCTCGGCAGAGGCCGGCGCTCTCAACGCCGCGACACTCGCGATCGTCGTGGTCGTGGGGTGCCTCGTCAACGCCCTTGCCGACAACACGCTGCTCGACACCCCCACCGCCTATGCCGCCACGTTGATCGTCCTCGCCGTGCTGAGCCGACCGGACGCAAAAGAGCTGAGGCATACATCCCTCCCGCCAAGCGAGGGGGTGGATCACCTCGCGCCAGCCACCGCCTGATGCAAGCTCATGAGCGTCCTCCACACGACGCCCCGGAGCACCTCGATCGCTCATCACTTCGGTCCCGACCCCTCGAGCTACGGCGGGATCGCCACCGTGATCGGGATGCTCGCCGAGCATCGCATCGGAGCAGACGCCGTCGACGCTCATCCGACGTGGAGACCGCAATCGCGCCTCCCGCCCCGGCTGGTCGTGGCCTCCGCGCAAGCGCTCCTGCGAATACCGGCCGGCCAGATCGCACATGTGCACCTCTCCGAGCGAGGCTCGTTCCTGCGAGAGGGGGCGCTGGTGGCGCTGGCTCGCAGGCGAGGCCTCCGCACCGTGGTCACGATCCACGGCGCGGAGTTCGTCCCGTTTGCGCACCGACATCCGCGGTTGGTGTCGGCGGTGCTGGGACGCGCGCACCTGGTGACCTGTCTGGAGCAGGTGGCCCTCGACGTCGTCCGCAGCCGCGCGCCAGGCGTCCAGTCGGTGCTCATGCCCAATCCCGTGCTCGTCGAAGAGAGCTTCTCACCCGCGGACCAGACCGAGGAGCTGGTCGTGTTCGCCGGCGAGGTCAGCCGGCGCAAGGGCGCCGACGTTCTTCACCGTGCATGGCAGACCGTCGCCCGCCGCCGCCCGCGGGCGCGGTGCCTGATGGTTGGGCCCGTGACCGACTTCGCGCCTCCCAGGGCGCCCCGTCTGGAGCTGCGACCACCCGTGGCTCCGATCGAGATGAAGGAGATTCTGCGACGTGCTCGCGTGGTTGCGTTGCCCGCGCGCGCCGAGGCGATGCCGATGATCTTGACCGAGGCCATGAGCGTCGGCCGGCCGTTCGTGAGCACGCCGGTCGGAGGCATCCCCACGCTCGCCGGCGCGGGAGGAATGCTCGTCGCAGTCGAAGACGAGAACGGGCTGGCCGACCGCCTGACGGAGCTGCTGGCCGACCCCAGCCTCGCTCGGACCGTGGGCGAACGGGGCCGGCGATTCTGCATGGCGACGCGCAGCGTCGAGGTCATCGACGCGCACCTTCGCGAGCTGTATGCATCCGCCGGCCGGCGGGTGCCGATTACGGACCTTGGAGGGCCCCCAGCGTAAGTCTCGCGGCCGGTCGGCCGTTGCTGGCACGTGCTGCTTGAAACAAGAGGCGGGTCGATCTTGTGAGGACTGTCGGCATCGTCGGGCTCGGCTATGTCGGTCTGCCGCTTGCCACCGCGTTCGCCCAGGAGGACTGCGATGTCATAGCGGTCGATGTGGACGCGCGCAAGATCAAGGCCATCGAGACGGGCAACTCCTACATCGAGGACGTTCCCTCTGAACTGCTCGCCCAGCTCTCCGACCGTATCCACGCGAGCACCCGGTACGCGCGCCTGGCCAAGGCCGAAGCGATCGTGGTGTGCGTGCCCACGCCGCTGACGCCCAACCGCGAGCCCGATCTGGGTCCGCTGATCGACTCCACCCGGGCGCTTGCGGAGATTCTGCAGTACGACCAGCTGGTCGTGCTCGAGTCCACGTCCTACCCCGGCACCACCCGCGAGCGGGTGGTGCCGATTCTCGAGGAGTCCGGGCTGGCGGCGGGCCGCGACTTCCATGTCGCGTTCTCCCCTGAGCGGGTGGATCCCGGCCGCACCGACTTCACGCTGCGCACGACCCCCAAGGTGGTCGGCGGGTTGACCGACGCCTGCTCCGAGCGCGCGCGGAGCCTCTACGAACTGGTGTGTGACACGCTTGTACCGGTTTCGACGCTCGAGGCCGCGGAGCTCACCAAGCTCTTGGAGAACATCTTCCGCTCGGTCAACATCGCCTTGGTCAACGAACTGGCGATGCTCACCGACCGTATGGGCATCGACATTTGGGAGGTCGTCGACGCCGCCTCGACCAAGCCCTACGGGTTCATGCGCTTCACGCCCGGTCCCGGCATGGGCGGACACTGCCTTCCCGTCGACCCCTTCTATCTGAGCTGGTGCGCACGCAAGTTCGACATGACCACGGAGTTCATCGAGCTCGCCGGCAAGATCAACCAGCAGATGCCCTACCACTGCGTGGCCAAGGTGGAGCGCGTCCTCAACGGCGTCGGGCGCCCGGTCAAAGGCGCGCGCATCGGGATCCTCGGCGTCAGCTACAAGCCCGGCGTGGGGGACCTCCGCGAGTCGCCGGCGCTGAAGATCATCACCCTCCTACGGGCGCTTGGCGCAGACCTCTGCTACCACGACCCGCATGTGCCCGCGCTCTCCGACCACGACCTGCGCAGCGTCCCGCTGGAGGAGATGCTGCAGGAGACGGACCTCGCGCTGATCGTCACCGCCCATCCCACCGTCGACCACGAGCAGGTGCTCCAGCGGGCGCGCATAGTCGTCGATCTTCGCGGCGTCACCCGCGGAGCCCGCGCCGAAAACCTCGTGCGTTTGTGAGCGTCAGGCAGCCGTGTTTGTGAGCGTCAGGGCAGTCGTTCGGGGACGCACACAAGACGAGTCATCGCCAGCGCATACCGGGCAAGCGTGCCCAGGCAGCGACCGAGCCGCGACCGGGCGCGGCGTTTGGATCCGTGGCGTGCCTGCGCGTCCAAGACCTCCGGTGGGGGCAGCAGCTGGCGTCGCACGAACGCGCTGAAGTCCCCGGGAGGCGCCAGCAGTCCGTCGATCAAGCCCATGTCGGCGTAGAGCCGCGACGGACTCGAATAGGGGTTGGGGTTCGCAAGCCGGGCAGCGACGCGCTCGCGAAGGCCCAGGCGACGCCGCTCCCCCATGATCCGCCCGGACGGCAAGCCTACGATCCTCGACGCCGCCTCGACCGCGGCCGGAATGACGCGCCCGAGCGCCGGGAAGGCTCGCAGCCGCTCCTCGAGCGCGCCGGGTGGCAGGTCTGCACCATGCACGTCCCACCAGGCGCCGAGGTCCGCCGCCAAGCGCAGGTCGATGAAGCCGTCTCTCGCATAGAACAACAGCAGAGCGGCGAGCTCGTCGGCGGGCGCGGGACGCCACGCGTCCGCCGGGCCATCCCCGGGCGGCAGCAGGCGCTCGCGCGCAAAGCTCTGCTCGTACCAGTGAACGCGCCAGTGGAGCTCCACCGGTGGCAGCTCTCCGCGCTCGTGGACGAGCACTGAGTGCAACAGCGGCAGACCATCCTCGAGCACGTGGTCGGCGGGAGCGCCGTAGCCGAGTCGGCGCACCACCTCCACCGCACTCTGCAGCTGGTCCGGCGCCACGAGCAGATCGATGTCGCCCGACAGACGCCGGCCCGGATCGCCGTGGATGGCCTCGCTCAGGAGTGGGCCCTTCAGGGGTGTGCAGCGAATCCCGGCGTCGGCGAGCATGGCCATGACGCGCAGCGTGATCAGTTGCATGAACGCGCCCTGCCGACGTCCCGCCTCGAGCGCCTGCTCGACCGCCGCGACAAAGTCGCCGTCGGCGGAGCCCTCCGCCAACTCCACGATGCGCGGGCCGAGAACGCTCAGCAGCTTGCGCGCGCGCAGTGTCTCGGCCAGGCGCGGCCACTGCACCTCCTCCAGCATTTGCCCGACCTGCCCGCTCATGGCGCTCCGACGGGCGGCGACGCCGGCGCTGAGCAGGATCAGCCGCCGTTCGCCCAGAGGGTGGCGCAGCCGGCCGGGCGGCGAGCCGGGCCCCTCTTTGTCGAACAGCACACCGAGCATCTGGACTCAGCGCAGCATCGTAGATGAGCAGCCCGGCTCCCGAGCGCGTGCCGGTTCACGGGGAGCTGTGCAGTTCCATCTTGAGCAGCTGCAGGTGACTCCAGGGGAAGTCGGCGAGGAGGTATTGGGAGGTTCTGCCTTCGAAGTAGCCGCCTTGGCCCAGGTAGGGGTTGGTCCCGGTCGGTGTCGGATCCTGCGCATAGAGCACTACGTTCGAAGCTCGGTCCCTGACGAGGATCCCGTAGCGCTGCGCCGCTTCGGCGATCATCAATGTCAGGCGGGGCAAGTGCAACGCGGCGAGATCGAGCGTGGGGTCCAGACGCAGGTGGGCACCCT
Source organism: uncultured Solirubrobacterales bacterium (assembly GCA_963842005.1). Lineage (GTDB taxonomy): Bacteria > Actinomycetota > Thermoleophilia > Solirubrobacterales > Solirubrobacteraceae > Palsa-744. Next base: position 41,597 of record CAWJEV010000004.1, on the reverse strand, counting down.
CCGGCAGCGCCGTCGGTTCGGTTGAGAACCCGTCGGTCCGCTGGGCGGGCGCCGCGTAGACGCCGGCGCGCGTGTCCGGCACCGCCATCGCCAGTGCATGGTTGATCTGGCCCTTGGCGAGATCTTCCAGCGTTATCAGCCCACCGGCGATCGACAGCGAGGACGCGCTCGCGCCCCACCCCGGCATGGCGCCTGCCCAGGCTTCGGGCCCATAGGCGCCTGAATTGGAAGCCGCATTTTTGATCGCCCCGCCCCACGCAGCCCGCCAGCCGTTGGTCGTGTGTTCCAGGCCCCAGAACTCCCACAGTCGGCCGGCGCTCGGCTGCCACACCACGAGATGTTTATCGCTGCCGGCCGCGGGTTGAGCGTTTGCCGGCAACGGAACCGCGTCCCACGCCGCCTGCAGCGCGGCCGAGGAGGCCCCGGCGAGCGTCACCTTGACGGTCGGCTGACCGGCTGGCACCGTGTAGATCGGCACGGACCAGCTGGTGGTGTTGATGGTCGGGCCTTTTTTGGCTTCCTCCTCGGCGGCAACCTCTCCGTCGAGGGCGCCCACGATCGCGGCCGAGCTCGTGTCCAACGGCGCATCGGCAGGCAGCGTCTCGTTCCAAAAGCTGGTGGACGAGAAGAAACGGAAGGGAGCCGGGGATGGCAGTGGAGCGCTCACAGGCCCGACGCTCGCGCTCGCGGCGGGCGTGGCGCCGCCGGCGTTGGAGGCGGTCACGACCACGCGCATCGTGTGGCCGACGTCGGAGGAACCGAGCGTGTAGGAGGAGCCGGTCGCACCGCTCACGTTCGTGCACGAGGTGCTCGTGGCGCCGCAGTCCCGCCACTGGTAGGCGTAGGACGTGGGACTCCCCGCCCAAGCGCCGATGGTGGCGCTCAGCAAGTGACCTTCGGTCGCGGTCCCGACAATGGTGGGCGGAGCGCTGTTCACCGGGGCGGTCGGCGCCGGTGGTGGAGAGGGGGGCAACGGTTCGACCGGCGGCGTCGGTTCAGTGGGAGGTGACGGTTCAGTTGGAGGTGGCGGTTCGACCGGGGGCGGCGGTTCAGTGGGAGGTGACGGTTCAGTTGGAGGTGGCGGTTCGACCGGGGGCGGCGGTTCAGTGGGGAGCGGCGGTTCGACCGGGGGCGGCGGTTCAGCGGGGAGCGGCGGTTCGACCGGCGGCGGTTCAGCGGGAGGCGTGAACTCCACGGGCCCAGGCGGGCCCACCGGGAGGGTCGCGGTCGCCGGGGTCGTGGGTTCGACCTGGGGCGTCGATTCTGTGGGAGGCGTGAGTGTCACGGGCTCAGGCGGGCCCGCTGGGAGGCGCGGGGTCGCCGGAGTCGTATGCGCCCTATGGACGGCGACGGACCGATGGCGGGACAGGCGTCCGGCGTGGCGATGGTGGCTCTGGCGACGGTCTGCATGTGACGTCTCACGACGCAAGGCGCGTACGCCAAGAGCCGACGAGGCGAAGAGAAACAGCAGGACGACCGCCGTGAAGAGAGTGCGAGCAAGAGCTTTGATCATCGAGAGACTCGTGACGGTGGCATGCCCGTGACTCTCGACGTACCAACGTGGCTACTTGACGGCTCTAGGGATCGTTAGACATTTGATCGCACGCGGCGCCCGGGTGTCCTGCTAGGCGGACGACACCGTGTGTGGCGAAGCGGACGACCCCAACCTCGGTATCTCCGCAGGCCGGTCGTGCTCTATTGACACCAGCCCGAGCAAGCGCCGCCGCGCAGCTACCTGTTCAGCCAAATCAGACGCCCGCTCCCAAAGCCGGCGATCGGCGCCACAGCCGCTACCGGTAGGAGAGCTGCACATGCACCAGGTAGGACTTGGACGCCGCTTCCGCGGCGTTGACGTCGACATCGATCAGCGCTTCTACCCGCTGGTGCGCACGCAGAGCCCTGCGCAGTGCTGCCTCGGTGCTGCGCGAGAGCGAGAGTTCGATCCGCACGGCGCGATCGGCCACGAGCGTCGTTCGCACGCTGCCCAGCCGCAGGTGCTGGCGGTGACGGAGCAGGCTCAGGTGGCCGTGGGCGTAGAGCGAACAGGCCACGTTGCAGCCAACCGTTAGGTACACCCGCCCACGATGAAGGCGCATGTCCTGGCGAGCCGCGGCCGAGGCGACGAGCTGCAGCACGAGCTTCGCCGGGGCGATGGGCGGCACAGGGGATGGCGAGGTGGATGGCGAGGGGGACGGTGACGGGGACGGCGAGGGGGACGGGGGCGCGAGGGGATACGGACAGGGCGAGAGCGGCGCGGGCTCGGGGGCTCCGGGCGGCACCGAGCTGGGTGGGCAGGAGGCCGGCCCCGGCGCAGGATGCGTGGGCAGGATCAGTGGCGGCAGGGGCGGCTGTTCGAAGTCGAAGTCGCTTTCCAGGTTCCCGAGGCCGGGCGCTTCTTCGCGTACGTCCGGACGCGAGTCTGGTCGCCCGTCGGTCGCGGGGTTCAGGCGTTCGCCTTGGAGGAAGTCGTTCTCGATGAACTTCAGGTAGGCGTCGTGGCTGAGCTTCTGGTGGTCGATGTAGCCGGCCTTCGCGTATGGGCTGATCACCAGGCCGGGAACGCGAAAGCCGTACCCCTCTTCGTCGATCGTCGGCGGAACGACGTGGTCGTAGAACCCGCCCCAGTCGTCCCACGAGAGGAAGATCGCGCTCGAGGCCCAACAGGGGCTGCGCATGATCGCGTTGATCAGCGTGGTCACGTACGCCTGACCGGCCGAGACCAGTGCGGGAGGGTGTTCGGAGTCTTTGTTGTTCGGGGCGATCCAGGTCACGGCGGGCAGACCGCATTCGCTCGTTTCCCGGACCGCGGTGTAGAAGTTGGTCAGCGACTGTACGTTGCCCGTTTGGCCGTCTTCCTTGACGTCCATGAAGTCGAGCAGCGGGTTCCAGATGTCGGGGGTCTTGGCGTGCTGGGGCACCCCCGGACAGGTCACGGCTTCGTCGTTCTCGCAGTCGGGCTCGTCGCCTTCGAAGACGTAGTATCGCCAGCTGACCCCGTGCTTGTGCAGCAGGTAGGTGATGTCGGTCCATGGCAACGATTTCGCGCCCGGGCCTTCGTAGGGGTCGGGCTGGCCATTTTTCGGTTCCGGGGTGGGCGGCCCTTCGGGCACGCTGAAGCACGACAGCGGATTGGTCCATTCGTGGCATATCGCCGACCACGCGGACACCAGGAAGAGGTGCTCGGGCCAGCTCCACGACGAGTTGGGCTCATACATCTGGTCCTGCAGCACGAAGCTCTGTGCGTACGCCCAGTAGTTAGGGATCTCGCGCGCGTCGTGGTAGCCCATCGGGTCGATGCACTGCGCACTCGTGCCGTTTTCCGTGCAAGCGCTGCAGCCCGGTTCGGTGCTCTGGCATTTCTCGCCCTTCTCGGCCTCCGCAACGAAGCCGTCCATCTTGCCTCCGTCGAGGTCGGCTTCGAAGGCATCGTGGCCGTGGGGACCGCCGTAGTTCTTGTCGTTGGGATCGTGGAAGGGCGTCACGCAACCGCCGTGCAGCGGATCGGGCACGCATACGCCCGCGGGGATCCCGTTGGTGCCCGGGTAGGTGCCGAAGTAGGAGTCGAACGAGCGGTTCTCCTGCATGATCACGATCACGTGCTGGATCTTGTGGATGCCTTCCGGCGCAGCGCTCGCGCTCGCGGCAGGCGCCACCGAGACAGCGGCAGACGCAAGCAAGAGGACGACCCTCCTGAGCCCAATCATCAGCGTTGCTCGCACACTCACCGCCTGGAACCCCTCCCAACACGTACCCATCTCCGCCCCTTCCTAGCCCAAGCCTAATACCCGCACTGCGGTCCTGAAAACACCATCGCTTGCGATAAGTTGTGGCGGATCGCCGACGCGGCGCCTTCCAGCGCCGGTCGGCCTTGCGAGCGGCAGCTCCGAGACCCCAGATCAGAGGACGACGAGGTAAGGCACGCCGTTGCTCGCCGTTGGTGCGCTCGCCACCAGCGGGCAAGTCGATGGGGTCGTCAGACCGGCGCCCGTCAAACCGCACTGGACCGGGGCCTGAGTCGCCGTGAGCGCATGGCTTATCCCCTGCACATTCGGCATCGTTTCGCCCACGATCAGGATACCGACGAAGTAGACAGCCACGAGGGAGGCCGTCACGGCTTTTTCCAGTTCGATCTCCTTGGCAGCGCTCGCCGTCCACGCCGCGTTCCCCTGGTCAGCCGAGATGCCAAGGAGCTCGCGGCGCGGCCCAAACAGCGCTACCCATGAGTGTGTGAGCGCTTTTGATTCCGTGTTGCCCGTCGGGATGTGCAGCTTTTTGACCACATCGCCGGGGAACAGCAGCAGCGGCACGAGGAACATTTCACCGGATTTGAAAATGCTCGTGCCCGTCAGTGGTATCCCGTCGCCACGCCTGAGGCTCTCGGCTACGACGTTTTCCGGCTCCAAGAGAGCACGAGCGTCGGATGCGAACCTCTCCGCGATGCGACGGACGGGTTCGGAGCCACCGCCATTTACCCAGTCGATGCGAGCACCCGAATAGTCGTAAATGAAGCGCGGATCGAAGTAGGTCGCGTCGTACTGGAAGTGGCGTGTCTTGCCGCCCGTCTCGTCCTCGATGATGTTGCAGGAGCGTGTGAGTGTCACGGTCCCCGTGGAGAACGCGGCTTTTGAGAGCACCCACTTTTCACCTGGCACCACTTCGCTGACGATGGCCCCCGAGGGGATGCCGGGGCCAGAAACGGGAAGGTAGCGGTCACCGGCCTGCGCATGGGTGTTTTTGACGGTGGTCGAACCGGAGGTGATTTCGCATCCTTCGTCTTCACGGCTCGTCCAACCGTGTTCGCCGTTTTCGCGGTACAGGTTGATGTCGCGCATGTGCGGCGATGTCATCGGGTAGAGCGCTGGCGCCGTGCCGGTTTGGGTAGCACGCACGGCTGGCCGGTTGACCACATAGCCACCAGGCGACACACGCAAGTCGGACAGGTCAACGCGCGAGCAGTCGATCATGCGCGCAATCGCCGTGTCTTCGCTGATCGCCGGAGGCATCGCCTCACAGTGACCCTCTATCTTGAGCCCATCGACCGCCCGCAAATACACTGGGCTGTCGGAGCAGATAGTCCCGTCAGCCGGCCCCGTCGGAGAAGTCCAACCTCGGATCACGACGTCGCGTATCCAGTTGGTCGTGGTGCCGTTGTTGGTGCCGTCGAGGAAGAGCCAGTGCAACCAGCCACCGCCGTAGCCAACGAAGTGAACGAGGTCGAACCGGCCGGCGCATTGCCCAGACGTGTCGTTGTTGGCGAGCATCGCGAAGGCGACGTTGCCCGAGCCGACTTCTTCGGGTTTGCCGTAGTGAGTGAAGAACCCGATGTGCTCGATGATCGTGCGCTCCTGGCAGTGAACGAGCGCGAGAGCCATCAGATTGGACTGGCCCGCGAGATCAAGGCCCATGTGTTCCAAGCGCAGGTAGTAGACCGGCGTCGCGGTCGTGTTGGGCGCTACTCCGAAGGCCGTTCCGTCAGCCGCGGCCCAGTTGCGTACAAGCTGATGGCCCGTGAACCCAGGCAACGGAGCGAAGACAGTGCGGTCCATCGCTGTCCCGCGATAGCCGATGCCCGTCTGCAACTCGATCCCACCCCCGCAGAAGTACCGGCTGATTTTGGTGGCCGACTGCGGATTCGCCTCGGGGAACAGGATCGTCGCCCCAGCGGGGAGTTCTTTAGCGAAGGCGTTGATGGCTGCCGCCTGGTCTTCTTCAACGTTCGGGAGGATGCTGCCCGAGTACTCACGGACGTCGAACTCGGCGCTCGGGAGGAAGCGGCTTTCACGGTTGCCCGTTCCAACGCTGACGAGTCGCTGCCCCTTCGCGGTCGGGTTGGCACTGCCGCTTACCACCGCACCCGGCAGCTGCGCTTCGGGAAGCTTGCTTTCTTCGTTGAGTTCGGCGACACCACCTTTTGCGCCCTTCTGGGAGAGCGGCACCTTGAGAGCCTCCGCCGCTTCGGCGCGTTCCTTCTCGGTGCTGACTTCGGCCTTGGTTGCCACAGAACTCGGGATCTGCGCCCCCGTCAACTTCGTGCCGCTGTCAAGCGTCGCCACGCCGTTCGCCGCCCCGGCCTGCGCCGTGGGGATCGCTTCGACGTCGCCCGCTTTCAGGACCACTTCGCCGGTTTTGCTGTTCACGCTGGTTACTTCGCTCATACCTCACCTCAGCTTGCGGGTCGCCACGGCGAGGAGCCAGCGACCGGTAGTAGGGTCGATGAGCCGAACCATACAGATATAGCGGCCTTTTGCGTCGCCACGGTGCGATCGCCGACCCGCGAGCCTGTCGGGCGCCAAGACCTCGGCGGCCCTGCTCCACGCACAACGCCCCGACGCGGGGCACGACGCCCCGCGCGCACCACCCAGGGTGCCCTCCCAACCTGCGCGGATGCGCCCCAAATGACGATCGCGCACTCCAACACCCATGGGTTGCTGTCCCGGGCGCGCCGGGCAGTGGTGCTCAGGCCTCGAGGAGCCTGACCCCGACGCCCATCGCTTGGTAGGTTCCGAGCGCTCGTCCGTCGGCGCTCAGGATCTCGGCGCTGTGGTTGGCGGCGGTCGCGGCGATCAGCGCGTCGTAGAGGGCGCCACCGCAGACCCCCGCCTCGGCCGCCCTGCCCAGCGCGTCGCGCAGACCGGCGGCGTCGAGCGACAGCCACGGCTGCGCGAAGCCCCGTTCCAGGGCCTCCAGGACTACCGCGGGCGCGATCCGGCGTCCCTCGGGCATCCGGCTGAGCGCCGAGGTCGTCTCGAAGGCGACCTGAGCGGGCAGCCTGGCCTCGCTCTCCGCGAGCGCCACGCGAGCCGGATGGTGAGACGGTCGACCTGAGCCGCTGTGGGTTCCCACGGAGGTCTCCGCCAAACCCAAGATGGCTCAATCTGCCCGTATGCTAAATCACAATCTGGCAGCTTGCTCACTCACAATCGGTCCGAGTCATGCTAGTCTCCCCAGGTGCCGGAAAACCTCCTTGCGCGCCACGTCCGCCCGGAGGTCCTCGAAGCGCTTGCCGAAAGTCGCGCCGTCGCGCTGCTGGGGGCCCGGCAGGTCGGTAAGAGCACGCTCGTCGCAGACATCGCGGCAAACGAGCATCCCGCCCGACTGATCAGCCTCGACGACGAGCCTACGGCGAACGCAGCGCGAGAAGACCCGGCAGGTTTCGTCGCCGCGATCACCGGCCCGGCGGTGATCGACGAGGTTCAGCGTGTACCGAGCCTGCTGCTGGCGATCAAGCGGCGCCTCGACAGCGACCAGACGCGCGGGCAGTTCCTGCTCGCCGGATCGGCAAACCTCCTCACGCTCCCCACCGTCGCCGACGCGCTTCCGGGTCGCGTCCGGTACATCAATCTCTCGCCGCTTTCCCAGGGCGAGTTGACAGGCGCCCGCGAGACGTTCATCGACGCGGCCTTCGACACAAGGTTTCCTTCCATCTCCGGAGCACCCATCGGCCGTGCCGCCGCCGCGAGCATGCTGGCAACCGGCGGCTATCCCGAGCTTCAGGGCCGCAGCCCTCGTGGCCGATCGGGCTTCTTCTCCAGCTACGTCACTTCGATCATCGGCCGCGACCTGAGGGACGTCGCGAACGTACGCAACGTGGAGAACATCGAGCGGCTGCTCTATGTCGTCGCCGCGCGCTCCGGCGGCCTGGCCTCGTTTCACGGCATGGCGAGGGACCTTGGCCTGGACACCAACACCACCAGAGCCCACACGAAGATCCTCGAAGACCTGTTCCTGCTCGCAAGGCTTCAGCCGTGGCACACGAATCTCGGCAGCCGCCAGATCAAGAGCGCCAAGCTCTACATCCTCGACAGCGGACTACTCGCATTTCTGACCGGCGCAAACGAACGACGGATCGCGGAGGACGGCGGCGTTGCCGGCGCCATGCTCGAGAGCTTCGTCGCAATGGAGCTTCTGCGCCAAGCAGATTGGGCCGCCGAGCCCGTGCAGCCTCTTCCACTACCGCGACAAGCAGCAACGCGAGACCGACGTGATCCTCGAGCGCCACGGCGGCGAGGTCGTCGGGATCGAGGTCAAGGCGTCTGCGACCCCCACAGGCGCCGACTTCGCCGGCCTGCGCTACCTACGCGACAAGCTCGGCGCACGCTTCAAGGCTGGCGCACTGATCTACACCGGAGCCGACACGCTTCCATTCGGCGACCGCCTCGCCGCCGTACCCCTCAGCGGCCTATGGCACTGAAACGCACACTCCCTCACGCGACGGCGCACCACCTCCCGTAGGTGGTCGTACGGTCGGCCCTGACCTGCGCGCCAGCCCCGGACGCGGTGCACGATGCCCCGCGCGCACCAACTCCGGGGGCCCCTCCCAACCTGCGCGACTTCGACCTGATCGCCACCGTCACCGAGCAGGCGGTGGAGTGGGTCGTGCCGCGGGCTCGGTCGACTGACAGAGCTACGTCGCACAGCAGATCATAGATCGTCCACGCAGTGGGCATATAATGACCAGACAGCGGACGGCTGACCGTGGACACCATCGAGCGCGCCATCACTCCCCGCCTCCTCACGGCCCTTGGCGACACGCCGGCCGTGATGCTGGTCGGTCCCCGGCAGGCCGGGAAGAGCACCCTTGTGCAGGGTCTCGCCGGCGGCCCGCACCCGGCCCGCTACCTCACCCTGGATGATCTGCGTACCCTCGATGCCGCCCGTCGCGATCCGGTCGGCTTGATCGAGAGCGCCGACGGCCCGCTGGTTATCGACGAGATCCAGCGGGCGCCCGAGCTGCTGCTCCCGATCAAGGCCGCGATCGACCGCAATCGCCGCCCCGGGCGCTTCATCCTCACCGGGTCCGCGCAGGTGATGCTCCTGCCAAAGGTGTCGGAGTCGCTCGCCGGGCGAGTCGAGGTTCACACGTTGTGGCCGTTCTCGCAGGCCGAGATCGAGGGCCTCGCCGGGGGGATCGTCGAGCGACTGTGCAACCGTCCTGGGCAAAGCGCTCGCCGAGTCCTGTGCGCCACTGATCCTCGGTAATCCGCGAGAGCTCGTGGAAGCCGCCGAACTGGTAGAGCGCACGGCGCTGGTTGCTGAACAGATCGCGCATCAGATGCTCGACGCTGCCCGCGAACAGGCAGGTCACGCGAGGGGAGGCGTGGAGTGTCTCGCGCAGCCGCTGGGTGATCTGCTCGGGGTCGCCGTAGGCGCCACTGGCCAGCTGCTGAAGCTCGTCGATCAGCAGGATCAGCTGCCGGTCGTCGCGCTCGGCGATCCGCTGAGGCAGCTCGAGAGCGAGGCTCAGTTCCTCCCAAGCGCGGCCTATGGTCCTCCGCTCAATCGATCGAAGGGCACTCATGCCTCGGATCAGCCAGTTCAACGGGATCATCAATGGTCGTCGTCGTGCGATTCCTACCGCTCGGGCTCGTGGGCGGTTGCCTGGGCGGTCTGCTCAGATGCGGTCGATGCGCTGGGAGTGTCGGGCACGGGAACGGCAACCACTTCGAGCCCGTCGATGCCGCTGAAGTCGGAGGGGTTGCACGTGTAGACGGGCAGGCCGTTGGCAACGGCCGTAGCGGCGATCATCGCGTCGTAGGCTCGCGCGGTGGACCGAAGCCGGGGGACACTCGCCTCCGGCGAGCATCCCCGTTTCGGCCAGCGGCCGGAGCGCCGCAGCGAGGCCGCCACACCTCCGAAGGCACGGGCAGCGCTCACATCGAAGGGGAGCGGGTCGAAGTCGGCCTCTGCCTGCTGGAGGTGGGCTTGACGCGCGACACGCTCGCTCTCCTCACCGGCTACCAGCGGGCCGACCGAGAGCTCGGCGAGAGTCACGGCAGTGATGAGCGGTTCGGCGGGCAACGCCGTCGCGTCTGTGAGGCGCTGCAGCAGGATGACTGTCGAGGTGTCGAGGACTCCCCGGGTCGGCGGTGCCTTCCCCGGCGCCCTCTCGCTCACAGGCTTGCGTCCAGCAGCCGGTCCACATCCTCACGCAGGGCGGCGGGGTCCACTCGAGGCAGCCTCCGCCAGCGGCTCAGCAGAGCCTCAGCCGAGAGCGTGGGAGGCGCTATCGCCCGTAGCTCGGCGACGGCCCTGCCCGAGCGCGTGATCGTGATCCGCTCTCCGCGCGAGGCGCGATCCACCACGTCGCCGCCGTGGTTGCGCAAATCTCGGATGCTGACCTCGGCCACCCCCGCATAGTATCACACGTGATACGGCGAAGGCAGCGGACGTATGCGTTCGAACCCTCCGCGAGTACCGCGTTCTGCCCGGCGAGGCGATTGGACAAACGCGCATGATAGAATGGACGTTTACGCAGCTTAGTTTCGACGTTTACGCCAATCGACGCGCCCATGAACGCCCTCTATCCCCGCTACCTGCGCCCCTTGCTGCTCGAAGCGCTGGCCGATACGCGGGTCGTGTTCGTTGCGGGGGCGCGTCAGGTGGGCAAGACAACGCTCACCCGCGAAATCGCCGCCGGCGAGCACCCGATGACGATCCTGAGCCTCGACGAGGCAGCGACCCGCGACGCGGCGTCCCGCGACCCGGCGGGCTTCCTCGCGGCGCTTTCCAAACCTGTCCTGATCGACGAGATCCAGCACGTGCCGGAGCTGCTGCTGGAGATCAAGAGCGCTGTTGACAAGGACACCACGCCCGGACGGTTTCTCCTGACGGGTTCCGCCAACATTCTGACCTCGAAACGAGTCAGCGACGCGCTCACCGGGCGCATCGAGACGCTGAACCTCTTGCCACTTTCGCAAAGCGAGATTCAAGGCGGCCAGGTCAACCTCGTCGACGCCCTGTTCGCGGGCACACCGCCGCATCTCAGCAACTGCACGGTGGGCCGTGACGCCTTCGTGCACCTCACCTCCGCCGGAGGCTATCCAGAGGCTCTCGCGCGCAGTGGAGCCCGACGCGAGCGCTGGTTCGAAAGTTACGTCGACAGCACTCTCGACCTCGACCTGCGCGATATCTCGGATGCAATCAAGGTCGAGGAGATGCCGAGGCTGTTGCGTCTGATCGCAGCCCAGGCAGCCAACCTCCTCTCCTATCGGAACGCAGCTGCGCGCCTCAGCCTCAGCCCCGAAACGGTGAAGGCCTACGTGGGGCTCCTGGAGCAGCACTGTTCCTCGTGAGACGGCTCAGTGCATGGCGGCCGGGCCTCGGGGCACGGGAGGCGAGCACACCAAAGGTCTATCTCGCCGACTCGGGCCTGCTCGCGGCGCTGCTGGGCGCCGACGAAACGCGGATCGCGCTCGATGACCAGCTCACCGGCAAAGTCCTGGAGAACTTCGTCGCAATGGAGATCCTGAAGCACCTCGGTTGGTCCACCAACCGGGCCCGCCTCTACCACTATCAGCGCGACCGGGAAGACGTGGACCTCATCTTGGAGCGAGCGGACGGTCAGATAGCCGCGATCGAGGTCAAGGCGCGCGCGACGATCGGCAGCCGGGACTACAGGTGGCTCGTCAAGCTTCGCGAACGTCGCGGCTCCCGTTTCGCGGCAGGCATCGTGGTCCATCCCCGGGAGCAGACGATCCCCCTGGGGGAGCGCCTCTGGGCACTACCCGTCGCCGCCCTGTGGGCGTGATCTCGCGCGACGGGCAGACCTCGAAGCTCGGTCGACTGACACGGCGCTGCCCTCCTCGCCGGTGGGCTCGCCCCTGCACGCCTTGCCACCCCCGTCCGGGGTTGATAGGTTCACCCAAGGCGCCCCTCGCCGCCCGCGCCGCGCTGGCCGGAGGCCGGGCACACGTCGTGAGATCCTCGGAGGTGACGGGAGAGCCTTGGGGGTAGGTGACGGAAGGTTCTCGGGGGTGGGGGTCGACGATGGACAGCGAGGTCGGGGAGACATGACGTCGGGGGAGGTTGGTATTCTGCACGCAGAAATCGCTCACACCTTTCGGAACAACATCCGAGCTCCCGTCGACAGCCCACCTCGCGCCGGCCGGACCGTCGCCCGCGGTCCGGAGGCGTCGGACTCTCCACGAGCAGCGCCTTGTCTGCGAGAACCAGCCTTTTTCAGCACCCCTCGGGCCGGCGCTTGCGGCAAGTCTGGCCGCCGTCCAGCGTTGACGCAGAGTGGAGTGCGAACCGACTTCGACGGTGACGGTGATCGGCATGTGCGCAGACGATAGTTCGACGACCGACGGCAGGCCCGACCCCCGCGTCGCGCGCAGGCTGACGATCGGCCTCGAACCGTTCGCCTGGGAGGCGCTCGAGCGGGAGGCCACCCGGCTGAAGGTCTCGATCGAGGAGCTCGCCAGCTTCGGGGTGCTCTACTACCTCGCGGACGGTGACTCCGGGCGCATCGCGAGACGGCTGCCGGAGCCGCACCCGCTCGGGGAGCCGCACCCGCTCGGAAAGCTTCTGGGCGGCGACTGAGTCAGGCGCGCGCCCTGGCGGCTGCGGCCTCCGTCACGTGCTGGGAGCTCGAGTCAGGCGTGCGCCCCTGCCGGCGGCCATTCTGGCCGGGGCCGGCGGTCGAGTCAGACGCTCGCGCTCGCCCGGCCGGCCATCGTCGTCGGGGCCACGCCCCGACTCGCCAGCTCCGCGGCGAGCGTGCGGCGTCCGCGGTGGTGCAAACCGTGGACCGACCCCTCGCTCTTGCCGGTGAGCTTCGCGATCTCGATCGGCGAGAGACCCGCCACGTGGCGCAGGATCAGAACCTCGCGTTGGGCCACGGGCAACGTGTCGAGCGCCTCGCGCAGATCCTGCATCCTGCCGCCCGCCGCCGGGTCGGACTCCTCGCGGTCGTCGGCCTTCCTGATCGCCTCCACGGGGATCAGCCGCTCGGAGCGGATGTAGTCCATCGTGACGTTGCGCGCGACGCGCAGGGCCCACGCGAAGAACGGGACGTCCCGCTCCTCGTATTTGCCGATCACCCGCATCAGCTTCGTGAAGACGTGCTGGGTGATGTCCTCGGCTTCGTGGTGATTGTGGACGATGCTGCGCACGTAGCCGTAGATGTTGTCGGCGTAGCGCGCGTAGAGGAACCCGAGCGCGTCCCGGTCGCCGGCCTGGGCCCGCTTGACCGCCTGCGAGACGAGGCGTGAGTTGGTCTCTCCCTGGCGAGCCGCGGGCGCGCCAGACCTGGCGTGCCGGAGCGGTCGCTCCATCCTTGCACTGTGGTCAACCCCTGCCATAGCCATTGGCACTGTCGATACCCCCGTATCGCGGTCGATTCTCCCGGCTTCCCTGCCCCGACGAGCGTTGTACAGAAAAGCCAAGCTCTGCCCTGTCTCCGTAACCTACCTGTCCCTGGACAAAACGACGTTAAGCACCTGTAGAAAATCCGCGCCTGCGGTCCGTGACGATCGCACGGACGCGACAGCCGGACACACGACTGAACGCCTCGCCTACCCTGGGTGCGACGACGCTCGGTCAATCGACGAGACGCAGAAAGCGCGACGCTCCCTGCGTCGATGTGCGCTCAATGCTGCAGCTGGAACCCCTCCGTTGTATCCCGATCCAGTACCGCGGCCACTTCCCATTTTGCGGCCACTTGAGCGGGACCCTACCACACTGGACGAAAATTTGGGGCAAATTGCGAGGAGTTCTGCGGGGGCCATTCCTCACTTAAATGGTGTTTGCTGTGCAAGGGGTTTCCTCACAAAAAAAATCGGGCTTATTGTGAATCGGCCACCGCGCTACTTGCGGGCGCTACTCCGCGCGGATCGTGTCCGGCCCGGAGAGCTCGAAGGCGGCGTGCAGCGCGCGCACCACCGACTCGACCCGGTCGCGGGGGATGATGCAGGAGATCTTGATCGGCGAGGTCGAGATCATGTCGATGTTGAGGTCCTCGGCGGCGAGCACCCTGAACACCTTCGCGGCCACGCCCGGGTGCGAGCGCATGCCGGCGCCGACGATCGACACCTTGCCGATCTCCTCGTAGGCGATCAGCTCCGAGAACAGCTCGCCGGTGAGCGGCGCCAGCGCCGCGCGCGCCTCACGCAGGTGCTCGCGTGGGACCGTGAACGAGATCTCGGCCAACCCGTCCCCCGGGGGCCTGTTCTGGTCGATCATGTCCACGTCGACGGCGGCCTCGGCGAGCGCCTCGAAGATGCTCGCCGCCACGCCCGGCCTGTGACGGACCCCCAGCAGCGTGACCATCGCTTCGGAGGTCGAGTGGGTGACGGCGGTGATGAGGGGTCGCTCGGCGTGGTCCACGGTCTCTCCTTCGGACACCACCACGGTACCGGGACGGTCCTCGAAGGAGGAGCGGCAGTGGATGCGCACGCCGTGGTTGCGCGCGTACTCCACCGAGCGCAGCTGCAGCACGCCGGCGCCCGAGGCCGCCATCTCGAGCATCTCCTCGAAGGAGACCGTCGCCAGCAGGCGTGCGTCGCAGACGAGCCGCGGGTCTGCGCTGAACACGCCCGCCACGTCGGTGTAGATTTCGCAGACCTCCGCGCCCACCGCGGCGGCCACGGCGACCGCCGTCGTGTCAGAGCCACCACGGCCCAGCGTGGTGACGTCCTGGGTCGTCGTGGAGACCCCCTGGAAGCCGGCGACCAGCACGATGTGGTCCTCCTCCAGCGCCGCGCGGACGCGCTCCGCGCGCACGTCGATGATGCGCGCGCGGGTGTGCGAGGTGTCGGTCACGATCCCCGCCTGCGAGCCCGTCAGCGAGATCGCGCGGTGGCCGAGGTCCTTGATCGCCATCGCGCACAGCGCGCACGAGATGCGCTCACCGGTGGAGAGCAGCATGTCCATCTCGCGCGGGTCCGGGGCCTCGGAGACCTCCTCGGCCATCTCGATCAGCTCGTCGGTAGTCTTGCCCCGCGCCGAGAGCACCGCCACCACGCGCGCCCCCGCCTCGCGCCGCTCCACGATCCGCCGCGCCGCGCGCTTGATCCGCTCGGCGCCCGCGACGGAGGTCCCGCCGAACTTCATCACCACAATCTCCGACACGCCGGCAGGATAGGCGCTATCGTGGTCGTATGCGAGCAACTCGAATCGATAGGGGGTAGGGCGTGGCCTACCGTACAAGCATTTTCATCGACTTCTGGAACTTCAGCCTGCAGTGGCGCAACCGCGCCTACGGGGAGCGTATCGACTGGACACGGGTTCCCTCGGCGCTGCTCGGCGAGAGCGAACGTCAACTGCAGAGCGCGGGCTCCGGAGACGTGCTGCACCTGGAGGAGACGCTGGTGTACGCCTCCTACGACGAAGACGAAGCGGGCCGCAAGCTGAAGGGGTGGCTGGACGCGTTCCTGGACAAGCAGCCCCGCTTCCGCGTGACCACGCGGGTGCGCCGTACCAAGGCGCGCTCGGTGTACTGCAGAGCCTGCGAAAACAGCATCGAGAAGTGCCCCCACTGCGAAGAGCTCCTGCGCTGGGCCCCGGAGAAAGGGGTCGACACGTCGATCGTCACCGGACTGCTCTCGCTGGCTGGAGAACGAGCCTTCGACGCGGCCCTGCTGGTGTCCTCCGACACCGACTACCTGCCCGCGGTCGAATCGCTGCAAGCGCGCGGCTTCAAGGTCATCAACGCCACCTGGGCCAACCACGGCCACGAGCTCGCCCGCGCCTGCTGGGCGTCCTTCGAGCTCGACTCGATCGTGCCCGACCTGCGCCAACAGAACGCCGGGCCGCGGGCCACACCCGCATCGCACACACCCGAGCCGGAGGAGGTCGTCGTGAGCGAGGACCCCTGCCCGCCCGTGCTCGTGCCGACACAGGCGTCGGCGTCGGTGCAGGCGGCGGCAGCGTCGGTGCAGGCGGCCAACGGCCACCCCGGCGCGGCCGAGGGTGTCCACGCCACCGCGCCGGCTCCCACTCCCAGCGCGAACTGAGGGTTCCGCCATAATCAAGGCGGGCTGGGGCGGTCGATCCGTGGATGAGATGCGACGCACGTGAGCGCAGCCGTGCTGGTGGCACGGCGAGCATCACGGGTGGCGCAGATCGCCGCGGAGTGGCCGCCTACAGCGACCGGCGGCCTGAGAGCGCCTTACCGAGGGTGACCTCGTCGGCGTACTCGAGGTCCGCCCCCACCGGCAGGCCGCTGGCCAGGCGGGTCACGCGCAGCTCGGGGGCGCGCTCGTGCAGCCCCTGGGCGATGTGCAGCGCCGTCGCCTCCCCCGTGGTCGTGGGGTTGGTCGCGAGCACCACCTCTCTGACCGTCGCAGCGGGCGGGTCGGGGCCGTTGTCTGGAGGCGCCACGCGCGCGTAGAGCTCGGCGATCTTCAGATCCTCGGGGTCCACCCCGTCGATCGGAGACAGCGCGCCCCCGAGCACGTGGTAGACGCCCTCGAACTCGTGGATGCGCTCCATCGGGATCACGTCGGAGGGCTCCTCCACCACGCAGATCACCCCGTGGTCGCGGCGGGGGTCGCGGCAGATCCGGCAGCGGGGTTCGTCGGCGAGGTTGAAGCACACCTCGCACAAGCCGATGCGCTCCTTCACCTCGAGGATCGCCTGCGCCAGCGCGGTGGCCTCCTCCCCCGGCACGCGCAGGATGTGGAAGGCCAGCCGCTGCGCCGTGCGGGTGCCGACCCCCGGCAGCTTCGAGAGCTCGGTGACCAGCCGCTGGACGGGGGGCGCGAAGGTGCTCAAGGCTCGCCTATAGCCCAGGCAGGCCGAGGCCGCCGAGCGCGCCCAGGTCGAGGCCCGCGGTCGCCCCGCCCATCCGCTCTGCCGCCAGCTCCTGGGCGGCGCGCAGCGCCTCGTTGACCGCCGCGCACACGAGGTCGCCGAGCATCTCCACGTCCTCGGGGTCCGCCGCCTCGGGGGCGACGATCACCGCCTTGACCTGCAGGTCGCCCGAGACCTGCACCCGCACCACGCCCCCGCCCGCCGTGCCCTCCAGGGTCTCGTGCTCGAGCGCCTCCTGCGCCTCCTCCATCTCGCGCTGCACCCGCTGCACCTGCTGGAGCATCTGCTGCATGTTGGGTCGCTTCTGCTGGGCCATGGGGGTCGCTCCTAGTCGCTCTCGCCGTACGCCTCGCCCGCCCCGACGAGCTCCTCCGCGTCGGGCTCTTCCACGTCGAGCTCCTTCGCGTCGAACTCCTCCTTGAGGCGTGCCAGCCACTCCTCCTCGGTGCGCGGCGCCCCGCCCGCCTGCCCCTCCGCCGGCGGGGGCAGCTCCTCGCGCAGCTCGTAGGAGACACGCAGGCGCCGCTGCCCGGTCAGCTGGCGCAGCGCCTCGGTCACCGTCGCGCGGTGGGCGGAGTTCTCGGCCTTCTTCTTCGAGAACGACGCGCTCGGGGGAAACGCCACCGTCAGCTCCCCCTCGCTCACCCCCACCGGCCGCGCTTCGGAGAGCACCGCGCTCAGCAGCTTGTTCTCCGCCCCGACCAGTTCCACCACCGCCGGCCACAGCGCGTCGAACGCCTCCACGTTCTGCGGCACGTCGGCCGCGGGGGGCGGGGGCGTCCCGGGCTCTTCCACGTCCTCGGCCAGCGCGGGGGCCTCGCTCGGCGACGGCTGCTCGTCCGCCGCCGCGGGGGGGCGCTGCGCCACCGAGGGCTGCCCCGCCGTGGCGACAGTCAGCAACTCCTCCGCGGGGTGCGTCGGGGTTGGCGCCCGGGCCTGTGCAACGAACGCCGCTGAGGCCGCCTCGGGCGGCCCCCCTTCAACCCTTCCCGACTGCCTCTCCAGGCGCTCCAGACGTGTGAGCAGCGCTCGGAGCGAACTGTCCACCTCCGGGCGCGCCGCCTTCACGAGCGCGAGCTCCAGCTGTGTGCGCGGCTCCCCGCCCGCCTTCACCGCCTCCAGCGCGCCCCCTAACTGCTCCAGCAGGCGCACCACCGTCGCCGGCGCGACCCGCTGCGCCTGGGCGGTCAGGCGCGCGTCCGCCTCGGCCGTCAGCGCCAGCTCCGCGGGGAGGGCCCCGAGGGTTCCCACCACGAGCAGCTCCCGCGCGCGCGCCTCGAGGTCCGCCGCGAACGCGCCCGCGTCGCGCCCGCTCTCCGCGCACCGCGCCACCGCCGTGAGCGCCGCGCGGGCGTCCCCGCGGTCCACCGCGTCGACGGTCTCCTCCAGCAGCTGGGAGTCCGTCACCCCCAGCACCGCCAGCACGTCCTCCAGGGCGGGCTGCGGACCGGAGTAGGTGAGCAGCTGCTCGAGCGTCCCCAGCGCGTCGCGGAAGCTCCCGGTCGCCGAGCGCGCCACCGCCGCGACGGCCTCCGGGGGGATCTCGATCGCCTCCGCCTGCGCCGCGCGGCGCACCACCGCCGCGATCTGCTCGACCGTGGGACGCTGGAAGTCGAAGCGGTGGCAGCGGTCCACCACCGTCGCGGGGACCTTCTGCGCCTCGGTCGTCGCCAGCACGAACACCGTGTGGGGAGGCGGCTCCTCGAGCGTCTTGAGGAACGCGTTCCACGCCGCGGTGGAGAGCATGTGCGCCTCGTCGAGGATGTACACCTTGTGGCGCCCGGACACCGGCGCGAACGCCACGCTCTCGCGCAGCTCGCGGATGTCGTCCACCGAGTTGTTCGACGCCGCGTCCATCTCGATCACGTCCAGCGAGCGCGCGGCGGCGATCGCGCGGCAGGACTCGCACTCGCCGCAGGGCTCGGTCGTCGGCCCCCGCTCGCAGTTCAGGCACGCCGCGAGGATCTTCGCCATCGAGGTCTTGCCCGTCCCCCGCGAGCCGACGAACAGGTACGCGTGGTGCACCCTCCCGCGCTCCACCGCGCCCCGCAAGGTGCGCACCACCGCCTCCTGGCCGACCACCTCCGCGAACGCCCGCGGGCGGTTGCGCCGGTAAAGGGACTGCTGCTGTGGCTCGCTCTCTGGCACCCCCGCTGAGTCTACCCGGGGCCGGCGTCTCCACTCAGCGGTAGCGTCCGGTCCGTGGCACCCTCCCCGCCCTCTCCCGCCCGGCCCGGCGGTGCCGGCGACTCCCCCGGGCCGCGCGGAGGGCAGGCCGCCACCATCCGCCACCCGGACTCGACTCCCCCGCGCCGCTCCGCCGGCGTGCTCGCGCCGCTGCGCCGCCTCGGCGCACCCCTGGCGATCGCCGCCGGGGCCGTCGGGCTGCGGCTGCTCAGCGGGGTGGGGTTCGCCAACTACGACACGCTGTACGCGCTCGTGTGGGGCCAGCAGGCTGCGCGCTGGGAAACCCCCCAGTACGGGATCGCGCTCGCCCCCACGCCCCACCCGCTCGTGGAGGCGCTCGGCTTCGTGACCGCGCCTTTGGGGCCAGCCGCGGCGGAGCGGGTGGCCGTCGCCCTTGGCTTCCTCGCGCTGTCCGCCTGCGGGTGGGCCGTGTACCGCCTCGGCGCCCTCTGGTTCAACCGCTCCGCGGGGGCGCTCGCCGCGGTGGTGCTGCTCACCCGCGTGCCCGTCCTTTCCCGCGGGGTGCGCGCCTACGTGGACCTGCCCTACCTGGCGCTCGTGCTCGGCGCCCTCGTCGTCGAGACCCGCCGCCCGCGCGCGGGGGCGCCCGTGCTCGCGCTGCTCGCCCTCGCCGGGCTGCTGCGGCCGGAGGCGTGGGTCTTCTCGGGGGGGTACTGGGTGTATCTCTTTTTTTGGAGCCCCTACGGTGCGCGCGCGTGGTCGCGCGTGCGTGCGCGCGCGAAAAGGGATCCTCAAAGAGAACCAACTGCGCACGCTACACGGGGTCCTCAAAGAGAACCTGCTGCGCACGCGACAGGGGGTCCGCAAAGAGAACCCGCTGCGCACACCCCGCGGCAGCTCGCGTGGCTGGCGGTGCTCGCCCTCGCGGCCCCCGTGGCGTGGGTGGCAAGCGACTGGCTCGTGACCGGCGACGCGGTGTGGTCGCTGATCAACACCCGCCACACAGCCGAAGAGCTCGGCAGGGAGACGGGGATCGCAAAGGTGCCGGAGTACGTCCCCAGGCGGATCGGGGAGGTTCTCGGGCCGGCCGGGCTCGCGGGGGCGGCGATCGGGGTGGCGCTGTCGCTGGTGTGGCTGCGCAAGCGCGCCGTGCCCGGGGTGGTCGTGGGCATCGCCGCGGTCGCGGTGTTCGCGGCGTTCGCCACCGTGGGGCTGCCGATCAACACCCGGTATGCGTTCCTCGCGGCGGCGATCGGGTGCGTGTTCTGCGGCGCGGCTGTCTTCGGGTGGGTGCTCCTGCCCCAAGAGCACCGCGGCCGGCGGTGGTGGAGGGCGGCCGCAGCGCTCGTCGTGGCGGGCCTGGTGGTGTCGATCCCCTCCCAGTACCACACCGACCACCACGAACTCGAGGCCCTCGCGCGCCAGCAGCGAATCCAGGACGACTTGGAGACACTCGTGGAAGAAGACGCCGTCACCGCCAAGTGCGAGCCCATCGGCGTGCCCAACCACGCCCCGATCCCGCTGCTCGCCCTGCGGCTCGAAACCCCCCCCGCGGAGGTCGTGAGCGCCCAGGTGCGCATCATCTCCCACGGCACGTACGTGGACCCCGCCAACGAGGAAGTCCGACGCGACTATGTGCTCAACCTCAACGACCCCAATGAAAACGCAACGGTGGCCCCGCCCCCCGGCTTCAAAGCCACCCGCACCAGTCGCGACTGGCTGATCTTCAAGCGGTGTACGTCCGGGAGTGGTTAGGGGGGATCGTCCACGCGGGCAAGCACGGCCGACCGCGGGAGTGCGCGCTGGGGCCTCCGTGCCCCTGCGATCCGGCGTCGCGCACCGGCCCCGCCAAAAAACGGACCGTGCACCCCATCGCAAAACGGACCGTGCACCCCCCGTCGAGGTTCCACCCCAGACGCCTAACGCCGCCCGCGGCTCCGGATCGGGAACGCCCGCTGCGCCTGCCGGGGATCGCTTAAGGCTGCTTCCTTCCGGACCTGACCTGGTTCACAAGCCGACACCGCGCGGGACCCGAACCATCGACGCCCCAAAGCGGCGGGGCGACCGGAGCGAGCACCCCTCGGAGGGGAGTTCAGCCCCGCTAGAGCGGATTGCGGGTGCAGGGCACCGCTACCTCCCCGCCTAGCACGGTCCATGTGGAGCGTAGCGCGTGGGGGTGCCGCACCACAAGTGCGTCGCATTCCGTTAGGCTGCGCAACCGTGATGAATGACAACGACCTCTCCACATATCGCTTCCCCCGCCGCCTCGGCCTCGCGACGCTCGGCGCCGCCGCGCTGATCGCAGGCTGCGGCTCCAGCGGCTCCAACTCGATCGGCGTCGGCAACGAGTCCTCCTCCGTGCCCACCGCCACCGAAACCACCCCCACCCCGACCACCGGCACCACGCCCACCAGCGGCCCGCTCGCCACCGAGCCCACCGTCACGGTCCCCAAGGGCCCCCCACCGACGACGCTCGTGACCAAGGAAATCATCACGGGCACCGGCGCCGAAGCGAAGGCCGGGGAGTCCGTGACCGTCAACTACGTCGGCGCGCTGTACAGCAACGGGAAGGTCTTCAACGCCTCGTGGGAAACCAAAGCACCCGCCACCTTCCCGCTCGAAGAAGGCAAGGTCATCCCCGGCTGGGTCAAAGGCGTCGCCGGCATGCACGTGGGGGGTCGGCGCGAGCTGATCATCCCCGCCGAACTCGCCTACGGCAAACCGGGGCGGCCTCCCACGATCCCGCCCAACTCGCCGCTGATCTTCATCGTCGACCTCCTCTCGACCTAGTGGCATAGGAGTCGGGGCCACGAAGCCACGCCTCGCCCGCCTCGCCGCGGCGGCGCTCACCGCGGGCGCCGCTGCCGCGGGAGCCGTCGGCTGCGGGGGCCCCCACCCCAAGCCCGCCACGCTGCGGCTGGAGCGCACGGACCTCGTGCTCGTCGCGCACACCCTCGGACAGCTGGAGGCCTCCACCCACAGCGAGGTCGCCGCCGCACGCACCGCGTGGCCAGCGCTCGCCCACGGGCTTCCCCGCAACCCCTCCCCCGCCACGCGGCTCGCGACCGCCGCCGCAGCGCACCGCGTCGGGGTGATCGCGCTGCCCGGGTACGTGACGAGCGAAGCGGGCGGCCTCACCGGACCGGCCACAGCGCTGGGAGGGCTGCTGAAGGCCTACGCCGTCCTCACCCAGCGCGGGTGGCGGTTCGTCGCGGCGACGCTCGCCGCAGAACCTGCGGCAGCCCAGTTCCTGCGGGCCAACGCGGGCCTCTACATCTACTGCGTCTACGACGGCCACTACGACCTCTCGCTCGTCGGCAAGGCCCTCCAGGACGCCTACCGCAAGCTCGGGGGGCCCCCCGCGTTCGGCGGGTCCCTCACACAGCGCCAAGTCGAAACCCTAGCCCGCACCTACTCGATCCCCGCCACCCGGCTCGCGCCGCACCCGCCGACCGGACTGGCGGTGTAGGGAGACACCTCAGGATCACCCCGGAGCCAGCCCCAGCGCGCGGCGCAGCTCGTCCGCCGGCAGTCCCTCGACGCGCACCACCTTCTCGCGTGAGCGCTCACCACGGATCACGGAGACCCGCCCGCGAGCGAGACCAGCGCGCTTGGCGATCAGCTTGCACAGCGCCGCATTCGCCTGACCCTCGACAGGCGCCGCCGCGACGCTCACGCGCAGAACGCCGTCGCGCTCCTCGATGATCGCATTGCGCTTCGCACGCGGCTGGAGGCGGACCTTGAGGTCTGCGTCGGGCACGGGTCCAGTATGCGCTGGATGGCCGGAGGATCGGCGCAAGCCGCCCCACGAAATCGCAAAGGCCGCCCGAAGGCGGCCCCGCATCCCTGCCGCCAAGGCGAACTTGGGGAATACGCCCAGTGCAAGCACATCGGACACCCAAAATGTCGGAGGCGAGGCGGCGGGCAGCTCACGAGCCCAATAGAATCAGGCGTCCAGGGCACGTAGCTCAGTGGGAGAGCGCTCGCTTCACACGCCACGTGCCGCTTGCGCCGAGAATGGGCTGATCGCCAGTGTTCATCAGGGATTGTGGCCGTCAGCCCGTGGCGCTGATGCGGCGTGATTGGACGCGATTCCGCGGGATTTGGGCACCGGATCGCCGCTGGTGCCCAAACAATCCGGCGCGGACACGTGCTCCCGCCGCCGGCAGCGGTTGGCGCTCTCACCACGCTCACGTTCGCCGGCCTGCGGAGCGCCTAGTCGTGAAGGGGACGCAGATCCTCGGGTGCTAGTCCACTGAGCCCCTCCCAGCCAACCAGTTGCTCCGCAGCCTTCTGAAATTTGGTCACCGCCTGAGTGTGCTCTTTGTCGAGTGCCGTGAGCCGATCTTTCAACTCCTCGTAGGAGAGCAGGCCGTCGAGCCATTCCCGCGTGGCTTTGCCTGCTGCCCGCATCGGGCTCGCCAAGTCCTCGATGCTGAGCACGATTGCTGAAGCCATGCCGACGGTCATTCCGAGCGCAAAGCCGTCGAGACGGAGCTTGGTCGCCGCCGCTAGCAACTTCCTGTTGAGTGGCCGGATTGCGTCCCTCTGCTCAGTCGATGTCGTATCACTGGACATGTTGACTTGGACGATGAGGGTGACCAATGGATCCCATTCCAGCACTTGGCTCACAATGGGTCCCAGCGCAGCTCGGACGTGGTCGAGGTCGCGAACCCGGCGGTCGTGCTTGAGCTGGCTTTCGAGCCGATCCCCGGCGGCTCGGTTCTCGGCCTCACGCTGGTCACGGTCGTGTGCAAGCTGCCGGTCCAACCGCTCGCTATCGGCTTGACGCTGCTTGCGTGCCGCCCACTGGTTTCCAATGGCAACGATCATTGCGCCGCCAATGGCACCGGCAACTGCATACCAACTCGGTGCGGTCGATGGCGTCGTCGCAAGCATGGGTCGAGAGCATCGTGGACGATACAGACAGACCTGTCACGTCTCGGATACAGAGGGGGAAGTCTCTCTGCGGAGACGAATTGGACCGCCCCGTTTCCAAGGACACGGGACGGCCCACCGATCTTCAGCGGATCCACTTTGCGTCAGCGTCGAGCGTCGGGCCCCGCGCGTCAGCGCGGACACGGAGGCGAAGCCGACGCCTCCGGTGCACGTCGCAGCGGCCACCCGGCCGCGACAACTCCCGCCGTTCGGGGTGCCCGTAGTCCTCGCGCGCCCTCGACCACCGACTCGCGCATCCTCTGGGTGCTGCCTTTCCGGCGCCGCCTCGCGTCCTGGGATCATCCGGCCATGCCCAAGGATCGGATACGAGAACTGCTCCTCGCCCCCGACGTGCTCGTCGTGATCCAGCGTTCAAGCGCTCATCCGATCGAGTACGCGATCATCCTCTTGGTCGAGCGCAACGGGACATGGCATACGGTGCGGACCTTCGACAACGCCCACGCGCCCGAGGAGCACCATGAGCACCGCTATGTCGGCTCCGAGAAGCAGGCCCCGGTCGTCACGTTGGGTCCGGTCAATGATGCGATGCACGCCGTCGAAATCAAGCTCCGAGGAGGCTGGTCCGATATCGTGCGTAGCTGGGAGAACACCCGATGAGTACCGTTGATAAGACCTGGGATCTCTTTATGGCCGCGTCGCTCAGCGACGACGATCTCGGGTACCCCGACAGGGTCGCGTTCATCCCCGGCGATCAGGAGTGGGCCGACGAGGCCCTCTGGCGCAATCTCACGGAGGGCCGCGCGACCGTCCTCGTCAGCGACGAGATCGAGCTGCTGTTGATCCCGCTGCCACGGAGCCTGATCGACCGGCTACGCGGGCGCGTCGGCGTCAACGTCACCCATCGCGCGCACGGGCACGCCGCGCCATACGCGACCGCGAGCCGGCTGGGTCGCCATCCCGTGCGCCAGATGCGCGAGCTGGCGCACGCGTAGCGCGCGGGACACGCAGGGGACCCTCCGCAAGCCGCGGGGTTGGTAGCCGGCTCCCAAGAATCGCAAAGGCCGCCCGAAGGCGGCCTCGCATCCCTGCCGCCGAGGCGAAACAGGGGGGATGCCCCTCATGAAAGCAGATCGGGCACCCGAAGTCCAGGGACGCAGCACATCCGCCGCGGGCGGGCGGCGTGTTCGCCGGCCAGCAACGCCTCACCGCCAAAGGTTGCCGATCTGGCTCGTCCAAGACTCCGACTCGCCGACGACCGTTATCTCTCCACGGTCGTGCTCGGGAGAGGTAGCCTGGAGCGTCAGATTGAGCTATCCCAAAAGCGACGGCGGGCAAAACCAAAACGAAAGGACGACTATGGCGGAGACGGCGGAGGCAAGAAGATCGTGAAGGTCCATCCCTACACCCGCGCTGACGGGACCAAAGTGCCTGCTCACGATCGCTCCACCCCCGACACCTCGAAGGGACCCGCTAAACACCAAGCTCCCCAGCAGAAGCCTCGCAAATAGTCGGGACGGCGGAGGGGCGCCTTTCGCGCGGGAGAGTTGCCCAGCGCCGTCGGCCTCAATGACGGATCAGTCCACACTTCTCGATCCATTGGCTGACCTTGCTTTCGCGTGCCGTGGTCATCAAGTGATAAGCTCGTGGCGATGGCGAACCAAGACAAAAAAGCCGGCGAGTCCAAAGGCATGAAAACCAAAATCGAAATGCGGACCGTAGTTGGAAGCGACGGCGGACAGCGCAAGAAGTCGGAGTCGCGCCGGACAGCATCGCCACCACCTTCTCAGCCAAAACGCAGCAAAGGCCACGACAAAGCCTGATCTTGGACGATGCCGTGTCGTCCGGCGTAGTCGCCTATAGCGAATACCTCAAGGAACAACTGGCTGAGGAGGAGGCGCGCAAGTCGTCGTTCGAACAGCGAGGACTCGCGGTGGTGACGACGGCGGGAACTCTCGTGACGTTGCTATTTGGCCTGGCCGCACTTTCGACGACGGCCGTACATACGAATCCGCTATTGGGCGAAGAACAAGTGTGGCTTGGCATTGCGCTGGGCCTGTTCGTCCTATCCGCAATCGCAGCCCTGTCAACCAACCTCCCTCGCGGATACGAGGTCGTTGATACGGCGGACATTGAGGCACGGTTTACCGAAACTCCTCTCAGGGACGAGGAGGCCGCGCGCCTTGATATCGCATTCACCCAGATCAACGTCCTATCGGACGCAAAGGCCAAGAATGCCTCCAAGGGCAAGCTACTGTTCGCGGCGATGGTCCTAGAGGTGATCGCTGTGGCCTGCGTTGGGGTCGCCATCTTGGAGTTCATCAACTCCTGAACGTTTGTGTGCCTATGCGCTCTGCGCACTGGTAGTCACTCGCTCGCCGATGGTCCTGATTGGCCGGGTGGCATCCGGCATACGCCTTCGCGCGTCAGCGCGGACACGGGCGAAGCCGACGCCTCCGGTGCACGTAGCGGCGGCCATCCGGCCGCGACAACTCCCGCCGTTCGGGGTGCCCGTAGTCCTCGCGCGCCCTCGACCACCGACTCGCGCGTCCCCTCGGTGCCGCCTTTCGTTCGCATCGCGTCCAGCGATCAGCGAGCCCACCCGTCCGGCGGGGCGCCGGGCTGCCATGCCCGCGTGACGCCGCCGCCTTCCTGGCGAAGTTCTCGGCTGTAGTCGGAGAGCTGCGCGTGGAACGCCAGCTCGTGCCGTGGGTCCTCCGCGGCCTGGTCGATCCAGTCGCGCCAGACCACGAGCGCGCACAGCACCTCGACGTGCGCGGCGTCCTCCCACCAGCCGTCTTTCAGGTGCGCCAACTCGCGCGGGTAGCGGCCGTAGAGAGCCACGATCGAGCCCCACATGTAGGACCGCCATTCCGAGTCGCCGAGAACGGGTTCGATCCAGGGCGCGTTGCGATCTGGGGCCGTCGCCGGTGAGGAGGCCGAGATCGAGGAGTCATCGCGGCGAGGGTCCTTTCCCTCGGCGAGCCCGGCGCAAACCATCTGCGCCGCGATGCGCGACGCCGGTTCTCCGCGCTGTTCGGCGAGGGCCTCCAGCTGGGCCATTGTTGGGTCGGGCAGGGTGATCTTCATGCGGTAGCTCATCGGGCTCACCTCCGTTGTAATGGACGATCGCGCTGTTCGCGCCTCTCTCGTTAATGACCGTGAGATCGCCAAAACGGCCAAGCAGTTTGGGGCCACAAGTGGGTCCCGCTCGGGACCCGTGCATCTAGTCTGTTCGGCTTTTGGTGCTGTAGAGCGGGCGAGTGAACCGCGGGTCCAGCCGTCAGGCAAGCAGTGGCTCGGGCGCGTAGGCGAAGGGATGAGATGGCCGCAGCGAAGCGGGCTGGCGGGGCCTGTTGACGATGCGCGAGGTCGCGTCGCGGACGAGGACTGGAGACCACGGGCCGAAAGTCGTTGGCCGTTCCGGCCGGCTGACGGTCATTAACACTGATGGCCGCAAACCGCCCGCAGCTCGACCGCCACCCCGAGCGCCCCCACGCCACCCCGCTTGACGCGGCATCCGCGGAGGCTGTCGCACGGCGCGTAGTCGAGCTGATGCGCGGCGAGGGCGACTTCTCCTCTGCCCGCGGACTGGTCGACGCGGCGACACTCGCCGCCGAGCTGGGCGTCGAGCGCTCGTGGGTCTACACGCACCGTGACGAACTCGGCGCCATCCGGCTCGGGACCGGCGCAAAGCCGCGTCTGCGCTTCGACGTGGAGGCGGCCTGGGCGGTGCTGGCCCGCTCCGCCGGCAGCGAGTCGCACGAGCCGAAACCGCCCACGCCTGCGCGCGGTTCGACCCGGCGTCAGCGCAGACGAATGGGCAGCAGTCCGCCATTGCTGCCCATAAAGGGGACCGCGAGGTCCCTCGACGCCGACCGGGAACGCTCGTGATGGGTGGTCAGCGCTTCGGCGGAGCGTCTTGCTTCTCGACCTCGGCTATCGCGTCGGCGAGCTGGCGCAGATCGGCGCCGAGGGCACGTAGGAGCCGGATGAGGGTGCTCCAGCGAGCGTCGCGCCGTCCACCCTCAATGTTGGACACGTACGCCTCGCTCGTGCTCGCACGTTCGGCGAGCGTCTTCTGCGTGATGCCAGCCCGGTCGCGCAGCATCCGCATCCCTTGGCCGAGGACATGGGGATCGTCGGTGGTGTCGGGGTCCATGAGTGGTGTCGCGCGAGAATGGGACTTGCGATATCAGGTGTGTTCCGCTACTGTGCGTCCACACAATAAGTGGCGCCCGCGGTGCGAGAACACCCGGGCGCCTGGCACCGAGAGTCTGACCTCCCGGCACGCCAGCCAAGCTACCAGCAGTCCGGCGGCGCGGCTTCCTTGCCAGAGCAGTTCTCCCGGGGCCTCCGACCACAAGGAGGAACCGAAGATGACCAGTGAGCAGCAGCAGGGCTGGACCGACGAGCAGGCGGAGCGCGCGATCGTGTTGCAGGTGCTCCGCGATGACCACCCGGAGCGGTGGACGCGGGTGGAGCTGGAGGTCGAGATCGAGGATCGCACTGCGCAGGTGATCGCTGACGCGCTGGCCCGGTTGGAGGCCGAGGGCGTCGTGGTCCTCGACGGCGAGCACGTGCAGGCGTCGGTGTGCGCGCGGCGCATGGACTCTCTCGGGCTGGTGTCGATCTGATGCCCGGCGAGAGCATCGTCACCATCCCAGCCGATCTGATCGTGCTGGTGCGCAGCGGCGCCTACGGCGATCTGCACGCCTCTCTCGGCGAACTGCGCGGCGCGATCGAGGGCTGCCACAACATCGGGACGATCGGCCAGCACTACACGCTGATCGAGGGTTGCTTCACTCGCGTGGACGCCACACGGGCGCTGCTCGATCTGGTCGGCTGGACCCACTTCCCCGTCAAGGGGAAGGTCGAGGTCGATCTCGCCGAGCACCGCCAAGCGCTCCGGGCCGCACTCGGCGCACGGCCGACCAATGAGGGCCTCGCAAGCGATCTCGTGATCGCGCTCCGGGCGCTCCTGGCGGCAGTGGGGATCGAGCCGCTGCTGGACGAGCCGCGAGGCGGTGATGCGTGATGGCCCGTCGAGCTACAGGGCAGGTGCTCCGGCGGGCGAGCGGGGCGTGGGCGCTCCGCTTCCGCGCCTGCGGTGCCCGGCAGTATGTGACGCTCGGCACCGCCGCGGAAGGCTGGACCCGTGCGAAGGCACAGACGGAGCTACAGAACGTCCTCGCCGACGTGCGACGCGGCATCTGGCGCCCGCCGGTCGTGGAGGTCGAACAGGCTCCGAGGGAGATGCCCACCTTCCACGTGTTCGCATCGGAGTGGTTCGAGCGCCAGACGGTCGAGGGCGGCCGTCGTGGCGGTGGGCTCACTGACGCCGGGAAGGCCGATCTGGAGTGGCGGCTGTCCAACCACCTGCTGCCCGCGTTCGCGTCCCGGCGGCTGGATCAGATCACCGTCGAGGACGTGGACCGCTACCGACTGGGCAAGGTCCGCGAAGGCAAGCTCGGTGTCACGTCGATCAACAAGACGCTCACGACGCTGGCCGCGATCCTGGAAGCGGCGGTCGAGTATGGGCTGATCGACCGCAACCCCGCGCACGGCAGACGGCGGCGGCTCCCAGCCGTTGCCCCGCGGCGGTCATGGCTCGATCGAGCCGACCACATAGCGGCGCTGCTCGATGCCGCCGGGGAGCGCGACAAGCGCGCCGCTGTCTACCGCGGCCAGCGGCGCGCGCTGCTTGCCACGCTCACCTTCGCCGGCCTGCGGATCGGCGAGGCGTTGTCCCTGCGCTGGCGCGACGTGGACCTCGCACGCAGCACAATCACCGTCCGCGCCGCGAAGACCGACGCGGGAGTGCGTACCGTGAACGTGCTCCCGGCGCTGCGCGATGAGCTGGGCGCCTACCGAGCGCGCCTGGACCCGCCGGCCGACGCGCTGGTGTTCGGGACCTCCACGGGCAGACGGCAGGGCGCGACCAACGTCCGGCGGCGAGTGCTCGCCAAAGCCGTCGAGCTTGCCGACACGAAGCTCGCCAAGGATGAGGTCGAGCCGCTGCCCGAGGGCCTGACGCCTCACTCGCTGCGGCGGACGTTCGCCTCGCTCCTGTTCGCCATCGGCGAGGCGCCGCCGTACGTGATGGCGCAGATGGGGCATGCCACGCCGAACCTCACGCTGGCAATCTACGCGCGGCAGATGGACCGCCGCGACGGCGAGCCCGAGCGCCTAAAGGCCCTCGTGGAGGGCCGCGATTGGGCACCAATGGGCACCAGCCCGGCCGAGAAGGCGTCCGCCGAGACGGCCGACCACCCCACAGAGCCAATAGAATCGGGTATCCAGGGCACGTAGCTCAGTGGGAGAGCGCTCGCTTCACACGCGAGAGGTCGGTGGTTCGAAACCACCCGTGCCCATGCCTCGATCTCTTTTATTCAAGCGGGATTCGGCTCGTCGCCAGTGAGCCCGATCAGCCCGCCGGAGAGGCCAAAATCGTCCATGGGCCCATTCATGGGCCTAAACTCTCCCTCTGCACCCCGGGTGACCTGGCGCGTGAAGGGGCACTCGGCGGGCTCGTCGGCGAAGCGCATCAGCTCCCAGATCGCCTGGCGCTCGCGGTCGGTGAGGCGGCGGTTGCGGGTCTGCTGGTAGATCTGCAACGTGAACGCGGCGGAGGTGTGGCCGATCTGGTCGGAGATCCAGTGCGGGTCGCGCCCGGCCTGCGCGGCGAGCATCGCCCAGGTGCGCCTCAGCGAGTGCGGGGTGATCGCCTGCACCGCGGGCAGCCCGTCCTGGCCGCGGCGCTCGTTGGCGAGTTCGACGGCCCGCTCCAGCACACGGTCGCGGAAGCGGTCGGGGTCGCGCCGCTTGCCGCTGATCGTGCCGAAGAAGTGGTCGGTCGGCCCCATCGGGAAGTCATCGGCGACGCGCTGCCCGCGGTGGCGGACGAGCTCGTCGCGCAGCCACAGCGTCATCTCGACCTCGCGGACGCCCTTGGCGGTCTTGGCGTCAGGGATCTTGAAACGCGCCCGAGCAAGGTCCACCTGCCGGCAGCGCATCGCGTACAGCTCCGAGATCCTGAACCCGGTGAGGGCGAGCGTCGCCAGCGCGGCCCGGCGCCCGATCCGGTGATCGCGCCGCGCGGCGCGGTCCAACTCGCCGGCGGCGTCCAGTAGCGAGGCCAGCTCGTCGACCTCGAGGAACGTCCGCGCCGGCTTGACGGTCGGCAGGAACCGCTCCTTGCGCCCGCCGACCTTCACCGGGTTGCGGTCGATGTAGCCGTAGTCCACCGCTCGCTGCAGGATCTGGCTGAGCAGCGCCAGCATCCCGTTGATCGAGGTGTTCGACAGCGGGCGCTTGCGGCGTTCGTAGGGCTTCCCCTCCTTGCGCTCGACGGTCTCCATCAGCGGCTTGCCACGCGCGGCGGCCTCGCGGATCACGCGCGCCCGGCCGGCGAGGTCGTCGCGGAACCCATCGACTCGGGCGACGTCGATATCGGCGAGCTCCATGCGCCCGAAGTGCCCGAGGAGGTAGCCGAGCTTCCATTCGAGGTCGGCGATCGTGTCGGCGTCCAGGCCGTGACTCTGCTTGGCGTCGATGACCTTGCGCGCGAAGGGCCCAAACGGCTGGCGGCCGTCGGGTCGCTCCGCCTCGCTGGGCACGGTCGATGTCTTTGTCTCGGGCGGCACCCACGTGCCGCGGATCACCTGCTGCTGGATCGACTCCAGTTCGATCTCTGCGCGGGTGCGGTTCCAGCCCTGCTTGTTGGTGCCGAAGACGAGCCGGTGGCGGCGCCCGTAGGCGTAGAGCCGGGCGCCATAGGTGATGGTCTTGCCGTCGGCCCAAGGGCGTTCTGTGACCTGTCCGGTGGTTGGCCTGGGCATCAGTGCCCCCGGCGGTGGCGGTGTGTACGGTTGGTGTGCATCGGGGCCTCCCGGTGTCGCGCCGGGGACCGTAGCCGCGGTGCCCCGGCTTTTTCGCGGTGGTCCCACCTTACCGGCGCCTGGCGACGATTGTCGGAGGCTGCTTGCGGGCCTGCATCGCCTGGCGCGCGGTGTGGAGATCGAAGCGCAGCCGGGCCTTGGGGCCGTCGCCGAGGCGCATCGCGCCGAGGTCCATGGCGTGCGCGTAGACGTAGTCGAGGGAGACGTTGAGCGCGCGCGCCAGCTCTTTGGGGTCGAGCAGCTGGTAGGCCCTGGGGGCGGGTTGGTCGAGGAGTTGTACGACGCGCCGGGCCGCGCGCTCTGCGATGGCCTCGATGTCGTCGTGGTCGAGGGTCACGGCTGCTCGCTGTGCGGTAGGCAGGACTGGACGAGGCCGTTCACATAGACCAAAATAGCAAAATAAAAACTAAATAGCAAAGGCCCTCTTCCCGTCCAAAGCAGGGGCTCTGGCCTGCGGCGCAGCCAGTGAGGCCGCGCACAAGACGAACGCCTTGAGGCGGGCGACATCCGCATGGCGGAACCGTTGTAATACGCCCCATGGCATCAGTCAGCACCTTCGACAGCACGAAGACCGATCTCGTCGAGTTGCTCGACAACGCGAGGACTGGCGAGGCTCAGCTCCCCGACTTCCAGCGGGGATGGGTCTGGGACGACGATCACATCTGCGACCTGATCGCGAGCATCTCGAGGTCATTCCCGATTGGAACGGTGATGCTGCTGGAAAATGGCGGCGACATAGCGTTCCGAACCCGGCCGCTGGAGGGAGCGGTGACCGACGGCCGTGAGGCAGAACTCCTGATCCTCGATGGCCAGCAGCGGCTGACCTCGCTATTCCAGTCGCTGATTGCAGGCACACCGGTCAAGACCCATGATGCGAAGGGCAACGAGATCGAGCGCTGGTACTACCTCGATATCCGCAAGGCGCTCGACCCGACTGTCGATCGGGAGGATGCGGTGAGGTCGATCCCGGCAGATCGAATACTGCGGAAGAACTTCGGCCGCGATGTTGCGCTCGACCTCGCGACGCCCGAGCGCGAGTACGAGGAGCTCATGTTCCCGCTCGGGCACGTCTTCGATCACTACGAGTGGGCGGCGGGACTGCGAGAGCATCACAATCATGACGCTGAGCTCAGTCGCATATGGGACGCGTTCGAGCGCGAAGTCGTCCAGCGGTTCCGCACGTATCAGCTGCCGGTCATCAAGCTTCACCGCCAGACGCCCAAGGAGGCTGTCTGTCTGGTGTTCGAGAAGGTCAACACCGGCGGTGTCTCGCTCAGCGTCTTCGAGCTGCTGACCGCGTCGTTCGCGGCGGTCGCCCCGCCAGACTTCGAGCTGCGGGAGGACTGGAAGATGCGCCAGCGGCGCATACACGAGCGCCGCGTCCTGCAAGACGTAGCCAGCACCGACTTCCTGCAGGGGGTGACCCTGCTGGCAACGCTCGCGAAGCGGCGTGTCCACCTCCAAACCGGTGGCCCCGAGGATCGGGCGCCGGCCGTGAGCTGCAAGCGACGAGACATCCTGCGGCTGGCTCTCGAGGAGTATCTCGAGTGGGCCGACCGACTAACCGACGGCTTCGAGCGCGCCGCGCGATTCCTGCACCGTGAGCGGATCTACGAGACCAAGTTCCTGCCCTACAACACACAGCTCGTGCCGCTTGCCGTCGTCCTCACGATCCTTGGCAACGAAGGCATCGAGCGCCCGCTGATCCGCGACAGGCTCGCGCGATGGTACTGGTGTGGCGTTTTTGGGGAGCTGTACGGCTCAGCGACCGAGACACGCTTCGCGCGTGATGTCCCGGACCTCCTGACGTACGCCGAGGACGAGATGGCCGTGCCGCGCACGATCACCGAGGCGAACCTCGCGCCTGAACGCCTGCACACCCTTCGGACCAGGCGCAGCGCCGCGTACAAGGGCGTCTATGTGCTGCTCCTCCGAGAGGGTGCTCTCGACTTCCGTACAGGCGAGACCTCAACCGAACAGAACTACTTCGAGGAGGCCGTGGACATCCACCACATCTTCCCGAAGAAGTGGTGCAGCGAACGCCAGCCGGAGGCCGTCCCGCCGGGCCTGCTCGAAAGCATCGTTAACAAGACCCCGTTGACCGCCCGCACGAATCGCATCATCGGCAGCAGGGCGCCGAGCGCCTACCTGCAAGCGCTGCGGGAAAGGGATGGCATATCCGACGCGGCCGAAGAGACGAATCTGGCGTCGCACCTCATCGAAACCCGCACCCTGCGGGAGGACGACTTCGAGGCGTTCTTCGACGCTCGCCAGCGCGCCCTCCTGGAGCGCATCGGCCACGTTATGGGTAAGCAGCTCATCGTCGAGGAGATGACCACCGAGCAAGCCGGTGGCGGCGCCAACGATGACCGGTACGGCACGCCTCTCGGCGCTACCGTCGCCGATGCTCACGCTTCGTGAGAAGGATCACGCTCAAAACTGCCAGCACCTGGACGAGTGGGTCTGTCGCAGCGAACAACAGCTGATCTTTCCTGCTCATGTTCGTCGCGCTGAGGGGCACGGTGACCGTCTTGCTCAACTCGGTCGGATCCTCGGAGTCTGGCAGCGCAACCGCCTGAAGTGTCTGAACCGCCGACTCCGAACCCTTGAGAAGGGTGTCGCGGAGCTCGGCAACTCCCCCGAAGAACCGCAGCGGAAGCGTCTCGCGAGTCCTGTACACAGGCCTTACGGCCGCAGAAAGCCCATTCCACTGCGCAACCCCCGTGAATATGGGTGCAACATCACGCCACTGCCGATCGCTGAGCACGCGACTCAAATGCGGACCGTGCTCGATCCAGGCGTTGTCAGGCAGCCGCGGCCTAGTCCACCATCGCCCCGTCGCCTTGAACGCCTTCAACCACACGACGACGCCCAAGAGATCGGCAAGAACGAGTCGGGCCGCCAGCCGCGCGGCGGCTGCCTGCTGGTCACCCTCCCGCCGCTCTTCCCGCGCTTCGCGTTTAGGGCTCACGACTTAGTTTGTGAAGGGGTTTGGCGGGTTGTGTAGAACTGGGGGTTGTGGTCGATGAGCGCGCGATTGGTGAGCGGTATCGGTTGTTGAGCGCGCAGGGGTTGTTGGATGAGCGTGCGCGGCGGTTGTGGGCGGCCGCGGAGGCGCGCTCGGCTGGTTATGGGGGGCTCGCGGCGGTGGTGAGGGCTACGGGGATCTCGGAGTCGACGGTGTTGCGCGGTCTTGCCGATCTGGATTCTGAGGAGCGCCCGGCGCCGGGGAAGGTACGTAGGCATCCGGGGCGCACGCCGATCCTTGAGCGTGAGCCGGGGCTTTGGGAGGCGTTGGAGCGCCTCGTGGATCCGGTTACGCGTGGGGACCCGGAGTCGCCGTTGCGGTGGACCTCGAAGAGCGCCGCGAAGCTCGCCCAGGCGCTACGGGAGATGGGGCATGATGTCGTTGACCGGACGGTGCTGCGGTTGTTGAAGGTCAAGGGCTACAGCCTGCAGTCCAACCGCAAGACCAGGGAGGGCGAGTCCCATCCCGATCGCGACGCTCAGTTTGAGCACATCAACCAGATCGTCACGGCTGCGATCGCGGCAAAAGAGCCGGTGGTCAGCGTCGATACCAAGAAGCGAGAGCTCGTCGGTGATTTCAGGGCCGTCGGCCGGGAGCTTGAGCCGAAGGGCAAGCCTATCGAGGTCCGTACGCACGACTTCAAGGACAAGCAGCTCGGGCACGCGATCCCTTACGGCGTCTACGACTTGACCGCGGATGAGGGGTGGATCAACGTGGGGATCACCAGCGACACCGCGACGTTCGCCACGAACACGATCCTCGATTGGTGGCAGACACTCGGCAAAACACGCTACCCAAACGCCACCACGCTGACGATTACCGCGGACTGCGGTGGCTCGAACTCCAGCCGCACCCGTCTGTGGAAGCTCGAGCTACAACGCCTTGCGGATCAGACCGGCCTGCAGATCGCGGTCTGCCATTTCCCGCCCGGAACGAGCAAGTGGAACAAGATCGAGCACCGGCTGTTCAGCTTCATCTCGACCAACTGGCGTGGCAAGCCCCTCATCAGCCACGAGGTCATCATCAACCTCATCTCAAGCACCACGACTAGCACCGGTCTGAAGGTCTACGCCCAACTCGACGACCGCGAATACGAGAAAGGCATCAAAGTCAGCGACGAACAGCTCGCCACCATCAACATCACCCGCAACCCATTCCACGGCGACTGGAACTACACCGTGGCTCCTTCACACGCTCAGTCGTGAGCCCTTAGACTCCAGCGCTCGCTGGCCACCAAAGGCGATGCCGCCGCCAACGATGACCCCGACCAGGGGGCCAGCAACACTCTCGACGAAGGTCACCGCGTGACCCCACGAGCCCTGAGATGAGTGAGCAAGGGCCTCAGATCGTGCTCAAACTCCGACGTGATCGGCGCCGCCCTGGCGCGAATCGCTTTCATGAGTAGAGGATCCGTAGTACCCGGAAACGCAACGAGTCCTACGGCCACGACGATCGCCAGGAGCCTCGGAAGCCTGAATCGTTCGAGCATGACCCAGATGTATTCGCTCACTTACCAAGCGTAAGGCTACGATCGGCCGTAGCAATCCACCCACCAAGCTGAGCGTGCCCGCCACACCAGTCGCCGAGGGTCTTGCCATTGGCTTCGATGATCTGCGATGCGGCCCGGGCGGGCCCACGGAACTGCAACGTTACGGTCGATCGTCCGCCGCTCCCCAACCAGGCTTCGCCTGGTCGGGGGCCCCGACCGCGGCGGAGCGCAGTCCCCCGGCCCCCGTCCGCGGGGTAGCGTGGCACACCCTGTCAACCCACGAGGGGTGTGACAGGGTGTGTAGCGGGAGCCGGGCCGGGGGCCGGGGCCGGCCGACTGCTCGATCGACGGAGAGGGTGGGCGGCCGGTTCTCGCTCCAGGCAGGCCCGGCAGCACCTAACGTCGTGACAGTATGCTACTATGGTGCGATGACGAAGAACCTGACCGTTCGCCTCGATGAGGAGCTCGCGGCCGACACCGAGGCGCTCGCACGAGCGGAGGGCATGAGCCTGAACGAGACCGTCAAGCAGGCGCTCGCGGAAGCAGTGGAGCGCCGCCGCCGCGATCCGCAGTTCAAGGCTCGCGTACGCCGCATCATCGAGGAAGACCGGGAGCTGCTCGAGCGGCTGGCCAAGTGACCGTCGAGTACGTCGGCCTCGTCGACTACCTCGCCATCGCCGCCGAGGTAACCGGCCTCGATACCGACACGGTCGCGAGAGTTGCGAAGGTGAATCTCGCCGACTCGGCACTACACGCACCCGCGGCGGGATTCGGCGACACCGACCTCTACCCCGACTTCGTCGACAAGGCAGCAGTGCTCGTCGTGCGGCTCGCCAAGAACCACCCGCTGCCCGATGGCAACAAGCGCTCCGCATGGGTGGCGTTGAGGCTGTTCGTCGAGATCAACGACTGGTCGTGGAACCCGTCTCCCAGCATCGACGACGCCGAGCATGCCGTCCTCGCCATAGCCTCCGGCGACTGGAGCCAAGATCAGATGGCGGCCTGGCTGCGCAACCACCTGAGCGCCCCCGCACACTGACTGCGCGCCTTCTTGGCTGCCGCAGCACGCGAGTTCCCGGCTGTCGTGATCCCCCGCGCGCCGGCGCCGCTGACCAGCGCCGCGCCCGAGCGCTCGACCTGCGTGCTCAAACACACGACGCTCACCGCCAGATCCACCCGCCATCCGCTTAAGCTCTGCTTGGCTCTCGCCCACGCCTCCCACGACGCACGACGCGCCCGCCCACGCCCGAGCTTCCCCTCCAACCGTGCCGCCAGCAGCACCACTGCAAAGGCAGCCCTGCCGCTCTGCGTCGCTGCGCTCCGCCTCACGGCACACAGTTGCACCTCTAGGTGGATTCAATTGGTCGTCGCAACACCATTCGATTGAGAGGGGTTGCGATGAACGGGAAGCGGCGGAGGTCGGATCGGGCTGGGCGAGCGAAGATGCACTCGCCGGGTCGTCCGCCGGGGTGGCGTAGGGAGCACCGGCAGCGGTTCTGGGCGGCGATCGCGCGTGGCGTCTGGAGCGATGATGCGGCGGTCGAGGCGGGGGTGTCGGTGTCGGTTGGCGTCCGGTGGTTTCGTGAGGGTGGCGGGATGCCATCAGTCACTCAGGCCCCGCTGTCGGGGCGTTACCTGTCGTTCGCTGAGCGTGAGGAGATCGCGATCCTGCGTGCCCGTGGGTGTGGGGTGCGGGAGATCGCGCGTGTGCTCGGGCGTTCCCCCTCGACGATCTCCCGGGAGCTTCGTCGTAATGCCGCGACCCGCGGTGGCTATCTCGAGTACCGGGCGAGCACCGCGCAGTGGCACGCCGACCGTCGCGCCCAGCGTCCGAAGGCCGCGAAGCTTGCGGTCAGCCCCGAGCTGCGCCGCTACGTGCAGGACCGTCTCTCGGGTGCTGTGCAGCGTCCTGGCGGGGCCACTGTGGCTGGCCCGGATGTGCGGTGGGCCGGTCGGCGTCACGGCCCCCGCAAGGACCGGCGGTGGGCGAAGTCCTGGAGCCCCGAGCAGATCGCTCACCGGTCTGCGTCTTGACTTCCCCCATGATGAGTCGATGCGGATCTCCCACGAGGCGATCTACCAGTCGCTGTATGTGCAGGGCCGCGGCGCGCTGCGGCGGGAACTCACCGCTTGCTTGCGGACCGGCAGGGCGCTCAGGGTCCCCAGAGCCCGCACGCGGGGACCAGGCAAGAGCTTCGTCACCGAGGAGATCCTGATCAGCGAGTGGCCCGCCGAGGCCGAGGACCGTGCTGTTCCCGGGCACTGGGAGGGCGATCTCATCCTCGGCTTGGGGCGCTCAGCGATCGGCACGCTGGTGGAGCGCAGCACCCGCTTCACGATGCTGCTGCACCTCCCCCCGATGGACGGCCACCCTCCGCGCGTGAAGAACGGTCCACCGCTCGCCGGTCATGGCGCCGAGGCGGTCCGCGACGCGATCACAGAAGCAATCACGACGCTCCCCGTGCAACTGCGCCGCTCACTGACGTGGGACCAGGGCGCTGAGATGGCCCAGCACGCGCAGCTACGCATCCACGCCGGCCTGCCGGTCTACTTCTGCGATCCGCGAAGCCCGTGGCAGCGCGGCACCAACGAGAACACCAACGGGCTGCTACGCCAGTACTTCCCCAAGGGCACCGACCTCACCAGACACAGCGCCGCCGATCTCGCCGCGGTCGCAGCAACGCTGAACAGCCGACCACGCAAGACACTCGGCTGGCGAACACCAGCAGAGACCCTCAACGAGCACCTACTCAGCTGCCCAACGACTGGTACGGCCCCTTCGGGTCGTCTCTGACCGACAGTGGAAGATCATCTCTCGCTCACGGATAACGAGAATGATCCTTCACTTTTTCACCTACACTGTCAAACACACTGTTGCGAGGACCGGTTGAGCCCGGGTATTCCGGTACCGGAATAGTGGTGTCTATCCCGGGTGTGCGGCTATGCCGGGTTGCTCGCTGAACAGCGGTGATCGGCTGTCCGTAGGGCCGGATTGGGGGTGGTTGCCCCGGCATAGTTGCGGGCCTTTGGTCAGGCTTTGGTTCTTTTCAATTCAAGGAGAGGAGCCATTATGGTCGTGTCCCGTATCGAGGTCGATGAGGCGGCTGAAGCTGTCGTCGTCGGATACCGCAACTATGAGCTCTCGGAGCGTCGTCTCGGTGAGCTGACGGTCACCAATGTCTGCTATTTGGTTCGCCATTTTCTGGCGTGGCGGGCGGCGACTGGGCGTCCGGTGCTTGAGCAGCTGGGTGCTGGCGAGCTTTGTGAGTACGTCGTCCATGAGGCCGGTCGATCTCGCGCTGGCCAGGCGCCCTGGCTCGTGCCGATCGGTGTTTTTGCGGGCGGCAGGCGCGCCGGTCGGGATGTCACGAAACGCCGTTGTGTATGTGCCGCGCACGGCGTGTGCTCGGGCTGGGATACCGGTGGTCGGCGGGCACCGGCTGCGCCACACGGCCGCAACGCGGCTGCTTCGTGGCGGCGCGAGCCTGCGCGAGGTGGGCGAGGTGCTGCGCCAGAGCGACCAGATGACGACCTCTACCTACGCCAAGGTCGACGAGC
This sequence comes from uncultured Solirubrobacterales bacterium, assembly GCA_963842005.1. Classification (GTDB taxonomy): domain Bacteria; phylum Actinomycetota; class Thermoleophilia; order Solirubrobacterales; family Solirubrobacteraceae; genus Palsa-744. Next base: position 2,044 of record CAWJEV010000004.1, on the reverse strand, counting down.
GGTCCCTGAGCGCGGCCGTGCGGCCGTGGCCGGCGAGGTGAGCGCGATGAGCAGCCTCCAAGACCATCTTGATCGCTACCTCTCGGTGCGCCGTGCGCTCGGCTACCAGTTGCAGGAGACCGGTCGTGTCCTGCCGGGTTTCGTGCGCTACGCGCAGTCCAGGGGCGAGACGACGGTACGCACGCAGACGGCGATCGTCTGGGCTGGCGGCGCGTGCAGCGAGGGCCAGCGCCGCGTGCGGCTCTCGATGGTGCGTGGCTTTGCCTGCTACCTGGCGGCGTTCGATACCACGACCGAGATCCCCCCGCGCCGCCTGGGACCCAGCCCGGTGCGGTCGATACCGCACATCTACTCCGAGGAGGAGATCACCCGGTTGATGGGTCTCGCCTCGGCGCTTTCTCCCGCGCCGTTCGGGGCGACGATGGCGACTCTGATCGGGCTGATGGCGAGCACCGGCCTGCGCCCCGGTGAGACCCGGCGGCTTGACCGCCAGCACGTGGACCTCACCGGCGCGCAGCTCACGGTGTGGCACTCCAAGTCCGGACGCAGCCGCCGGCTCCCTCTGCATCCCAGCACGGTCCAGGCGCTGGCCGACTACTCGCTCCTGCGAGACCGTTCCTACCCCCATCCCCGCAACGAGGCGTTCTTCCTCGGCCCAAGGGGCGCCCGTCTGAGGAGCGCCGCCATGAGCAAAGCGTTCCGGCAGCTACGCCGAAGGGCATCGATCGCCACTACCCACGGGCGCCGGGCGGTGCTCGGCGACCTGCGCCACACCTTCGCCGTGACCACGTTGCTGTCCTGGCACCGGGCGGGGGTGGACGTTCAGCGCCAGCTACCGGTGCTCTCAACCTACCTGGGGCACCTCAACCCCGGTAACACCTACTGGTACTTGGAAGCCACACCCGAGCTGATGGCGCTCGTCGCAGAACGCCTCGAACGCTCAGAGGAGGCCGGACGATGACAGCGCTCGCCCCCGTGCTCCAAGCCTTCTTCACCCAACACCTGGCCCAACGCCGGGTGAGCCCCCACACCGTCGCGTCCTACCGGGACACCTTCCGGCTGCTGTTGCGCTTCACCCAGGCACGCACCGGCAAAACACCGGCCACCCTCCAGCTCGCCGACCTCGACGCCGAGCTCGTCGCTTCCTCGACCATCTCGAGGCAGACCGCCACAACGGCATCGAGACCCGCAACCTGAGGCTGACCGCGATCCACTCGATGTTCTCCTACGCCGCGATGCAATGCCCCGAGCAAGCCGAGCTCATCAGACGGGTGCTCGCGATCCCGTCCAAGCGCCCGAACGTCACGATCGTGAGCTTCCTCGCGCCCGCCGAGACCACCGCGCTGCTCGGCGCCCCCAACCGCAGCACCGCGATCGGACGCCGCGACCACGCCCTGTTACTGACCGCCATCCAGACGGGCCTGCGGGTCTCCGAGCTCACCGCGCTGCGCTGTCGTGACATCACATTCGGCACCGGCGCCAACATCTACTGGGCGCGACGGCTTGCGCTGGCCCCGGCGCGGCGGCTTGAAGTGGCCCCACTTCGCGTCGGTTGTTGTGTGTGTTGATCTTCTCTGATTGTGACTTTCGGCGGTGTCTCGTGGAGCGGAGCCCGTAGGGCGGAGCGGAGCGAGATATCGCCGGCGTGGTTCGCGCGTGGGGGGGTCAGTCTCCTTTTTTGGTTGTGCGCTGTTGGAGTCCGTGGCGGAAGCGCCAGCTCTCGGTTCCGGTGTCGATGATGTGCGCGCGGTGGGTGAGGCGGTCGACTACGGCCTTGGCGAGCCGTGGGTTGGTGAAGACGTTGGTCCATTCGCCGAAGGGGAGGTTGGTCGTGACGATCAGCGCGCCGCGCTCGTGGCGTTCTGAGAGGACTTGGAAGACGAGCTCGGCGGCGCCGTCGGGGAGCGCGAGGTACCCGAGCTCGTCGAGGATCACGAGCTCTGTTCTGGCGTAGCGGCTGACGACGCGGGTGAGCTCGCGGCGGCTCTCGGCTTCTTGGAGCTCGTTCGCGAGGGCGGCGAGCGTGGTGAAGCGCACGCGGCGT
>CAWJEV010000003.1:0-217215 GCA_963842005.1 uncultured Solirubrobacterales bacterium | reverse complement strand
GGCAGGCACAGACACCGAGGGCGATCGCGAGCATCGTCTTGCCGGTCCCGGGCGAGTGGGCGTCGAACTACTCATGTTGTTGATGTTCTGCCGGAGCGGGTGCGGCTGGTGGATGCGCCGGGCGAGTTGCGGGATGTCGAGCTTGAGGTGCTCGGGTGGCGGACGGAGGAGGGCGAGACGGCGCTGATCTGCCGGTTGGTGGACGGCAGCTCGGGCACGATCCCGGCGCGGTGGACGGACCTGCCTCGTCGTGTCGCGCCCGGCCCAAGGTTCGGGGTGCTGGCTAGCCCGGCGGGTTGGCGGTTGCTGGCCGATCGGCTGGAGGGGGTGAGGGCTCGGCGGCGTCCGGCGCGCGCCGCAGTCTCCGGTGAAAACGGAGGTGGTGATGTCCGGGCAGCTGGCGTTGCAGGTTGGAGTCGAGGTGACGGTCGCGCCGGCGGTGGTCTGGGAGACGATCCCGATCGACTGCCGGGTGCAGGTGACGTTGCGACTCGCGCGGCTGCTCGCCGCGCTGGTGGAAGCGAGCCGCGATGAATAGCCAGAGCAAGATCACTGAGCGTCACCGTCAGCGTCGCGCGGTGGTGTATGTGCGGCAGTCCTCGCCTGGTCAGCTTGAGCGCAACACAGAGTCGACGGCCAGGCAGTACGCGCTGCGGGAGCGGGCGGTCGCGCTGGGCTGGCCGGCGGCATCGGTGACGGTTGTCGACGAGGACACGGGCCGATCGGGCGCGACGACGCACGGTCGCGAGGGGTTCAAGGAGCTGGTCGCTGACGTGGGTCTGGGGAACGTCGGGCTGATCCTCGCGTTGGAGGTCTCACGATTTGCACGCTCATCGTCGGACTGGCATCAGCTGATCGACTTGTGTGCGTTGACCGGGACGCTGATCGCCGACTCTGACGGGATTTATGCGCCGGGTGATTTCAACGACCGGCTGTTGCTCGGCTTGAAGGGCACGATGTCCGAGGCAGAGCTGCACTTGATCCGTGCACGGCTGACCGGCGGGTTGCGGAACAAGGCCGCGCGCGGCGAGCTGGTGATGCATCTCCCGGCCGGGTTCGATCGTGACGAGGATCACCGGATCGTCCTGTGCGCTGATGAGCAGGTCCGTCACGCGATCGCGCGCGTGTTCGAGCTCTGGCGCCGTGCTGGATCGGCACGGCAGGTCGTCGGGGAGCTGATCGCCGACGGGCAACTGCTCCCGCGCCGATCGGTCGGCGAGCGACGCGTCCGCTGGGTCCGCGCGAGCTATGGCGCGGTCCACAAGCTGCTGACCAACCCGGTCTACGCCGGCGCGTTCGTGTTCGGCCGCACCCGCCAAGAGAAGCACGTCGACGCCAACGCGGAGCTGCACGTCAGGACGCTTGAGGTCCCAATCGAGGAGTGGTCTGTCTGCCTGCCCGATCACCATCCTGGCTATGTCGCGTGGGAGGAGTACCTCACCAACCGCCAGCGCCTGCGGGCGAACGTGAGACCCCGCGGCGAGGGCGGCGGCGCCGCCCGTGAGGGTGGCGCGCTGCTGCAGGGGTTGCTCCGCTGCGGACGGTGCGGCAGGCGGATGCAGGTCGCGTATTCCGGCAACGACGGCCGCCGTGTGCGGTATGCGTGCGTGCGCGGGCTGCATCTTCACGGCACGGAGTCGACGTGCCAGACCCTCGGGGGCGGCAGGCTCGACAAGGCTGTCGCCGCGGCGTTCCTCGAGGCAGTCACCCCGGCCGGGGTCGCGGCCAGCACCGGCGCGATCGCGGAGCTGACCGAGCAGCACGACGCCCGGCTCGCCGGGCAACGACTCGCGCTGGAACGCGCCGAGTTCGAAGCGCAGCGCGCAGAGCGGCAGTTCGATGCATGCGAGCCGGAGAACCGGCTCGTCGCGCGAACATTGGAGCGCAAGCTCGAGGACGCGCTCGCGGGTGTAGCGCGCGAGCAGCGCACGCTCGCCGCGCTGGAGCACGCCCGACCCGCGCCGCTCACCCTGGCCGAGCGCGAAGCGTTGACCCGTCTCGCGCGTGATCTGCCGAAGTTGTGGGCGGCGAAGACCACCAGCGACCGTGACCGCAAGGAGCTCCTCCGGGCGCTGATCAGCGAGGTCGTCATCACGGTGAAACGGCCAGAAGACATCGCCGAGGTCGAGATCTTTTGGGAGGGTGCGGCCCGCACCCAGTTGAGCATTCCGCTGGTCCGCCGCGGCACGAAGCGAACCTGCACCTCCGAGGACACGATCGAGCTCGATCCGCCGAGCTCGCTGCGCATCACCCCGACCATCAGATCGCAGCGATCTTGAACCGGCAAGGCCGGCGCACCGGGACCGGGCTGCCATTCACCGCGACACGCGTCCAAGGGGTTCGTCAGCGAGCGAGCATCCCGATCGCACCCCAGCCTGAACCGAACAGCGGCACCGTCACGATCGAACAGGCCGCCAACACACTGCAGGTGTCAATCTCGACGATCCACCGGTGGCTGCGCGAAGGGCTGCTCCCCGGCGAGCAAGTCACGGCAGGCGCGCCGTGGCGAATTCGGCTAACGGACGAGGTCCGCGCCCAGTTCGTGCCGAACGTCCCCGAGGGCTATCTACCACTCAACGAGGCCGCGAAATGCCTCGGAGTCGCCCGCCAGACCGTGTTGCACCAAGTCCAACGCGGGCAGCGACACGCGGTGCACGTGACCACCGGCCGTCGCAAAGGCCTGAGAATCCAGGTGCTTCAGTCCGAAGCTGGACTGTTTGCGCAATGACGAACGCGAAAGGGGCAGTGTGAAACCAGATCGGGGTCGCCGATCAGGATGACGCTCTCGTGGTCTGAGATCCAGGAGCCCTCAGCGAGCGCGGCGATCGTGGCCTGTGGGATCTTGGGGTTATCTGTGAAGCGGAAGTCCTCCAGGCGCTTGACGGCGGGGAAGCGCGCGTCGATCAGGCGCCGGCGCTCGCGGCGCTCGGCGCGCTCAGCGGTCTCGGCGTCCAGTAGCGCGCCGAGGTACGCGACGGGGGTCTGCTGCTCGCGGGTGGCCTGCTCGGCGAGCGCGCGGAAGCGAGCCCGGACGGTCGGGAGCTTCAGCTCGATTGCGTGCGCCTCGATCAGCGCCTGCAGCGCCGCGGTCTTCGCGTTGGTGGGTGTGCTCATCGTGATCCTCCAAGCAGCTGGTCGTAGTCGGCAAGGTCGGGGACGGGCCGCTCGTGGGCGGCCAGGGCCGGCGCGAGGCCTGTGAGCGGCGCGCTCGCGGGGTTGGTGCTCTGCGCGCGGCGGGCGAGCACCCCGACGGCGCGGCCGTCATGCGCGCCGGCCGCGAGCGCACCCGCGACAGCCAGCGCGACGCGCTCGGGCCCGTGCTCACGCACGAGCATCAGGACATCGACCATCTGCCGTGCGGCCTCCGAGGCGCCGTAGCGGACACCCAGCGCCGCCCACAGCTCATCGAAGGTGCCCGGCCAGGAGCCGCTCTCGCGCTGCTGGGCCAGCGCCAGGGAGCGCTCCAGGCCACCGGGCTTGCGCGTAAGCAGCTCGAGGTAGTGGTCAAGCTGGGCGCTCGTGCCGTACCGTCCGTGCAGCCGCTCGTGGCGGGCAACCATCCGGCCCGCGTGGCTGACCGCGATCTCCCGTGCGCCGATCCTCACGGCGACTTTCAGCCCGGCGAACGCGACCGGCACCGAGTAGCGGTTCTGGCGGACCGTGACGAGCGCCTTGCTGTCCACGCGCGGCGCGGCGGTCTCTGACGCGTCGAACGCCTCGCCCCCCAGCGGCCGTAGCAGCCCCCGCTCCTGCGCCCACGCCTCACCGACGCTCACCGGCCGCCCGCTGATCCGCCGCTGCAGGTCCGCCTCGCAGCCCGCAAGGAGCAGCGTGTTGAGCTCAGCGAGGCTCGCGACCTGCGGGACCGGGACGAGATGGTTACGCCGGAAACGCCCGACCTCGCCCTCCACGCCGCCCTTTTCGTGCGCGCCCGCGATACCCGGCGTGGTGAACTGCGACTCGAACAAGTAGTGCGAGCGCAGCGCGACGAACCTGTCGCTCTCCACACGCCGGCGGCCCTTCAGCACGCTCTTGACCGCCGAGGTCAGATTGTCGTAGCGGACCTCCTCGAAAACCCCGCCGAACCATGCGAACGCCTCCACGTGCAACTCCAAGAACGCCTGCTGGGTCGCAACCAACGACGCCTGGCAGAACGCCGCGCCCGAGAACGACGCGCGCATGAAGAACAAGAACACCCTCGCGCGCACCCGGGCCAGATCGACCTCCGCCTCACCCCAGTCGACCTCTGCGCCGACACCCGGCGCGTGGACCTGCGGGACGAACACCTCCCCGACCGCCCAGCCCATCGCACGCCTACGCGCACGCACATAGTCACGGACCGTCGTCTCCGCCACATCAGCGCCATGCTCATCGACCAGCCGCGCCCAGATCCGCTTCGCGGTATGACGCTGCTTACGCGGCGCCCGCAGGTCCCCCTCAAGCCACCCATCGATCAGCGCCCGGTAGGCACCCAACTTCGGCGCCGGGCGATGCGCCGGTGTGCTCTTCGCCGGCGGCACCGGGCACGCCAACGCATGGTGCACGGCGCGACGATGCACACCGTGGCGTGCCGCCAGCGCCCGGATCGACAGGCCCTCCCGGTCGTGATCTCTCCTGATCTGCTCGAACAGCTCCATCCTGGATCCCATTCCTTCCGCCGCCTCCCGCTCGCGCTCCATGAGCAGCGAACCGTCGGCGTCCAATCGGACGGAGGTGGGGCCACTTCAAGCCGTCGCAGTGGGGCCAGATGAAGCCGTCGAACCCAGCGGATCCTCACCCTGCCGCCCTACAGCCCCGAGCTGAACCCCCCGAGCAGCTATAGCACCTGATCCGCGAGCGACGCTTCGCCAACAAGGCCCACGACAGCCTGGACGAAGTCGAGGACGACCTCGCCGAGGAGCTACACGCCCTGGAAGCAGACCACGCCACAATCCAATCCCTCACCAGCCACCAGTGGATCACGTCATCAATCAACTTGATTGCGGGTTAGTATCAGCGGACACCGTGATGATCACCTCCGCCGGGGCTGACGCAGCCTCGTCGTCATACTCGTTGACCCACGGGCCGGCGACGTTGCGTCGGCTGCTGCGCAGCCAGCGCAGCCGTCCACGGGCTGCTCTGTCGAGTCTGCTCGTCCCCAGGGTCCTGGTAATCGTCGATGTCTGCGGTCGCGTCGTCGGGCTCCTCCCACTCGTACAAGCAGTAGGTCGCCCGCCCGAGCTGCTGGTACACCAGTTCAAGACGGTCCGCGAGCTCCAACCACGCATCCGAGCGCACCCTCCGAGAAGACCCGAGCAGCACCGTGGCCTCCTCCGTGCTGCGCTTCGCGCGCTCACGGAACCCGTCGATCCGCTCGCCCGCGACTGCACGCGCCCGGCACCAGGCGCGGTGCTGCGGAGACTCTGGCAACTCCTCGACCTCGCCCGCCTCGCGAGCGACCTTCAGCCGCTCGCGGCCCGCGTCGGTCAGGTCCCACACGTCGAGACCCTTACGGCGAGCACTGCTCACCAGGCCTTGCGTGACCAGCCTCTCCAGCTGCGGGCGCAACCGGCGGCTCGTCCAACCGCTGCGGACGAACCCCAAGTGCGCGACCACCGCCCAGAACGGGACACCCTCCCGCTCCCCGGCACGGTGACGCTCCGCGCGGTCGATCGCGGCGAGCACCAGCTCATCCGAGACCGGCTCAAACCGCCGAAGCTCACCATCCGTCTTCGAGTCCTCAGCGCGCCGTGCCCCGGCCGACGTCCCGCCAGCCCCCGCGCTTCCGCGCTCCTGCTTGTCGCCTCTCTTCGGCATCGCACCTGCTCCTTCGCTCGGGCGACACCGAGGAGCAGGCCGCGATCAGCCGCACGCCATGACCCGCCGCGCGAACAGCACGGCGCTGCGAGACAATCAGCGGCGCATCGAGGCTCTGTTCCTCGGTGCCGGGCCCCGGGGCGCTCTAACGCCGCCGGGGCCGCTTATGTTCTGGACGCCTCGACCATAGCTCCACCCGCCCGCCGAATCGAGCCCCGATCGCTGGTAATCCACGGCGATCGGGCACAATCCCCACGATCTCAGGCACAGTGCCTGAGATCACCGCCGATCAACGGCGATTCCCACCAATCCAGCGCCGCAAAAAGCGGCCGATATGCAGGGATCTTTAGAAATGGAGCTAGGGGGACTCGAACCCCCGACCTCCTGGGTGCGATCCAGGCGCTCTCCCAACTGAGCTATAGCCCCACGCATCGCAAAAGCGTGTGGGCCAAGTGTAGTAGGAGCGGGCGCCGCCGGATGGCCGGCGAGGCCGATGTGCCGGCCACCATCGCCTCATCGGCATTCGTGCGTACGCACGATCGCTTGGCCGCAGCCCATGCTCTCGACTGGCCCGATCGCGGGCCGTGCGAAAAAATGCAGCGGACCGGCAAGGTATGGTTTGGTGGCGCAATGGGATTGCTCGATGACGCCATTCACGAGCACCTCGAGCTCAAGCGCCTGCATGGCGCCGATCCGAGCGAGGTGATCCGCGACGAGCGAGAGGCTTTTGGCTCCGCGCTTCGAGTCGAGGGCCCAGAGCCCGCGGAGCACGTGGCTCGCTTCGAAGAGCTCCCGACTGCCCGCGCGGTTGATGATGTCCACGTCCGCTCTGGCCCCGATCTCTCACAGCTGAGCCAGGAGACGGTGGAGTTGGACATGCGCGCGGTCCTGGAGGCGGACTCGATCGAGGGCAATGGCCGCGCCGAGCTGGATAGCCTGCCGCCCGCGATGAGCGCCGCCCCATCCCGCGCGAGGGTGGAGCCTTCCACCTCGGGAGGAGATTCGACAGGAGACTCCCTGGAATGGGAGATGCCGGGTGAGCGCAAGTACGACTTCAGCGGGCGGCCTCTGGAGAAGGAGGTTAGGGCCTGAGGCTTCAGTGTTCATCGGAGATCCTGAGCCTCCGCCTATAGCACCGATGCGGCCCGGTTGGGCGCGATCCAGCAGCCCGAGCGGCTGTTAGCCCGGCAGCAACCTAAGGCCCAGCACCTGGCTGACGACGCCGATCGCGCGCGCCTTCAGCGAGCGGCTTCTCTTCGTGCCTCCAACGCTGAAGTACATCGGGCTGCAGTTGCCGACCTCGTCTCCAGCAGCCTGTACCGCCTCGGCAACCAGCCTGTTAGCCGGGCCGCCTCTCGCTATACCCAAGCTCTACAGCGCGTATCTTGGAGGCCCACGGGGCCATAGCTCAGCCGGGAAAGCGCCTGCTTTGCAAGCAGTCCAGCGGACCGGGTGTATCGCCTAATTCTTCAGTGTTCATCGGTGGTTCTGGTCGTCGGCCGACAGCGCGGATGCGGCTAGATTGGGCGCGATCCGTTGGGTTTGGGCAGCGGAACTGGGCTGCTGCCCAAACGATTCCCTCCCACCTGGGGCCGGGGTCGCCCGCGTGCGCTGCTCCCGCTGTCCGGCTTTGGCAGCACTGGCAAGAATCCCCTATCCGAACTCCACGCCGTGGCGGCGGAGCCAGACGTGGGTGCTCTCGATCAAACGTGGGAGCGCTTTGCGTAGGCGCTCGATGGCATCGCGGACCTCCTTCATCGACATCCGGGGAGGCGTGCTCAAAGCGACCTCAAGGACGTAGACCTCGTTCAGAAGAGCCGCTTGATCTTCGGTCAGGCCGCCATCGGCGACGAACGCCTCGAAGACCTGTTCGGCGTAAGGGCGCCGGTATGGGAGCAGTCCGATCAGGCGCGATCCGGCACTTTCGGTTGGCGCGGAGAGTGCCCTGTGAGACAGCCCGGCGCAACGTGCGCCCCTCGACAGCCAGATCAGCCGCCAGCTCTTGGATCGCGCCCATGGCGGAGAGGCTACTACGACGGGGCCGGTGCTCGGTGTCATTTCGGCCCCTCGCCCGACCTTTGTTCGGCACAGTCGCTGAGCCGCCCCGGCGAACGCAGCAAAGGGCAGCGGCGGCGGGCCAAAGCGCCTCCATGGGCGCGACTACCGCAGACGGCTGAGAGTGGGATCCACTCTGTAGAGCGTATATTGAGGAGGCTCACGGGGCCATAGCTCAGCTGGGAGAGCGCCTGCTTTGCAAGCCGGAGGTCGCGGGTTCGAATCCCGCTGGCTCCATCGAGAATGTCCTGCAAATATGCCGTTTTGAGCGGTGTCTCGGCGTGATCCGAGTCGTTATTTAGGCCCATGAGGCCTGTTCGTGGGCCTAAACTCCCCCGGCCGAGAGTCCGCGTGCCTGCCGGGGAAACGCCGCGAGGAGTCGCCTGCTTGGCTCGCAGGAGGTCGCTGGGCAGGAGAGCCGAGTCGGCGCCCAGGTGGTCGGGGGTGCTCGCAGTCCAGGTCACCGTTGCTCGGTGACGCCTGGGCGGGTGGAACGCCCCCCGAGACGGCGCCCGCCGGCAGAACACCGCCGGCAAGAACAGAGCGGACGGGCCGCGAGCCACAACACGAAAGCGGAAAGCATGAGTGGGAAGACGAGCAGACCACTACCGTCCAAGCTCCAGGCCTGGGCTCAGGCACGCCGGCGCCACGGACTCTCGCATGCTCACGTGCAGACGGCACGAGAGCTCGGGATGAACCCAAACCAGCTCGGCACGCTCGACAACCACGACCAGGAGCCCTGGAAGGCCCCGCTGCCCCAGTTCATCGAGCACCTCTACCTGAAGAGCTTCGGCCGGGAACGCCCCGAGGTCGTCGTCTCGATCGAGCAGCGAGTACGACAGGACGAGAGCAGGAAAGGCCCAGCGCAAGGCCGCGAAGGCCGCACAACGCGCCGCGGCCACCGCGAAAGACGACCCACCCCGCTCAGCCTGACACGAAGCGAGCGCTCCGTTCAAAGCTCCCTCCGGTGCGTCGCGCGCCGCCGAACGCATAGGCCGCGCAACCGGCGGGAAGCCGATCCATCCCACCGGCCACACCTGGCCTCACCATCCGCAGTGGGCCGGCCGCACAACCGCCGCTGGGCTCGCGCGACCGCGGACGACGCTCCTGCTTTCGCCGGCGAATGCGGCAGTCGAACCTTGAGCGGACGGGACTCTCGGAGATCGTCCAAAGCATCAGCGCCGCGAAGGCCGACGGACACTCCTGCTTCGCCCCGGGGGAAGCAGGAGCTACCGGACGATGAACGTCAGTAGCGCGGCCTGGGCCTCCTCAAGTTTTGTATGGAGAGCCGTCGCCTCGTCGGAAGGGTGCTCGATCAGCACAAACAAGGCATAACATGGCCCGAGCGCGTGAAGGGCTATGCCGCGAGCGACACGCTGGGTCCAGTCAAGCGTGTCGTGAAGGATGCGAAGCTCCTCGGCGAGGGTCAGATCGATCCCGGTGATGGGTTTGGGGGGCTCCTGCTGCCCGCCTGGTTCGACGTCAGCATAAAACATCGCGTTCTCCGGGAGTAGACTGTGGGCCTCAACGAGGATGTCGGCGAGCGCGGACCGCAGTGCAAGCAGACTCTGAAGCACCTTGTCGCGATGGGAGCGCAACTCAGACGCGATCCCCTCAATCCGCATGTTGTGCCACGAATACAATTGACCGTCCGCAAATACGGCGTCCGGATCAGTGTTGATCGCTCGTGTGAGCGAGCCCGCGTTCTCGGCGAACGCTTGACCCTCTAGCGCGTGGTGGCGCTCTAGTCCGTTGATCGCCTGCGACAGCTCGCTCGCTGAACGCGCTGCTGCCTTGCGGCTGCGCGCGACGAGTCCGTAGGTTGGGGTCGGTTCGGTCACGCCCTGATCGTCGCACATTCGGTGGCGTCAGCAGAAACGCTTCGGTCGGCCGATTCCGAAGGTCTCAATCACATGGCGATCACCGCGCTCAATGCCAGCTGAAGGACTGTCCGCAAGCGTGCGGATAACGTTTGGACATCTGGCTCGACAACGAGGTTGCCACGGCTAGCTGACGTGCCCAGGGACGTTCAGAACGCGGTGTAGGTAGGTCCGGGCCTACCGAGAGGCTGTGGGTGTCAAAGCTCACGACCTCAAGGGAGGCCCGGAATGCCGCACCATAGAGCCCGTTTGACCCCGCGTGGGCGGGAGATGGTCGTTCGTCGTGTCGTGGATGACGGGATGTCCTTCGCGGGGGCCGCCGCGTGGGGGAACGTGTCGAAGTCCACGGTCTGGGAGTGGGTACACCGCTGGCGCCAGGCCACTCCCTCTGAGCGCGAGTCGTTGGTGTGCCTGCTTGAGCGCTCCAGTCGTCCGCACCGGTCGCCCTCCCGGTGCCCTGTTGAGGAGGAGCAGCGCATCTGTGAGCTGCGGCGACGGACCGGCTGGAGCCCCAGGGCGATCGCCATGCTGATTGGGCGCCCGCACTCGACCGTGCACCAGGTGCTGCGGCGTGGAGGCTGCTCACGCCGAGAGCCCTCCGAGCGCGCGGCGGTCGTCCGCTATGAGTGGCCGTGCCCGGGGAACCTGCTGCATATGGACGTCAAGAAGTTCGGGAAGTTCACCGAGCCTGGGCACGCGCTGACGGGTGATCGCACCCGGCGCTCCCGGAGGGCTGGGTGGGAGTACGTGCACTCGATCGTTGATGACTGCAGCCGCTTGGCGTACTCGGAGATCCACGACGACGAGAAGGCCCCGACCGTGACCGCGTTCACCCGCCGCGCACTGGACTGGTTCTTGGAGCGCGGGATCGTCGCTGAGCGGCTGATGAGCGACAACGCGTTCGCCTACATCCGCAACAAAACCCTGAGCGAACTGCTCTACCGCCGCGCGATCCACCACCTCCGCACCCGGCCCTACACGCCTCGCACCAACGGGAAGGTCGAGCGCTACCAGCAGACCCTGCAACGCGAGTGGGCCTACGCCCTGCAATACGCCTCAAGCGACGCCCGCCGGGCCTCCCTGCCACACTGGGTCCGCCACTACAACGAGCAGCGCACCCACAGCGCCCTCAACAACCGCCCACCCATCCACCGCGTTCGGGACGTCACCGGGCACAACAGCTAGATCGGAGACGTCTTCTCGGAGAGTCGCGCAGCTACGAGCGCCACTCGGGCGCGCCAAACCTGTCGATGAACTCCCCATCTATGTGCTCGAAGCGGATCTCGCAATTTCGCGCGAGTACGCGGGTCGCTGCCAGCCAGCACTCGTGTGCGACGGACTTGCACAGTTGCAGATCCTGGGTCCAGTTCCCGTTCCGGGCATGGAAGAAAATCCTGTAGTAGAGGGTGTCGCGCATGGGCCAGTGAACCATTGCGTAGTCGGCGGGACTGTTTAGCTCCCCCCACCGTTGGTTCAGAACATCAGCGACGCCCTGATCCATGTCGACCATACGCAAACGAACATCGTAGAGCGGGAAATCACCCTTGCGAATCACGACGAAGTTTTTTGCCTCCATAGCCGTGAGGTCAAAGTGGTACAGCATCACGTAACAGTAGGTGTCGCCGCCGGTCTGTAGACCTTCGAGTCGGGCCTGCGCTTGAAGTAGCTCCGCGATGGAAGCCTCGGGATCGGTGATGTCCAGGAACTGGGCCCTCACGCTCGACATCGCGGGCTGATCAAGTAGCGTGGTGACCCGCTCGAGATCGTAGAGCTCCACAGCGGTGGACACCGAGTTGCACAGCTCGGCGCGTTGACTCAGAGTGAGCTCTTGGTTCGTGACAAACACCAGGCCGCTGATGTCGCGAGACATCGTGCCCTGGTGGTCCTTGAGAAACTTGCGCCGAACCTTAGAGAACGACTGTTTCCCTCTCGGAAAGTACACGGCCATGACCCACTCCTTGCCGTCCTTAGTCACGAATGCGTCCTTGCCGCCATCCGGTCCTCCCAACGGGTGGCTGGGCTTAACCTCTGAGAAACCGTCCGCTAGAAGCACTTGGGCGGAAAGGCGCTCTGACGGAGCCTGACCGTTCGTCCACTCGCGCAGCCGGTGCCACGTCTCGTCCCAGCGATTCATTGCAGATCCGCGCTCAGGCTCCGACGGACTCACTCACGTCGGTCGGAGGAGCTGCGAACGGGTGGTGGAGGGGCGTCATCGATTGATAGAGGGGGCCGAAGATCAGCTGCACGTCTGGATACAGCGCCGTGGCGCGGCCCGTCCCCCACGAGTGAAGAATCACCCTCTGGATGTGCTCCGGCGGGTGACTGAGTTCGACCGGGTGCTCGACGACAAAGTTGGCGACCGCCTCCTCGGCGGGGAACACGTTGCCGTCGGCGTCCGGGCCGCCAGCAGTCACCAGGAGGAGATCGACGCCGGGCTTGTCATGACTGTCGACGAGCCGCTGCACCTCGCTCCACGCCTCGTCGGCGGTCAGCAGCGTCGTGTACGCCAGGGCGATATCAAAGCCGGCGAGCGTGAACAGCATGGAGCCCGGTACGCCGCCGAGCAGGGGCACTGCATAGAACCTCGCACCAGCAGGGGTGTCGGACAAAGGAAGCTCGGGCATGGTCTGCGGCGGCGGTCCGGCCTCGTGTAGGAGCTGCTGAGTTTCAGGCTCGTACTCGGCGAGCGCTTGGATCAGCGCGTCGAGTGCCGGAATGTCAGACCGCTTGTGCGGCATGACTGGCGCCCCAGCCAGGTCGGGCTCCTGGAACCACACATACACGACATGGCCAGCGAGCTTCGCGAACTCCGCCGGCTCGGCTTCCTGGAGACCCCTGCGCAGTTGCGCGAAGAGACCGTGGACCCCACGTCGGCCCTCGACCGTCAACGAGGTCGACTCCACGCCCAAGCGGCCGGCGTCCGTCAGCACGGTCGCATCGGGAGGGTCGTCGCCCGGCTGGACATCCCCCCATGCGTGGTTCCCCCGCGTCGCGATCGCCTGGTCGCTGCAGTACCGCCGGAGATACAGCAACTCACGCTCGAACTTCAACAGCGGCGCGGCGGTCCGCACCCAGATCAGCGGCCACTCAGATGCGACCGCGAGCAATGGCGCACCTGCTCCGGTGGTGCCGATCAGGCCGTAGAACGCTGCCGCGCTCCAGGGGAGGAGCGAGACGGTACCCCCGGTGAATGTCGTGCCGAGGGGTGCCCGCACTGGGAAGATGTGCTGGAAGGTGCTGGTGTTCGGGTCCATCGGACCAGAGTAGGGACTATCTGGTAGAGGTTAGGCAGTGGCCGCAATCTGTTCGCACTGAAGAGTCTCGCCACGCGCCGTTCGCACGCCCGCGCCCTACACGGCCCCTCTTCACGAGTCCCCGGCGGTGGCGCAAGAAGCTCATGCGGTCGCCGCCACCATGCTCCACCTGGACGGCGGGACATCCTTCAACCAGACTGACGGACGGTTGTATTGAGCTTGTGCAGCGTGTGTCTACTTTGGTCCAGCAGGAATGGGAGCTGGCTGGTTCCACCACGTCGTGAGTCGCATCCGTCGGTAAGTCACCAGGTGCGATTGTGTCGGCGACGCTGCGATCGTCCTACTCCGGCTCTGTGAGCGCCGCGCCGCGCGATCGGATTCGCCCAAGAGCGGGCGTCCGCTTCGTCCCAACGACATGCTCGGTCCGGACGACCTCCGAGCACGTCGAACGAGAACCGGCACACGCCCGCTTCGGCCGGGCCGGCCGGGAGTGCGTACCTGACGGCCCCTCTCTGCCAAGGTGAGGTGAGACAGATCATCCTGCTGGATTACTGAGCCTTGAGGGCGAGAACGGAGCTGTAGCGATGTTGGAGCCCATGCGGTCTGTGGAGATGAAGGAGATGCCTGGCGCCGAGCGTTTCGTGGAGGGCGCCGGAGGCGAGCGGAGCGAAATGCTCGGCGCGCGCGCCGCGGCCGGGGGGTCCCGGCCGGACCCGGAGCTCGCCGAGCGCCCGCGGCGGCGGCGGTTCTCCGGCGAGTACAAGCTGCGGATCTTGCGTGAGGCAGCTGGGTCGACGCGGTCGGGGGAGATCGCGGCGATGTTGCGCCGTGAGGGCCTTTACACGTCGCATTTGACGGCGTGGCGTAAGCAGCAGGACGCGGGGGCGCTGCGGGGCCTGGAGCCGCGTAAGCGTGGGCCGCGCGGACCGAGCGTGGAGCAGGTGGAGTTGCGGGCGGTGCGCGCCCGGCTGGAGCGGGCTGAGGCTGAGCTTGCGACGGCGCGGCGGGTGATCGAGGTGCAGGGAAACGTCTCAGCGCTCTTGGAGGATCTGCTGGCGCCCAAGAGCGCGACCGAGACCAACACGCCGCGGCCAGAGCGATGATCGAGCAGGCCGTCGGCGAGGTCGAGCCGCACCTCGGTACCTTGCCGGCGTGCCGGGTGCTGGGCGCCAGCAGGGCGTCGCTTTACCGCTGGCGCTCGGAGCCGAGGGTGCGCGCGGCACGCTCGCCGGCGGTGTCGCCCAGGGCGCTGTCTGAGCCCGAGCGCGGGGCGGTGCTGGCGCGGCTGCACGAGGAGCGGTTCGTTGACTGCTCGCCCGCGCACGTCTACGCCACGCTGCTGGACGAGGGGACGTATCTCGCGTCGGAGCGCACGATGTATCGGCTGCTCGCCGCGCAAGGCGAGGTCCGCGAGCGTCGCGACCAGCTCACCCACCCGCCCTACGCCCGACCGGAGCTGCTCGCCCGCGAACCGAACCGTGTTTGGTCGTGGGACATAACGAAGTTGCTCGGCCCGGCAACATGGACGTACTTCTACCTGTTCGTGATCCTCGATATCTACAGCCGCTACGTCGTCGGCTGGACCGTGCAGCACCAGGAGACCGCGCCGCTCGCTGAGCGGCTGATCGCCGAGACGCTCACCAAGCAGCAGATACCCCGCCACCAGCTGACGATCCACGCCGACCGCGGCTCAGCGATGCGCTCCAAGCCCGTCGCTTTCTTGCTCTCGGACCTCGGGGTCACCAAGACCCACAGCCGGCCGTACACCTCGACCGACAACCCCTACTCCGAGGCACACTTCAAGACACTGAAGTACCGCCCCGGGTTCCCCGCCCGGTTCACCTCGATCCTCGAAGCCAGAGCGTTCTGCCGCGACTTCTTCCCCTGGTACAACGAGCAGCACCGCCACTCCGGGATCGGCCTGATGACCCCATCCACCGTCCACCACGGCCTCGCCGAGCAGACGCACACCGCCCGCGCTGCCGTCCTCAACGCCGCCTACGCCGCGACCCCGGACCGGTTCATCCGCCGGCCACCCCGACCACCCGCGCTACCAACCGGCGCGTGGATCAACAAACCCACCGACACCGAGGAGACCACTCACTAAATTCCCATCCAATCTGTCTCACCGAGCTTGACAGGCTCCGGGCGGCACAAACCCCGTCGTCGTCCGGAGGAGCGCGCGGGTGGCTGGCCGAGACGCTCGCCTTTCTCGCGCAAGGCACAAGTGCGGCGGCTTCGGGCACTCCTTCGCTTCGTTGCTAGCTCTGGGTGGGTGGCCGCTGCTCGCGGCGGATTTCCACGTTCAGGCGCGCGAAGCCGAGGACCCACGGCAGTGCAATGACGGCCAAGAGTACCCAGCTGGTGTGTAGTGCGAGAAGGAAGATCCACCCGACCACGATGACGGGTAGATTGCGCAGGTAGTAGCCGCGGAACCAGATCAAGCGGTCCAGCTTCCGCGCATTTCGCCCCGGTTTGACGCCGTAGAACCTGTCGAATATCCGCTGGCACCACTTGGGCAGAGCGAACCACGATCCCCGTTTCATGGCCCCAGCGCGTGCACGTCAGCTACCTCGAAGACCGATATCGCCGTCCCGTCTTCCCGCAAGCCGCCTTCTCCGTTTCTCCAGATCCGAATGCTCCGTGCGTTCTGTCTCGCCTCCGGCGACGACATACTAATGCTGCTCGGTCGCTGAAGGATTCGCAGGATCTACCGCTGTTCCTGTCCGATGGGTCTCGCGGGCCCCAGGAGGGTCGAGACCAGCGTTCGGGCGATTCTGACCGCCCGACGTGCCTCCTCCGAGTCGACATGGCCTGCACCATGGGCCGCCTTTTCGGCTCGATCTTGTCGAGCGCGTCTTCGACGGAATCGAACTGCGAAGTGTTGACCCGCTTGGTGGGCCGCTCCGACGGAGGGTGTCTTGATTTGGGCATTGGGAGATCGTAGGGCCGGAGCTATAGATGCTCCAGTCGGGCGTCTCGATCGCCCTGGGCAGACGCCTGGTTCGATGAGTTCAAGCCGTCCGCATCATCCATTGGCGGACTCCCGCGTTTGGCGATATGGGGGCTGTGCCCCCCACCAGGCGCAAGGCACCTGCAGCTTTCGCGGCGGTATCGACCAAGGCGACCGCAGCGGTTGTGCGCCGCGCCGGCAGCTGCCATCCCAATCAAATCGTCTCGGCCTTGCCGTAGACGATTGGGTGCACGAGCGGCGGCATGCAGGTGGGCATATGCACGCTCAAGGACTAGCTGCTAATCGGACGTCATCGCTGCGATGCAGAGAGCCTAACCTGAGCCGGCACGCGTGGGAGCGACCGTCGATGAGTTTTTGCATGGCTTGTACGACGAGTGGCTCAGGGCACCGATCTCGATGGACACCGTTTGATCGGCGCGGAACCGGGCGCCTCCTGCCGACCCGACCGTCTCGTTGGCTACGCGGGGCGTGCCTCCTTTCCGCGCAAAGGAAGGTCGCCGTCGCCGCTCGGGTGATGCTCGCGCTGACACGGCGGGGCAGCCCGACACGCGCAGCCTGCCCGCCTCTGCTCGAAGTGGTTCAGCCGACCTGGTACTTGATGTGTGTGACGCCGGGTGCGTCGACGGCCCGGATCTGCTTCAACTTGAGAGCCCCGCGCTGGAGCCCCTCGAACAGGCGCTCGCCGCCGGCCATAACCACGGGCGCGATCGAGATGTCGACCTCGGCGACGAGGCCGGCAGCCAGGTACTGGTTGATCACCGACGCGCCCCCAGCAAGCCAGACGTCCTGCCCCTGGGCCATGTCCTTGGCCTGCGCGAGCGCCGACTCGATCCCGTCGGTCACAAAGTGGAAGGTGGTGCCGCCCTTCATCTCAAGCGGCTCGCGCGCGTGGTGAGTGAGCACGAACACCGGATGGTGGTAGGGCGGGTCCTCGCCCCACCAGCCTGGCCACGGATCCTCGCCCCAGGGTCCGGTGCCGCCGCCGAACATGTTGCGTCCCATGATCGTGGCGCCGATGTTTGCGCGGCGCTCCTCCACCACCGAGGAGCTGACGTTGGTCTCGCCGCCCTGCTCGCCGTGCATCTCCCGGAACGCCTTGAGCGGGAAGAACCACTCGTGCAGCTCCATCCCGCCTACCCCGAGCGGGTTCTCCTCGCTCTGCTCAGGACCTGCGACATAGCCGTCCAGCGACATCGTGATGCTGAGTCTCAGCTTGCTCATGTCAACCTCCTCTGTGGCTCTCGAATCTGCTCATAGTGATTGCCGCGGCGCCCTGAACGCATCGCCCCACGGTCTCCCCCGTCCGCCGTCGTCCCTCGACATCAGCGAGACCTCCGGTCCGGACGAGCTCCGAGCGCGCCGACCGAGGGCCAGCACACGCCCGCTTGCTCCGGGCGAGGCGAAGACGCGCCTCACTGCGCGGCGACGCACGTGGTGTCCTCCGGATGGTCGCTCACCGGCCCGTTCGAGCCCTATGTGGCGAGCCGAGAGAGCGCCGGGCAACCCCTCAACAGACGATGGATCGCCGCTTCGTAGGATGTAGCTTCTTCTAGAGGGGCGGAGCCGCCGGGCCAGAATCTTCGAAGAGTGCCTAGTGTGCAGCCGATCACGAACGCGGGTGTGCCGTCGAACCCAAGCTGAGAAGCGATCTGCCCGTCCTTTGTGACCTCCGCGGCGAGCCGTGGGTCGTGGCGCGCGGTTTCCCACGCGGAGAGGTTTAGCCCTGGCACCTGCTTTGCGATGGCTCGGAGATAGGCGTCCGTGACGTAGCCGCTGTCCTCCTGTCCCTGCTCGCGGTAGAACAGTTCCACGAAGTACCACATCTTGTCCTGCCTACCCGCCGCCAGCGCCGCCACCTGCTGCTTGGTGAACGTGCTCACTTCGTGTGTAGCCGTCTCCATCGCGTGGGACTCGATCCTCAGCCTGCGGGCGCGCACGTCGCCGCGAATCAGCTGGCTCAGTGCCCCAAGCGCAAGCCGCCGGCAGATTGGGCACTCCAGATCGCCGAAGACCCAAAGCGTGACCGGAGCGGCCGCGTAGCCGAGCGCGTTGCCCCTCTCCGGTATACCGCGCAGCAGGCGTCGAACCGCATCGACAGTGGCGACATGCCTTCCGCCACCAGAGGCTCCTGCCGCGGCGTGGCCGGAGACGGCGGATGTCGCGGAGCGCCCCCCGGCCGATGCAGCCAGGCTCGCAGTCGCAAGAAGGCTCACAAGGCCCATCATGAGAATCCGCACACGAGCATCGTATACGAGCCAGAGAAAGGTCATTGATAGCTGGCATTCGTCAGTGCGCCAACAAGGGCATGGAATCAGCAGGCCATAGACCCATCCAGGCAGAGGGCCGCGAACAGGATGGGAGCGGCGGTTTGCACTGGCCCCGGCGCGGCGGTGCCATTCCCAGGGACCGGTGGCGGCTCAACCCACACCTCGATCTCCACCACGCCCGGCGGCAAAGTCCGCAACCCTCGTCTATCCCGCTTCCTCCGAGAGCAGGCGTCTCGAGCGATCCTCCGCAGAGTGTCGCTGCGGACGAAACTCGATAGCCCGGTCTGCCCGGGCCTGGACTTCTGCTTGTCATGGCGAATCGGAACTCCGCCGAGCCAGTATCGAGACGCTTGGTCCTTGTCCCGTTGTAGTTCGTTGGCATGTAGGGTCCAGGGTTGCCAACACAGTCCAGGCGGTAGGGGCGAGCAGCGCCTTGCCGCTGCGATAGGTAGCCCGTGCAGACGGCGCCGCTGTCGCTCAGGAACGACCGCCGGGAGCCCGTGCGGCTCCCGAGTGCCAGCCGCCCTGGTCGTTCGAGGACATCGGACGGAAACTCATTCCAACGCCATGTCGTCCGCGTGGCCCGCGCCTGTCCCCACCATCCCGTCGGCCCCCCTGCCGCTTTCCTGCCGGTCTCCGTCCGCCGTGTCTTCTCCGTCCGACGGTGCCACGATGTCGGCTTCCTCGGGGTCTTCGCCGTTGGCCCGGTCGATGATTTTGGGCGCAAGAGCGAGGGTTTTTGGGGGCACATCGGCCCTTTCGAGTCCTTCGCAAATGCGGCCGACGAGGAGTTCATGTACACGTTGCGTTGTCTGCTCGCCGTTCGACGCGGTGATGCCCGTGAAGATGCTCGCGTGATCATCGGCGAGGTCTGCCCGGAATGGGCAATGGATTTGCTCGCCGGGTCCGAGTGTGACGCGTACCAGCCCGCTGAAGCTGAGCAGTGCCTGTCCGGCAACGATGAGCTCGCATGCCTGGCGTGAGGACGGGAGGTGTTGTCCGCCTATCCGCACGGAGCGGACGCGAGGCTTCCTCGGGTTCTCGCTCTGCTCTCCCGCCTCGTGGAAGTGGGCAACGTTCACGTTCAGCACACTGACCGTGTTGTCGGCCAGCTCTCCGTTGAGCAGACACAGCATGAACACGGTCCGACGGTCAAAGGCAAACATGGGCCCCTCCGGCACCGTCAAGCCTATGGGGAGGGTGGCGCGAGGCCGGATCCCGCCGGTCTTCTGCAAGGCGATTGCCAGGGCACGGGTGTCTTTGCCGATGCTGGCTTGCACCTCCATCCAAGTGCTGCCGTCGCGGAGCGTTACCTCTACGTCGGCATCTCGGGGCTGGCTCGCGAGCCCGTACTTCTCGTACTCGACCTTAGGGGCGACCTGGTAATACCGATAGACACCCTCAACACGGAGATCATTCGCGAGATGCCTGATGTGGTTGAAGACGAACCAGCGGGCGACACCAATCCGGACGTAGCTGCCCTGGGTCGGTTTCAGTAGCGTGGCAGTCCGTCCCAGGTCTGGCGGTTCATGCAGTGCGACGAGACGTGTGGCGTACCCATTCTCTGGGGTCTCTTCCTCGTGGGCGAGGACCAATTTCGCGATTTCGGCCTCATCACCTGTGTGCTTCGCGGCGATGCGTTCGGCGACGCGCTCTGCGGCCCCGGTCTCGACGACGCCTTGCTCGCGCGCGAGGTTTCGTAGCTCGCGGGTGCGAAGCTTAACAAGGGCTCGCTTTGCGACCTCACGGTCGCGCTCGCTCTCTGGGATGCCGAGATCTTCTCCGAGCGGCGTGAGGATAATCATCTCCTCTTCGAGGGTTGCGAGGAGACGCTGCTCCAGGCCGACGGTCATGTCGACCACCCCACCGGGCGGCGTGTATTTTACGACGCCTGGTTCCCCGGCCCGCAGTTGCTCCGCTTGCTGTGAGGCTTCCTGGGCTTTTTTGACGATCTCACTGACGCGTTCGGTGAGCTCTGCACGGGTCGGCGCGAACTCTCCGCCCGCAGGACGTGTGCTCGGCGGGTGCTCGCCGCGTTCGTATTTTTCGACGACCTTCGCGGCGGCCGCCAGATAGATCTGTCCCCATCCGGCGCCAGTGTTGAGGCGACTGCTGTTGCGGCTGTGTTTCTCGACCCAGCCGCGGAATGTGCCGTCGCCGCCGATCGTTACAGCGAGAACTTCAGCCAGCACCCGCGGATCGACTTGCCCGTCTTGGCCGACGAAACCGGCAATTGACGCCAATATCGAGAAGTAAAGCTCCTCCTTGCGCCGATAGTCTTTGCTTTTGAGCCATCCGTTGAGCCTGTGGCCCTCCCACGCCTCCTTCTCTGCGTCGGCGATCACCCTGGCCATTAGCTATGCCTCAAGGCCATTGCTGTCCAAGCGGCGAAGACGACCTGGGCGAGGATCCCGACAAGTATCGCTGCCGCCTCGATCGCTTGGTAGACGCTGTGGACGCCGTGGGTGAGGTACGCGTCTGTCCACGCCGCAGCCCCGCCCATGGCAACGAGGCAGATCGCCCCGAACACGAGATACGCGAAGGTCTTACCTGTAGTGGGCAGGGGCCTGCCAAACTCACTGGTCGCCATGAGCGCCGCACCGACAGCGAACGCCGCGAACAGGAGCGACTCCACCGTGAGCAGCACGACGAGCGCTTCACCAGCACTGAGTTGGGAGGCGGGAGCCGCAATGACAATCAGCTTCTTCCCGAGGGGCAAGCCTGCCGAGGTGATCGTTCGCTCCTAGCGTTCCTAATCAGCACCAGTTATCAGACTGCGTCAAATACTATCCCACGGCTCGCGCAGGAAATCCGAGGCACTCGACGTAAGCACGCATCGTAGACGATTGAAGCTGGCCGCGTCTTATGGCATACTACGAGGATATGGAATATATAGCGCTGGCGCCAAGGATGGGATTACCGAGGACGCGACGTTCCCAGGCATAGATGGCGCAGGGCGCGCGAGCCGCGCCGGGGCGTCTCGCTTCGCGACTTTCTCAATACGACGGCCTGAACGTCCGCGCGCACACCCAAGGGCTCGCCGGCCTTGCGGGTCGGCTGAAGCACCAAGGCGGCGATGTGCGCGCGGATTGGGTCGATCCCGCGCACGCTACGTACCCACGGCTGACAGTAGACGAAGGAGCGTCGCTACCCCCGAACCTCGATGCGGTGTCCAGAGCGCGTCCTACCCCCGTCTCTCCCGCTTCCTCCGAGAGTATGCGTCTCGATCGATCCTTCGCATAGTGTCGCTGCGGACGAGGGGCGGTAGGCCACGGGACACGCGAGGCGCTTCTTCTTTTGTGAAGGCACAGATGCGCCTCGGGCCCGCGCGAGCACCGCGACTCGCCGTCGGGCCAGGTCGAGGCAACCATCTCTGCCTGGAATGTTCCGTAATGTCTATTCTGGCCGTAATGTCCCCCCGTATGCTTATGGTGTTCGGATCCCTGGTCTTCTCATGGAACCCACTACCTCTCGACCCCAGCTCTTGACCGTCGCGCAGGCCGCGGCTCTCCTCAGCGTGAGCGACCGCACGATCCGCCGCTGGGTCGAGGCAGGGAAAGTGCCCTATCTCAAGCTCCCTGGCGGCGACTACCGCATACCCCAGGCGCAGCTCCTTGAGTCCCTGCGCGGCACCTACGATCTCGCGGGTGAGCTGGCGGCGCTCGATGAGCGCTTCGCGGGTGTAAGCGAGGAGCAGGTTCGCGCCGCCCGCTCGCCGACGGCGAGTAGCCCCGGCTGTCAGGGCTGATCCCCCTCGTGAAAGGCTCACCGGCATTGTCGCGCAGTGATCGACCGTCGAACAGTTCGCAGCGCTAGCGTGGGCTGGTGCCCGAATCGCTCTTTAGCCGCGCGACTCGCTACACACGATCGCCGAGTCTCGATCCACACGAGAATCGACTGACCGAGATCACCGCGGCCGTTCTCGAACACGTCGACGGTCTTGCGCAGAAGATCGCCGAAGCCCTGCTAAGGGCGGCCTGCGACCATGCGAGTCAGGCACTCGCCGAAGAAGGGAACGACGCAAGCAGCGCAGCGTGGCGATCGGAGCTGCAGCGGCGTCAGATGATCCTCGCCGCAGCCGAACGCTTGGAGGAACCTCGCGCCCGAATCCGCACCCAAGTCGCCACGCCGAAGGGCCGCTTCATCGACATGGAGATCTGGCTCAGGCCGAAGCGACCAGCCGACACCGTCGAGGATGTTGTTCTCTGGCTCGAGATCAAGGAGGGCGCAGATATACACGGAGACCAGTTGGATGTCTACCTCGAAGACATCGCCGCACACGCAGCGGCCCAAAAAGCGGTGCTCCTCGTCGCGCCGCGCGGTCAGAGCTTCGCTTCGTCGCCACCGCTCGCGGTAGCTCCTGTGGACTGGCAGACTGCTACCGCAGTGGTCATGGTCGCCGCGGCCGACCGAACGCGAACCGATGTCGAGCGGTGGTTGCTCGACCAGTACGCGGACTATCTACGAGAGGAGGGCCTGATGGACCCCGAGGCATTGGACGCGAGCCTGGCGCTCGCGCTCATGGAAGCCAACGAAGCAGAGGAAGCGGCAGCCGGGATCTGCGAACACGCGGACACCTGGGTCGCTGCTCATTGGGGCGCTCGCACAAACCAAGCCACCCGCGGCCGCTCGACAGAACCTGCCTTTGGACTCGGCTACTGGGCGAACTATGAGCCGAACCGTCCATCCGAGACTGCCTCACCCACATGGCAAGGTGCTTGGTTCGAGTGGGGCCTACGCAACACCGCGGAGCTCGACTACGTGAACGAGGAAGACCTTCGTGGAGCGAACGTGTTCTACGCCGGAGTGACATTCGAAGCCAAAGCGAACCCCACAAAGACGGTCGGCAACGAGCCGTGGCTCAATGCTCGGCTCTCTGGCAGATTCCTGACTACGTGGTTCGGCAACTATTATCGGCTCGTCCGCCTCAGGTATCCGGATGAGCTTCTGGCCCAAACAGCGCTGGAGACTCAGGGCCAAGCGCTCGGCGAGTGGATAGTCGAGGCGTTTGAGCATATGGCACAGAACGCGCCACTCCAATCGCCTACTGGCGTTATGCCTGATTCTGGTCTTATCCCAAGCTGACGAGGATCAGGTCCGTAGTCCACGCGGTGGTGTCGGTGGCCTGTTCACCCTTCGAGCTCGCGCGAGTGGCTCGAGCTGTCCCGATGCCGTGGTCGGGTTGGCGCGGAACACGCACAGGCACAACCCGCCCGGCTGCGCCGCCGAGTGATACAGCAGACCGTCGCAGCCGGCCGCGTGCAGCCGCTCGCCGACGTCCTGGAACACGGGCCACTGATCTCTCCTCGGCTCGGCGGCCGGCAGTCCGAGGGCGGCGAGCGTCTCGGCGCCGGTCAGGTCCGCGACCGAGGAGAGGCTCGCCCGGTAGCGCCAAAGCTCGCGCGGCAGTCCGCGCAACGGCTCGATCTCGAGCTCTGCGAGCCACCGGTACCACTCGGCCCATACGGTCGCCTCCTCGGCGGCGAGATAGACGCCCTCGATGGTGCCTCCGCGCTGCCAGCGCCCGTCGGCGGGCGTGGGCGGACGGTACAACGGGTTGGCGCCGGCCGGTATGTGGCGCAGCCACGTGCCCGTCACCGGCATGCGCGTCGCCCGCGGCGCGTCCACGGCGGGCTACGTGAAGGTCGGGGATTCGAGCGCGGCGATGAGGCGCGAGAGTTCCTCGTAGCCGCCGCCGGCGAGCACGTCGATCGGCTTGCGATGCCCGAGCGCCGCAAGCGGCCGGTTCAGCCACACCGGCACGTAGTCCGCCTCCAGCACCGCCGCGAGCCGGTCAATGATCGCCGAGAGCTCCACCAGCCGCTCAGCCCGCCGGCCGGTGGGCGCGCGGGTACGGTGAAGCCACGCGCTGACCGTCGAAACCCCCGCCCCAGTCGCCCGGGCAATATCGCGCTCGGTCAGCGGAGCGAGCTGCCTGATCCGGATCGCCTCGTCTGCGTAAGCCAAACTCATCCCCGAAAGTGTAGCAAGCAACGGACGCAAAACAGAAGGCAGGCGGAACAACACCGAACACAGTCAGGAGCGCGCGGAGAGGCGGCAGCGGTAGCCTCGTGGGCACCATCAATGCGAACTTCGGCCAAGCGAAGAGTTTAGGCCCATAGGGCCGCCCGTGAGCCTAAACCCAGCCGTATTGAGCCCAAACCAGCCGGTTTACGCATATCGGGCGGGCACCCAGATACCGCGAATTTGCAGGGAAAACGGGCGATTTTCGGCTTACTGCGCTCCCGATTTGCAAGCAGGAGGTCACCGGTTCGATCCCGGTTGGCTCCATTGGAGAAAATGCCTGGTAATTGGTGGGTTTTGGGGGGCTGGTGGTACTCGATTGGTACTCCGTTTGGGCGGAGAGTACCGCAGGTGAGTACCACATCGGGCCTGATTTTGCGGAGGATCGGCGCTGCGGCGGTTTGCAAGCAGGAGGTTTATGGTGGAGCCCGGTTGGATGGAGCCAGCCGAGGTCAACACGAACCGCTTGGCAGTTCTTGGCGGGCGTTCCCGGAGGGCGCGTATCGCTTGATGGCAAGGAATAGGTCGGGGTCCTTGAAGCTGTGGGGTCGTCGAACCGCGTTCGTGCCGGGAGAGGCTAGTAGCCTCTTGATCGTGGCCAATCAACGGCAAGGACTCGGACGGTGCAATCTCTGTGGAGGGCTCTCGACCGGACAAGGGGAGCACGTCCTATCGCGGTGGTTCTTGAGGAGAGAGCTCGGGAAGGGTGGGTTCACCTATGAAGAAAACAACGAGCCGATTCTCGCTAACAACGGGTGTCCACGAAAACGAGACCCTTTTCCGCCGTATCTACTGACCGTCTGTGAGCATTGCAACGCCAAGCTGAACCAGCGCTATGAGAAACCCGGCAAGCCCGCTGTGCGCACTGTGCTCGACGAGGGTAAGGTGCTTGAGGCCAGCGAGCAGGTGGTGGCGTTTGCCCGCTGGTGGATCAAGACCATCCTCCTGCTTCAACACCCAGAGACTAAAAGCACGTTTCCCGGAGTAGTGATGCGGAATCACTGGGATGTTCCAGTTAGCGTCTACAAGAACTTGCTGGAAGGCTCCCTTCCGTCCGATGCTTCCCTGTGGCTCGCGGTCGCCGATGACGAGAACGGGTGCGCGCGGCTTCCAGAACTCCTGCGTATCTACCTTCCGACAACATCCGATCCGGAAGGTGTAGGCGGTAGCCCGGCCACCCTTCTCACCGGGTTCCGCCAAGTAGACACCAGGATCATGCTAGTTCAACTCGTGCTCCATCCGCTATGCGACTTCGAGCACCCGTTCGAGCAATCTGGCCTGGTGATCAAGCTCTGGCCAGAGCCTCCCGACTGCTTTGACATCGCCGCGCTGCCGGT
Organism: uncultured Solirubrobacterales bacterium; assembly: GCA_963842005.1. Classification (GTDB taxonomy): domain Bacteria; phylum Actinomycetota; class Thermoleophilia; order Solirubrobacterales; family Solirubrobacteraceae; genus Palsa-744. The sequence goes on along the minus strand of CAWJEV010000003.1, from coordinate 191,628 downwards.
ACTTGGCGCCGAGGGCCGTCGGCAGCTCGGTGCCCTGTTTGTTGACGGCAATTACGGGGAGAATATTCCAGCTCGTGGTTGGCGGACCTCCGTTGATGCCGTACCCGACGGTTGCCCTCTGGTCTCGCCACAGCTCGTCCCACCTCCGAGCGAGCAGGTTCTCCAACAGCCCAGAGTGTGATCCACGAGCGCGAGGCGGTAGAGTCTCATATATTCGTGCGAACGCAGCTACACGGGGACGATGCCGCCTGTTTGGCTGCGACAGACGATGTACGGGCCTTCGCGGGTCTGGATCGTGACGGGTGTCCCGCCGACTGTTCGGCAGTTGGATTCAAAGCGGCGCTGGCGTTCGAGCGCTTCGCGGCGTCGCTTGCGTTCGAGTGCTTCCTGCCGACGGATCGCTTCAGCGCGTTCGTGTATCGCAAGATTGAATAGCAGCGCGCACCGGTACCGGCTAGCTCCTTTGAAGTGGCCGCTTCGCGTGAGGATGTGCCCCGGTCTCCGTGCCGGCTGACACAACGTAGCTGTAGACCGTGTCAGGATGGCGACATGACCATCCGAAGATCACCTTGCCGTCGCCCGACCGGTCGTTTTCGTTGTAAAGCCACGCCTTGCCTTCTCCGTCCACCTGGACCGTCAGGTCGCTACCGGGTGTGTCGCTTGTGATTTCCGTGTAGCCCGGTTCGGCGTAGGTGTACCCAGGCGGAAACCCGGTGAATGACTTGACCGTCACGTTTAGGGACGGCGGGGCGGCTTGTTCAGCTGCGCATGGGACTCCAAGCGCTCCAGGACATTCTTCTTCCGCCGCCGCTGAGGCAGTGCCTACAAACGCGAACGAGACGAGTACGGCAAGGATCGCAGGCAGGGGAGTCAGCAACTGGTCCCTCTTTTCTCGGGGCCAATGCCGACGATCGCGCGGCTTACATCGTTGGGGTCAAAGACCGATTCGTCGTTCGAGTTGAGGGAATTGAGGTCAACCCCGATGGCACCCTGCGGATCGCCTACCTTCTTACCGCTAAACCAGCGTCCAAGGGTCGCGCTTTTGAGGTTCCAGGAGGCGCAGGAGCCGTTTTCGTGCGTGATCCAAAAGGCCGTGACCCGCGTGTCGCTCGGCATGAGCTTGAGCACATCAGCCTTGGCCACGGCAAGGGACATACCTTCGCCGAGCGCCTGTTCGTAGCCGTCGACGCGGTATTCGGGTGCGCCTGTCGTCGAGAACGAGGTGAATTGGTACGTCGGTTCGTTATTGATCGTTATCCGTTCGCCGTAGCAGCCTTCGCCCGAGCAGCCAGACCCAGAACCCCCGGAGCCCTTCGGATGCGCCGTTGCCCAGTCCGACAGCTTTGCGCCGAACCCGGTCCATGCCCCAGGTGAGGTCGTCTCAGGGCGAGCCGCGGTTGAGGTCGGAGCCACGTTCGTTGTGCTCGTTGCCCCGCAGCCTGTGGCTACGAGCAGGACCAGGGAGGCGATGAGAGCGAGACCTACGTGCCGAGCGCTGGACCCGTAGCGCGCGCTCTCGTAGGCGTTGATCCCCATGTCCCCCACCGTGGAGGCTCCGGCGACGGCCGGGACGTTGGGATAGCTGGAGGCACCAGCGGCCGGTGTGGCCGCGGTGGCGAGCACCGAAGCGATGGGTGCGACAGGGGTCGCTCTGCCCGAGAACCGGCGCATCATGGGTCGGCAACGTATCAGAAGGGGAACATGTCGAGTGTTCAGTCCGGCGTTGCGTCCCGAGACTGCCGGTGTCATGTTCCCCCAGAGCACACCAGCCGGTGCCTCGCCGCACCGTCGCTGACCCGGTCGCGCAGCAGTTCGGCGCGGCTGTCCGCGAGGCTCGCAGACAGCGCGGCGAGACGCTGGAGCAGGTCTCACACCGGATCGCTCGCATGGACGCGAAGTACCTCGGTGAGATCGAGCGCGGATGGCACGCGCCAAGCATCCCAACCGCAAAGCGCATCGCCGACGCACTGGAAGTGACCCTCGCCGAGCTCACCGACGGTTTGTAGAGCTAGTCCCCATCAGGCATCGCTCAGCGCCCGCGGCCCACACTACGGCCGGGCGCGTCGCGGTGGGGTGTGCGGGTGAGCCAGCGTGTCGGCGAGAGGACAGAGCGGAGTCGTAGAGGATCGCGGGTCGGCTCCCAGCCGGAGTCGGGGCGCTCCGGATGCGCGAGCGATGGGGTGTGCGCGCGGCTGTTGGTCATCTTCTGGGCGAGGCGTGTGATCCTCGCGGCGTCCTGTCCTTCGGCGCCAAGGTCGTCGCGGGCAATGAACCAGTCAGTTCCGTGGCGGGCACGGGTGGCCTCGACGTAGGCGGTCTCCTTGCTGGTTTGCCAGCCGCCGGTGAGTACGACTGTGCGCTCGACGGTCGCGCCCTGCTGACGGTAGACGTGCTGTGCGTAGGCCAGTCTCAGCGAGTCGAGGTCCTCGCTGGCGAGCTGGATCTTGCGCTGTGATCCGTCGAGCGTGATGGTCACGCCTCGCTCGTGGATGGTGCTCACTTGGCCGCGGGTGCCGTTCTCGACTCGCGGTTGCCCAAGCGGGCGGTGCTGAACGGTGAACGCGATGAGGTCGCCTTCGCGCAGGCCGTAGTGGACGCCGGGCAGCGGGGTCTCGTGGTGTCCGAGTTCGCCACGCTCGGCGCGTAGGTGTTGTGCGCGGGCGTTGAGCCGGTCGATCTCCGTGTTCGCGGCGTCGACAATCAAAGCGACCTCGCGGATATCACGCCCCTCCGTGAGCGCGGCCCATGTTTGTACGGCGTGCTCTGCGGCCTGGTCGCGGGTGTCGGAGAGGTGAAGCTGGCCGCGTGAGGCGTAGTGCGCCATCGCGCGCTCTGGTTCTCCCGCGCGTAGTGCTTGCCATGCGCGCTGGTCAGCGGGGTCTTTGGTGCGGTGGATGTCTGCGAGTTCGGTGGTGGGCGCATGGTCGGAGAGCCGGTCGAACATGCCGCCGGGTCCGATCGAGGGGAGCTGCTTGCCGTCCCCGACGGCGACCAGCTTCGCCTCGGAGCGCTCCACGAGCCGGGTGAGGGCGTCGAGGCGTTTGTGGTCGACCATCCCGGCCTCGTCCAGGATGACCGTTGTGTCTCTGCCCACATGGATGGTGCCGGTGTTTGCTCGGGCGACCAGGGCGTCAAGGGTGAGCGTGCGTCCGTCCAGAGCGGGGCTGTCCGTTCCCAGGCGCTCGGCTGTTGAGCCGGACACGGCGACCCCGATCGTTTCACGGCCGGCGTACTGCTCCGCGCGGGCGACGGCATCGATCACGACTCCCTTGCCGGTTCCGGCGGGGCCGACGAGCACCGCGGCACGCTCGGGGCCGGTAAGGACTTCGAGCGCGTGGTGCTGCTCGGGGTTGAGTGGTCCGCCGATGCGCTCCGCGACCTCACGGGCGGCGTTATCGCGTGCAACGTCGCCGACGTCCCGGCCCGCGGGCTGGGCGAGCTGTGCGGCGCGGCGCTCGATCGCCTGCTCCTGGGCGCGTACCGCCAGGGTGGTCATCCGTCCGCCCTCCAAGGTCAGTACGCGCCGGTCGCGGACCATCTCCCGCGCGACGGCGAGCGCCTCATCCGGCGCCATCTCCCCGGCGGCTTGCTCCAGCACGATCGCGCGCAGGTCGCGCTCCTGGAAGACGGCGTGCTGCTCGGTCAGCTTCGCCTCGACACGATCCTCGATCGCGCGCTCGGCCTTTGGCCGCTCGGATGCACCGATCAGTCGCACCGCCTCATCCGGGCCGAATCCGTGATCGCGAGCGGTCTGTGTCCACACTCGTTGTAGGTCAGAGCGTGTGGTCAGCTCCTTGGACCGGCGGTTCTCGAGCGCGAGGTTACGAAGCTCGCCGCGTTCGGGTGCCCGGCCGTAGCGGGCACGAAAGCGCTCCGCGGCGCGTGCGACCTCACGGGAGCGGCCGGAGAACGCCTGGCAAAGCTCGTGGGGGACACCGGCGATCTCGAAGTACCGGCCATCCTTGCCGGTGCCCTGCTCGATCGTGTATCCCTCCCGCACGAGCTCGTCGGCGAGCGCGGTGCGGTAGAACGCGCCCATCTCCCGTGCGGAGCGGAAGATCGGCCGCGACGCGACCGCCACAATCCGGTCGTCCTCGCGGACAGCGCCGGTGATCACGACATGACTGTGCAGCTGCGGGTCTGGGGCCTGGGCGCCCTGGACTCCGCGGGCGGTGGTGTGTCGGTACTCGGTGGCGATCACGTCCTTGGCGTGCTCTTCCACGACCTGGCCGCTGTAGCGACGCCGCACGACGGGCACCTGCTCTCGCAGATGGTGGATGGTCTGCTCGACCGCCCTGGCGTGGGCCTGCTCGATCTGCTCGCGCTGCCACGGGTCGCCGAGCGCCCATACGGTCGAGACGGACTTCGGTGCGCTGAAGGTCACATCGATCCCACCACCCCGGCCGCCGCCGGCGCCCTCCGGACGAAGCCACCGGCCGGTCCCAGGGTGACGGCCCTCCATCAGCGCGATGAAATCCGCGCCATCCACCGGCCCGCCGGGCTGAACCCCGAGCCTCTCCAGGGTCTCGGCATTCGCCAGCCAGCGGCCGGGGGCCTGCGCCATCTCGCCGTCCGGGGTCAGGTAGTAGTCCCCGCGCTCGGGCTCCACGGTCTTGCTCTCCAGGTAGCGTGCGTACCCGCCGCCTCGGGACGCACCTATGCTCGCCGCCGTCATCACATGGGTGATGACCCTCAACGCGCCGAACCGGCCAAGCAATTCGCACAGCGCTCGCTGTGCCACGGCACAGCCGTGCATGTTCGGATGAAAAGTCAAGGGTTTGCGCGAGCTTTTCTTCGAGGTTGCTGAGGCGCTGATCCACGCTCGAGGGTGCGCTCCGAGGGCACAGTGATCGCACAGTGCCCGGAGGGCCGTGCATCTGGTCTATACGGGCTTTTGTCGTGCTGCGCGGGCGCGTTGTGGCGCGGGCGTCCGCGTCGACCGGCGGGGTCGCGTTGAGCGCTTCGTGGTGGGATGATTTGTGGTGGTGCGGGTGACTGACGTAGCGAAGCGCAGGCGTCAGGGGCTTGTGGCCTGCCGCGCGGCTTTGCCCTTCGAGGGCCTGTTGGATGCGCGCCCCGGTGTCGCACCCGCACCACCCTTCGGTGCCGCCGCGCGCCAGTCGGCGACCAGCCGCCGGTAGGCGAGCTCGGCCTGGGATTGCAGCTCACGCTCCGCCGCGCGCTGAGCGGCCGTCGGGGAAACGGTAAGCCCGTCGTGGCGGCGTGGCCGGCGTGACGCACCGGCGGTCAGTTCCAGCCGCCGTGTCTTCTGGCGCGTCAGCGACGGACGCGCGAACGCGTAGTCCTCGTCCTTGCTGAGCAGCTGCCAGCACAGCACCACGAGCTTGCGCGCGACAGCGACCGCGGCGACCTGAGCGCCACGGCGGGCACGGACGCGCTCACCGAACGCTCGCAGCGGACCGGGGCTGCGGATCGCGATCCATGCCGCCTCGACCAGCATCGAGCGGGCCTGCGCGTTGCCGCGCTTTGAGATGTGCCCATAACGCGCAGGCTCAGAGCCTGACTGGCGGACCTTCGGGTCCAACCCCAGATACGCGACGAGCTGGCCAGCGCTTGGGAAGCGGGAGATGTCCCCGACGGCCGCGATCACCGCCGCCGCCGTACCGATGTCCACACCCGGGATCGTCAACAGCCTGCACAACCCGGGCCACGCGAGGGCTTGCTCGGCGATCTTCTGGTCGAGCTGGGCGATCTCGCCGTTGAGGAAGTCGATCTGGCGCAGAGCGCCCTGCACCGTCTCGGTCTCCTCCTCGGGGAGCTGTTGCTCGGCGAGCCAGACACGTCCCTTGCGGCCGAACAAGTCGCTCACCGGCGGGCGGCCGAGCAGACAGCGCATCACTACGCCATGCACCTGGTTCTTGATCCGGGTGCGCGCGCGGATCAGCGCCGCGCGGCGGGCGACACGCCGGCGCAACGCGAGCGTCGCCTCATCCGGCACCCACACCTCGCTGAGCATCCCCGAGGACAGCAGCCGCGCGAGCATCGCCGCGTCAAAACGATCGGACTTCACCCGCGCGTGAGAGATCGCACGCGTCTGCGCCGCATCCGAGACAACAACCCGGCCGACGTTGCTTTCCCGCAAGATCCTCGCGATCGCCATCACGCTGCCGCTCGCGTCCAGCACGACCTGGTCCTCGCTGCCGAGACCGGCCGCGAACTCTCGGATCGCCTCCGGGGTGCTCGCGATCCGCCCGACCTGCGACACCCGACCGTCCTCGGCGACCGCGATCTCGCAGAACTCCAAGTGAACATCAACACCGAAATACCGCAATTTCCGCTCCCTTCACAGCATCGAACCCATGATTGGAAGGCGCGGCGGGCAAGCGACAAATACGGATTCGGGCTCTCAGCCCAACCAGGTGAGTCGCAGGGGCGGCCATATAGTCATTGACGGGCTCGCAGCCCAAATGCACGACGGCCTGCCCCACCATTGCGTCTTCCCACAAGGCCCCTGTCCCGGTCAAACGACCCTACGAACACAACCGGACAACAGCCCAGGCGGTATTTCATACCCGTAGTCTGTACTGCTGTGGGAGCGAAGCGACGTGAGGCCGCTCGGGAGGGCCGTCAGCCCGCTGTAGCGAGTGAGGTGGCGACGGCTGGTTCGTTGTCGAAGGCTCGGTTGGGGGACCGCTCGCGTAGAGCTGAGCGAAGGGGCTCGGGCTGGGCCGCGAACTCGTTGGCCGGTCCGGGCGGGTTGGGGTCACTACCCACAACACCAGTTCCTATGCCCAGACGTCGATGAGCACCATTCCCAAATCCATAGCCACTCATCCGCCGCTTACGCGCGAGGACGTGCTCGACGGCCGCGATGTCGCCGAGCTGCTGCACCTGCCGATCTCAACGGTCCTTGAATACGCGCGGCGCGGACTGCTACCTGGACGCAAGCTCGGACGGCGATGGATCTTCCTGCGTGACGAGGTCGAGGCGGCAGTGAGAGGTCGGTCGGTGGACAGGTCGGCGGCGTGAGGCGCTCAGAAGGACCGCTTCAGTCGTCGAGCTCGGTCAGGAGGTGGATGCGGGGGCAGTCAGTGAAGACCGCATCGTGAGCGACGAGCGCGATGGACCAGCGAATCGCGGTGGCCGCGATCCAGAGGTCAGCGTTGTGGTTGCTCTGGTGAAGCGGGTGACCGATCATCCGACACTGATTGCGAAGCTCGGCGACGGTCTCGATGGTGTCGATGTCGATCGGGAGGATGCGCGCTCGCCCGACGAGCCGTGCGAGTTGCTCCGTGCGAGCAGGACCCCACATTGCCTTCAGCGCCCCATATCGCGCCTCGGCGACGGTCTGCGGGGCGAGGGCGATCCGCTGTCCGAACAGGTGCTTCGCGTACCGGGTGGCGAGCGGTGAGCGCTCCCGCAAACGGGCGGTGAAGACGTTCGTGTCGACCAGGACTGTCCCGGTCACTGCTCCAGCGCCGCGGCGAACGTCTCCCATTCCTCTTCTGTCAGATCGGGGATGTCGAAGTGCTCGCCGGGGTCAAGCGGCGCGACGTCAGCCATCAACTCCTCAAGCGGCAGCGGATGCCAAAACAGCGAGTTCGCGTGCTCGATCAGGTCGTGGTTGGCGGCAGGCTCTGGCATCGTGTTCATCTCCAGCCACACAGTTTACGACGACGTCGGAGATGCCCGACTGTCAGGAGCGATGTCATGGGCTCATCGCGGATTGGACTGCGATGATTCCTGGTCGTTGGACGCCCTGGCCGCGAATGCCAGGTTGACCCGCTCGAGATCCTCGGGCCGGGCCTTGGCATGCATGTAGCGCTCGGTGGTAGTGATGCGTGAGTGCCCGAGGAACTCCTGGACGAAGCGCGCGTCGGCGTGCCGCGCGATGAGGCTACCGGCGGCGTGACGCAGCGCGTGGAAGCGCAGGGGCCGCAGGCCGGCGGCGTCACGAGCTGCCTTGAAGCGGCGACGGACGGCTGAGGGATCGAGGCGCCGGCCAAGGCGCGAGCAGAAGACGTAGTCCTCGCGTGAGGTGTAGTCGCCGCGAGCCCGCAGACGTTCGAGCGCTTCGGCAGCGGGATCGGCGAGTGGGAGGAAGCGTGCCTGCCAGCTCTTGGTCGGTCCCTCCACGCCGGCGGATACGGCGCGGTGGACGACCATCCGCCGTGTGTCGAAGTCGACGTCCTCCCAGCGCAGCGCGATCAGCTCCCCGAGGCGCAGGCCGGTGTAGGCGGCCAGGCGGACCAGCTCGCCGTCCTGTGCGTCCTCGCGCGCCCGCCATGCAATCTCCTCGTCGCTCAGGTTGGCCGGCGGCGCTCCGCGGTGCGATCCGTCGGCCGCGGCAGAGGCGATCATCTCGACCTCCTCCGGCTCGTAGAAATCAAGCACGGCTGCCGGTGGTTCGCGGCGCTTGGTCGTGCCGGCCACGGGGTTTGACGGCAGGCCGTGGGTGTCCACGCGGCAGGCGTAGCCGAAGATCGCGGAGAGCACCTGGCGGTTCTTGTTGACCGAACGGGGTGACACGTTCTCGGTGTCGAGCTTGCGCAGGAACGTTGATACCTCCCGTGTGGTGATCTTCGCCGCGGGCCGGTCGCCGAACGCGGCCATGAGTACGCCGGGGCTCTTGCCCGTGCCGCGGCGGTGCGGCGCTCCGCGCTCGGCGAGCATGTAGCGGTAGTCGCTCAAGGTGGACGGCTTTGCGCCGCGCTCGTGCTGCAGGTGCTCCAGCCACCCCGTCGCCAGCTCGCGGAATGTGACGCCGCGCTCGCGGCGCTCACGCTCGCCCGCTTCGATCGCGCGCTCCTCCCGGTCATGCACGGCGATCAGCTCGGCCATCCGCACCGTTGCGCGCTTCTCATCGAAGTAGCCCTCCGGTACTCGCCCACGCCGCATGACCCACCTGCTGTCGTCCGCCGCCCGCTCAAGCCACGCCGGCCCCACGCGGCGCTTCACCTGTCGTCCCGTGCGTCGCCACTTGGCCTCGTAGACCGGCCTGCCCGCCAGGCCCACGACTACGAGCGCGCCGGTTGGGTCACTGCCGTTTCGCCTGTCTTCCACAGCCACGGTTTGCGGAGAGTACCACATGAGTACCACTCAGCCATGAGTACCGCTTTGAGTACCGCACTAGCCAGTTTCACCAGTGATAATCCCGCTTTCGCCGATGCAAGACCCCCGTACCCACTGGTTCCAGCATGGGTGCCCCTGCTTTGCAAGCAGGAGGTCGGCGGTTCGATCCCGCCTGGCTCCATTTCTGGGGAGGAACGCGCCACCACGGAGACGCCAGCACAGGCTGGCTGACGCCTACCGTCGCAGCAGGTAGGTGGCCGAGATCGTCGTCTGCGATCAGTGGTGGACGAGGCGGGAGGCCGGCTCGAAGTCCCCGTGCAACACGAGTGGGTCGAGATCGGCGCCGTTGGGCCAGACGACAGTACCGAGCTCATCGTCCACCCGCACCTGCGAGAAGAAGTCTGGATCGCCCAGTGGCTCGAAGATCGGGCCGTGCGGTTCCCCGATGAGATCGACGTCGCGCCGGCTGCCGTCGCTGAAGCCGAGCCGGAGGCGGTAGTGGCCGAGTACCTCTACGGATGTCACGGTTACGAACACCATCGCTCCATCTTACGGCAACGGGTCAATCGGCTCAGGAACAGTTCCGCCGTGTACACGCTCCCAGTCGGCCTCAAGCTCCTCACGGTGGAGGGCTGCCCACTCCGCCACAAGCTTGAGCGCGCGGCCCGGCAGTTCACCCACGAGCACCCCCGTGCCGTCACGACGCCGGTAAACAGCACTCATATCAACCTGTGGACGAACGCTTTAGGAACGATAGTCGAACCCTGCGTCGTCGCTTATTACCGGTTGTGCGACATCCTCACCCCAAGGCCGCCCGCTTTTCGCCTGCGGTATGGTCTCAATGGCTGCCAGATGAGACTAATTGTGCCGTATATTCACAGCCAACGGGACTCCGGCAACCCACTAGGAGCCGAGCCTGACTCCCGATGGCTGACCCCACTAGATTCATCACTGCAAGCCGCACTGCACCCACCACCTTATATTTATTGCAGGATCTTTTTCATTGATACCCTTCATGATGATCTGCATCGGCCACCCGGCCGCCCACTGGCTGGTTGTCTCCGGAAGCACAATCTCAGCCGTGTACGTCCTGCTCGCACGAGGAGGAAGTACCACCTCGGCTGCTGAGGATCTCCATCGAGGAGACACGCCCGGCATGAAGTACCTCGTTGTTTGAGATGAAGTGAGGTAATGCCCGATTGAAGGTGCATCGAGCGGGCGTAGATCGCATTGAGTCGGAACCCGAAGGTTAAAGATGCATCGACTTTGAATGTGCGCCAGGTTCTGTATCCTCACTCGAACCTTCACGGCACACGGAGCTGAGTCTAGGATTCGATAGAGGGGAACGCTCGCCAAAGGGCTCTCTGCGGTGAGCTCAGTGCCAGCGTCGGTCAGAGAGAACTCCGCCAAGTCTAGTTTGACTGGTCGCATCAGGCTTACGGCTTCGTCGTAGGCGGGCTTCGCATAGACCGCTGCTGTTACAGCTGCCGCGAAGATAGCGATCGATGCGACGAGAGTCAGCCCCGTCAGGATTGTCAACAGTGACTCGTGCGCAATTAGCTCGCCTGCCGACATGCCGACTCCGAGGCCAACCGCTGTTCCGACAATGGCAGCGATCACCCAATTTCTTCGCAACCAGGCCACGATATTGGCCACTGCACGCGACCGTCTTTCCCAAGCGTGCAGAAAGGCGCGGACAATCGAGTGGCGATCCACGAGCAGCGACACTAGCAGAATTCAAGTCAGCAGGACCAGCCGGGTAGCCTGGTCAACGCCGGCCAAGCAGCACACCGCCGATTGTGCGACGTGGGCAACGTGTACCGCCCACGCGCGATCCGCACGAAGCGGGGCGAAGCACCCGAGACGTTGGCAGCCAGGGCAGCCTTGACCGAAGACCACGCCACCTGTGCCCCCAGCGACGCCTCAACGGCTGCATGGATGTCCTTGGCCCGCATCGGCTCACCCCGATCGCCGAGCACTTGGACGACGGCCTTCAGCACCCAGCCTGGCCGGCGAGGCCGCTGCCGACAGGCCACAGCCTGCCGTCGAGGCCCGCCGCTGGCCCGTACAGCGGCCAGTTTCCCGGCCAGACGGCCCAACGACCCCTGTAGATCGTGGTTCGATAGAACTCCGATTAGCTCCATTTCTGAGGAAGAAAGCAGCGCTAATCGAACCAAGTGGTACGCCAAACCTCGGACCACAGCGTTCCGAACCCCGGCCGCGTCTGGCGCCTACGCGAAACTCCATCCCTGGTCTCGGAGGAAGCTGAGCACGTTGACGCATGGCACGCCGAGGGCCTGGCATACCGAGGGAATCTTGGGCTTGGTCGTCGTCCCGCCCTTCTCCTCGGTGACGACCGTGAGACTCTTGACCCGGGCAGTGGCGATAACGAACGGGTCCGCCCCGTTGCGATTCTTTGTGGCCTTCATCAGCAGTGGGTGCCGGGCGAGAACTTCGCTGGTAGCGCGCTGGATGGCCTCATCGAGCGGTACGAACATATGCGGGCGCGCACCGATCCACTTGGAAAGCTCGTCCTCCTGTCGTGCCAGCTCGACCCGCACCTCGTCTGGGCAGAGCACCCGTTGCTGGGTAATGAGTTCATCCAGCTTGACCCATAGTCCGGGAAAGACATCGGGTGGGTAGGAGCGCGACCAGCACTCGATGAGACGCTCGTGTCGAAGCAGTAGGCCATCAGTCGCGGGCGCCGCCCGTAGCCGCCAGCTCGGCTTCGAGCTTCGGGAGCCTGTTGAGCTTGATCTCGAGGTACTCCGAGAGGTCTGACCCGGTGATGGCGCGCCGGTAGTAGGCGTCGAGCGCCGACTCGATGAATCCGCGGCCAAGGTCACGGACCTTCATGCGGTAGTAGCCCGGGCCACCCGAGCGCTCCTCCTCGCGCCGCTTGCGCTTCTGCTCCTCGCGGAACGCCTCATAGGCCACGCGATACTCAGCCTCCTTCCCTTGCAAGAAGTCCCAATCCGCGAGACCGATCGAATACAGCCTGCGCACGACAGCCTCTCGGCTCGTCGAGTACTTCTCCGAGAGGCTGCCGATTGTTTCCTCGCTCCAACGTCTATCGGCCGGAGGGTCTTGGAGCGTGGGCTCCGAGCGGAAGGCGTCGAGCGGCATCAGCGCGGCGGCCGCGACTTGGTTGCAAAAGATCTCGATCTCGTCCGAGGGTCCGTGCGCCTGACGCCTCGGCAGGGCATCGCATACCCCGTCGGCGTGCAGCAGCACGTGCGCGAACTCGTGAAGCAACGTGAAGATCCGCCCACGCGGGAAGTCGCCGCCGTTGAGCACAATGACCGGCAAGCGATCGGTCGAGATCGAGAACCCCCGCATCTCCTGCACTGGGATCGACGGTGCCTGCAGAACGAGAACATCGAGCCCCGAAACCGCGTCGAGCCATGCGTTGAGGGCCCGCCGTGGATCGCGCCAGGCCGCCTGCTGAGCGAGAGTCACGCCAAGCAGAGCGCGCGCAGCGGCGCCAAACCGCTCGGGATCGCTGGTCCCCTTATCGAGTTTGGGTGCGGGTCCCACCGGCTCGTCGGCGAGCTCGCGCAACTCAAGGGCGGCTTCGCGGATCGCGTGGGCACGGCGAATGACGGCCAGCAGCTCAGGCGATAGCTGCCCGAGCTGGGCATCGGGCACGCGCCGATAGTCCCGCAAAGGCTGAAAGTCGAGCGGCGGCTCCGGCAGATAGAAGATCGCCAGGGGGCGCTTGTAGGTCTTCGCCGCCGTGCGAAGCTGAGCGATGGTCGGGCGGGCCTCGCCGGCCTCCCAGGAGCGCAAACGGTCCTCGGATACCCGCAGCTTGGCGGCAGCCACGTCGAGACCAAGGCCCGCCGACTGGCGCGCCCATACGAGTAGTTCCGGCTTGATCAGTGCGTCTGGAGTCCGTGCCATCGCGGTGGTCTACATGGAGCCTACGCACGTCCCCCGATGCTTGGCTACTCGCTGCACCGCCTGTCGGTCAGGAATCCGATCGCTGAGGCGCGGCTTCCCGCGTCGTGCTGCTGGCGAGGAGGCGCGCCGGGCGGCCCGCCAGCACGTACCGGCCTCTCGCCACTCGCACGAAGCGGGGCGACGTACCCGAGACGTTGGCAGCCAGGGTAGCCTTGACCGAAGACCACGCCACCGGCGCCCCCAGCGACGTCTCAACGGCCGCATGGATGTCCTTGGCTCGCATCGGTTCGCCCCGATCGCCGAGCACTTGGACGACAACCTTCAGCACCCAGCCTGGCCGCCGAGGCCGCTGCCGGCAGGCCACAACCTGCCGTCGAGGCTCGCCGCTGGCCCGCACAACGTCTAGTTTCTTGACCAGACGGCCCAACGACCCCTGTAGATCGTGGTTCGATAGAACTCCGATTAGGTCCACTGGAGGAAGTACCTGCAAATCGGTGGGTTTTGGGGCGCGGATGGTACTCGAATGGTATTCGGTTTTGGCGGAGAGTACCGCAGGTGAGTACCACATCGAGCCATATTTTGCGGGGGATTCGGGATTTGGCGGGTCGCAGGCAGGAGGTTGGGGTTCGATACCTGCTGGGTGGGGGAAACTTGTCGGCGCGCAAACCAGGCTCTGGTGGCGGCACCGGCGGTTGAGATCGCCTGACGAACCCTGACGGCCGTGCGTCGCAGCCGGCGGCGTGGGCACTGGCTCCCGGAACATCTGTGCTGGTTGATACAACTGGCGGTCCGGTGGCCACGAACCGCTCCATCCGCAGGACCGCCAAGGCTAAGGTCGCAAAGCCCGATCCCGCGAAGAAGGGTCGCAAGACCTACGTCAGCCAGGCCGACGTGCCGCGCTACCCGATAAGCGAGGCGCTGCGGGTGGCGAAGGCCATCGCGGACGAGTATGGGAAGCAGCCTACGCGCCCGCTCGACGTCGCCGCTGCGATGGGGCTGGCCCCGACCACCAGCAGGTTCAAGATGTTCACCGGGGCGTCCATCGCCTACGGTCTCACAGAGGGCGGCGCGCAGGCCGACGAGATAGTCCTCACGGACCTCGGTATGCGCGTGGTGGCTCCGACAGAGGAAGGCGACGACGAGGCCGCCGAGCGCGAGGCACTGCTGCGGCCCCGCATAGTGCGCGAGTTCCTGGAGAAGTACGACGGGTCCAAGTTGCCCCGAGACAACATTGGCAAGAACGTGCTTGAGCAGATGGGCGTCACCGCCGCCGCGACAGACCGCACCCTTGGGCTCATCATTGACAGCGCGGACGAGCTCGGCCTGCTGACCGAGATTAAGGGCGACCGCTACGTCAACCTCAAGGCCGTCCCGAAGCCGAAGGAGCGAGACGCCGACCTCCTGTACGACGAGAACGCTGAGAGCGATGAGGACGCCGCGCCGCCGGAGGGCTTGAGCTCGGCCGACGTTGCGGCAGCGGCGCGCATCGCGCATGTGGAGGTGCCGCCCACCGCCGTCACCACCAAGACCAACCGACGGGTCTTCATCAGCCACGGCAAGACAAAAAGGTCGTGGCGCAGTTGAAGGAACTTCTTACCTACGGCGACTTCGAGCCGGTCGTGTCGGTAGAGCGCGAGACGGCGTCGAAGCCGGTGCCCGACAAGGTCATGGACGACATGCGCTTGTGCGGTGCGGGAATCATCCATGTTGGCACCGAGCGCAGGATCAAGGACGAGGACGGCAACGAGCACCATATGCTCAACCAGAACGTCCTCATCGAGATCGGCGCGGCGATGGCGCTCTACCAGGGCCGCTTCATCCTCTTGGTGGAGAGGGGAACCACGCTCCCTTCCAATCTCCAGGGACTCTACGAGGTCCGCTTCGAGGGAGAAGGGCTGGACCACGACGCGACGATGAAGCTGCTCAAGGCGTTCAACGACTTCAAGGGCTAGGCCAGGCGCCGACGGCGGCTACCATAGATTCATGCCCGTTGAACTACCGCGTACGATTCCCGTTATCGTGGAATCGGACACGCGACACTCTTTCCCCGGCGCGAAGGAGCGGGTGGTGTCGCAACACGACACCACCGCCGATGCGCAGGTCGCGGCGGAACGGGCCGTTGCCGAGCACGGCCGAGGGCCGCCATTCTTCTACGCCGCGTCGATCACGAAGCACCACCTCGACGCGCTCCAGAGCTTCCCGCCGCGCCCCGTGAAAGGGAGGGTTGCGCTGATCGACGCCTTGAAGGGGCGGGCTCCCAGACGTGTCTCCGGTATTGAGTTAGGTGCAAATATTTCGGTATGGCCTTGAGTTCGCACCCTGGCCCGGCGGTATGTGGACTCGACACGCTCTTTGGGCTTCTTGGCGCCGAGGTCAAGCCTGGGCAAGTTCTACGTTTGAATCGCGCCGAGCACCTTCGTGTGGTCCAGACCCTCCATCACACATTTGAGCGCTGGCAGCCTCCCCAATTGGAGGACGGGCACTACCGGGCAGTTCTAGCCTTGCCAGGCGAGTTCGCAATCTGGGCGCCAATTGCCTTCACGAGCGTGGCAGTCTTCGCGCATCAAGTTGCACTTCGCGACCCTTTTGATGTCTGGCTGCGCGAGTACGCGGAAACAGGTGATCGACTCTCTACTAGCCTCCAAGCATTAGACGGTGCGGTACAACAGGCGCTTCCTCTGCGTCCGCTGATCGACGCCGAAATCATGCTGTTTATGCCCACCCCGTGGGAGGCTCGGGTAGACCATCCCGTCAAGGAATTCTTGCGCGCGAGAGACGGCGTAGCCTTCCAACGCGAAGGTCTAGTGGATCGTCCTTTTAGTTCGCTGGTGGTTGCAGGGATCTCGTAGGCTTTGCTGAACCTGTTGCTGGTGGTGTCCAGCGATGATGGGGGTTCGGTATGCCTGCTTTGGCGAAGCGCATTGAGATCGGAGACGACGATCGAGCGGAGCTCGAGCGGATCGCGCGGTCGGGGGTCGAGCAGGCGCGGATTGTCGAGCGTGCTCAGATTGTGCTCCATGCCGCTGAGGGCCAGTCGGCTGCGCAGATCGGGCGTTTGTTGGGGTGCTCGGAGAACACGGTGGCGAAGTGGCGTGCGCGCTATGAGCGAGATGGGATCTCCGGGCTTGGGGACTTGCCGCGCTCCGGTAAACCGCTCGTGTACTCCCAGGCGGACAGGGCGAGGCTGATCGCGAAGGCGTGCACGCGCCCACCTGAGACGCCGGAGGGTGCACAGCAGGAACGCTGGACCTATGAGCAGTTGGGTGATGCGGTCGGCATGTCGGGCTCCCAGGCGCATGTGATTCTCGCGCGCGCGGATATCAAGCCGCATCTAACTGAATACTGGATTATGAGTGACTTCTCCCGGCCCGAGTTCGAGGAGCGCTTGGGCGAGATCTGCGGTCTTTACGTGAACCCGCCGGAGAACGTGCTGGTTGTCTCCTTGGACGAAAAGACCGGCATCCAGGCCAAGGCGCCGACCAAGCCAGACACCTTGCCCGCGCCCGGCCGTCCCGCCAGACGCGAGCACGAATACACACGCAACGGCACCCAGTGCCTGTTCGCCTGCCTGAAAGTTCACGACGGCGATGTGCTCGCGATGGCATCAAAGACCCGCAACCGCTTCGACCTGATCCGCTTCCTCGACCAGCTCGACTCCGAAATCCCCGTGCTCGACGGCCAGCAGATCATCGCGGTCAGTGACAACCTCTCCACCCGCGGCACCCAAGAGGTCACCGACTGGCTTGCAGAACACCCCCGCTGGAGCTTCCAGTTCACCCCGACCCACGCCTCGTGGCTGAACCAGATCGAGATCTTCTTCTCGATCCTCTACCGCCGGCTCCTCAAGCACGGCATCTTCTTCAGCGAGGAAGACCTCGCCGAGCAGATGCTCGCATTCATCGAGACCTACAACCAGACCGCCAAACCATTCAACTGGACCTACACCGGCAAGGTCCTCCAGGCATAAACCAACGAACTAAAAGGACGAACCACTAGTGTCCTGAGTCGTAAGTTCGTTGGGTAAGTGTGGTATTATGCCGTATGGCTACTACTCTCGGTCGTCCCAAGGTGGTTTTGGAGCTCACTGACGGTGAGCGTGCGCAGTTGCAGGGGTGGGCTCGTAGGCGTCGTACCGCGCAGGGGTTGGCGTTGCGCTCGCAGATCGTGTTGGAGTGCGCGAGTGGTGACTCCAACAAGGAGGTCGCGGCGCGGCTTTCGGTGAGTGCGGCGACGGTCGGCAAGTGGCGGCGGCGGTTTCTCGCGGACAGGCTGGACGGGTTGGTGGACGAGCCACGGTCTGGGCGCCCGAGGACGGTTGGTGACGATCGTGTGGAGGATGTGATCGTCAAGACGTTGGAGACCGTGCCGCCGGATGGGGGGACGCACTGGTCCACGCGCCAGATGGCCGCCAAGACCGGGCTCTCGCAGTCCACGATCTCACGGGTATGGCGAGCTTTTGGGTTGCAGCCTCACCGGGTGGAGCACTGGAAGCTCTCCAAGGACCCGCTGTTCCTCGAAAAGGTCAAGGACATCGTCGGGCTCTACATGGACCCGCCCGAGCGGGCACTGGTCTTGTGCGTGGACGAGAAGAGCCAGATACAAGCACTGGACCGCACCCAGCCGATCCTGCCTGTGTTGCCTGGTGTCCCTGCGCGTGCCACACACGACTATAAGCGTCACGGCACGAGCAGCCTGTTCGCTGCGCTGAACATGACGACGGGCAAGGTCATCGAGTCGCTGCACTCGCGCCATCGCGCGATCGAGTTCAAGAAGTTCCTTCAGAAGATCGACGACGAGGTGCCCGCTGACCTGGACGTACACCTGATCCTCGACAACTACTCCACGCACAAGACCCCAGCCATCAAGCGCTGGCTGGCCGCACACCCACGATTCCACTTGCATTTCACGCCGACCGGCGCGTCATGGATGAACCTCGTCGAGCGCTGGTTCGCAGAGCTCACGTCCCGCAAGCTCAAGCGCGGTACCCACCGCTCCGTCCGAGAGCTCAACAAAGACATCCGCGACTGGACCCGGCACTGGAACGAAAACCCCCGCCCCTACGTCTGGACCAAGACCGCAGAGCAGATACTCAACACACTCGCAACATATTGTGAACGAATTTCAGACTCAGGACACTAGATGCGGGCGACGCATGGATGGAGCGCGATGCCCACGAGCTCGCGCGCGATCCGGAGTTCGCGGGAGCTGTGCTTGGGCATTCCGTCGGTCGCGACTGGAGAATCGCTATCGACGGAGAGTCGTACGACGATCGTGAGGATCTCGAATGGAGGCTGCGGGGCAGCCCGGAACCATCCTTTGAGACCAGTGCCGAGGTATTCATAGCTGCTACGGACTTCGCAAGGCGTAGCTGGTATGCGCAGCGTGCCAATGCCTCTCTACTGCCTGAAGGTCGCGCGGAGAACTCAATCATCGATCGAGCCCTGCGTTCGGCTGGGGAAGTGGTGCCGCTCCGGACCGCCAGTCTTCTTCGGGGCACGGGCATTCTCCATCTGCGAGGACTCAAGCCCGCGGACGTTCTGGCCATACGCGCGGAGGTGCAGGCCTACAACCAGTGGAGAGAGTGGCTCCAGCACATAACTACGTCGAGCCACGCCGAGGCTGCCGCGGGATTTAGCAGTGAGCAGGATCGATTCGATGAAGCGGTAGCCGAGGAGATGGCGGCTGCGCTCAAGGACGCCACCCGTCTGGCATCTCTTCGCCGCTACGCTCGTCGCGAGGGTGGACTGACGGCCACAAAGATCACCGCGAAGGTCGCGCTTGGCACGGTGCCCGCCAGTGAAGCCGGCCAAGCCGCGTTCAAGATTGCGAAAGCGCTCTTCCGACCCAGAGCAGAAGGGCATCGCGCAATCTTGGTGCGACTTTCAGAGCGATGACGGTGCGCTATTGCAACAACGCCTTCGATCCGCCGGAACACGGACCAGCGGTTCGCATTGACAACGTCTATGGAGCCAGCCGACCTCAAGTCACAGCTCGTTCAGCGTTCGCGGCTTGCACTGCGGTCCAGCGCATCGCGGTTGAGTGTACGGACCAGCCAGCGTGTCGGCGAGGCAGAGCGAAGCCGTAGGGGGTTGTGGCTCGGTGCCCAGCTGCGGTCGAGTTGCTTCGGATACGCAAGCGAGGGGATATGTGCGCGGCTGTTGGTCATCTTCTGGGCGAGGCGCGTGATACGAGTCGCGTCCTGCCCTTCCTCGCCGAGGTTCTCGCGTGCGATGAACCAGTCGGTGCGATGGCGTGCCCTGGTTGCCTCGACGTAGGCGGTCTCCTTGCTGGTCTGCCAGCCGCCGGTGAGCACGACGGAGCACTCGACGGTCGCACCCTGTTGGCGGTAGACGTGCTGCGCGTAGGCCAACCTCAGCGAGTCGAGATGCTCGCCAGCGAGCTGGACTTTGCGCTGTGACCCGTCGAGGGTGATGGTTACGCTCCGGTCGCGGATGGCGCTGACCTGGCCGCGGGTGCCGTTCTCGACTCGTGGCTGCCCTGGCGGGCGGTGCTGCGTGGTGAATGCGATGAGGTCGCCTTCGCGCAGCCGGTAGTGGACGCCGGGTAGCGGGATCTCGTGGTGGCCGAGTTCGCCGCGCTGGGCGCGTAGGTGTTGTGCGCGGGCGTTGAGCCGGTCGATCTCCGTGTTCGCCGCGTCGGCGATCAGGGCGACCTCGCGGATATCGCGCCCTTCGGTGAGTGCGGCCCATGTCTGTACGGCGTGCTCTGCAGCCTGGTCGCGGATGTCGGAGAGGTGCAGTTGGCCGCGTGAGGCGTAGTGCGCCATCGCGCGCTCGGGTTCTCCCGCGCGTAGTGCTTGCCATGCGCGCTGCTCAGCGGGGTCCTTGGTGCGGTGGATGTCCGTGAGCTCGGCTGTGGGTGCGTGGCCGGTGAGCCGGTCGAACATGCCACCGGGGCCGATCGAGGGGAGCTGCTTGCCGTCACCGACGGCGACCAGCTTCGCCCCGGAGCGCTCGATGAGCCCGGTCAGGGCGTTCAGGCGCTTGTGGTCGACCATCCCCGCCTCGTCAAGGATGACCGTCGTGTCGCCGCCTACGTGGAGGGTGCCCGTGTTCGCGCGCGCGACCAGCGCATCCAGGGTGAGTGTCTGCTTTGCGAGCGCGGGGCTGTCGGCTCCGAGTCGCTCTGCGGTGGAGCCGGATACGGCAACTCCGATCGTCTCGCGCCCGGCGTGCTGCTCTGCGTGGGCGGCGGCGTCGATCACGACTCCCTTTCCGGTTCCGGCGGGGCCGATGAGCACCGCGGCGCGCTCGGGGCCGGTGAGGACTTCGAGGGCGTGGTGCTGCTCGGGGCTGAGTGGCCCGCCGATGCGCTCGGCTACCTCACGGGCAGCGCTACCGCGAGCGACGTCGCCGACGTCTCGGCCTGCGGGCTGCGCGAGTTGGGCGGCGCGGCGTTCGATCGCCTGCTCCTGGGCGCGGACCGCCAGGGTCGTCATCCGCCCGCCCTCCAAGGTCAACACTCGCCGATCGCGGATCATCTCCCGGGCGACGTCGAGCGCTTCGTCCGGCGCCAGCTCGCCGGCGGCCTGCTCCAGCACGACCGCGCGCAGGTCGCGCTCCTGGAAGACGGCGTGCTGCTCGGTCAGCTTCGCCTCGACGCGATCCTCGATCGCACGGGCGGCTGCAGGACGCTCGGACGCGCCGATCAGCCGCACGGCCTCATCCGGGCCGAACCCGTGACCGCGGCCGGTCTCTGTCCATACTCGTTGTAGGTCTGAGCGTGTGGTCAGTGTCTTTGCTCTGCGGTTCTCGAGCGCGAGGTTGCGCAGCTCCCCGCGCTCGGGTGTGCGACCGTGGCGGGCACGGAAGCGCTCCGCCGCCCTGGCGACCTCACGGGAGCGCCCGGAGAACGCCTCACACAGCTCCCGGGGGACACCGGTGATCTCGAAGTACCGGCCGTCCTTGCCGGTGCCCTGCTCGATCGCATACCCCTCCCGCACGAGCCCATCAGCGAGCGCGGAGCGATAGAACGCGCCGAGCTCCCGTGCGGATCGGAAGATCGGCCGCGACGCCACGGCGACGATCCGGTCGTCCTCACGTACGGCGCCGGTGATGACGACGTGGCTGTGCAGCTGCGGGTCCGGTGCCTGGGCGCCGGAGACTCCGCGGGCGGTGGTGTGCCGATACTCGGCCGCGATCACGTCCTTCGCGTGCTCTTCCACGACCTGACCGCTGTAGCGGCGGCGCACAACGGGCACCTGCTCTCGCAGGTGGTGGATCGTCTGCTCAACCGCCCTGGCGTGCGCGGTCTCGATCTGCTCGCGCTGCCACGGGTCCCCCAGCGCCCACACCGCCGAAACGGACTTCGGGGCGCTGAGGGTCACGTCGATCCCGCCTCCTCGGCCGCCGCCGGCGCCCTCGGGTCGCAGCCACCGGCCCGTTCCGGGGTGGCGGCCCTCCATCAGCGCGATGAAGTCCGCGCCATCCACCGGCCCACCGATGGCGATTCCCAGCCGGTCCAGCGTCTCCGCATCGGCCAGCCACCGGCCAGGTGCCTGGGCCAGTTCGCCGTCCGGGGTCAGGTAGTAGTCCCCGCGCTCGGGCTCCACCGTCTTGCTCTCCAGGTAGCGCGCGTACCCGCCGCCCCGGGACGCACCTATGCTCGCCGCAGTCATCACATAGGTGATGACCGTGAGCGCGCCCAGACGGCCACCGACTTCGTCACACAGCGATCACACAGCGATCACACAGTGCTTGCACAGCCGATGCTTCTATGTTTGTCAAGGTTCGCTATTTGCGGGTTTTGGGTGGCTGTTGAGGAGGCGGTAGAGGTGCCGGGCGGTGTAGCGCTTGAGGCAGCGCTTGATTTCTCGGGTGCTGCGGCCTTCGGCTTCGCGGCGGGCGGTGTAGGCGCGTGTGCGGGCGTCGTCGCGCATCCTGCAGAGCACGATCGTGTGCAGCGCACGGTTGAGCTGGCGGTCGCCTGGGCGGTTGAGGCGATGCCGGACGGTCTGTCCGGAGGACGCCGGGACTGGGGCGACGCCGCCGAGAGCCGCGAATGCTGCCTCAGAGCGGATGCGCCCAGGGTGGGAGTAGGCGCAGAGGATCTGGGCTGCGACGATCGAGCCGACCCCCATCTCGTCCAGGAGCCTGGGCGCGACGCGAGTGACGATCGGCTCGATCTCGCGCTGAAGCTCGCTCGCTTCGTCTTCGAGGGCGAGCGCGCGGCGGGCACTCGCGCGGATCGTGATGGTCGTTGCGCGATGCTCGCTGCTGAGTGTCGGGCTGATCCGCAGGCGTGCGGCCTTTGCGAGCCTGCTCGCGGGTCGCCAGACCGCGCAATCCTTCGCGCAGCGACGGCGGGGCGGAGACGAGCAGCGCCTTGAGCAGCAGGATCGCTGCGCGCTTTGAACGCACAGCACTGTCACGGGTCGCGAGCAGCACGCGCAGCGCCTCGCGCTCACCACGCAACCGGGGTTGCGCGAGGTGCTCCCGGGAGAGTGCCTCGCGTGCCGCGCGGATCGCGTCCAGCTCATCAGACTTCGCGTGGTCACGGCGGGCCGGCCGGCGAGGACGGTCGACCTCGAGCACGAGCTCTCCCTGACCATGCAGGAACGCGGTGAGCCCGGCGCCGTAACTGCCGGTGCCCTCGACCGCCCACGCACGGCGTCCCGGCGCGCTCTCCCGCGCGAAGCGCAGCAGCCGCCGGTAGCCCCGCTCGTTCGCGGCGACGGTGGTCTGTCCCTGCACGACCGCGGTGTCCGCTGCGAGAACTGCGGCGCTCAGCGAGTCGCGGTGCGTATCGACGCCGAGCACATGGTCGGCTTGGTCTGCCAGCATGGAATACGACCTCCTGTTCTGGGGGTTTGACTGTCGGTACTCGGCCTGGGCAATAGGAACCGCGAAGGGCAAGACTGTGATGAGTCACGCCCCGAACCACCGGGGCGGACAGGCTTCTGATCAGGCCACCAGCGGCGGCCAGGCCGGGACCGGCAGCAACAGACGGACAAATCGGCTGTAAGGCACCCACGCCAAGACGCGAGGCCAGTGCATGTGGGAGTCACGTCCATCGCTACCGGGAGCCAGCCTGAACACCAGGCCCGACGTTCCCCCGCGGGGGAACGTCGACAACACAGCGACCACCGATCGCCAACACCTCACGACACAGCAATCACTGTGCCGAAGCATCACAGTGCATCTAGTCTGTGCTTCAGGGGGAGCGAAGCGACCCGAAGGCGCGCAGAAGGTCCGGTGTCTCAGGTGGAGGCCGTGGTTGGTGTCGATCGGCCCGCTGCTGGAGAGCCATCAGACGCCGCTGAAGCGTCGTTGGAGCAGGACGAGGCTGGGGGTTGCTGCTCAGGCGGAGCCGGGGGTTCGTGAACTCGTTGGCCGTTTCGGGCGGCTCGCGGTCATTAACACGGAGGGCCCACTACTACGCCCAAGAGGTCGATGAGTACGATCCCCACATCCATCTCTACCCATCCCCGGCTGACGCGTGAGGACGTCCTCGACGGCCGCGACGTTGCCGAGCTGCTGCACCTGCCGATCTCGACAGTGCTCGAATACGCGCGGCGCGGGCTGCTTCCCGGCCGCAAGCTCGGGCGGCGCTGGATCTTCCTGCGCGATGGGATCGAGGCGGCGGTGCGGAGCCGGCCGGGGGACAGGTCGGCGGCGTGAGCCATCTTGCTCGTGCGCTCGCCAAAGTCGCGGTTTGACGCCGTCACCCGCTGGTGTTCTCGCTGACGGTGAGCATCAGACCGTTCGTGGTCTTAGGCTCTTGTGGTGGCCAAGTCCGTTGCGGAGCTCCTGTCCGAGCGCGAGGGAACTCGTCTCGACTTCAAGCAGGACCTGTCGAGCATGAAGCGGGTCTTGGAGACCGTCTGCTCGTTTCTGAACACGGCCGGCGGGACCCTCGTCGTGGGCGTCGAGGATCAGACAAGAGTCGTCCTCGGGCTCGACGACGTGGAGAGGCAGGAGGAGAAGCTGGCGAATGCCGTGGCGAGCGCGATCGAGCCGCAGCCCACGGTCCAGCTCGAGATCGTGACCCACGAGGGGCGCGACCTGCTCCTCCTGCGCGCCGCCTATGCCGCGGGACCCTTCTTCATCAAGGACAAGGGCAAAGACAGAGGCACGTTTGTGCGTATCGGTAGCAACTCGCTTTCAGCGAGTCCGGAGAAGGTCGCCGAGCTTGAAAGGGCGCGGCGAATGGGCGCCTGGGACCAGGAGCCGATGCCGGGACTGGCGCGCGACGATCTCGACCGGCAGGCGATCAAGCGGTGGCTGGACGTGGTGGGAGAGCGCCCGACGGACGCGAAGCTGCGGGGGCTCGGTGTGCTGGTCGAGTACGCCGGTCAGCTGGTTCCCACCCGCGCCGGGATCATCCTGTTCGGGCGAGAGCAGGCCATCCATTTTCCCGACGCGCAGATCCGATGCGTTCAGTTTCGGGGAGCCGACAAGAGCAAGCCGGTGGTCAAGAGCGAGGATCGCGACGACACGGTGCTCGACGGGATCGAGGCGGCGATCCGGTTCATCGAGCGCAACACCGACCGGATCGTGCGGGTCACGGGGCGCACGCAGCGAGAAGAGCTGGATCTCTATCCGCGTCCCGCCGTCCGCGAGGTGCTCAACAATGCGGTCGCCCATGCGGACTATGCCGTGGAGGGCGCCTCGATCTTCGTTGCTCTGTACTCCGATCGCCTTGAGATATCGAGCCCTGGGACGTGGCCGCCGGGCTTCTCCCGCGAGGATTTCGAATCGGGTGTGAGCCTGCGCCGCAACAAGGCCATCTCGCGGGTGCTGATGCGGCTGGGCGTCATCGAGGGCTACGGGAGCGGGTACGACCGGGTGATCGCCGCCTGTCGCGAGGACGGCTATCCCGAGCCCCGCGATGCGTTCCGTCGGCGGCCGCGGAGGCGATCGTCTCGACCTCCTCCGGCTCGTAGAAGTCGAGCACTGCTGGTGGTGGTTCGCCGCGTTTGGTTGTAGCCGCCACGGGATTGGACGGCAGGTTGTGTGTGTCCGCGCGGCAGGCAAAGCCGAAGATCGCGGAGAGCACCTGCCGGTTCTTGTTGACCGAGCGGGGGAGACGCCTTGGCGGTCCAGCCCGCGCAGGAACGCCGAGACCTCTCGTGTGGTGATCTTCGCCGCGGGCCGGTCGCCGAACGCGGTCATGAGCACTCCGGGGCTCTTGCCCTTGCCGCGGCGGTGCGGCGCTCCGGGCTCGGCGAGCATGTAGCGGTAGTCGTTGAGCGTGGACGGCTTGGCGCCGCGCTCGTGCTGCAGGTGCTCCAGCCACTCCGCCGCCAACTCGCTGATCGTCTGCGCGTCGCTCGCGCGCTTGCCCTTCTGCCTCACGCGGTCGCGAGCGTCCGCGATATCCAGACGTGCTCGGCTGCTCAATTCCTGCGGGCGATCGTCCAGCCAGGAGCCCGGCCGTTCGAGTCGGTGATGGCGCGTGGCGAGCCGGTCGTCGAGCGTGTTTCGCGGCGCCACTTCCAGGTGACCAATAGGACGTGAAGACCCCGGAACGGTCCCTGTGCAGTCCCCCTCGGGGGGCAGGCCAAACCTCCGGGGTTTCGTTCGTTCCGGCTATCTGTGCCTATACACACGCTCATAGTGTCCTGGGGCCTCGCTAGGGTCTGTGGCCGGCCCCCGGGATCTCCTGGGGCGGGCCGGCCACCGTCCCACCGGCCGGCGATCGCCGCGATCGCGACGCCCACTCCCCGTCGGTGGCGGCGTCGCCACGAAGGCGTCTGCCTCTTCGCACCCCTCACCGCGGGTAGGCTGTCGGCGCCGGTGGGTGTCGTCGACGCGCTTGGCCGATCGGGTCTCCCAGTGACCGTCTCTGTCGACGGGGGGCTTCGCGCCCACCGCTGCTCCCGGTCGGCTGCTACGATGCCGGCATCCGTCGGGGCTCGCGCCCCGGTCAACCCAGTGCCAGCGCTCGTAGCCTTGCTCACCAGCAATCTCCGCGTTCGCAGCACACACCCACGCAGGAGGCAACACCATGGCTACAGGAACCGTCAAGTGGTTCAGCGACGACAAGGGATTCGGCTTCATCACGCCTGACGACCAGTCCAAGGACCTGTTCGTGCACCACAGCGCGATCGTCGGCGACGGCTACCGCTCGCTCGCCGAAGGCGCAAAGGTCACCTACGACGCCGAAGCCGGCGACAAGGGGCCCAAGGCCGTCAACGTTCAGGTCGCCTAGCGGCCCACGCCCAACGCGCGACCCGCGGACGCGGGGCACGACGCCCCGCGCCCACGCGCCTTGGGGTCCCCACCCGCTCACGCGGACGATCCCAAAAGAACAGCTCTACACGCTGCTCGCCGCGGCTAGATAGAGGAGCGCCTGGGTGCGCGCCACTGCTCCCACCGCGCTGTCCGGTGGCAGCAGACTCGGGGTGGTGCAGCGGCCGGCTCTTGAAGCCCGCGGCTCCGTCGAGGCCCACGAAGGCCATCGCGAGCGGCGCCACCGCGCCGAAGAACGCGAAGTCGTCCGAGCCGCACGAACGCCACTGCGGAGCGGGCGCGAGGCCGGCGGCTGCGAGCAGCTCGCGCGCCGCCGCGACGATCCCGGGGTCGTTCTCGAGCGCCGGCTCGCCCTCGGTCAGCTCGACACTCGCGCGACAGCCGTGGGCCGCGGCGATCCCGGCGACTACCTCCGCCACCAGCTCGCGCAGCGCGCGGCGGTCCTCGGGGCGGTGGGCGCGCAGGGCGGCTCTCGCGCGCGCCCGCGCGGGGATCACGTTCTCCGCGGTCCCTCCCTCGAGCACCCCGACGGTCACCGTCGTCGCCGCGAGCGGGTCGATCCGGCGGCCCGCCTGCGCGTGGAGTGCGACCACCGTCTGCGCCAGCGCGAGGATCGGGTCGCGCCCGCGGTGCGGGTACGCCCCGTGCGTCGGCTCCCCCTCGATCGTGATCTCCACCGTGTCGCACGACGCGTTCACCGCGCCCGCGTCGAGCGCGACGGCGCCCCACGGCACCTCCGGGTGTACGTGCGCGGCGACCACCGCCGCGGGCGCGAGCAGCGCCAGCTCGTTGCGGGCCAACTGCTCCGCGCCTGAGGGGTACGCCTCCTCGCTCGGCTGGAAGACCGCCCACAGGGGTGCCGGCAGCTCCTCGCCGAGCACGTGCGCCGCCCGCGTCAGCGCGACCAGCGCGGCCATGTGGACATCGTGGCCGCAGGCGTGCGCCGCTTTGCCCGTTGCGCTGAACGGGGCGCCCGTGCGCTCTTCGATGGGCAGTCCGTCGAGCTCCGCGCGCACCGCGACCCCCGCGCCGTCGGCGGGCCCCACGCGCGCGATCCGGCCCGTCCCCGCGACCGTGTCGCACGCGACCGGCAACTCCGCCGCGACCGCCGCCGCCGTCCGCTCCTCCGCATGCGCGAGCTCTGGTTGTGCATGCAGCCGGTGGCGCAGCTCCACCGCGCGGGGGAGCTCGCGCTCCACGCCTTCGAGCAATCTCCCCAACAGCTCAGTGGTCGCTGGTCTGGGCACTGCGCTCCTCAGGCTCAATATATGGCGGCATACCGGCGACACACCTCGCTCACGTCCAGGTCGGCGACCGCCGCGAGCTCCGCGCGCTTGAGGCCGCTGTACGCGTCGTACAGCGTCCGCCCCAGCCACGCGCGCGCGGTCTCGTCCTCGGCGAGCGCCTGCAGCGCGTCGTCGAGCGATGCCGGCAGCGCGCCGACTCCGTAGCGCTCCGCCTCGGCCGCGTCGAGGAGCGCGGGGTCGCGGTCGAGTAGCGGCGGCTGCGGCAGGCCCTCGCGCACACCGGCGAGTCCCGCGCGCACGAGCGCGCCGAGCGCCAGGTACGGGTTTGCGGCGGCGTCTGCGCCGCGGTACTCCAGGCGCAGCTGCTCGGCCGGGCCCGCGGCGGCGAGCGCGACCAGCGGCGGGATGCGCAGCAGCGCTTCGCGGTTGCGCTCGGCCAGGCACACCGCGCCCGCGCTCCAGCGGTGCGGGGTGAGGCGCGCGGAGGAGACCGGGCTCGGCGCGGTCAGGGCGCTTAGCGCTCCCGCGTGGCGCAGTACTCCCGCGGCGAAGCGCCCACCCAGCTCGCTCAGGCTCGCGGGGCGCGCCGCGTCGTAGAGCAGCGGGGCGCCGGCAGCGTCGAGCAGGGAGAGGTGGACGTGTACGCCGTTGCCCGGCCCCGCGGGGTCCACCAGCGGCGCGAAGGTGGCGCGCAGCCCGCGCCGGCGGGCGACCTCGCGCACGACCTCCTTGAGCACCACGGCACGGTCCGCGGCCGCGATGCCCTCGGCGGCCGCCACGGGGATCTCGAACTGGTGCGCGGCGAACTCGGGGAAGAACCGTTCGGGCTGTGCGCCCGCCTCGTCCAGCGCGGCCACCGCCTCGGCGGCGAACGGTTCGGCGCGGCGCAGCGCCTCCAGCGAGAACGGCGCCGCCGGGGGTGCGTCGCTTATGAGCTGGAACTCGTGCTCGAAGCTCACCACCGCGCGAGCGCCGCACTCGCGCTCGAGCTCCGCGAGCGCCGCGCGCAGGAAGCGCCGTGGGCAGCACTCCCACGGCGTTCCGTCGGTCTCCACCATGTCGCACAGCACGAACTCCAGGGCGCTGTTGCCGGCCCCGGCCCCGGCCCCACCGCCAGTTCCCGTCCCGCCGCCGGCTCCCAGTTCTCCGCCGGTTCCCGTCCCGCCGCCCCCGTACCCGTCCGCCTCGACGCGAACGCGCGTGTCAGTGTCCGGCAGCAGGCGCAGGTCGCCCGTCGAGCCGAACGGGGTGTGTTCGGCGAGCGGGCCGTGCGGCGTGAGCGAGTGGTTCGCCGGCACCCAGCTCACGCCGGCCTGCAGGCTCTTGTCGAGCTCCGAGGCGAACAGCGCCCGCCCGCGCACGATCGCCCCGAGGTCGCAGCACACCAGCGCGACCAGCTCGGTCGAGCTCACCGCGCTGCCTCCGGCGTCACCGTGCCGTTGTCCCATGCTCCCTCGACGAGCCCTATGTCGTGCGCGCGCGCACGCACGCGACATAGGTCCCCAAAAGCAACAACCACGACCACCCCCCCCGCCGGTCCCTCCCGCCGCTCGATCGCCGCGGCAAGGCGCTCCGCCGGCTGCACGTGTACCCCGCCGTGCCCGAGCGAAGGGTAGGTGTCGGCGACCCCGTACAGGCTGCCACCGGGGCCGCGCACGCGCCCGACCACACAGACGAAGTGCCCCACCTCCCAGTCCGGCGGCGGGCCCGCGAGCTCGCCGTCGAAGAGGTGGTCGAGCAGCTGCCCCGCGCGCGGGCGCCCGCCCCAGAGGTGACGCGTGGCGAGGTTCGCGACGAGCGTGACCGGGTGCTCGAGCGCCGCCGCGGCCTCGTACAGGCCGCCGAGCGTCTGCGCCGTCCACGGGCCGCTGTAGGGGATCGCCGCGAGGGTGCCCCCGGAGAGCTCCTGCACCGCGTGCACCACCCCGGCCGCCGTCGTGCCGGACAGCGCGGCGTCCTCGACGAACGGCAGCGCCAGCCGGTAGTCGCGCCGGCCCCGCTCGCCGTGGGGCAGGTGGCCGGCGTCCGCGACCGCCGAGACGACGCTCCCCGCGGCCAGCGCCACCGCGTCCTGGTCGACCGGCTCCCCCGCGCGCTCCCCGAGGCCGGCGGCGCCCAACGCGAGCGCGCCGCAGAACGCGCCGCACAGGTCATCGCGCTGCGGCAGTTCCCGCGCGTGGACCGCCAGCAGCGCGCGGGCCCCCGGGAGGAGCGTCATCTCCAGTGGTGCCGACGGGGCCATCAAGCCAATATACGGTCCCCTACCATCACAACGGTGATCGACGTGGTCGTGCCGGTCTACGAGCACTATGAGCTGAGCAGATCGTGCCTGGAGCATCTCGCGCGCCAGAGCGCATCGCACCGCACGATCGTCGTCGACGACGGCTCGCGCGACGGCTCGCCTGAGCGCTTACGGCGGGAGTGGCCGGACGTGACGGTGGTGGAGTTGGAGTCCAACAGCGGCTACACGCGGGCGGTCAACCGCGGCGTCGACGAAGGCGACGGGGAGTACGTGGTGCTGCTCAACAACGACGTGCAACCCCGCCAAGACTGCCTGGAGCGGCTCGTCGCGCCGATGGAGCGCGACCCCAGCATCGGCTCGGTGGCGGCGCTGATGCTCGACCCCGGGGGGCGGGGCACGATCGACAGCTTCGGGGTGAGCGCCGACGCCACGCTCGCCGGCTTCGCCCGTTTACAGGGCCAACCGCCCGCCCGGATCGACGCCGGCGCCCCGGCGCTGACCGGCCCGGAGGGCTCCACCGGCGCCTACCGTCGCGCCGCCTGGGAGCAGGTGGGGGGCTTCGACGAGACGATCAGCGCGTACATGGAGATCCTCGACCTCGCGCTGCGGCTGCGCAGCGCCGGGTGGTCCACCGCCCAGGCCCCCGACGCGGTGGGCGTTCACCTCGGCTCAACCACCTACGGCCGCCGCTCCCCCGCGCAGCGCCGCCAGGCCGGCTTCAGCCGCGGCTACCTCTTGCGTCGCTACGGCGTTCTGCGCCGCCGCGTCGCCGCGCGCGCGCTGCTCACCGAGGCACTTGTCGTCGCGGGCGACGCGCTCGTGTGCCGCGACCTGCAGGCGCTGCGCGGCCGCCTCGAGGGTTGGCACGCCGCGCATGGGTGCGAGCGCCACCCCTGGCCCCCCGAGGAGGCGATCGACCACTCGATCTCTTTGCGCGAGTCGCTCGCCCTGCGCCGGGGGGCGCTCAGCTCCTCCGACGAGCGCTCCTAGCCCCAGGGGCGGGGCGAGCCCTCAGCTCCTCCGAGCGCGCCTGGCGCCCAGGAGCGGCGCGAGCGCGCGGCCGAGGAGGCGCAGCCGCTCGCCCACCGTGGCGCCCGCGTACACCTCGGGTGCCATCACCGCATCGAGTTGGGCGACGCTCACCCGCCGTCCGTGTTGGATCGCGCGGCGCTTACGCAGCATCCGCGGCAGCAGGCGGACCGACCCGGCCAGCTCGCGTAGGTGGGCGCCGAGGATGCCATCGCGGAAGCTCGCGTACAGCGAGATCAGTTGGAAGGCCAGCACCTGCGGCAGGTGGCGCAGCAGCGCCGCGGCCGGGTAGTCCTTGAGCACGACGAGCGCGCTGTTGCGGCGCAGCAGCGCCGTGAACCGGTTGGCCTGGCGGCCGGTGGTGGCGCCGCCCATGTGGTAGGCGACCGCCGCGGGCTCGTAGCGGGCTGTGTACCCCGCCAGCTGCGCGCGAAAGCCCCAGTCGACGTCCTCGAGGTAGGCGAAGAAGTCCTCGTCGAAGAGGCCCACGTCCGCGAACGCGGAGCGCCGGTAGAGCGCTGCGCCTGCGCACGGGCTGAAGACTGCCGCGGGCTCCTCGCATGCGCTGCCGACGCGCTCCCCCTGCCCGTGGTGGCCGCTCATACCCGACCAGCGCATGAAGTCCCCGGCCGCCTCGAAGCACTCCCGGCGGTGGAAGTCGAGCAGCTTGCCGGTCGCCGCCGCCGCCTCGGGGTGCTCGCCCAACGCCTGCACGAGCGCCGCCAGCCAGTCGGGGTCGAGCTCGATGTCGTTGTTGAGCAGCGCCACGTACTCCCCGCGCGCCGCCTGCACACCGCGGTTCAGCGACGCCGCCACCCCGACGTTCACCGGGTTGGCGATCACCCGCACCTGCGGCCAGCACGCGCGCAGGTGCTCCACCGTGCCATCCGCGGAGTCGTCGTCGACGACGAGCGCCTCGAAGTCCGCGTAGCGCTGTGCGAGCAGCGTCGGCAGCATCCGCTCGAGCAACTCCCGGCCGTTGTAGGTGAGTACGACCGCGGTGACGTGGGGGACCGCTCGCGCCTCGCTCACGACGCTGGCGGGTTCGCCGGTTGTCGGAGGTCCGCCTGTCGCCCCCACGCGAAGGCTGACAGCAGTCGCCGTCGCTCGGGGGGGCCGTTGGAGTAGAGGTGCGTCTGGTTGTCCGCCACCAGCAGGCCCTCTTGGTCGCTCAGCCAGAGGGTGCGGCTCCGGGGCCACTGCTCGTGATCGTAGAGGCCGCCGTCGCGGGCGACTACGAGCGCACGTAGTCCCCTGCGCTGG
The DNA here is from genome assembly GCA_963842005.1 of uncultured Solirubrobacterales bacterium. Lineage (GTDB taxonomy): Bacteria > Actinomycetota > Thermoleophilia > Solirubrobacterales > Solirubrobacteraceae > Palsa-744. The sequence goes on along the minus strand of CAWJEV010000003.1, from coordinate 159,697 downwards.
ATCTGGCGCGTGATGTTGTTGCGTCCGCTCTCCAGCGAGTAGGCGTCCATCTTCCTGGTGATCCTACCCATCCGCAGACTTGTGAAGGTCGCACGCTCGAGCATGAACGCGTTGGTGCGCAGATGGTGAGCGGGGAAGCCGCCAAACCGGATCAACTGCTCGGGAACAGCCGGGAAGATTCCCCTCAGTCTGTCCGGCAGCGAGGGGGCCCGAGGACAACTGGGCGACTCCCCGTCGGTTGGCTCGACCGCACCGTTACGTTCCGCCCCGATCGCGAGGAACTGTTCCTTCGCCACCCGTCGACCAGGCAGCACGCCCCTGTAGGGGGTTGGCAGGAAGAGCGTGTACTTCACCCAGGAGTTCAGGCTCGCCCACGAGCCCGTGGCGCCCACGAGCCCGACCTGCGGTTGGTTCAGAGCGTGGTCCAGCTTGGCGAGCCAGTCGGCCGCGAGGATCGTGCTGTAAGAGTTCAGGAAGCAGAGGCGGTCGTGCTCGAGGCGCTCGACGACTTGGGCGTAGGCGGCCAGGTCCTGCACCGGCCGATCGAGCTCGACCAGGCGGTGGGGGGTGTCGCGCAGCTCGGCCAGAAACGCCTCCCGGCCGGGAGCTTCGGTGCCGCTCGCGGCGTGGGGGGGACTGGGCGCGAGCTGCCGGTGGTCCCGCCCCCCCGCGCGGGACCCCGTTGAAGACGACCACCAGCTCGTGGGGCACGCCCGCGTCGTGGGCGTGGTAGGAGCGCAGGAAGTCGCGCAGCGGCTCGGGTCCCAGCGGGCCCCAGACGAGGTGCACGACCGCGATCACGGTGAGGAGCCTCTCACGCCCTCTTTGCCCGCCCCTGCCCGCCCCCTCCAGGGAGAACGAGATCGAGCAGCTCCCGCGGGAGCGCCCTCGTCGCGAGCACGCAGGCGCCGAACAGCGCCGTCGAGGCGAGCAGCCGGACGATCACCGGCAAGCCCGTGAAGGCGATCGGAACGAGGCCCACGGCGGCGGCGAGCGCCGCGCGCGGCAGCACGCGCAGCGAGGGGCGCAGCGAGGGGCGTCCGTGGACCACGGCGACGGCCTGGACGATCGCGATCGCGATCTCGGCGACCGCTGTGCCGATCGCCGCTCCGCGCGCGCCGTCGAGCGGGATCAGCAGCGCGACGAGCAGCGCGTTGAACGCCAGCGCCGAGAGGTTCAGCACCATGATCAGCCGGTAGAGCCCGAGGCTGAGCAGCCCGTTGGCCCACACGATGCTGACGAACATCGCGCCCAGCGCGACCCCCTGGAAGGCGAGCACCGGGGCGGCGCCCTTGAATTCGGGGCCGCCGATCACGGCGATCGCCAGCGGTGCGCCGATTGCGATCGAGACCGCGACCCAGGCGCCCACGAGCAGCGACACGTCGAACACCTTGCCCAGCGCGTAGCCCAGCCGCTCGTGATCGTCGCGGGCGGCGCGCGCGAAGATCGGAAAGGCCGCGCTGACGAGCAGCGCCGGCACGATCGTGAGCACTTCGACGATGCGGAAGGAGGCCCCGAACCAGCCGAGCTGGGCGCGGCTGGAGAGCAGCGAGACGAGCAGCACCGACACCCGCAGGTAGAGCGCCGAGGCGAAGGTCGCCACGGTGTAGGGGAACATCGTCCGGATCAGGCTGCGCCAGTGGCGCCAGTCGAACGTGGGCGCCAGCGCACGCTCACCGCGGACGAGCACGACGGTGGCGGCCACCACCACGACCCCCACCGGGATCGAGACTCCGAGAAACGGCACGAGGCTCGCCCCCAGCAGCACGAGCACGACGATCACGAGCGTGGTCAAGAGCTGGCGCGCGAGTTCGAGCGCCGACACCGAGCCGATGCGCAGCCCGACCGTCAGCGGGATCATGAAGTTGTCCTGTGTGGCCAGCAGCAGCAGCCCGACCGTCGCGAGCGACACCCCGGCGGCAACCTCCCCCGAGTACGCCACCCAGGCGATGGCCGTCACCACGACCCCGCCGAGGAGCGTCAGGACGATCCGCAGCCCGAGCAGGTTGCGCGCCAGCGCCCACCCGTCCGCCGGCGGCAGGATCGAGATTTCCCGGATCCCGATCGCGGTCAGCCCGAGGTCCGAGAACACGCCCACGATCGCCACCAGGGAGGTCGCGGCCACGTACAGGCCGGCGGTTTCCCGCCCGAGGTGGCGGAACAGCAGCGCGGCCGCCAGCGCGCTCACCAGCACCCCGATCAGGTAGCCGCCCACGCGCAGCGCGCCGCCGCGGACGGCCGCCGGCCCGGCGGCCGAGGTGGAGAGGATGTCCTCTGGCCGGCCCTGTGTGGAGCTTGGGCTTGCGATGCCGGGGATGCTAGAGGGAAGCCTCTACTGCTCGAACACCCCCACCACGTTCGACGCCCCGGCGGCGAAGGGGAAGTCGGCTTCGGGTTCGCAAAGGACGCGGAACTGGTAGCGGGCGGGGCCGGGGAGGCGGAAGCGGTAGAGGTAGCCGAAGCGTCCACCGGCGCCGGTGCGGATCACGTGGAACTCCAGCCAGTGGCCGCCAGGGGCGCGGGCCTCGAGCACGAGTTGCTTGCCGCTGGCGGGGAGTGGGCTGCCGAGCAGCCGGCCGCTGAAGCGGATCGCGCCTTCGGAGGGTGCGGTGCGCGGGGCGATGCGCAAAGGCAGCGCGGCGGGCACGGTCAGCGTGAGCGTGCGGGTGGCCTCGGGGAGCGCGTCGAGCGGGGCGGCGCGGTAGTCGAGGCGCAGAGTGCAGGAGGGCAGGTCTCGGGGCAGCGCGAGGCTCCAGTCGCCGTTCGCGGCGGTGTGGGGGGTGGCGAGCAGGCGGGCGTGGGCGCCGGTGAAGTCGGGGAGCTCGCACACTTCCAGGGGCGCGTTCGCGAGCGGGGTGCCCGTGGGGCCGGTGAGCCGCCCCTCGATCAGGTGCGCTGCGCCGTAATGGCCTCGCAGGCGTGGGCCTCGCAGGCGTGCGCCCCGCAGACGTGCGCTCGCGGGGGAGCTCCAGCCCGCGGTGAGCGTCACGCGGGCGGCGCCGGCGGCGCTCATGCTCGCGCAGGCTTCGGGGGTCGCCGGCGGGTGGCCGGGGGGCGGTCCTCCGGGCGGCAGTGGGTTGGCGACCGTGATCTCGCGTTCGAGCACTGTGGCCGCGTTGCCGGCGGCGTCGGTGACGGTGACCACCAGGTGGTGGACGCCGTTGGAGAGCCCCGTGGTGTCGAACGGTACGTCCGCGCTCACCGTGGCGGGGCAGGGCTGGGTATAGAGGAATGCGGGCAGCCCGTCGGTGGTCCCGCCCACGTTGCGGCAGCGTCCCCCGTTTTCGTTCAGAATGGTGTGGCTGACCAGGTGCCCGTCCACGAGGATGAGCGCTTCGTAGACCCCGGAGCCGGAGTCGGCGGCGTGAAAGGCCACGTCGGTGGTGCCCTGCACGGAAGGGTCTTCGGCGAGGCCCCCGCTGACGGCGGAGACGGTCGGTGGTGTGGACTGGGAGAGGACTATGTCTGCGGCGAAGAGCTCGACTATGGCGTCGTAGGTGATTTTGCCGCTTTCGTCGGGGCACAGCGTTTCCGTTCCAAAGGAGGATCCGCAGTAGGCACTCAACGAGAGGTACCGGCTATTCAGTGCGGTACTCGGAGCCATAATGAGATTTTCTGGCGCCGCCGGATTGCCAAGATCGCCTTCTTTTGTACAACCTTCACTTGCTGCACATACGCCAAAAGAGCGTGCAGCTTGACCTAGTGCGGCAACGCCCGATAGCCAAAAGAGATAAGTAGCCTGGTGGGTTCCCCCGCCTGGTACTTCTCCGGCACGCGACAAGGTGGCGTCCGCGATTATCTCGCCCGGTGGGGCTTCAAACGCCCACGTCGCTTTGTCGGTTATGGAGTCAGGAGCATGTTCATCGCCAGCATCCACCGCCGCAATGAGCCCGCCCCCCGTTTCGCAGGTATTTGAGGTGGGATCGACGGGGGAGTGTTCCGGCGAGCTCCACCCATCCGTGGGCGCGACGAGCCCGGCGGGCGTGCGACACGAGTACACGTGGTACTCCCCGGCGTGCGCAGCAGCCGCAAAGACCGCGAGCGCGAGGCCCACGACGAGGGAACCCTTCAGTCCACGCAGGACCATCGCAAAGGCAGCTCGGCAAGCCCGTAGATGCCGGTGATGCCCTCGAATATAGGATCGCCGTCGAGACGCAGGCCGGGCAGGCGCGGGGCGAGGAAGGCGAGCGCCTCCTGGAGCTCGACGCGGGCGAGGTTGGCGCCGAGGCAGTTGTGGATGCCGGCCCCGAAGGTGAGGGCCCGCGCGCGGCCGCGATCGACGGTGATGTCGAAGAGGTCCGGCTCCCCGGCCCCCTCGGGCAGGTCGCGGTTGCCGGTGAACGCGCAGACCATCACGATCGTGCCGGCGGGGAAGAGAACGTCGCGGAAGGTGAGCTCGTCGACGACGATGCGCGCGGTGAAGGGGGTGATCGGCTCGAAGCGCAAGGCCTCCTCGACGGCCTGCGGGACCAGTTCGGGGCGCTCGGAAAGCAGCGCCCACTGGTCGGGGTGTTCGGCCAGCAGGCGGACGGCGTGGGCGAGCTGGCTCTGGGTGGTGTCCACGCCGCCGATCAGGACGTTCAGCACGAGGTTGACGCACTCGACGTCGGAGAGCCGGTCGCCCTCCTCTTCGGCGGCGATCAGCAGCGAGATGAGGTCGTCGCCGGGGCTGGCGCGGCGCGCGCGCACGAGCGCCCAGGCGTACTCGTAGAACTCGGCGACGGCCTGTTCGATCGCGGGTTTCTGCTCGACCATCGAGATCGCGTCGAACTGGCGCTGGATCCAGTTGGACCAGTGGTGCAGGCGCGGGGCGTCCTCGGACGGCGCCCCCATCACGTATGCGATCGCCTGCGAGGGGTAGGGCTTCGCGAAGTCGTTGACGAACTCGCAGTGTCCTGCGCTCGACAACGCAAACAAATCCTCCAAAATCCCGCGCATGACGGGTCGGTAGCGCTCGACCGCGCGCGGCGCGAGGGACGGGTTGACGAGGCTGCGCAGGCGCGCGTGGTCGGGGCCGTTGAGGTGGAGGATGTTGCGGCGCATCTCCTCGTAGAGGGGGCCCTCGCGGACGTCGAAGATCTCCGCGATGGTCATGCCGGGGAAGACGGCCGAACGGGTGCGCAGGAAGAACTCGGCTGACTCGCGGTCGAGCACGGCGTACCCGTAGGGCCCCGCGGCGAGCCAGCCGTGCTCGCGCAGCTCGCGCATCGCCGCGTGGAAGCGCTCCCCGCGCAGCGCGGGGTCGGTGTAGTCGAGCGTGGGCAGGCTCGAGCTCGTCGACGCGGGGCATGGCGCGACGCTACCACGCGCGCGCCCCGGGGCGCGCGCGGCGAGGGTCGCATCCCTCGACTCCTCCTGTGGTTGTGAAGCTGTGCAGGCGCAGCGCCCGCGCCCGACCGGCGGCGCGGGTCTATTTCTTGGGGTGGACGATGTGCTTGAGGCCGGCTCCGGGGGTGAACTTGGGGGCCTTGGAGGCCTTGATTTTGACTTTCTCCCCGGTACGCGGGTTGACGCCCTGGCGCGCGGCCCGTTTGACCACCGAGAACTTGCCGAAGCCGGTGATCACGACCTCGTCGCCTTTCTTCAGCGCCTTGCCGACGGTGGCCACGAACGACTCGAGCGCGCGCGAGGAGTCGGCTTTGGAGAGGCCGCTGTCGGTGGAGAGCGCATCGACGAGCTGTGTCTTGTTCATCTGTGCTTCCTTTCGGGTTGGATTCCAAGCAGGCGCGCAGACTAGCGCGCCGGGCGGAAAGACCGCTTGCCAGAATGGGATGGACGCCTAACCGGCGTCGCGGCACCGCGGTCCGGGTGCAGGCCCCGCGCAGCTCGAGCGGGCCGGTCGCGAGGTGCTAGCCAAGCAACGGAGACGCAGCTGCAGCCGGCAACCGGGCGATCTTCTTCCCGGGGTTCAGCAGGCCCTTGGGGTCGAACGCGCGCTTGACCTCTTCGTGCAGGCGCAGCGCGCCGTCGGGCCACTGGCGCGCGAGCTGCCCGCGCTTGAGCCAGCCGACGCCGTGCTCCCCGGAGATCGAGCCGCCGAGCTCGACGGCGAGCGCGAACAGCTCGTCGGTGGCCTCCGCGGCGGCGGCGAGCTCCGCCTCGTCGTGGGGGTCGAGCAGCAGGTTGGCGTGTACGTTGCCGTCGGCGCCGTGGCCCCACGCGCAGGAGCGCAGTCCGTGGCGGGCGGCGAGCTCCGCGAAGCGCTCGAGCGCCTCGGCGAGGCGCTCCACGGGGACGACGACGTCCTCGGAGACCTTCCCGCCGCGCATCGCGGTGACCGCGCCGGGGACGCGGTCGCGCCACAGCCACAGCGCCTCGCGGTCGGGGCGGCGCAGGTCGATCGCGTGGGCGCCGAGCGCGGCGGCGAGCTCGACGTGCGCTGCGCGGGCCTCTTCGACCGTGCCGTCGACCTCGGCGAGCAGCGCGAACTCGGCGTGCAGCGGCAGCGCCCCCGGGTAGGCGCCGGCGGCCATCCGCAGCGCGTCCCCGTCGAGGAAGTCGAGCGCGGCGGGCACCACCCCGGCGCCGAGCACCTCGAGGATCGCGGCGCAGCCCTCCGCGCGGGTGGCGTGGAAGGAGAGCAGCGGCAGCGCGGCGGCGGGGGCGGGGACGAGCCGCAGGCGCACCGCGGTGATCACCCCGAGCGTGCCCTCGGAGCCGACGAGCAGGCTCTTGAGGTCGTACCCGGCGACGTCCTTGCGGTAGGGCCCCCCGAGCGTGAGCACCTCGCCGGGCGGGATCACGGCCTCCAGGCCGGTGACCCAGTTGCCGGTGACCCCGTACTTGAAGGCGTGCGGCCCGCCGGCGTTGGTGGCGACGTTGCCGCCGATCTGCGACTGCTCGGCGGCGCCGGGGTCGGGCGGGAAGCAGAGCCCGTTCTCGCGCGCGAGGCGCTGCACGTGGCGGGTGGGCACGCCGGCCTCGGGGTGGATGCGCCACAGCGCGGGCTCCAGTTCGCGGACCGCGCGCAGGCGCTCCAGCGAACACACCACCCCGCCGCCGAGCGGCACCGCTCCACCCGCGAGGCCCGTGCCGCCCCCGCGCGGGACCAGGGGGACGTCGCGCTCGTAGCAGAGCGCCACCACGGCGGCCACCTCGGCGGTGGAGCCGGGGCGCACGACGAGGTCGGCGCGGCCGTGCAGGCCGCGGCTGCGGGTGGCGTCGTGGTCGTACGGCGAGAGCCTCCCGTCGGCAGGCGGCGCCACGACGTGCTCGGGGCCCACCACGCGCGCAAACTCGCCCTGCAGCAGCGCGGTGTCCTCGAGCGTTCCGTACACGGTCTCAGCCTAGTGTGCTCCGCGCCGGGTCGGGCACCGCGGGAGGGGTGTCGTGCCCACCACCGTTGGGAGGCCCGCCCGGCCGGCCCGCCGGCTCGCCGGCACTCGCGTGGGACGGAAGACCTGGAGAGAGCGGGGCGAGCCGGCCCCGGTCCCTCGGGGGGAGCCACCCGAGCAGCCGCTCGAGCTCGCGGCGCATGAGGCGGTGCCCGGTGAAGGGGTCGGTCGCGGGGCGGCCGAGCACGAAGCTCGCCCGGTGGTCGCAGAGCGCGGTGTTGGCCGGGAGCGCCACGTCAGGCGGCTCGCCGCAGGCGCGCAGGAAGGCCGCGGGGGAGCCCTCGCTGACGAGCTGCAGGTCGCACTCGAACGCGCGCGCGAGCAGGCGCAGGTGCGCGAGCCGGCCGAGGACCGTGGGACCCGCGGTGTTGTAGACGCCCTCGCATTCCTGCGCGATCAGCTCGCAGACGCGCTGGGCGTAGTCCCACGCGTAGGTGGGCGAGCGGCGGATGCCCGGGGGCGCCGCAAGGGGCCGTCCGGCGCGCAGCCACGCAACCCACCGCAGGGGCAGGCCGGAGCGCTCCCACACGTGGCGCTCGCGCGCGGCGTAAGCCGTACCGTTCCCGCTGCCGTATGAGGCGGCGGCGGGGATCGAGAAGTTGAGCCCGTACACGTCGGCGGGGCGGGTGATCAGCCAGCTGCCCTGGTAGCGCTGGGCGAGGCGCTCGCAGGCGAGCAGCGAGCGCCCGAGCGCGCCGGCCGGCTCGGCGGGGTCCTCCTCGTCCCAGCACTCCCCCGAGGGCCGCATCCCGCTGAAGACGAGGTCGCAGGAGACGAGCACGTAGCGGGCGCGCACGGCGCGCGCGGCGGCGAGCGTGTTCTCGGCTCCGAGCACGCTTAGCTCAGCCAGGCGGGGTTCGCGCTCCAGGCGCCCCGGGGAGCTCTCCGCGGCGGCGTGCACGACCACGTCGGGCTCGAGCTCTTCGGCGAGCGCGACGCAGGCGTGGCGGTCGGTCACGTCGAGTGGGGCGGTGCGCGCCCCGAGCACGCTCACGGGCGTCTCGCGCCAGGTGCCGAGCACGTTCCAGCTCTGCTGCGCCGCGGCGGCGGCGAGGTTGGAGCCGACCAGGCCGCTTGCGCCGGTCACGAGCAGCCGCATCGCGGCCTCCCGCGCCGAGCCCTCAAAGGCAGCCGCATCGCGGCCTCCCGGCCCCGGGCCCTCGAGTCAAACCCTCTGCCCCGCTCCTCTCCCTGCCAATCCCCGCGGCGCCGCATTCCCTTGCCACGCATCGCACTTGCCATTATACATCTATGTACGTCCTTATCAAGGACAAGTAAAAATACCACATAGCGAAAAATGCCCAGCCTATGTAAGCCCCTGGAGTCGGACTTTCACCGGGCCTGGCGGGGCGACGACGAGGAGGCGCTTATTCGGCGTGGGCGCCGGGCAGGAACGCGTCGCTGCCGTAGCGCGCGAAGGGGACCGGCGCCGCGATCAGATGGTTGGCGAGCATCCAATTCGACAGTTCCGCGACGTGGGCGGGCTGGATCGTCCCGACCGATCGGCGATCGGCCGGCACGCCGGGGGCGGCGAACAGGGGCAGGTAGGCGCGCAGCGAGGCGGCGGTGAGCGCGCGGGGTAGCGACGGGTTCAGGTGCAGCAGGTCCGCGAGCGAGCGCGCGGGGTCGCGGAGGGTGTCTTCGTAGCCGTGGACGGTGGCGGCGAGGAAGTCGCGCACGAGCGCGGGGTCGGAGGCGGCGAGCCGGCGCGTGGTGAAGGCCACGAGGCCGGGGTATGCGGGCCCGCCGTTGCGATCGAGCCAGAAGGGGGTGATCGGATGCCCTTCCACTTCGAGCCCCACGCCGTCGTCGGGCACGAAGCCGGTGAACGCGGCGAGGCGGCCCGCGCCAAGCGCCTGGGCGCCGTTGAAGCCGACGGTCACGACGTGGACCCTGGCGGGGTTCCCGCCCGCGTGGCGCACCTCGGTATCCAAGACCGCCCGGTCGGATGGCACGCCGGTGATCCCGACGGCGCGGCCCTGCAACTGTGCGGGGGAGTGCAGATGCTCGGAGGCGAGCGCGATCAGCCCCCCGACGGGGCGCTGCACGATCGCCATCACCGCCAGATCGTGGCCGCCGCCGTCGATCTCCGCGGCGACGTCGCTGCCGTCCGCGAGCCCGAACTGCGCGCGGCCGGCGTCCACAAGACTGAGCGGTTCGACGGTGGCGCTCGGCTGGACGACCTGCAGATCGATGTTCTCCCGCCGGTAGTACCCCACAGCCAGCGCGCGATATATCCCGGCGTGCACCGCATTTGGCGTGAAGTCGAGGATCAACGTCGCCCGGGTCAGATGGGGCAGCGCCCCGGGGAGCGTCGAGGGACTCCCGGTCGGCGTCGAGCCGCAGCCGCAGAGCGCGAGCGCGGTTGCCCCGAGGAGGGCTCCCAGAGGGGATCGGTATCTTGCGGTCATCGTGAAAAGCGCTACCTCCCCACCAGAGGCGGATACGGCCGAGCCCCGCGCGCTATCGGGGGGGCCGGTGGCGGAGCCCCGCACGCTATCGGGGGAACCGATCGCGGAGCTGTATACCGAGGCGGATATAGGAATAGGAGCTCGCCCACCCGGCGGCCCTGACGATCCGGTCGGCCGCCCGGGGGAGTACCCGTTCACGCGGGGGGTGTACAGCTCGATGTACCGCGGAAGGCTGTGGACGATGCGCCAGTTCGCGGGGTTCGGGACGAGCGAGGAGACCAATGAGCGCTTCCACTATCTGCTGGAGCACGGGCAGACGGGGCTCTCCACCGCGTTCGACATGCCGTCGCTGATGGGCCACGACTCCGACGACACGCGCAGCCTCGGGGAGGTGGGGCGCGAGGGGGTGGCGGTGGACACCGTCGAGGACATGCGCACGCTGTTTGGGGGGATCGACCTCGGGGAGGTGTCGGTGTCGATGACGATCAACGCGCCGGCGGCGATCGTGCTGGCGTTCTATGTGGCCGCGGCGGAGTCGGGCGAGGAGCACCCCTCGGGGCCGGTTGCACCGGAGCGGCTGTCGGGCACGATCCAGGCGGACATCCTCAAGGAGTACATCGCGCAGAAGGAGTGGTGCTTTCCAATCGACCCCGCGATGCGCCTGTGCGGGGACATGATCGAGTGGTGCACGCGCCACATGCCGCGCTGGCACCCGATCTCGATCTCCGGCTACCACATCCGCGAGGCGGGGGCGACCGCGCAGCAGGAGCTCGCGTTCACGCTCGCGGACGGCCTCACCTACGTGCGCCAGGCGGTGCAGCGGGGCCTCGACGTCGACGAGTTCGCGCCGCGGCTGTCGTTCTTCTTCAACGCGCAGATCGACCTCTTCGAGGAGGTCGCCAAGTACCGCGCGGCACGGCGCATCTGGGCGCGGGAGATGCGCGAGACGTTCGGCGCGAAGAACCCGCGCTCGTGGCTGATGCGCTTCCACGCGCAGACAGCGGGCGTCAGCCTGACCGCCCAGCAGCCGCTGAACAACATTGTGCGCACCGCGGTGGAGGCGCTCGCGGCGGTGCTGGGGGGTGCCCAGTCGCTGCACACCAACAGCTACGACGAGGCGCTCGCGCTGCCGACCGAGGAGGCGGTGCAGATCGCGCTGCGCACCCAGCAGGTGATCGCGCACGAGACGGGTGTGGCGAGCACTGCGGACCCGCTGGGGGGCAGCTGGTTCGTGGAGGCGATGACCGACCGGATGGAGGCGCGCTGCTACGAGTACTTCGCCAAGATCGAGGAGCTCGGGGGGATGGTGGAGGCGGTCAAGCGCAACTACCCCCAGCGCGAGATCGCCGACGCGGCCTTCGAGCTGCAGCGGGAGATCGACGCCGGCGAGCGGATCGTGGTGGGGGTCAACAGCCACGTGCTCGAGGACGAGCAGCCGTTGCCGATCCTGCGCATCGACCCGGCTCTCGAACGCAAGCAGCTCGGCCGCCTGCAGGCCGCCCGCGCCCGCCGCGACGGCGCCGAGGTGGAGCGCACCCTCGCCACGCTGCGCGAGTCAGCGGCGCAGCCCGATCGCAACCTGATGGAGCCGCTGCTGCACTGTGCCCGCGCGTGCGCCTCGGAGGGCGAGATCGTCGAGTCCCTGCAGCAGGTTTTCGGCGACTACACGGAGACGCCCGTTTTTTGATTGAAAAGCGAGGGGCCCAGCTTGCCCGGCCTTCGGCCGGGCTGCGCCACCCTCTTGGCGGCGACTACACGGAGACGCCCGTTTTTTGATTGAAAAGCGAGGGGCCCAGCTTGCCCGGCCTTCGGCCGGGCTGCGCCACCCTCTTGGCGGCGACTACACGGAGACGCCTGTTTTTTGATCTTAACCAGACCTTTGCCCGAACAAAGGGCGCGGTGACGTACCTTGGCAGGCGATGGCCGACCGAAAGATTGACAGGCGCACGTTCGTGAAGGGCGGACTGCTGGCCGGCGGGGCGCTACTGGGCGGGGGCGCCGCGATCGCGGCAATCGCGAAAGAGGTCGAGGAGCCGGCCGCGCCGGCGCATTCCGCGCGCAGGCGGACTCCCTCCCAGGCGACGCAACCGTCGGGGGCCACCGCGCAGCAGGCGTCTCCACCGCCCCGGCGGACCGGCGGAACGGGAGCCTCCGGGCCCAACATCCTCGTGATCGTGGTGGACCAGCTACGCGCGCCGCAGTGGTTCACCGCCTCGCCGACGCTGGCGCGGATGCTGCCCAACATCTCGCGCCTGCGCAGCGAAGGGGTCTCCTTCGAGCGCCACTACACGGCCTCCAACGACTGCACGCCGGCGCGCGCGACGCTGCTGACCGGCCTGTACACGCACCAGACGGGGTGCATGATCACGGGCGGCAGCACGCTGGACCCGGGCTTCCCGACGTGGGGGACGATGCTGCGCGAGCACGGCTACGGCACGTGGTGGTTCGGCAAGTGGCACCTGACGCACGGCGACAACCACTGGAGACTGCCGCTGGACGCGGGGTCGCTCGAGCCGTACGGGTTCTCGGGCGGCACCTACCCCTCGCCGGACGGGGGCCCCGGGCAGGGCTGGCGCGCGGACCCGCAGGTCGCCGACCAGTTCGAGGAGTGGTTCGCCGAAAGCGGCGACTCGCCCGAACCGTGGTGCACGACCGTGTCGTTCGTGAACCCGCACGACATCGCGTGGTGGCACAAGTGGACCGCCCGCGTCCCGGCGGAGGCGAGCGCGCCGGCGCTGGTGCGGGGGCTGCCCCCGAACTACGAGACGCCGGAAATGCTGGAAGCCCACAACAAGCCCCTGCTGCAGCTCTCGCTGCAGCTGACGGCGGCGAACTCGTTTGGCCCGGTGCCGTTCACGGGACCCGACGTGACCGAAGCGTGGACGCCGTTCTTCGACCTGTACGTGAAGCTGCAGCGCACCGTGGACGCGCACGTGGGCCGGGTGCTGCGCACGCTGGAAAGCCGCCCGGAAGTGGCGGCGAACACGATCGTGGTGTTCACCTCCGACCACGGCGAGTACGGCGCCTCGCACGGCCTGCGCGGCAAGGGCGGGGGGGCCTACGAGGAGGCGGTCAGGGTGCCGCTGATCGTGAAGGACCCGCGCGGCGCGCTGAGCACCGCGACGAGCCGCCCGCGCACGCAGTTGACCTCCAGCGTGGACGTGGCGCCGCTGCTGCTGAGCGTCGCGAGCGGGTCGAACGCGTGGCGGCGGGAGCGGCGCTACGCGCACCTCGCCCACCGGGCGGACCTCACCGCGATCCTCGCCAACCACCGCGCGCGGGGGCGCCCGTACGTGCTGCACGCGACCGACGAGATCGTCACGGAGTTCGCGACCGAACTGTACGCGGCGAACGCGCCGCTGCACGTGGTGGCGCTGCGCACGGCCGCCGCGAAGTACGCGACGTACTCCAACTGGGGCGAAAACGGGATCGTGCCCCTGCGGGAAGGGCAGGAGCGCGAGCTCTACGACTACCGCACGCCCGCGGGCCGCATGGAGCTGCACAACGTCGCAGCCGCTCGGCGCTCGGGCGCCAGCCGCCTGGAGGCGTCCCTGCAGCGAGCGACGAAGCGGGCGCTGCGCGAGGAGCTGCGCGGCCCGCTTCCGCGCCACCTGGAGGAGGCGCAGGGGCTCGGCTTCCAGGACTACCTGTTGACGGCCACCAGAGCCGCGCGCCTCGCGACGGCCGCGAGGCTGCGCCGCGTGGAAAGCGAACGCGGGCCGCTGACCCCGTTCGGGGCGGGCGAACAGCAGATGCACCCCCCGCCGGGTCCGCGCGGGGCGCGGCCCTTCAGTGGTCCACCGCCACCTCGGACTCCTGCTGGGCGCGCCACTCCTGCAGAACCTGAAGCGAGGAGTCGACGACGCGGTTGACGAACTCCTCGCCCTCGTTGACGTGCGGGAAGGGCGCATCGGGGACGGGGATCCCAAGGAACTCGCAGAGCGGCTCCCACCCTTCGGTGACATTCCACACGAGCAGTCGCCCGGGCGGAACGACACGCCGGACGGCCTCGTTGTGGCGCTCCATCCCCTCGATCAGCTGCGCGGGCGTCTCGTGGCCCGAGGCGAAGATGCCGCGCTCGGTCCAGGCGAGGCGGTCGGTCATCTTCAGGAACGCCTGCCAGCGGGGGTTGACGTGGGCTTGGGCGTCGGAGAGCAGGCAGACGACGGAATCGCTGTTGCGCATGGCCCACACGGTCTGGCGCACAGAGCGCTCCCACTGCTCGGGGTCGCGCACGCTGAGCAGCACCCTCGCGTTGGGGTAGACGCCGATCAGCTCCTCCCAGAAGTAGCAGCCGGGCAAGTCGACGGTGGAGTCGTAGCCGGCGAAGATCTTCGCCCACCGCGGCTTACCGTCCAGCGCCTGTTCCCACAATCCAATCCGGTCGGGGTCGGCGAACACCTCGACCATGTGGTAGGTAGGGCCAAGCCCCAACATTTCGAGGGCGATCTTCTGGGTGAGAGTGCCCGTGCGGGGCAGACCTGCGCCGATCAGCTTCATAGCTATCTCCTCATGGGACGGGCTGCGCAGCGGAGGTCCCGAGCGTCTGCCCGGAGGCCGAGAGCGCGCGCACGGCGAGGTCGGGCTCGGTGGTGCTCACGTGGATCGCCGTCTCGAAGCCCTGGCGGGGCGCGGTGGTGAGCGGCGCGAGGCTTTCGGCCGAGGCGCCGGCGAGCACCTGCCAGGAGGCGACGGCGGTGGCGCCGTTCCAGCTCGCCTCCACGGTCGCCGTCCCGGCCCCGCTCGTCCCTGCCTGCACGGCGATCGCGGGCGCGGTCGTGGGCTGGGCGCTCCACGGCGAGAGGTAGGTGCGGAAGTCCTGCACGTTCTTGCCGAGCGTACCGTCGAGCAGCACGTGGCCGGAGGCGTCGAACTCGGTGAAGTTGGGCAGCCCCCCGTAGCCGAGCAGCCAGTCGCCGCCGGGCAGGCCCAGTGTGTTGCCCTGGCTGGAGGCGAGCAGAGGGATGTGGGAGGGGTTGGTGAAGCGTTTGACCAGCGTGACGGTGTGTGAGGAGAAGTCGGGGCGCAGCAGCAGGCCGCTGGATTCCCGCTGCTTGGGCGGGTCGGAGGCGTTGTTGAACAGCGAGATCAGCCCGCCGGGCTGGAGCTCGGCGTCGTGCTGCCAGTAGAAGCGCACACCGGGTCCGAGCTTGAAGCTGGAGTGTCCACCGTCGCCGAGCACCCAGTTGTAGCCGCCGGTGTGCACGTTCACGTCGTACAGCGTCCACGTGTTGCGCGAGGAGAGCAGCACGTCGCCGGAGGCCCCCGGCGAGATCGAGTTGACGTGCACGTAGTCCCAGGGGTATTCCCCCCCGGAGACGTGGTTGAGGGAGTCCTGCAGGGGGATGTGCCCGAGCGCGTGCCACTCCCACATCACCAGGCCGGTCTTGACGTCGAGCTCCTCGATCACGGAGTCCAGCAGGATCCCGTGGGGGTCGCCGTGCACGGAGGCGAGGCTCAGGTGGACCGGGTCGAACGCGTCGATCCACGCGGTGCCCTGGGGGGTGAGCAGGATCTCGTGCAGGTCGGCGCGGTAGCCGTTGCCGGCGCGCACCGTGGCGACCTGGTGGTAGGAGGTGTTGTAGATCACGTCTTCGCCCTCGCCGAAGCCGACGCGGATGATGCGGCCCTGCCACCACGTCAGCGCGGGCTGGCCTTCGTAGCTCTGCACCTGGAAGTTGGTCGCGGACTCGCCCGCGGGCAGCGGGTGAAACCACACGAGCGCGCCGTCCTGTTCGGCGATCATCGGCCCCGGAGCCCCTACGCCCTGGTAGGGGGCGAGGAACAGGTCGCCGCTCGCGGCGCCGGCCTTCGCCGGCGTGGTGACGGTGACCGTGGAGGGGGTGAGTCTGGGGGCAGAGAGGTAGTGCTGCGCGGCGTGTGGGTCCCCGGGGTTGGTGGGGAACACTTCCTGGCTGACGGCGGCCTGGTGGGCGATAGTGAAGGTGGTGGCGACCGCCTGCGTCGGAGCCCCCCCGCCTGTCCCCACCATCGCGTGGACGCTCACGCGCTCCCCGGGCACGAACGGCTTGGCCGACAGGAAGCTCTCACCGGTGCCGGTGGAGTAGGCCTGCAGACGACCGCTGTGCACTCCGCTGCGCGACCCGACGACACGCACGCCCGCGACCTGCGTGCCCGCCCCGCCGAGGAAGCTGACCTGGGTGGCCGGGGAGGCGTCGGGGGTGCCGGGCAGCGGCGAGACGGTGACCGCGTTGGCGGCCGCGGCCGCCACGTCGGCGCTGTCGCTGAAGGCCACGGAGGCGGAGGAGGTGGAGCCCCCGCAGGAGGAGAGCGCCACCGCGAGCAGCGCGGCGGTGAGCACGAGGGTCGCGCCTCTCAACGCCCGTGCTCCGACGTGAACGGACGGGAGGCTCCGAGCACCCGACCGTTGGCCGCGAGCGCCTGCACCTCGAAGCTCTCGTAGCCCTGCGGCACGGGAATCGCCGTCTCGAACCCGGACTTGGCGCTGGTTGCCACGGCGGTCATCCTACCGGCGCCGGCGCCGGCCAGGACCCGCCAGGAGGTGACCCGGGTGGCGCCGTTCCAGCTCGCGTACACCGTGGTACGGCCGCCCGTCTGGCGGGCGGCGCCCACCGGCGGGTAGAGCGGCTCGCCGACCCACGGCTCGAGCGTCTCGCGGTAGCTCAGGTCAGAGCCTGGGAAGTTCGCCTCCAGGAGTCGCTGGCCGGAGGGGCTGTACTCCGAGAAGTAGGGTTCCGAGCCCCAGCCGACGAACGTGTTGCCGCCTGCCAGCGGCTCGGTGTCCCCCATGTATTCGGTTTCGAACTGGTTGCCGCCGTGGTACTGAGCCACGAGTGTCGCCGTGTGCGTGCTCTGGTCGAGCTCGAGCACGAGCCCGCGAGAGGGCCCGGTCGCCGGGACTGAGGTGCCGCCGCCGGTGAGCTGGCAGCAGTGGTCGTCGAACATGCTGACCGTGGAGCTGGACTGCCGCTTGACGTCGTGCTGCCACTGGAAGGCGGCGCCCGGGCCGAACTCGAAGCTCGAGCGCCTGCCGCCGAGCGTCCACTCGATCCTGCCGGTGTCGGCGTCGACCAGGTAGGCGGCCCACGTGTTGCGCATCGAGACGAGGAACGTTCCGTCGCCGCTCAGGTCGATCGAGTTGACGTGGTAGGCGTCCCAGGGAAACCCGTTTGTGGGCACGCTGGCGTACGACTCGCCCAGCGGGATGTGGTCGAGCGCGTCCCAGCTGCGCAGCAGCCTGCCGGTCTTGAGGTCGTACTCCTGGACCGCCGAGTCGATCAGCGCCCCGTTGTAGGCGCCGCCGTAGCTGGAGAGGTTCTTGGCGGTGTTCCTGTTCGCGGTCACCCACGCGTCTTCGCCGCTGATCAGCAGCTCGTGCAGGGTGAGGACCCAACCGTCTGCGCCCCGCAGCCGCGCGACCGTCTGGTAGTGCTGGTTGACGACGACGTCTTCGCCGCGCTCGGTCGAGCCGGTGTTCGTGACGACGCCCTGCCACCAGGCGAGCGCCGGCCTGCCTGCGTAGGTCTGCAGGCTCAGGTTGGAGGCGACGAGCTTTTCGGGCACCGGCTGGAACCAGACCGGCTGCAGGCCGCTGTCGAGGATCAGCGGCCCGCTCTGGCCGACCAGGGGGGGGTAGTTGAGGTTGTAGAAGTTGGCGGTGAGGATGTAGCCGCCCGCCAGCTTGCTCGTGAGGGTGGGGCTGTCGCTGTGGAGCACGGGCGGGTGCAGCGTCGGCTCGGTGACGAAGCTGTAGGCGCCGCGGGTCGTGTACGCCCCGACCGGTGCGCCGTGCGAGCCCGCGAACGCCGTGTCGATCGCGACGAAGCCCACGACGACGACGCCGATCGCCACCGCCAGGCGGCGCGCCGCTCCCCTGAGCGCGCCGGCGGGGGCGGGCAGCGCGGTGAACGTGACGAGCGCCGCCGCCGCGGCCAGGCCGCCACCGATCAGGTAGGCGAGCCGGAAGCCGTCGGTCAGCGCCTGCGGCACCTGCTGACCGGTGCCGATCAAGTGGCTCGAGCGCTGGGTTGCGAGCGTGACCAGGACCGCCAGCCCGAGCCCGCCGCCGATCTGGCGCGAGGTGTTGACGAGACCGGACGCGAGCCCGGCCTGCCCCTCCTTGGCGCCCTGGGTGGCGGCGATCGTCGAGGGGACGATCGCCATCGCGATCCCCGCCGCCGTCAGCAGCCCGGGGAGCATGATGTACACGATCGGGCTGCCGCTGGAGCCGACTTTGGCGAGCAGCAGCATCCCGGCCGTCAGCATGACGAGGCCGCCACCGAGCACCGGACGGACCCCGAAGCTGCTCACGAGCCTGCCGGTGCGCGAGGCGACCAGCACGATCGTCAACGTCATCGGCAGGAACACCAGGCCGGTGTGCAGCGGCGAGAGGCCCAGCACCTGCTGCAGGTAGAGCGAGCTCACGAACCACATCGGGAACAGCGAGGCGCTGAACAGCAGCACGATGTTGTTGGCGATCCGCAGCGGCTTGGTCAGCTCCTTGAAGGGGATCAGCGGTTCGGAGGCCAGCCGCGTCTCGATCACGCCGAACACCGCGAGCAGGGCCACGCCGCCGATGACCGGGCCAAGCGCGGCGAGCGTGTCCCAGCCCTTGAGGCCCGCTTCCACGACCCCGAACACCAGCACCATCTGGCCGACCGTCAACGTCAGCGCACCGGCGACGTCGAAGGATCCGGGTCCCACCCGCCCCGGGTGGGATCCTGATCCTCGACGGCGCTCGCTCACGACCGCGTACGCCACCAGCGCAGCGGCGATCGCGATCGGGGGGTTGATCAGCAGCACCCAACGCCAGCTGAGGAATTCGGTGATGATCCCCCCGAGCAGCACTCCGGCGGCGCCGCCGAGCCCGTTCATCGCGGCCCACGCGCCGATCGCGCGGTTGAGCTGCGGGCCCGGCGCAAACGACGCGGTGATGATCGCCAGCGAGCACGCCGCCATCAGGGCGCCGCCGAGGCCCTGCGCGGCGCGAGCGACGATCAGCATCTCTCGGCCCTGTGCGGCACCGCCGGCCAGCGAGGCGAGCCCGAACAGGACGAGCGCCGCGACGAACGTCCGGCGCTGCCCGAAGTGATCGGCCGCGCGGCCGCCGAGCATCAGGAAGCCGGCGAACGTGATCGCGTACGCGTCGACGATCCACTGCAGTTCGGGCGCCGAGAAGCCGAGGTTCAACTGGATCGACGGCAGCGCGACATTGACGATGCTCAGGTCGAGGATGACCATGAACTGGGCCACGCAGCAGACGACCAGCAGCCACCCCAGGCGCGAGCCCCGCCCGCCCTCGACCGGAGGGGACTCAACCGCCCCCGGGCTCGCTGGTGCCTCGACGCTCACGAATGCGACCGGCGCTGAAAACGCCTGGTAGGGTGAGCGCGCGAGTCCTCGAGCGACGATTGGAGCCCGGCCGATGAGAAAACCGCCACTGACCGCCATGCTAACGCTAGTGGCCATGCTGGCCGCCACTGTCGCAGTGGCGGGGTGCGGCGGCAAAGGGGGGAGCTCATCGACGAGCAGCCCGACCACGACGGCTCCGCACAAGCACTCGACCCACCCGGCTTACTGAACCGCTGGCTCACCCCGACCGCCCGGGGCTCGGGAGCGAGGCGGCGAAGCTGATCACCGGCACCGTCCGCGAGGTGCCGAGCACGCGGCCGGCTGCGTCGAGCGCCTGCACAGCCACGTGGGCGTACTTCTTGGGCAGGGTCGTCGAGCTTTCAAAGCCGCTCGCCGGGATCGTGGTCTGCGGCTCGAGCGCTTCGGGGTGTTTCCCTGCGAGCACGCGCCACGAGGCCACTTCCGTCGCGCCGTTCCAGCTCGCGTGCACGATCGTCTCTTCGCCGGTGTCGTTGAGGCTGGCGAGCACCGCCGGCGGGCTCTGCGGGCGCCCGTTCCAGGGAAAGCGGAAGGCCCGGTAGAAGGTCATGTCGAACGGCAGGTGGGCGTCGAACACCAGCGAGCCGTCTGGGGCGTATTCGCTGATGGCGGGCACTCCGCCGTAGCCCACGACGGTGTTCCCGTCCGCGAGCGTCTGCGCGTTTCCCTGGCTGGCGGCGAGCAACGGCGGGTCGGGGTGGGTGTAGGCGGCGACGAGGCGCGCTTCGCGGGTCCTGAAGTCGAGCGCGATCCGCACGCCGCGCGACTGGCGGTGGACCGGCGGGTTCGAGCCGTCGTCGAAGAAGGTGACCTCCCCGTCGGGGAGGACGCGGCCGTCGTGCTGCCACGCCGTTTCCGTGCCCGGACCCGTCTTGAAGGAGCTCTTCAGGCCGCCGAGGCGCCAGAGGACCCTGCCGGTGGCGCCTTCCAGCTGGTAGCCGGCCCACGTGCTGCGCGCTGAGATGAAGAGGTTCCCGTCGGGCTCGGGGTCGATCGAGTTGAGGTGAAACCAGTCCCACGGTGTCGTCGTGCTCGGCACTTCGGTCTCGGACTCGGAGACGCCGACGTGGTCGAGGCTGTGCCATTCCCAGCGCACGAGGCCCGTCCGCATGTCGATCTCCTGGATCGCCGTGTCGACGACCGCCCCGCCCGCTGCTCCCTTCAGCGGCGAGAGGTCGCAGCGGATCGGGTTGTACGCGGTGATGTAGGCGACGTCGTGGGGGGCGATCTGGAACTCGTGCAGGTCCGCTCGCAGACCGTTGGCCCCGGGGATCCTCGCAACCGTCTGGTAGCGGGAGCTCATGACGATGTCTTCGCCCTCCCCGAAGCCGAGCGACAGCACGCGCCCCTTCCACCACGTCAGGTCGCGCCGCCCTTCGTATGTCTGCTCGTTCAGGTTCTCCGCCGCTTCGCCCCTCGAGAGCTGCTCGAACCAGACGAGCCGGCCCTGCGGCGCGTAGATCAGCGGCCCGTACTGGCCCGGGCCGGGCCCGTTGGTCGTGAGGACGTCCCCCGCCGCGGGATCGCGATCTGCCACGGTGACGCTCAGGACCGGGGCTTGGACGCCGGGCAGGGTGGCGAAGCTCTGGTAGTCGGCGGGCGCCGCCGGCGGGTTGGGGAACTCCGAGACGGCTGCCGTCGGGTAGGGGGTGTCGACGCGAAAGGCGAAGGCGACCCGCTTGGTGCTTCTGCTGATCGTCGCGGGCCGGCCAACGCCGATCGTGGCCTGCACGACCACGCGCTCGCCGGCGTCGAACGGGGTGTCGGGCACGAAGCTCGCGCCGTCGCCCTGCGAGTAGCCGTAGAGGTGGCCGGCGTGGGGACCGCTGCGCCGGCCCACGACGGAGACCCCGTGGATCGCCGTGACAGGCGCGCCCAGGAAGCTGATCTGCGTGTGCGGGTTCGCCGTGTCGGTTGCCGGCGCCGGCGAGACGTCGACGGGCAGCCCTTCCAGCTTGGCGCTGCGGTCCACCGTGGCCGGCAGGCACGCCGGCGAGGCCGAGCTGTGCGAGCCGGACGGCCCGATCGCGCCGGTGCCCAGCACGACGGCGACCGCCACCCCGGCGACGACCGCGACAAGCAGCACAATTGGAACGGCTTTCAAAAAGACCGGCACGCCCGGATGCGCCCCTGTACGCGGCGCTGGATCGCCACGTGCCGGCTTGCCCGTGCTACCAGCACGGGCTTCACCGTCCCGCGTCGCCCAGCTTGGTCCAGGGGACGCCCCGGTCGCACCGTCTATTTTGAAAGACGTTCTTAGTCCGTTACGGTTCATCTGGACGCGGGACCTTAACATCGGCCTAACACGGGAGACGCGGTCCCGTCTAGAAGGCTTCGCGGGAGCGGGAGCGAAACTCGGAGGGTCCGGCGTTGTCTGAGGCTAGGATCTACGACTTTGGTGGAAGACGAGAGCTGGAGAATCAATGAGGCGGTCAGGGACATCGTGAGCAGGAGGCAGCACCGCCCGCCGGGCCACCCAGAGGGCTCGTGGACGCCCGTCCGGGTCTGGAAGGCCGCCCGGCTCACCGCCCGGGCCACACGCAAGGCACACCCCCACCACAGATGGCTGCGCCGCGGACTGGTGTTCGGGGGGGTGCTGGTGCTGTGCTCCAGCGGCGCCGCGCTCGCGGTCGGCGGCAAGCGCATCATCTCCGAGGAGGCCGCGTTTCGCGGGCCCCCGGCGCCGGGGTGTGTGCCCGCGACGCTCGACAGCAGCGACGCGCTGCCCGGCACGACACTGGAGGTCTCCCCGCTGCCCGACTCCCTGGACGCCACGCCGCACACCCAGATCAGCCTGCTCGGCGTCCCCCGCTCGCGGCTCGCACAGATCAGCGTGAGCGGGTCGGCCACCGGTGGGCACTCCGGTCGCGTGGACCCCTACGCCCAGGGGGACGGGGCGAGCTTCGTGCCCTCCAGCCCCTTCCAGCCGCGGGAGACGGTCACGGTGCGGGGCAAGCTGCTCGCCAAGGGGCGCTGGCAGCCGTTCGCGTACCGCTTCACGGTCTCGGTGCCGGACCCGATCCCGTGGGAACCGCCGGGCAAGGTGCCGGCGGGAACCGCCGGCGAGGTCCAGCACTACCACTCTGCACCGAGCCTGGACCCGCCCTCGATCCAGGTCACGACCGGCTCCGGGCTGAGCCCGGCGGGGGACATCTTCACCGCCCCCTACTCCGGCCCGGGCGGATACGGCCCGATGATCGTCGACGGCACCGGCCAGCTCGTGTGGTTCGACCCGCTGCCCAGCGGGGTCTACGCGACCAACCTGCAGGTGCAGAGCGACGAAGGCCAGCCGGTGCTGACGTGGTGGCAGGGGCACATCCCCAAGCAGGGGTTCGGCGAAGGGGAAGAGGTGATCGCCAACAGCTCCTACAAGCAGATCGCGCACGTCCACGCCGGCAACGGCCTCAGGGCAGACCTCCACGACTTCCGTCTCAACTCGAACAGCACCGCGCTGATGACGGTGTTCAACCCGATCCACTGCAACCTCACCGGCATCGGGGGGCCCCAGGACGCGGCGGTCAACGACAGCGACTTCCAGGAACTCGACCTGCGCACCGGGCTCGTGCGGCGCGAATGGACGAGCCTCGATCACGTGGCGCTCAGCGAATCCTACTCCACGCCGTACGGCTCCAGCGCGGAATGGCCGTACGACTACTTCCACGTGAACTCGCTCGACCAGGAGCCGGGCGGGGACATGCTGATCTCCGCACGCAACACCTGGGCGCTGTACCAGCTCAATGAACACACGGGCCAGGTGCTGACGCGCGCGGGCGGCAGGCACAGCACGGTCAAGATGGGCTCGGGCACGCTGACCGCCTTCCAGCACGACGCCACCCTGCTGCCCAACGGCCTGATCTCGGTCTTCGACAACGGCGGGGTGCCGACGGTGCACCCGCAGTCGCGCGGGATCGTGGTGGCGCTCGACGCGCAGACGGGCACGGAGACGCTTGTGGCGGAGTACGAGCACCCCTCGACGGCGCTGAAAGCGGGCAGCCAGGGCAACGTGCAGTCGCTCCCGAGCGGCAACCTGTTCATCGGCTGGGGTGCGGAACCGTGGTTCTCGGAATTCAGCTCCTCCGGCCAGCTGCTGTTCGACGCGCGGATGCCGCCCGGCGACCAATCCTACCGTGCCTACCGCTTCCCGTGGACGGGCACCCCCTCGCAAGCGCCGGCGATCGCGGCGAGCGCGAGCAGCTCCTCGAGCCCGGTGACGGTGTACGCGAGACTGGAACGGGGCCACGGAGGTCGCCTCCTGGAGGGTCTTGGCAGGCCCCTCCACCAAGAGCCTCGCGCCCGTGGCCACGGGCGCCCGCAGCGGCTTCGAGACCGCGATCGCCACCCCCGGGCCCGAGGCGTACGTGCAGGTCCAGGCGCTGAGCGCCTCCGGCGCGGTGTTGGGGACGTCCGCCACGCTGAAAGGCTGAGTACCCTTGGGCGGGAACGCCGCCGAGCTCGCGGCGCTCGCGGAGGAGATCGAAGGCTGCCGGCGCTGTCCGCGGCTGGTGGCGTGGCGCGAGCAGGTGGCGCGCGAGCGGCGCGCGGCGTTCGCGCAGGAGCACTATGCCGCCCACCCCGTGGCGGGCTTCGGCGACCCGGCGGCGCGGGTGCTGATCCTGGGGCTGGCCCCCGCGGCGCACGGGGGCAACCGCACGGGTCGGATCTTCACCGGCGATCGCTCCGGGGACTTCCTGTTCGCCGCGCTGTACCGCGCGGGCTTCGCCAACCAGCCGACCTCAACCCACCGGGCCGACGGCCTGCGCCTGCGGGACGCGTGGCTCACCGCCGCGGTGCGCTGCGCGCCGCCGGCCAACCGACCCACCGGCGGCGAGCGCGACGAGTGCCTGCCGTGGAGCGCGGCCGAGCTGCGCCTGCTGGGAGACATCCGCGTGGCCCTCTGCCTGGGGGCGTTCGCGTGGGACGCCGCCCTGCGGCTGCGAGCGGCGCTCGTCCGTTCAAGGGCCCACGACCCACGCCCCGATGGAGTGGAGGCCCACCACTCTCGGCCGCCACAGCTCACCGGGTCGCTGCCCCGGCCCCGTCCGCGCTTCGGCCACGGGGCGGAGCACCCCGGCGCGCCGTTCCCGCTGCTCGGCTGCTTTCACCCCAGCCAGCAGAACACGTTCACCGGCAGGCTTACCGCGCCGATGATCGATGCGGTCCTCGAGCGCGCCCGGGAGCTGGCCGGGTTGGGCTAGGCTGAGCCTCCGGCACAGGCGCGCGCTCCACCCACCTTATCTCACAAGTGAAAGAACCTGGTTGTCTTTACGTCACGGGACCGGTATCGTCACGACCCGTAAGGGTTATGGGTAACGGCTCTTTGCGTCGGGAGGAGGTCTGCCGGCGCAAGATTGACAGCGGCAGGAGGACGATTGGCTATGCGTTATCGCAGAGGGGGGAATCCCCCCGCTACCGTGCCGCCTCATCAAGGCGGCTGCTTCCGTGCTTCGGCGAGGGGGCTGCAAGGAGTCCTGCTGGGCGTCGTGACGGTGTGCGTCGCTCTGCTCGCCTGCGCCGCCGTGGCCAGCGCGGCGAACTATGACGTGCGTGGCGAATGGAAGTACACCATGACCTGCTCCCCGCCGCCGTCGTCGCCATCGGCTTGCGCTGCGAGCGAATTTCAGGGGATTGCCGTTATCAAGACGCAGGAAGCAGGCGGCACCTACTCCGGTACACAGGTCTTCGAGGGTACCTTTCCTGGGACCGTGTCGGGCACTGTCAACGAAGACGTGCTGTCCATGGTGGTGGCCATCACTTCCCCTCCGTTGTCATTCACCATGCCGGAAGGCGTGATCAATCCCGCAACAAACGAATTCTCGGGATCGGGGTACTACAACGGAGGAGGTTCGAGCCAGCCGACAGGCACGCTCACCGCCACACGGCTCCGTTCGCTCAAACAGATCGAAGAACAGGAAGCAAAAGAAAAAATTGAACGCGAAGGTCGTGAAAAAGGCGAAAAAGAAGGGCGGACAATAGGCGAAAAAGAGGGTACCGAAAAGGGCGAACGGGAAGGCCGCGCAAAAGGCGAACTCGAAGGGCGCGAAAAGGGCGCAACGGAAGGGGCGGCCAAAGCCGAACTGGAAGTGAAGCAGAGGTCCGAACAGGAAGCCAAGGAACGGCAGGCCAAGGAAGCTCAGGCAAAGGCCGAAAGAGAAGCCAAAGAAAAAGCGGAAAAAGAAGCCGCGGAAAAGACCGATACGCAGGCCCGGGAAAAGATCGAACTAGAAGCTCGGGAAAAGGTTGTAAAGGAAGCCAAGGAACGCAAGCTCGCCGAAGAAAAGAAGCGGAAAAAGAAGCCTAAGCACAAACCGAAGCACAAGTCGGGAAAGAAGGCGAAGTAGCCCGCGGCGCCGTCGCTGGCGACCGGTCCCCCCGGCTTGGCGGCGGAGCCTCAGGCCGCGCGCAGTCCGTTGTCCCGGTGGTTGTCCCGGTGGGTCAGCGCCCGGCGGATCGCCACATCGAGCTGTGTGCTCGTGAACGGCTTCACCAGGTGTGCCGCGAGCTCGATCCCGAGCTCGTCGAGCTCTGCGGGCGGGCCGGTGACGCTCGCGCACACGATTGCCACTGAGGGGTTGGCGAACTGCGCCGCCTGCGCGAAGGTGACCCCGAGCGGGGCCGCCATCTCGACGAGCAGCACGTCCGCGCTCGCCAGCGGACCGGCAACGGGCGCTCTCGCCGCGATCGGCTTGTAGCCGAGGCGGGCCACCATGCGCTCCAACATCTGGCAGACCAACGGGTGGGGCTCGTTGATGAGCACCTGTATCTGTGTTTGTGTCTGTGTCATGGGTTCATGTTCGGCCCGCCCCGTCGGAGCGCGGGCTGGGGGCGGTGTGAATCGCGTATGAGCTTCGGGGGCCGCTAGCCTCACCGGGTCATGCACGTCGGCCTGAACCTGATCTACCTCGTGCCCGGTGAGACCGGCGGGATGGAGGTGGTCGCGCGCGAGCTGATCCCCGAACTGCTCGCCGCCGCCGGCCGATTCGGGGACGGGAGCGAAGCGAGTGTCCCCCGAATCGGCGGGTCGGGCCGCGAGGTCCGCTTCACGGCCTTCGTGAGCCGCGAGGCGGCCGCGGCCGGCGACGGCCCCTGGGGCGAGCTGCTGCCCGCGGTGACGGTGCCGGTCAACGCCCGCCGCCGCGAGCAGTGGGTGCTCGGCGAGCAGGTCCTGCTGCCGGCGCTGGCGGCGCGCGCGCGGGTGGACCTCGTGCACAGCCTCGCCTCCACCGCGCCCGTGTGGGGGCCCTTCCGGCGGGTCGTGACCGTCCACGACCTGATCTACGCGCGCTTCCCCGAGGCGCACTCCGGCCTGCGCGACCGCGGCATGCGGGTGCTGGTGCCGCTCGCCGTGCGCCGCTCCCACCGCGTGCTCGCCGACTCGCAGTCCACGCGGGAGGACCTTGTCGAGCTGCTGGGCACCCCGCCGGGGCGCATCGACGTGGCCCCGCTGGGCTTCGGCGTTCCCCCCCGGGTGCAGCCGCTCGCCGAGGACCGCACCCGCGCGCGCTTTCGCCTGGGCGCCCGGCGGGTGCTGCTGAGCCTCTCCGCCAAGCGCCCCCACAAGAACCTGCTCGCACTGATCGGCGCCCTGGAGCGTCTCCCCGCCGAGCGCCGGCCGGTGCTGGTGCTGCCCGGCTACCCCACCTGGCACGAGGCCGAGCTGCGCGAGCGCGCCGCCGCGCTCGGGGTCTCGGAGGACGTCCGCTTCGAGGGTTGGCTCACCGGGGAGGAGCTCGAGGGCCTCTGGGCGCTCGCCGACGCGTTCGTCTTCCCCTCGCTCTACGAGGGGTTCGGGCTGCCGGTCCTGGAGGCCATGCACCGTGGCGTCCCGGTCGCCTGCGCGAACGCCTCCTCGCTGCCCGAGGTCGCCGGCGACGCGGCGCTGCTGTTCGACCCCCGTGCCGTTGGGGAGATTGCCTCCTCGATCGAGCGGCTGCTCGACGATCCGGCACTCGCACAGTCCCTCCGCGCGAAGGGGCTCGCCCGCGCGGCCGAGTTCACCTGGGCCCGCACCGCGCGCCTCACGCTCGACTCCTACGCGCGGGCTATGTCGGGCCCGCCTCCTCCACTCCTCCGGGTCGGAGCGGGTGGGGTTTCTTCTCGATTTTCGTCCCCATAGCTCTCCAGCACCGTGCGCAGCGAGGACTCCAGCGACAGCCGCTGCGCGTTCTCGGCGAACCACTGCGCCGTGCTCTCGCGCAGCGCCATGCCGGCTTCGTGCACGCGCACGATCGCCTCGGCCACGGCCTCGGGCTCCGCGCTCGCCGCGACGAACCCGTTGACGCCCTCCTGCACGAGCTCCACCGCGGCGTTGTCCTCGCCGGCGACCACCACGCTCGGGGTGGCGTGCGCGGAGGCCTCCACCACCACCATCCCGTAGCCCTCCCGCCTGGAGGTCGAGAGCATGCACTCCGCCCGCGTGAGCGCCGCGTCGAGCACCGCCGCCTCGACGAAGCCGGGGGCGCTCGCGATCCCCTGCACGCCGTGCTCGACGATCGCCCGCTGCAGCGCCTCGCGCTCGGGGCCGTCGCCGTAGAACTCGCCCCGCAGCACCTCGCCCCGGGCCGCCTCGCCCTGGAGACCCTCACCGCCGGGCGCCTGGCCACGCAGCCCCTCTCCCTCGATCCGCCGCGCGGCGAGGGCGAACGCCGCGACCGCCAGCGGAGCCTGCTTCTCCGGGATCAGCCGCCCCGCGAACACCACCACCGGCTCCGCCGCCCGCGCCGTCGGGGCGTCCAGCGAGCCCGCGTACTCGCCCTCGAGCACCGTCGGCTCGCCGCGCAGGCCCTCGCCGCGCAGGCGCCGCGCGTGCAGCCGGGAGAAGCAGAAGGCCCGCTGGGGCAGGCGCGCGC
This sequence comes from uncultured Solirubrobacterales bacterium, assembly GCA_963842005.1. Taxonomy (GTDB): domain Bacteria; phylum Actinomycetota; class Thermoleophilia; order Solirubrobacterales; family Solirubrobacteraceae; genus Palsa-744. The sequence continues at coordinate 131,734 of CAWJEV010000003.1, read as the reverse complement.
ACAGCAGCTGCACCGTGTAGCCCACCGCCCCGCCGAGTCCGCCGAGGTATTCGCGCCAGTACGCGCGGCTCCACACCTCGTGCCAGTCGACCACCAGCCCGTACCCGCCCCTCGGGCGCGCCGCCGCCGCGCCCAGCAGCGAGAAGTAGGGGAAGGAGCAGGTGTGTACCACCTCGTAGCGGCGGCCGTGGCGCAGCAGGTGCCACAGCACCCCCCACCCGAACACCAACGGCGGCGCGATCCGCCGGCGCCCCTCCTCGGTGTACAGCGCCATCCGCGGACCCACGGCCACCACCCGCACCCCCTCGATCCACGGCTCCGCGCCGCGCTCCCACTGTCGCAGCGTCAGGTAGGTGACCTCGTGGCCCGCCTGCGCGAGGCGCTCGGCGAGGTTGCGGTACCAGCGCTCGGCGCCCCCCACCGTGTAGGGGAAGAGGCAGTCGTATACGAGGCAGATGCGCATCGCGTGAGGAGAGTGCCACAGCCTGCGGTAGCATCCCCTCCAGGTGCCGCGCGCCACTTTCCGCCCCCTCGCGCGTTATAACCGCTTGACTCGAGCTCTCGCCCGGACCACGTCGCGGTGCGGGAGGACGGGTCTTCAAGCCATGAGCACAGTCGAGCAGACAAGGCCCCTTCTCCCCGCGAACGTCGCCGACCGCGCGCCCGGCGGCCCCGACACGACGCTGGTCTCGGTCGTGATCCCCTGCCTCAACGAGGCCGGCAACATCGAGCGCTGCGTGCGAGCCGCGCTCGAGGTGCTGGGCAGCAGTGGCCTCGACGGCGAGGTGGTGGTCGTGGACAACGGCTCCGAGGACGACTCCGCCGCGCTCGCCGCCGCCTGCGGGGCGCGCGTGGTGCACGAGCCGCGCCGCGGCTACGGCTCCGCCTACCTCGCTGGCTTCGCCGCGGCGCGCGGGCGCTACATCGTGATGGCCGACGCCGACCTGACGTACGACTTCAACGAGATCCCCCGCTTCGTCGCGGCGCTGGACGAGGGGGCGGAGCTCGTGATGGGCGACCGCATGGACAACATCCAGCCCGGCGCGATGTCGTGGCTGCACCGCTACGTGGGCAACCCGGTCCTCACCGGCCTGCTCAACGCGTTCTTCGACACCGGCGTCAAGGACGCCCACTGCGGGATGCGCGCGCTGCGCCGCGACGTGCTGCCCCGCCTGGACCTGCGCACGACCGGGATGGAGTTCGCCTCCGAGATGGTGATCCGCGCCGCGAAGGAGGATCTGCGGATCGCCGAGTTCCCGATCGAATACCACCCCCGCGGTGGGGAGTCGAAGCTGTCGAGCTTCCGCGACGGCTGGCGCCACCTGCGCTTCCTGCTCGTGCACTCCCCCACCCACCTGTTCATCGTGCCCGGCGCGCTGCTCGCCGGCCTCGGCACGCTGATCGTCGCGCTCGTCGGCGGCGGCCTCGACTTCTTCGGGCGCTCGTGGGGCGTCCACGCCCTGATCGGTGGGGCGCTGCTGATGGTCGTCGGCACCCAGGTGCTCGCGCTCGGCCTCTGCGCCCACGCCTACGGCACCTACTTCATGGGCGCCCGCGACCCCTGGTTCGACCGCGCGAGAGCGCGCTTCAGACTCGAGCACGGCCTGCTGCTCGGCGGCGCGTTCGTGCTCGTCGGCGCCGCGCTCGGCGCGGTGATTATCGCGACCTGGGTCTCCCACGGCTTTGGGTCGCTCGCCGACGAACACCTCGCCGTGATCGCCGCCACGTTCCTGATCGTCGGGATTCAAATCTTCTTCTCGTCGTTCCTGCTGTCGATCCTTGGCCTGCGGCGCGGCTGAGGTCGCCGCCGCTGGGGGTGAGACGAATCCGCCTGACGCCGGCGGTCCCCTTCGCCGGGAGCCTCCGCCGGCTGGCGGCGGCCGTCTTCGCCGGGGACCGCCGCGTGTGGCGTGCCGCCGGGCTCTGCGCCGTGCCGTTCGTCCTGCTGATCTGCGCCTACTGCGTGGCCCCGCGGGCCTACTACACCGGCACCGACTCCGTCGAGGTCTACACCTACGTCGCACAGACCCCCGCCGGAGCGCGCGTGTGCGTGCCGGATCTGCAGATCCCCGCGGGCACCGCCAGCCTGCGCCTGCAGCTGATCTCCCTCACCACCGAGCGCCCTGCGCTGCACCTGACCCTGCGCGAGGGCGCCTCGACGCTCTCGAGCGAACTGGGCCCCACGGCCGTCGCGAGCAACCGCATCAGCGCGGCGATCTTCTCGATCCCAGGGCTCGCCGCCCGCCCTGGGTACGGGGACGCCTCCGTGTGCCTCACCGCCGGCGGCCTCGTCAACTGGGGCGGGACCCCCCTCCTCGCGCCCCCGCCCCAGGCGCCCACCCTGCAGGGCGCTCCGCTCGCGGCCCGGATCGCGCTCTGGTACCTGCCGCCGGCGGGCGCGCGCAGCAGCTACCTGGCGCGCGCGGGGGCGATCCTGCGCCGGGCCTCGCTGTTCCGAGCGGGCTTCGTGGGTCCGTGGCTGTACGTGCTGCTGCTGCTCGTCGTGCTCCCCGCGCTGGCCGTGGCCTCGGTCCGCTGCCTGGCGGTGGCGAGCGCGGGGAGGACCCGGCGGCTCGCGGGGGCGCTGTTCGCGATCGCCGCGCTCAACTTTGCCTGCTGGGCGCTCATCACGCCCTCCTTCCAGGCGCCCGACGAGGTCGACCACTTCGCCTACACGCAGTCGCTCGTCGAACGCGGGCAGGCGCCCTCGCGTAACCCCGGCTCGCCGCTGGAGCGGTGGTCGAGCGCCGAGAACCTTGCGCTCGAAGACGCGAGCTTCTTCACCGACCACCAGGTGGGCAACACGAAGATGCCGTGGACCGCGCTGCAGGAACGCCACTACCGGGCGCAGGTGGCGGCGCTGCACCCGCCCGCCGACAACGGCGGGGGCAACGAGACGGCGGCGACCCACGGGCCGGTCTACTACGCGGCGCTCGCCCCCGCCTACCTGCTCGCGAGCTCCTCGCCGTTCGCCCAGCTGACGCTGATGCGCCTCACCTCGGCGCTGATCGGCGCGCTCACGGTGCTCTTCACGTTCCTGCTCGCGCGCGAGCTGGCGCCGGGCCGGCCGTGGCTGGCGGTGCTGGCGGCGCTGCTGGTCGCGTACGAGCCGATGTACGGGTTCATCTCCGGCGCGGTCAACAACGACGTCGGCGTGAACGCCGGGGCGGCGGCGCTGGAGCTGCTGCTGATCCGCCTGCTGCGCCGCGGCGTGACGCTGCCGTGGGGGCTGCTCACCGGCGGGCTGCTGCTGGTGCTGCCGATCGTCAAGGGCACCGCCTACTCGCTGTACCCCCTCGCCGCGGTCGCCCTGCTGGCCGCGCTGTGGCGCCACCACCGCCGCTCTGACGCCGCCGGTTGGGCGGGCCTCGTGGTTGCGGCCGCCGTGGTGCACGAGCTCTCCGCGCACCTCGCGGGCGTGCTCGAGCCCCCCGGGGGCAACACCCCTGGGGTGGGCGCGACCGCGACCGCCACCGAAGGAGTCCTCGGGCACCCGCTGGGCTATCTTGCCTACCTGTGGGAGGTGTTCCTGCCGCGCCTCTCCTTCATGGCGCCCCACTTCGAGGGGGTGGGCTGGCCGGCGTTCACGATCTTCGTGAAGCGAGGGTGGGGCGCCTTCGGGTGGTACGACGTGCTGTTCGCGCGGTGGGTGCTCGTCGCGATCCTGCTCGTCATGCTCCTCGTCCCGGTTCTCGGCCTGCTCGCCGCGCGCGTGGAGTGGACGTTCGTGCGGCGCAACCTGCCGGAGGCGGCGATCCTGCTGCTGATGGGACTCGCGGTGGTGGCGGGCTTCGAGGCGGCGTTCTACACCACCGGAGTGCGCACCTTCTTCCCCGAATTCGGGCGCTACGCCTTCCCCGCGATCGGCCCGCTCGCGGTGCTGGTGGTGGCCTCGCTGCACGGCCTCGGACGCCGTTGGGCGCTCCTGGCGGGCAGCGGGCTGCTGGTCGGCATGCTCGCCCTCAGCTTCTCCGCCCAGCTGTTCACGCTGACCTCCTTCTATGCCTGAGGCTGGGTCCACCCCCGCGGTAGTACGACCCGAGGTGACCGTCGCGATCCCCGTGCGCGACGGCGACGAGCTCTTCGCCCGCACGCTGCGTGCGCTCGCGCGCCAGACAGTTGCCCACGAGCTGCTCGTCTGCGACTCGGGCTCGCGCGACGGCTCGCCCGCACTGGCACGGGCGCACGGGGCGCGGGTGCTGGAGATCGAGCCGGCCGCCTTCAACCACGGCGGGACGCGCAACCTGCTGATGCGCGAGGCGCGCGGCGAGCGTGTGGCGCTGCTCACCCAGGACGCCGAGCCCGCCGACGAGCGTTGGCTCGAGCGCCTGCTCAGCGGCTTTGCGGTGGCAGAGGATGTGGGGATCGTCTACGGACCCTACCTGCCGCGGCCCGACGCCTCGCCGGCCGTGAGGGCGGAGCTGGAGGGGTGGTTCAGCTCGCTCTCCCCCGACGGCGAGCCGCACGTAGAGCGGCTCAGCGAGCGGGAGCTAGAGCTGAGCGCCGGGGAGCTGGTGCGCGGGCACGACTGGGAGCTGGTGGGGCGCAGGGGCTTCTTCACCGACGCCAACGCCTGCCTCGCACGCGGCGCCTGGGAGCGGGTGCCGTTTCGCAAGGTCCCCTACGCCGAGGACCGGGTGCTCGCGCTGGACATGTTGCGGGCGGGCTACGCCAAGGCCTACGTGCCGCGCGCCGCCGTGGTGCACTCCCACGCGTACACCCCCTCCGAGCACCTGCGCCGCTGCTTCGACGAGTGGCGCGGGCTGCGCGAGGTGTACGGGTGGCGCGAGCCGGCCTCCCCGCGCCACCTCGCCGGCCAGCCTGCGCGGGGCGCTGGGACCCGCGCACCGGGAGCTGCGCGCCGCGGGCGCCGGCCCGCTGCGGCGCGGTGCGGCGCTCGCCGCCGTCGGCGCTCACCACGCTGTGCGCCTCACGGGCGCCGTGCTCGGCTCGCGCGCGGCTCGCCTGCCGCCGGGCGCGCGGCGAGCACTCTCGCTGGAGGGCCGCGCTAGCTTCGCGCCGCTCGAGCACGACCTCACCGAGCGGCGCTGACCCGCAGGCCGGGCGGTGGGGGGCCGGTCGCCCGGTACCCGTAGATTTCAGGCCGGCGCCCCGGGCAGATGAACGTGTACTGCGAGAACGTCTTGCCGAACGGATCGCCGAGCACGGCGTAGATGCCCGCCCCGTCGCTCAGCCGCTGGCACGGCGGCGGGTCGCCCGGCACGACGGGCGCGTGCGCGGCCAGGAACACGTCCTGGGGGCGCAGCACGGCGGGGTTGACCGGGTTGTCGAGCCCGGCTTCGGTGGTCATCACCGACAGCCCGATGACGTTGAAGTCGATCGGGTTCGTACAACAGAACGTGACGGCGGTCACGCCGTCGCGGCGCAGGCCGCGCAGCAGGGCGGGCACGTTGCCGTCGTTGTTTTCCGGCGCTCCGCGCAGCCAGCCCCTCGTCGAGTACAGCGTGACGTAGCGCTCTCCCAGCGGGCTCTGTTCGTAGGTGGCGGGGTGGGCGCCCGGCAGCGCGACGCGCAGCACGTACGTGCCCCCCAACCCGAACGCGACGCCGGCGAAGCTCGCCGCCACGGCGACCACCAGCACCGCGGTCACCCAGCGCCGGGGCCGCCTTCGCAGCTCGGCGATCCACGCCGTGGAGAGGACCGCCACGTACACGAGCGCGGGCAGGTCGTAGCGAGGGTCCTTGTGCGTCAGCCACGTCATCCCCGCCCACGCGACGAACGCGCCGCCGAGCAGCTCGGGGTAGAGGTTCTCCGGGGAGCGGTCGCGGACGCAGCGGCGGATCGCGGCGAGGACACCGAGGATGAACAGCACCAGCAGGGGCCCGAGCAGCTGGATGTTGGCCGCGTCCCAGAAGTACCAGGTGAGGTTCTTGAGGGAGAACAGCGTCGGGTAGGTGCCGCCGAGGGGGTTCGCCTCGGCGACGTTGGCCTGGGAGGTGTGCGCGATCACCAGCTGGCTCAACTGCCCGTGGTGGTAGAGGTACCAGGGGGCGCCGAAGGCTGCCAGGGCGAGTGCGTAGGCGGCCAGCCCGCGCCACTGTCGCCACCCGCCGCGTGCGACCGCGACGGCCAGCACGCCCGCGACGAACATCGGCGTGGTCTCCTTGGTCAACATCGCCACCCCGGTGGCCACGCCGGCGAGCCCGGCCACCCCCCACCGCTCGAAGCGCCGCGAGGCGAGGATCGCCCACACGCTCACGGCGACGGCCGCCGCCTGCATGGGGTCGACGTAGGCCTCGTGCGCCTCGGACACGACCATCGGCGCGCCCAGGGCGAACACCACCGCCAGCAGCCCCGCGCGCCGGCCGGACACGAGCCGCCCGATCCCGTAGCACCCGAGCGCGAGCGCGGGGACGAACACGAGGTTCAGGGCCATGATCACCGCGGCGATCCGGTACCCGCCGGCGAACACACCGAGCGCTCCGACGAGGTGCGCGAACGGCGGGTAGGTGTTGAATTCGGTGAACGGCGCCGTCAGCGCCCCGCGCGCGAGCTCGTCGTGCACGACGAAGGAGTCGAGCGTGTGCTGCGCGCTGTCCCAGTCGGCCACGCGCGTGTCCTGCGTCAGCCACCACACCGTGACGCCCAGGAAGGCGAGCGCCGCGCCCGCCGCCCACCGCGCCTCGCGCGACACGCCGGCAAGGCGCCGTCGCGGTCCCGTGTCAGCCGGCGTCGTGGGGGTACGCTGGCCCGTTGCGGATAGCGTATGGGTCTCCGCCGCCACTGAGGCGCGGACTCTAACACGCGTGGCCGACCCCAAGCTGGACCAATTCGAATGAAGACGACGCGCCGGTGAGCGACAACGATCGACCTTCCTGGAGGGCGCTGCGCGACCGGTGAGCTTGTCCCGATCGGGACAATAGCGGGACGCCGCGGCCCTTTTGGGGGAAGATTGTCCCGATCGGGACAAGACGAGAGAACTCCGGATGCCACTCCTTCTCGTCCGAGAGTTCATAGAATCGTCCGGGACATGGTGAATACTGAATGGCAGCCAACGATGTGGGGATCCCCGAGCCGCAGCGGGGAGTGGCGGCCCTCGTCACCCGCTATGGCGAGCTGTACGCTGTGATCCTCCACCCGGAAGCCTTCATGAGCATCGAAGAGATCATCGACACATACCTCTCGCGCCCGCCGTATGAGCTTGTCGCGTCCGCTGCGGCATTCGAGGCGCACGCGACCGTCGAGACGCCCGGAGCCGAGACGCACTACGACCTGGACGACCTCGACGCGGCATTCGGCGAGTGATTCCGGCCGCGAGGCCGTTCCTTGGCGATCAGAGCTCCGCACGATCTGCGAGCGACTTGTCGCGGTGACCGATCTCAACCTCAACAACCTCATCGTGCGTGAGGCGGGCGAGCTGGTCAGACGCCTGCAAGGGGGCGGTGGACGACCGTGAGGAGCCTGCGCCGGCGCATCTACCTGACCTACCAGTACCTGGGCTGGCGCACGGTGCTCTTCCGCGTGATCACCTTCCCCCTGCGCGCCACGCCGCTGAAGCGCCACCTGCGGCTGCAGGGACGGGGCACCGAGAACGCCTACCACCGCGCGGTGGCGTGGTACCGCGAGCACGGGCGGCCCGTGGACATCGTGATCCCCAGCTACCGGGACGCCGAGCGCGTGGCGACGCTGGTGGCGAGCCTCCGTCGCACCGTGCCAGCGGGAGCCGCCCACATCATCATCCCCGACGACGCGAGCGGCCCCGAGCACGTCAGGGCGCTGCGTGAGATCGCGGGGGTCGAGGTGCTCGCCGGCGAGGAGAACAAGGGCTTCGCCGCCAACGTCAACCGCGGCCTGCGCGCGAGCGACCCCGCGCGCGATGTCGTCGTGCTGAACTCGGACACGGAGGCGCAGCCCGGGTGGCTGGCGTGCCTGCAGTACGCGGCCTCGCAGGAGGACGACGTCGGCGTCGTCGGTGCGCGGCTGCTGTACCCCGACGGGCGCATCCAGTTCGCCGGCACGGTGCGCAACGCGGGCGCCCCCGAGTGGTTCGACCACCGCTACCGCTTCAAGCCCGAAGACTGGGGCCCCGCCGCGCTGGCCGGCCCCGTGCTGGCGGTGACGGGCGCCTGCATGTACGTCACGCGTGAGCTGATCGAGCGCGTGGGGCTGCTCGACGAGCGCTACCCGATGGCCTACGAGGACGTCGACTGGTGCCTGCGCGCGTGGCAGGCCGGCTTCCGCGTGCTGTACTTCCCGGCCGCGTGCCTGTACCACCACGAGTCGGTCACCCGCGGCACCGAGGTGGGCGAGCGCGAGCGCACCTCCCAGCGCGTGTTCTGGGAGCGGTGGGGCGAGTTCTTCGACGCGCGCGAGGTGCGCGCGGAGAACGGCAAGCTGCGCGTGGTGTACGTGACCGAGGACACCGGGATCGGCGGCGGGCACCGTGACATCTTCGAGCACCTCAACGGGCTGCTCGAGCGCGGCCACGACGTCGCGCTGTACACGCTGGGCGAGCCGCCGGACTGGTTTGCACTGCGCGCGCCGGTGCGCACGTTCGAGTTCTACGACGAACTGATCGAGGCCCTGGCCGGCCTCGACGCCGTGAAGGTCGCGACGTGGTGGAACACCGCCGCGCCCGTGTGGCGCGCGAGCGTGCTGCGCGGCGTCCCGGTGTACTTCGTGCAGGACATCGAGACCTCCTACTACCCCGACGACGAGGTGGTGCGCCACGCGGTGATCGACTCCTACCGCCCCGAGTTTCACTACATGACGATCTCCGGCTGGAACCGCGAACGCCTGGAAGAGCTGGGTCTCGACGCCGAGCTGATCCCGCCGGGGATCGACCTCGAGACCTTCCGCCCGCGCCCCGAGGTGGAGCGCCTCACGGACACCGTGCTCGCGCTGGGGCGCTCCAACCCGCTGAAGAACCTGCCGCTCACGCTCGCGGCGTGGCGCGCGCTGCCCGAGCCCCGCCCGGAGCTGTGCCTGTTCGGGATCGAGCCCGAGCTCGCCACCGACCCCGGGATGCGCTACGTCGAGTCCCCCTCCGACGAGCAGGTCGCCGAACTGCTGGCGCAGGCGACGGTGCTGGTGCAGACCTCCACCCACGAGGGCTTCTGCCTGCCGCCACTGGAGTCGATGGCCACCGGCGGCGCGGTGGTGTGCACCGACGCCCACGGCAACCGCGACTTCTGCAGGGACGGTGAGAACTGCCTGATGCCCGCGCCCGAGCGCGACGCCGTGCGGGACGCGCTCGCGCGGGTGCTCGGGGACCCCGAGCCTGCGCGAGCGCCTCGGGCGGGCGGGCATCGAGACGGCGCAGGAGTACGCGTGGGAGCGGCGCATCGACGCGCTTGAGGGGTTCCTGGAAGGAGTGGCTGCACCGCGGCGGGTGCCGGCCGAGTGAAGCAGGAGTTCGCCCACCAGCTGCGCTGCCCGGCGTGCCGGCGCGAGGGCACGCTCGAGCTGAGAGCCGACGCGAGCGACGAGCGCGAGGTGCGCGAGGGCACGCTGAGCTGCCGCGCGTGCGCGAAGAGCTTCGCGGTGTCCCGCGGCGTGCCCGAGCTGCTGTACGACCCGCCCGCGCACGTCCTCAAGGAGGCCGCCGGGCTGGAGCGCTTCGCCGAGCACATGCGCAGCGAGGGGTGGGACCGCGAGCTCGTGCGGCGGCTGCCCGACCTCGAGCACGGCTACTGGTACGTGCAGGCGCGCTCGATGCACCAGCTGCTGACGACGGTGCCGTTCGCGCCGGGCGAGACGGTCCTCGACGTCGGCTCGAACACGTGCTGGGCGGCCAACCACTTCGCCGAGCGCGGGCTGCGCGCGATCGCACTGGACATCGCCACCGTCGAGCCGCAGGGGCTGTACACGGCCGACTGGTTCATCGATGACGGGCACACGTACTTCGAGCGGGTGCTCGGTTCGATGGACGCGATCCCGCTCGCGACGGGCAGCCTCGACTACGTGTACTGCTGCCAGGTGCTCCACCACAATGACCGGGCGAGCCTGCGGCGCACGTTCGCCGAGGCGTTTCGCGTGCTGCGCCCAGGCGGGCGACTGCTGATGGTCAACGAGACGCTCAAGACGCTGCGCGACCCGCACGGGGTACACGACGAGGGCGTCGAGCAGTTCGAGGGCTACGAGCACGCCCACTGGGCGCTGCGCTACCGCTGGGAGGCGACACGCGCCGGTTTCCTGACCGAGGTGACCGAGCCCCACTACCGCTCGTTCTTCGGCGACGCGACGCTCGAGCTGCCGCCCGGCACGTCGCCGCTGAGGGCGGCGGGCCGCAGGTGGGGCTTTGCGCTGCGCCGCTACGGCCCCGCGCGGTGGGTGTACCTGGCGTGGTGCAACCACGTGTGGGGCGGAGTCTCGATGAACATGGTCGCGACCAAGCCGCTGCGCTATGGCGGCCGGCGCGAGGACCTGGGGGCCGCCCAACGCCTGGTACGCGTGCTCGCCGACGCGGCGCGGCTGCGCAGAGACCGCCGCGAGAGCCGCGCCCCGGAGCGCCTGCCGCGCACGCCCGAGCAGGCCGCAGAGGTGCTGCGCCGCGCGCCCTAGAGGTTCTCCGCGACGAGCGGCGCCGTGCGGTTGAACACCCAGAAGCCGAGGACGAAGGTCGCCGCGACGATCGACAGGGGTCCCAGCAGCGCGAGCCAGCTTCCGAGCGCTTCCCCGGCGCTGAGCGTCGCGTGGTTGATCATCGCGTGGCGGAACTGCTGGAAGACCGTGACCAGCGGGTTGAGCAGGTAGATGTGCAGCAGCAGCTGGTCGTGGCGGCGAAGGAGTTCTCTGCGCACGGTTTCGACGGGGATGATCACCGGCGAGGAGTAGAACAGGATCTGGCTGAAGACTTCCCAGATCGGCTGGATGTCGCGAAAGCTCACGAACAGCGCTGAGAGCAGCATCGCGAGGCCCGTGCAGAACATGGTGAGCATCGCGACGATCAGCGGCAGCTCGAGCCAGCTGAGCATCGGCCGCACGCCGGCTACGAGGGCGTAGATCATGACCACCACGAGGTTCAGCCCGAGGTTGAACATCCCGAGCAGCGTGATCGAGAGCGGGATGACCATCCGCGGGAACTGGATCTTGCGTACCAGGTTCTCGCGATCCACGACGCTGCGCACCGCGCCGGCGGTGACTTCGCTGAAGAACGTGAACAGCACGATCGAGCCGAGCAGCTGCGCGCCGTAGAAGTGGCTCGCCGCGCCTTTGGCCCTGTCCACTTTGAAGATCAGCACGAAAAACACGTACAGGACCCCGAACAGCAGCAGCGGGCGCATCAGCTGCCACACGTAGCCGAGCACCGAGCCGAAGAACTTCAGCTTGAATTCGTTACGCGCGAGGTTGTAGGTCAGGTGCCAGAAGCGCACCCAGTCGTCGGTGAGCGCGCGCGGGCCCTTGATCGGCCGACCGAGCCCCGCGTAGGGCGGAGCTTCAGTGCTCACGCGCCCACCCGCTGGGAGAGTGCCGCCGCGTCGCGGCTGACGGCGACCTCGACGGGCAGGTCGATCAGCCCGCCCATCGCTTCGGGCCCGGTTACGACGAACGAGAAGGAACCCTCGAAGCGGTCCATCAGGTCGAGGCCGGTGCCGCGGTGGGCGAGCGTGAAGAGCGGGCTGTAGCGCCCGGGGGCGAGCACGTTGTCGAAGGTGAACGAGAACACGACCTCCTCGCCGGCGGCGAAGTGCCCGGAGCGCTCGTGCTCGCGGGCGGTCGTGGCGACGAGGAGGGCGACGTGCTCGTCGTTGAGGACGTACACGCTTGCCGCGGGGTCCTCCACGTCGACCATGAAGGAGACGCGCGCGCGGAGAGTGATCTGCCGCCCCTGCGGCAGCGAGGCGGGCCGCTCGCCGTGAGCGTCCTCGATCCAGGCGTCGAGGACGCGCGCCTCGCCGTCGCCGCCCCGTCCCTCGGCGCCGGCGGCCCCGGGGTCGCGCCCGAAGTTGATCTCCAGGTAGCGGTCGGCGACCTCGTGTGGCTCGCCGAGGTGCACCGGCGCGCCGCGCTCCAAGAGCAGGGCGCGGTGGCAGAAGCGGTTGAGCGCACCCATGTCGTGGGTTACGAACACGATCGTGCGACCGTCGTCGCGCAGGCGGTTGAACACGTCGAAGCACTTCTGCTGGAAGGCCGCGTCGCCGACCGCCAGCACCTCGTCGACGAGCAGGATGTCGGCGTCGACCTGGATCGCGACGGAGAACGCCAGGCGCACGTGCATGCCCGAGGAGTAGTTCTTGAGCTTGAGCTCCTCGAACTCGCGCAGCTCGGCGAAGTCGATCACCGCGTCGTAGCGCGCCCGTGCCTCGCGCGGTGAGAGCCCCATCATGATGCCGTTGAGCACTACGTTGTCGCGCGCGGCGAGGTCCTGGTTGAAGCCGACGCCGAGCTCGATGAAGGTGGAGAGCCGTCCGTTGCACCAGATCCGCCCACTGTCCACGCCGTAGATGCCCGCCAGGCACTTCAGCAGCGTCGACTTGCCGCTGCCGTTGCGCCCCGCGATCCCGAAGAACTCGCCTTTGCGCACATCGAAGGAGATGTCCTGGAGCGCTTTGAAGGTCTCATGGCGCGTGCGGCGCAGCGGGTGCAGCGCCCGCTCCTTGAGCGTATGCGTGCGCTCCTCGGGCACGCGAAAGGTCTTGCTGATCGCGTCGGCGACGATCGGCGGCGGGCCGCTGCTGGCGGGTCGGGGCATCCCGGGGAAGGGTATCGGGCGCACCGTCGCCGGCCGGCGCCTCGCGCTCGAGGAACAGGTGAGGCACGCTTGTACCTGGACCGCATACCGTCGCTGGGAAGGGGTTCTGGTCGGTGCAGGTCGAGAACCCATTTCTCTGACGGAGACTTTGTGCTACGTTGCATACATGTCTGTGAGTGTCTCCGTGCGCCTCGATGACGCTCTCGCCGAACGTCTGCGCCTGAGGGCCCGCGCGGCCGGTGAGACCCTTTCGGATCGCCTCCGTCGCTACGCCGAGGAGGGAGCGCGCCGTGAGGAGCATCCACTGATCGCATTTCGCGACGGACCGACCGGTCGGCGGGCAGGGCTGCTCGGCGGCCCCGACGTGTGGGAGGTCGCGATGTGGGTGGAGGATCTGGCAGCGGAGCCCGACCCGCTCGCAACGCTGGTCGAGGAGTCGGTGCTCACGCGGTCCCAGGTCGATGCGGCGCTGCGCTACCGCGCTGCCTACCCCGAGGAGGTCGCGGCGCGCATCGAGTTGCACCGCCGCGAGACGGCGACCGCCGAGATGCATTGAAGCTGCTGCTGGACGAGGTGTATCCGCCTGCTCTGGCAGGCGCGCTTCGGGCTGTGCACGTAGAAGCCTTCACCGTGTTCGAGCTCGGTCTGGCCGGGCGGTCCGATCCCGAGATCTTCGCGGCGTCAGTCGCACAGGACCGTACCCTGCTGACTGAGAACGTCGCCGACTTCCCGCGCATCTCCGCTGAGCATCTGACTGCCGGCCAGCATCACCCCGGCGTGCTGATCGCGCTCTCATCCAGGTTCTCGCGCCGTTCCGCAGGCCTGGGGGCGCTCGTCGCTGCGATCGGCGCCGTGGTAGATCAAGACCTCGTCGACCGCCTGGTGTATCTCCCGAGGGCCAAGCAGGACTGAGGCTCGATGCCTCCCGATCGCCGCACGGCATGAGCAGTGACCGCGTTTGCTCTCGCGCTCGGACTCTTCGGCGCCGCAGCCCGCGGTAGACTGTGGGTATATATCTCTGCTGTATGGTATATACTAACCGTCGATGGCCAAGCACCTGGTCGACATAGACGAGCAGGCTCTACGCGATGCGCGGGCCCAGCTCGGCGTCGCCACGATCAAGGAGACGGTCAACCGCGCACTCCGCCTGGTTGGCGGTGAGCACAGCGCGGCGGTAGCAGAGCGCCTGGACGCGCTCGCCCGCGCCGATCTCGCGCCGCGTGAGCAGGCATGGCGCTGACGCAGCTCCTGGACACGAGCGTTCTCACTCGCGTGCGCGAGCCGACTGTCCGGGAGGCGATCGAGGAGCGGGCACAGCGGGGGGAGCTGGCCCGCGCGGGGATCAGCGACCTCGAGGTCGGCTTCTCGGCCCGCAACGCCGCGGAGTGGGATCGCCTCGCCGACGCCGTGGGGGTCTTCGAGCTGGTCGAGAGCACAGCGGAGCACGTACGTCGCGCAAGGCAGGTGCAGCGTCTGCTCGCGTCCAAACACCAGCGCGGCTGCAAGGTGCCCGACCTGCTCGTCGCCGCTGCCGCCGAGGCTCGCAACCTCGCCGTCCTGCACTACGACGCGGACTTTGATCTGATCGCGGCCGTGACCGGCCAATCCTGCCAGTGGGTCGTCCCAGCCGGCTCGATCGACTGAACCGCCCTGGCCATGCTCTAATTGATCGTATGTCGTCGTTGGCCAACGCGTCGCTGGATGCCGCGGAGCGGGCGCTGCTGGAGGGCTTTGTCGAGGAGCTCGATGCCCGTCTGGGCAATCGGCTGCACGGTGTGTGGCTGTTCGGCTCCCGGGCCAGGGGCGAGCGCCCGTCACAGGAGTCGGATGTCGATCTGCTGGTGCTGGTCGAGGACGTCTCGTGGGAGCGCAAGACGGCGATCCACGACACTCTCCAGGAGGTGGCGCTCGGTCTGGGCCTGCAGGCTTTGACGTGGTCGTTCTCGGTCCACATCAACACCCCGGCATGGCTTGCGCAGCGCCGCGAGGTCGAATCGTTCTTCATCGCCGAGGTGGACCGCGACAAGATCGTCCTCGGCGGCACAGCATGAGTCCACGCTCAACCGAGTTTCTCCAGGCCGCGCGGCGCCGACTCGCCGCGGCCGAGGTGGTCGCGGGCGAGGACCCTTCGACGGCGTTGAGTGCCGCCTACTACGCGATGCTGTACGCCGCTCGGGCGGCTCTCAGCGAGCGTGGCATCACCGCCAAGACCCACCGGGGAACCTGGCACGAGTTTCGCGCCGCCTTCGTGGAGAGCGGCGAACTGGACGCCGAGCTGGCGGCTTCCGTGCAGAAGATTCAGCCCGAGCGCGAACAGGCCGACTACGACGCCTGGGCGGCGCCGGCGGAGGACGCCAACCGCGCGATCGAGATCGCCCACGACTTCCTCGCGGCGATCGAGAAGCTGGGCGGCGCGGGCGGCGTGACCGAGCCGACCCACGCCGGCAACAGGCCGGCGGGTCGCGGCTGGACACGCGACGAACTGCATGAGCGCTGAGCGCTCCATCAGCTGCCGCCCGCTATGCGCGTAGCGATGCGGCGTCGAGCTCGATCTCGAGGACGCGCGCGACGCGGTCCAGGTCGGCGTCGTGGGCGAGCAGGGCGGCGCCTCGACGCCACGCGACGGCCGCGATCATGCAGTCGAGCATCCCGCGCGGAGTGACGCCCGCGGCGCGGCAGCGACGGTAGATCCTGGCGGCGCCGTCGAAGTCGCTCACGGCGTCGAAGCTCAGCAACTCGAAGCTCCCCAGCAGCCGGCGCAGGTCGGCCTCTCGCCGATCGTCGCGTACGCCGGCCAGAACCTCCATGATGACGGGCTCGGTGACCGCAACGGGACCACCAGTCTCGATCAGCTCTCCGAGGCGAATGTGCGCGGGGCTGCCGGTCGCGCGGTCGTACTCGACCCAGGCGGAGCTGTCGACGAGGATCACACGGCTGCGCGTGGTGGCACGTCTGCGGGCAGCTCGGCGATGGCATGGGCTCCCTGCATCGCCAGCGCTTCCTCGCGTGTCGTCGGCTGCCCGGCGAGGTGGCGCAGCGCGAGGTCGACGGCGGCCGTCTTGGTCCGCACGCCGTAGCGGTCCATGATCGCCCGGACGTAGGTGTCCTCGATCTCGATGTTCGTCCTCACCGCGCTCATACACCAATCATACACCACCCGGCCGAGGTGGTCGCCATTTACGCAACACGGAACAGCCATCTGCGCAAAGGGCAGCCGCGATAGGCCCAACCGCCGCGTGGCAGAGCTCCGCGTACCGAATGAGCAGTCGTCGACGAGCTACCTCAACGCTGGCGGGTCTTGGCATCCGGGGAAGGAGAGGGACCCCCCGGAGGGGTCCCGGATGGGCCGGTTGGTGGCTGGGTCGGGCGGGGTGGCGTTCCGGTAGGAGGATCGCCCCGCCAAATCCTCGCCGGGCCGCTTCCTGCTCACCGGCTCGGCGAACGTCCTCTCCTCCAAGCGCGTCATCGACGCCTTGACCGGTCGGATCGATCGCGTCCGCATGTGGCCCCTGGCGCAAACCGAGATACTCGGCGGTGAGCTCAACCTCGTCGACGAGCTGCTTGCGGGCCGGGCGCCCCAGCTCGACGGCGCCCCCGTCGGGCGCCGAGCGTTCAGCTCTCCCATCGCCGAGGGGGGGTACCCCGAGGCACTGACCGCCTACACTTCCGCGACGCCCGCGGGGACCGGTTCAAGAGCGGCGTCGTCATCTACTCCGGCGAGCAGACCGTCCCGCTCGGAGACAGGCTCTGGGCTGTCCCGTACGCTGTGGCCTGTGGGCGTAGGGTCGCTCAGCGGTCGCTGAAGGGGTTCTCGACTCGCACCCCGGCGTAATCCTGGCCGTCGCCAAGGTCCTCGGAGAGGACGACCTCGCAGCCCCGCGCGCGGGCGGCCTCGAAGATCGCGGCATCCCAGTAGGAGATCCCGAACCGCTGCCGGGTGGCCATGGCGGCGCTTTCGGGGTGATCAAGCCGCTTCAGCGGCCGGCGCTTCCCGCACGAGCCCGCTCGGCGTCGGGCACACGCACACGCTCGCCGGAGGGAAGGACGACTGTGATCGTGCCCTCGCTTTCAAGCTGACGGCGAGGCCCAAACAGCTCGATGCCCACCGGCTCGCCGGCGTTCTCGCCGTAGAAGAACACATGCCTGGCGTCGTCGGTGTCGCCGATCTGGCCCCCACCGGCCCGCAGATGATCGATCTCGGGAAAGTAGGCCGCCGGCTCGAAGTCGTAGGGACCAATCTTCATAGTCGCCTCCATGCGTCCGGCATACGCCGCATCGCATAAGCAGTGACCACAGTACCAGCGTCCGCGTGAATCTCAACCACAACGACCAGATATGCACTCGGCCCCACATCGCCAGCGAGGAGTCGCTCGCGGCCGGGCATCGCATCGGCATAGCGCCCGCCGCGCGCCACCGCCGACCTGATGACGGTTTCCGTGAGAACCCATACCTGTTCGGGTTTCTCGGGCTTGACGAGCAGGCCGGCGAGCGGGAGGTCGAGCGTGGCCTGATGGCAGACGTGGAGCGATTCCTGCTGGAGATGGGAGAGGGCTTCGCCGTCGTGGGACGCCAGAGGCACCTGGAGGTCGGCGGCCAAGACTTCTTCATTGACCTGCTGCTCTACCAACTCGTGCTGCGCTGCTATGTCGTCGTCGAGTTGAAGGTCGGGGAGTTCAAGCCCGAGCACTCCGGCAAGATGAACTTCTACCTCGCGGCGGTGGACGACCTCATCAAGCGACCACCGATCAGCCGACGATCGGCCTGGTCCTCTGCAAGAGCGCGAACGAGACCGTCGTCGAGTACGCGCTGCGCGACGTCAAGACACCAATCCAGGTCTCCGAGTACCGAACCCGGCCGCTGCCCGAACCATTGCGCCAAGAGCTGCCCGCCGCTACCGAGATCGAGGCGGTGCTTCGCGCTCTACCGATGCCAGGTATCTCTGCCGGTGACGCTGAGGAAGCCTCCGAGGGCTGACCTCCTCGGGCACGCGGAATGTCTTGCTGATCGACTCGGCGACGATCGGCGGCGGGCCGCTGCTGAGCAGTCGTCGACGAGCTACCTCAACCTCACCGTCACGCTGACCGTCGCCGACGTGCTCCCCGCCCGGTCGGTGGCGCGCACCAGGACCGTGTAGCGGCCTGGCTTCAGCCTCGGCAGCTTCAGCGACCAGCTCGTGCCGCTTACTCCCGCCGCCACGAACGACATGCGCGCCTTCGTCAGGGAGAACTTGCGAAAACGGCCGCCGCTCAGGCCGAAGACGTGACGGCCCTGCGTGCGGTACACCGCGACCTGCACGCTCGCGGTGCCCTGAGGAGGCGATCCTTCGTGGACCGTTCCGGTCAGTGTGCGCCACGCGCCGGCCGATTCGCGGTGGCGGCGACAGGCCCTCTTGGAGAGCTTCCTCCGGCAGGACGGCGGGTTGAGCGTGACCTGGGGTGGCCGCGGTGGCGGGACTTTGCCCACCTGGGCGGGCTGCATCGCGATCGAGTAGGTGCTGCTCGTCGCGTTGCCGAGCGCGTCGGCGACGCTCAGCGTGATCGTGTACACACCGGGAGCCGCAAACGTGTGGGTCACGTTCGCGCCGCTCACGGGCGCAGTGCCGTCGCCGAAGCTCCACGTCGGCTGGTCCCCGCCGAGCCCCGACCACAGGTCGACGAAAGAGGCCGAGAGTGCGACCGGTTGCTCCACCGTCGCGCTCGCCGGCACGCTGGCACCGAGCATGATCGGCGGGCCGCCGTCGAAGGCCGCCGCGCGCAGCTGCGTTTCGTGTTCGTAGAACGCCACCACGCTCCCCTGCAGGTCGCCCACGAGCGTCGGCGCGCCGTAGCGGGGCCCCGTCTGGTCGAGGTTGTGGGTCACGTCGGGGAGGATCGCGCTTGCGAGCCAGCGTGCGCCCTGGACCGTGAAGCTGCTCGCTTCGCCCGGCGGGTTGCTGCGCCACGCGAAGTAGGCGTCGTCGCCGAGGAACGCGATCGAGCCGGAGAAGGCGTCCTCGTTGGTGGGCGAGACGCAGCGTTCGTCCGTGAACCCATCACCGAGTGGGCCGCCCACGACGCCCTCGCAATCTTCGCCGCTGCTGTTGCCCTGGTGGCCGGCCCCCCGCCCCCCCTGCCGGCGACCGTCGTCGTGGGCTGGATGGGCGCCTGTACAACAGAGACTGTGGACGTTGGGGCAAGGGCTTGGCCGCACGGGGCAGACTCCGGTGAGAACCCCGCGACCGTACAATCGCAATCAGACATCCAGCTTCTCCACGACCGAACCGAATCCCTCCCTACAGGGATAGGCCCTAAGCTTGGATCCGCCTCGCTACCTCAAACCGCAGGGGCCGGCAGAATGGTCAGTGGGCCCGGCGCGAACGTGGGCAGTGCGGATAGGCACTGAGCCTTCGTGCGGGGAATGGTTATTCGGTTGTTGGCGTAATCGAAAAGGATCACATGGTCGTAGCGAATCAGGATGTTCGAGGGCGTCTGTTCAATGGTGGGAACGACACCGCGTGCGGTGCAGGCCAGGGTATCGCCCGGGAGCATCGAGTATGCGTTGAGGGTCGGATCATGGTATGAGACCTGGACGGCACCGTTGAGATCCCACGACGCAGCGAAGACCGGCACTCCGGGTGCCGTATAGGCGGGAAAGCCGAAGGCGAACAGGGTATCGTTGCGAGGTGGTCGCGGCACGAGAGTGTGCAGCGCATCGAGTATTTGCAACTGGTAGCGAGAGGAGACGTCGTAAGCGCCTATGTCGGTGCGGACTAGGTGCGCGAAGCGGACGCCCGTCAGCGACGCTAGGACAACGGCGACGACACTCGCCAGTCGGAGGTCGGTAACTCTTCCTCCTTCTCTCCTGCCGACTGCGGCTATGCAGCGGACCAGTATACCGGCGACCATGTAAATGCCGTAGGCGGCGATTACCAGGCCGATGGCGGGCAACGCATTGACGCGATTGCCGATGCCGAGCACTAGGGGTGAGTAGTAGGGCACAGCGGGGGCGTAGATGGTCCCTGCGACCGCCGCCATTACTAGGCCTACGAGCACGATCCGGATCCAGCGCTTCAACTGCGTGCGCGCCGGATCGTCGCTGGGCAGGCGCCAGGACACCTCTCGGGCGCCCACTAGCAGCAGAGCCGCGAGGACGAGGACCAGTGTAGGGCTTGCATTCAACGGGAACACCGTGTGCGCAAATAGCGTCAGCAACTGATCGTAGATCACGTGTGCATGCGCTGTGACCGCCGAGAGGCCGTGTAGACGCGGGATTCCGGTATTGCGCGTGAATATGGCTAGCAGGACCAACGTGACTGCGACGTCAGCAACCCACCTGTGTAGGGCGGCTCTGCGCCCGGCGTACCACCAGTAGAGAGCGCCTGTGGCCATGATCGCAATGGCGGTGATCTCGTAGATGAGGAGGCTCGCAGCGTAGAGGCCGAGCGCACCGAGGTGATAGCCGAGGGCGGCCCGTCCTTTGCGGTCGAGTCCCCTCAATGCAGTGGCCACCCCGAGCAGGTACAGGGTAATCGCCATATCCATAGCTGCCCCCTGGAACCACAGGTGGGTGGTATCTGCATAGGGAAAGAGCAGGACCAGCATCGCGATCATGCCGGCGTGAAGACGCTCTAGCCGAATCATGCGCAGCACGAGGAACAGGACGAGGGATTGTCCGATCACGGCTACGGTCATAAAGGCGAGGTAGGCGTGCTGGTGCAGGCCGAGGATTGCGTGTATAACTGACAGATAGAGGAGAAGCAGGGGGCGGTTGCCGGGGTCGAGGGAGCTGGGCAGGAGGAAGTTCAGTGGACCATAGGTGTGGAAGAGCGCCGCTGAGGACTGGGGCCAGTCGTCGGCGTAGAAGCCGCCCCTTTTTATGTGGGGAAGGAATAGGGCGACCGCGAGCGCCGCCAGCATGACCGCCATCGTCATCAGGTCGCGCAGCGATGGAGAAGTCAACCGGCGAGCAACCACGGCGCGCTGGGGAGGAGGCGGGGTTTGTGCCGATGGGGGACGCTCGCCGACCGTCGCCCCGCTCAAAAGTTGACCCATCCCGTGAAGCATGCCACGTCAGTCGGATCGAGGCGTGCTTGATCGGACTGCCGAGATTCGAAGCCCCCGCCGGCTGGGAGCTGCGCCTGTGCACCTCACCGAGGAATGGTGTGCCCCTGGGGGTTGGGAGCGTCCGTTGCGCCCGGGGGCCGTCGTTTGGGTTACAGTCCCGTCCGATGATCGTCCCATGTAGCAGAACATGAGTGCCCCCCGACGATCGCGTCCGGATCCTCGACCTCGCCTCGTGGGTGGGCTGTGGTGGGACCGACTCAGGCACGATCGACTGGTTCCGCAGCATCGACCGTGAGCACTTCGCTCCGTATCTGGTCACGACGCAGTCCTACGGAAGCCTGCGCCGGCGCGGCCGGCTTCCCGGGCTGGCGAGCTGGGTGGCGTCGCGGCCCGCGGCCGACAGGCTACTGTGCCGTCCGATGTCGAGCGATCCAGTGACAGCGAGTCCTCTGGGCGAGGGGACGCCAGGGCGCATACCGATCCTCTACCTCGCCCCCTGGGTCGACTATGGCGGCACGGACTCGGGCACGATCGACTGGTTCCGCAGCATCGATCGCGAGCGCTTTGCTCCGTACTTGATCACGACGCAGCCCTCGACTAACCGGCGGCTGGCGGAGGTCTATCCGTATGCCGAGGAGGTCTGGGCTGCTCCCGAGTTCCTCGGCGGCCAGCATATGCAGAGCTTCATCTTCGACGTGATCCACACCCGCGGGATCAGGCTCGTGCATGTGATGAACGCGCGGATCGGCTTCGAGCTGATCGCCGACATGGCCTCGCTGCCGCACCCGCCGGGGGTCGTCGTCCAGCTGCACGTCGAGGAGCACGACCGCTCCGGCTACGTCCGGCTCGTGGCCACCCGCTACGGGAACCTTGTGGATGGCTTCTCTGTTGTTAGCGAGGATCTCGCCCGCGTTGTGGAGGACTACGACGTCCCGCCCGAGAGGATCGCTGTGATCCCGCTCGGCGTTGACGCGCGCGAGCGCTTCGATCCCGCGCGCGTGCAGCCGATCGACGGCCTGGCGCGGGAGCGCTTCCACATCCTTCACACCGGGCGTCTAACCGCCCAGAAGGACCCGCTGCTGGCGGTGGAGGTGATGCGCCGCGTGGTTGAGACCCACCCGCACGCGCTGCTTCATATCGTGGGCGAGGGCGAGCTCGAGAGTGCACTCCGCGAGTGCGTGCACTCCGCGCGGCTCGGCGGCCACATCGCTTTCCACCCGATGAGCCCCGAGCTCGACCGCTGGTACGCGGGCTGCGACATGGTGTTGATGACGAGCCTCTTTGAGGGCGTGCCGTGTGTCGTCTATGAGGCGATGGCGATGCACACCCCGATCGTCGCCCCTGCGCTCCCGGGGAACCGCGAGCTGATGGGCGACACCAGTGGCGTCCTGATCAAACCCCGCGACGACGCCACAGCCTACGCGACCGCCGTGCGCCGGCTGATCGACGATCCGCCCGAGCGCGAACGGCTCGGGCGGGAGGGTCGTGAGCGGGTGCTCAACGGCTTTACGCTCGAGGGGATGGCCGACTCTCACGCGCGTCTTTACGAGCGCGTGCTGCAGGCCGCCGGGGGGCGTGAGCGCCGCAGCGTTCGTACGCTCGCCGACGGGGGCGCAGCCGCGATTGTTGAGCCACCCACCCTCTGGGCAGCCTCGCCCGCGCCGGGGGCTGGGCATTGGGCCATGCCATGGACCTCGATCCCGCTGCGCTTCACCGAGCGGCGGATCGGCGGGCAGCCCCTGGTGTCGGCGATCGTCCCGTGCTTCAATCACGGCCGCTACCTGCGCGACTGCGTCAATTCGATCCTCGATCAGGAGTATCCCGAGCTGGAAGTGATCGTCGTCGACGACGCCTCCACCGAGGAGTCGACGCTCAATGTGCTCGTCGAGCTCGAGTCGCTCGAGCGCGTGACCGTTCTGCGCCAGCCCCGCAACCACGGTCCCAGTGCCGCCCGCAATAGGGGGATCGCCACTGCCGGTGGTCGCTATATCCTCCCTGTCGACTCCGACAACCTGCTCATGCTCGGGGCGATTTCGAGTCTCGTCGAGCAGCTGCAGACGGCGGGGGAGCGGGTTGGGTTCATCTATCCCAACTGCCAGTACTTCGGCACACGCGACGACTGCTTCCAGCCTCCCTCCTACAACCTCTTCCGGCTGCTCGAGGGCAACTACTGCGATACCTGTTCGCTGCTCGACCGCGAGATATTCGACGCCGACATCAGCTACCCGGAGGACATCGTGTTCGGTCACGAGGATTGGGACTTCGCGCTGACCCTCGCGGCCCACGGCGTGATCGGCGAACCGGCGCGAGGTCGGACTCTGCTCTACCGCAAGCACGGCTTCACCCGTTCGGACATGGTGGAGTACAGCAACGACTCCTTTGTAGAGGAGATCATCAACCGCCATCAAGGACTCTTCGGAAAGGGCGACGTGAATGCCCGCTACGGCCGCTACTGGTCTCCGGCCGTAGACATCAAGGCGCGTTGGGCGCCGGGGCTGTCGGTGCTCGGGACGACTCCTCTTGACCTTGGCGAGAACCGTGGTCGCGCCCTGCTGGCGGGGCTGAGCCGTCAGACCTGTCGCGACCTGGAGTTGATCGTCGAGAGCCAGCTCCCACTTGGGGTGGAGTCGCCTATACCCGTGCGGCAGCTCCCACCGGGCATGTGCGATAGCGCCGTCACGCGTCTACAGGAGGGTCTGCGCATGGCCCGAGGGCGCTACGTGCTGGGGGTGGGCGCCGATATCGTCGAGATGGTGCAGGAGGCTGGGTTTGTCGAGCGGCTGTTAAGGACGATGATCGCTGCACCGAAGCTCGAAGCGATCGCGTTCGCCGATGCTGGGAGCCTCGGATATGTTCCTCACCGGCTGTTGCGCTCGGGCGAGGTGTGCGCGCACGCGCATGCGCTGCTGTGGGAGAGTTCGGTCGAGAAGCGGTTGCCGCCGGCGCTGAGGCTCGAGGAGGGGCTTCAGTTCGAGTCGCTCGCCCGCGCGATGAGCGTCGGTGGCGTGGAGTTGCAGTGGCGTCACGCCGCGACCGTGGAGCGCCCTCCGCCCATCAGTGGGGTAGCGGAGTGGCTCGAGCCCGGAGTGCGGCACCGCGAGCGCGAGCCCCATCGCCGTCTGGAGCGTAAAGAAGCGCTCAAGGCCACGCCTGCCATCCCGGCATTGCAGTGGAACGCCGTCAGGCGTTGGCTCGGGCTGGCTTCGTGGATCCCTCCCGAGACGGTGCTTCTTTGTCGGCATCGTGAGCTCGGCGGAGAGAGGCGGGTGGTGCGGGCCGATCGCGAGCCGCCCCCCGGGTACTCCTTGGAGTTCGAGCTGGGGGCGGTCCACCGCTTTTCCCCACCGGGCACCGTGCGGCTGGTCGTAGGCCCCGACGGCGTTCCCCGAACTGTGCAGCGAGGCTCCGAGCGCCGCGAGGAGGACAGGGAGCTGGGCCATCTCGAGTCAGCACCGCTCCCGCTACTCGTCTCGCTGGAGCGCGCCGAGCTACCCGACGGGAGCGCGACGCTGGTCGCCTCAGAACGCGACCCGGTGCGGTCTGCAGCCGTTCGCCTGGAGCATCTGGGCTACGTCGAGGGCTACCCCAACGAACCGATCTTTCCCCCCGACGCCCGCCTGGAGGGCCATGGGAGGGTGGGTCTTTTGCGTTGCCTCGATCGCCTCGCGCGGCGCCACTTCTACCGCGCTGCGGAGGCCGGAAGTGTGGACGCCGCTGGCCAGGAGCTGGTGGGTGAGTTGGGAGCGCTCCATCTGACAGCGGAGCCCGGGTCGATCGCTGTGTGGATTGATCCTTCCGGACGAGTGGTGACAGACCTTTATCGCCCACGGCAGGCCGCCCAGACTTTCCGGCAGCTCGCCCGTTGGGCCGGGGCGCCCGCCGGCTGGCGAGGGTTTGGCAGGATTCGCGGCCGCGCGCGGGCGATCGCCAGGCGCAGTATGGACGCCACCCTCATCGCGGCACGCCGCGGGACCGCCCGCGACGACGTCGCTCTGAGCAACGACCAACTGGGCGGCGGAACGGTGGTCGGCTATCTTTATCCGGAGGATGGCCCAGGACGACTCGAGCTGTTCGCCGCGGTCCACCCCGTGACGGGCGATCAACTGCTGACGCTGCACCGCCTGGAGGCTGCCGACATGGGCTATGGGGAAGCGGTTAGCCTTGGATTCCTGCTCGAGCAGGCGCTGGTCACCGGGACTCACGCGATGCGCAGGGTCGCCGTCCCCTGGGCATCCCACTTTGGGCTGAAGGTACGTAGATCATGATCGACGACGATGTCCCCGCTACCGGGTGGGGTACGAACGAATTGCGCGGTACGGTGGAACGGCAGCTTGGCACCCTGTCCCTCTCCGGCCAGGACGTCTCCGACACCGAGCACGTGCGCTTCTCGCCCGACCTGCCGACCGAGCTCGATCCCGAGCAACGCGCACGGCTGCTCGAGCGGGTGCGGGAGCTCGAGCCGTGGCTGCAGGGCCCCTTCGCGCTGGGTGGCGATCTGATCATCGGCGGCGCCTGGCGGATCGACTATCGCTGGGTGGGGCTGCGCCCGCATGTCCCTGACATAGCCGGTAAGCGGGTGCTGGACGTCGGCTCAAACGCGGGCTATGACCCGTTCATGTTCAAGCTGCTCGGCGCCGCCGAGGTCATGGCCTGCGAGCCGTACGACTTCATCCTCCAGATGGAGTTCCTAGAGAGCGTCTACCGCACCGGCATCAAGCCATGCCGACTAGGGTGGCAGCAGTTGGATCCCGAGACGCACGGAACCTTCGACCTTGTCCACTGTCACGGTGTCCTCTATCACGAGATGCACCCGATGGTGTTGCTGCAGCGCCTGCGCGCGATGCTCAGCGAGAACGGCACGCTCCTGTTCGGCTCGATGATGCTGGCCTCGGCCGAGCTGTCCGAATACGCGCGTTTCGTGCCGAGCTCCTACTTCGGGGACCCCACGTGGTGGTGGGTCCCGGGCCGGCTGGCGATGCGCTGGATGCTCGAATCGGTGGGACTCGAGGTTGAGGAGATATTTGGATTGAGCGATGGGCCGCCAGGTGAGTTCCCCACAGTCAACGGTTACTTCCGCGTGCATAAGAGTGAGCCCGCGGAGGCCTCGACGTTCCCATAGACGCTCAGGCGGCGAGAAGGCGAGGCTTCAGAACCTACTGGCACCTCTTTACTACCCAGCGGGCCGGGGCCTACCCGACGTCAGTGCGGTGTCTGGAGGTCATCGGGTCTGTTGTATAGGCGTCTCTCGATGAGCGTGGCCGCAAAGGTGCTCAGCAGTGCCACGCTCGCAACGGTGCCGAGGTCGACCACCTGTATGTGAGTGCCCCAGACTCGGTCGGGGAAGCCGAGGAGCACGGCAAGAGCGACTGCCCAGACCCCGACGACTGCCGTCCTTGCCCATCGTCCGGTGAGCAGCCCAAAGAATGGCCCGGCGGCAAGCAGGGTGATGAGGACGACGTGGGTGAGGATCGCATCGGTGGCTGCGATAGTCGAGGTGAGGAGGAGCGCGAACCACCAGACCTGGCTGACCGACATCCCGGCCAGGAGTGATTGGTTGCGCGCGGGGATCGCGGACCCGTGACGGATCGGCCGCAGACGCCGTATTCCGCGCTTGGCCATTCGAAGTGGCGCGGTCACGCGCCAGCTCATCGACGACTGCGCCTTTTCGAGGATCGCTCCCTGTCGCTGAAGTCGGTCCTCCAACTCCGACAGCGCCGCCTGTGCTTCGCTGTACCGGGCTGCGGAAACCATCAATTCGCCGCGTGTGTCCTCGAGCTCCTCGCGTATGTTCTCGAGCTCGCGGCAGGTGCTCCCCAGCTCATTGCGAGCCTGCTCCCGCTCTTGCTCGATCAGCGTCCTCAGCTGTGTGGCCTCCTCGTGCGCCTGAACCACGGCCTCCGTGCGCCTCCTCTGCTCATCCTGTAGCGGAGAGGTCTGGCGTGCCTTGGCGAGCCGCAGGTCGGTGGACGTCCGGCGCTCCCACCAGAGCTCCGGAGCGACGCGCTCGATCGCCTCGGAGGTCTGCTCGTCGTGACCACCTGGCGCACGGCGGGCATCCTCTGCGGCTCGCAGGGCGAGGAAGACGGTGCGCGCTGCAGGCGGTACACCCCAGGTGGCGGCCAGTTCGCGGGGGGACGTAGCGTGGTGCCACAGGCCCTGCTCGATCTCCTCGAGCAGTCGCTGATGCAAGCCGTTCTGGTCGGAAGGCCGGAGGCCGAGCAACGACGCCATCGCTGCGAGTTGCCCCTGAGCGCCATGGAAGAAGTCTTCGTAGAACACGAGCGCTCGAGGGCGGCCCTGGGTCTCCCCGAGCGCTCGGGCGGTGTACTCCAGCCACAGATCTCCCCATGCGCCGATCGACAGCTCCGGGTCGGGGCGACGCTGAATCGAGGAGATCGCGTCCGCGGGGTTGCGCAGGCAGATCACATACTTCGCGTCTGGCACCAGCTCCTTCCAGAAGGGCAGCGTGAGCGTCGTGCGCGGGTCCTTCCACCCCCATAGCGGGGCTGCACCAAACTTCTTCTTCAACAGGCCGCGCGCGCGCTCGCGCAACTCATCGAAATCTGGGGACCTCTCCCAGCCGGAGGCGGCCGGCAGGGGGCGCCACCAGACGGTCCCGAGCTTGTCCAGGATCTCGTCGTTGAGCTCGACCATCCACCGTGGCTCCCAGTACCCGCGGGGGTTGTCCGCTTCGCCTGGGGCCAGGAGATCCTCTGGGGGTCCGATCTCCACACCGAGGAGATGGAGGAGCCGCATCGTCAACGATGTCCCGCTGCGGCCGAAGCCGAGGACGCATACAGGACCGCTCACGCCGCCGTTGACAAGGCTCATCCCGTCCCATCTTAACTGATCTAACCGAGCCGGCCGCCGGGGGAGAGCTGGGCGTCCGAACGCCTTGAGGCTCAGCGACTGCGGCGCACAGGCCGTGGAGGCGCTTGGAGACGCCTGGTGAGGCAGGGATCCCGACGTGGGGCACGATGCCCCGCGCCGGCGCGTTGACGCCGCTATGCAAGCGTGACATTCAGGGCGCGATGACGAGGATCGCTAGTGGCGGCGGTTCTCAAAAGGCCTCTCCGCCTATTTCATAGTTTTTCCATTCCGTTCCGTTGTCGAGCCACTGGTACATCTGGTGGTTAGCGCCTTGGTAGTACACCCATTGATCTCCATTGGTCGGATTACGCACTACCGTCGGGCTTGACCCAGGTGCGGCGGCCTCACCGAGTAGCTCCACGTTTAGCCAACTAGAGCCGTTGTCGACCCATTGATAAATCTGGCCGTTGGCACCTTGGTAGTATACCCATTGATCCCCGGTCGTTTCATCGCGCACAACCGTCGGGCTTGACCCTGGCGCGGAGGCCTCGCCGAGTAGCTCGACGTTCAGCCATTTCGATCCGTTGTCGACCCACTGATAAACCTGGCCGTTAGCGCCCTGGTAGGCCGCCCGCCGGAGTATCCGGCACCGTTAGCCCTCGTCGTCGTAGGGGACGTCGGCCGAGAGACGCTCGAAGTCCTCCTCGGAGGCGGGCTTGGTTCCTCGCCGGGCGTGCAGCTGCGCCGCGGGGGTGATCGGCGGCTCGATCGTCACGCCGCCCTCGCGATCCGGGACGACCTCATAGCGGCGCCCCGCGATCTCCACAAGTTCACCGACAGTCAAGTCGATCCTCTTCACCGCAGTCGCCATGAACCAATAGTAGCCCCGAAGACCGGCGGACACCGGCCTCCCGGCAGTGACCACCACCCCGCCGGGCTAGTCTCGTTGCTCCGAAAGGGCCCGTGCGACCTCTTGGCCGCGTGGCGTGAGTCGCCATGCGTAGCGCTTGCCGATGCCCTCGGAGCGTTTGGTCGCGAGGTTCTCGCCGGCGAGCTGGGCCATCAGCTTCGAGATCTGCGACTTGTGGATGATGCCGATGCTCGTGGCGATCTCGCGGTTGCTCGAGTCTGGATGCTCGGCGATGAAGAGCAGGCATTCACGCGCGCGAGGGGCCTTGGGAGCGTGGGGTATCGGTGGGTGTACCACGCGGGGCCCCGGGTCCAGGACGGCCGCTCGCGTCGGTGGCGCCCAGCGGGAGTCTCCGGCTGCGATCTCGCGCGCGAGCTGCGATCCCATTTCGATTTCCCGCGCGAAGCCTCGCGCATCCAGAGAGGGCGCGGTGACGAGGCCCATCAGGGGGCCGAGCAGGTCGATCAGCGGCGCAGGTTCCTTGGTGAGCAGATGGGTGTGGATGAGCCCCAGGACGGACGCGATAATCCCCGCGACGATCAATGGCTCGGGCGGCTCCTCGCGCGGTGTCGGCCAGAGACGCTCGACGATCATCGACCTGAGCAGCGCGATGTTATGCGCGCGCCGTTCAAGCGCCCAGGAGCCGGCCGCCAGCGCATCGACAAACCAGATCCGCGCCAGCAATGGTTCGGAGTCGAGGAGCACAAGTAGCGATGCCAGTGCGGCCCGCGCCCCGTCCTGCCAGCGGTCCTCTCGCTCGAACGCTTCCGCGATTAGCTCACTGGCGCGCTCCAGACCCCAAATCCAGCAGCGTTGTGAAGCAGTCCTGCAGGTTCCCGAAGTGTTCATAGAAGGCGCGGGTGGACACCCCCGCCCGCGAGGTCACCTGCTTCACTTTGGTACGCGCGTACCCGTGCTCAGCGACGATCTCCGCCGTCGCGTGAAGAATCCGTGCGCGCTGCATCCTTGCTCCTGTTCGCAGTGACGATATATGGACGGGTGCGTTCCTTCGCGTAGACGAGCGTTCTCGTCAGGCGATCAGGTCCGGGGCCGGAAGCGTATATATCCGAGCTCCGGTTCATCCATCAGGAGGCGACCGTGTATGGGGACGGAGGCTCGGGGCGGAAGTAGTGGGGGCCTCGAGTGGGGCATCCGACCGTGTGGACGCTCAGCGCCCTGGGGAGCGGCCGTGCGGGCGTTTGGGGACGGCGGGCCACCGGTCCAGCGGTGCGGTGCAATCGAAGTCGACGTTGCGAAAGCGCACGGTCATCGCACCATCCTCTCGGCGAGGTCCGCGAGCACCGCCTTGACCGTGGACCACTCGTGCCAGCGCTCCTCCAGCGCCTTGTAGCTGGCCAGCTGCGTGGTGACCTCGGCGTCTCGCGGTCGTGGATCTGCCAACTGCCTGACGAACTGTGTAGCCACGGCCTCGGGCCGGCGGTTGATGTCGGCGTAGTAGTCGTTGATGTCTCGCAGCACAGTGGACGTGGGGCGGCAAGCTCGTACTTGGGGAGCGGCGTCAGCTGCTCCATGGGCCCGCGCGGTCTCCCTGCCGCGCGCGGTGAGTCTCGATGCGTGTCAGGTCCTTGCGCCGCGCTGAAACGGTTTGCGCAGCCATGCGATGAAGAGCGGGACCGAGATCAGGTCGGGCACCGTGAGCGGTTCGATGTTGAGCGCTGAGCCGCCCTGGGTTCCACGGAGACCGTTTTTGTAGGTTCCCTACGTTCATTGCGTGGGTGTGGTTGCCCGGTTTTTCGCAGCGTATAGTTCCTCGACCTCTCGGGGTGGCCGGTCGCCGAGAGATTCGTGCAGTCGAGTGTTGTTGAACCAGGCGACGTATCTGACGATCGCGAGCTCGAGCTGGCTTCTGCTGGCCCAGGTGCGGTCTGTGATGAGCTCGGTCTTGAAGGTGTCGACGAAGCTCTCGGCGGCTGCGTTGTCGTAGGCGTCGCCGACTGTCCCGATCGAGGCGAGTACGTCGTGGTCGTCCAGGAGCTGGGTGTAGTCGAACGACGTGTATTGGCTGCCGGCGTCCGAGTGTGCCACGAGCGAGACGTCTGCTCCGGGGGCTCGCTGATGCAAAGCCATCCTGAGAGCGTCCAAGACGAGATCGGTGCGCATATGCCCAGCGAACTGCCAGCCGACGATCATCCGGCTGTAGGCGTCGATCACGAAGCTGAAGAACACCAGGCCCTCCCAGCACCTGAGATACGTGAAGTCTGCGAACCACTTCTCATCCGGCCGGGACGCTGTGAAGTCGCGCTGCACCCTGTCAGGACTGCGCAGCGTCGCCGGGTCGGCCGTGGTGGTCCGCCACGGCTTGCCCCTGCGCTTGGCGCCCTGAATGCCGTTCTGGCGCATCAGGCGTTCCACCCGGCTGCGGCCGGCCTGCTCGCCCTCGCGAAGGAGCGCCTTCCACATCCGCCGCGACCCGTAGGCGCAGTAGTTCGCGGCGTGCAGCTCTTCGATCACGCCGAGCAGCCGCTCATCCTCGACGGCCCGCGCTGAGCGCTCTCCGGTCGCCCGCTGGTAGTAGGCGGACGCCGACACGCCCAGGGTCTCGCAGATCGGCTCGACCCCGAAGCGCTCACGATGCTCGTCGAGGAACGCGCTCACTTCGGACGGTGTGGATCGAGCTCGCCCGCGAAAAACACGCTCGCGGCCTTCAGGATCTCATTCGCTCGGCGCAGCTGCGCAACCTCACGACGCAAGGATTTGATCTCCTCGCGCTCCTGGCTGCTCAGGACGTCTTTGCGCCGGCCCTCATCAGCTTCGGTCTGCCGGACGTGTTTGCGAAGCGTCTCGCTCTCGATCCCGAGATCCCTCGCGACGTGCGCGATAGGACGCCCAGACTCGAACACCAGACGCGCTCCGCGATCCAGCAACTCCTTGAATACTTCCTCGCATGTGCCATGAGCCGAGACTTCTCCCTCCACCAGGCAAACCCTGGCCCCGAAGTCTCCGTCAAACACGGGATGACTCAGACATCCCTACTCATTACTCTGGCGAGGCGCCCAAAACGGGACACGCCGGCGGGCGGGCGCTTAATCCTTCTCTGGGCAAGCGTCGTTTGGGCTAGCGCGTGCTCGTCGGCGCCGGGTCGCCTCGACGGTCGTCACCGCCTGCTCGATCGTTAGGCGCGCCCCAAAGGGTCGGGTTGGGAGTCTGACCCCCCCGCCGGGTTGGGGGGGACGAGCAGCACGGCGCGTCAGTTTGCGTCCTGCTCGGCCTCGCTGTCGGTGATCTCGGACGCGCGACGCGCGACGCGGTCGATGAGCCTTGTGCGTACCTCATCGAGCTGGGCGAGCTCGGAGAGATCCTCGGGAACGTCGTCGGTGACTTCGACAGGCGGCAGCGCTGGTTGGGGTACGCCGGTCGTCCAGGTTGATACGGCGATCGGAGCGTACACCCGGTGCAGCGCGAACCTCGCGGTGACCTCGTCGCGCTCAGCGCAGAGGATGATGCCGACGCTCTCGCGGTCATCGCCTATGCGGAGCTGCTCGTCCAGCGCGTTGAGGTAGAAGTTCATCTTGCTCACGTACTCGGGCCGGAAGGCGCCAACCTTCAACTCGATCACGACGAACCGGCGCAGTGCGTGGTGGAAGAAAAGGAGGTCCGGGAAGAACTCCTGATCGCCGACCAGCAATGGGCGCTGGCGCCCGTAAAAAGCAAAGCCGGTCCCAAGCTCCATGAGGAAGTTCTGGATGTCAGCGATCAGGGCCTGTTCGAGGTGGCGCTCCTGGGCGTCCTCGGCCAACTCCAGGAAATCGAAGACGTACGGGTCCTTGGTCGCCTCGAGCAGCGTCTGTGCGTCTGGTGGACCGAGCACCTCGGCGAAGTTCGACACGGCGGCTCCCTGGCGCTCGTGCAGCCGCAACTGGACCTGGGCCTGGATCTGTCGGACCGACCAGCGGTTCGCCACGGTCTTCGCCGCATACCACGTGTAGAGGTCCAGGTCCTCGCTGAAGCGGTCGATCAGCACGCGGTGTGCCGTCCACGTGATTTGTGCCATCACCGATGGCACTTTCTCCCGCTCGGGCCACAGCGCCGCGAAGCGGCGCATATAGAACAGGTTGCGCCGAGAGAACCCGCGCGCCGAACCGGTGTCCGCGGTGAGATCCTGCGCGATCCGCCCGACGACGTCATCGCCCCAGCCGCTGGCCTGCTGCTGGTCGAGGATCTCTCGGCCGATCGACCAGTAAAGCATGACCAGCTCCGTGTTCAGTGTCCGGGCGGCGCGCGTCTGGGACTCGCGAATCCGCACGCGGAGGCGCTCGACCAGCTCGCGGTAGGTTGCGCTCGCGGCGACAGCGTCCACATCTGAGACGCCATGCCGCACGGGATGCCGGCTCACAGGCCATCCACAGTACGCCCCGGCGCGGACCACGCCCTCGCCGCCTACGACGGACGATGAACCACATCAAGCCTCCAAGCAGGCCGTCTCGCGGCGCGAGTTCTTCGCTTGAGGCTCTGCCCACGCCCGCCGCCGTGATGGTGCCGTCGCCGGCGGCTGCCCTGATTGGCGTCAATAGCACCACAAGTGGCCAGTTCAGCCCGAACGCCTGGACGCTCAGCGACCGTGGCGAGAAAGCCGTACAGGCGCTCGGGGACTTCACAACCCAGCGGGCCCGGGGTCCTGCCCTACGTCAGAGCGGCGTCTGGAGGTCATCGGATCTGCGGTATGGGCGTCTCTCGATGAGGGTGGCTACAAAGGTGCTCAGCAGTGCCACGCTCGCAACGGTGCTGAGGTCAACCACCTGTATGGGGTCACGCGATGGCCCGGCGGATACGGTCGATCAGCTCGCCGAGCTGTGGTCGACTACGGTGGCGCGGACTCGGGCGCGAGCGACTGGTTCGGTGTGTGTGTCGCGGCGACGTGGTTGAGGCGGGCGAGTACGTCGGTGGTGGGGGCGACCTTCGCGTTCTCGTAGTCGGAGAGCCGGGACGCCGAGGTGCCGGCCGCGAGGGCGAACTGGCGGAGCGTCAGCCCGGTCTGGGCGCGCCAGGAGCGTATTTGCGCGGCGTACTCGGACCGTCCGCGTAGGGCGAGGTCCTCGCGAGCGTGTCGAATCACGCCTGCCATCAGCGCGTCGACGCCGTAGTGCTCGTCCCATGCGACCACGGTCTCGGCCGTGCGCCGCGGGACCCCACGGGTTGTGCCGGATTGCGTCGGCAAGACGACGCCAATCAGACAGCGAGCCGCGATCGAGGAGCGTCTCGATCGCCTCAGCCGGCCACCGGTCCAGCGGTGCGGTGCAATCGAAGTCGACGTTGCGAAAGTGCGCAGTCATCGCACCACCCTCTCGGCGAGGTCCGCGAGCACCGCCTTGACCGTAGACCACTCGTGCCAGCACTCCTCCAGCGCCTTGTAGCTGGCCAGCTGCGTGGTGACCTCGGCGTCTCGCGGTCGCGGATCTGCCAACTGCCTGACGAGCTGTGTAGCCCCGGCCTCGGGCCGGCGGTTGACGTCGGCGTAGTAGTCGTCGATGTCTCGCAGGACAGCAGCCGCCTGATCGAGCCCCTGAGATTATCAGATCCGAGAACATCACTGCCCTGCCGAGCGGGACGTAAAGCTTGATGCTCGGCGAGGAAGATGTCGCTCAGGAACGCTGGCGGCGCTTCAACGGCCACGAGCTCGTCAAGGAGCATCGGCTGGGAGCAATGTGAACGCCTCTCCGTCGAGCGCGGTGACGGTACGAAAGTGTCGCTGGTCGAATGTCGCGAGCATGTGGGTGGACCACTGTTCAGCGAGTACGACAATCGAGGCGTCGGCGAGGCCGAGCTCGAGGTCTCGGTAGCGCACGCAGATCTCTCGGGCTGCTTTGAGGCCGCGGGCGTCGAGCGCCTGCACGGTGTATGTCACCACGAGATCCTCCAGCAGCGCCAACTCGGCGTCGATCCCGAGGCGGGTCAGCACGAGGTGGTCGGCCTCGGCCGCCGTGAACGCGGAGACGACCAGCTCCCCAGGCCATCCCTGCAGCGTCGAGACGACCTCAGCGTGGTCGGGGTCGCTGGCGTCAGCCGCGCCGTAGAGGGCGCCGGCATCGACAATCAGCGCCGTGATCGCCCAAGCTCCTCGCGCACGATCCGATCCGCGTTACGTGCGACCGGAGCACCGCTCCCACGACCGACCCCCGCGGAGCGCAGCCGACGCGGAGCCGCAGAGTGCGTGGTGCGAGCGACCGCTTCGCGGATGAGCTCCGCCTGCGAGCGACCGGACTCCGCTGCGATCCGCCGCAGGGCGGCAGCATCACGCTCATCGAGATAGACCGTCGTCTTAACCACGCCATATATGGTACCAGCTACCCAGCTCGACGGGCCGGGGCCTGAAATCCGACGGTGCACGGGTCCCCACGGCTTGGGGTCACTCCGACGCAGCGGCTTGACGGCTGTCAGCCGCCCTCCCGCACGCCGTAGCGCTCCCACAGCCGCGGCCTCGCCCGCAGCCACTCGGCCGTGCGGGAGAGGCCGTCGCCGAGGGGGGTGCTCGCCCTCCAGTCGAGCAGCTCGCCCGCGGCGCGCGGGTCGGAGACCCACACGTTCGTGTCCCACTCGCGCTGGCCCATCGTGCCCCACTGCGGGGCCGCCGTCACACCGAGGGCCCGGCGTGCCACCTCGACGAGCTCGTCGAGGCGCGTCTGGGTGCCGGAGCCGATGTTCAGCGTCGCGCCGGGGCCGCCGGGCGCGACGCGGTGGGCGGCGCGCAGCAGCGCCTCACAGCAGTCCTCCACGTACACGAAGTCGCGGGCCGTCTGCGGGCCGACCAGCGGCGGCAGCTCCCCGCGGGTCGCCTCGCGCACCAGCGCCGGGACGAGGCGGCCCGGGTCCTCCCAGGGGCCGTAGACCGAGTACAGGCGCAGCGTCACCGCCGGCAGGCCCTGCGCCGCGGCGAGCGCGGTGAGGTGGGTGCCCGCGGCCTTCGTGACGGCGTAGTGGCTGTTCGGCTGAAGCCACTCGTCCTCGCGCGGAGGGTGGCTCTTCAGGCCGTACTCCGAGGAGGAGCCTGCGTTGACGAACGCCTCCACGCCGGCGGCGCGCGCGGCCGCGAGCAGCGCCGCGGTGGCGGCGACGTTCACGGCGACCATCGCCTCGACGTCGGTCTGCCACGAGTACGCGCCGTGGGTGGCGAGGTGGAAGACCCACTGCGGCTTGATCTCTTCGACGGCCCGCTCGATCGCGTCGGTGTCGCGGAGGTCGAGCTCGAGCACGCGCACCTCGCTCGCGAAGTCCTCCAGCCGCCACGCGCCCTCGCGGGAGCGCGTGAGGGCGGTCACCTCGTGCCCGGCGGCGGCGAGGTGTCGAACGAGGTTCGCGCCGAGGAAGCCCGCGGCGCCTGTGACGAGCGCTCTCACTGCGGCTGCACCCGGCTTGCGCCGAGGAAGCCCATGGGGTCTGCGACGAGCGCCCGCACCGCGCCGGTCAACCCGGCTTGCGGGCGATCAGGCACAGGTTGCCGAGCGGCACGGTCACGCGCAGGCGACCCGCTGGGCCTGCGCGCAGCGCCGGCAGCAGCCGGGACTTCAGGCCGGCGGGCAGGGGCACGAGCCTGTGTGAGGTACGCCACGCTGTAGGTGTTGCGCACGCTGCGCACCTGCGGCTCGACGAAGCCCGCCTTCGTGAAGAGGCGGCGCATCGTCGCGGGCGAGTACAGGTAGGTGTGCTCGATGTCGACGATCGGGCTGCGCTCGCCGAGCAGCCGCGCGGACCACGCGGAGACGTTGTGGTTGAGGGCGAGGATGTGGCCGCCCGGACGCAGGACCGCGAGGCACTCTTCGAGCAGCTCGACGGGGTTTGAGATGTGGTCGAGCACCTGGAACAGGCACACGGCGTCGAAGCTCTCCGGGGCGAACACCCCGGGGCGCATCACGTCCTGCACGATCGCGCCGTCGAGCTCGGGCGGGGCCTTCGCGACGGCGTCGGCGCTTGGCTCGACGCCGCGCACCTCCCTCCAGCCCTGCCGGCGCGCCTGCTGTAGGAAGAAGCCGTTGCCGCAGCCGATCTCCAGCAGCGCCTCGCGCCGCGGCGAGCGTGTCTCCAGCCAGCCGAGCGCACGCCCGTAGGTCGCCTGGATCGACTCGACCTCGTGGCCGTAGTCGAAGCTGCTGGATTCGTACAGCTTTGCGAGCAGCTCCTCGTCCGCGACCGAGTCCGAGCGCACGAGGCCGCAGGTGTTGCAGGTGACCATCCGGTAGTGCACCCGGTCGGGCAGGCGCCGCGCCGAGAAGACGCGGGCGTTGAACGCCTCGGGGTCGAACGTCGCCGGCCAGCGCTCCGTGGCGTCGCCCTCGCGCTCGCAGATCGCGCAGCGGGTGGTGCGCATCTCGGGCAGCGCCATGTCAAGCACCTCGCTCATTGTAGGTGGCCATGTTAAAGAAATAGAGGCGTCCGTCGGAGCTCACGAGCGGCCTGACGCCGAGCGCGCGCGACAGTGCGGGGATCAGCGCCGCCCCGCGGTGGAGGTATCCAAACGTATCGACGTACACGCCCTTGAACCCCGCCGCCGAGACCTCGGCGAGCATCGGCGCCAGCGGTTGCTTTACGACCGCCGACTCCCACTCGGAGGGCAGGCCCTTGAGCTGGCCGTAGCTCCACCGCAGGTGAGTCGAATGCACGTACCCGATCAGCTCGGCGTAATCTTCCATCCGGTGGACGGGCGGGTTTTCGGGGAACGGGACGTACGGCAGTTGGAACACGCCGGCGCCGGCCGGCAGCTGCTGCTGGATCGCGTGGACGAAGCGGGCGTCGGTTGCGTATTCGGCGTCCTGCGCCCTGTACGGTGGCGCCACCGACGAGCCCGTCTGGTCGAGCACGCCGACGGCGAGCACCGCGGCGAGGCAGGCGGTGAAGCCCCAGCGCCGGCGGGGTGAGTCGCTGCCGATGCGCCGCCGCAGCGCATCCAACCCCAGCCCGACGCCCATCAGCGCGAAGAACGCGATGAACACCGAGATGCGGTTCCACGCGCGCAACTGGGGGCTCACGACGTAGGCGAAGATCGTCCCCAGCCCGCCGACCGTCCCGATCAGGAAGGCGAACCCGGCGCCGAGCGCCGCGTACGCCCAGCGTGGATCGGCGACTCGCAAGCGGTCGGCGCGTAGGCCACGCACCGCGAACGCACCCGCCAGCCCCACGAGGCCGAGCGTGCCGATCAGCCCGAGGTTGGCGCTGTGTCCCTCGCCGATCGGCGCGGTGGCCGTCGCCTGGTACCGATTGGCGAGCTGCGACAGCGGCGCGATGCGGTTCCCCGCGATCGGCAGCACCAGGTCGGCGAGTGACAGCGCGAACATGTCGCTTTCCTTCGGCTTGCGCTGGGTGACGGCCGGATCCCCGCCGTGCTGGGAGGTGTAGATCAGCGTGGGCAGCCCGTTGAGCGTCACCGTGGCGAGCACGAGGGCGGCGAGCGTCGCCCCACTCGCCAGTCCTCGGAGCCTGCGGTTGGCGAGGACCGTCACTGCTCCCGCCAGGAGCACCAGGGCTGCGGTGAAGGCGGCGTAGTAGTTGTCCGAGCAGCCCACGACGACGCACGCCAGCACGGTCGCGCCGGAGCGCCACGTCAGATACCTCCTCACACCCTGCCTCGTCGCGCTGCGGGTGAAGAGCGCTCTGCCGGAGAGCACGGCGATGACCAGCAGGCACGCGAGCGGGACGGTGAAGTAGGAGCCCTGGAAGATGTGACTCTCGCCGTCGAAGAAGTGGTAGGGCAGCAGCGTGAAAAGGACGGCGCAGACCACGGCCGGGCCGACCGAGATCCCCACCGCGCGCAGCCCGGCGTAGGCGCTCACCGCAATCACCGGAAAGCAGAGCAGAAAGAAGAGGTTGTCGACCACGGCGGGATTGCTGAACGGGATCCCGATGACCTTGACGATCAGCAGGTAGAGGCTGTCGCCGCTGAACACTGGATAGTCGTAGAGGCGCTGGCCACCCGGCGCACCGAGGCTCGAATTGGTCAGATACCACCCGTGTTCGAGGATGCCCTTGATGACGGCGAGGCCGTAGAGCCCATCGCCACCGGGGCTCGAGTACAGAGGTACTCTGAAATTGGCTTGCCACAGCTGCAGCAAGACGACCGCGGCAGCGCTCGCGAGCGCCGCCGCGGCCAAGGCCCCCGGCAGCTCGGATCGCAGACGCGCCATGGGTGCGCGGCCCCGGCCCGGCCCCGCTCAGGCTGGCCGTCTGGCGAGCACGGTGTAACCCAGGCAGTCCTCGCCACTGTCTCGCAGCAGGGACACCCTGCCCACGACGACGGTCGCTGCGAGCAGGGGCGATAACACCAAGCCGCCGGCACGCGACGCCAACCTCCGCAGCGGCCCCTCCGTGCGGGGCATCAGCAGCGGCAGGATCAGAACGATCACCTTGTAGCAGGCGACGGTCAGAGCGTTGCCACGTCGGTACACCTCGACTTCGGTGAACCCGCTCTCACTCAGCAGGTGCTTGATGCCGGAGGGGGTGAACCGCCAGTAGTCGAACGGGACATAGTGCCACCGTGCCGCGAACGGCACCGTCAGGATGAGCCGGCCACCCGGCCGCAGCGAGCGCTTCGCTTCCGCGAGGAACCCCGGTGGATCGAGGACGTGCTCCAACGTCTCCGTGCACAGCACCGTGTCGGCAACGACGTCCTCCACCGGCCACCTGTCGCCTGTGAAGTACTCCGTGTCGGCCATGTCGTAGCAGAACCGCTCCTTTGCGTCGGCCGTGTCGATGCCGATGTACTTCACATCCGGGGGTACGAGCGTGCGGTACGGCTGCGCGCCGCAGCCGACGTCCAGCAGCGTGCCGCGAACGGTCTTGAGCTCGCCGGCCAGATCGCTCCAGATCGTGCTGGCCTGTAAGTCGAAGAAGCGACGGGCGCTCGCTACGACTCGACTGGCGGGGCCGTCGAGTCGGGTGAAGGGCAGCGGTTGCCAGGACTCGTCGCGCTGGTTGCCGACGTCGGTCCGGCGCGGGGAGGTGGAGACGCTGTTGCTCACGGCTGCGGGACTCGCTCAGAGATCCGCCGCTGGACTCGCTCAGACATCCGCGGCCTGCGGTACCTGCTCGGGTTTT
This sequence comes from uncultured Solirubrobacterales bacterium, assembly GCA_963842005.1. Classification (GTDB taxonomy): domain Bacteria; phylum Actinomycetota; class Thermoleophilia; order Solirubrobacterales; family Solirubrobacteraceae; genus Palsa-744. The sequence continues at coordinate 92,277 of CAWJEV010000003.1, read as the reverse complement.
TTCAGCGACCCAGCCTCGACCGTGGTGGCCCCGTTCTCCGGGAGGGCCTCGGTGGGCGCCTTGGCGGGGGCGTTGAGGACGCTCTCGACCAGGTAGGGCGGGCGGTGCTTGCTCTCCTCGTAGATGTGCGCCACGTAGGAGCCGATGATCGCCAGGCACAACAGCTGGATGCCGCCGATGAACAGCATCCCGACGATCAGCGTGGTGAAGCCCTTCGGGGCGAGGTTCGGGTCGGTGAAGTGCAGTACCAGCTGCGCCACCAACGCGAGGAAGGAGACGCCGACCGTGACCAGCGCGAGCCACGCGATCAGGTCGAGCGGGACGTAGGAGAACGAGACGATCGCGCGGCGCGCCCAGCCGACGTTCTTGACGAGCGAGTTGGTCGTTCTGCCGAACATGCGCTCCGGTCGCACGTAGGGTACCCCGACCTGGCGGTAGCCGACCCACGCGCGCAGGCCCCTGATGAAGCGGTGCGACTCGGGGAGGCTGTTCAACGTGTCCACGACGCGGCGGTCGAGCAGCCCGAAGTCGCCCGCGTCGAGCGGGATGTTGATGTAGGAGAGCCGGCGGAAGAGACGGTAGAAGAGCTTGTACGCGCGGCGCATGAACGCCGTCGCCTCGCGCTCGACCCGCACGCCGTAGACGATGTCGAACCCCGCCTGCCACTGCTCGACGAACTTGGGGATGATCTCGGGGGGGTCCTGCAGGTCCCCGTCGAGCAGCACGACCGCGTCGCCGGTCGCGATTTGCATCCCGCTGGTGAACGCGCTCTGCGAGCCGAACGCCCGCGTGTGGTTGACGACCACGACCTTGGGGTCGCGGCCGGCGAGCTCGGCGAGCACCTCGCGCGCGTTGTCGGGGCTGCCGTCGTTGACGAAGACGATCTCGTAGTCGGCGCCGATCTCGCTGAACATCCTGCTCAGGCGCTCGTGCATGACCGGCACCGCCGGGGCGTCGCGGTAGCAGGCGATGACGGCGCTCAGCTTCACACCGTCACGCCGTGGCGGTGTCGAGCGCCGCTTGCGCCGTGGCCGCGAGCCGCCTGGCGGAGAGGCCGAAGTGGTCCTCGAGGAACCGCTGGCTGCCCGCGAGTCCCCGAGGTGTGGTCGCGACGCCGGCGCGGATCAGGCGGCAGCTCAACCCGTGTTCGGCGATCGTCTCCGCGACCAGCGAGCCGAGTCCGCCGTTGAGGTAGTGCGTCTCCACGGAGATCGCCAGCGACACGCCGCCCAGCAGCTCGACGAGATCCTCGACGGGGGAGGGGTTGAACGTCGAGACGACCGCCACGGTCGCGGCGATGCCCTCTTCGGCGAGCGCCTCGGCCGCGAGCTGCGCCTCGCGGGCGACCGAGCCGATCGCGATCAACGCCACGTCGGAGCCGTCGCCGATCAGCTGCGCTCGGCCGGTCGCGAACCGGCCGTTCAGACCGGGCACCGGCGTGCCCTGCTTGGCGATCCGGAAGTAGACCGGTCCCTCGAGCTCGCGCGTGGCCTGCACCGCGGCGCGCGCCTGGGCGCTGTCGGCCGGGGCGAGCACCGTCATGTCCGGCTGGGCTCGCATCAGCGCGTAGTCCTCCAGCGCGAAGTGCGTGATTCCGTTGTAGCCGTAGTCGAACCCGCCCCCGACGCCGACGACGCGGACCGGCAGGTTGTGGAGCACCGGGCCGTTGCGCACGAATTCGTAGGGGCGCATCGTCGCGAACGTCGCGATCGAGTAGACGAACGGCACGTACCCCGCCTCGGCGAGGCCGGTTGCGATCCCGACCATGTTCTGCTCCGCCACGCCGACGTTGAAGAAGCGGTCGGGGAAGCGACTCGAGAAGACGTCGAGCACCATGTAGCCGAGGTCGCCCGTGAGCAGGACGACGCGCTCGTCCTGCGCCGCCAACTCGGCGAGCTCCGCGACGAAGTCGTCTCTCATGCGGCCGCCGCCTGCAGCTCGGACAGCGCCTGGTTGTACTGCTCGTCGGTCATCGGCAGATAATGCCAGTCGATCACGCTCTGCATGAAGCTGACGCCCTTGCCGAACGTCGTGTGGGCGATCAGCACGTGCGGTGCTCCCGCGGTGCAGTCCAGCTCTCGGATCGTCGCCTGCAGGGCCGCCGTGTCGTGCCCGTCGAGCTCGTGCACGTCCCAGCCGAACGCGCGCCAGCGCTGCGCCGGAGCGCTCAGGTCGAGCACGTCCCTGGTGTAGCCCATCGCCTGCTGCCCGTTGAGGTCGAGCACCACGACCAGGTTGGCGAGGTCGTGGTGCGCGGCGAACATCACCGCCTCCCACACGGACCCCTCGTTGAGCTCCGCGTCGCTCATCACGACGAACGTTCGCCGCGGCGCTGTCTCCAACCGCGCCGCCAGCGCCGCCCCCACCGCGATCGGCAGCCCGTGGCCCAGTGAGCCCGTGCAGAAGTCCACCCCGTCCAGGTCGCGCTCGGGGTGCACGCCCAGCAGCGTGCCGTCGGCACAGTACGTGCCGGTCGTCCCCGAGGGCACCCGTCCGGTCAATTCGAGCGCCGCGTAGAGGGCGAGCGCGGCGTGGCCCTTCGAGAGGACGAGGCGGTCTCGCTGGGACCGATCCCCGGGCAGGTTGAGCGCGCCGCCGTAGAGCGCGGCGAGGATGTCCGCGATCGACAGCGCCGAGCCGATGTGGCCCACGTTCGCACGCTTGGACTGCTCGATCACCGTGCGACGGATGCCGTCGGCGAGGGTCGCGCTGTCGATCTCGCTCGCTCGGTGCCGCCCCATCTCGCGCCCGAAGGTACCACACGGCCTCCCCGGCTTCGGCTGTATGTCTCCCGAGCTTCGACCATGTATATGCCTGGGCTTCGACATCTCCTATACCCCCGGGCCTCGACGTCTCGTGCGCACGCCGGTCCGCCCGTTTGTGGACGCACTCCCGGACAGTTACGCTGATCGAGATGTCCGAGCCCGACCACAGCGCCGCCTATCTCGCCGCCGCGGCCGACCTCGCGCGGGCCGTCGACCCGGCCGCGCTCGATGCGATGGCGCTCGGCCTCGCGGATGTGCGCGAGCGCGGGGGGCGCCTGTTCGTCCTCGGCGTCGGCGGGGGCGCGGGGCACGCCTCGCACGCGGTCAACGACTTCCGCAAGCTCTGCCGCCTGGAGAGCTACGCGCCGACGGACAACGTCTCGGAGCTGACCGCGCGCACGAACGACGACGGGTGGGAGACATCCTTCAGCGCCTGGCTCGCCGTCTCGCGGCTGGGCGCCCGCGACGCGCTGCTCGTCTTCTCGGTCGGCGGCGGCTCGCGCGAGCACAACGTCTCGACGAACCTCGTCGGCGCGATGGAGGCTGCGCGCGAGGCCGGCGCCTCGATCTACGGCGTGGTCGGTGCGCTCGGCGGGACGCTCGCGCAGCTCGCGGACGTCGCGATCATTTTGGAGGGGCCTTCGGCGTGGCGTACGCCGCTGGTCGAGTCCCTGCAGGCCGTGATTTGGCACGGTCTCGTCTCGCACCCGGCGCTGGCGGTTCAGGCCGGTCACTGGGAGTCGCTCGCGGCGCGCGCGGCCTCGTGAGCGGCACACCCGAGCGCCGCCCGCTCGTCTATGAGTTAGTCGCGCGCGCGATGGGGGCGGCCAGCCGGCCAGCCGCGTTTCTCGACCGGGACGGGGTCCTCAACGAGGGCGTCCCCGACCCCGACTCGGGCGCGCTCGAGTCGCCGCTCACGGTCGCGGACGTGCGCCTGCTGCCAGGGGTCGCGGCGGCCCTGCGCGGGCTCGCGGGTGCCGGCTTCGTGCTCGTCTGTGTCTCCAACCAGCCCGCCGCGGCGAAGGGCCGGGCCACCGTGGAGGAGCTGCTCGCGGTGCACGAGCGCGTGCTCGCCCTGCTCGCGCGCGAGGGTGCGCGGCTCGACGCCTCCTACCTCTGCCCCCACCACCCCGACGGGGTCGTTCCCGAGCTCTCGGGACCATGCGCATGTCGCAAGCCCGCCCCCGGGATGCTGCTGGACGCCGCGGACGCGCTGGGCCTCGAGCTCGGTGCTTCGTGGATGATTGGAGACACCGACACCGACGTGTTCGCCGGCGAGGCGGCCGGGTGCCGCACTGTGCTGCTCGAGTACCCGGGGAGCGCCCACAAGCGCCCCGGCCCTGCGTGGGCAGACCTGCACGCGGCCGACCTCCCCAGCGGGGCGGCGCTGCTGCTCGAGGAGTGCGCATGAGCGGCCTGCGTGTCGCGGTCGTCGGCTGCGGGCTGATCGGGGACAAGCGCGCCGCGGCGCTCGCGCCAGGCGACGCTCTGCTCGGCTGCTACGACGTCAACTCCGAGGCGGCTGCATCCCTGGCCGCCCGGCACGGCTGTCGTGCCTGCGCGACGCTCGACGCTCTGCTCGCGCTCGGCGCCGACGTCGTCGTCGTGGCGACCGTCCACGACCGCCTCGCGCCGCTCGCCGAGCGGGCGCTGGCCGCCGGCGCGCACGTGCTCGTGGAGAAGCCCGCGGGGGTCTCCTCCGCGCAGATCGACCGCCTGCTCGCGGCCCAGCGCGCGAGCGGCCGCCTCGTCAAGGTCGGGTTCAACCACCGCTTCCACCCCGGGCTCGCGCGCGTCGCCGAGGAGGTCCACTCCGGGCGCCACGGCGACCTTCTGCACCTGCGCGCGCGCTACGGGCACGGGGGGCGCCCCGGCTACGAGCGTGAGTGGCGCGCCGACCCCGCGCGCTCGGGCGGCGGTGAGCTGATCGACCAGGGCATGCACCTGCTCGACCTCACGCACTGGCTCGCCGGGCCTCTGCCGCTGCACTCCGCGCTGCTGCGCACGCACTTCTGGGACACCCCCGTGGAGGACAACGCGGCGCTGCTCCTCGGCCGCGCCGACTCGCGCACCGGCCCCTGGGCGATGCTGCACGTCAGCCTGGACGGAGTGGCGCAACCTCTTCTCGCTGGAGGTCTTCTGCCGCACCGCGAAGCTTCGCGTCGACGGGCTCGTGCGCTCCTACGGCCCGCAGCGGCTGCGCATCTACCGGATGTCGCCTGCGCTCGGCCCGCCCGAGCTCGAGGAGCTCGCCTACCCCGATGAGGACCGCTCCTGGGAGCGCGAGTGGGCGAGCTTCGCCGCGGCCCTTGCGGCCGGCGATCCCGGCCTCGTCTTGGGTGGCCTGGAGGATGCGCGCTACGCCTGGGCGCAGGTCGAGGCGGCCTACGCCGGCGGGCCCTTTGCGCAGATGCGCGAGGCGGCGCTCCGTTGAGCGCGGGGGGCGGAGAGGCGCTGCCCCCGGTGTGCATCCTCGCCGGGGGTCTGGGCACGCGCCTGGGTGGGCGTGTGCGCGACACGCCCAAGCCGCTGCTCGAGGTCGCCGGCGAGCCGTTCCTCCACCACCAGCTGCGGCTGCTCGCCGCTCACGGTGCCCGCGAGGTGGTGCTCTGCGTTGGCTACCTCGGAGAGCTGATCGAGCACTGCATCGGGGCAGAGCGCTTCGGGCTGCGGATCGCCTACAGCTACGACGCCCCCGGCCTGGACGGCACGCTCGGTGCGATCCGCCGCGCGCGGGCACTGCTCGGCGAGCGCTTTCTCGTGCTCTACGGGGACACCTTTCTGCGCCTCGACTACGCCGGCGCGGCGCGGGCCTGGCGCGACAACGGCCTGCCGGCGCTGATGTGCGTGCTGCGCAACGACGACCGCTGGGACACCTCCAACGTGCTCTACGCCGACGGGCGCGTCCTCGCGTACGACAAGCGCGCGCCGCGCCCCGAGATGCGCTGGATCGACTACGGCCTCGGCGGCCTCACACAGACGGCGCTCGACCGCGCCGCGCCGGGCACGTGCGACCTCTCTGGCCTTTACAGCCACCTGGCTCGCGAAGGGCTCCTCTGCGGCTTCGAGGCGCACGAGCGCTTCTACGAGATCGGCACGCCGGAGGGACTCGCCGAAACCGAGGCGTTCCTCGGCGCCGACGTACGCTGATTTGTGGACTCTCACCTCAAGCGCTCGGAGACGCTCACCGAAGGAGAGGGCGAGGACGCTCTCCGATGTTGCCACTGCTCAACTGCCCCCCCGCCGCCACCGCGGCCCCCGCGCGTTCGACCGGCCCGCGCGCGCTGGTCTGCCTCGCGGCGGCGTTCGCGCTGACGCTCGCCCTGCTGCTGGGCGCCGCCGGGAGGGCGCAGGCCGCGACGATGACCTTCGGCAGCTCCCTCTCCGTGCCGGCGACTCTCAACACCGCCACCAGCCTCGCCTACCCCGGCTACGGCATCCCCACCATCTCCGAAGAACGGTCGGTCGTCTTCCACGTCAACCACGACGCCGCCGACACCGCCCTGTGGAACGCCACGCTCGCAAGCGGCTCGCCCACCGCTCCGGCCTCCGGCCAGGTCCTCAGCGTGAGCCTCGAGGGCTGCGCCCAGCCCGACCCGGGCGGGCCGGCGCCGCTCACCCAGATCCACTTTCAGAACCTCACCCCCCAGGCGGGTGGCGGGGCCCAGGTGAACGTCACCACGCAGGCCTTCGAAATCCCCGTCTGCGGCGTCGGTGGGGCCGACGGGAGCACCGTCAGCACCTACCAGCCGACCGACTTCTGCGTCAGCCAGGGTGACTCTGTCGACTTCAACGACGAGGGCGGGTGGGACCCCTCTGACCCCCTCGCCTACCCCTCCGGCGTGCCCTACGAGGTCCTCGGCGCCGTCTCCGGCTCCACCGCGGACTCGTTCGTCGCCAACAACGGCACCGGCAACGGGGCGACGTTCTCGCCGACGGTCGCCACCGAACGCAACGGTTTCGCCGCCAACCCCCACGAGGAACTGCTGCTGCAGGCGACCCTCGGCACTGGTCCCGACGCCGTGCCCCTGTGCTCCGGAGGGACCAAGGGCCAGCCTCCCCCAGGTGTGGCCATCCCGGGGTCCGCGGGCTCCTCCTACCACGGTCACATTCCGACCGTCACCCTGCCCCGGCAGGCCGACGGTGTGAACCGCGAGGGGGTGGTCACGGTGGCGCTCTACTGCCACCTCGCCCTCACCTGCACGGGGACCCTGGCGCTCCACCTCCACGGCGGCCGCGCGGTGGACGGGCGGGCCGCCTTCTCGGTGCCCTCGCTGCACACCGGCAAGGTCGTCGTGCACCTCGACTCCCTCGCCCGGCGCCTCGTTCGTAATGCCGCGCACGATATGACTGTGGCGGTCACGCTCACCCCCACCTCGGGCACGGAAACGCACCCGCTGAGCGCCTCGATCGACCTGCTCGGCTGGCACGCGGGGTGAGGGCCCCGGCGGGTGGGCGGACCTCCGGATCGCGGACCCGGATCAAGTACCGTTCCCCCGCGTGAACGTGATCGCCCTACCCCGTCTGCAGGGGCCGGTGGTGCTCGAACCGAGGGTCTTTCCCGACGAGCGCGGCTTCTTCTGCGAGACCTACCGGGAGGAGTGGCACCCCTCCGCCGGGCTCCCCCCCCAGGAGCGCTTCATCCAGGACAACCACTCGCGCTCCACCCGCGGGGTCGTGCGCGGGATGCATTTTCACATCGGTCCCGGCGTCGCCAAGCTCGTGCGCTGCGCGCGCGGGCGCATCCTCGACGTGATCGTCGACCTGCGCCGCGGCTCCCCCACCTACGCCCAGTGGGAGGGCGTGGAGCTCGACGACGACGGTATGCGTGTGCTCTACGTGCCGGTCGGCTTCGCGCACGGCTTCTGCGTGCTCTCTGACGTCGCCGACGTCCTCTACAAGCAGACCGCCTACTACGACCTCGCCGTCGAGCGCGGCATCGCCTGGAACGACCCCGACGTCGGGGTCGTCTGGCCCGCTGAGATCGAGCCCGTCGTCTCCGCGCGCGACGCCGCCGCCCCCGCGCTGCGCGAGGTCGCCGACGAGTTGCCGTTCGTGTACCACGACTGAGGGTTGCCGGTCTCCAAGCCGTAGTGCCTTGGTTTGGTCGGGACCCGCAGACCCGCGAGAGCCATATAGCGCTTTTGGGCGAACATACAGCTACTGGACCTCTCGTAACTGCCATCTGGTTGCTACCCACAGGTCCAGTCGGTGATATACCCCCAAATTGATACACCACCCTCCAAGCTGGCAAACTTCAGGCCATGGCTCCGGCCTCCCGCCTCGAACGCCTGCGCGAGCGCACCCACGGGTACACCGTCACGCCCCGCCAGTACGTCCTCGTGGCGTACGTGGCCCTCGTCGCGCTGACGCTGATCGTGCTCACCGGCGCCGCCGTGCGGCTCACCGACTCCGGCCTCGGCTGTCCCCAGTGGCCCGAGTGCTACGGGCGCCTCTACCCCCCGCTCTCCACGCACGCGGTGATCGAGTTCTCCAACCGCGTCATCTCCGTGCCCGTCGTGCTCGCCGCCGGTTTTGCCTGGCTGGGGGCGCTGCGCCGCCGGCCCTACCGCCGCGACCTCATGTGGCTCGGCGCCCTGCTGCCCCTCGGCGTCGTCTGCCAGGCCGTGCTCGGCGGGCTCACCGTACGCGGCAAGCTCGACTACGGCTGGGTCATGGCCCACTTCTCCCTCTCGATGCTGATCCTCGTGGCCGCCGCCGCCCTGGCGTGGCGCGCGCGGTACGAGCCCCGGGAGCGCCCCCGCAGCGGCGACCGCACGCTCGTGTGGTCCACCCGGGTGCTCGTCGGCTTGGGGGCCGTGGCCATCTTCGCCGGCACGGCTGCCACCGCCGCCGGGCCCCACGCCGGGGGCAACCCCGGGGAACGCATCAACCGCCTCGACTTCGACGGGCGCGGCACGATGGACTTCGTGATCCACCGCCACGCCGAGCTCGCCCTCGCGTTCAGCCTGCTCGCCGTGCTCGTCTGGTGGTTGGCCCGCCGCCGTGGCGCCGATCCGCTCGTGCGCCGCTCCACCACCGTGCTCTGCGTACTGCTCGCCCTCCAGGGGGCCGTGGGGCTGGACCAGTACGAGACCCACCTCCCCACCGAGCTCGTGTGGGTGCATGTCGGCCTCGCCTGCGCCTGCTGGATCGCCACCCTCTGGACCGCCTACGCCGCCGGGCGCCTGGGGACCGATCGGAGATCGGCCAGCGCCGCGGTCGTGGCGCCGGAGGGCGTGGAGGCGCCCCCGCGGGAGAGTGTGGAGACGTCTCCGCCCATGCGCGTCCCGGTATGAGGAACGTCGCGTCGCGCCATGCCGTCCTGGCGGGGCGCTAGTCTGCTCGCTTTACCCCACCAACGGGAGGAGTACCGACATGACCAAGAACGATCTGGCTGAGAAGGTCGCAGAGCGCACCGGACTGGCTCCCAGCCAGGCCCGCCAGGCGCTGGAGGCGACGATCGAGACCGTCGCCGACGAGCTGGCCGCCGGCGGCGAGGTCGCCCTCGCCGGCTTCGGCAAGTTCAGCGTCAGCCACCGCGCCGCCCGGCAGGGACGCAACCCCGCCACCGGTGCGACGATCAGCATCGCCGCGAGCAAGGCCGCCAAGTTCTCCGCCGCGAGCGCGCTCAAGGGCCGCCTGAACTGATCGGGTAGGCGCTGGACAGCGAACGGCTTCATATCCGCCGCGAGGCCCGCCGCCACGAAGTGGCGAGGCGTCGGCGGATGTTGGCCGTGGGGGGTCTGCTGGCGGTGCTGGTCGCGGTGCTCGCCGTGGTCGCGCTCGCCGAGAGTGGCTCCTCGGGGACGCCCTCGCGCCGTCGGGCCTCCCCCGCGAGCGTTGCTGCTGGCACGGGCGCTGCGCACCGGGCAGGCGCCGCCGCTGACCGGCGGGTCGATGGCCCGCGAGGCACCGAGGCGGTCCCGATCCTGATGTACCACGTCATCAACCCCCCGCCCGCGGGGGCCCCCTTCCCGGGCCTCTACGTGCCCACCGAAGAGTTCGCCGAACAGGTGTACGCGCTCGCGCAGGCCGGCTTCCACGCGGTCACGATGGACCAGCTGTGGGCCAACTGGAAGGAAGGCGCGCCGCTGCCGCCCGGCAAGCCGATCGTGCTCACCTTCGACAACGGCTACCAGTCCCAGTACACCAACGCCCTCCCCACCCTGCGCCGGTTGGGGTGGGTCGGCGTCGAGAACATCCAGCTCACCGGCCTGCCCCCCTCCCAGGGCGGACTCTCACCCGAACAGGTGCGCGGCCTGGTATCCGGCGGCTGGGAGCTCGACACCCAGGGCTTCAGCCACGCCGACCTCATCACGCTCGATCCCTCCCAGCTGCACTACCAGGTGGCCGTCGCCCGCAGCGAAGTCCAGCGCCTCTACCACGTCCCCGTCAACTGGTTCTGCTACCCCTCCGGCCACTACGACGCCGCCGTGGTCGAAGCCGTGCGGGCGGCTGGCTACCGCGGCTCCACCACGGTCGTCCCCGGTTGGGCCCAGCCCGATGGGGACCCCTACCGGCTGCCGCGGCTGAGGGTGCTCGGCGGCACCGACGGGTCGCAGCTGCTCGATGAGATCGCGGCCATCCGGGGGGAGGAACCCCCGCCCCCCTCCTACGGCACCTGACGCACGATAGCCGGCGCTGGCCGAAACGGGGATGCGAGCCGGAGGCGAGTGTCTCCCGGCTTCGGTCTGCGTCCTCGGTCGCTCGTGTGCAGAGCACACTTCGCTCCCTGCGTTCTTGATCTGCTTGGCTCTCGTGCGTCAGGGCGGGAGGACGATCCGTGCCCCGGGGGAGGATCGATAGGATGCCGCGCATGATCCTGGCGACTTTGCCCGGCTGGGGCTCCTGGACCTTCACCCCGATCGTGATCGCCGCGCTGGGGCTCGCGGCGTGGCTCTACATGCGCGCCTACCGCCGCGCCGCCGCGAAATCGAGCGCAATCGGCGCGGGGCACTGGATCCCGTACATGTGCGGCCTGCTGGTGCTCGCAGTCGCGCTGCTCTCGCCGCTGGATCCGATCGGCGATCGCTACCTGCTCTCCGCGCACATGGCCCAGCACGTGCTGCTCTCCGACATCGCCCCGGCGCTGCTGGTGCTCGGGCTGCGCCGCCCGCTGCTGCCGCTCGGTCTCTCTCGCCAGGCGCTGCTCGCGGTGGCGCCTCGCGGTCGTTTCGGCCGCGTGCTCGCGCTGCTCACCTCACCGTGGATCGCGATCCCGCTGTGGGCCACCGCTACCTGGGTGTGGGCGATCCCCAGCGTGTTCGACTTCGCCGCGCAGCACTCGACCGTGCACGCGTTCGAGCACGCCACGCTCTTCTACACCGGCCTCGCCCTATGGTGGCTGATCATCGACCCGCTGCCCCGCGCGCGGATGCGCCCCGGCGGCGAGCGGCTTGCGCTGCTCGGCTTCTCGCGCCTGGCGAGCGCCGCGATCTGCGTGCCCCTCACCTGGCTCGCGCGCACCCAGTACCCGCTCTACGCCGACGCCCCGCGCGCCTTCGGCCTCTCCGCGATCAACGACCAGCACCTCGCCGGCGCGGGTATGTGCTTCATCGAGTTCCTCGTCTTCGGCATCGCCTTCGCGGCGGTCTTCATCTCGATGCTCGGGCGCGACGAGCGTCGCGCGACGGTGGCCGAGCGGGCTTCTGCACTACGCCCCTGAGGGCCGAGAGCCAAGCAGATCAAGGACGCAGGAAGCGAAGTGTGCTCTGCACACGAGCGACCGAGGACGCAGACCGAAGCCGGGGGACACTCGCCTCCGGCTCGCATCCCCGTTTCGGCCAGCGCCGGCTATCGGCCCTCAGCCACAACCCGTGTTATTACCGCAGCTTGAGCAGGTGTAGCAGGAGCCGGTTCGCTGCATCATCCCTCCGCACTGGCTACAGGCCGGGCCGAGGTCCAGCCCCTGCAGACGCGCAGGGACGACCGGCGGAGAGTCTGTGAGCGAGGCTGCGGCGGGCGTACTGTGGCCACCGTTTGTGGTGCCCGGTGATCCGTTGCCCCCGTTGCTCGGACTAGCGGTGTCGGAGGCGATCACCGACTGGGCGGCCTCCTGGGCGGCCTTGCGGGCGCGGACCTCGGGGGTGAGGATGCCGAGCTCCTCCTGGACGTCGGCGTCCAGGAAGCGCGAGGCCAGCCAGCGCATGATGTAGTCGGGCATCGACTTCGCGAACGGGATCTCCGGGTTGGTGGTGATCCCCTCGGGGTCGAAGCGCATGTAGCAGAACTTCTGCACCAGCGTCTCCAGCGGCACTCCGTACTGCAGCGCGATCGAGATGGCGGTGGCGAACGAGTTCATCATGCCCCGCAGCGTCGAGCCCTCCTTGCCGATGTCGGTGAGGAAGATCTCGCCGATCGAGCCGTCCTCGTACATCCCCGCGGTGATGTACCCCTCGTGGCCTCCGATCGAGAACTTGTGCGTGATCGACTGGCGCTCGCGGGGCATCCGCTTGCGGCGGGGGCCGGCCTCGGCCAGCGCCTTGGTCACCGCCTGCTCGACCAGCGCGTCCACGTCAACCTTCGCGGCCGGCTCGCCCTGCTGCGCGTCGGTGCGCAGCGCCTGCGCGGTCTTCGAGCCGTCGCGGTAGATCGCCAGCGCCTTGATCCCGAGCTTCCACGCCTCGGTGTAGGCGTCCTGGATGTCCTCGACGGTTGCGCTCTGCGGCAGGTTGACGGTCTTCGAGATCGCCCCCGAGATGAACGGCTGCACCGCGCCCATCATCTTCAGGTGGCCCATGTGCGAGATCGCGCGCTCCCCGACCGCCACGTCGAACACCGGCAGGTGCTCGTCCTTCAGGCCCGGGGCGCCGACGATCGTGCCGTGCTCGGCGAGGTGGGCCTCGATCTGCTCGACCTGCTGCTCGGAGTAGCCGAGCCTTGCAAGCGCCGGCGGGACCGTGCGGTTGACGATCGTCATCTGCCCGCCGCCCACGAGCTCCTTGAACTTGACCAGCGAGAAGTCGGGCTCCACGCCGGTCGTGTCGCAGTCCATCAGGAACGAGATCGTCCCCGTGGGGGCCAGCACGGTGGCCTGCGCGTTGCGGTAGCCGAGGCGCTCGCCGAGCTCGACGGCCTCCTCCCACGAGCGGCGCGCGGCGCCGAGGAGCTCGCGGTCGGCGCAGGTCTCGTCGGCGACCGCGTGGGCCGCGTCGCGGTGCATGCGCATCACCGCGTTGTGCTCCTCGCGGTTCTCCGCGTAGCGCTCGTAGGGGCCGAGCGCCCCGGCGACCTCGGCCGAGCGGCGGTACGCGCGGCCGGTCATCAGCGCCGTGATCGCCGCCGCCGTGCCGCGGCCCTGCTCGGAGTCGTAGGGCATCCCGTCCGCCATCAGGTACGCCCCGAGGTTTGCGTAGCCGAGGCCGAGCTGGCGGAAGGCGCGTGCGTTCACGCCGATCTCCTCGGTCGGGTAGCTGGAGGGACCGACGACGATCTCCTGGGCGAGCAGCATCACGTCGACGGCGTGCTCGAAGGACTCCACGTCGAGCGTGCCGTCGGGGCGGCGGAACCGCATCAGGTTCAGCGAGGCCAGGTTGCACGCGGAGTCGTCCACGTGCATGTACTCCGAGCACGGGTTCGACGCGTTGATCCGCCCCGACTTGGGGGAGGTGTGCCAGCGGTTGATCGTCGTGTCGTACTGCACCCCGGGGTCCGCGCAGCGCCAGGCGGCCTCGGCGATCTCGCGCATCAGCTCGCGCGCGGGCACCGACTCTCCCACCTGCTCCCGGGTCACGCGGGAGGTCAGGTACCACTCGCGGTCCTCGGCGACGGCCTGCATGAACTCGTCGGTGACGCGCACCGAGTTGTTCGCGTTCTGGTACTGGATCGACTTGAAGCCCTCGCCGTCGATCGACATGTCGAAGCCCGCGTCCCTGAGCGCCTCAGCCTTGTCCTCCTCGTTGGCCTTGCACCAGATGAACTCGCGGATGTCGGGGTGGTCGACGTCGAGCACGACCATCTTCGCCGCGCGGCGGGTCTTGCCGCCGGACTTGATCGTGCCCGCCCACGAGTCCGCGCCGCGCATGAACGACACCGGCCCCGAGGCCGTGCCGCCCTTGGCGAGCGGCTCCTGCGAGCCGCGGATGTTCGACAGGTTGATACCCGAACCGGAGCCCCCGCGGAAGATCATTCCCTCCTTGGTGTTCCAGTCGAGGATCGACTCCATCGTGTCGTCGACGGAGAGGATGAAGCAGGCGCTGCACTGGGGGTTCTCCTCGAAGCCCACGTTGAACCACACCGGCGAGTTGAACGCCGCCAGCTGGTGCAGCAGGATGTGGGTCAGCTCCGCCTCGAAGGCGTCGCCGTCCTCCTCGGTGGCGAAGTAGCCGCGCTCGCGTCCCCAGTTGGCGATCGTGCCCGACACGCGGCCGATCATCTGCTTGACCGAGTGCTCGCGCGCGGGACTGTCGAGCTGCCCGCGGAAGTACTTCTGGGCGACGATGTTGGTCGCGTTCTGCGACCAGCTCTTGGGGAACTCGACCCCGCGCTGCTCGAACGCCACGCGGTCCCCGTGACCGATGCGCGCGTCGCGCAGCTCCCACTCCACCGTGTCGAAAGGATGCGTCCCGGGGGACGTGAAACGGCGCTCGATCGACAGCGCCTGCCCGGGCGTCGTCTCCTCGATGGTGGGGTGGGACATAGTGCTCATATCGGCCTTGGCTCCTTCTTCTCGGGGCCGAACAGCATCCCGCTCAGGCCGGACGGAAAAACCCGGGGAAGTCCCTCAATTCTAGGAGGCTCAGCGTCCTAGTCTGATCCAATCCGCGAACTCCCCCCAGGTGCCCCCCAGGCGCCAGCTGGCCTCCGCGAGGGAGTGGCGCAGGGTGACCGTCCAGTGGGGCTCGTAAGCCCACCAGCGCGCCGCCCCCCACGCGAGGCACACGACGATCAGAAGCGCTGCCGCCACCACCGCAACGATCGCCCACGTGGAGAGCTTTGTCGTGTGCGGGGTCGTCCGGTGGACCACCACGAGGGCGAGCGTCGCCGCCCGGGAGGAGCCTTCGAGGACGCGGTACATCGTTGCCATGGTAGTCACAGCAGGTCCTCAACCGCCGCCAGCGCCTCGCGCAGCACCGCCTCCGGCGGCCGCTCGGCGTCGAGCGACACGATCCGCCGTGGTTCCGCGCGCGCGAGGTCGCTGTAGGCCGCGGCGGTGCGCGCAAAGAACCCCTCCCCCTCCAACTCCAACCGGTCGGGGGCGAGCGCGCGTGTCCCCTGGCGCGCGCGCCCGGTCTGGGGGGAGATGCACAAGAGCAGCGTGCGATCCGGTTGCAAGCCGGCCGTGGCGAAGTGGTTGATCGCGCGGATCTGCTCCACCCCCAGCTCCCGGCCCGCGCCCTGGTAGGCCAGCGAGGAGTCCACGAAGCGGTCCAGTAGCACGAGCGAACCCGCGTCGAGCAGGGGGAGCAGCCGCTCCAGCACGAGCTGGGCGCGCGCCGCCGCGTACAGCAGCGCCTCGGCCTGCGGCGAGACCGTCAGGGCGGGGTCGCGCACGAGCTCGCGGATGCGCTCCGAGAGCGTCACCCCGCCGGGCTCGCGCAGCAGCTCGACGGAGCGCCCGCGCGCCACGATCTCCTGCACGAGTCCCTGCGCAAGCGTGGTCTTGCCCGCGCCGTCGAGACCCTCGATCGTGATCAACGCGCCCCGCGGCATTGAGGGAGTATCGCCTCTACGATGGGCCGCGTGAGCCTCCTCGACTCCGCGCAGGCGCTCCCCGGCATCGAAGCCCACCCGCACGCCCAAGCGCTGCTCCTACCGGTGCTGCCCCGCGACGGCGAGAAACCCGCCCGGGCACCGTCGCACGCCTACCTCTTCCACGGGCCCCCCGGCGCGGGCAAGCGCACCGTGGCGCGCGCGTTCGCCGCCGCGCTGCTCGCCGACGGGGCGCAGGCGCCGGAGGCTGTCGCCGGGCGGGTCGTGCGCGGGGCGCACCCCGACCTCACGTGGGTCACGCCCTCGGGGGCGGGGGAAATGCTCGTGGCGGACATCGACCAGGCCGTGGTCGCCGCGGCGGCCCACACCCCCTTCGAGTCACGGCGGCGGGTGTTCGTGATCGAGGACGCCCATACGCTCAACGACCAGGCCGCCAACCGCCTGCTGAAGACGCTCGAGGAGCCCCCGCCGTTCGCCCACCTCGTGCTGCTCGCCCCGAGCCCCCGCGAGGTGCTCCCCACGATCGCCTCCCGCTGCCAGCTCGTGCGCTTCGACCCGCTTCCCAGCGCCCGCATCGAGGAGCGGCTGACGGCAGACCGCGAAGGCGGCGCACCCCTCGGGTCGGCTGAGCGACCCGGCGGGGACGCCGACCGCGCGGAGGACGCCCAGCTCGCGGCGTGCGCGCGCCTGGCCCTCGGCGACGCCCGGCTCGCGGGCCGGCTCGCGGGCGCGTGGGGCCGCGCGCTGCGCAAGCGCGCGGAGGCGTTCGTGGGCGGCGCGCTGCGCGGCGAGACCGCGGAGCGCCAGTGGGTGGGGCTGCTGGAGGTTGCGAAGGAGGCGGGGACAGAGGTCGGCGAGACGCTCGCGGCGCGCGTGGCGGAGGAGCTCGAGATGGTGCCCGCGAAGGAGCGCAGACGCCACGAGCGCGAAGCGGCCGACGCGCAGCGCCGCGCGGAGCGCCGGGCTCGCACGGGGGCGCTCGACCTCGCGCTGCGCCTCGCGGAGCTGTGGCTGCGCGACGTGTGGTGCGTGGCGGAGGGGGCGGGCGAGCTGGTGTACGCGGTGGACCGCCGTGCAGAGCTCGAGCGCGACGCGGCGGGCCGCCCCCCCGCGCGGCTGCGCGAGGGCGTGGAGCTCGTGCAGGACACGCGCCTGCGGCTGCCGCTCAACGTCTCCGAGGAGCTCGCCCTGGAGGCCCTTGCCTACCGCCTGCAGGGGTTGCTCGCCAAGGGCTGAGACCGAGGCGGGGACGGCTACGGAATGAGGTCGGGCAGGCGCCCCTGCCAGTCGAGGAGACGCCCCTGCCGGTCGGCGCAGAGCTCCACGGGGGCGGCGATCAGCGGCACGACTCGCTGCGCGACGGCTTCGCGGAGGGCTCGCACGGCGGCGTGGTAGCGGCGTGCCAGCGCGGGGAACGGCTGGTGTGCGAGGCCGACCGAAGCCGGTAGACACTCGCCTCTGGCCGAAGCCGGGGGACACTCGCCTCTGGCTCGCATCCCCGTTTCGGCCAGCTCGAGGTGGCGCAGCGCGGCGTCGGTTTCCCGCGCCCGCGCGGCGGCCTGTGCCCACACGACCTCCAGGTAGGCGATCGCCGCGGGGAGCTGCTCCTCGGGCAGCCGCTCGCCGGTCTCGAGTTGGTGCACCACGGGGATCACCTTGCGGCTCAGCAGGTGCTGCTCGGAGTGGGCCAGCAGCAGCAGGGAGACGTCGGGCGGGGATTCCAGGTGCGGTATGCGGTGACGGTCTTCGGACATGCACTCACAAGGCCGCCGCGAGGAATGTCTGTCGCGGCCCACAGGTGGACTCGGCGGGCACAGCCGGGTGCTTTAGGAAGCTCGAACACCCACCAACGTATTTTCCCGCAACCGAGAGGGAGCTTCCCGCAATTTGGAGCAAATTCGAACTGCGCGGCGGTCCTAAAGCCCAGCCGGACGGGGACCGATGTCGAACGCAGTGGCCCTCGAACGCGACCCCACGGCCCGGGCGCCCGGGCAGTACACCCGCTCGATCGTGCAGCGGCTGCGGATGCGCACGCTGCTGATGCTGGGGGGGCTCGCGGTGGCGACGACGCTGATGGGCCGGCGCTTCGGCTGGCAGGACCCGCGCTTCCTGGCGGCGGAGGTGGCGATGCTCACCGGGATCTTCCTGATCTCCCACTTCGTGCTGCCGCAGGTGGACCGCCACGACCGGGGCGCGAAGGGGGAAGAGCAGGTGGGGGGGCTGCTGGAGGGGCTGGCGGGCCAGGGGTGGCACGTGGTCCACGACGCGAGCCTCGGGCGGGGCAACGTGGACCACATCCTGATCGGCCCCGGAGGGGTGTTCACGGTCGAGACGAAGAGCCATCCGGGTCCCGTGCGGGTCGGCAGGTTGCACGGCGGGGTGCTGAACCAGGCGCAGGCGCAGCGGAAGGCGATCGAGGGGATCGTGGGGGAGCACGTGGAGCCGCTGGTGGTGTTCAGCCGCGCGTGGGTGGACCGGCCGCTCAGCCGGCGCAAGGGGGTGCGGGTGGTGCCGGCGAGGATGCTGCTGAGCTACGTGGACCGCCAGCCGGAACGTCTGAGCGCGGAGGAGGTGGAGCGCGCGCAGGGGAGGCTCGCGCGGGCGCTGGCAGAGCACCTCGCGCGCACACGCGCGCGCACGCGAAATAGGGCCCCAAAAACAAAGACACAACCCACAGGCCACCCCGCAGGTCGCCCCGCGCCGCGCTAGCCTGGGGAGTGTGGCGAGCGCAGCAACACTACCCGCGGCAGAGCAGCCGACAACAGCGGCGACAACAACAACCTCGCTCCCCCCGGGCCCGTGGTGGCCGGCGGCCGTGCAGACCGTGGTGTGGGCGGTGGCGATGCCGTGGATGCTCGACTACTGCAGCAAGCAGTACGGCGAGGAGTTCACGGTGCGGTTCTTCCCGAGCGGAAGGAAGATCGTGGTCGTGAGCGGGGCCGAGCGGGTCAAGCAGGTCTTCACAGCATCGCCGGAGGTAGCGCCGTCGGCGGCCGGAATCTCTCCCGTGGCCCCGGTGATGGGGCCGAGTTCGGTGCTGACGCTGACCGGCCCGGAGCACATCCGCCAGCGGCGCCTATTGCTGCCCCCCTTCCACGGGGAGCGGATGAAGGAGTATGAGGAGGTGATCGTCGAAGCCACGAAGCGCGACGTGGCGACGTGGCCGGAGGGGACGCCGATGAGCCTGCAGGAGCGCACGCGGGCGATCACGCTGGAGGTCATCCTGCGGGCGGTGTTCGGGGTGGAGGCCGAGCGGATGGACCCATTGCGCGAGGCGATCGCGGGGCTGTTCGTGCCGCTGAAGCTGCCGATGCTGATGCTCGTCGCGTTGAGGCCCCCGTCGATGGAGCGCCCAAAGGGGGCGTTCGGGCGCGCGCTCGACCACCTCGACGAGGTGACGTACAAGGAGATCGCCCGCAGGCGCGCGCAGGAGGATCTCGGGGAGCGGACGGACATCCTCTCGCTGCTGATGCAGGCGCGTGACGAGGAGGGCATCGAGATGACCGACGCGGAGCTGAGGGACGAGCTCGTGACGCTGCTGCTCGCGGGGCACGAGACGACGGCGACGTCGGTGGCGTGGGCGATCGAGCGCCTCGTCAGGCACCCCGACAAGCTGAAGAAGCTGATCGCGGAGATCGACGAAGGCGAGAGCGAGGAGTATCAGCAGGCGGTCGTCAACGAGACGATGCGGGTGCGCCCGGTCGTGCCGATGGTGGTGCGAATCCTCAAGCAGCCGATGCGCGTGGGGGAGCACGAACTGCCAAAGGGGACAAGGGTGGCGCCGTCGATATGGCTGACGAATCGCGACAAAAAGGTGTACGAGGACCCGGAGGAGTTCCGCCCCGAGCGCTTCATCGACAACCAGCCCGAGACGTTCTCGTGGATACCGTTCGGCGGCGGGATCAGGCGCTGCATCGGCGCGTCGTTCGCAACGCTCGAGATGAAGCTGATGCTGCGCACGATCCTCGAAGAGGTGCAGCCAAGACTCCCGCCGGAGCGCCCGCGGCGAAGGCGGGCAGGCGAGCGGATCAGCAGGCGCGCGATCACGCTGGTGCCGGCGGAGGGCACGCGCGTGGTGTGGCACCCGCGCTAGCGTACCGGCCGGAGCAGGAGCTACGGTCCAGAGGATGCAGGAGATTCTGGAGGCGATCGAAGGCGCAAGGCAAGAGCTCGAGGCGAGCCCGGCCGACCGGGTGGCGTGCGCCCGCGCGCGCGGCGTGCTGAGCCAGGCGCGGGAGATGTGGGACGCGCTCGACGCCGAACAGAGGGCGGCCCTGAAGGGCCCGGCGGGCGAGCTGCGGGAGCTGGTGGACAACGAGGCAAAGAGCGAAGAGGCGCCGCCGGCCCCCGAGGAGCTGCTGGAGCGCTTTGGGTTGAGCGAGTTCCGCGCAGGCCAGAGGGAGGCGGTGGCCGCGGCGCTGGAGGGAAGGGACACCCTTGTGGTGATGCCGACCGGCGCGGGGAAGTCGCTGTGCTACCAATTGCCGGCGCTGGCCGGGAGGGGCCTAGTGGTCGTGGTGAGCCCATTGATCGCGCTGATGAACGACCAGTGGAAGCGCCTAGCGGAGACCGGCGTGAACGCGGTGATGCTCGCATCGGGGATGGAGGAGGGCCATAACGGCAGAGCATTGCTAGATATCGAGTCGGGCTGGGCACAGCTGGTGCTGGCGGCCCCCGAGCGCTTCGGATCGCGAGCGTTCCGCGAGGCCGTGGGGACGCGCAAGGTGGGATTGTTCGTCGTCGACGAGGCGCATTGCGTGGCCGAGTGGGGCCACGATTTCCGCCCCGACTACCTGCGACTGCACGGAGCGATAGCGGCCCTGGGCCGGCCGCCGGTGATGGCCGCGACGGCGACGGCGACCCCAAGGGTGGCAAAGGAGATCGCCGCGAAGCTGGGATTGCGGGAGTGGGTGTCGGTGAGCTCCGGATTCGACAGGCCGAATATCGCGTTCGACGTGGTGAGCGTGGAGGGGAAGGGCGCAGTGGCGCGCAAGCGGGCCGCGTTGATGCACGTGGTGACGAGCCCGGAGGCGAGACCGGCGATCGTGTACTGCGGGACGCGAAAAGACACCGAGGAGGTAGCGGAGACGATCGCGGCGAGGGGGATAAAGACGGTCGCATATCACGCAGGAATGCGCCCAGAGGAGCGCCGCAAAGCGCAGGAGGAATTCATGGAGGGAAGAGCCGAGGTGGTGGTCGCAACGAACGCGTTCGGGATGGGTGTGGACAAGGCGGACGTACGAACCGTGGCGCATTGGGCAGTGCCGACGAGCCTCGAGGCGTACTACCAAGAGGCGGGCCGCGGAGGCCGCGACGGAAAGCCGGCAAGGGCAGTGCTGCTGGCATCGAGGATGGACCTGGGAAGGCTGATCCGCTTCAACACCGATCGCCAGACAAGCGTGGAGGAAGTGCGCGCATACACAAATAAACTGAACCGCCAGGCGAACGGCGGCGTCGTGGAGATCGCCCCAAGGGAGCTGGACGACACCGAGCGGGTATTGATGTCGATCGCCGAGCGAGCGGGCGCGGCCGAGCTGCAACCAGGCGCAAGAGGAGTATTGCGAGTGCGATTGACGGGCGACCTAGACGGCCGCGCGGCCTATCAGGCGATCAAGGCAGCAAAGGACCGCGGCTGGGAGTCGTATAGAGCGATCGAGCGGTTCATAGCCAACGGAAATGAGTGCCGAAGGCGCCAGATCCTCGAGCATTTCGGCGATAAAAAGGAAGGAGATAGAGAGGGCCGCTGCTGCAGCGTGTGCGACCCCGACAAAGAGCTGGAGCAAGCGGTGGCAGCGAGCGCGAGCACCAAGGCGGCTCGGAGCGGGCGAGGAGCGCGGGCAGGCACGAACGGGACCGGCAGAAACGGCGGCGCGCCGGGGCCGGCGCTCAACGGTTCGGCGGGACCGGCCCTCAACGGATCTGCGACCTTGGTGCGCAACGCGCACAACGGGTCGGCCGGCTCGGCACCCAACGGCGCGGCGGAACCCCCCGAGCCGGTTGACGAGGCGCAGTACGAGAAGCTGAGGGAGTGGCGCCTCGGCCAGGCAGAAGGCAAGCCGGCGTTCACGGTCGCGGCGAACACGGTCCTGGAGGAGATACTGCGCCGCCGTCCAATGAGCAGCGAGGAGCTGATCGAGATCCGCGGTATCGGCCCGGCCTTCTGCGAGAAGCACGGGGAGTCCCTGCTGGAGGCGCTGGGAGCGCTGTAAGGGGACCCCGGCCTCTTGCGCGCCCGAGCCTCCGCCGGCAGCGACGACGACATCGCGGCGATAGCATCCAAGCACGCGCCGACGTAGCTCAGCTGGTAGAGCACTTCACTCGTAATGAAGGGGTCCGGGGTTCGAGTCCCCGCGTCGGCTTCAAAAAGCCCCGTAAATCGTGGCTTTTTCTATGGACCCGCACGCGCCAGGTTCAAAGCGTGTCCCGAATATGTCCCGAGAGAGTGGTAGAATGTGGCATGGCCGCATCGCCGATGACTCTCAGCCAGCCGCCGACCGGGCACGTGTTCCGCGTGCAGCGCAAGCGGGGCCCGGCGTGGTACGCCAAGTACCGTCTGCCGGACGGCCGCCAGGTACAGAAGCGGATCGGCCCGGCGTGGAGCGAGCGCGGGCGCCCGCCGGCGGGCTACTACACCAAGCGCCAGGCGGAGGAGTGGCTGCGCGGAGTGATCGAGCAGGCCCGGCGGGGCACGCTCCCGGGGATGGTGCGCACGGGCGCGACGGTGGCGCAGGCGGCGGAGGAGTACCTGCGCTACATCGAGCACGATCGGGGCCGCAAGCCATCGACGGTGCAGGGCTACCGGTGGATCGTCAAAGCGTGGATCGTCCCGGCCCTCGGGGAGCTGCGCGTGGAGGACGTGACGAGCGCACACGTGGAGGCGTGGATCACCGCGTTCGAGCGCAAGCCGAGCACGCGCACGAAGGCGCTCGTGCTGCTGCACGGCATCTTCCAGCGGGCGAAGAAGGTGTACGGCCTGCCGGTGAACCCGGTGGCGGACGTGGAGAAGCCACCACAGACGCGCAGCGGGGACATCGAGGTCTTCAGCCCGGAGGAGGTGTGGGCGCTGGCGCGCGCCGCCGAAGGCGAGCAGGACCGGGCGATCTTCCTAACGGCGGCGTTCACGGGCCTGCGGATGGGCGAGCTGATCGCGCTGCATTGGCGTGACGTCGACTTCGCGGGCTCGCTGCTGCGCGTCCGCGCGGGCTACGCGGGCGGCGCGCTGACGACGCCGAAGTCCGGCAAGGTGCGCTCGGTGCCGCTCGCCCCGGACGTGGCGAAGACGCTCGCGCGGCTCGCCGGCCGCGAGCTGTTCACAGCCGAGGACGACCTCGTGTTCCCAGGCGAGACGGGCGAGTTCCTGGACGGCTCAGCGCTGCGCCGCCGCTACAAGGCAGCGCTCAAACGCGCCGGCCTGCGGCAGTTGCGCTTTCACGACCTGCGCCATACGTTCGGCACGCGGATGATCGCCAAGGCGGATATCCGCCGCGTGCAGGAGTGGATGGGACACGCCGACATCCAGACGACGATGCGCTACCTCCACTACGCGCCCCGCGAGGAGGACGCGCGGCTGGTGGCGGAGGCATTCCAGGTCGAGACGCCAGATGCTTCGGTGGGCAACTCAGTCGGTAGTGCGGAAAAAGGGTCGGCAGACAAGCCTAGTTGCCGATAGGGTAGTATCGCGTCCCCCTCTTTGCGCCCTCTGTGCGAAGAGAGTCACCAACGAGTGGCCGCACCAGGTTCTTGGCGAAGTCAACGGGGACGCCGATCGATGACGCGATGCTACCGATTGGCATGCCCGGATCCTGACGCACAATGTCGGGAATCTGAGTTTGCAGCCTTTCAAGTTGGGCTACCACATCAGCATCCTCGGTCGTGGACGGTGTCGCCTTCCCTTTGGTCGGCGCGCCAAACTGCTGACGCATGAGTCGACCAATCTCCTGCGTAAGCTCGTTGTAGTCCATGTACTGAAGGCGATCAATCCCGCCCAAGTCTGAGGGTGGATGCTCCTGCCCCTCGTTTGGGTTGAAGATGATGTAGTAGTCCTGTTCCCTGCCGAGAGCGATACCAAGCTCGAGCGCGACGTTTGGGTTCCACGAGGTGACATCGAAGATCGAGAACTCGGCCTCCTCGATCATCAAGGTGATCTTGTCCAGGATCTGCCGGTTTGTGATTCGTTGGTCGGCGTACATAAACTCGACGTTGTACTGCTTGGCTACCTTACGGAATGCTCCGCGGTAGTCGGCCTTCGAAAAGGAGTACGGATACGCTACGAAGATCTTCGGCTTCGCTGACGACATGTTTGCTTCGAAGGAGGGCAATGAGTAGGACAGTTTAGCGAACCGCATCCAATCGGGATCCACTGTCCGCTGCGTTGCCGAGCTGGCACCGGGGGTCGCGGCCGGGCACCCGGAGCACTTGGGTGACCCAGTAGTCCTTCTCCACGAACAGCGGTACGAGCCCGAGCTCCTCGGCGGCACCCGCGAAGTCGTCGCGCTCCTCGCGCAGGAGCGTCATGCGGATGCGCCCAGGACCCGCAGATCGCGCACGTGGGTGCGGGGGTCGCGCGCGCGCCGCACACGCTCAGCCGCGGCAGGGTGCCCGGCGTGGCACAGGACGGCGCGCAGGCGCTCGCGGACGACGGGGGGCTCGGTGCGGCTCGCCGTGACTAGCCGCTCGACGCGAACATCCTCGCGGCCGAGCAGCTCGGCGAAGCGGTCAAGGGCGGTCGCGCTGTCGGCCTCCACGTAGCGCTCCCAGCCCTCCAGGGCCTCCAGGAGCGTGACCTCAAGAGCGTTGAGCCGGGCCTCGCGGCGGGCGCGGCGGGACGCGCGGGTAGCGACGTTAATCTTGCCCATGCCCATGCCCTCGGGCCGGCGGTGGGTGACGGCGAGGGTCTCCACCGGGGCGACCTGGGTGGAGAGCCCGAGCAGGTTTGCGGCGTGCCAGCCGGTCGCACCGATGGCCTCATCCTCCCCGACGGCCTTACGCAGCGCGTCGGCTTGGGGGGCGCCGGGCACGCCGAAGCGGCTGGGCCTGCCCCGCCAGTACACGCCGCGCCGCACACGGGCGAGCTCGCCGCGGGCGACGAGGCGACGTAGCTCGCTGTTGAGCGCCGAGGGGGAGCCCTCGGGGCGCTCCAGATCCTCGAAGTCCTCGACCCGCCAGAGGCGCTCGCGGGAAGCGAGGACCCGCCGGCGCACCAGCTCGGCCACGCTGCGAGTGTTCGCCGAAACAGCCACGCCTTATAATGAGAAGGCCCGCAACCTCGTCGAGGGGCGCCTACCCGACTTCGAGCTGCTGTGGAAGCGCAAGCAGTCGCCAGCCACCAGCCCGTGGGTGGCGCTCTCGCGGCGAGCGCTTCGCTAAAGGCACTGAGCCCCTCGCCGTCCCTGATCGCCAGCGCGGCGCGCGACAGCGACGCTCGGCGTGTCCGGCCCTACCGGCCCTCAGCGCTCTGCTGCTGCGGGTGACTCTCGCGAACGCGCCGGGCTCGTCCTGATACCAGAGTCGCTCTGGCTCGCCGTCCTCCTGACGATGGGAGAACACCTTGCCGATCCCGCACAGCGACCCCAGCGAGACGCCGGACCGCACCGATACCTGCGGCACCGAGGACGGAGGCGGGAGCGGCCTCGCGGAGCGCAGCGCGCTCTGGTCAGGGCACGCCGGGGGATCCCAGGATCCCTCGCTCAAAGCCCGCTCGCTTGCCGTCGTGCTCGAAGCCGCCGTGGAAAAGGTTTGGCGGCGAGGCCAGGCCGCCTGCTTGCAAAGACGCCGCTCGCGCTCCCACTTCAGCGCCGAAAAGCGAAGACGCCGGGTGATGAACCAGACCGCTGGCTACTGCTCGGCCCAGCCACGGCCCCTGCGTCGCCGTCTCTCCGCTGCCTGTCCCGCGGCGAGCGGCCTCACCGCCGAGGTCGGCGGAGAGCCGGCGGCAGCCCGGAATGCGGCCGCCTGCGACGGCGGGAGTGATGGACTCGCTGAGCAGCTACTCCACGACGAGCTCCGCGCACTGGCGCTGCGGCTGGAATCCGGTCGCTTCGCCGCCGCTTGCGATGCACAGACGCCAGTGGCCGGGATGTAGGCGTGCAAACGACAGCTTTGCGTGGTAGCGCCCGTCGCGCGCGCGACCCGTGACCGCAACTCGGAGCGTACGACCGGCGTGGGATAGCGTCAGCTCGCCGTCTGGGGCTTCGCTTTCCCCGTAGGCGAAAGCGCCCTGCAGGTAGAGGCTGACCCTGTTGGCCGCGGCGCCTGTGGTGAACGACAGCGCTTGCGTCGCCCGCGAGCCCGAGACGCTCTGCCACACGACGGTGAGGCTGTAGCTGCTCTCGGCCTTCAACACGGGCGGGATCAGCACTCCGACACCGGTGAGGTAGCCGGGGTAACCGGCTGCTTCGGCCTGTTGCTCGTCGGCCATTCGCACGTTCGCGACCGGTGTGCCGTTCGCTTCGGCGAGGGTCCAGGAGACGGGCTCGACCTGTTCGCCCATGCCCTCGGCGTAGAGGATGATCTGTCCGCCGGTCGGGTGGCCCTGGGGGATGCCGACAAGCTGTTGGGGTGCGAATGGCTCCTCGTGTGCGACGGTCTCGGTCGTGGGCACGTCGTGCGGGCCGGTATCGGAATAGAAGGCGGCGAACGTCGGCGCGGGCGGTTCTGGGAGAGGCGCGCCGGTCCCGAGGCAGGCCTGTCCGGCGGCGTCGACATCTCCGGCCTGCGTGTACGCCGGGTTGTACATCGTCTGCTGGTGCAGCGGCGCGTCGTCCCACGGCGAGCTGGTCGGCGACCAGCCGGCGAGGAACGATGAGAGCACCCGCGCGGACTCCCCGCCGCTAGGCCCTGTGTCCTCCGCCGGACACCAGGCAGACGCGAAGAGCTGGTTCTCGATCACCGGCGGGATGCCGTTCGCGGCGCGTTGGTCGTTCAGGAACGCGATCGCCTGGGCACCTTCCACGTGGCGTGCCCCCGGCGCCGCTGCCGGAAGCAGGGCGCAAACGATGAGGACGGCCACGGGCAGCGTGCGCTTCCGTGCGGTGGCGGCGAGTATCGCCCTGGCGCTCAAAAGCTCGGGGCTGGCTCTTGCGGGCCCCAGTGCCCTTTGGGGCAGATCACGACGATGTTTCGCCCGTACACGTAGGCAATACCGAGCACATCCGCGGAGGTGGCGATCCCGTGAGGGTCGTGCGATAGGTAGGGCACGTAGAAGACAAGGTCGCCCGAGTGGTGACTGGGGTTGAATGTGCGCCCTGGCGCGAGCCAGCTCTGCCCCCAGTGCGTTGCGAACGTCAGGTCGTTAGGCATATGGGGGATCGGGTCATACGCGTCTTCGGCGTTCGCGGGGATTGCCCACACCGGGTGGTGCAGGTAGGTGGTGCGGAAGGGCCGTTCGATCGTGGGTTGACCGTCGCGGGGCGGCGTCCAGCGGCTCAAATTGAGTTCGGCGACGATCAGGCGCATGTGTTCTTGGCCGATTTCGAGGGTGCGCTTGCCGGAGTTGTATATCTGCATCTGCAGCTTGAACTGTGCTTGGCCGCGGACGCCGGGCAGGCTGCACCACTTCGTGACATGGATCCAGATCCGGATGCCGTTTACGGCGCCGGGCGGCGACGGGCAGCCGAGGCCCAGGGTCGGCGGTGGCCCGGGCGTCACCGAGGCCGCGACGGTACGAGTCGACGTCGCTCGGGCGCCGACATCCGTGGCGCCGGCTGACAGAAGCGTCAGCATGAGCGCGGCAGCGAGGAGTCGGCCGATGCGGTCAACGAGGCGGGTCACGGCCGGATGGTACCCGCAGTCGTGGAGATCGATGCGAGTGTCGCGTAAGCGTTCACGGTTCGCTAACGGTTCCGTGGTGGGAGGGCTTGAACCCTGCGGGCCAGCGAGTATCCGCGTTGTAGCGGGCGCCGCGCAGCTGTGCTGATTCCAGATCGGCGCTCCTCAGGTCGGCGTAGCCGAGATAGGCGCCGGACAGGTTTGCGCCTTCCAGGTCGGCGCCGTTGAGGTCGGCGCCGCTCAGCTCTGCGCCGACGAGTTTCGCCTGTTCCAGGTGCGCGGCTTCGAAGAGGGTCTCTTCGGCGGTGACGCCGTCAAGGTCGGTGTGTTCGAGCTTGGCGCCGGTGAAGCGGGCGTGGGAGAGGAACGCGCCGGGCATGTTCGCGCCGGCGAAGAACGCTTCGGTGAATTCGCCCGCGTGCAGTTCCGCTGAGGCGAGGTTGGCTTCTTCGAAGCCGGCGCCGCGCGCGTGGATTTTCGTAAGGTTTGCGCCCTGTAAGTCGGTGCCGCGGGCCACCACCCCTTCCGCGTGTGCTTCTTCGAGGTTCGCTTCGACCAGTCTTGAACGCGTGAACAGCGCTCTCTGGAGTATTGCGTGCTGAAGCTGGGCTTCGCGGAGGTCTTTGCCACCCAGGTAGACGCCGCGCAGATTCATCCAAGAGAGGTTGTCCCCCTCGAGGTCGTGCTGAAGGCTCAGCGTGAGCAGGAAGCTCTGGCGTTGCGCGGCGCGCGTCTCGGCTTCGCTTTGGTGTTGCGCTGAGCGTTCCACCGAACGCTGGATCTCGCTCTGCAGCCACAGCACGGCTACGGCGCCAAGGACGGCGACGAGCAGGCCCTTGCCGATGTCGCTCCGGGCCTGCTCGAGGGATTCGACGCTCAACACGAGCTCGAATCCCACCGCCGCGAGAGCCGTGACCACGCCAATGGCGATCGCGATCCCGCTGTCAGCGTGCGCGGCGAATCGTGCGATCAGTAATGCGACGGCGCCGGCCGCAGCGTCGGCGGCGATGTAGCGGACGATGCGCTGGCGAGTCGTGCGGTGTGGGACAGCACCGGCCATGGCGTCTCGGACCTGTCGGTCAGTCTGCAGGGACAGCGGACGTGTGCCCGGCGGGTTGCAGATGGCAGCGCAGACCCCGGCCGAGCAATGCCTCAAGCAGCAGTCTCCACATAGGACCAGCGTAGGGCGCGATGCGGACAGGACGCGACAATCGGACCCCCGGCTCTCGATATCGGTCCGGGGAGCGTCACGATCGGACCCCCGGAGACTGTCGTTTGGGACGAACTCGGAGCGTATTGTCTGGTGATCCCAGGACGCGGTCGCCATCCCAGACCCCTCGGGACCTCCGTAGCTGACGGCAAGTACCACGCGCGTAATCTTTGCTCTCGTGTTCGGGGGGATCGTTCTCGTGGGTGGGTAGGGCATCCAGGCGCAGCGTGCGCGGGACCTCCGTGTCCCGCGTCGATGCGCAGGACGTCAACCAGGGCAAACGGCGAGTTACGGTCGATCGTCCGCCGCTCCCCAACCAGGCTGCGCCTGGCCGGGGACCCCGGCCGCGGCGGAGCGCAGTCCCCCGGCCCCCGCCGGGCGGGGCAGGGTAGCACGCCCTGTCAACCCGCAAGAGGTGTGACAGGGCGTGTGCGGGGGCTGGGCCGGGGGCCGACCGACTGCTCGATCGACGGATGGGGTAGTCGCCTGCCATCGACGATGGCTATGCGGTCGTGCCTCATCTACGCCGATGGTATGACGAGGGTCCTCGTTGATGGGGCCGCCGCTCGGCCCCTGTCCGCTCGATAAGCGAACCTCCCAAGCCGATGCCGCACACCCAAGCCATCTACTACCGTGACAGCCGGGGGCGCCAGCCGGTCGAGGAGTTCATCGACAAGCTTCGGCCCAAGCACCAGGCGGTGGTGGACCTTGCGATCGATCGCCTCAACGGTCTGCATCCGAGCGAGCCGCCGCTGGCGTTTCCGGCGACCTCTCAAGTCGACGGGGAGCTGCGGGAGTTGCGCTGCCACTACGGTCCGGTGCTCTACCGCGTGCTTTACCGGCGATCCAAGAACCTGTTCGTCCTGCTGCACATGTTGCGCAAGAACAGCGGGAAGATCCCGCAGGCGGACATCGAGATCGCGCGGAGGCGATGGGAGGACTTCAGGGCGCGCATGGACTCCCAGCCCCGGCGGCCTCCTCGGGCGGCGGGTCGTGATGCGCCATGAGACGCCCCCTCCTGCTTATCGATTTTGGTAAGCTACGCGCGGAGCGCATCTAGCTCAAGCAGGCGGATCGAAGATGGGGCGACAGGCACAGACAATCTCTCCGGTCGGGACTTCCCATAGGGAGTCGATGCGTCGCCGTGCTCGCAACCCGGAGTACCGCGCCGAGCTTGAAAGGCTGGCTCCCTACGAGGCGCTGGCCCGGATCGTCATTCGCCGCCGGAGCCAGCTCGGGCTCAGCCAGGCAGAGCTGGCCCAGCGCATGGGGACCAGCCACTCCGCGATCTCTCGCATCGAGAGCGGCCAGCACGCCACAACCGTCGAGACGCTGCGCAGGCTCGCGGTTGCGCTCGAGACCAATCTCGTTGTGGGCTTCGCGGACGACATAGCCGGCTTGGGAAGCGACGCGGTCGTCGATGCGCGCCAAGCGGACCTCATCGCGGCTGGTTGACGAGTCCCCGCAGTAGCCGAGAGTCGCAAGAGCGTGTCCCGATGAAGAGGCTCGTCCGTGTCCCCTACCGTGTCCCGAACTCCGCAAATCTGAGGTCATCTGGGGACGTTTTAGGGCACGTGATGATCACGGCGTGGACGGTCCGCGCCGACCCGGTGGCCACCGCGCGGCGGGTCGGGGCGTGTAGACTTTACGCTACAGGCCGCACGGGAGCACCCTGCGCGCAAACGCCGGTGCGCTGGTAAAGTGCATTCCCGAAGTTCGGATTTCAACCGAAGGCGGGGGTCACGAGCTGCCAGCCTACGAACGACGCGAAACGGTAGGAAGTGCGAAACCCACACTCACACCCACATCCACAGCGCCTCGGACCCCGCTGGATCCGCTCCCAGGTGCGAACCCTTCGCGGCCCCGGTGACGCCACGGCCCCGCAGCTCGTGGGCTCGACTCGCGCCCGCCAGAGACGCGCGTGGCGGGGGCTTGGGGCGGCGCTGGCGGCCTTCGCTGCGGGCGCGGGCCTCCTTGGGGGCGCGGCCTCGCTCGCGGTGGGCGCCTCCGCCGACGGCGGGGCACACGGAGCCGCGGTGGCCGGCGCCGCGCGGGCGAGCGCTGTGGGGAGGGCGGCGCACGCGCTGAGCGTCAAAGACGAAGGGCACCTGCACATGGTGAGCAACTCCGGGTCTGACCTGATCGAGGAAGGCGCGGTCTCGGGGACGATCCCAGGCACGGTGAGGGTGAATTTCAACATCGGCCCCACGGTGTACGCCTCGTTCACGATCTACGTCCACGGGGGCGGCTCGATCAGCGGCAGCGGCCACGGGACCCTGCACTCGACGAGTGCCTACTCGACGTTCGGGGGCACCCTGACGGTCACCCACGGCACCGGCCGCTACGCGCACGCCCACGGGACCGGCGGCCTGTACGGCGCGATCAACCGCCGGAGCTCCACCTTCCCGATGACGGTGCAGACCACCGGCACGCTGTACTACTGAGCCTGTCCACCAGGCACGGCCTGCCTTCAGCGCGGGCCGCGGGGGCGCTCCTCGCTGAGGTCTGGGTGGAGCAGTGCGTTGGCGGCTCCCGGGTTGCGCGGGCCCACGCCGTGAACCATGAGCCATCGTGCGTGCCCGCGTGGGCTCCCCGGTTGGGCGGGCTCGCGCCGCGAACCCGTAGCCTTCGCGCGTGCCCGCGCGCGAGCCGGAGGCCCTGGAACCCGCCCGCCCGGCAGGCGGCGGTGGCGAGACGTCCCCCTCGCTGGGTGTGGTGCTGCGGGAGTGGGGACGCCTGGGGTGCACCGGCTTCGGGGGCCCCCCGGCCCACATGGCGCTGCTGCGCGAGCTGTGCGTGCGGCGCCGGGGGTGGCTGACCGACGAGGAGTTCGAGGACGGTCTCGCGGCGTGCAACCTGCTCCCGGGCCCGGTCTCGACGCAGCTCGCGATCTTCTGCGCGTGGCGGGTGCGCGGGTCGGCGGGGGCGCTGGTCGGGGGGCTGGCGTTCATCCTCCCGGGCCTGGTGGCGATCCTGGGCCTGGCGGCGCTGTTCCTGGCGGGCGCGCCGCCGGCGTGGGTGCGCGGCGCAGCGGCGGGAGCCGGCGCCGCGGTGGCCGCGGTGGCGGTGCGCACCGGGTGGACGCTGCTGGCCGGCGCCCGGGCGCGCACGGACGACGGGGCCGGCGCGCGCCTCTGGGCGTACCTGCTCGTGGGCGGGGTCGCGGCGGCCACCGTGGGCCCGTGGCTGGTCGTCGCGCTGCTCGCGTGTGGAGGGGTGGAGGCGCTCTGGAGGCGGGAGCTCGCGACGCGGCGCACTGGCTCGCCTGTGCTCCTGCCGGTGTGGGCTGTGGCCGTCCCGGCGGCGGGGGGCGTGGCGGCGCTGGCGTGGGTGGCGCTGAAGGTGGGGGCGCTCTCCTACGGAGGCGGGTTCGTGATCGTCCCGCTGATGCAGCACGACGCGGTGTCGCACTACCACTGGATGACGGCGGGTCAGTTCCTCGACGCGGTGGCCCTCGGGCAGGTGACGCCGGGCCCGCTGGTGCAGACGGTGGCGGTGGTCGGCTACGCGGCGGCGGGCGTGGGCGGCGGTCTGCTGGCGGCGGGCGTCGCGTTTGCGCCCTCGTTCCTGTTCGTGCTGGGCGGCGCGCGCCACTTCGACCGGCTGCGCTCCAGCGCGTCCGCGCGGGGCTTCCTCGGCGGCGCGGCCCCGGCGGCGATCGGCGCGATCCTCGGCTCGGCGGTGCCGCTGGGGTTGGCGCTCTCCGAGCCGTGGCAGGCGGCGGTGCTGGCAGGCGCGGCCGTCCTGCTGCTGGTGGCGCGGCGGGGCGTCGTGGCGACGCTACTGTCCGCGGGCGCGGTGGGCGCCGTGTTCGGCCTCGCGGGGGCGCCGCTGCCGCACTGAGGGCGGGACGCGGTGCCGGATGACCCGCCGCCAGGGACCTCTCGCTGTCGCCCCGAGGGGTCGCCCTGTCGCCCTGGGGTGTTGAGGCGGCTCGTCCCCGGTGCGCTGGGCAGCTCGCCGGCGAAAGGCGGCTCACCCCGCGCGCGACAGCGACTGCGCGACAGCGGGCGCGGCGGCGGGCGCGGCAGCGGGCAGCGTGAAGCGGACCTGCGTCCCGCCGGCGGCGTCGGCGAGCCAGATGCGACCCCCGTGGGCCTCGACGATCGCGCGCGCGATCGCCAGCCCGAGGCCGCTGCCGGGACCGGTGCGGGCGGCCTCGTCGCCGCCGCGGTAGAACGGCTCGAACACGTGCGGGCGGTCCTGCGGGGCGATGCCCGCGCCGGTGTCGGCGACCTCGACCTCGAGCGTGCCGTTCGCCGCGGACGCCCGGATCGCGACGGAGCCGTCCGGGGGGGTGTGGTGGATCGCGTTCTGGAGCAGGTTCAGCAGCACCCGGCGGAGCTTGTCAGGGTTGGCGTCGGCTGGTGCCAGGCTTAGGGGGAACGCGGCGCTGAGCGCGACGCCCGCGGCCTCGGTCGCGGGGCGCACCAGCTCGCACGCCTCTCCGACCAGCTCGGCGAGGTCCACCGCGCCGGTGCTCCACGCGACCTCGCCGGCGTCGAGGCAGGCGAGCTCGAAGAGGTCGTCGACGAGCGTCCCGAGGGTGCGCACGTGCGCACCCGCTGTGTGCACGTAGCGGCGCGCGGTGGCGGGGTCCACGAGCTCGTCCTCGAGCGCCTGGGTAAGCAGCCGCAACGCGCTGAGCGGCGTGCGCAGGTCGTGGGAGACCGCCGCGATCACCTGGCGGCGAGCGGCGTCGGCGGTGTCGCGGGCGCGCTCCTCGGCGGTGAGCGTCGCGACCATGCGGTTGGCGGTGTGCGCGAGGTCCTCGAGCTCGCGGCCAGAGTGGGCCTCGATCTCGATCTCCCGCTCGCCGCGCTCCAGCGCGTGCAGGCCCGCGCGGATCGCGCCTACGTCGCGCTCGACGCCGCGCAGCAGCAGCTGCGCCGCGCGGGTCGCCACGACTGCCGCGAACAGCAGGATCGCGACGGTCATCCACGCGTCGTGTGGTGAGACGAACATCACGGCCGCGCCGATCGCGACCGCGGCAAGTAGCTGCCCGAGGGCGAGGCCGAGCCCCAGCTCAAAGCGGTGGTGCAGCGTCGGCAGCCGCAGACGGCCGCTGTCGGCGAGCTGCGCGAGCGCGAGCGCAAGCAGGCCCACGGGGAGGAGGATCTCGACGGTCGTCCACACCGCGTGCGCGCCGCCGGTCAGCGCCATCACCGCGCACGCGAGGGCGAGCGCGAGCGCCAGCACCGGGATCGAGCTCCACACCGAGCGTTTCACCAGGGCTCCTGGCTCATCGCGTCGCTCCTGGCTCATCGCGTCGCTCCTGGCTCAGCACGCCCGTCGGCCGGAAGCGGTAGCCGACGCCCCACACGGTCTGGACGTAGCGCGGGCGCTCGGAGTCGGGCTCGAGCTTCGCGCGCAGGCGGCGGACGTGGACGGTCACGGTCGAGCTGTCGGTGTAGTCGGGCAGCTGCCACACGAGCTCCATGAGGCGGTCGCGCGAGAAGACCTGCCCGGGGTGTGAGGCGAGGAACGCGAGCAGGTCGAACTCGCGGACGGTCAGCGCGACCTCGCGCTCGCCCACCACCACGGTCCGGGTCGCGGGTTCGATGCGCAGTCCCTCGAACTCGAGCACGGGCGCGCGCGGCGGCGTGGGGCGCTCGCGGCGCAGCACGGCTTCCACGCGTGCGACGAGCTCGCCGGGCGAGAACGGCTTGACGACGTAGTCGTCGGCGCCGCGGCGCAGCCCGACGATCCGCTCGGCCTCGCGGCCGCGGGCGGTGAGCAGGATCACGCGCGCCGGCGAGGGCTGCTCGCGCAGGCGGCGCATCACCTCGAGGCCGTCGAGGCCGGGGAGCATGATGTCGAGCACGACGAGGTCCGGCGCGCTCTGGGCGCAGAGGGCGAGCGCGTGGGGGCCGTCGCCGGCGACACGGGTGCGGTAGCCGGCGCGCTCGAGGTAGCGCGCCACGACCTCGCCGATGGTGGGCTCGTCGTCGACGACCAGCACCGAGGCGCGCGGCTCGCTCTCTGCGGGGGGGTGCATCGCTACAGCGATCATGACAGCGCCTGCCCGCCTGCCCGCTCAGAACGTGTTTCAGAATAGGCGGTGCCTCCGGGGCGTTCCCGGACCAAGCTGGGCGTCGCTGGCCGATCTTCGATCGGTCGGTGAAGCTCGTGCTGGTAGCACGGGCAAGCCGGCACGTGGCGATCCAGCGCCGCCTGTGACGGGTGCCGGAGGGCTGTCCGGGGGTGCCGGTCTTTCTGAAACACGTTCTTAACCGAAGGTGAAGTCGTAGACCGTCACCCCCGGCGGGAACTCGACGGTGAGGGTGTGGGTTCGCACGGAGGGGAGGTCGACGAGGTTGTAGACGTCCTGGAGCTGCACCTCGGCGACCCCGTTGCGTACGTTGGTCCCGGCAACCACCTGGGGGATCGGCCGCCCGTCGAGCAGCACGCGCACCGGGCGGGGCTGGCCTGGCGATCCCATGACCAGGTACACCCGCCGCGCTCTGAAGTTCAGCTGCACCGCGCCGCCGCCGGCGCTCGCCGGGGTGGCACCCCACGCGCCGACGCTCAGGGTGCCCGCGAAGCGGAGGTAGCTCAGCGGCGGAGGCTGGGAGGGGAGCGGGCCGAAGTCGTGCACTCCGGAGGTGAGGGGGCCGGAGGTGAAGCGTTCCCCCCGTTCGACCCCGAGGTAGGACTCGGGCGTGATTTCCGCTTCGGAGGGTTTCAGCGCGTGGACGTGGGTCGGCCCACTCAAGCCGGCGGCGCCGGCTTCGACGAGCAGGCTGCGGATCGCGCGCTCCTTGGCGGCGTATTCGCCCTCGCCGAAGTCCTCCAGGCGGATGCGGCCCTGGGCGTCGATCAGGTACTCGGCGGGCCAGTACTGGTTGTTGTAGGCGTTCCACGTGCCGTATTCGTTGTCCTGGACCACGGGGTAGTGGACCCCGTTCTGCGCGATCGCGGCGGCGACGTTGGCGGCGGAGTGCTCGAAGGGGAACTCGGGGGTGTGGACTCCTACGATCTCAAAGCCCCTGGAGTGGTACTTGGCGTACCAGGCGTTGAGGTAGGGGAGGGTGCGGATGCAGTTGATGCAGGTGTACGTCCAGAAGTCCACGAGCACGACGTGGCCGCGCAGGCTCGAGAGCGGCACCGGCTGGCCCCCGGGGGTGTTGAACCACTTCTGGGTGTCCACGAATTCCGGCGCGGTGCCGAGCACGGGCAGGCGCAGCCCGGCGTCGGCCTCGCGCAGGCCGGCGTCCTGGCGCGCGTGGCGACCGCGCAGCGCGGCGAGCTGCACGGTGGCGGCGTGGCTTTCCTCGAGGCTGTGGGTGGGGTCGACCAGGAAGGACGGCAGGTCGCTCGCGATCGCGGTCTC
Source organism: uncultured Solirubrobacterales bacterium (assembly GCA_963842005.1). Lineage (GTDB taxonomy): Bacteria > Actinomycetota > Thermoleophilia > Solirubrobacterales > Solirubrobacteraceae > Palsa-744. Next base: position 56,549 of record CAWJEV010000003.1, on the reverse strand, counting down.
GAAGCGGGTGTCGTAGTTGCGGAGCATCGCGAACGCGATCAGCACCATCACGGCACCCATCGCCATCTGAAAGCGCGCGGAGCGCCGCGCGAGGGGAGCGGTCAGCCGCCGGCCGCCGAGCATCAGCGCGTAGAGCACCACGGCCGAGCCGATCCCGTAGGCGAGCGCCACCGCAAGGCGCCCGGCGGTGAAGGTCTGCGAGGCGGAGACCGTGATCACCCCGGCCAGGATCGGTCCGGCGCACGGCGCGTACACGAACCCGAGCCCGCCGCCGACGAGCAGCCCCGACCAGAAGCCGTCTTGCTGGCGCTCGCCAGGACTGCCCCCGGCGCCCACCCCGCCGCTCGGGCCGAGGCGGCTGAGGCGCGCCTCCAGGCGGTCGCCGAGCCAGGGCACGAGCAGGCAGATCCCGAAGCCTGCCAGCGCGAAGATCGCGAGCGTGCGCAGCAGGGAGTCGGGGAGGCCGAGCGCGGAGATCACGTACACGAGCGCGACCGTCGCGAAGGTGAAGGAGAGCGCGAGGCCAGTCACCACGCCCAGCGGGCGGCGCCGGCCGCCGGTGACGCCGGCGGAGAGGGCGACCGGCAGCACCGGCAGCACGCAGGGGGAGACCGCCGTGGCGGCGCCGGCGACGAACGCGAAGAGGATCAGCACGAACATCGTGGCCAATCGTGGCACGTAGATATTGCCGGTCCCTTACAAGCGTCTGCTGCGGGCGTAAGGAAACCGTAAGAGGTGTCCGCTGCACTGCACCGCAGTCGGGCAGCGGCCCGGCACAACCGTCCCCGTACTGGAGGAGACATGCACACCACCCGTTCCCTGCACAGGCGCGTCGCGCTCGGCGCGTCGCTGCTGGCCCTCGCCGCCGCCCCCGTGGCCGCCCAGGCGGCTTCGCACCCGGCGATGAAACATCCGGCGATGAAGAAGCACCACCCCGCGATGAAGCACCATCCGGGGATGAAGCACCACCCCGCGATGAAAAAATAGTCAGACCGGTTGCGCGGGTCGTCCGTCGGGCCTTCCCGGGGCTGGGTCGGAGCCGCCAGTCCCGGGGAAGGGTACGCGCCCGGAAGGCTGGGGCACGTCGATGGGCCACTGGCAGATCTTGGATCTTGGGCCCGCTGGGCTCAGCCCATCGGTGAGGCCAACTCGAGTCCCACCTTCGGCAACGCCCGACGAACTCGACGATCGAACGTGGCGACTGTGGCGCGCTGCGCTTGCGCTGTGGCGAGCGCAAAGCCGTCCGCGAGACTGATGTTCAGGCCGCGGTGTCGTGCAGCATCGAGAGCGATGGCGGGCGTGGGGGCGATCAACTCGATTCCCAAGGTACCCACGGCGTCCACGGCAGCTCGCAGGGCATCCCCCTTCTCGGCAGGTCTGACGAGCGTCTCGGCGTAGTTGACGAGCGAAAGCAGCAGTGCAGTGCCTTCCTCGATCATCGCCGTCACCGCCTTGGTTGCGTCGGCGTGGTGAGGGTCCCGGCGGTCCAGTGCCGCGATCACGACGTCCGTGTCGAGCACACAGCCACTCACGCCCGCTCCCCCGAGCGCAGTCGCTCCAGGTAGCCGGGCTCGTACAAGCCGTCGAACACACCCAGGGCAGCTTTGGCGTCCCTGCCGACGCGACGAACAACGATGCGATCCGCTCCTTCGGCTTCGATCGCGACCTCGTCGCCGCCTTTGAGCCCCGCCCGCTCCAACACCGCCACAGGCAGCGTGACCTGATGCTTGCTGGAGATTCGCGGCACTCCTTTACTGTATCGTAAAGGCTAAGGGGGTGTTGTCCAACAAGGACGCCATCTGGTAGGGACGGAGAGGGCGGGATTCGAACCCGCGATGGAGTTTAATCCCCCATACTCGCTTAGCGCTTTCGGCCTGTCATCGTCTACTGCGCTTTGGCGCGTTTGCGCTGCAAATCCAGCACTTCGGCCGTTGAGCGATCGGGCGTCTGCTGCGGTCTGCTGCGGTCTGCCGCTTCCATAATGCTTCCATAGCGCCGCGACGGCGCGGGGGCCGAGACGGGTCGTGCACGATGTTCGGCAATCTGTCGTACAATGACCGGCGTGGCTACCGTCACGATACGAGAGTTGGGCCGCCAGGTCAGCGGCGTGGTCAACGAGGTCAGAACGACCGGGCGACCGACGTTCGTCACCCATCGCGGCACCCCCGTCGCCGTCCTGCTGCCGCTCGACGCGGAGCAGTTGGAGGACCATGTGCTCGCCAACGCGCCCGAGTACGTCGCCTCGATGCGCGCCGCCGACGAGGCGATCGAGCGGGGCGAGCCCGGCGTTGCGCTCGCCGACGCCATCGCAGAGTTCGAGGCCGAGCACGGCCCCATCGACGACAAGAGCTGAGGTCAAGTGGCGAAGGTCGCGGTCGAGCTCGACCGCCAGGCGCAGCGCGATCTACGCAAGCTCCATCCCGACGACCACCGCGCTGCCCTGCGCGCGATGGCCGACGTGCTCACCCACGAGCCGCTGCCGGCCAACGCAAACGATCGCGCACTGAAGGGACGAGCGCCCTGGCGGCGACTGAGGGTCGGCGAGCTGCGCATCTTGTGGCGAGCGGTCGGCAACGGCGAGCGCAGGCGCGTGGCACGCGTCATTCACCGCCGCGACCTGGAGCGAGCGGTACGCACGCTCGACGACTGATTGACCCCCGTGTCTACAGGGTATTTGAGGCTACGGAGAGGGAGGGACGAAGATCTCGATCTGCGGGGTGACAAAGACGGGAGCGACGGGGGTCAAACCTTCGATTGTTGCCTGGGGGATCGAGATTCGGGTGTCGGGCGCCGGGCGTGTGACCGTTGGCGGCCGGTCGTGCGGCTGGCTCAGGCGGTGCGCTGCGACAGCCATGCAAGGATCTCTCGGTTGATGAACAACCTGGCGATGGGCCGTGAGACGTCCTGTGTCAACCCCCAAGTGTCGTAGCGGATGTCGGCTTGCCGTCAAGCGCTTCGCGCTCGGCCCTGCGGGCCGCCCTTCGGGTGACTGCGGCGCCGGCCATCCGCTGGGTGGCGATCGTGTCGGGCCGGGGGCCCGACTGGCTGGGAATCGTGACGGTGATGTGTTGCTGCAGGCCGCGGTGGAGTGCGGGGTCGTAGGGCATCGCGTCTTGCCAGCAGCGCCACAGCACGCGGCACCAGGCGCGTCCGAGGGTACGGATCGCGCGGGGGTGGTCGTGTCCGCGTGCTCGGGCGGTGGCGTAGCGGTCTTGGGCCCATGGGTGCCAGTGGCGGGTGGAGTCGGCGAGGGTGCAGGTGGCTCCCCGCAGGCGCTTATCGCAGCCCCGGCGGAACGCGGCGACTTTGTGCTTGCCGGACTCCATTGCGACGGGGCTCATGCCGGCGTCGGCGGCGAGCGCTTCGGGGGTGGGGTAGCGCGCGCGGCAGTCACCGATCTCGGCCAGCAGCGCGGCGGCGCAGACCACGCTCTTGGGGTCGCGGAAGAGCGAGAGGAATATCTGCCCGTCGGGGTGTGTGCGGACGCGGCGAGCGATCTCGCTGGTCAGCTCGCCGATCTTGAGGACGACCGGGCGCAGCGCGGCTACGAGCGCGAGCACGACCTGTCTGCGGGCCTCGGTCTCGCTCTCGCCGGCGCGTCCTTGTGGGGCGTCGCGGAGCTTGGCGAGCAGCTGCGCGGGATTCTTGCGCCCGGAGTAGGAGTGGCGTGCCAGGAACGCGCCGAGGCGCTTCTCGCCGAGTCCTTTGGCGTCGATGGGGCTGGGGTAGCGCTCCAGGAACGCGAGAGCGATCGGGCTGTCGATGTCCGCGAAGATCAGCGTCGCGCCGGGCCAGAAGCGCTCGAGCTCGGCGCGCAGCTGGTTAGCGAGCGCCACGCGGGCCTGCACGAGGTCTTCGCGTGCGCGGCTCAGCGCCCGCAGCGCCTTCGTCTCGTCGCTGTCAGCGACCAGCACACGGAAGCGGTGGCTGTCGGTCCTGGCCAGCTCGCACAGCACAAACGCATCGAAGCGATCGGACTTCCCTCCGCTAGCGCGGAACCGCGGCCGGGCGGCGTGCACCTGGTTGGGGTGGATCGGCATCACTCTCAGGCCGGCGTCGAGCAGCCGCTCGATCAGCAAGCCATCGGGACGCTCGATCGCGACCCGCTCGACCTCCAAGCCCACCAGAGTCCGACACAGAGCGGTAATGCCCGCCTCGTCGTGCGCGAACATCCCGCTGAACAGCTCACCACCGGTCTCGTTCTGCACAAGCACATCATGCTTCTCCGAGGCCCAGTCAACTCCCGCGCATACGCCCACCACTCATCCTCCTTATTCGGGGTCAGCTCTTCACAGCGCCCCGACCAAGAGGTACCGTTGCGGGTGCTCATAGACGGGCCCTCACCGGGGCTACGTCCTGTTGCCGCTTGCGGCACCTCGCCCCGCCGGGAGGAGCTGGTCTCACGATGGCCCTCAAACGGGCAAGCGACTCCGGCTCTCACCCGGCGGCGGCCGAGGCAAACCAAGGATGCCCTATGAGCGACACCCCGAGCACGCCCCTCTTGACCCCGCTCCTCATGCTCCCACTGCGCAGTGCTCACCGCCGCGGCGAGCGCGGCGGGCCACGCCCCATCGAAGCCCACGCCAGTGCGCCGCATGGCGGCGAGCCGTTCTCTGAGGATCGCGGGCGGCGTCACGTCGCTGGCCTCGTGAAGTCGGGGGCGAACGCGGCACCGAACGCTTCGGCGGCGCGCGCGAGCTGGGGAGACGGTGATACCAGGCGCCTGCGCAAGCCCGCCGAGCTTCGTCCACGTCGGGATTGCTTCCAAAACGCTTCCATACGGCGCCAAGAGCGGCCTCCGAGCCCGATGGCCGCCGTCTGCGGCTCTCGCCAGGAACCGCTTATTCAAGCGGTTTCTGCGGGAACGGAGAGGGCGGGATTCGAACCCGCGATGGAGTTTGATCCCCATACTCGCTTAGCAGGCGAGTGCCTTCAGCCACTCGGCCACCTCTCCCGGAGGTCGGGGGTCAGTGTAGCCCCAGGATCGCAGTGCGGGGGCCCGGCCGGTCGGCGCAAGACCGCGAGGCGCAGGCCAACCGTCGTAGCATCTGGCGGGACATCGTCGAGGACAGGCACCCCGGAAGGGTGGCAGAGCGGTTGAATGCGGCGGTCTTGAAAACCGTTGGCGGCGGCAACGTCGCTCGGGGGTTCGAATCCCCCCCCTTCCGCCATTTGCTCGATGTACGAACCCCGGCCCCGAAGAAGGGGGTCGGGGTCGTTTTGGGGGTAGGGGGGCTGGTTTTGGGGCGTCCTGGGCGGTTTGGGCGCCTTCTCGGCCTCCCGGAGGCTGCGGACGAGGCGGGCGAGGTCGTCGTAGAACGGGGTTCGCTTCGCCCGGATGGTATCGGGGTCGCGGACGATGAGCGCCAGGAAGATGGCCTGGTTGACGAGCCGCCGACTGCTGCTCGGGAGTGTCTCGTAGATGACGCGGTTCACGTCCAGGAGGATGAGCGCGTCCTCAAGGGCTGCCATGACGTCCTCGACCTCGCGCTCGGCGACATCGGCCCACTTCTGGGCCTTGCCGCGCTCGATCTCGATGCGCTCCTGCTCGGCCTTCAGCACCTCCTCGGAGACGCCGCCGCGGTAGTAGAGCTGCACGAGCTTCTGCTGCTGGCCGGTGAGTTCGCGTAGCCGCCGGGTGTGGCGCTCGGACTCGCGGCGAGCGATCTCGGTCTTGCCCTGGATGTAGTCGCGCAGCGCTTGGCGGATGTCGTCTTGCTCATCGGGCTTGTAGGTCTCGCGCTTGTAGCTGCGCACGATCGCTCGTTCGGTGCGCTCCACCGGGAAGTAGGGCGCCTCGCAGCGTTGACCGCGCTGTACGCGGCTGAGGCAACTGAAGTACTCGTAGAACCCGCCGCATTTGCCTCGGTGGCGCCCGTAGCCCAGGCGCTTGCCGCAGACGCAGACGAGCGTGCCCTTGAGGTAGTGGTGGTGCTTGTGGGAGCGGTCGCCACTCGCACGGTGGCCGTCCAGAACCTTCTGCACCTGGTCGAAGGTCGCCTGGTCGATCAAAGCGTCGTGGCGTCCCTCACGCTTGACGCCGTTACGAGTCACGATCCCCAGGTAGTAGTCGTCGCGCAGAATGCGGTGGATTATGCTGCGCGAGAGGGGCTGGCTCGGCCGGGTGCGGGTGGCGCGAGTCCGCAGACCGGCGTCCTCAAGGATGTCGGCGATGGTGGTGATGGTCTGCTCGCCGGTCGCGGCGAGGTCGAACGCGAGCTTGATGTAGTCCTCGCGCTCGGGGTCGGGGGCGACCGAGGCGACTTCGCGGCCTTCGATGTTCAAGCGAACGTTGAGATAGCCGGCACGAGCCGGGCCGACGGTGCCGCCATCGATGAACTTGCGCTCCAGGCCCATCTTGACCTTCTCACCGTCCCCACGCGAGCGGAAGGCATTGACGCCGGCCATGATGGCGAACAGCAGGAGTCCCTGCGGGCTGTCATCGATGCGCTCCAGCGTGGACTCCAGCTTCGCGCCGAAGCGCTTGATCTCACCGAGCAGCCAGAACGCATCAAGCTCCTCGCGTGCTACCCGCGAGAGGTCGTAGAAGATGACATAGGTCGGTTTGAGCTCCGGAAGCTGAGCGAGCATTTCCTGTAGCGCCGGGCGGCGGGTGTTGGTGCCGGTTCGCCCCGCCTCCACGAACTCGTGAATCACGCGCGCCCCGAGCCTCTCGGCGTGGCGAGCGCAAGCATCATGCTGGCCGGGGATCGAATACCCCAGGGGGTCGTGCGCCTTGTTGACCTGCCCGCTGCTTGAGACGCGCAGGTAGATGACCGCAGTCGCCTCACTCTCAGGTGACGCGACCGTATCGGGTTTAGTTGCTATGGCGATGTTTGACATATGCTGCCTCCTTTTCTGGTTAATTTGGCTTAACGATTTTCCCGTTAAGTCGTGATTTAAGCAAGTTGATAATTAGTAGGTGTGGGCCGATCCGGACGAGTGTCCAGATCAGCCCACGTTGGCTTCACTTCAGCGCCTCCAGGCGCTCGGTGATGGCCTGCTTGCGTTCCTCGGCGGAGCCACGAATCGACTCGTACTCGGCCGCTGCCTCTTGGGCGCGTGCCTTGGCTGTCTCGACCTCTCGGTCGATTGACTCGACCGCTCGTTCGAGCGCTGCGCGAGCGTCCGCCAGCGCGTCATCGGGCGTCGTCTCACGACGGCGTGTCCGCGATGGTTTTTTCTCGCCGCCCTCGATCCTTTTCTTGTGAGCGTAGTAGCTGCCCCTTATGCTGTCATAGGGACGGTCTTCCTCCTCGGCGATTTGCTTGAAGGCATCGCTCTTCTCGACACCCGAGGCGATCATCGCCTCGACGCGATCCCAGATTTGCTGTGCCTTCGTGACTTTCTGACCCTGAGCGCCGGTCGGTTGCTCCTCTTGGGCTTGGGTCTGCTCACCTTTTGCTTTCGTCGGCACTGCGAACCTCCTTGGTAGTGGATGGCCTTGTCGGCCAGCAGAAAGACGCACTGTCCTTCCACCGGCCGGTGGGCCATCCACACCTCACGTCGTCTCCTTGGCCTGACGCGCATGGTGGGTGAGTCGGGCGCAGGCAATATCCACATACTCCGGCTCGCGCTCGATCCCCAAGAACCGTCGCCCCTCCAGCACCGCCGCCGCGCCGGTCGAACCACTACCGGTAAACGGATCAAGCACCAGGCCACCTGGAGGGCAGGTAAGCCGCACCAGCCAGCGCATCAACTCCAGCGGTTTCACCGTGGGGTGAATGTTGCGCAGAACGCGCGGAGTGTGACTCCTGCCGGTGTAGAGTTCTGCTAGCCGTGCGGGTAGCTGCTCACAGCCGGCCTCACGCTCTGCTCGTGTGGCTTTGACACAGAAGAACAGTCGGCTGAGGTTCTCTCGCTGCCGGTCGAGCAACCGCACCGGGCAGTCACGGACGCAGGAGCCATCCCGGCAATCCTGGGCATGGGAGAGCGCGACGTGGGCGGGCCAGTACCGGGCCTCACCGATCCGTGTGGCGTCGATGTTCAGCGCGCCGGTACCGAACCGCTCGACGTTGTCGATCGTGCTTCCCTCCAACGGCTTAGGGCTCACGCATAAATAATTGAAGGGTTTGGGGTTGTGGTGTAGAAGTTGGTGGTGTGGTTGATGAGGCTGGGATCGCTGAGCGGTATCGGGCGTTGCGTGAGCGGCGTGTGTTGGATGAGCGGGGCCGGCGGTTGTGGGTCGCGGTGGAGGCTCGTTCGGCGGGGCGTGGTGGGATCGCGGCGGTGGTTCGGGCGACCGGCGTCTCGGAATCGACGGTCAGGCGGGGCCTTGCTGAGCTCGATAGCGAGGAGGTGCTTGAGCCCGGTCGTGTGAGGCGCCCGGGTGGGGGTAGGCCGCCGCTTGAGCGTTCGGACCCGACGGTGATAGAGGATCTTGAGCGTTTGGTGGACCCGGTCACTCGCGGGGACCCGGAGTCGCCGTTGCGCTGGACGTCCAAGAGTGCCGCCAAGCTCGCTGCGGCGCTGCGCGCGATGGGCCATGAGATTGTTGATCGCACGGTGCTCTTGCGGCTGAAAGGCCTGGGGTATCGCCTGCAGGCCAACCAGAAGACCAGGGAGGGCGCAGACCACCCCGATCGCGACGCGCAGTTCGCGCACATCAACGAGACCGTGAAGAGCGCGATCGAGGCCGGCCAGCCGGCGATCAGCATCGATACCAAGAAGAAGGAGCTGATCGGCGACTACAGAGCTCGTTGGCAGGGAGCTCGAGCCCACAGGGCGCCCCGTGCAAGTGCAGGGCCACGACTTTCCCGCCCCCGAGGTCCCCAGGGCGTTCCCGTACGGGGTTTATGACATCGCCAACGACGAGGGGTGGGTCAACGTCGGCATCTCGGCCGACACCGCGCAGTTCTCGGTCGCCTCGATCCGCGCCTGGTGGGAGCACCTCGGCTCAGAGCGCTTCCCCGACGCCACGACCCTGACGATCACCGCCGACTGCGGCGGCTCCAACAACCCCCGCGTCAGGCTGTGGAAGACCGAGCTGCAACGCCTCGCTGACGAAACCGGCCTCCAGATCGAGGTCTGCCACTTCCCGCCCGGCACCTCGAAGTGGAACAAGATCGAGCACCGGCTGTTCTCCTTCATCAGCCTCAACTGGCGCGGCAAGCCGCTCACCAGCTACCAGGTCGTCATCGAGCTGATCGCCTCCACCACGACCAACACCGGCCTGACCGTCTACGCCCGACTCGACGAAACCACCTACCCCCAAAAAATCAAAGTCACAGACGAGCAGCTCGCCGCCGTCAACATCACCGGACACCAATTTCACCCAGAGTGGAACTACACCATCTCACCATCAGTTATTAATTCGTGAGCCCTTACGTGCGAGCAGAATGGGCTCGTAGGCCGGTTTGAGCGTGGTGCCGAGCCCGCCCGGCAACCGCCCGGACTTCGGCATCCCCTGGGCGTAGATCCACAGCAGTTGGTCGCGTACCTGGAGCCCTGAGTCCTCGACTCCCGACACCAGCCGGTGGAAGGTGCGTGGCGCACCGAAAATGGCCGCATGGGCTCCAGGCTTGAGTACTCGCGCGGCTTCGGCGGCCCATGTGGCCGTCCACCGCTCGAAGGCTTCCGGAGCCGCCAGCCTCACCGCCACCGAAGCGATCCCATGCTTCGCCGCCGAGCGAGATGCCGTACGGCGGGTCGGTGACGATCGCGTCGACCGAGTTCTCCGGCAGCTTCGCCAGTAGCATCAGGGCGTCGGCCTCGATGAGCCCCCACGCCTGCGTGTCGTCCTCGTAGTGCGCGATCTTCTGAGTGGCGGTCATGAGCGCGCCTCGGCCGCGAGGAACACCACGGTCTCGTCCAGCAGGCAGACCGAGAACATGCGTCGGGTCTCAGCGGGTAGGCGACCCAAGATGCTCTGGATACGCTCGGCGCGGCGAGCGTCGGGCACCGCCCACAACACCTTGGGATGCACTCGTTCGGTGCCGGCGCGGTAGTGCGCGAGATACCGTCGGGCCTTGGCGAGGATCGTCCCGGTCGCCTCGGTCGCCATATCGACCTCCACGTACCAGCGTTCCTCGTAGGCGCTGCCGGGAGCGGCGACCCGGATGAAGAGGTCGGGCTTGAGGGTGAGCCGTCCGCCCATGCCGCCGAGGAAGGTTCGCCAGCAGGCCGGCTCGGTCTGCGCCTCGATCAGCTCAAGCTCGCCCCCTGCGGCGTACAGGTCAACGACGAGTTGCGTAGACGCCAGCGTGTGAGCGACATACAACGCCCCAGGCGCCTCAAGCCGGTTGGCCGGTTGCCCGCGCCGAGTGAGCAGCTTCGCCCCGGCCACCCCGACGGTGTAGACCATGCCGCTGCTACCGGCACGCTCACCGCCGACGCGCCGAGGGAGCGCGTCCAGGACTCGCCAGTCGCGCAGGCGCTTGAGTGCGCGACGCCCAGCTCGGGCGCGTGCATCGTTGCGCTCGTGCGTAAGCCAGAACCGACGGATCAGCTGGCTACCACTGGCGAGACGACAGTCGCTGACGAAGCCGAGGAGGAGCCAGTCGGTGTCGGTCATACGCTGGTGGATGCGGTACAGCCGGTCAGGGGTGATGTAGTTGGAGCGGGAGGAGTAGGTAGAGCGGGAGGGGACCGACCGCTTCGGCGGCGAAATTTCCCGAGAAGCCACTCCTGGCCGGGGATTCCGGCTAGGTGCGCTCGACGTCATGGGAGAGGCGATGGGACGGGTCATGACTGCTTCTCCAGCCGCCCGAAGCTGCCCCCGCTCTCGGTGGGATCGCCCTCCACGCGGCGGCGCAACTCGGCCTCGATCTCGCGCGGGTCGGTGCCGTAGCGCTCCGCTGTCAGCGCGCGGATGATCGCGGCCTGGCCGGTGATCGGCGGCGGCGCCTCGGTGCGGCCGGTGACGACAGCCGAGCCGCTGCCGAGCCCTCCCGTGTTGACACGAGCGGCGCACTCAAAGCGCGCGCTGGAAAGGCCCATGAGGTCGCTCCCCTGGAGTCCTGGCAGCTCCTTGGCCAGCCGTGTGGCTTCCTCGCTGCTGGTGGTCTTCAGGGCGATCAGACTTCCGACGTTCCCGAGCATGGAGTTACGGACGCTGTCGCTCAGCCTGGAGAGCCCTTGGGTAGCGCAGACTACGCCACAGCCGAGCCCGCGACTGCGCTCCAAGAAAACCTCCACGCCCACCGGGAGCTTCAGCGATTGCAGCTCGTCGCAATAGAAAAAAATCGGGCGGCGGCGATGCGCGGGCAAGCTGACTCTCTGCTCCACGGCCGTCCAGACGAGGTAGCCGACGATCGCCGACAGGAGGTCGTTGGCGCTCTCTCCGAGAGCACTCGGCGACAGCGCCACCAACAGCCACTTGCGTTCGGCCAGCAGCCGAGGGATCGACAGCTTCGGCGCCGGCTGATTGATGATGTTCCTCAGCCCTGGTCTGGCAAGCAAGCTGGTGATTCTTGAGAGCGCCGGGGCGATGTGCTGGAACTGCTCGGTCGCGCTGAGGGACTCCTCGTAGGTGCGCCACTGCGCTGAAAGGATCGGGTCACGCAGACGCGCCACCGCCGAACGCCGCAGATCCTTGTCGGTGTAGAGACGCATCCAGTCGGAGAGGACCGGGTTTTGTAGCTCTATTAGGGTGCGCAGACCCAAGCGCAGATAGCTGTCGATCCTGACTCCCCAGGCGTCTTTGTAGATGCCCCTCAGCGCCGAAAGTACGACCTCCGTCCTGACATCGGGGTCACCACTGCCGAGTAGGTCAAGGCCGACCGCAGGGCCGGGGGCTGAAGGGTCCAACACCACGACACGACCGGCGCTCGCGTGCTCGGGCGGGATGCGGTCAAGCAGATCACTGACGAGCTGATTCTTTGGATCGAGCAGAATCCCGCCGTACCCGTTGGACAGATCATCCAAGATGCAACGCAAAAGTAGGGTTGACTTCCCGCCGCCCGTGGGGGCCACGACTCCCATATGTAGCCGTGAAGATTCAGCCGAAAGCGCCACCGGCCGCTCGCCGTCTGAGTCTCGCCCGATGAACAGCCGCCGCCCTGCGCGAGGGACGTGGCGCGGTACCTGCAACTCGCGGGAGGCGCCGACCTCTACTCCCTGTACCGCATCGCCTAGTGGCAGAGCGAGCAGAGGGACCAGTTCGGGACTTGTGACCCAGCCAGAAGACCTCGTCGTGCGGGGGCACGCGCTCAACCGGCGGTTGCCACGCTCGGAGGTGACACGGATGCCACCGACCAGACCCTTGCGGCTGCGCAGTACGTTTTCGATGTGCGAGGCCAGCTCTCGCGCCCGGCTCATCTTTGACGTTCTGATGAGAACCAACCCGCTGACTGTGAATCCCGGCAGCGACGTCTTATCCCGTAGGGCTCTGCCTATCTCCCGCTGTCTCTGGGTGGGGTCGTCCGGCTCCCGCCATGCCCGCCCGCCTCCGGGTCTGAGCGCCCAGCGGATTACAATTTTCTCGTTTCGGCGCAAGCCAGTCAGACCTGTAAGCAGTGACCGAGAAACGGAGACAGCGTTGTCGGTTGAAAGGATGCTGGGAGTGGGGACGAACAGGCGCAGGCTCAACGTCACGGCCTCGTTTGGTGTGGGTGGAGCCTCGGTGATACGCACGCTCGGTATGACGCCGGTCAACGTTGCGCGCACCGATTCACGCACGGCCGCCGGCACCCACAGGGCATGGGTGATCGAACCATCGCTAGCTTCGACCTCGGCGATAAGCTCGGTGGTGTAGGGCAGACCGGACAGACCGTTCCAGACGGCCGCTACCTGGGCTGGTTCCAAGTTCACCGGATAGCGGGTGGCGAGCCGCACACGGCTGGCGCGCATAGCCTTGGTTTGAGTGTACTCGTGCGCGGCGATAGCGGTCATCATGGTGGTTCCACCACCGGCTGCAACCAGGGCTGGAATAAGATCGCTGTTCACTGCTGCCGCTCCCGAGGTTCTTTGCTGTGCGCCGCACCCTCTCGGCGCTTCGTTTTGGCCTTGGCCTCACGTTCTCGCCGCTCTTGAACGAGCCTCTTTCCCTCCAAAAAATAAACGTAAGCGAGCAGGTTAACGTCTATCTCGCTTCGTCTGACATTCTTAATTTGTATCCTCCGTGCCATAGGTCAATGCACCTCCCTTCGTCTGAGTTGTTACATATGCTTTCTCCTTGTGATTGTTGTTCGCCGATTGTTCGGCTTAATTAGCCTCACGAGTATTCACTCAAAATATCTCCTTTGTCAATACTTTTTTACAAAAATATCACTTTCAACGGAAGTACCACCACACCGCGCGCAGCAGCGCGACAACAACGCCGATCGTGACAATCAAGGGGATTACGGCATGTGTGAGCCTGGTCAACGCAGGCGTAGCGGCTGTTATGACCGCCAGCGCCACGATCCCGAGCAGCATCGCTTGACCGATCTGCTTCACGAGCGCACCGCGCGGTCGTCATCGACCCTGCCGGATAGAACGATGATGTCCATGAGCCTGACGCCGTAGCGCTGCGCGGTAGCGATGACGGCCGTCCCCCAATCCAGCCCGAGGGCCTCAAAGTGAGCCACCGAACGGCGCAGTGTTCTGGCCTGCTCGCGTTCGGTCATCCTCGCCACTCCTCGATCGCTGTCCCCTCGATCACATCACCACTCCCTCTAGCGGCGGCGTCGTACATCCCCCGCGCCGTCGCAAACGTGATGTCGTCGATTTCTCTGCGGGCTCGGGCGTGACGCAGTCGGTCATGGGCCTCCCGAGCCCGTGCCTCCCGCCACGGTTCGATGCCCCAGCGGCACACGAGGTAGAGTACGAGCGCACCGACTACGAGATGCCAATACTTCACGATCAGCATCACCAGCATGAGGAGCAGCAGGAGCGCCATCAGGAGCGCCTTGCGGCGTCGTAGACCACGGAGGCGATCCCGAGAGCGCCTGCCGTGGCAACCGCATGGACATACCCGGCGGAATTGGGAGCGCTTTGGATGAGGACTCCCTCAAGCGCCCCGACCTGGGCTGCTCGGAGCATTCCGTATTCGGTGGTACTTGCTACCCGGCTGATCTGCGCTTGATCCCGATGGCTGGCTATGAGCGCGGCAGCGTCGATCTGGGCGAGAGCCCGGGAGACCTGCCGGTCGATCTTGGTCAGACCGAACCCGCTTGAGTATGGGACGGGGAGGCCGGCCATCAAGCATCGCCTCCGATGGGCCGCCCGCCCTGGGTGATCAGGACGCCGAGCTGCCTGGGAGCGATGCGGTTGCGGCGGGCTACCCGCCGCATTGCCGTGCGTGGGCCGACGCCTCGGGCAATGAGCTTGTCGATCCCGCAGCGCATTGTTGCCGCGTTCTCGGGGTCTGTGCGGGGCTGGTGATGCATCGTGACAACCTCCTTGACTCGGGCGCACGAGGCGCTTTTAGACTCGTTGGCGGCCCTCGGTTCGGGCCTACGTCTAGTATCCGGAGCGGACCAAATTCGGGCATACTTCGGATGATGTCTGCTATAAGATCGGGAAAAGGACGATCTAGCGATGGAAGATTTCGCCGAAAACGCCTGCCCGACCCAGCAATGCATCGTGGGTTCTTTGGGCATTCTCCGCAAGCGACCTGCGCCTTTTTCGGCGGATGCTTTAGCTTCGCGGCTCGACCTCCTGTTCTTGCCGTTTCTAAGGGGAATACCGACGGCCGATCAGCGCATCAGACGACTGAAAGAGGCCCTCAAGCTGGCTGCGGGTCGGCTTGCCCGTGACCACGAGATCGCGTACCGGCACGTCTTCCTTGAACCCGCCCATCAAAAGCTTGATGAGAGAAGGCAGGTTGCTCTCCCGGAACTACAGGAGCTGGCGCCTCTTAAAGAACGTGAATCACCTGCGACAGTAAGCCGTATGGAGGAACGGATGTTGCCCGTGCTCGCCGACATACTGCTCGACCTGGAGTTCGAGCAGGAACTTGATAGTGAGCATCCGAAGCCGAAGCACATCGAGAGTATTGGCCCCACACACGCTTTTCAGACACTCTCCTTTAGCGCCTCCGCTGATATTAACAATGACGATCACCGCAAAGTTGTTGTTCATCGCCTAATTCGGCTTGAAACGCTCCTGCCGGATCAGCGAGTAGCGCCGATTCGGTATCACCATAGAGCTTCCGATCCAATGCCGGTGAAGGGTAGCGTAAAAACTCTGAGCGACGGGCACACCTACTTGGGGACGCTGCCAGATAGTCAAGATGGTGCCGTGGCCGACTGGATGATTCATTTTGTCGCTCTTGGTGGGCGCAAGAATCCTGGTGATGTATCTGAAATCGAGATGGTTGCGGAATATTTTGACAAGGACAGGAATGAAACCCATCCGTATATCACGCTTACTGCAGATCACGTGGGGGTGCGAAGCGCCGATCTATCTATGCGGCTGCCACTGGACAAGCTGAGCGAGGCAACGGCAGAGTACCGCATAGTAAGCAACCCCCATTCAAATGGGGTGATAATTGGGCGCGAGCCGTTGGATATCGCAGAGGACGGTTGGGTGAGGGCTGAGTTCACTAATCTCCTACTAGGCCACCTATACGGCATATTTTGTCCCAACGTCAATCTATACAAATAGCTCGGCGTATGGTATAAGTATTAGTTGTCGCCTCTTGCTATAAGGTAGACGTCTCGAAGGTGAGCGACACCTCTTTTTTCGGTCGGCTGACCTGCTGTTGCGTCAATTACTGACAGTGGGTCCATCCGACCGAAGGGAGTATCATGGGCGCAAGTGGTTCACGGCCACCTACTAATGTCGAGGACTGGTTCCAACCGGACACACACTCGCTCTGGGCCTACGACCGCGACGGTGATGGCATTCCGATCCTGGTTGCGGTCTACGAGTGGGAGACCGCGGGATTGCGCGGCGTCCACATTGAGCGCGCATGGGGCGACCTCCTTGAGCTCAAAGACGCCGGAGGCGAGTGGGACGCCGACTACGAGATGTTCCACAGCGAGGTGATCCAGCAGGAGCAGCTAGGATCGCGGCAGTTCGCTGAACTCGTTGCTGATGGTCACATGCATCGCATCGGCCGACTGCCAGAGGGGTTTAAGATGCCTCCTGACGGATTTCGGCAGGAGATCTCCTCCCGCGATGCCGCTGCTCAGGCGAACGCGGGTTAACCGCCCACATCAACGATCACCTCACACGTTGAGACGATCACAGGCCCCGGTTCGGCATTACGCCGACCGGGGCCGCTTTGTGTTCAAGTCTCGCTCTACTCACCACATAACCTTCAGGGCTTCACCAGCCGTCCATACACATGAGCGAGAAAGACCTGTTCCTGCACGGTAACCGTCGAGCTTTCTCCGCCCTGCGGTTCCATTGACACGGAGTAGCGGTGCAAGGTCCCCGGGCCGGGAGTTTCGTTGGTGATTTCGGCTTGCGTGTGGGTAAACACTTCGATCTCGGCTTTTGGGCAGATCGCCACTCGATTACTCTTGACGGCGACTCCCAGCCGAATGGGCTGTGGGGTATTGATGGGAAGATTGGGGTTGTACCCCAGGATTTCGATACTGAAGTCGCCAGCGCCGCTACCTACCACACCCCGTGAGGTCCATTCGCTCTCCAGTGGATAGTTACAGCTTGAGCCGAGCGGCACCGGTGACTTCGCAGACGTCACCACGATACTACCCAAAGCTGAGTGGGTCTTGTGTGGTTCGATGTATTCTCCTCCGGTTGGCGTAGGTGTTGAGTAGGGAATCAGACGCGTTGGACGCACCAAGGAACCATTACGGAGCTGGATGCGGGCGTTGCAAATGACATACCCTGGTTTTACCGACCATTCGACCAACCACGGACTTCCATCAGACGAGCCCATTCGGATGTGATTATGGTCGCCACTGAATGAGCCATGCCTTTCGGCGTTGAATGTCGCCCTGTACGGATGGGCGCAGCTTGAGCCGATAGAGCTGGCGGCGTGGGCCGGAGCGATCGAGCCGCCGGTACTCGCCTGAGCCAAAGCGGCAACGATCGCCGGTATCGCAAGCAGGGCACAGATGGCGATGGCGGAGCGCAGTCGACGGGACGGCTTCGAGGTCATGTCCCCTCCAGGGCAGTGGTTGAGGCCGGACGGAGCGGCAGGCTCCGCTCCGTCACTGGCATACGGGAGGCGGAGCATAGTACGACTTCCGTAAGCCGTCAAGGGGTGCGCCTATGCCTGGTGAAGCTAGACCGACGATGACCAGCGCGCGAGGCCCAAGCCAGACCGAACGCGCCCACTCCCTCGGGGCTCGCGTGCGCCAGCTCCGCCGCCAAGCCAAGCTGACTCAGCGCGAGGTCGCCGAACGTATCCCGATGTCCGCCGCCAACCTCTCGCGCGTCGAGAACGGCGACCAGGGGCCACCCTCAGACGAGACCATCGAGCGGCTGGCCCGCGCCCTGGATGCCGACCCGGACGAGCTCCTGACCCTGGCCGGGCGAGCCACCGCTCCCGCCAGTCCCGACAGGCTCCTGCGCGAGATCCGCGCGCTACGCGCCGAGGTCAGGGACGGCTTCGCCCGCATGGAGGCGGCGCTCCAGCGGGGACGGTAGCGAGCCAGCCATCGCGGGCTCCCTCACAGCTTGACCCCACAGGCCCCTCTGGCGATCTGCCCAACCCCACCCGAGTAGACGGCGCGGAGCGGCTACTGCTCCGGCTGCCCGCCCTCGATCAGCCACAGGCGGGGAAGACGCAACGGAGGCTCGCCCACGCCGCTGAGCGTTCGGCTGGCGACCTCAGCCACACAGAACGCATCAGCCAGCATGGCGCGGGCGAACTCGTTGATCGCGTCGTCGATGAGCCGGCTCGCCCGTTCGTGCAGCCGGCCGAACAGCGCCAGCACGTCGGCGTCGCTCAGCTGCACCTCGTAGCGCTGGCGGGAGCCCACCTTCTCCCACCCGATCTGATCGAGCAGCTGCGTCGCCTGCTCGAAGTTGCGACGCAGCCATTCAGCGCGTTTGATTTCATCGGCTACCAGCACCAACGCTAGATCCCCGGCCTCGGCCAAGTCACTGACGACGAAGCCATACACCGCGTCTCGTTGCGCCCGACCCAACACGATCACCATACCGGGGCCTCCAATCCGAGGGACAAGAGCAGCCCAGGCCCCCCGGAGGGGCCGGGGCCTGGGCTGCGCCCAAAGCAAACCGGGTCACACCGTGATATGGCAAGCTGTGGAAACCGGCTAATCATCGTGAGCCGTGTACTGGCAAGCCGATGGTGGTGTCACTGTCAAAAATCCCTGGCTAGCGTTGTTACTCGGGTGGCCGCTCTCGTTCGCAGATATCCACGAGTGCAGCAAGTTCACGCGCTGCGCTGAGGGACAGGAGTCCTTCGACGCCGAGTCGCCATTTTACCGGAAAGTCCGGCAAAACCCGGTGGGATTTTTGGCGTCCGGGCAGGGTGGTAGACCATTATGGTGACAAGGTAAAAGTGACCCCGGCCGCTTGAGACGGCCGGGGCCGTACACAGGAGGAGTCTCTCCCATGCCAGCCCATCATAGTGCACTGCCCACTGCCACCGACAAACTCGTAGAGCGCGCCATCGTCCTACAGCTCCTACGCACCGATCACCGCGAGCGCTGGTCGGACAAGCAGATCGAACGCGCCATCTCCGACTTCAAGTCCGAAGCCATCCGCAAAGCCATCGTCCGCCTAGAGGCAGGCGGCGTCATCTACTGCCTGGACGAGTTCATCGGCGCCTCACGCTGCGCGCAGTACCTGGACTCCCTCGAACTCATCTCCATCTGAGGCGCGTTTGCCATGCGACTCTCCCAAATGGGCCTGAGCCCTGCCACCCTGACCTGCCTGCGTAACGCCGGTATCCACACCACCTACTGCCTACTGACCCACTCCTGGCGCGAGCTCATCTGGCACTCCTCCATCGGAGCCGAGGAGGTCTACGAAGTCCTCTGCCGCCTCACCGAGCACGAGATGATGCTGCCGCCAACACCGCAGGCGATCAACCGCCACCTGCCGAACGAGCGCAATCTGGAGGTCTTTCGCCTGCGTGTGGTTGAGGGTCTCTACCTGACCGACATTGGTGATCGGGTGGGCATCGGCGTCGAGCGGGTGCGCCAAGTGCTCACCATTTACTTCGGCCTCAGAGGCTCACCACCCGCCGTCAAAACTCGCCACGGGCGCCGAGGCAGGGAGGCCAAGTGAGCCACGAGCACGACGACGTAACCAAAAAAGCATCCACTTTCATCGGATTTGGTTGTAGCTGACATGCCTCAGCGGCCGTCTACTTTTGGTGAACGTCGCCGACTGTACCTGCTCGCGCGGGTGATGGTTCAGCGTTACTACCGCAGCGAGCTGACTGTGGAGAGCGTTGCCATGGCCCTCTCGATTTCCCCTCGCCAGCTACAGCGCATCTACGCGCAGTTCGGCGACACCACCTTCCGCGATGACCTCGTTGGTAGGCGCCTGGAAGCCGCTGCCCGGCTTCTGGCCACACCCTCGATCACGGTGCGTGATGTGGCACAGCGAGTCGGCTTTCACCAGTCGCCTCACTTCGCTCGCGCGTTCCGGCGCCGCTACGGGGTTTCACCCTCGACCTATCGTGCCAAGACTAGACCCGGCAACGTGCTATGAGGCGCCAGCCGCCGGAGCCGAGGACAAACGGCGAGCGTGAGCCGATTCTCGTCATCGAGTCCGATCGTGACCTCGGTCAGGCAATCGTTGACCAACTGGTCGCCGACGACCACCCCGCCAAGCTCGCACTCAGCGCCAACCACGCCACCGTCCACCATCGCACCGCACGTAACTGTTCCCCCTGGACTGACGATTGGCAGGGAATGCTTCGTTGGATCTTACGTTCGGCTTCCCCATGATCTACAGCCGAGAATGCGCGTTACCGTAGACGTTGCATTAAAGGTCATGCCGAACACTATTGAGACAGCGCTCCGACGACCCACCGACTTGCCCGACTTTCCGACAATATCGGGGTGGCAACTGACCGACTCCCAGGGTACGATAGACACATGACTCCCAAGATTCGGACCGTGCTTTTTATACGTCATGGTTCTTTTAGGGAAGGCTACAGATCGCTGGACGTTCTTGGATGGCGGGATACTGAGTTGATTGCCAGGGCTATTCGAGAAACGGCGCCCTGCGGACAAGTTGCACTATTGCACGCACCAGGCCCGATCGCTAGCGCTACTGCACGACGTATCGGATACCGGTCGCAGCTAGCAGCCAGGATGCTTCCAAGCCTTCTAGGTCGTGATGGACGACAGCGTAGTGAGGCATCGTTTCGGCGTCTATGCAGAGGCTTAGAAGCAGCAGGTAGGCGACCTCATATCATTGCCGTGACAAATGGCAAGCTGATTCGCCAATTTGCGCATGAGTGCGGTGTCAGCCCCGCGTCGAGTGAGCGTGACTTAGAGATATGTAGGGGCGGCATGGTCGGAATAGGCATTCAATCAGGCTCCCGAGTTGTTTTGCGAACCACACCAGCCGAAGATGGTTATGCCCTGATGAGAGACGCATTGAAGATGTTTTGGGGGGAACTCAAGTCATAGACTGTGAGCGTCGCCAGGCAGGTGTCGGCCAATACACGGTTGTGCGACGCAAGTCGCTCACATCCGTGCGAGGCGGCTCATGATCGCGTTGATCAGATATGCACGTCACCGGCCTGTGGCGGCTGCGATGTTCGGCACGACTATTCCCGCGAGAAGCAGCCAAGTACCGCAGCGACTACGGCTGATCTGCCTCGATGGCGCCGCGGCGGACCACCACAAGGACCGAGTAGAACATCACCGGCTCAGGACCGGAGTCGCCGAGCGTCATCGAGTGTGAGACCGCGACGACTTGGTCGAAAGATGCTCCGTTTAGGGTCTGATCCACGTACTCGGCGATCTCGCCGATGCTGCGACACATCGAATAGTAGGTCTCGTAGCCCATCGTGCTCACAAGACTACACCCACGTCCGGTACTGCTCCGGTCGCGGGCGTGCCATCACCAGCCCCTTCCTAGTCGGAACTCGGGTAGACCATCTTCAGGCGCAGTTGCTCGGCCCGCAGGTCGTCGCAGACCTTCTTGGGTAGATGGACGACGCGGGGTTCGATCCCCCAAGCCTTGAGGGTCTCCGCCAGCCAGCCGACCACGCCGTCTGCGGCCTCCTGATCGCAGAACGCGATGATGAGCTTGGTCGCGGGCCGGCTTCGCCCCAGCGTGATGAGCTTCAACGCGTCGCCCATGATCTTGCGGCGCTGACCTCCCTTCAGTCCCCCCTGGTGGGCGAATATCTCCACGAGAACAGACTCGTCCGGCCCGACGCCGTCCACGTCCACATGGGCACCGCCATCTAGCGACAACTGCTGTGGCGTCAAGTCAACGTCTAGCTCCTTGGACAGCCGTTTGCGGATCAGTTTCTCGGCTTTTTCGTGCGCGTCGAGCTCTGCCCCGTTGCATGTTGTCTGGGGTGCTCATCGCCACAGCCTCCTCTGGTATGTCGTGCTTCGGCGTCATCAGCATCCCGAGCAAGCGCAACGCAGATCGTCGCCGGTTGGCGCGGAAAGACGAAAGGTCATGCTAGGAGCCGCGCCTTTTGCTGCACGAACTCGTCCTCCGTTAGAACGCCCTTGTCGCGTAGCTCCCCGATGCGAGCCAGAGCCTCGGTCACTTGGTCAGCGCTAGGTGCGGCTGGGCTGGCGTCCGAGATTACGCGCTTGGCTTGCGACATAGTCGTGTCGGCGAGCTGCCTAGCGTCCTGCGCCCTCAGCGGCCCCATGCGAGAGATGCTCGCGTCGCCGCCCGCCGTCGAAATGCGGACGTCTGCGATGCCTATCCACGATCGGTGAAACGAGGCATCCTGAACAAAGTGAAGCGGCAGGGCGATTTCCGTCTTGTTGAGGATGCCCTTCTTAGTTATGAGACGACGATCGGTTACGACAAACCACGCCACCCTCCACCAGAAACAGTAGAGCCCCAACGTCAGGATCTTATCGAGCGTCGCCTGCCAACTCGTTCGCCTGAGCGCCAAAATGACTTTCTCGCCGTCCTGAAGGCGAACTCGCGCATCGTCATCGGGCCGAGTCGTCTGCTCTTCGATTGGCATGAGCGCCCTTCTCTTCGTCTGATTCGTAAATCCGCATATTCCCGGCATCCGAGAGCTCCTGCCAACGCTCGGAGTCCTCTTCTGTCGCTTATCGGCTTGGCCGTCGAGGCACTTTAGGTCCGACGCCCGCGTCACCGGCTCGATCGAAGCCTGCAAGAGCCAATTGGGCGTGCCGCATCCGAGTGTCGTGTGGTCGTCTAGCTTGCAGGGGTCAGCAGCGCCTCAATCAGCCGGCGCACACGATCGTCTCGGCCCGTAGATGCCGAAGGCCCAGCCCCCGGAGGGACTGGGCCGTTTCGACCTTCGTCAAGATGGTGGAGCCAGCAGGACTCGAAGCAGGGTCGTCAGCAATCAGCTTGACGGATCGCATCGGCCGCCCGCCGCCGGGCTTGCCGCCCGACCGGCTCCATGAGCTGCTCAAGCAGCCGGTCCAGAAGGGCGGCGGGGTTCGCAGGTCGTCCCGATCGCCCCGCTCGAAGGCCCAAGTGCGAACCCCGGCTGGGGTGCGCAGGTCGTCCCGCGCGACCCGTCGCGCCGGGCCAGTGCAAACCACCTCGCCCAGGCCGCGCGCGCCGCAGCCGGCCCTCGGGCTACGCTCGGGAGAAGGGCAGCGCGTAGGCGGTCTTGCCGTCGCCGCGACGCTTGACCTTCGTGATCGCTCCGCGCCCGGTGAGGCGGATGAGGCCGCCGCGGATCTCGGGGGCGCTCATCGCGGTGACCGTCACGAGCTCAGTCGCGGTGTGGGAGCCGTGCTCGAGGGCTGCAAGGATCGCCTGCCGGACGGCGGCGGGCGTGGCCGGCTCGCGCGCGGGCTCGCTGTCGGCGACGGGCGTGGACGGCTCCCACGTGTCTCCCTCCACGGCGGGCGGGACGGGAGTCAGCCGCTCGAGAACCTGCGTGGCACTCGGCGCGGGCGCCGCCGGCTGGTCGGCGGGCCTGGGCGTCGGTCGCTGCAGCGGGGTGGTGCGCAGAGACATCGCCAGTTTGATCGCGCCGTCTGAACCGCGCAGTGGGTAGGCGCGACGGAGGGCCGGTGCACTGGGGGGCTCTTCCTCCGCGGGGGGTACCGGAACCTCCGCGGCGAGCCGTGGGGTCTCCGCGGGGGGCGACGGAGTTTTCGCGGGGAGCGCCGGAACGTCCTGTGCAGTGGGGTCGTAGGGGCTCTGGGCGTAGGGGCGCTCGGCGTAGGGAGCCTCGGCCTCGGCGTCCACGGCGGCGAGCGTCTCGGCGGCCGCGGTCAGGCGCTCGTACTCGCTCAGCAGCGGGCGCAGCTGCGCGAGGCGCTCATCGATTTCGCTGCGTATCCTAGCCAGGAGGTCGGTAGCCACTGTGGTCCTCTCGGTTCAAGTGCACTGCTTCAAGACGCACTTCTGTAAGGGCACATCTCAGAATATCTGGCGGCCCGAGGCGATTGGTGGGAGTGCTGCGCCTCGCGCTCGCCGATCACTGTTCGCGGCCGCAAGATTGGCGTGTTTGTTTCTATCACTATCTCAACCCCCTCCTCGCCACGCGAGGACGGGCCGCACGCGGCGCCCCCCAGCAGCGCCGCGAGCGCGCCCTACCCCTCGGGCTCCTCGGGGGGGGAGACGGCGAAGACGATGTGAGCGCGGGCGACCGCGAGGAAGGCGTGGCTCTCCGCGGGCCCGCCGTCGAGCGGCTGCAGGGAGACGTCGGTGAGCGTGAGGAAGTCGCGCTCGGAGGCGTTGAGCACGTCGGAGACCCGCGAGCGAAAGCCGTCGCGGGCGAGCGTGACGAGCCCTTCGATGCGGTGGCGGGGGGTCTCGAGGCGCACGCGCTCCTGGCGGTGCTCGGAGAGGTGGGCGTCCTGCACCGGGGCGTCCCCGGCGCGGGGGGTGTCGCTCACGCCGGGCACGGGCGCCCGCTTCCTCGCAGCGTGAGCGGCGGGCGGCGCGCCCCGACAACGGAGGGGTGGCTCGGGCCCCCCCAGCGGCTGTCGGCGGCCCGGGTGCGAGCGCGGTGGCTCACGCGACACATGCGACACACGCGGCTCACGTGATGCGCTCGCGCACCCGCGCGGGCAGCCCGGCACGCGCTACGGGGGCCACGGGCCCGCCCAGGTCCTCGGGGCGGTTGCGCTCGTCGCGCACGATGTAGAGGGGGCGGTGCTTGACCTCGTCGTAGATGCGCCCGACGTACTCGCCGATGACCCCGAGCGCGATCAGCTGGATGCCCCCGAGCAGCAGGATGGCGATCGTCAGCGAGCCGAAGCCGGGGAGGTAGGAGCCGGCGAAGTGCAGCCCGAGCACGACGGGGATCGCGACGAACGCGAGACCGGCGGAGAGCAGCCCGACGTAGGTGGCGAGCTGCAGGGGGACGTGCGAGAAGGAGGCGATGGCGTCGAGCGAGAAGCGGAGCATCTTGCGCAGCGTGTACTTGGTCTCCCCGGCGTGGCGGGGGTCGCGCTCGTAGGAGACGGCCGTCTGGGTGAAGCCGACCCACACCGTCATGCCGCGCAGGAAGCGCGAGCGCTCGGTCATCGTCAGCAGCGCGTCCAGCGCGCGGCGGTCGAGCAGACGGAAGTCGCCGGAGTTGGGCTCGAGGTCGACCTGGGCGAGCTTGTCGAAGAGCTTGTAGAACCACGACGCGGTGGCGAGCTTGAAGGCGGTCTCGCCCTCGCGCGCGCGGCGCACGGCGTACACCACGTCGGAGCCGGCCTCCCAGCGGGCGACCATCGTGGGGATCAGCTCGGGGGGGTCCTGGAGGTCGGCGTCGATCATCGCGACGACGTCCCCGACGGCGTGCTCGAGCCCGGCGGTGAGCGCGGCCTGGTGCCCAAAGTTGCGGGAGAGGTGGATGACCCGCACGCGGGGGTCCTCGGCAGCCATGCGGTCGAGCAACTCGGGGGTGGCGTCGGTGGAGCCGTCGTTGACGAGCACGAGCTCGAAGGTGTAGTCGGCGACGGCGGCGCAGGCGCGGCGCACGAAGCGCTCGACGAGCTCCTCCTCGTTGAAGACGGGAGCGACCACGGAGAGGAGCGTGGGGGAACGGGGTGAGGAGTCGGGCACGGGGCGGGGCAAGCTGGTTAAGTAGCGGACGTGGAAAGCGTAGAGGAGAGCAGGGGAAGAGTAGAGGACGCGCCTAAGTCCCGGCTCAACGCCCCGGTGGCGGCGCAGTTCGTGAAGTTCGGGATCGTGGGGGTCTCGAACACCCTGCTGAGCCTCGCGGTGTACGCGGTGCTGCTGAAGGTGGGCGGGGTGGCGTACCTGGCGGCCTCGGCGGTGGCGTTCGCCGTGGGGACGGTCAACGGCTTCCTGTGGAACAGCCGGTGGACGTTCCGCGAGCACGTGGGGGACGCGCTGACGCCGGTGCGGTGGTTCGTGGTGCAGGGCTGCGGCCTCGCCGTGAACGAGGGCCTGGTGTACGTGTTCGTACACGACGCGGGGCTGGACAAGCTCGTGGGCCAGGTGTGCACGACGGCGATCGTGACGGTGTGCACGTTCCTCGTGAACCGCGCGTGGACCTTCCGCATGCACCCCGCGACGGACTCCGCCCTCTAACGCAGCACGGCGAGCAGCGAGAGGCCCGCGGGGATCGTGCCGCCGCGGCCGATCAGGGCGGCCTCGAGGTTCAGCGGCTGCTGCAGCAGCCAGTTCAGCGGCGCGGGGGGCACCCACAGGTCGAGGCTCGATTCGGTCGCCCGCGTGTGCAGGCGGTCGAGGGCGCGCAGCGCGACCGCCACGGGCAGCAGCAGCGAGTTGAAGTGGGTCGTGCGCTCGCACTCCCAGCCGGCGTCCCGCGCGGCCTGGCGGAGGGTGGCGCGGGAGTAGCGGCGGTGGTGGTGGTTGACCTCGTCGTGGCCGCTCCACAGCCACTGGTAGGCGGGCACCGTGACCAGCAGCGCCCCGCCGGGGGCGAGCACGCGGCGCAGCTCGCGCAGCGCCGCGCGGTCGTCCTGGACGTGCTCGATCACGTCGAGGCACACCACGAGGTCGAAGGAGGCGGGGGCGAAGGGCATCTCCAGCAGCGAGCCTTCGACCACCTCGCCCACGTGGCGTTCCCGGGCGGCCTCGGCGGCGGCCTCGGAGAGCTCCACCCCGGTGACGGCGCCCCAGCGCGCGAGGTCCACCATGTTGCGCCCGGAGCCGCACCCCGCGTCGAGGATGCGCGCGTGGGGCGGCAGGCCGAGCCGTGCGACGGTCCGGGCGAGCACCCGGCGGCGCCCGCGGTACCACCAGTGGCGGTCCTCCACCCGGTGGGTCTGCAGCTCGAAGTCGTGGTTCACCGAGGGCATCTTTCCTAAAAGTCGCCCTCCCGCGCAGTGCGCCTGCCCGCCGCGGCCTTCGGATCGGCCGCGGCGGAGTGCGCCGTGGCGCTCAGCGCCGGTGGTGACGGTGCCTGTGGTGCCTGGCCCTGTGCGGGCGGACTGTGAGGTTCTGGGCGATGACCGTCGAGCGGTGGCCGCCGCTCAGCTGGACCACCGTCAGGTGGACGGGCAGCGCCCCGAAGCGGGCCAGCAGGCTTTTGCCGGCCGCGTTCAGCTGGATCGCGATCGTCACCCGCTGGCCGGCGGGGATCGTCAGCTTGGACGAGCCGACGAAGACCACCTGCGAGCGGATCCTGTGGTGGTGGCGCCTGGCGAGGACCGCCGTGGGCCTGCCGTTGCGGGTCCGCTCGACGGTGGTGAGCGCCGCTTCGACTTCGCAGCTCGTGCCCGCCGAGCCGGCGCAGTCAAGCGTGACGGTGACCTCGCCGTTGGCTCCGCTGGCGGAGCCCACCTGCGAGGCGTGCGCGACCGGCGGGATCGGCTTGTAGGTCACGCTCACCGTCTTTTCCAAGGACAGGCCCGCCTGGTCGGTCGCGAGCGCTTTGATCGTGTTGGCACCCTCGCCGAGTGGGACGCTCGTCGACCACGCCCCGCCGGCGCCCACGCTCACCGCCTGACCGTCCACCGTGAACGAGGTGATCACCCTGGGGTCCGTGACGGTGCCCGACACGGTGACGTTGGGCGTGGAGACCGTGGTGCCGCTCGCTGGTGAGGCGATGCTCAGGGTCGGGCCCGGGCTCGCGGGGAATTTCGCGAGCACTTCCGAGGACAGCGCTTCGACTTCGGAGAGCTTGTAGGCCTGGACGAAGGCCATGTTCAGGGTGTAGGAGCCGCCTGCCGGGATCGTGGCCTGGTAGGGCATCTCGAAGCCGTTGTACCCTTCGGTTGCGGTGCCCTGGTACACCGACAACGGTCCGCTGGGCGGGGTGTCGTAGACGATCGCCCCCTGCGGGTGCCTGCCGTCTCCTTCTCCGGGTGTTTCGGCGTCCTCCTTGTAGAAGATCCGGCCGAGGCCCGGGGGCATCGTCACCGACTCGCCCCTGGTGGTGGCGGAGAACACGTTGGTGCCCGGGAACTGGTAGGCGCCGCCCGTTTTACCTCCATTGACGGTCGTCTGGTTGTAGAGCGCGTTCAGCGAGTGGGCTGCGCCGTCGGTCGATTTCCAGGTGTCGGTCATCGACGCCACCTGGTCGGCGCTGCTCGTCTGCCAGGTGCGTTCGAGCTGCACGCCGGTGGAGACGAAGCTCGTGCAACTGGTGGACGTTGGCGAGAAGGCGGTCGACGGCGAGCACTTGACGATCGGGTCCACCTCGGTGATCTTGACAAGGCCGGTCAACGGTTCGAAGGTCTGCGACACCGCCACCTGCGGGGCACCGGGCACTGTCCTCAGCGGTTCTTTTTTCGATTCCAGTTCTTTTTGAATAGCTTCGTTCACGTAGTTTGCCGTTGCGGGGCCGTACGCGTTCGCGCCGTCGATCTGCAGCTCGGAGCGGGTCGGGGTGGGTTTTTCCGACGGCGGGGAGTTGCTCAGATAGAGGAAGGCGTTGCAGTCGAACAGGTGTTCACTCGGGGTGAGCGAGTCAGGGGCGTAGAGGTTCGAGTAGTCCAGGCCACAGTCGCCCACGGACTCGATCTGGAAGTCGCCGGACAGCGAGTTGGCTTCGAATTCGTAGTCGTACGGCGCTTTGTTTTCGGCGAACACTTCAAACCGGGAGCCGATTATCCGCGGTCCCTGGAACGGGTCTTTAGCTTCTTCGGCCGGCGTGCCGGGAGGGTGGGCTTCTTCGATGCCAAACGGCACGGCCCGCAGCACGCAGGGGGCGGAGTAAAGTTCCTTTGTTTCGTAAAGTGCCTTGGCTTCGACTTCCACAGAGAACGCGCCCCCGCTCGGTTCCACTTTCTTGACGAGGGTCGTGTATTCCGTGGGTCCCGGTCCGTAGTAGCAGCGCAGGGCGACGTTCCCGCTGCCTTTGGTCGTGCCGGTGACCGTGAAGGCGGGCTGGGGAGGGGTCAGCGTTTTGTTGTAGAGCGCGTACGTCGGGCCGGCGGGCGAGGTGATCTTCGAGAATTCGACTTCGGCGCTGGCCGAGGCGACCGGGCCCGCCAGCGCGAGCAGGGAGAGCGTGCCGGCGAGCATCGCGGCGCGCCGCAGGGGATTCGGTAGCACTGGAGCCTCCTGTGGGTTTGGGGCGTCGGTTCGCCGGCCGGGCGGCCGTCTTGCTGGCTTCGACACGGCAGGGTGGGGTTAGTTGCGGTCGAACTTGTGAAAACTGCCTCCGCTCGCGCGCACCGCTGCCTCACAGCACGGTGTGGCTCGGGCGGGCCTCAGCGCGGCGACGTGGCCTCCGTGAGCCTCGCGCTCGCGCTTGGGCTTCAGCGCGCCACGACGTCTGCGAGCTTCGCCCGCTCGCGCTCCGGCGTGACCCGCACCACGTCCCACGCGAGGCCGACCTTCGCCATCGTGAGGATCAGCCACCCCGAGGGGTCCAGCTCGTACCAGCGCAGGCCGTGGAAGGCCGAGCGGGGGAAGGCGTGGTGGTTGTGGTGCCACGCCTCTCCGAGCGAGGGCAGCGCCAGCCAGAAGACGTTGGTCGAGCGGTCGCCCGTGTCAAAGCGCCGGCTGCCGAAGAAGTGGCAGATCGAGTTGATCGACCACGTGATGTGGTGCACGAGGAAGATCCGCACGAGGCCGCCCCACAGCAGCGCGGCGAGCGCGGCCACCAGCGAGCCCCCGCTGAGCGCGAAGCCGAGCAGGAAGGGGATCCCCAGGGAGGCCAGCGCGATCCACGGGAAGGAGCGGTTGATGCGGCGCATCCCCGGGTCCTCCACGAGGTCCGGCGCGAAGCGTTTCGAGGAGGCCTGGCCGTGGGTGCTGAACAGCCACCCCACGTGCGCGTGCCACAGGCCGCTCGCCATCCCTCGCAGGCCCGCGCCGCGGCCGGCGTGGGGGCTGTGCGGGTCGCCCTCCTCGTCGGTGAACGCGTGGTGCTTTCTGTGGTCTGCGACCCAGTCGATCACCGGCCCCTGCAGCGCCATCGAACCCGCCACAGCGAGCGCGTAGCGCAGCGGGCGGTGCGTCTGGAAGGCGCGGTGGGTGAGCAGGCGGTGAAAGCCGACCGTGATGCCCACCGCGGTCAGCGCGTACATCGCCGCGAAGATCGCCAGGTCGCGCGGCCCCAGGAAGTGATTCCACAGCAGCGCCGCCGCGGCGACCACGCCGAGCAGCGGCACCACCACGGCGGCGATGTTCACGTTGCGCTCGAGGCGGGTCACTGCCTGGAGATACACCGCGCCCGGCGCCGGTTACATGGGGCGACCGGTAGATAACATCGCAGCGGACGACACGCGAGCGAAGGAGGTTTCCGGTGGAGGATCTGCGAGGCCGTACCGCGCTGGTCACCGGGGCCTCCGGGGGGCTCGGCGCCAACCTCGCCCGCCGCCTGGCGCGCGAGGGGGTGCACGTCGCGCTCACCGCGCGGCGCGAGGCTGAGCTCTCGGCGCTCGCGCAGGAGCTCGGGGAGCTCGGCGTACGCTCCGCGGCGCTGCCAGCGGACCTCTCCGACCTCGCCCAGGTGGATCCTCTGATCGAGGGCGCCGAGGCCGCGCTCGGGCCGCTCGACCTGCTGCTCAACAACGCCGGCATGGAGGCCGTCGGCGCCTTCACCGCCCTCACGCGCGAGGAGCTCACCTCGACGGTCGACCTCAACCTCACCGCCCCGCTGCTCCTCACCCACCGCGTGCTCGGAGGGATGCTCGCCCGCCGTCGCGGTCACGTGGTCTTCATCTCCTCGCTCGGGGGCCGGGCGGGCCCCGCCTACGACGAGCCCTACGCCGCCACCAAGGCCGGGCTGATCGGGCTCACCCAGTCGCTGCGCGCCGAGTACCGGCGGGAGCCCGTCGGCTTCTCCGTGGTCTGCCCCGGGTTCATTCGCGGCGAGGGCATGTACCAGCGGATGGTCGAGGCCGGCCTGCGAGCCAACCGCCTGGTGGGCGAGACCACCCTCGAGCGGGTCGCCGACGCCGTCGTGCGCGCGATCCGCCGCGACCTGCCCGAAGTGATCGAGAGCGGAGCCCCGATCCGCCCCGCGCTCGCGCTCGCGCAGCTCGCCCCCGGCCTGGCCGAGCGCGTCGCGCCGCTGTTCGGGGTCAACGAGCTGTTCCGGCGGACCGCCGTCTCGCGGGGGCGCGGGGGGTAGGCAGACATTCTTTTGGGGGCCTATATAGGTGCTGGTGCAAACGCTCTTTTGGGGACCTGTATATGCCCTCTTTGGGGACGGAGACCGTGCGTCGGCGATCGGCCGCTGTCGAGCTGCGCCCGGGACGCAGGTGAGGGACGCCCCGCCGGCGAACCCCGCCGCGGGCTCCTCCCGCGCGTGCTCCACGACACTGCGAACGCCGCCGGCGGCCCCGGAGGGGGCCGCCCATCCCACTTTATGACGCCTCGGAGTAGGCCGGCTCCCCGGCCCGCTCGTGCTCCGCCACGGGCTGCTCGCCCATCTGGCGTTCGGGCGCCAGCACCGTGAGGGCGACCGCGAGTGCGGCCACGATCAGCTCTGCTCCGACCGTGAACGCCAGCTGGTAGCCGCCCGTCAGCGCCGCCGCGTGGGAGTGCCCGCTCGCGAGCAGGTCGTTGGTGCGGGTCGCCGCGAGCGTCGCCACCACCGCCAGGCCCAGCGCGCCGCCGACCTGCACGGTCGTGTTGACAAGGCCCGACGCCAGGCCCGCGTCGGCCGGCGTGGCGCCCGACATCGCGAGCTTCATCAGCGCGGGGAACGAGCTGCCGATGCCTGCGCCCATCAGGATCATCGTCGGCAGGACGTCGCTTGCGTAGCTGCCGTGCACCGGCGCGCGCGTGAACAGCGCGAGGCCCGCCGCGATCGCCACGAGGCCCGGCACCAGCGTGCGCCGTGCGCCGAAGCGCATGATCAGCGGTTCGCTCAGCCGCAGCGACATCGCGCCCATCACGACCGTCGTCGGCAGGAACGCGAGGCCGATCTGCAAGGCGTCGTAGTGGAGCACCTTCTGCATGTACAGCGCGCCGAGGAAGAACACCGAGAACATCCCCGCCACCGTCAGCGCCTGGATCGTGTTCGCGCCGGCGACGTTGCGCGAGCGGAAGATCCGCAGCGGCACCAGCGGCGTGCGTGCCGTCGCCTCGCGCGCGACGAACGCCGCCAGCAGCGCCACTGACGCGGCGCCGAGCTCGAGCGTGCGCGTCGCGCCCCACCCCTGTTCAGCCGCCGGCTTGACGATCGTGTAGACGCCCAGCATCAGCGCGCCGGTGATCAGCGCCGCGCCGGGCACGTCGGCCCCGGCGCGCAGGCCGAGGCCCCGGTCCGCGGCGATCAGGCGCCGTGCGAGCACCGCCGTGGCGATCCCGATCGGCACGTTCACGAAGAAGATCCAGTGCCAGTCGAGCGCCTGGGTGATCAGGCCTCCCGCGAGCAGCCCGATCGAGCCGCCCGCGGAGGCGACGAACGCGTACACGCCGATCGCCTTCGCCTGCTCGTGCGGCTTGGGGAACATCGTCACGATCATCCCCAACCCCACCGCCGAGGTCGCGGCGCCGCCCGCGCCCTGCACGAACCGCGCCACCACCAGCTCCGTCTGGTTCTGCGCGAGGCCGCACACCAGCGAGGCGGCCGTGAACACCGCCAGGCCGCCCACGAACACGCCCCTGCGGGAGGTCAGGTCGCCGAGGCGCCCCGCGAGCAGCAGCAGGCCGCCGAACGCGATCAGGTACGCGTTGATCACCCACGCGAGCGCCGACTGCGTGAAGCCGAGCTCGCGCTGGATCGTGGGCAGCGCGACGTTCACGATCGTGCCGTCCAGCACGATCATCAGCACCCCCGCGCACAGCACGTACAGGGCTAGCCACCGCGCGCGGTCACCTCCGTGATCGATCGGTCCGGTGCTCTGCACTCCGACTACTGATAGCAGCCCGCGCGGACTCGGCTGGGGTCGTCGGCTCGCCTGCGTGTCTGTCACCCTGAGGTCCGTGAAGCGCTTCCGTGGCTGAGGACGGTCCAGCGATGCGGGGCGCTCTGGTCACCGCGCTTCTGGTAGCAGCACAAAGCCCGCGCGGCTGGCGGCGCGCCGCAACTCGGTGTCGAAGCAGGCGAAGTGGCTGCAGCGCGTGTCGAGCTCGCGGACCGCGAGCGCGCTCGCGAGCTGGACCGCGTCGTATGCGCGCAGCGCGTGGCGCGCTGCTTCTCGTGCGCCCGCGACGAGCACCGGCTCAGTCGGGGAGACGATCGTAAAGCGCGAGCCCGAGTCGA
The DNA here is from genome assembly GCA_963842005.1 of uncultured Solirubrobacterales bacterium. GTDB lineage: Bacteria > Actinomycetota > Thermoleophilia > Solirubrobacterales > Solirubrobacteraceae > Palsa-744. The sequence continues at coordinate 23,995 of CAWJEV010000003.1, read as the reverse complement.
GGCCGCCGTGGAAGTCGAGCTCGAACGCACTGACCAGGGTGCTGGCGGCTGCATCCTCCAGCTCGCCCGTTCGGGCCTTGCGCCACAGCGCGGAGGGCACCTCCACACGCGCGAGCGCCGAGACGACCAACGCGTCGAGTGCGCGGATCGCTCGATGCCCGGCCTCGTCGGCGTAGAGCTTTACGAGCGCCGACGAATCGGCAAAGGTACTCAGCGACGACCCTCTGCGACGAAGTCCGACAGCGGCCTGCCACGCCCGGCGGCGGCACGGGCGCGACTCAGCGCTCGCGCGGACGGGCGCTGAGTCGGAAGGCGCTCGGGGCTCAGCAGAAGCCCGGCTCGCCCCAGGCGCTCCCTCAAGCCCGTGATCTCATCGCCCGCGAGGTCTGGGTCGACCGCGGCTGAGAGAACCTTGACGGCGTAGCCGTTGACGCTCTCCTCGCGATCGCGTGCTGCTCCCTTGAGCCGCGCGGCGAGCTCTTCGGGCACTCGTAGTGTCAGCTGACGCATGATGTCATGGTAGCAGGCGTGGGTGCGCTCAGAGCACCGGTCAGCCCCGTGGCAACACTGCGAAGGCGATGACCGCGTACTGCAGCCCCGCGGCGGCGAGCACCAGCGTGTGGAAGACCTCGTGGTAGCCGAACACCTTCGGCCACGGGTTCGGCCGGCCGCTCGCGTACACGATCGCCCCGACCACGTACAGCAGGCCGCCGGTTGCCAGTCCGGCCACGCCGAGCCAGCCGATTGCCGCGGGCAGCTCCCCGAAGACGGCCGCCGAGACCAGGCCCAGCACGACGTAGACCGCCGCAAACAACCACTTACCGATCCGAGATCGGCCAGCGTCGATCCACAACAGCTTGAACACGACTCCGCCCAGCGCCCCGACCCACAGCACGATCAGGATCACGCTCGCCAGCGATCCCTTCAGCGCGAGCAGCGCCACCGGCGTGTAGGTGCCGGCGATGAGCACAAAGATCATCGAGTGGTCGAGCCGCCTCATCCAGCGCCGCGCCTTCGGCCGCCACGTCACCCGGTGATAGAGCGCGCTTGTGCCGAGCAGCCCGGACACGGCGACGGCGTAGATCACCGCGGCCAGGCGCGCTCTCCCGTCGGACGCCGCGAGGATGAGCGTGACGCCACAGGCGATCGACACGAAGAACGCGTACTCATGGAAGACGCCGCGCAGCCGGGGCTTGACCGGCTCCGAGGAAACCATTTCCATACACAGACGGTAGCGCTCCTCCGCTCGGCGCAGAGACCGTACCGCTCTTCGGCTCAGCGCCGGCGCTGGCCGCAAGAACGTGCGAGACTCGCCCTCACAGTGCCCGTGGTGGTCGGTGGTGGGCGGGGTTCTCCCCACCGGGTGCGCTCTCCGCGCGTGTTCCTTTTGATTCGCGGACTGACGAACTGGCCCGGTGCCGTCCTGCTGTGTGTTTCAGCCGCTGCGCGGCGACCACTGGAACGTGCGTACTGCGATCAGCAGCGCGGCGATGCCCCAGGCCGCGACGATGAGCAGATCGGTGGCTGCGATGCCGGTGCCGTGCGTGTGGACGACCGACTGTAGGAGGGCTTCGTCGAGGTGGTGGATCGGAAAGAAGGTGGCGATGTTGCGCAGGAACCTGGGGATGGTGCTCTCGGCGACGAACACGCCGGAGATGAAGTACAGGGGCAGCACGGTCAGGTTGGTGGCGGGGGCCGCCGCCTCGGAGCTCGAGATCCAGGTGGCGACGGCGAACGCGATGCAGGAGAAGGCGGCGGCGCCGACGATCACGGCCAAGACGACTCCCGGCATCGTGGAGTGCGGGATCCGCACGTTGTAGGCGAGCCTGCCGATCGCCAGCAGCAGCGCCGACATCGCGACGGCGACCACCACGCCGACGGCGGCGCGGCTGCCGATCACGAACGCGGCCGGCAGCGGCGTGCCGCGCAGGCGCTTGTACTCGCCGTTCTCCCGCTGGGTGACGATCGCCTGGGTGAGGTTCACGAATGACGCCGAGATGATCCCGAGCGTCATGATCCCGGGCACGTAGAAGGTCGTGATGCCGATCCGCCGGCCGTCCACGATCGTGGTGCCCTTGAACATCGTCGCGAAGATCACCAGGAACACGATCGGCAGTGCCACCGTGAAGTAACGCGACTGGGGATTGCGCCAGAACCGCAGGAGGTCCGAGCGAAACTGATGCGCGAACAGGCGCCAGCGGCTCATTCGGAGTGCTCCTGCCCGTCGGTGAGGCGCAGGTAGACGTCCTCGAGCGTCGGGCGCCCGACGGTCAGGCTGTCCAGGTGCTCGCCGCGCTCCAGCGCCCAGCCGGCGAGCACGTAGAGCGCACGCGCGGGCTCGAGCACGCCGAGATGCACGCGACCGTCCTCGCGCTGCCCCGCGAGCGCCGCGAGCTCGTGCGGCAGCTCGAAGAGGGCCGTGCCCGGCGGCAGCCGGAACGAGATGTCGCTGAGATCGCGGTCGCGTCCGCCGAGCGTCTCGGGCGTGCCCTCGGCGACGATCTCCCCCGCGACGATCACCGCGACGTGGTCCGCCAGAGCCTGCGCCTCGTCCATGTAGTGCGTGGTGAGGAAGATCGTCTTGCCGAGCTCGCGGAGATTCGCGATCACCTCCCACGCGTGGTGGCGGGCCGAGGGGTCGAAGCCGGTCGTGGGCTCGTCCAGGAACACCAGCTCGGGGTCGCCGATCAGAGCGAGGGCGACGTCGAGGCGGCGCAGCTGCCCGCCGGAGAGCTGTTTGGTGCGCGCGTCGCGCTTGTCCACCAGACCCACCAGCTCGATCGTCTCGGCTACTCCCCGCGGATGTGGGTAGTAGCTCGCGTAGAGCTCGACGAGCTCGCGGACCGTGAGCTCCGGGGGCATCGTGCACGACTGCAACACGAGGCCGATCCGCGCCCGCCAGCCGCCGTCGGCGGACGCGGGGTCCTGCTCCAGCACGCTCACCTCGCCGGCGCTGCGCAACCGGTACCCCTCCAGGATCTCGACCGTCGTCGTCTTGCCCGCTCCGTTTGGCCCGAGAAACGCAAAGACCTCCCCGCGGTGAACCTCGAGGTCGATCCCGCGGACCACCTCGTGCTCGCCATAGGACTTGCGCAGGCCGCTGACACGGATCACCGATACACCGCCCGCTCTCGCTCGAGGAGTCATCTGCGACACGCCTCGCCTTCCAGTCTGCCGCCATCCACCGCTCGCGCGAGCTCTGCTACCTGGGTGTCGAGGGTCTGAGTCGCGTCGAGCCTCAGCAGGCTCCCGGGGGGCAGCTCGTCGAGCTCCTCGAACGCGCGGAACTGCTCTTCGGCGATGCTCGGTGTCGCGTCGGACACGCGTTGTGGGTCGTGCAGACGCTGCGTCGCGCGCCGCGTGGCCAGCTCGAGCGGGACTTCGCAGCGGACGACCAGGAGCGTCGTGGCGCTGCGGCGCAGCCGGCTGAGCAGTGGAGCGCGGGCCTCGCGTGAGCGGCAGGTCGCGTCCACGATCACGGTGTCGCCGCGGTGCAGCGTCTGCAGCGCGTCGCGGGTGAGCTGCTCGTAGGTCGCGCGTGTGAAGCCCGCGGTGTAGTGCTCGGCGCGCGCCGGCTCGTTGGGGGCGAGGTGCGCCAGCCGCTTGCGCACGGCGTCCGAGGAGACGACCGGCATCTCCGAGTGTCGCGCGAGCTCGGCGGCCAGCACGGACTTGCCGCTCGCGGCGGACCCGCAGATCACGACGGCGAGCGGCGCCCGCGCACGCCAGCACAGCCGTTCGCTCAGCGACCACAACCGCTGCGCTGGTCTCAGATCCTCCATGCGGGTCTCCCCGTCGTGCTCGGCGGCGGCGATCAGTGCGACCTTGACGCGTACGAGGGCGCAGTGGGCGGCGTAGAAGGAGCGCAGCGTCTCTCCGCCGGGGCTCATGCCCGCATCGCGGTAGGCGTCGATGAGCTCACGGGCTGCCCAGCGCTGCCCGTGCGCCTCGAGGTCCATCGCGAGGAACGCGAGGTCGCAGGCGATGTCGGTGCGGCGCAGTTGGGGGTCGAACTCGATGCGGTCCACGACGCGGATGGAGGGTCTGGCCAGCACGTGCTCGCAGCGCAGGTCGCCGTGGCCGTCCCGGGCGAGCCCCAGCTGCGCGCGCTTTCGCAACTCTGGCGCGTGCGCCTTCACGAAGGTCTCTCCGAAGCCGGCGGCGACATCCAGGCGCCACACGGGCGGATGGCTCTCCGTCTGCAGCTCACAGACGTTCTTGCGCCACGCGGCGAGCACGCGATCGGGACCCCAGTCGGCCACCACCTCGGCGGAGCGGTGGAAGTCCGCGAGCACGCCGGCCGCCCCGGCGACGTGCTCGCGGGTGAGAGCGCTCGATGCGATCAGGCCCGCAAACGTGTCCTGCTCGCGGAAGCTCTGCATCTCCACGGCGTACTCCACCGCTCTGGGAGCGCCGACGCGAACCAGGCGAAATCCGCGCTCGGTCTTGACGACCGCGCGCACGCCGAGGTACAGGCCGGGGGCGAGCTCGCGGTTGACGCGCACCTCCTCGAGGCAGGCGTCGCGGCGGCGCTCGAGCGTGCTGTAGTCCAGGAAGCCCAGCGCGAGGGGCTTCTTGACCTTGTACGCGCGCTCGCCCGCCACGAACACCCACGAGGCGTGCGTCTCGTGCACTGCGACCGGCGGACGCCCTCGGTGCATCGCAGGCTCGGCCAGCGCCCGCAGCAGGGCGGGATCGCCGCGCTGCCCCCGGCGGTTATCGGTTCGAGCCGTGGGGGATGTGGGCATTGCCTGCTCCAGCATAGTTGGCGGTGACCGCGCATGCGCGGTCACCGGACCCGCCGCATGCGGCGGGTCCACCGTTGGCGCATGCGCCAACGGCAGGGCAGTGCGTGCACTGCCCTGAAGCAGGGCCGCACGCGGCCCTGCCCTCCCCTTCGAGACCTCACTCATGCGAGCGCGGGGCTACGCTTGGCGCAACGGATGTAGACGCCTGGAAAGGAGGGGTGGATGCCGCGAGCGGTGAGGTTCGATCACTACGGCGGGGTGGACGTCCTGAAGGTGGTGGAGGTCGAGCGGCCCGTACCCGGGCCGGGAGAGGCGCTCGTGAGGGTGAAGGCTGCCGGGATCAACCCGGGGGAGGCCTCGATCCGCGAGGGCCGGATGCACGAGCGCTTCCCCGCGACGTTCCCCTCCGGGCAGGGCTCCGACCTGGCCGGTGTGGTGGAGGAGGTCGCGGATGACGTCGAGCAGTTCGAGGTGGGAGACGAGGTGATCGGCTTCACCAACCGGCGCGCGAGCCACGCCGAGCTCGTGCTCGTGGAGGCCGAGCAGCTCGTCCCGCGTCCGCGGGGCGTCTCCTGGGAGGCAGCCGGCGGCCTGTGCATCGCGGGCACGACCGCCTACGCGGCCGTCCGCGCGGTCGCCCTCGCGCGGGGGGACACGGTGGTGGTCTCGGGTGCCGCCGGCGGCGTCGGCTCGCTGGCGGTACAGCTCGCCCGGCACGCCGGTGCGCGGGTGATCGGCCTCGCCGGCGAGGACAACCACCGGTGGCTGCGCGAGCACGGCGTGATACCCCTCGGCTACGGCGACGGTGTAGCCGAGCGTATCCGCGTGGTCGCCGGCGAGGGAGTCGACGCGTTCATCGACACCTTCGGCCAGGGTTACGTAGAGCTCGCGCTGGCGCTCGGCGTGAGGCCGGAGCGGATCGAGACGATCATCGACTTCCAGGCTGCGCAAAAGCACGGTGTCAAGACCGAGGGCAGCGCCGCGGCGGCAAACGCCCAGGTGCTCGCCGAGCTCGCTGGACTCGTTGCCGAGGGCGAGCTCGAAGTGCCGATCGCGCACGTCTACCCGCTCGAGCAGGTCCAGGACGCCTACCGAGAGCTCGAACGTCGCCACACCCACGGCAAGATCGTTCTCACACCCTGACCCGGCGGACGTGCGTGCGATGTGGGTGCGGGAGTGGGCAGGATATGGGTGCGGGAGTGGGCAGGTAGGTGTCAGCGATAAGGGCTCACGAATCAATAGATGGCGGGATCGGGGTGCTCGGATGGGGATGCCAGACGACGCACACGAGCGCAGGCGTACCGGTAGTACGTCGAGCATCGTGGGTGGCGGCTGGCGCCGCCCTCCGTAGATACCACCGAGCCGCCTCGTGTCAGGAGCCTCGGACGATCGACTCGCGCGCTCAGGCGGTGAGACGATGCCGTGGTTTTTCCCGTCGGTGTTGCGGCTGGAGCCGGATGTGCGGTGTTCGCGGATGCGGGAGACTCGGGTAATCGTGAGAGCCATACTTGCCACTCCGCCTCGGTCTGCGACTGGGAGGGACAAGTGAAGTGGAGACCGTCGGGTTGCGAGATGGCGCGTCTGTGACGATCCGTGCGGCGACTGCCGAGGACGAGCCGGCGCTGCGGTCGTTCCTGTCGGGGTTGTGCCTGGAAGCCCAGCGCCTGCGGTTCTTCAGCGGGGCGGCGAACACCGCCTCCGCGGCGCACCTGGCGAGCGCGGTAGACGCCAAGCATTATGGGTTGATCGCGCATGACGAAGTGGGCGCGGTCGTCGGTCACGCAATCTATGTCCAGCTCGACGAGACGCGGGCTGAAGTGGCGGTCGAGGTGGCCGATCACCTCCACGGTCGCGGCCTGGGAACGATTCTCATCGAGCGTTTGGCGGCCACCGCCGAGCAGCGGGGGATCGTGTATTTCGTGGCTGAGGTGCTCTGTGAGAACCGCGCGATGCTGGATGTCTTCCGGGAGGGTTTCGATGCGCGCGTGGTGGGCCGCGAGGGGCCCGAGGAGAAAGTTGAGTTCCTGACCTCGGGCTGGCGTCTGGCGCGCAAGCGCTTCGGCGAGGGTGACGGTAGCGTTGCCTCATGAGCGCCGAGGAGCCGTGTCCACGCGTGGCCGTCTTCGCGCCCCACCCGCTGCTTACGGTCACGCTTGAGCGGGAGGGAGCCGGGCGGGAGCAGGTCCATTTCCATCCGGGCGGGCAGGGAGTGTGGGTGGCGCGCACGGCTGCTTGCCTGGGCGTGGCGCCGGTGCTTTGTGGGTTTCTGGGCGGGGAGAGCGGCGTGTTGCTCGGTGGGCTGCTGGAGCGGCTCGGCGGGGAGCGGTGCCTCGTCGCTACCGCATCCGCGAGCGGCTGCTACGTGACCGACCGTCGCTCCGGTGAGCGCGAGCTGCTCAGTTGCACGCTCAGCGACCCGCCGTCCCGCCACGAGCTCGACGAGCTCTTCTCGATCACCTGCGCGGAGGCGATCGCCGCCGGCTGGCTCGTGCTCACCAACCCGATGCCCGGCGAGGCGCTGCCGTTGGAGGTCTATGGGGATCTGATCGCCGATGTGCGTGCGAGCGGGTGCCGCACGCTGGTCGATCTCTCCACCCCGCGCCTGGACAGCGCGCTGCGTGGCGAGCCCGACTTGGTGAAGCTCAACGACTGGGAGCTCGCGGAATTCGTGAGCGGCCCTGTGTCCGAGCCTGCGCAGCTGCGCGCCGCGGCGCAGCGACTGCGCGAGGCGGGCGCGAAGGCGGTGATCGTGACTCGTGGCGAGCTGCCGGCGCTGGTGCTCGCGGGCGAGCGGGCGTGGCGGCTGACGCCGCCGGTCCTGACGCGCGGCTTTCGCGAGGGCTGCGGGGACGCGATGATGGGCGCGCTCGCCGCCACCTGGGCCCGCGGGGAGAGCTTCGAGCGTGCGCTCGTGGTCGGCGCCGCGGCGGGCGCGGCCAACTTCCTGCGTCACGGGCTGGGCAGCGCCTCCCGCGAGGTCGTGCAGCGGCTCGTGGACAGCGTCGTGCTGGAGCCGCTCACGGCGGCGGGGGAGTGACGGCTGCCTCGCCGCGCAGGATCGCCCGCGGCACCCGATCGACCATCCATGCGATCCACGCTGGGGCGCAGACCGTGGCAAGGCGTGCGAAGCCGGCAGCCAGCCGTACGGGGCGCCCGGCGTGCGAGGAGTGGGCGTCGCTGCCGAGCAGGTGCACCAGGCCCTGTTCGGCCAGCGCCAGCACGAGATCCCCCGGGGCGGCGTCGGCGACGAACTCGGCTGTCCACTGGATCAGGCAGCCGCTGCTCGCGAGTCTCTGCAGGCGCTCCTCGAAGTCGGCGCCGGCGTGCCGCTCGGGGTGGGCGACCACTGTCTGAAGCCCGCGTGCGGCGAGCCTCTCCACACACTCCTCCAAGCTGTTACCGAGCGGCCCGGGGGCCGGCTCCAGCAGCACCCATCCGCCGGCCCCGCCAAGCGCCACCAACCGCAGCTTGGCGTCGGTGAGGCGATCGGCCTCGGTCTCCGCGAGCTCTCCGCCAGGGCGGATCCGAACGTCGATCCCCTGCGCATCCAGGTGTACCTGCAGCGAGTGCACGCGCTCGGCGATCTCCTCGACGCGCACTTTGTGATCGTGACGGATGTGCGGTGTTGCGCAGACGACCGCGATGCCGTCCTCCCGGGCTTGGCGCGCCATCGCCAGACTGTCGTCGAGGTCGAGCGCGCCGTCGTCGAGCGCCGGCAGGATATGGCAATGAAGATCGATCACAGAAGGAGAGTCGCTCTTCCGAGCTTGCCTACGTAGAAATGCGCGCCCCGGTTGAGGGTAGTCCCGATGCGCTGGCTACGGGCCGTGGCGCTCGGTATCGTCTGCACCCCCGCGGGCGTGGAGTAGCGCAGCGCGACGTCCTCGCCACGCTCCTGGGCGCAGAGCACCATGCGCCCCAGGGCGGTGGCCCCCGTGATGCGCTCCGCGACGGGACGCAGGTGTGCGAGATCAGCGAAGCCGATCCGACTACTCCAGCTCGATCGCGCGCATGGTGTGCTCGTCGGGGAGCTTGTCCAGGATGCTCCGAAGTGTCTCGCGCTCGGCAGCCTGTCCGCGCTGAAGATCGTTGAGCAGCAGCTTCACGGCGCTGTGCGTGATCTTCATCTGCTCGGGGCTGAGCGGGACTGTGAGCGTGCCCCGTTTGCCCGGTGTTCTGTGCAGGCTGGCGAGAACCTCGCGCGCCAGCTGGCGGATTCGAGGCTCGTGTGCCTCATCGGAGATGAGCAGGCGCACCGCGCTGGCGGCCACAGACGCCTCGTCTGAAGCAAGGAAGAGGTGATAGGGCGGCTCGGGCGTCTTCGCTGTTTCGCTCATGTCAATCTCCGTTGGTTTCCGCAAGCCCCGGTCGCAGGGCGCCAGTCAGGACCCTGGCAGCCTAGCGCCCCTGTTTCTCAGCCTGACGGGCGCCGATCCTCACGGCACGGGCCCTGCCGCTGAGACCCTGGCGTGTTCGGCGTGGAGCTCCTCGGGCACCTCGCCGGCGATATAGCGGGTGCCGCGCGGACCAGGAGGCGGCGTCAGGTGGCGGGCCAGCGCGACGTCCTGGCGTGCCTGTGCGCGGCTGCGCGTCGGGGTGCCGACGCGGGGGGCGTGGGAGTTCGCGGCCATCGCTGCTCACCCGGCGGGCTGGAGGGTCGAGGCCGGCGCGAGGCGATGCGTGCCCCGCTCGGCCGCGGTGTCCCTGTGGGGCAGCGCTTGGCTGTTGCGCGCGAGGCGTGGGGTTCGCCTCTCGGTCGTGCGGATCGCGCGGTGGTAGACCGCCTCGTAGCCTTCGGCGACGACAGTCGCGTCGTAGCGTGAGGCGACGCTCTCACGGCAGCGAGCCGGGTCGATCTCCTCGAGCCTGCGGGTGGCGTCGGCGATCGCTTGCTCGTCGGCGACGTGGAAGCCGTTCTCGCCGTCGATCACGATCTCGCTGGCGGCGCCTTCGGGGAAGGCGATCACGGGGGTGCCGCAGGCGAGCGCCTCGACCATCACCATCCCGAACGGCTCGGCCCAGCGGATCGGCATCACGAACGCCTTCGCGCGCGCGAACAGCTCCGTGCGGCGCTCCCCGCCGACCTCGCCTGCGTACACGACCTGGTGGCCGTCGAGGTGCGGTTCGATCTCGCTGCGGAAGTACTCCTCCTGCCCGGGCTGCACGGGTCCCGCGAGCACGAGCGGGATCCCGGCCTGTCGCGCCGCGGTGATCGCGCGGTGTGCGCCCTTGGCGGGGTCCATCCGGCCCATCCACAGCAGGTAGTCCTCCTTCTCGCGGCGAAGCGGCCAGTCCTCGACGCGGATCGGGTTGGGTACGACGTCCGCGACGCGCACGCCGTCCGGCGTGTGCTCGAGCTGGAAGCGGCTGATCGCGACGAGCCTCACCTTGTGGCCGTGGCGCTTGTAGAACGGTCGTGTCTCCTCGTTGAACGGCGCGTGCAGGGTGTGCACGACCGGCGCTGAGACGCGGTGTGCCATCGCGACCGCGGTGAAACCCGAGTTGTCGTGCACGACGTCGAACGGCCGGCCCTCCGCGGCGGCGCGGTCGATCGCGTCGTAGGCGCTGCCGACGTGGTCTGACTCGTGCAGCGAGGAGCCGATCTGATCGCCGTGCGCGCGCTGCAGCGGGGAGCGCACCTCCGCCGGGGAGCGCGAGCCGGGCGCCGCGAACAGCGTCACCTCGTGCCCGCGCGCGACCATCTCCTCGCACAGCAGCGCGACGACCGCCTCGATCCCGCCGTACGCCGGTGGCGGCACCGGAATCCACGGCGGCGCGAGCACAGCGATACGAAGCGCCCTCCGCTCCACACGCGGGAGAGAGGGGAGCGTGCGGTCGGCGGAGGGCGCGTTCACGGGGGGAGGAACTGCGATGGCGCCGGCTCGACGATCCGCCGACCGGCGCGTTTGAACTGCACGACGCAACCTGATGTCCAGCGCTCAGGCGGACAGCAGCAGACTGCCGTGATGCGTTGGGGTGAGAACTACGGACCGACCGCTGGAGATTTCCGTTGGGGATTGCCGCCGCCAGCACGTACGATCGGTGATACCCGATGAGACCAGCCTAACAGTGAGCAAGGAGAAAGCGGTGGAGCCGACGGCGCTCTTCAAAACACGGGTGCTGGGTGTGGAGGTCACCGTCGAGCGCGTGGACTTGTCCGGCGAGGACCAGATCGTGGCGATCTGCTCGCGCGAGAAGCTGCGACAGACCATCCCGCTCCTCGGCCTGCCTCTGCCAACCCCGTCGCCCGAGGGGCGCGCAGTGGATCGAGGCGTACCGCCACTGGCTGGGCTGAGCGCAACGGGAGCCGGAATGCTCGTGAGGTGCCCACGAGCGGAACGCCCACTTGTCGTTGCTCGCCAGCCCCTCCAGATCAGAGATCGGGCCAGCGTCATAGGAAGCGATGGCGGTCATGAAACACCAAGGAGCGCACAGATCCAATGTTCAACCTATCTATCTCAACGGCCGAGCGTCAGGTAGCTGGCTGGATGGGAGGACAGCCATCCAGCACACGACGCCGAGATGGTCGGCCGTGATCTTCTCCGGCAGCGGCAGCGCCTCGACCGGCTGAAGGCCGAAGCCTTCGACGACGCGAACGATCTCTGCGGCAGCCTCGTCGCGTGAGATCACGACCGATGGGCTCGCGGCCTACGCGGAGGCGATCGGCTTCTCGTTCGGCGCGCAGGTCGATTGGGCGACGATCCAGAAGACCTACGCCAGCGACCCACAGGACGAGCGGCGGTACAGCCCGGCGGTCTGCACTGGCGTCGATGTCCGTGTACGCACCGGCGACCCCCACCCCGCCAAGATCAGCACGTCCTACGTCGAGCGGCAGAACCTCACGATGAGGATGAACATGCGGCGCATGACTCGGCTGACCAACGCCTTCTCCAAGAAGATCGAGAACCTGGCCGCGGCCGTCGCGCTGCACTACCAGGTCTACAACTTCGCGCGCCCCCACATGAGCCTCAAGAACCCCTACCCGCGCACCCCCGCGATGGCAGCCGGGAAGGCCGATCACGTCTGGACGCTCCAAGAGGTCGCAGCCCTACTCGATTGAAACTGACCCACTACCCAGTTTTGCCCCTGCCAGCGACTTCGCTGTCGGTCAAGAATTTGGCTTAGATACAGGGGAAACGGCTGATGGGCACGGGTGGTTTCGAACCACCGACCTCTCGCGTGTGAATAGGTACCGCAGGGTGGGGCTGATACCGGGTTTGCCCTTTATTCATGCGGGAAAGTGGGGATTGTGCTTATTGGCGTTTCGGCTGATTTCGGCCCAAATCGGGGGGGTTTAGGCCCATGAGAGGCTCCATGGGCCTAAACGTTTTGGGGTGCGCCCCTCCCTCGCGGCGGTCTTGCGGCCATGCGGCCGGCGGCCCCTTCACCCGAGTGGATTGCTACCGAGATCCGCCGCGGAGAGCCGTTCGCGTTCGTAGAGAACGGCGGGACGTTCTCCCTGGCGGTTGGCGATGTTGGTGATGAAGTCCCACGGATCCTCGGGCGGCTTGGCCATCGTGCGCAGGCGCCAGACCTGCGGGGTTTCGGGACGGGTCTGACGGCAGATGCTGCTGATGTGGGCAAGCACGAGGCCGGTCGCCTTGATCGGATCGTGCCCTGCCGCGACCGCGATCACGAGGCTGAGCCGGCTTTGGCATAGGACGGAGAGCTCCTTGGGGAGGCTGAGCATGTCGTGGTCGGTGGTGATGAGGCCATCCCAGTGGCGCTCGTGAGCGTGGAGCGCGTGAAGTACCTGCCAGTCCTCGTACGTGGGCAGGCGTCGGTCGATGTCTCGGATGGGGACGAGCTCGACATCGTCCTCGAGGTACTTCTGGAGCGCCGCGACGATCGGCTCCGGGAAGTTCTGGTCGAGCGCGAAGAGATGCGGCATGGCCGCGCCGGTCAGGCCGCCAGGGCGAGATCCGGCTGAAGCTCGCACTCCAAGTCCAGCGCGTCCTCGACGTCGGCAGTATCGATCGCGGGGTAGAGCGCGGTGATCTTGCCGACGGTCAGCCCGCGGCGCTGCAGGGCGGCGAGCGCCTCGGTCTCGATACGGGTGCGGTGGACGTGGGGCGCTCCGGCGAGCTTCCCCGGGACGATGCGCAGCCGCGGGCGCGGGGCCACAAGGTCGGGGCCGCGTACCAGTCGTCCGATCGCCAGTGGGCGCAGTAGATCAAGCGCGTCTGCGTCGAGGACTGCCTGCCCGTCGGGGTGCTCGGGTGAGGGAGTCGCGTTGAGGACGATCCGCCCGCCGCGGTCCACGGCGATATTCGGGCTGCCCTCCTCGGTCCACAGCGCGAGGTCGATGTTGGCGAGCTCGCGCAATCCGGTACGCACGGCGGTCATCGTGGTGGGCGCTATGGCCTGCCCGTCAGGCGCGGTCTTGGTGGCGCGCAGCCAGGCGATGACGCGCAGCGCGAGCAGGTCGCTGTAGGACCAGAGCCTTATGCGCTCAGCCGACACGCTGGGGACCAGGATCTCCTTGCGCGCCCAGTAGTGCACGGTCGACTTCGGCACGCCCGAGAGGGCGGCCGCGCGGTCTGCGCTGTAGGCGCCACGTGGGTCCATGGCTCAAGTATGGCCTCCGACGCCGACGGATGCCGTTAGCCGCTGCGTACCGACCCAGACAGGATGCGACTCACGATGTCGTGGAACCGGCCGGCTCCCATTCCTGCTGGACCAAAGCAGATACACGCTGCACAAGCTCGATACAACCATCCGTCAGCTCCCTGAAGGACTTCCCGCCGTCCAGGAACAGCATGGTGGCGGCGACCGAATGGGCTTCTCGTGCCACCGCCGGGAGCTCCTGAAGCACAGGAGCCTCGGGGGCGACGGTGGCCACGTGCTGGACCACGCTGAGGATCACCTGCTCCACTTCTGTCGCCAACGACTGCCGAGTATCAGCGCTGTAATCCCCCTCAAACGATCCGACGATGCTCTGCCACTTAGTCACGAAGCCACGTAGCTGGCTTCGGATCTCTTTCAATGCGCTCGTGGCTGCGGTTCCCTCGGCTTCAACCCCCGGCGCCCTGTTTGCGTTGTCCGACCGTGTGGCAGGTGACGCGACATCGCCGCTTTCGACGCTGTCATGCACAAGCCTTGTGAGATCCTTGCGCACCTTCTCACGCAGCTCATCGATCGAGCTGTACGAGCTAAACAGGCCCTCGGTCTTGATGCGCTCCTTGTACGCCCTGAGTTCATCGAGTGCCGTGGTGTCGTTATCAAGCGGCGCGACGGGCATGTCGCAGAAGTACAGGAGAACGTGCTTCTCGGCCTTGCGGGCTCGCTCGATCTCCTCCACTGTGCCGGACTCTGCCTCGGCAGTCTGCGACCCGAGGGTGGTCCAGAACGTAGCGATAACGATGTCTGATAGATCAACGACCTGCTTGTTGATCGCCGGCTGCGCAGGTGTGCTCAGATCCGGGTACGTGTGCGTCTCCCACATCACCGGCAGAAGCACAACACCGAAATGGCGCGGCTCGGTCTCATTCCAGCGAACGACTGCGTCGTAAATCGCGGCCCGCTGCTCAGTCGTGTCACTGGGTGACGCGATAAGCACCTCTAGAACCTTGGCGTCGTACATAGTCGAACACTATCCGAAATCCGATGGTCCAAAGACTTGAAACGCCGATTCCGAAGGGTGAGGCAGGCCGCCCAAGACGGAATCCCACAAAACGTGCGCTCCTGCTTTCGGAAGTAGGCGGTACGATGACCAAATGAACACAACGAGCAGCGCCAGCGGTGAGGAGCAGGTACTCAGCGACTTCAGAGACGCCCTCGACGGCTGGCGCATGGCGCTTGAGGCGCACCGCATGGCGCCTCCCGATCATGGCTTCAGTGCACGTCTGTCCGGTCTCGCCCAGGCCGCGAGTGAGGAGGCGCGTGCCTGCCGGGCCGCGGACGCCGCGGGCTTTGACTGGCCGCCTCATCGCGCTGCGGATCCCCGGCCGCCGTATGAGCTGCAGCCTGGTACCGGCCGCCGTGGACCCGAGGGCCTTTGGCTGCGCTTCGATGAAGCGGTCCGGCAGATGAACATGGCCGCGACTGGCCAGAACATGCTCGATGTCGCCCGCGCTTACGACGAGCTCGCCACTGCCGCCGGGGAGCTTGCGGAGGCGGTCGAGCGGGAAGACGGAGTGAGCGCCCGGCGGCCACGCTCCCGAGCGCGTCGCTCAGCCTGACTGGGAGAGAAACTTCGGTCGCAGCGCGGCCAGGTGGTTCAGGGGCGCTTGGTCGGCAACGCCGATACGCCCGTCTTGTCCCACACCGACTCTGGACGCTCGGCTTCGCGGCGGCGGTGGGGCAGCCCAAGAGTCTCCGGTGCCCAGAGGTCGCGTCGTGTCGCCAGGGAGCTGCTGTCGGCCTGGGCGCGTGCGAGTAGCGCGTCGACGTGCTCGCGTCGTATTCGGAAGGCGCGGCCGATCTTGGCGGCGGGCAGCGCGCCGCTGTCGATCCAGTTGCGGATCGTCTGAGCGGTCACCTGGAGCTCCTCGGCGACCTGGGGGACGGTCAGGATCTGTTGCTCAGTCATCGCTCAATACGCCAGCCATCGTTGCGGGAATGGCCCCAGCGTATACAGGGCTCCGGCTCGATCCCGCCTAATCCGGGTTCCCCCCCATGATCGGTGCGGTCACGCTGTTCACCCCTCGGCGCACGATGAATCAGAGTCCGATCCCGAGGTCGATGCCGCGATCGGAAGTGGCCTCGCGTCCGAGGCGCCGCTCAGCTCGGCCGATCGCTTCGCAGGCGCGCTCCCAGTCGCGCTGCTGGGCGTCGCGCTGCTCGGGCCGTGGGCCGAGAGCGTCGGCGAGATCGGTGATGTCGTACTGCGCGCGATAGCGCGCAGCGTGGCGCACGCCGTTCTCCCATGCCTCGCGCTGCCCTGGCCGGTCGGGCCGATCGCCGAAGGTGGACTTCACCCACCCGCCGGGAACGTACAGTTCGCGCTCGGCGAGATCGTTGCGCAGCGTGGTGTGCTCCCTGGTGGCCTGGGTGATTGCGTGTTCGAGGCCTTCGCGTTCGGCGCGGGCCTCGCGTGGGTCGCCGAGCTCGCACTCCAGGGAACCGCGCTGCGTAAGCACCGCGTCGAGCTCGCGCTCGTTGGCCTGCAGGGCGCGGGTCAGGTGGGCGCGTTCGATCCCATGTGGGTCCTGTTCGCGTCCGAGGCGCCGGCCTGGCTCGGGGAGACTGGCGAGACGGCGGGTGAGCTGCTCGCGCTGAGTGGCGAGGGTGACGGCGCGCGCGTCCATGTCCTCGATGCGCTGAAGCTGGCGGGTCGGTAGCGACGCGAGCTGCGCCTGGAGCTGCTCGACGCGCTCACGGAGCTCCCGCAGCCGCGCGATGCTCGCTGTGGCCGGCAGGGTGGGCTCGGCGCGGGCGGCTGCGTGCTCCTGCGATGGATCTGCCGCGTGTGTTTGGGCACGCGCGAGGTCGGGGTCCGCCGCGCGGCCTGCTCTGGGGAGCTGCTCGATCGCGAGGTCTTCATCGTCACGCTCAAGCATCCGCCGGCCCACCCGTTCGAGCAGCTCATCGCGTGTTGCTGTCGGGGTCTGGTCTGTGGGCGCGAACTCGCTGCGCTCCCGCTCGAGGTCATCGTCGTAGACGACCAGGCGCGTGGTGTCCCGTGCGCGGGAGAGCGCCGTGTAGGACCAGCCCGCGGTGAGATCCCGCGGTGAGGCGACCACGATCGCGCACTGGACGGTTCCGCCCTACATCCCGTGGCCGGTCAGCGAGTAGGCGTGCTCCACGTGCTCGGCGACGTAGGCGGAGGGCAGGCTCACGCACGAGCCCGGGGTCCACGTGGCGCACGGTGCCTCTCATCCCGTTATCCACGTCGAGCTGTCCGTCGTTGCGGCGGCAGATCACGCGATCCCCGACCGCGACCTCGACCGGGCCGTAGCTCCTCGCCGAGCGCGCCGTCCCGGCGCTGCATCTCGCGCGCACCTGATTCAGCCGTTCGCGTGTCTCGTTGTCCCTGGCGATCATCACCGTCTGCGCGCGACCCGCCGTGGTGGCCGCGCGCGACCACTCGGTGAGGGCCTGTTCGCACGCGCTGGCGGGGTCGCTGAACGTCTCGATCTGCTTGTTGCGCTCGGCCCAGTCGAGGTAGCGCTGGGGGTGTCCGTCGTGCAGCGCGCCGAGCGCCCGGCGCTCCGCGGGGTCGCGCTGGCGCATCACCTCCGTCAGCCGCTGCGCACCGAGCGTGCGGCCGACCGCTCCGAGCCATCCGCCGGCCTGCACGGAAGCGATCTGCCCCGGGTCACCGATCGCGACCCCTTCACACGCGCCCGCTCCGCGGCCTCCAGGAACCGAGCGGTGGGGCGGGTCGCAGCCATACCCGCCTCGTCGAGGATCAACACGCCGTTCTGTGGCAGCTCGTCGCCGAGCTGCTCGAGGTCGAGCAGCAGCCGGTCCAGTGTGCGGGTGGGGATACCTGCCTCCTCGGCGAGCTCACGTACCCCGCGGCCAGTCGGCGCCACGCCGAGCACCGGGTAGCCCGCGCTCTCATACACCTGGCGCAGCACCCCAGCTGTGTACGTCTTCCCCGTCCCCGCGAGCGCCTGGATCACACTCACCCCGTGCCCCGAACCCGTCACCGCGCGCACCGCTGCTGCCTGCTCTGCGGTGAGGGGACGATCAGCCACGGCGATCGCACGCTCCGCAAAGGATGGGTCGATGACGCCGGTCTCCTCGCCGGCGCGGCCGACCGCAGCCGCGATCAGCCGCCGCTCAACCGCCACCAGCTCTGCGGTCGTCATCCCACCACCCCTTGTCGCGATCACGTCCGAGCGCTCCGCGAACCGCTCCGCCTGGTCGCGCACCTCACCCACCAGCGCGCCTACCCCCGCCGCGGCGGCGAACTCCTGCAGCACCGCACGCTCGTCGAACGTGTTGCTGCGCTCCGTCAGACCCACTGCGCTCGTCAGCCGGGCGGCGACCGCCTGCTCGTCCACCACGCTTTGCTTGGCGAGGCCATGCGGCAGCCGCTCCCGGCCCACACGCAGGAGCTCCGGGACACTGCCTGCGTCGAGGCCCTGCTCGCCCGCGCGGGCCCTCACCTCCTCCCGCCACTTATGCGTTTCGAGCCCGTACTGCTTGCGCTCCCTGGTCGCGAGCGCCGCATGCTCGGCCGCGCTCTTGGAACCGAGGCCGATCCCGCCCTCCTGCGCCTCGCGCAGCATCTCGTGGCGGCGCTGCGAGAAGTGCTCTACCACCGGCCGCTCGACGTCAGCGAGCTCCGCCGCACCGTTGCGCACCTCCCCCCACTCCAACCCCAGCCGCTCCGTGACGAGCGCGCGGAGGTGCGCCTGGTAGAGATACCCCGCTGTCTTCGCCGCCCGGTAGAGCTCCGCGCCATGCAGCGCCGTGAAACGGCCGTCGGGGCCGCGCGCGAGGTTCGCCGCGACGACGTGCGTGTGCAGCTGCGGGTCGAGCGCACGGCTCATCCGATGCCGGTAGGCCACCGCCACCAGGCCCTCCCCGGGCTGCACCCGCTCGCCGGCGTGCCCGCGACGGACCATCACCGCCGTGTCCTCCAGATACCCCAGCGCCGCCCTCACAGCCTCTTCGTGGCAGCCCACCAGCTCACCCGAGACCTCCTCCGGCGCGATCGCGAACAGGACGCTCAGCGACTTCGGAGCGCTGAATGTGAGGTCGTACGCTGCGACCTTTGGGTCCCTCGCGCAGGAGCGCAGCCGCACGGTGGGGTCCCGCGGGTCGTGGCCGGCTATCAGCGCACCGAACTGCCCCGTGCCCACCCAGCCCTGGAGGCCGAGGGCCTGCGCGCCCGTGCCGACCCACTCGCCCGGAGCCTCCCCGCGGCCGGTGTAGTAGTCGTCCTGCCCCTGGGCTACCTGCTGCTCGTAGTAGCGGTGCTGACCCAACGCGATCTTCCCGATCGAGAGCATCTGAAGCCAAAATAGCAAAAGAAGCATCCTTTAGGTGCCTATCCCGGGTGTGCGGCTATGCCGGGTTGGAGGCTGATGTCGGGGCCGGGCGGGGCTTTTGACGTCGCGGGCCCGGCATAGTTATAGGCTTTCCAGGAAGGCGAGCAGTTTGTCTGGGGGGCGGTAGCGGCGTGCGGCTGCGGGCGTCGGGGCGATTCTCGCGAGTGCTCGTTCCTTGAGCGCGAGGTCGGCGTGGAGGTAGATCTCGGTTGCCTTTGTGTTGGCGTGGCCGAGGAACAGTGCGATGGTGGCCAGGTCGACGCCGGCGGCGAGGAGGTTCATTGCGCAGGTGTGGCGCAGGGTGTGCGGTGTCACTCGCTTGGTAGCCAGCGATGGGCAGACGGCGGTGGCCGCGGCCGTGTGCTTGTCGAGGAGGTCCTCGACGGCGTCGGTGCTGAGGTGCCCGCCGTTGCGCGTGGCGAACACGGGGTTCTCCGGTTCGACTCGGCGTTCGTGCAGCCACGCTCGAAGTAGCTTGGCTGTGGCTGGTGTGAGCGGGGTGTGGCGCTCGCGGCGTCCCTTGCCGATTGTGTAGATTGGGTTCGACGGCTTCATCTGGCCCCACTGCGACGGCTTGAAGTGGCCCCACCTCCGTCCGATTGGACGCCGACGGTTCGCTGCTCATGGAGCGCGAGCGGGAGGCGGCGGAAGGAATGGGATCCAGGATGGAGCTGTTCGAGCAGATCAGGAGAGATCACGACCGGGAGGGCCTGTCGATCCGGGCGCTGGCGGCACGCCACGGTGTGCATCGTCGCGCCGTGCACCATGCGTTGGCGTGCCCGGTGCCGCCGGCGAAGAGCACACCGGCGCATCGCCCGGCGCCGAAGTTGGGTGCCTACCGGGCGCTGATCGATGGGTGGCTTGAGGGGGACCTGCGGGCGCCGCGTAAGCAGCGTCATACCGCGAAGCGGATCTGGGCGCGGCTGGTCGATGAGCATGGCGCTGATGTGGCGGAGACGACGGTCCGTGACTATGTGCGTGCGCGTAGGCGTGCGATGGGCTGGGCGGTCGGGGAGGTGTTCGTCCCGCAGGTCCACGCGCCGGGTGTCGGCGCAGAGGTCGACTGGGGTGAGGCGGAGGTCGATCTGGCCCGGGTGCGCGCGAGGGTGTTCTTGTTCTTCATGCGCGCGTCGTTCTCGGGCGCGGCGTTCTGCCAGGCGTCGTTGGTTGCGACCCAGCAGGCGTTCTTGGAGTTGCACGTGGAGGCGTTCGCATGGTTCGGCGGGGTTTTCGAGGAGGTCCGCTACGACAATCTGACCTCGGCGGTCAAGAGCGTGCTGAAGGGCCGCCGGCGTGTGGAGAGCGACAGGTTCGTCGCGCTGCGCTCGCACTACTTGTTCGAGTCGCAGTTCACCACGCCGGGTATCGCGGGCGCGCACGAAAAGGGCGGCGTGGAGGGCGAGGTCGGGCGTTTCCGGCGTAACCATCTCGTCCCGGTCCCGCAGGTCGCGAGCCTCGCTGAGCTCAACACGCTGCTCCTTGCGGGCTGCGAGGCGGACCTGCAGCGGCGGATCAGCGGGCGGCCGGTGAGCGTCGGTGAGGCGTGGGCGCAGGAGCGGGGGCTGCTACGGCCGCTGGGGGGCGAGGCGTTCGACGCGTCAGAGACCGCCGCGCCGCGCGTGGACAGCAAGGCGCTCGTCACGGTCCGCCAGAACCGCTACTCGGTGCCGGTCGCGTTCGCCGGGCTGAAAGTCGCCGTGAGGATCGGCGCACGGGAGATCGCGGTCAGCCACGCGGGCCGGATGGTTGCCCGCCACGAGCGGCTGCACGGACGGTACGGCACGAGCGCCCAGCTTGACCACTACCTCGAGCTGCTTACGCGCAAGCCCGGTGGCCTGGAGCGCTCCCTGGCGCTGGCCCAGCAGCGCGAGAGCGGCTCCTGGCCGGGCACCTTCGATGAGCTGTGGGCGGCGCTGGGTGTCCGCTACGGCGCCTCGGAGGCCGCACGGCAGATGGTCGATGTCCTGATGCTCGTGCGTGAGCACGGGCCCGAGCGCGTCGCGCTGGCTGTCGCGGGTGCGCTCGCGGCCGGCGCGCATGACGGCCGCGCCGTCGGGGTGCTCGCCCGCCGCGCGCAGAGCACCAACCCCGCGAGCGCGCCGCTCACAGGCCTCGCGCCGGCCCTGGCCGCCCACGAGCGGCCCGTCCCCGACCTTGCCGACTACGACCAGCTGCTGGAGGATCACGATGAGCACACCCACCAACGCGAAGACCGCGGCGCTGCAGGCGCTGATCGAGGCGCACGCGATCGAGCTGAAGCTCCCGACCGTCCGGGCTCGCTTCCGCGCGCTCGCCGAGCAGGCCACCCGCGAGCAGCAGACCCCCGTCGCGTACCTCGGCGCGCTACTGGACGCCGAGACCGCTGAGCGCGCCGAGCGCCGCGAGCGCCGGCGCCTGATCGACGCGCGCTTCCCCGCCGTCAAGCGCCTGGAGGACTTCCGCTTCACAGATAACCCCAAGATCCCACAGGCCACGATCGCCGCGCTCGCTGAGGGCTCCTGGATCTCAGACCACGAGAGCGTCATCCTGATCGGCGACCCCGATCTGGTTTCACACTGCCCCTTTCGCGTTCGTCATTGCGCAAACAGTCCAGCTTCGGACTGAAGCACCTGGATTCTCAGGCCTTTGCGACGGCCGGTGGTCACGTGCACCGCGTGTCGCTGCCCGCGTTGGACTTGGTGCAACACGGTCTGGCGGGCGACTCCGAGGCATTTCGCGGCCTCGTTGAGTGGTAGATAGCCCTCGGGGACGTTCGGCACGAACTGGGCGCGGACCTCGTCCGTTAGCCGAATTCGCCACGGCGCGCCTGCCGTGACTTGCTCGCCGGGGAGCAGCCCTTCGCGCAGCCACCGGTGGATCGTCGAGGTTGACACCTGCAGTGTGTTGGCGGCCTGTTCGATCGTGACGGTGCCGCTGTTCGGTTCAGGCTGGGGTGCGATCGGGATGCTCGCTCGCTGACGAACCCCTTGGACGCGTGTCGCGGTGAATGGCAGCCCGGTCCCGGTGCGCCGGCCTTGCCGGTTCAAGATCGCTGCGATCTGATGGTCGGGGTGATGCGCAGCGAGCCGGCGGATCAGCTCGATCGTGTCCTCGGAGGTGCAGGTTCGCTTCGTGCCGCGGCGGACCAGCGGAATGCTCAACTGGGTGCGGGCCGCACCCTCCCAAAAGATCTCGACCTCGGCGATGTCTTCTGGCCGTTTCACCGTGATGACGACCTCGCTGATCAGCGCCCGGAGGAGCTCCTTGCGGTCACGGTCGCTGGTGGTCTTCGCCGCCCACAACTTCGGCAGATCACGCGCGAGACGGGTCAACGCTTCGCGCTCGGCCAGGGTGAGCGGCGCGGGTCGGGCGTGCTCCAGCGCGGCGAGCGTGCGCTGCTCGCGCGCTACACCCGCGAGCGCGTCCTCGAGCTTGCGCTCCAATGTTCGCGCGACGAGCCGGTTCTCCGGCTCGCATGCATCGAACTGCCGCTCTGCGCGCTGCGCTTCGAACTCGGCGCGTTCCAGCGCGAGTCGTTGCCCGGCGAGCCGGGCGTCGTGCTGCTCGGTCAGCTCCGCGATCGCGCCGGTGCTGGCCGCGACCCCGGCCGGGGTGACTGCCTCGAGGAACGCCGCGGCGACAGCCTTGTCGAGCCTGCCGCCCCCGAGGGTCTGGCACGTCGACTCCGTGCCGTGAAGATGCAGCCCGCGCACGCACGCATACCGCACACGGCGGCCGTCGTTGCCGGAATACGCGACCTGCATCCGCCTGCCGCACCGTCCGCAGCGGAGCAACCCCTGCAGCAGCGCGCCACCCTCACGGGCGGCGCCGCCGCCCTCGCCGCGGGGTCTCACGTTCGCCCGCAGGCGCTGGCGGTTGGTGAGGTACTCCTCCCACGCGACATAGCCAGGATGGTGATCGGGCAGGCAGACAGACCACTCCTCGATTGGGACCTCAAGCGTCCTGACGTGCAGCTCCGCGTTGGCGTCGACGTGCTTCTCTTGGCGGGTGCGGCCGAACACGAACGCGCCGGCGTAGACCGGGTTGGTCAGCAGCTTGTGGACCGCGCCATAGCTCGCGCGGACCCAGCGGACGCGTCGCTCGCCGACCGATCGGCGCGGGAGCAGTTGCCCGTCGGCGATCAGCTCCCCGACGACCTGCCGTGCCGATCCAGCACGGCGCCAGAGCTCGAACACGCGCGCGATCGCGTGACGGACCTGCTCATCAGCGCACAGGACGATCCGGTGATCCTCGTCACGATCGAACCCGGCCGGGAGATGCATCACCAGCTCGCCGCGCGCGGCCTTGTTCCGCAACCCGCCGGTCAGCCGTGCACGGATCAAGTGCAGCTCTGCCTCGGACATCGTGCCCTTCAAGCCGAGCAACAGCCGGTCGTTGAAATCACCCGGCGCATAAATCCCGTCAGAGTCGGCGATCAGCGTCCCGGTCAACGCACACAAGTCGATCAGCTGATGCCAGTCCGACGATGAGCGTGCAAATCGTGAGACCTCCAACGCGAGGATCAGCCCGACGTTCCCCAGACCCACGTCAGCGACCAGTCTCCTTGAACCCCTCGCGACCGTGCGTCGTCGCGCCCGATCGGCCCGTGTCCTCGTCGACAACCGTCACCGATGCCGCCGGCCAGCCCAGCGCGACCGCCCGCTCCCGCAGCGCGTACTGCCTGGCCGTCGACTCTGTGTTGCGCTCAAGCTGACCAGGCGAGGACTGCCGCACATACACCACCGCGCGACGCTGACGGTGACGCTCAGTGATCTTGCTCTGGCTATTCATCGCGGCTCGCTTCCACCAGCGCGGCGAGCAGCCGCGCGAGTCGCAACGTCACCTGCACCCGGCAGTCGATCGGGATCGTCTCCCAGACCACCGCCGGCGCGACCGTCACCTCGACTCCAACCTGCAACGCCAGCCTGCCCGGACATCACCACCTCCGTTTTCACCGGAGACTGCGGCGCGCGCCGGACGCCGCCGAGCCCTCACCCCCTCCAGCCGATCGGCCAGCAACCGCCAACCCGCCGGGCTAGCCAGCACCCCGAACCTTGGGCCGGGCGCGACACGACGAGGCAGGTCCGTCCACCGCGCCGGGATCGTGCCCGAGCTGCCGTCCACCAACCGGCAGATCAGCGCCGTCTCGCCCTCCTCCGTCCGCCACCCGAGCACCTCAAGCTCGACATCCCGCAACTCGCCCGGCGCATCCACCAGCCGCACCCGCTCCGGCAGAACATCAACAACATGAGTAGTTCGACGCCCACTCGCCCGGGACCGGCAAGACGATGCTCGCGATCGCCCTCGGTGTCTGTGCCTGCC